>CAVOWP010000022.1:0-218734 GCA_963700185.1 uncultured Alphaproteobacteria bacterium
TGCGCGTACCGGAGGAAATAGACGTGCCTGTAAATCCCTTACAAAAACAGGTGGATCGGAATTCACTTAGGCATTTGGAATAGCCGACAAGCGGGCGGCGTTATCGTAGATTGCCGAGGCCGTGCGGTATCGAACTGGTTCGCCGAGGGTACGCTAGGCGTGGGATCCGTTGACGTCCGAGCGAGGAAAAGTGGGTCGGAGCACTGATCCGCGCCTGGATGCCTACGCCGGCGCCCGCGCGATGATTACCGGCGGATTGGGCTTGATCGGCTCCGCGATCGCTCGGCGTCTGGTCTCCTTTGGGGCCGAGGTTCTGCTGGTCGACAGCATGATCCCGGAATACGGCGGCAATCTCGCCAATATCGCCGACATCCGCAGATCGGGTGACGGTCAACATTGCCGATATCCGCGGCGGGTATGCCTTGCGACATCTGCTCGCGGGGCAGGATTTTCTGTTCAACTTAGCGGCGCAGACCAGTCATCTCGATTCGATGTCGGCGCCGGAAGACGATCTGGCGATCAATTGCACGGCGCAATTGCAGCTGCTCGAAGCATGCCGGGCGGTCAATCCCGGGATCGCGATCGTGCATGCCGGAACACGGCAGATCTATGGCCGGCCGCGCTATCTCCCGGTCGACGAGCGCCATCCGCTGCGACCGGTCGACGTGAACGGCGTCAACAAGATGGCCGGCGAGGCCTATCACCTATTGTATCGCGATGTTTACGGCATCAAGACCCGCTCCCTGCGGCTGACCAATGTCTACGGGCCCGGAATGCGCATCAAGGATGCGCGCCAGACCTTCCTCGGCATTTGGTTGCGCCGGGTCATCGAGGGCGAGCCGTTCGAGGTATGGGGCGGCGAGCAACGCCGCGACCTTGCTCTATGTCGATGACGCGGCGGACGCGTTCCTCGCCGCCGCGCTCACGACGGAGGCCGAGGGGTTGGCGCTCAATGTCGGTGGCGGCGACCCGGTCAGCCTGACGGCTCTGGCAGAAGCGATGATCGAGGCGAATGGCGGCGGCAAGTACGACATCCGGGAGTTTCCGCCGGAGCGCAAGCGCATCGATGTCGGAGATTTCCTGATCGACGACCAACGTTTCCGGGCTTTGTCCGGCTGGCGACCCCGCGTCGGTCTCGCCCAAGGGCTGCGCCGTTCCCTCGAATATTATCGCAGTCATCTCGCGAGCTACTATCTGAGAGCCCATGACGATCAACCGCCCGACCTCGCCATCCCGCAGACCGACCCCCGCGCCGGATACCTCGCTCAGCGACCCGCTATCGACGCCGCTATCGCCCGCGTTCTCGATGGCGGCGCCTATATCCTCGGCACGAGAGGTGGAGGTTTTCGAGGCCGCCTTTGCGGATTTCGTCGGGGTTGCGCACGCGATCGGCGTCGCCAGCGGGACGGATGCGATCGAGATCGCATTGCGCGCATGCGGGATCGGCTCGGGGGACCTCGTCTTCACGCGTGTCCCACACTGCGGTTGCGACTATTGCAGCGATCGAGCGGGCCGGCGCGACGCCGGTGCTGGTCGACGTGGAGCCGGGGACCTACACGATGGCTCCGCGCGAGCTCTTGCGTGCCTTGCAGTCGCCGCCGGCCGGCCGGCCGGCGGCGGTCCTGCCGGTGCACATTTATGGCCAGCCGGCCGAATTGTCTGCCCTCACCGAGATCGCCCGGAAATCAGGCTTGCGGCTGATAGAGGATTGCGCGCAGAGCCATGGCGCACTCTATCGCGGCAGGGCGGCAGGGTCGTTTGGCGATATCGCTTGCTTCAGCTTTTATCCGACAAAGAACCTCGGCGCGCTCGGCGACGGCGGCATGGTCGTGACGAACGATCCCGTGCTCGCGGTGGCGCTGCGCGAAATTCGAGAGTACGGCTGGCGCGAGCGTTATGTCAGTGCGCGCACCGGCATCAATTCGCGTCTCGACCCGATGCAGGCCGCCATCCTCGGCGTCAAGCTCAGGTCGTTGGACGCTGACAATGCTCGCCGGCAAGCCGTCGCGGACCGTTATGATACGGGTCTCACCGGGCTCCCGCTGGCGCTTCCGGCGCGCCGGCTACAAACGACACACGTTTTCCATCAGTACGTAATCCGGCTGGCCGAGCGCGATCGGTTGCGGGAGACATTGCAGGCTGCCGGGATCGGCAGCGGCAATTCATTATCCGGTCCCGGTGCACCAACAGCCGGCCTATAGCGGCCGTCTCGCCTGCGGTCCATCGGGTCTGGGTGTGACCGAGCGCGCCGCACCCCAAATTCTGAGCCTGCCGATTTATCCGCAAATTTCAGACGAGGCGGTAGATCGGGTTATCGCCGAGATTCGCAGTTTTTTCGCCTGAGCCCAACTTCAGTGCTGATGGATCAGCAACACGCCGCTGCCGATCAATGCGATCCCCGCCAGCTGCGGCCAGCCTAGCGGCTCGTTCCACAATATATGCGCGAGCACCGCGACCACCGCGTAGCTCGCCGCAACCGAAGGGAAGGCGATCGACACAGGGATTTTCTTGAGAGCCAGAATGTAGCAAAGCGCAGCCATGATATAGATCGCAAGGCCAATTATCGTCAGCGGATTGAGAAATTGAGCAGTGATCGTCGCCGATTTTTCGGCAGCCGATTTCAGTGCGATTTGTCCGCCAATCCCAAACAATATCGCCGCCACGAGACTTGTGTAATAGACCGACATCATCTTCCTGCGGTCTCGCGTAGCCAAACCGGCGGACGCGCCTCGGCGGCGCGCGAGAATTGGCTACGCCGCACCTCCCTGATCACCGATTGAGGCTTTCCGTTGGCCGTGAGATAGAGCCGGCCGAGATATTCGCCGACGATGCCGAGTATCACCAGCTGTACGCCGGAAAGCAGCAGCACCGCCGCCATCAGCGAAGCCCAGCCGGCCGGCGGGGATGAAGTCAGCGCCTCGGCGATGACCATCGCGCCGGCCAAAGCCCCCATTCCGCTCAGGACGAACCCGGTTATTGTGCTGACCCGCAGCGGCATCACCGAAAAATTGACGAACATGCTCGCCCACAGCCGCATGAGTCGGCGCAAGTTATAATTGCTGCGCCCTACGGCGCGCGGCAGATGCCGCACCATCAGCCGATCGATATCGTGGGTCACCTGCAGGATCAGCCCATCGACATAGGGGAAGGGCCCCTCATAGCGGGTGATCTCGCGAACGACAAAAGCGCTCATACAACGGAAGCTGGAGAGATAGAGACCCCTCGGTTTTTCGAGCACGAAATCGGCGACCCGGTTGGTAAAGCGGCTCCCGAGGTTCCGCCAGATCGGGTGCTGCTTATCGTCGTAGAAGGTATAGATGACCTCCTTTCCGCTGCCTTGAGCAAAGGCGAGCAGTCGCTCGATCTCCTCCGGAGGGTTCTGCAGGTCGTCGTCCATCGTAATTACATGCGCCCCGCTCGCATGGCGCAGCCCCGCCATAACGGCGTTGTGCTCTCCAAAGTTTCTTGCGAGTTTGATCAATGTGATCGGCACACTGGCGCCGTCGACGAGAGCGCAGCACACATCGAGGCTGTCGTCGGGACTGCCGTCATTGACGAGGATGATCTCGTGTCCGCCCTCGATCCGCAGCTCCTCCAGTGCGCGAACCAGCTCGGCGATGCTGGCGGCACCGTTGTAGACCGGGATCACGATCGAGAGCGCCAGACCGGACGTGGCGGGTTTCGGAATCGTTGGCTCTTTTTCAGTCACGATCGCCGCCTCCCTTTACAGCGACGGCGAGAATTGACCCGCCAAAGGGCAATCTGACCCCACGTCGCAGTAATCGCGGCTTCGAGCGTCGTGGCGGCTCGGCAAAGCATTTCCACCGAACGAGGGTACAATTTGACGTCGCTAACCACGCCACGATCTTGGGGAACAAGCTTGCGCGCGATGACCATCAGCGGAAGCAGCAGGGCGTTCCAATAGGAGATGTACACCGGACGGAACCCGACCGCCTTCAGCAAACGGCGAAGGCCCGTCGCGGTATAGCGCCGAACATTGCTCACTGCCGCGTCGTGCCGCGACAGCATCCAGCGATAGGCCGGTAGATTGAGGATAAGCCAGCCGTTCTGACACAGACAGCGATGAAATTGCCGCAGTGCACGATGTTCGTCGACCCCTTCGTGGCATAAGACATCCGCGCTGAAGATGGCAGCAAGCAGCATTATTGGCGAACGGCAGGTCGTTGATCGAGCCCACGCACACCGGCCGTGCGCTCTTGACAGCCGCACGCGTACAGGCCCGGAGGTCGAGATCCAGTCCAATTACGGCATTCCCGCAATATTTAGCCGCCAACCGCGAAAGAAACCCCCCGGTCCCGCAACCGGCGTCCAGAATGGGGAGATGGAGTTTATCGATCGCTGATCGCTGCGCCGCCGCGAGCAGGTTCGCGTGCATGGCGGCGAACCACCACATCCGGTCTTCGATCCGGTCGAGCTTGTCGTACTCGGAAGGTTTCACTCGAGATCTATTCTACGGCGATTGGGGCGAATGCAACGGCGGCGATCCGGGGATCGGCCTCGAAGGGAATGCCGCCGAGGCGTGCTTCGCGGCCCGTCGCTCCGCAACAAGTTCGCGCCGATCAAGCACCAGAGACAGGAGCGCACCCATCCTCTCGACGCGATAAATCGGCCGGCCGGGCAGCGATCGTTCGCAGTTGTCCTTGGTGAAGGCGATAAAAAAATCAGCCTGGGCACGGTCGCGAACAAATCGAAAATTCGGAGGGAAATAATAACCCGCTGAGATCGGCGGCCCACAAACAGCGACGGTAAATTCGCGCTCTTCGAAATCCGCACCATACTCGGCGCGCAAATAATCTTCGAGCCCCTGCACCGCCTCGGCATAGGAGTTGGCCCAATAATCGAGCTTGAACTTGTGCTGGGCGCCCTCGACGCCGCCGACGAAGGCATTGTAGTAAACATATTGGTCTGGGTGCAGCATGGCCATGATCGAAATATGCGCGCAGCCATAAAGAGCGAGCACGACCCAGATCGGCCGTCGGTACGGGAACCGCGACAACCAATCGAGACCCCGATCTGCGACAACTGCCGCCGCAACTGCGATCAGTGGCAAAATAAAGATGAAGTGGCGCATGCCGTCGAACAATACGGCCCTAATGGCTATGGCGTACGCGACTGGGAAGACGATCCCGATGCCGAGGACGAAGCTCGCGAGCGCTTGTTCTCGGCTCAAGCGGAAATTGCCGCGCCAGAGCGCGACCCCGACTGCAACCGGAACAGAGAACAACAGGACGAGAACGAGCTCCGGCAGCGCGAGGGCGATATAAGTCGGGAGGTACGTCAATGGCAGGTCGCTCGCCGGCACAAACTGGCCGTCGAACAGCGTATAAAACGGGAAGGTTTGGTGTGAGAAAAAAGCAAGGGCGCGCAGCGGATTCTCTATCGGGTCGGTCTGCGCCCACGGCCAGAACAACAACATGACCGGATAGGCAACGCCTACGACCGGGAGGAGAACTCGCCACAAGCCGACCCAAGCGGTGCCGGCCAGCACGCCGATCTGTTTGGCGGAAATGGCGCGCCAAATCCTGTCCAGGGCCAAGAGGAGGATCAAATAGCATATCAGCAACAGGCCACCGATCCTCACACCCATCGTCATACCGATTGCCACACCGAGTTTGGCCAGCGTCCCCAAGGGAGGCCGGGACAGCGTCGGCACGATCCGGATCAAGTAATAGGTGCTCCATACAATGCCGACTGCAAACGGTATGTCCTTTGGATTATTGAACATTTGCCCATAATAATTGGGCGTCGAAATCAGTATCAGAGATGAAATAAATCCGGCGCGGGGGCCGGCAACCGCGCGGCCGAGCTTCCAGCAGCCGATCAATCCGAGGATTCCCACCAGGCCGTTCAGCAGATGCCGGGTCTCGTAGACGCCGATCGGGGAGACGCGGTTCAGCGCCGCCGCCACCATGTCGAACACGGCGCCGTAGTTATAGAGGTCCCGCCAGTGTAGCGCAGTCTTGTCACCAAACAGAGACAAGTAATAGTCGAGGACGAAATTCCCGTACCAATTGTGGACATCCTCGTCCCACGTGACGCCGTAGTCGCGGAAAGTGGACAATACAAGAGCGATGCCAACCAACACGATAACAAGCGACAGCTGGTCCCACCATGATTTCGCATTGAACTGGTGGAACCGTGCCGCTTTGTCGGCGAGGCCCGTCGCGGTAACGGGCTTGGCAGCGATCCTGGCTGTCAAAACGCCCATGTCGTGGTTCCTGGGGCGATGTCGCTGTCGAGATTGATCCGAACGGAATTAATTAATGCCTTGTCAGACCCGCGCTTGGCGTAAGGAGAAGCAATTCCGCTAGGCTCGCCACGCGCTGGCTACTCCTTTGCCGTTGCACCGAGCATGAGAACGTCAGCAACCCCAGCTGTCAAGGCGAGGGCGTGGTTGGCTCACAACCCGCAATCCGCCATTAGCGCCCCAAGAACGCGATCCGATGCGAAATATTCCCTGGCCAATTCGCGCGCCGCGCGGCTGCTTTTGGAGTAATCCGCGGCAACTGCGTCGATGGCGGCTAGTGCCTCCTCATGATTGGAATACTCAAACCAGCCGACCCCGGCCGGGCAAAATTTGCTGAAGCCCGTGCGCATGGTTATCACCGGCCGGCCAGCTGCGAGATAGCAGACGCTGCGATCACTGAACCATCCGCTGTTGGGCCGAACATAAATATCCTTCGCCACGGTGAGCTCGCCGCGCGAACGGGCGATGAAGTTGCGGTAGGACCGCATGTCGGCCGAAATCGGGCGCGGATCGACGAGGCCCCAGCCGCCAGCGGCGACCGCGGCGCGTACCCCATCATCCGGCGGCAGCATGGCCATGCGAAAGCAGCTGTCCGGCCGGTGCCTAGGCAAGTCGAGAAATCGGAGAAAATTGACGTGCTTCGACCAAACATAGCTCGAGCCGCCGTACTCGATATTCTTGCCTTTGTTCTCCCAGGTCGCGATGGTCGTGAAGCAGCACGGCGCATCGTGCGGTTGGGGCCACAAATCGACGTCCACGGGAGGCCGGGTCGGGTGCCATGGGACACCGCACAACGGCACCGGGCAGTCCTCGGATCCGAGATTCTCGCCGTAGGTGAAGAAATGAGTATGGGCATCCAAATAGGCACGCGACTCTCGGTCGGCAGTCGCGTATTTGAGTTGCTCGTACACGGGATCCGTATCGATCATGATACGGACCGGGCAGGCGAGATGCTCATCCCGCAATCGCGTCGCGCCGCAAAGGTTGATGAGAGCATCTGCTCGCCGATAGAGGGCGCGCACCTGACCCCGCGACAAGCCATAATGCGTATCGTGAATCGCGTCCCAATAGGACCAGCGCTGACCGAACCCGTGTTCTTCCATCGCCTCCTTTAGGCACCGAACATTGTAGTCACACGCCATTACGATGCTGTTTGCACGAGGGTCGAAGGGGTTGGCGCCGCCATCCTCGACATACCAACATCGGTATCCGAGCCGTTCGAGGCCGATCATGTAATGCGTGGCCTGCCAAGCGATGCCGGCCAGCGGCATTTGGCCGGCGAAATGAAGAACGATGATGTCGCCGCGCTTCGTCACGATCGCATCCGCAAGCGGTTCCGGTTAGTCCGCCGACAACGTTCGAACTCGGCAGGTGATTTCCATCTACGCCATTGAACCTTTGAAAATATGTGGGGAAAACCCCAAATCGCATGGGGTTGCCCCGGCACGACCCAAGTGTTAGGCAGGACGATGATCGACAGCATCCGGGCGTGGATCAGCGGCAGTTGGCCGGATCACCGGGAGGAAACGGGCAGGCGGCAGGAGGCGCTGCAGCTCGCTCTGGCGGCGCTGCTGGTTGAAGCGGCGAACAGCGACGACCGATTTGACGAGGCGGATCGCGGCGTCATCGCGCGGTTGCTGCAAAGCCGCTTCGGCCTGTCCCGGTCCGATGCGGATGAGCTGCTCGCGGCCGGACAGACAGCCGCTTCGGAATCCGCCGAGCTGTTCCATTTCACCCGGATCATCAACGAGCGGCTCTCGTTCGAGGAGCGGGTGGAGATCATTGAGATGCTTTGGGAAGTTGCCTATGCGGACGGGGTGCTCGACGAGTACGAGGACAGTCTGGTGCGCCGCGTCGGGGGACTGATCTATGTGCCGGACCGCGAGCGCGGCGAGGCCCGCCTGCGTGTGCTGAAGCGGCTCGGCCTCGACCAGGCGGTCTGATCCGCTCCCGCGATGAAGGCGCCGGAATTTCAGGAGAAGAATCGAAGACCATGACCTATGTTGTCACCGAAGCCTGCATCCGTTGCAAATATATGGATTGCGTGGAGGTTTGCCCCGTCGACTGCTTCTACGAGGGGGAGAACATGTTGGTGATCCACCCCGACGAGTGCATCGATTGCGGGGTATGCGAGCCGGAATGCCCGGTCGAAGCGATCATTCCCGACAGCGAACCGCCGGCCGAGCGATGGCTAGAGCTTAACCGCCAGTACGCGGCGAGCTGGCCGAATATTACGCGCAAGAAGCCCTTCCCGGAGGATGCCGACGATTTCAAGGAGGAAACCGACAAGTACGACAAATACTTCAGCCCAAATCCCGGCGGACGCTAAGGCGGCATAGCCTTGCTCAGATCAGGCCCGGCCGCGGATTTGCGGAGGGGATATGCGCGCACCGGCTGGCATGAGCCCCTTTTTCATGGTATTGTAATCGCGGTGCTGTTGCCTGTTGACCGTGCGTGCCGCGCTCCTCATCGAGCGCGAGTGTGACCGTCGCCCAGTCTAGCGACCAACTGAAGCGTCCCGGCAGCGCCAAGTGGGTCGATTGTGAGAGACGGATATGAATTCCGAGAAGCCTTCCTTTGTCACCGGTGATCTCGTCGTTTATCCGACCCACGGGGTCGGCAAGATAGTTGCAATTGAGACGCAGGAGATCTCTGGTCATACGCTCAGCGTGTTTGTGGTGCATTTCGACAAGGATCGGATGACCTTGCGCGTGCCCCTCGCTAAAGCCAAGATATCCGGCCTGCGACAGTTGTCCAGCCACAAGGAAATGGACGCCGCGCTTGCGAAATTGCGTGGGCGATCTCGCGCCAAACGGACGATGTGGAGCCGGCGCGCCCAGGAATACCAGGCGAAGATCGCTTCCGGAGACCCCGGTTCCATCGCCGAGGTGGTTCGCGATCTTTATCGTAACACAGGCCAGCCGGAACAATCCTACAGCGAACGGCAGATCTATCAAGCGGCTCTCGACCGCTTGGTGCGCGAGTTTGCCGCCGTCGAGAGCATCGACGAGTCCACCGCAACCCAGCGGGTCGAGCAACTGCTGACCGCCTAAACGCTCTCGAGGTGAAGAGGTCCGCGTCGGAACGCGGCGCAGGAGCATCGAGGCCGGACGGAAGATTTGCCCGGTTGCGAGCCACCGGGCGAATCTGGGCGATCGCCGTCATCCATGGCCAGGCGCAGCGCCTCGTTCAGCTGCACGACGCGATCAGCGAACGATTCCAGCCGGGTGACCGGGTCGTTTATCTCGGCAATTATGTCGGGCATGACGGCACGGACTTCGCTACCCTCGACGAGCTCCTCGACTTTCGGCGCCGCGTTCTTGGACGCCCGCGCGGAGCCGCCTGCGATGTCGTCCTTCTGCGCGGGACGCGAGAAGAGACGTGGTAAAAATTGCTGCAGCTCCAGTTTGCGCCCAATCCGGGCGAGCTCCTCAATTGGATGGTCCGAGCGGGCATGGAGCCCACAATTCGGGCCTATGGCGGTGACCTGCGGCAAGGGCTTGCGGCATGCCGCGACGGCGCCCGCGCAATCACCCGGTGGACGAGCGCTTTGCGCAGCGTGATGAATGCGACGCCAGGTCATACTGCGCTGTTCGCGTCTCTCCGGCACGCCGCCTTCACCCAGGATTGCGGCCTTCTGTTCGTCCATGCCGCGATCGAGCCGTCGCGGCCGTTCTCCGAGCAACGAGACGCCTTCTGGTGGGGGCGTGAGGATATTTTTGAACTGAAGGAGCCGTTCGCAGGTTTCCGGCGTATCGTCAGGGGCGTCGACCGGGACCGGCGCGGTGTCGTCGAACGCGAGTTTGCCATATCTGTTGACGGCGGTGCCGGCCGGGGTGGCAGGTTGATCGCTGCCTGTTTCGGCCTCGACGGCGCCCTTGTCGACATCGCCGAGGCATGATGCGCCGGTGAGTTTGCGGTCGGCTTCCCGGCCCCGGTGATCAGACTGCGGTATACCCGCCATCGACCAGGAGATCGCTGCCGGTAACAAAGCTCGACGCGTCGCTGGCGAGAAACAGCGCAGCCGCAGCAATCTCTTGCGGTTGGCCGAGGCGGCCTAACAGATGCTTCGGGCCGAGGGCTTGCCGACCCGCCTCAAAGCTGCCGTAACGCTGCAACGTTCTCTGCGTTTCCACCCCTCCCGGGGAAAGGGTATTGACCCGAATGTTTTGTCCGGCGTGATCGATCGCCATGACTTTGGCGAGCTGAATCAGCGCGCCCTTGGTCGCACAATAGGCGGCGCGTCCCGCGGTGCCGACGCGACCGAGCTGCGAGACGATAAAGATGATCGAGCCGCCACCGCCCTCGATCATGTAGGACAGCGCCGCGCGGCTCAACAGAAACGAGCCGGTCAGGTTCACCGCCAGGACGCGGTCCCAATCGGCAAGGCTCGTCTCAAGGACGGTGCCGCTCGCATCGTGAGGAGCGGCGCCGCTCACCAAGATATCGACCCGCCCGAACGCCTGGTGCGCTGCCGCCGCGGCGGCTTCGGTCTGGGCCTGAACGGAAACATCGCAGGGCTGAGCGATTGCACGCCCTCCGGCGGTTCGAACGAGACGCGCGGTTTCTTCCGCCAAGGCCGCATCGATGTCGCAGCAGGCCACGGCCGCTTCGGCTTCGGCGAATGCGAGGCAGATCGCCCGACCGATACCGCCGCCGGCTCCGCTGATGAGCGCAGCTTTACCGATGAGGTTCATCGCTGGGTCAGAGCATCACCGTGCCGCCGTCGATGGCGATCGTCTGGCCCGTGACAAAGCGGCTGGCATCGGAGACCAGCCAAATCACCGCACCGACGAGGTCGGGCGGGGCCAGGTTGCGCTGAATCGATTGGCCGGCCTTGATCACCTCGAGCGCGCGGTCTGCCTTATCGCCAAAGAACTCCCGCGTGCCGTCGGTCAGCACCGCGCTCGGCGCCAGGGCGTTCACACGAATGCCGTCCCGTCCGAGTTCGCGGGCGAGCCCGCGGGTCAGGCCGATCACCGCCGCTTTGGACGTCGTGTAATGCAGAGCGAACGGCATGCCGTAAGTCGCGGCGAGCGAGGCGAGGTTGATGATACTACCGGCGCCGGCTTGCCGCATCGCCGGCACCACCGCCTTGCAGCAATTCCAAATGCCTTTGACATTGACCGCCATGGCGGCCTCCCAATCCGCTTCGGCAATCGCGTCGAAGCGTCCGCCGCGCAATGCGCCATAAAGCGCGGCATTGTTGATCAGCGCGTCGACGCGCCCGAAAGCCCGGATCGCGGAATTGGTCATGTCGGAGGCGGATTGGGCGCTTCTCACGTCGAGCGCGACGGCGATCGCCTTTCCGTTCTCCGCCTTTATGAGATCGAGCGTCGCCGAGCTGTCCTTTATGTCGGCAGCAACGACCAACGCTCCTGCCGCAGACAGGCTTCTTGCAAATTCCTGCCCGATCCCGCGCGCAGCGCCCGTGATGACGACGATCTTATCGCGAACGGCTAATTCCGTGGTGCCGTCGGCCATTGCCTCATTTTCCCGAAAAAGGGTTGGGTGCACCCTCGCTCGCGGCCGTAATGAGGTCGGGTTTGGCGACCGGCCTCAAATGAAAGAGCTCCTCGCGGAGAGGATACTGGCATCCGAGTCGGCACGCGAGCCCGGGCGCGCCGACTGAAGGCGATCCGCGACAAGGGTGGGCTTTTGAGGCGTGTTTGGGACATAATTCCGGCCCGAACAGTGGATCAATATCTAGTCCAGTATGTCCGAAAGGGATGGCGATGAACCGGCGCCGGCAAATCCAACTCAGCCCCGAAGAGCAAGCGGCATTCCTGCGCGAGCACCGCAAGGCCGCGCTGGCGACGATCGGCAAGGACGGGTTTCCCCATGTGGTGGCAATGAATTTCCTCGCCAAGGACGGCGCCTTCTACATGACCTCCTACGGCAAGGCCCAGAAGGTGCTGAACATTCGGCGCAATCCCAAAGTCGCGCTGATGGCCGAGACCGGAGACAATTACGCGGAACTCCGCGGGGTCATGATCCGGGGCGAATGCGAGATCATCGAGGGGGCCGATGCCGTTCGCCAAGTCTTTGCCGCAATGGCAGAAGCGCGCGGCGCCCCGCCGGGCGAACGCCCGCGCGGATCGGCCGACAGCACGCCAAAGCGCGTCGTGCTGAAAATTGTCCCGGAAAAGATTACCAGCTGGGATCACCGCAAGCTGGGCGGCGCTTATTAGACCGGTCCGCCGCCGTAGTCATTGCGAGCGACAGCGTAGCAATCTCGGGCCGCGGAGCACTCGCTGGGTCGGGATTCTTCGTCGCGTGAGGCGCTCCTCGCAATGACACTGAGCCCGAGTCAGGATCCCTTGGCCGGCTCGATCAGGTCGGCGAGCTTGGTCTTCAGCAGGTTCGCCTTATAAGCCGGGATCGCATAGGTCCAGTGGGAGACCTTGTCCTCGATCTTTTTCGCCTCGGACTCGGCTGAGCCGGAGCCGGTCGCAGAAATCGCGACCCAGTTGCCCTTGTCGCGCTCCATGAGGCGCAGATCGACCGTCAGCCCGTCGAACATCGTTAATGATGCGGAGACCACGTCCTTGTCGGGGACCGGCAATTCGGCGGCGGGTTTGACGTCGTCCAAATTAAGGGTCTCGAGCGCCGTGGCGGGGCCGCTGGTCGTGGTCTCGCTCTTGAACTTGGCGTCGGCCGGCGCGTCCTCGACCCCAAATTTCGCCTCCGGCACCGGGCGGCTCAATACGAGCTTGCTCCCGTCCGCCTGGGTCAAGTTGACCTTGGCGATCTTCTTTTCGGAGATGTCGATGATCTCCCGGTCGAGCCAGCTCGCCGGATCGCCTGACGGATCGAGCGTGCCGCGCGCGAGCCACGCTCTGTGCCTCTCCCGGCTTGCGTAGATAAACACCGTCGTTGCCGGCACCCAGCCGATCGTAGCGCCGTTTGCCGACGATGGCCTGGGCCAGATCTCCGCCCGATTTGTCCTTGATCGCGACCAGGGCGGATTTCCCGTTGCCCGGGTCCTCGACTTCGAGCCGCGGGTAGAGATCGCGGTTCTGGGTTTTCGGCTCGACCAGGGTCAAATCCGCCATCGCCCGTACGATCTGGCTAACCTTGGCGGCGTTCGCCGGGTAGTCCCCCTTCTCGGCGACGAGCCAGCTGTCGCCGTCGCGGATCAAGGTCATCGTCGTCCCATCGCGGGATACCCTGACGGACGCGACATCGCCGAGCTTCGCGGCAAGCGCCGGAAAGGCCGGCTGACCCGGCGCCGCGCGGCTGACGCCGCGGTCGCCGGAGGCGAGCACAACGATCGCGATCGCGACAAGAACGGACGTTGCAGAAGCGAGGGGGATCAGAGAGCGTGACTGCATTTGCGATCACGCCTCCGTAATGCGCCGGCTGCGGCGGCGCAGCCGCAACGCGCCAAGAACAACGGCGGCCGCTGCGACGATCATCGGGATCAGCGCAATGTCGAGAAATTCGAGTCGGGTCTTGAGGCGCCCGATGTCGCTGCGCAGCGCGCCCTGCACGTCGCGCAATTGGCGGCGGGTTTGCACCATGTCGGCGCGAAATTCCTCGACCGCCTTGGTCTGCTCCGCCGAGAGGTTTGCGGGCGCGTTCGCCTGGTCCTTGCCGGTAAGGCTGGCGAGCTTGGCCTGAGTGTCCTTGAGCCTTGCTTGTAAGGCGTGCTCCTCGGCGCTGTAACGCGTCTGCGCTTCGGTCTGGATTCGCTCGACGACCTCGAACGGGCGCGCCGAGGTGCCGCGGCTGCGCAGCCCGACCAGATCGTCGCCGCCGGCCAGCACCTCGATCGCATTGGCGACAAAATCGCCATTGTTGGCGGTCGGTACGAGCAGCCGCTGGCCGAAAAACTCCTGCTTCTCCAGCCAGAACCGATCGTCGAGCAAGTCGGTATCGGCGACCACGACCACGTCGATCGGTTTGGCCGATTGCTTCAGCCACTCGGTTCCGGGCGCCTCCGGTGACGGCGGCGCCGTCTCGCCCTGCTTGGCCTCGGGTTTGGCGGGCTCCGGCGGCTTTGGCGGGCCGTCGGGAAAGGCGCTTTCCGCGGTGCCGCTGACGTGCGCGGCCAATATGTATCGTTTGTCGTCCGGTTTGAACTCGGCGAGCAGGCCCGCGACATCGGGCAGCCCGGTCAGCTTTTCGGCCGGGATCTTCATCGAGTTGGGCGATGTCGTGATCAGCGGCTCAATCGTCGTCTTGGCTCCCTCGATCGGCTCGATGATCCCGGAGGAAGCCAACATCACGTGGCTCAGATCGGCGGTGATCATGTCGGTGCGATTGAGGTTGTCGGTCTTCAGGTTGAGCCAGGCGACGTAGTCGAGCGGCCGCGTTCCGCCGCGCGAGGCGGGCACGCCGACCCGCTGCGCATCGCGGCGATCACCGGCGACCGTATTCGCCGGCACCTCGAAGCCCCAGGATTTGAACAGCCGTTCGAGATTGCTGGCAGTCGGCGAGCCGGGCGGATTGAGCTGGCTCGGATGCGAGGCCTGCAGCTCGGAGAGCGGATCGACGAAGACGAGCGCCTTGCCGCCTTTCAGGACGAACTGATCGATCGCAAACAGCGTCTTGTCCGGCAGATTTTGCGGATGCACGAGCATCAGCACATCGACATCGGGCGGGATTGCATCGATGTTGGCGGCGGCCAGCGGCTTGACCGTATCGAGCTGCTGCAATTGCTCCATGATGGCCATCGGCTCGGCCGGACGGCCGCGCATCATCGCCATCATGTCGCCTTCGAGCGGCAACGTGCTGATCAAGCCGACCACAGTCTTCTTCGGAAAAGCCAGGCTGTGTACAAGCTTGGTCAGATCGTATTCGAGAAAGCGCTCGCGCTCGGGCTGGAAGAACGCGATGACCTGCTGGTCGTCGGTCGAGTTGGTCGCGGCGAGCCCGAAATAGACCTGTTCGCCTCCGACATCGAGCGGCACCCCTTGCAGCCCGAAGGCGACCGCGCGGTCTTCGACATCCGAGAACGGCAGTGGGTTGTAGACTTCGAGGCGGATCTTGCCGTGCGCCGCCGCGACATACTGATCGAGCAAGTCGCGCACGCGCTGGGCATAGACCCCGTAGGACGGGACTTCGTCGGCGAGGCGGTTCGAATAATAGAACCGCAACGTGATCGGCTCGTCGATCCTGGCAAGCGTTCGCTGGGTGCCGCGGGAGAGCGTGTAAAGGTGCTCACCGGTGAGATCGAGCCGCCACGCAAAGAGGCGGGCGGCGATGACGTTGACCGAAATCAGCATCAGCGCGATGCAGACGAGCGCCGTGACGGCGACAGCGCGCCGCGAGGCAAAAAAGCCGCGAAGGCGATCGGGAACAGCCATTACAGACCCGCAACACTGCGGCGATGCGTCCTTCGAGACGCGCCCCCAGTTCTAGCCTGGGGCAGGCTCTCTGGGCGCTCCTCAGCATGAGACTGGCCTTTAATGGCATCAAGAAAACCCCTCATCCTGAGGAGGCTGCGGGGCAGCCGTCTCGAAGGACGCACCGCGCTTAGTCCCACCAAAAGCATCTCTCTCGGACCCTCACTCGGCTTTTTCGAGGTCGATCAGGATCGCGTTGGCGGCGAGGAAAGCGATCATGATCGACAGGAAATAGACAAGGTCGCGCAGATCGATGACGCCGCGCGTGATCGCGCTGAAATGGCCGAGGAAGCTCGCTTGCGCCACCCCGTGGAGCAGCCATTCCGGCGCCCAGCCCTGAAATACTCCGAGGACGATCGGCGAGCCCGCGACGGTGAGCACAAAAACCAGCGCCGCGGTAACAACGAAGGCGATGACCTGGTTCTTGGTCATCGCCGAGATGCAGGCGCCGACCGCCAGAAAGGCCCCGGCCATCAGCCAGCTGGCGATGTAGCTGGCGAGGATCACGCCGTTGTCCGGGTGGCCGAGAAAGTTGACGGTGACCCAGAACGGGAAGGTCAGGATCAGCGCGATCCCGGCGAAGCACCACGCGGCGAGGAATTTTCCGGCCACCGCCTCGGTCATGCGGATCGGCAATGTCAGAAACAGCTCGATCGTCCCGCTGCGGCGCTCCTCGGCCCACAGCCGCATCGACAGAGCCGGGATCAGCACGACGTAGAGCCAGGGATGAAAGGTGAAGAAGGGTTGGAGATCGGCTTGGCCCCGTTCGAAGAAGTTGCCGACGAAGAACGTCAGTATCCCCGCCATCACGAGAAAGATGACGATGAACACATAGGCGAGCGGCGTCGCGAAATAGGCGGCCAGCTCACGGCGGAAGATGGTCAGGACGTTGCGCATCGGATTACGCCGCAGCGGCTATCGGCTCGGGGGGCGCGGTGGTGATCTCGCGGAAGACGTCGTCGAGCCGCCCGCGCTCCACCTGCAGACCGGTGATCGTCCAGCCGCGGTTGCGGGCGAGATCGG
The DNA here is from genome assembly GCA_963700185.1 of uncultured Alphaproteobacteria bacterium. Classification (GTDB taxonomy): domain Bacteria; phylum Pseudomonadota; class Alphaproteobacteria; order ATCC43930; family CGMCC-115725; genus AP-15. Next base: position 16,642 of record CAVOWP010000022.1, read on the forward strand.
CGATTTCGCCAACCACCGGGTGTCCGCCGCGCGGGAAGACGATGAGCCCGTCGCCGGCGCCACTGCCGGCCGGCTCGACTGCCGCCACTCCCGGCAGCGCCGCCAGTTCGGCCCTGACATTCGCGTCCGCGCCGCCGGCGATGCCGAGGCGAACGGCGTTGTGATGGTGCGAGCGCTGGGCGAGCTCTGCCGGCGTCCCGTCGGCGAGGATACGGCCATGAGCGATGATGATCGCCCGGCTGCACACCGCTTCGACCTCCTCGAGCAGATGCGTCGAGATGATGATCGCCTTGTCCGGCCGCATCGCCGTGATGACGGTTCGCATTTCGTATTTCTGGTTGGGATCGAGCCCGTCGGTCGGCTCGTCGAGGATCAGGACGTCGGGATCGTGCAGGAGGGCCTGGGCGACCCCGACCCGGCGCTTGAACCCCTTCGACAATGTTTCGATCGGCTGATGCATGACCTCGCCGATCCGGATCATCTCGACGACGCGGCCGATGCGCCGCATTGCTTCGTCGCCCGAGAAGCCTCGGATGTGGGCGATAAAGTCGAGAAAGTCGGCCGGGGTCATGTCCGGATAGGCGGGCGCGCCCTCGGGAAGGTAACCGATGTGCCGTTTCGCGGCGATCGTCTGCGTCGCGATGTCATAGCCGCAGATTATCGCCGTGCCGGCGGTGGGCGCGAGAAAACCCGTGATCATCTTCATCGTCGTCGACTTGCCGGCGCCGTTCGGGCCGAGAAAGCCCAGCACTTCGCCTTGCGGCACGGTAAAGGAAACATCGTCGACGGCGATCAGCGGGCCGAACGATTTGACGAGGTGTCGGATCTCCAGCATACCAGCGCGTTCCTCCGAAGGCGGCCTGTTTGTGCCTTCCCGCGGCGCGCCCCGATAAAGAAATAAGGCTCCCGTGACAAGAGGTTTCTTAATCCAGCGCTGCCGCCCACAGGCTTTTCGATGATCCGTCAACTGCGGCTTTCTTCAGGTCTGGTGATGCTCGCCTATGTGACGATGCATCTCCTCAATCACGCCGTCGGCCTCGTCTCGCTCAAGGCGATGGAAGACGTGCTGTGGTACATTTTCCGCGTCTGGTCGAACCGCCCGGCGCAGGTGCTGCTCTACGGCAGCTTCCTCGTCCATTACGGGCTGGCGCTGTGGGCCCTCTGGCAGCGGCGCAGCTTGCGGCTGCGGCCGTCCGAGCTCAGCCAGATCGTTCTCGGCTTTGCGATCCCGATCCTGCTCGCGCGCCATGTCGTCGGCACGCGAATCGCCGACGATTTCTTCCACACCGATACCGGCTATTACGCTTATCTACTTTGGGTTTATTTCGTCCGTTCACCCGGACACGGCTACTTGGCAGATGCTGGTTCTGGTCGTCGCGTGGAGCCATGCGATGATCGGCCTGCACTTCTGGCTGCGCGTGCGGCCCTGGTATTCGCGACTCCAGCCGGTCGCGCTCGTGCTCGCGGTGCTCGTCCCGGTGCTGTCCCTGCTCGGCATGATCGAAGCCGGCCGGCATGTGGCCGCACTCGCGGCAGATCCGAATTGGACGCACGAAGCCTTCGCCCGCATGACCCTGCCGTCGCCGGAAGCCCAGCGCGCCCTCAAGCAGATCACCGACGGGCTCAGCTGGTTTTTCGGCGGCGTCGTCGCCGCCGTTCTGCTGGCGCGGGTCGCGCGCCGCGCCTGGCGCCGCCGGCACGGCGTCGTGCGGATCGGCTACCCCGATGGCCGCTCGGGTCGAGGTCACGCCCGGCACCAGCGTGCTCGAGGCGAGCCGGATCGCCGGGATCCCGCACGCCTCGGTCTGCGGCGGCCGCGGCCGTTGCTCGACCTGTCGCGTGCGGGTGCGCGGTGAAGTCCACGCCATCGATCCCCCGTCCGCCAATGAAATGCGCGTGTTGCGCCGCATCGGCGCCCGGCCCAACATTCGCCTCGCCTGCATGCTGCGCCCGCGCGGCGCGGTCGAAGTGACCCCCCTATTGCCGCCACTGGCGTTGCCGCCGACGGACGGAGCCGGGTCGATTTCGTGCAGGGCAGCGAGCGCGAGATCGCGATCCTGTTCGCCGACATCCGCGGCTTCACCGCGCTCGCCGAGGGCCGGCTTCCCTACGATGTCGTGTTTGTCCTCAACCGCTATTTCTCGGCGATGGGACGCGCGATCGAAAGCGCGGGAGGGCGCGTCGACAAGTTCATCGGCGACGGGGTCATGGCGCTCTTCGGCATCGAGAGCGGTGCGCAGGCCGGCTGCCGCGAGGCGCTCGCCGCCGCGCGGCTGATGTCGGAGCGGCTCGCCGAGCTCAACTCGTCATTGCGGGCCGAGCTCGACCGTCCATTGCGCATCGGCATCGGCATCCATTGCGGGCCGGTGATCGTCGGCGAGATGGGCTACGGCAACGCCGCCGCGATCACCGCGATCGGCGACGCCGTCAACACCGCCAGCCGGCTCGAAGCGCTGACCAAGGATTATGACTGCGAACTCGTCGTCTCCGACGAGACCGTCGCTCGCGCCGGTCTCGATTTTTCGCGAATTTCCACATCACGAGATCGAGATCCGCGGCAAGCGGGAGATGCTCGCGGTCACGACCTTCGATCGCGCCGCCGACCTGCCTCCTCCCGGCGCCGCCCCGATCCGCCACAGCGAGCCGGCTGTCGCGACCCCCACCGCTGTGCCCGCCGATCCCCGCTGAGCGGCTCGACGAGGCCGGCCCGAGAATTGACGAAACCCGGCTCGCGCTGGTCAACGCTGGCGTGCATGCTATGAGAAACGGGGGCTTGCGCGTTTAAAGACGGCTGTCGAGCTCGATGGCCGCGACCTGGGGTTTACTTCAGGCGCTTTTTTAGCTCGCTATTTGGGTGATGGCGGTGCGGACTTCTGGAACGGTGGCTATCGGATTGAGCAGCCCCCAATCGTGGATCAGGCCATTGCGCCTCGATCGCTTCCGTGCCCCCGATCACCTGGCGTTGACCGCGAGGCCCACCCTGGACCACGCTCGTAGCCACGCTTTCGTCACCGTCGCGAGGATGATTCTGGCCGCCGAGGCCAGCGAGGGCCGCCGCAGCATTCTCCGCCGTATTGTCGATATAGCATCCATACCTTTGCCTCCTACTGGATCGATGCGCCAGGAAGGCGTGATCACCGGGTCAAGCCCGGCGACGACGAGTTTTAATAGAGAAAATCGGCGATGCCGCAAGCTACTTCTCTAAACCGGAGCGCCGTGGGACAAACCCGGTAATGACGGTAAGAGGGGGCTGCGCGGCCGGCGGAGATGGTTGAGGAGATGAAGCAACCGGCGACGGCGCGCCGCGGTATCGCAAAGCCGGTTTATGATTTCCTGCTGCGGCCGGAGGCGAGCGTCATTGTTGTGTCGGTGGCGCTCGTCGCCTATTTCGAGCTGGCCAATGCCAATTTCTTGACCAATGACAATGTGCAGACATTGTCGCAGTTTGTGGCGGCGCCGGTAATCATCGCCTGCGGCGAGATCATGCTTTTGATCTGCCGCGAGATCGACTTGTCGGTCGGTCAGGTCTTCGCGCTCTCGCCGTTCATCATGGGGCACGCGTACGGCGCGGGGCCGCCGGTGGTCCTGGCAATTTTGGTGACGCTCGCCGCCTGCGCATTGATCGGGCTCGCGATCGGGCTGATCACGATCGGGCTCAAGGTGCCGTCCTTCATCACGACATTGGGGATGTTGTTCCTGATTACCGGGGTGACCTTGACGATCTCGCGCGGCTTTCCGGCGAACCCGCCGGGCGGCCCCCTCTTGACCGGGATTATGGGAGCCTGGGGTTATTCGGAGATCGTTTGGGCGTTCCTGATTGTCGCAGTCATGCATGTCGTGCTGCGCCATACCCGCTGGGGTCTGCACACGGTCGCGATCGGCGGCAACATAGTCGCTGCCGCCGAGGCCGGCATCGCGATCAACCGTGTCAAGATCGGCAACTTTATCCTGACGAGCACCTTGGGCGGGTTCACCGGCCTTATGGAGACGTTTCGGGTCGGCTCGGCCGACCCGCTCGCGGGCGGCAGCAACATCATGTTTTTGGCCGTCGCCTCGGGCGTGATCGGCGGCACCGCGATCGCCGGCGGCGCCGGCACGATCGTCGGCGGGCTCGTGGGCGGCATCATGCTCGGCGTGTTGCAGGACGGGTTCACTCTGCAGGGGATCAACGCCTTTACTTTCGACATCATCATCGGCGCAGCGATCCTGATCGCGATGGTGGCGAACATCCATCTTGCGCGGCTACGCGGCGGCGGCCCCGTATGAGCGAAGCCATTCGGGCCGAAAATCTGGTGAAGGCTTTCGGCAAGATCACCGCACTCGCCGGCGTCTCGCTCGAGGTGGCGTGGGGCGAGACGCTCGGCATCCTCGGCGACAACGGCGCCGGCAAATCAACCCTGATCAAGATCCTCACCGGCTATCACCAGCCCGATTCCGGGCGAGTCTTCGTCGACGGAAAGCCGGTAGAGCTCGCTTCGGTCGATGACGCCCGCGCGCTCGGCATCGAATGCGTCTACCAGGATCTGGCGCTGGTCAACGGGCTCAGCATCTACCACAACATGTTTTTGAACCGCGAGCTGCTGCGCTGGGGCCCGCTGCGGCTCTTGGACCATCGCGAGATGCGTCGGCGCGCGGCCGAGGCCCTCGCCGAAATCGGCGTCGACGTGCCCTCCGTCGAACTCGCGGTCGGCGCCCTCTCGGGCGGCCAGCGCCAGGCGATTGCAGTGGCGCGCGCAGTCTATTCGAAGGCGCGCATCCTCTTACTCGACGAGCCGCTCGCGGCGATGGGCGCGCGCGAGGCGCGGCTGATCATCGGCCTGATCGAGCGGCTCCGCGCGCGCGGCGACATCGCCATCGTGATGATTGCTCACAACTACGCGCAGACCCTGGAGATCTGCGACCGGGTGATGCTGATGCAGCACGGCGAAGTCACCGTCGAGAGCCAGGCCGCGGCGACCTCGGCCGAAGAGCTCCTGGAAATCGTCCGCCGCGAATACCGCGCCGTCCGCACCGGATGAATTCGCCGCTGCTCTGCACTATTCTTGGTCGAGAAAACGGTGGAGAGGAGCCCGCAATGACCGACACGGCGACGATGGTGGCGCTTGGCGAGGATTATCCCGAGCTGCGCGAGTCGGTGCGCAAGATCTGCGAGCGCTATCCTGGGGCTTACTGGCGCAAATTGGAGGCGGAGCAGGCCTATCCGACCGAGTTCATCACGGAATTGACGCAGGGCGGGTTTCTCGCCTCGCTGATCCCCGAGGAATATGGCGGCTCGGGGCTGCCGTTGCGGGCCGCCGCCGTGATCCTCGAGGAGATCAACGCCTCGGGTTGCACCGCGAGCCAGGGCCACGCCCAGATGTACATCATGGGCACCGTATTGCGGCACGGCAGCGAAGAACAGAAGCAGCGTTATCTGCCCAAGATCGCGTCGGGTGAGTTGCGCCTGCAGGCTTTCGGGGTAACCGAACCGACCACCGGCTCCGACACGACGAAGCTCAAGACCCGGGCGGTGCGGCAAGGCAACCACTACGTCATCAACGGGCAGAAGGTGTGGACCTCGCGCGCCCGGCATTCCGATCTAATGCTGCTCTTGGCGCGCACGACCCCGGTCGACGAGGTCAGGCGGCGCACCGACGGGCTCTCGGTGTTTCTTGTCGATCTGCGCGAGAACCTCGGGCACGGGGTTGAGATCCGGCCGATCGAGGCGATGATCAACCACAACACGACAGAAGTGTTCTTCGACAATCTCGAAGTGCCGCCCGAGAACCTGATCGGAGAGGAAGGCAAGGGCTTTCGCTATATCCTCGACGGGATGAATGCCGAGCGCATCCTGGTCGCGCAGGAGTGCATCGGCGACGGCCGTTGGCTGCTGCAGAAGGGCATCGACTACGCCAAGGAGCGCATCGTCTTCGACCGGCCGATCGGGCAGAACCAGGGCGTGCAGTTCCCGCTAGCGCATGCCTATGCCGAGCTCGAGGCGGCCGACATGATCTGCCGCCGCGCCGCCGCCCTCTTCGACGACGGCAAGGAATGCGGCGCCGACGCCAATATGGCGAAACTGCTCGCCTCGGAAGCGACCTGGCACGCCGCCGAGGCGACGTTCGCTACCTTCGGCGGCTTCGCCTTCGCGAAGGAATACGACATCGAGCGCAAATGGCGCGAGGCCCGCCTCTATCAGACCGCGCCGATCTCGACCAATATGGTGCTCGCCTATCTCGGCCAGCACGTGCTCGGCATGCCGCGGTCGTACTGAGGCGAAAGCCGCAGATCGCGTCTCAAATCGTACCGACCTGAGACTGGGTTTCCGCGGATGACGCCATCGGCGCCCTTCGCGTATTATCCGCGTTCGGGGACTGCCGACAGAAAAGGAGGGCCTAATGCTGGCGATGTGGGTCAAGGTCCGGGTGAAGCCTGATGCGCGCGAGCGCTTCCTGAAGGCGATCGAGGTGGATGCCCTAGGCTCCGAGCGGGACGAGCCGGGCTGCATGCGTTTCAACGTCCTTCAGGACGGGCAAGACCAGAACGTCTACTATTTCTACGAGGTCTACCGCGACGAGAAGGCGCTGGAGGCGCATCGGGCGGCGCCCCACTACGCCGTCTGGCGCGCGGCCGCGGACACCTTGGACGGCGCGCCCGAGGCGACGCGCTGCCAGACAGTATTTCCAGCCGGGGCCGGGTACTGGGAGCGTAAAAGCTCCTGAACCACAGCCCGTTGATGGGGCGTTGGCCCTTCCGGATGTAAATCGGAAATCACACGGCGCGTTTGGGCTGCTCGTCTCGCGACGCTTTAGCCCGCTGTTCGTGACGCAGTTCCTGTCGGCCTTCAACGACAATGCATTGCGCAACGCGCTAGTGCTGATGATCGCCTACCGGGCCGATGCAGCGGCGCAGTTCTCGGCGCAGATCATGATCCCGCTCGCCGCCGGGCTCTTCATGCTGCCGTTTTTCCTGTGCTCTGCGACCGCCGGCCAGATCGCCGACGAGTCGGACAAGGCGTCAATAATCCGCCTGATCAAGCTGGTCGAGATCCCGGTGATGCTGGCGGCCGCCGGCGGGGTCCTCACCGGGAGCGCGACGGTGCTGCTGGCGCTATTGCTCACGATGGGGATCATCGCCGCATTCTTTGGGCCGCTCAAATATGCGATCCTGCCGGATCTCCTCGCTCCCGAAGAACTGCTGCTCGGCAATGCACTGGTCGAGGCCGGGACCTTTATCGCGATCCTCTTCGGCACGATCGCCGGCATGCTGATCGCGACCCGGCATGGCTCGGCGGCTGTCGCGGGGCTGATCGTCACGGTGGCGCTCGCCGCCTGGGCGGCCAGCTGGAAGATACCGCGCACGACACCCGCGGCACGCCGCGGCGCGGCGCGCTGGGACCTGTTCGGCGCGACTGTTCGGGTGATACGGCGGGCGGCACAGGAATCGGGGCCGTTCCGCTCGATGCTCGGCATCTCATGGTTCTGGCTGGCCGGCGCGACCTACCTGTCGCAGTTCCCGGCCTATGTCCGCTTCGTCCTCGGAGCGGAAGAGCTGGTCGTGACCTTGTTTTTGACGTTGTTTTCCCTGGGGATCGCCTTTGGCTCGCTGTTATGCAATCGCCTGCTCGCCGGCAGGCTCAGCGCAGGTTGCGTCCCCTGGGGGGCATTGGGGATCGGGTTATTCTCGATCGATCTGTGGCTCGCCAGCCCGCCGGCCTCGGGAGTTGGAGGGCTCACAACCCTTGCGGTATTTCTCGGCCACCCGCTGCGTTGGCGAATTCTCGCCGACCTCTTCGGCATCGCCGCCTCGGGCGGGGTTTTCGTCGTGCCGCTCTACGCCCTGCTGCGGGCGATGACTGAACGCGAGCACCGCGCCCGCGTGATCGCGGCGAACAACATCGTCAATGCCGCCGCGATGGTGATCTCCTCGGCCGTGACGATGGTGCTGATCGCCATCGGCGTCAGCATCCCCGGGCTGTTCTTGTTGACCGGCAGCACGACGCTCGTAGTCGCCGTGCTGTTTTGGCGCATGCTGCCCCGGCTCACCGTGGCCCAGTCTGCGTGACCCAGCGCGCAATAGGCTCCAGGGCAGTGCCAGGACCTCTCGAAGGGCCGCGCCGGCCGCCCGCCGAAGCGAGCGCGCCGGCACCGCCGCCCGCCCCGCTACCCGCAGCCCAGCGAGGCGGAACAAAAGGGCCGCACGCGGCAGGTGGACGCGGTCACTGACCAGCAGGACAGAGCCGAGTGCGCGCGCGCTCAGCAACCGCGCAGTCTCGCGCGCATTCTCGACGGTGTCGCGGGATACGGTGTCGACCAGCATTGCGGTCCCGGATACCCCGTGAGCAACAGCCGCCCGCCGCATGATTTCCGCTTCAGGCAGCGTCCGCTGCCGCCGCCCGAGAGCACGAGCAGCGGCGCGGCGCCTGCCTCGAAGAGTCGAATACCAATTCCCAGCCGTCGCTTCAGCGCCGCCGGACCACGACAGCCGAGGACGACAATCGCATCGGCCTCAGAGCATCTGCCCGCCATCGACGGCGATGTTCTGGCCGGTGACCCAGCTGGCGAGCGGCGAGCACAGGAACAGCGCAATCTGCGCCACCTCCTCCGGATGGCCGAGCCGGCCGAACGGGATGCTCCTGAGGATGCGGCCGTACAGGTCAGGATTGTTGGCCTTGACCAGGGCCCAGGTGCCTCCGGGGAATTCGATCGAGCCGGGGGCGATGCAGTTGACCCGGATCCGCTTCCGTGCAAGCGCCGCCGCCTGGGTCAAGGTGTATTCGAGGATCGCGGCTTTGACGGCTCCGTAGGGCGGCGTGCGGACCGAAGCTCGGAACCCCGAGATCGAAGAGATGTTGAGGATCGAACCAGCTTCGGATTTTTCGAGGTAGGGCAGCGCCGCTCGCGTCGCTCGCACGGTCGCCAGCAGGTCGACCGAGATGCTGGCGGCCCATCCGGCTTCGTCGTCGCTGGTCCCGAACCCCGAGGCATTGTTGACGAGAATGTCGATGCCGCCGAGAGCGTCGGCCGCTGCCGCAATGTAGCGTGGAATGGCCGCGGCGTCCGAAAGGTCGCAGACCGCGGCATGGGCGACGCCGCCATGGCGGGCGATCTCGTCGCGGGTGGCTTGGAGCGCCTCGGCGCCGCGCGCGCAAATCGACACGCCGGCACCGGCCTTCGCAAAGGCGAGTGCGATCGCGCGCCCGATGCCGCGGCTGCCTCCAGCGACAATGGCGCGTCTGCCGGCAATATCGATGTTCATGCTTCCTCCTCAGGTTTGTCCGGCGCAGGATGCGTGACTTTACCGAATAGCGAAAGGGACTAGCCGATGATCAAGAGCGTCTCGCTGCTGACCCGCAAGGCGGGACTGTCGCACGAGGAATTCGTCAAACATTGGCTCGATGTGCACGCGCCGCTCGCTCACGCGGTACCGGGACTGCGCCGTTATGTGCAGTCGCATATTGTCGGCGAGCGGACCCGGCCCGACATTCCGGCGACGGATGTCGAAGTCGATGGAATTGCCGAAACCTGGTACGACGATCTGGCCGCCATGGAGCGCGCCAATGCCTCTCCCGAAGCCAAGGCGCTGCGTGCCGACGGCGCCCTCTTCATTGGCCGCATCAAGAGCTTCATCACCGAGGAAAAGGTGATCCTTCCGCGGAAGTGAGCATGAAGGAAGACACGCTTCGCTATCTCGCCGGCTTTGGCAACCAGCACGCTACCGAGGCCTTGCCAGGCACCCTCCCCGTTGGCCAGAATGCGCCGCAGCGGCCGCCGCGCGGTCTCTATACCGAGCAGATTTCGGGGACGCCGTTCACGGCGCCGCGCGCCGTGAACCGGCGCTCGTGGCTCTACCGCATTCGGCCCTCGGCGATGCATCCGCCGTTTCGCAGGATCGACAATGCGCTCGTTCGCAGCGCGCCGTTCGGCGAGGTGGCGTCGCCGCCAAACCGGCTCAGATGGAAACCCCTGCCTTTCCCGGACGAGCCGGCCGACTTTATCGACGGGCTCGTCACGATGGGCGGCAATGGCGATGCGAGCGGGCGGCGTGGGGTTGCGGTCCATATCTACCGCGCGACCAAGCCGATGGTGCGCCGCGTCTTTTACGACGCCGACGGCGAGCTGTTGATCGTGCCGCAGATGGGCCGGCTGCTGCTCGCCACCGAGCTCGGCACGGTCGAGGCGAAACCGGGCGAGATCGCCGTCATCCCGCGCGGCATCAAGTTCCGCGTCGAGCTGCCGGACGGACGCGCGAGAGGCTATGTCTGCGAAAATTACGGCGCGCTCTTCCGGCTGCCCGAATTGGGTCCGATCGGCGCCAACGGCCTCGCCAATCCGCGCGATTTCCGCTCGCCGGTCGCCGCCTTCGAAGACCGCGACGAACCCTGCGAGGTGGTCGCCAAATTCGAGGGCAATTTCTGGGTGGCCGAACTCGACCATTCGCCGCTCGATGTCGTCGCCTGGCACGGCAACTACGCGCCCTATGTCTACGATCTCGCGCTCTTCAATACGATCGGCACAGTCAGTTTCGACCACCCGGACCCGTCGATCTTTACCGTCCTGACCTCGCCGAGCGAGGCACCCAGCACCGCCAATTGCGATTTCGTGATCTTTCCGCCGCGCTGGCTGGTGGCGGAACACACCTTCCGCCCGCCGTGGTTCCACCGCAACTACATGAACGAGTTCATGGGTCTGGTGCACGGCGTCTACGACGCCAAGGCCGAGGGCTTTGCACCGGGCGGCGCCTCGTTGCACAATTGCATGTCCGCCCACGGCCCCGACCGCGCTACCTTCGACAAGGCCGTCGCCGCCGACCTCGCACCCCAGAAGATCGACCACACGCTCGCCTTCATGTTCGAGACACGCTTGGTGATCCGCCCGACCCGCTTTGCGCTCGAGACCGACGCCCTGCAGCGTGATTATGATGCCTGCTGGGCCGGGTTCGAAAAGCTGTTCAAGGGATAATCACCACGGAGACACGGAGGTTCAGAAAGCAAGTGCTCTTCTCCGTGCCTCCGCGGCAGCCTTTATTTCACCGATGAGAAACTCGTCGGCTGTAGGATGCTATTCTCTACTCTAGCGACGATTGCTCCATTTTTCTCGGTCTCGGCGCGCTTGGTGTGCCATTCCGGATCAGCCTGGAATGCGTTCCATTTTTTCTCGCGGTCAGCGAGCGACTCCCATTTCAGGAGATAGTAAAGGGCCTGGTTCGAATCGCCGATCGCGGTGGTCCAAAAGCCGGCCTGCTCAATCCCGTGCCGCTTCCAGATCCCCAAAGTGATTGTGTCGAACCGCTTTAAAAGGTCCGGAAGGCGCCCCGGCACGCAGTGGTAGACGCGCAGTTCGTAGAGCATGACTTCCCTCCTTGTTACTTTACCGACGAGAAGGTCGTCGGGTGCAGGATTGTGTTGGTAATCGAGGCAACGATCTGACCGTTCTTCTCGGTCTCGGCGCGTCCCGCGATCCATTCGGGATCGGCTTGGAACCCGGCGAACCGCTTCGCCCGATCATCGAGTGATTCCCACTTGAGCATGTAATAAAGGTCCTGGTTCGACGGTCCGATCGCCACGGTCCAGAACCCGGCCTGTTGGATGCCGTGCTTTTTCCAAAGCGGCAAGGTGAGCGTGTCGAACCGCTTTATGAGGTCCGGAAGGCGGCCCGGCACGCAGTGGTAAACCCGCAGCTCGTAGATCATCTCTCTTCCTCCTTTGGGTGGTTTCAGGAAAACTTCAGCGGAGCCCGGATTCAACCCAGGCGGCAGCGTCGAGCAGCGCCTCGTCGCGGAAGCGCTGACCGACCAGTTGAATGCCGAGCGGCAACCCGCTGCGGCCGTTGCCGGCGGGCAAGGTCAGGCAAGGTGTCCAGGCCAGAGTCCAGAGTGCGTTGAAGCGTGCGTCGCCGGTCGAGTCGAGGCCCTTTGGAGCTTCGCCCGGGGCGCTCGGGGCGAGCAGCACGTCTACCTCGGCGAAAGTATCGTCTAGGTGGCGGCGAAACGCCTCCGCCGTCTCGATCGCCTCGATGTACGCGGCGAGCGGCAAGGCCCGGCCGGGCGCCAAGAGCCCTTCACGCAGAGCCGGACTCAACTTCTCGCCATGCATTTCATACTCATAGGCGTAATTGCGTGCCGCTTCGAACTCGAAGATGCGGCGGTGCTGGTCGAGGATGTCCGCGGGGGCCGGCGCGACCTCTCGCACCTTGGCGCCAGCGGCTGCCAGCACTTCGGCGGTTCGGTGCAACAGCGCATGCGTATCCCGGTCGGCGTGCTCCCAGGCAGGGGTGCGGCAAAAGCCGATGCGCGGGGCAGCGGGCCGGCGGTCGACCCGGTGCGGCTCTTGTGCCAGCAGCACGCCGCGGAGCAGCGCGACATCCTCGAGGCTGCGGCAGATGATCCCCAGGGTGTCGAGATTGTGGCACTGCATCTTGACGCCGACCCGGCTGAACTCACCGAAGCTCGGCTTGTAGCCGATGACGCCGCAGAACGCCGCCGGTCGGATCACCGACCCGCCGGTCTGGGTGCCGAGCGCCAGCGGCACCTGAAAATCGGCCACGGCCGCGGCCGAGCCGCTCGACGAGCCGCCGGGGGTGTGGTCGGCGTTATGCGGATGCACCGTCGGCCCCGGGTGGCGGTTGGCGAACTCGGTCGTCACCGTCTTGCCGAGGATGACGCCCGAGGCCGCCCGGATCAGCGCAATGCAGGCCGCGTCGGCAAAGGGCCGGTGGCGCGGGTAGATCGGTGAGCCGTGCCCGGTAGGCATGTCGACCGTGTCGATGATGTCCTTGATCCCGACCGGAACGCCGGCCAGCCCACCCTCGCGCCCGCCGCGGTCCACCGCCCGGGCTTGCGCGATCGCCTGTTCCGGATCGAGCCACGTCCAGGCCTTGATCTCGGCGCCGGCGCGGGCCCGCTCCAGGCAGGCGCGGGTCAACGCCTCGGCGGTCAGTGTGCCGGCCGCCAGATGGGCGACACTCTCGGTGGCGGTCAGATGCTCGGGGCTGTTCATCGCCGTTCTCCCCCGCCGAGCCGCTGTTCGACCCAGAGCGCGACCTGGAGCAGAGGCTCGTCCGCATGCCGGCGAGCAACCAACTGGACGCCGACCGGCAGGCCGTCCGGGCCGCTTCCGGCCGGCAACGTTAAACAAGGCATGTAAAGCTGGGTCCACAGGGCGTTGAAAACTGCGGAACCGGTATCGGCGAGCCCGCGCGGGGCTTGGCCAGGCGCCGGCAGGGTGAGGATTGCATCGAAGCCCGAGGCCCAGTTTTGCGCGGCCCTCCGCGCCTTCTCGGCGCCGCGGCAGGCCGCACGGAAGGCGTCGAGCGTCAGCTCGCGGCCGAGTGCGATTTTTTCGTTGCGGAGCTCCGGGCTCAGCAGGGCCTCGTGCCGGTGGAGCTCGGGCATATGGTTGCGCAAGCCCTCGAATGACCCGAGGACCCTCTGCCACTCGTCCGCTTGGGCGCATTCCGCCGGCAGCTCGGTCTCGCCGACAGCGGCGCCCGCAGCAGCGAGGCGTTCGGCCGCGCTCTCGATCACCGCCCTGCCTTCCGGCTGCGCGTCGTTCCAGTGCGGGCCGCGGCACAGGCCGAGCCGTGGCGCGCTATGCGGGATCGCCGGCGCCGTATAGGGGATTGCCATCATCGCCGCGCGGAACAGCGCGATGTCGCCGACCGAGCGCGCCATGATGCCGACCGTATCGAGGGTCTCGGTGTTGATCCGCATGCCGGCCGGCGGAAACAGTCCGAAACTCGGCTTGAACCCGACGACACCGCAATAGGCGGCCGGCCGGATCACCGAGCCGCCGGTCTGCGTGCCGATGGCGAGCGGTACCATGAAGTCGGCAACCGCCGCCGCCGAGCCGCTTGACGAACCGCCGGGGGTAAAATCGGCATCATGCGGGTTCGTTGTCGGACCGGGATGCCTATTGGCGAATTCGGTCGTGACCGTTTTGCCGAGCAGGATGCCGCCGGCCGCGCGCGGCAATGCCGCGGCGCTGGCGTCGCTCGCGGGCCGGCCGCCCACATAAATCGGCGAGCCATAAGTCGTCGGCATGTCGGCGGTATCGAAAATATCCTTGATGCCGAACGGCACGCCGCCGAGCAGGGTCTTCTGCCTCGCCTTGTCGAGCTCGCGCGCCCTGGTCAAGGCAGATTTCCCAGCGAGGTGGCTCCACGCACGCACCACCGGCTCGCGTTCGGCAATCCGCTCGAGGCAGCTCCGGACGATAGCCTCGGCCGTCAGCTCGCCGCCCTCGACGAGGCCAACCAAGCTGGTGGCGGAAAGACGATGTGGTTCGACTTTCGGCATAACGGCACCCCGGCCGGCAGTGGTTTGGGTATTTAGCCATAGTGCGACGCCGAGCGCATGCGGGAATTGCGGGCGCCCATTTGCCCGGCCCGCAGAGATCGGCCATGACTCCCTTCGCCCGGCCCGGAGGTGACCGCGCTGAAACCGAAATCGATCGCCATAGTCGGCGCCCCCGAGACCACCCGGCTCGGGCGTCATCCCCGACATGTCGCGGATCCAACTGCACGCCGACGCCGCGCTCAACGCGATGGCCGATGCCGGACTCAAACCTTCCGACATCGACGGCGTCGCGAGGGCCGCCGAGACGCCGGTGACCGATTACGCATTATCTCGGCATCACCCCCGAACTGGGTCGACGGCACCGCAGTCGGCGGCTGCTCGTTCATGATCCAAGTCCGCCATGCCGCCGCGGCGATCACCTCGGGCCTCTGCGGGATGGTGCTGATCACCCATGGCGAGAGCGGCCACTCCGGCGTCGGGCGCACCCGCAAGGTCGTCGCGCCGACCAGTCTCGCCGGGCAGTTGAGCAGCCCTATGGGCCGACGGGGCCGCCGACTTTGTTCACGATCCGGTCCTGCGCTACCTGAAGACCTATGGCCTGAGGCACGAGAAACTGGCGATTGTCGCGGTAATGAAGCGCGAATTGGCGGCGGCCAACTCGGACCTCCCGGATGCGCCGAGTTCTACCAAAGCGACACCTGCTGTCGCCGATGCTAACCCGATAATTCTGCGAATATCGAGACGCGCATTGCGACAGGCTGGGCTGGGCTGGGCTCGGTGGATAGGCTAAATAGACAATCATATAATTGCCGTATTAGCATCTTATTCTCCCCGGCGTCGGCCCCCGTCAGCGGGTGTGGGGTTGCCGTTGGAGGAGTTGCCGATCCCTGATCTCGACCAGATAAAACAGGGGGAACAGGAAGCGCGGGACCGGCGCGGGCGGTTTCCCAAGGGCAGGTCGGGCAATCCCTTACCTCACCAAAACCATAGCGTTGCGCCGCGCGCTGGAGCAGAGTTGAGGGAGCAGAAAGCCAATTTGGGAGGGAGCCCAAACATGCCTCAATCCGCGATACCGCCAGGACGTCACGCGCCGGTTCGGCCGGACTGGCTGAACAAGCGCCGCGAGGAGATCCTCGAGCCCGAGCTGCCGATCGTCGATCCGCACCATCATCTGTGGGACCGGCCCGGCAACCGCTACCTGTTCCAGGATCTGCTCGAAGATGTCGGCAGCGGGCACAACATCGTCGCGACCTGCTTCGAGGAATGCCGCGAGATGTACCGCGGCGACGGACCGCAGGAGCAGAAGTCGCTCGGCGAGACCGAGTTCGTCAACGGCGTCGCGGCGATGAGCGCGTCCGGCAAATACGGGCCGGCATGCTGCTGCGCGGGCATCATCGGCAATGTCGATCTGCGGATCGGCAGCCGGGCCAAAGGCATCCTCGAGCAGCACGTCGCGGTCTCGGGAGGCCGGTTCAAAGGCATCCGCAACGGCGCGACCTGGCACGAGGATCCGAGCCTTTCGATCTATTGCTCCGGCGCCCCTCAGGGGCTCTACCGCGACGGCAATTTCCGCGAAGGGTTCGCCGGGCTCGCCTCGCTCGGCCTCGCCTTCGACGCATGGCTGTTCCATACGCAGCTCGGCGATGTCGCGGATTTGGCGCGCGCTTTCCCGCAGGCGACGATCGTGCTCAACCATGTCGGCGGCGCGCTCGCGATCGGCCCCTACGCGGGCAAGGGCGAGGAAGCCTTTGCGGAATGGCGCGACGGCGTTCGCCAGGCCGCCAGCTTCCCCAATACTTACGTGAAGCTCGGCGGGCTGGGCATGAAATTGACCGGCTTCACCTTCTTCGAGAACGCCATGCCGCCCTCCTCCGAGGAATTGGAGAAGGCGTGGCGTCCCTATATCGAGACCTGCATCACTGCCTTCGGCCCGCAGCGCTCGATGTTCGAGAGCAATTTCCCGGTCGATAAGGGCATGTGCAGCTATCCGGTGATGTGGAACGCCTTCAAGCGCATCGCCGCCGGCTGCTCCGCCGACGAAAAAACGGCGATGTTCAGCGGCGCCGCCAAGAAAGCCTATCGCCTAAGTGTGTGAGTAAAAACCCTCACCCACCAAGCCCTTCGGGCTTGGTCCCCCGTCTCCCGCGGTGCGGAAGAGGAGCTTTGAGCTGAGTACGTTGTAGCCCCTCTCACGCACTGCGGGAGAGGGTGCCGAGCGCAGCGAGGCGGGTGAGGGTCGCGCCGTACAGGGAAAGGGAGAATAGAATGCCACTGCCCAATGACGTGGATGCCACGACACCCAAATACCTGCGCGACAAATATGCGATTGTCGGCGTGGGCGAGACAACCTACACGAGAGGCTCGGGCAGGACGACGCGGGCGCTCGGTAGCTGGGCGGTCCGGAATGCGATGCTCGATGCCGGGCTGAAGCCGAGCGATATCGACGGCATGTTGTCCTACCAGGGCGGCGACTCGACGTCGGGGACCTTCATCTCCGGCGACCTCGGCATGCGCCTCAACTTTTACATGGATGTTTTCGGCGGCGGGTCGTCGACCGAGGCGCTGGTCGGCATCGCGATCGGCCTGATCGAGGCGGGATGCTGCAAGGTGGTGGCGATTTTCCGGTCGATGAACGGCTATTCGCAAGTGCGGATCGGCGGTACCGGCGCGCGCTCCGCCGCAGCGGTGGTCGGCGACATGCTGCACAACCGCGCCTATGGCTGGCAGAGCGCCGGGCAGAATTTCGCGCCGACCTTCATGCGCCACATGTACGATTTCGGCACCAAGCCCGAGCAGGTTGCCGCGGTTAAGGTGGCGCATAGCCATCACGCGTCCAACAACACGAAGGCCTATTACAAGAAGCGGTTCACGATCGAGGACGTGCTCAACAGCCGCATCATCTGCAAGCCGCTGCATCTGCTCGACTGCTGCGTCGAGACGGACAATGCGACCGCGATCATCGTGACCTCAGCCGAGCGTGCACGCGACTGTAAGCACCCGTTAGTCCTTATCCGCGGGGTCGTCGGACGCTGCAACAAACCGCGCCTCGACATGCATTACCAGCATGGGCCGATTTCGACCGTAGCCGGGTATTACGCGCGGCAGATTCTGTGGCCTAATGCCGGGGTCGGGCCGGAGGACATCGACATCACCGGCTCCTACGACGCCTTCACCTTTACGACGATGCTGCAGCTCGAGGATTACGGCTTCTGTAAGAAGGGCGAGGGCGGCGAATATGTCAGCAGTGGCGCGATCCAGCTCGGCGGGCGGCGGCCCAACAATACCAGTGGCGGGCACCTATGCGAGGGCTATACGCACGGCATGAACATGGTAATCGAGAACACCCGCCAACTGCGGCACGACGCCGATGATTCCTGCCCGATCAGCGCCGACGGCAAGCGCCAGCATACTTACGATTACGGCGAAGGCGGCTGTCGGCAGGTGAGGAACGTCGAGGTCAGCGCCAATCTCGGCTGGGCCAACCCGTCGACCGCCTCGTCAATGGTCATGCGGCGCGGCTGAGGGAGAAAGAACATGGCTATTCGCGGCGATTATCTGGGCATGACGCTCACCCTCGATGATCTCGACATCGAAAACCTCGAATATTTTCGCCACTGCGCGGGCCACGATTTTCATTTGCAGGCCTGCGCGCAGTGCGGGCGGTTACGCTACCCGCCGACCACTGCCTGCCCATGGTGTGCAGCGCTGGAATCGACATGGAAGAGGGCCGAAGGCAAGGGCGCGGTGCATTCCTACAGCGAAGTGCACCACGCCATTCAGCCCGCCTTCCGCGGGCACACGCCCTATCTGATCCTGCTCGTCGATCTCGACACGCAGAAGGGTGAGCCGACCCCCGACGAAGCCTTGCGTGTCGTCGGAAACCTGTGCACTCCCGACGGGCAACTGGCGCCGGCCGATCAGGTGCGCCAAGTCGGCATCGGCACCCGCGTGCGCATGGTGTTCAGCGACGTCGCCCCTGGTCTAGCGTTGCCGCAATGGACGATCGACGCGACCACGCCGCAGCCGGCGAATGTCTGGCGCTACCCGCAGGAATAACCGGGGTCGGGTGATCTTCAATCGGCCATGGGCAGGCTGAGCGGAGAGATCTCCTCGGCGCTGCGGCTGCGATAATCCCGCCACGCGACTGCATCCAACATGCGCTGCTGCGCCCCGGCGAGGCGGTCGGCGGCATCATCCTGGTCCATGGTCAGAACCTTGCGGTCGGCCACGACCTGCTGCCCGTCCACAAAGACATCGCACACGGCGCGGTCTGCCGCATGGTAGATGAGGGAGCGCAGCGGGTCGCGCACCGGCCTCATCTGCAGCACCGTCAAATCGACGAGGACGAGGTCCGCCTTGCTGTTGGGCGCGATCCGGCCGAGATCGTCGCGCATCAACGCCCTGGCGCCGCCGATTGTCGCTGCGTTCAGCAGGTCGGATGTCGTCACCGCCGCGATGTCGCGCGCGGCGATGCGGGCGAGCACCGCCGCCTTGCGCATCTCCTCGACCAAATTGTGCGGCGTCGTGTCGGTCCCCAGACCCATATTGACGCCGGCCCTGATGTAGTCGCCGAAATTCTCCATGACCTGGCCGTAGCGGGCGAACGGCGTCGGGCAATGCGCGACCGAACAGCCATTGTCGGCGATCAGCCCGAGGTCGGTCTTCGTCCACCAGCGGATCCAGGAATGTGTGTCAAGAAACAATGCGTGGCCGAGAATGGTGTCGGGACCGAGGATGCCGATCTCGTGCGCCCACTGGACCGGGGTCTTGCCGTGGCGCCGGATCATCTCCTGCACCTCGAAAACGCTCTGCGCGATATGCACCGTGAACGGAATGCCGCGTTCGCGCGCCGCATCGCGGCTGTCGCGCAGCAGTTCCGTCGTACAGTTCTCGATCTGCATCGGCGAGACGAGGCCGGAGAGCCGGCCGCTCGGGTGCCGAGTGGCGCGCTCGATCACTTCCAGCGCCGTTGCGAGACCGGCGCGGCCGCGCGCTTCGTCCCAGGCAAATTTCAGCTCGAAATCATTGTCGAGCCGCCAGCGCGCGGAGGCAAATCCGGGGGCGACAAAGCCGCGTATGCCGCTTCTGGCGAAGAGCTCGATCCAGCCGTCCCAGGCGGGCGAGATGTCGACCAGCGAGGTGACGCCGCTCTGTAGCAATTCGCAATACGCGAATTCGGCGCTCGACGCGCGGGCCTCGTCATCCGGCGCCGAGAACGCCTGCGAGCGCTCGTAGAGCCCGGTCATGTGCATGTTGCGCACCCCGTGCTCTTCGCGCACGCCGCGATAGAGCGGCTCGTGCTCCGGGTGCGAATGGATGTCGATGAGCCCGGGCAACACGAGCCAATTCCTGCCGTCGATCACCCGGTCCGCCGGTCCGGCGTAATTGCGGCCGACAAAGGTGATCCGGTCGTCGGCAAAGGCGATGTCGACATCTCGGCGATAGGCGTGATGCCCGGATGCCTCGTCCCAGGCAATGGCCCAATCGGCGTTGCGGATGGCAGTGGTGGTCAGGGCGCTGTCCTCCTCGTAGTCACTTTGCCGAGCCGTGCTAACGGTCCGTTCACTCTAGTGATGGTACGCCGTGCTCGACAAGCGATGGTCGGATCTGTTCCTATCGCGCGCCGTCTGTTGTTGCAATCGGCTGGCCCATGCTGGTGGAACTGAAACGTGCCGTGCGTTACCGCGCCTGGGTGAAGGGGCATCCGGCATTTCTGCTGAGCCAGTCGTTCGATCACGAGCGCAATGCGACGCGCGGGTTTACCGACGAAGATCACCTGCGCGCGGCGGCGCAGTGGCTGGCGGCGGCGCAGGATTCACAGTCTGACGGCGGCATCGCGGGCCGTTATCAGCTCGGCCGCGGATGGACCTCCTCCTACCCGGAAACCACAGGGTATATCGTCCCGACCTTTCTCGCCTTGAGCCGAGCTCTGCGGCAAGCCGGCTTCCGGGAGCGCGCCGAACGGGCAGTGCAGTTCCTATTGTCCGTTCAATTGCCGGAAGGCGGTTTTCCGGGACTCGAAATCGCCGACAACCGGTTGACTCCGTCGGTCTTCAACACCGGTCAGATACTGCATGGACTGACGGCATGGCATCGCGAGACGGGTGACGAGGAGGCGCGGATTGCCGCCGAGCGCGCAGTGCAGTGGCTTTTAGGCTTGCAAGACCCCGATGGGGCGTTCCGCCGCTATGTTTATGAAGATGGCGCCAGCACTTATTCAGCGTATCTGGCATGCCGGCTCGCCGAATGGGGCGATCACGCCGCCGATCGCGCGGCATTGGCGGCGGCCAGCCGGCACCTCGACTGGACCCTCGCTCATCGGAGGCCCAACGACTGGATTGTTCTCGCCGGCTTCGACGAAGAACAGCACCAGGCCGACGTGGCGTTTACGCACACGATTGCCTACACGCTCGCGGGCATTCTATCGACTGCCGAAACGCTGGGCCGCAGCGACGGTGTTACCGCAGTCGCTGCCGCGGCCGAGCGGCTGGCGCGCCGCTTGGAGCTGTCGCGGTTTCTGCCCGGACTGATCGGCGGCGACTGGCGGGGACGCAGCCACTACGCATGCCTGACCGGCAATTGCCAGATGGCGCTGATCTGGTTTCGCCTCCACGGCCTGTCGCGCAATCTGCGGCTGGTCAATGCAGCAATGAAGGCGATCGACCTGGTCAAACTCGCCCAGCCCATGCGCAATCCAAATCCCGGTCTGCTCGGCGGAATTCCCGGTTCGGATCCGGTCCACGGCTCCTATATCGAAGGTGCCGTGCCGAACTGGGCAGCGAAATATTTCATCGATGCATTGCTCGAAAGGCGGCGCGTATTGTCTGAGCTGCGGACCGAGGCGGCGAGGCCTGCTGCCAGTGCAGGAACCCCAAGAGGTCCGATTGTACCCGGCTCTGCAGCAGCTCAGACGCGTCGCCTCAACTCCGTGATGCTCACGACCGTCCGCTCGCAAAAGGTCCCGCAGATGCTGAGCGCGTGGCGCGAGCGTGACATCGGCAATCTGACCGTGGTCGTCGAGCATCCGGCGGCAGAGCCGGCAGGGGCCAGGCTGCGCCGCCGCTTACGGAATGAAGGACTGAGCTGGATCGCGACCCGCCTTAGCGCGGCAAACCACAGCGCCGTGGAACCAGCAGCGCAGGAGGAGCCGCCGGTCGACGTGCCGACCTATTGCCGATCACGCGGCATCGCATTTCTCGAAACCGGTCCGCTCGACAGCGCCAATGCTGTCGCTCTCATAAAAGCTCTCGGCCCCGACCTCGGTATTCATGCCGGCGCGGGCCTTCTGCGCCGGCCGCTGATCGACGCCTTTCGCTACGGCGTGCTGAACGCGCATATGGGCCTGCTGCCGGCTTATCGCGGGATGAATGTCGCCGAATGGGCGGCGCTCGAAGGAGCGCCGCTCGGCTGCACGGTGCATCTGATCGACAGCGGCATCGACACCGGCCCGATACTTGCGATGCAGGAGGTGAACATAGCGGGGTGCGGCTCCATCGCAGCACTTCGGGCCGCTATCGACCGTGCTCAGCTGGCCTTGCTCGGCGATGTCGTCGAAACAATCGTCGGCGGCAAAATGCTTGAGCCTATCGCCGCTGCCGAGCCGCCCGGCCCTCAGTATTTTCAAATGCATCGGGACCTCGTCGCGATCCTCGAAAGGCGCCTGCTCTGTGGGCAGGGGTCGCACCTCCAGGGAGAGGGAGACAGCGAGAGGCCGCGGATCCTGGCGGGTTAGTTCCGCATCGGTGCGGGATTGTTGCGGTGAATTTCCGGCGCGACTCGCTCCATGAACAGCCTGAGGCTGCTGGCCACCGTTTCATGCGGCATTGGTCCGAGACGGAAGGATGCAATGACGCCGCCAATGCCGAGCTGGTCGATATCCGCCATCGCTTCGGCGACCCGCGCCGGCGAACCGTGGATGAAACCGTGCTCGACCGTGGCGCGGGCGGAGGGCAGATCGCTCTCCGGCACCGCGATGCGCATGCCGGTCTCGCGAAAGATGCGGTTGCGCAGCGCCGCCCGCGCCTCGACCATTGCCCGAAACACCGGGACACCCACGCGCTCGGCTTCGTCATCGGTCTGCGCGACAAACACATTCCGCCACACCCAGCACTCAGCAAGGGTGCGCGCGATCCGCTCCTCGCCGTAGCCCGCCTCGCGCATCGCGCTGCGGTAGAGGTCGACGCGCCGGCGCGTTACCGCCATCGACTGCACATTCATCAGGAATGGCCGGCCCTGGCGGGCGAGTTCGAGCATCGAGGTTTCGCCCGAAGCGGCCCGAACCAGCGCCGGATGGGGCTTTGTATAGGGCCGCGGCCGCAGCATCGGGACATCGAGATGCCAGAACTTGCCATGGTGGCTGAACGCTTCGCCGGTCCACGCTGTCACGAGGATCTTCTCCGCCTCCTCCAGGCGCTCCTGCGCCTCGTGATGGTCGATGCCGAAGCCCTGGTAATCGTAGATGTTGTATGACGAGCCGCGGCCGAGACCGATGATGAGCCGCCCCTTGGTGATGTTGTCGAGGACCGACAGTTGCTCGGCGAGGCGGATCGGGTGATGCAGCGCCGTCTGCACGACCGCAAAGCCGATTTTGCTGCGCCGCGCCGAAGTGGCCAGCGCGCCGGCGAAGCTGATCGGGTCGACATAGGCGCAGATCCCGTCGAAGTGATGCTCGGCGAGCCAGATCACATCCACGCCCAGCTCGTCCGACAGCCAAGCCTCGCGCAATGTCTCGTCGATCACCGCGCTGTCGCGCGCCGGGTCCCGGCAGTCCGGGAACAGGAAATTGCCGAATTTCATGCGGGATTCCTCCTACCCTCGGCGCATCACGGGGCGGCTTGCGGTGGCTGTCAGCGACGCTGGGAGCGCTTGTCGTAACAACATAAATGTGTGCAGCTATCGCGATGAGAACCACCGTCGACCTTCCCGATGAATTGTATCGCCGGGCGAAGGCGGAGGCCGCGGTGCGCGGCTGCAACTCCAAAAGCGCCAACTCCGCAGAAATCCCGAACTCCTCTCCCCTAACCGCCTCCGTCGATGGCGATCCCGCCGGGCTCGGGCCGATCGGGAAAGGAAGGCTGTCCCGACTGCGAGCGTGTTTTTTTTAATCTGCACACGAACAGATCAGATTTGATGCAAACTCATTAGGAATTTTAAATAAAACGTGGTTAACATAGCTCCGCGCGGTGCGCGGAGAACCTGGGGAATGCGGCGACGAAGTTTCCTGAAATCGACCCTCGCCGGTGCAGCAACGCTCGCCATCCCGCAAATCGGGTGCACGGAGGCGCAAAAGACCATTACCTTCGTGCCGCACGCCGACCTCGCTTCCTTCGATCCGGTTTGGACGACCGCCGACATTACCCGCAACTTTGCTCTGGCAGTCTACGATACGCTCTACGGCTACGACGCAGAATTCAACGCTCAGCCGCAAATGGTCGAGGGCCATGCGATAGAAAAAGACGGCTTGCAATGGGATCTACTGCTGCGGGACGGGCTGACATTCCACGACGGCTCCCCCGTCCGGGCGCTGGACTGCGTCGCCACGATAACGAGGTGGGCTAAGCGCTACCCGATGGGTCAGGCGCTGATGGACCGCACGGACGAGCTCGCGGCAATCTCCGACAGGACCATCCGCGTCCGTCTGAAAAAACCGTTTCCGCTCTTGCCGGACGCCTTGGCCGAGCCCTATTGCTCGATCATGCCGGAGCGGCTGGCCAAGACCGACCCCTTTGAGCAGGTCAAGGAAGCGGTCGGTTCGGGACCGTTCAAATTCGTCGGCACCCAGCGAGTACCCGGCCAGCGCGCCGTCTTTGAGAGGAACCCCGACTACGTCCCGCGGGCGAGCGGCAAACCGAGCTTTAGCGCCGGTCCCAAGGTGGCGCATATCGAGCGTGTGGTGTGGAATTACGTGGAAGACCCAGCGACCGCGGCCGCAGCATTGGGTCAGGGCGAGGTCGACTGGTGGGAAAACCCGGCGATCGACCTGGTGCCGCATCTCCGGCGCAACAACAAGCTCGTCATCACAGTCAAGGACCGCACTGCCAGGATGGGCTGTCTGCGCTTCAATCAACTGTTCCCGCCGTTCGATAATCCGGCGCTGCGCCGTGTCGTGCTGGATGCGGTCGACCAGGAATCGGTGATGGCCGCCGTCGCCGGGGCAGAGCCCCGCCTCGCGAAGATCGATATCGGGCTGTTTGTGCCGGGGACGCCGATGGCGAGCGATGTGGGCGTGGAGATCACCCGGCGGCCCGACGACCCCGAGGAGATGAAGAAAGAATTGTCTGCCGCGGGCTATCGAGGCGAGAGGGTGGTCGTCCTGGCCTGCTCGACCATTCCAAGCATCCATGCAATGTCGCAGGTCGCAACCGATGTTCTGCGGCACATCGGCATGAACATCGATATGCAGCTGCTCGAATGGGGTAGCGTGGTCGCGCGGCGCGCCAGCCGCGAACCGCCGGAGAAGGGCGGGTGGAGCATCTTTTACTCGAGCCTCGGCGGGATGGGGAACATCTCCCCGGGACCCAATCTTCCCTTGCGGGCGAGCGGCGCCACCGCGTGGTTCGGCTGGCCGGACGATCCGAAGATGGAGGCGCTGCGCGAGGCTTGGTTCGAGTCGCCGGACCAGCTAGCCCGGCAGAAGATCTGCCGCAGGATGCAGGAGGAGTTCTGGTTGAACCCGTCCTATGTTCCGCTCGGCCTGTGGTACCAGCCGACCGGCTTTCGCGCCAACCTGCAGGACGTGCGCGACGGCTGGCCGCAATTCTATGGTGTCCGGCGGGCGTGAGCCCGAGCCGAGACTGGCTTGCCGGCCGGCAGGGCCCTTCCCTATTATCCGCCTAGCCAATTCGACAATCGAGGAGGACAGAATGGATCAGGACGCCAAGAAGACGGTGCTGCGTATGATCCCTTACGGGATCTATGTGCTCACCGCGGATGACGGCAAGGGCAATGTCGCTGCCGCGACGGTCAATTGGGTGACGCAGACCGCCTTTGCGCCGCCTCTCGTCGTCGTCGGGGTGAAGACCGATTCCGGCGCTTACCAGATCATCAAGAACCAGAAGACGTTCGCGCTGAACATGCTCGGCAAGGACCAGAAGGGTGCCGCCTTTACCTTCTTCAAGCCGACCAAGCTGGAGGATGGCAAGCTGAGCGGGCAGGCCGTTCACAAGGGCACAACCGGGGTCCCGATCCTCGACGCGGCGCCGGCGGCGGTAGAGTGCCGCGTCACCAGCATCGTCGAGCAGGGCGACCATCACATCGTCGTCGGCGAGGTCGTAGAGGCTCATCTGCCCAAGCCGATATCAGGTCGCCCCGACGCGGCGATCCTCGAGATGAAGGACCTCGGCGACAACGTCTTCTACGGTGGCTGACCCGCGGCATGCGGCACGGCGGCAATGCGTCCGATGGCGATCGCGTTGAGAAGAGCACGCCAATCCTGCTCGGTCTGGTCAGCGTATGCCCGCGCGAATTCAGCGATCGCCTTATCGAATTCGGTGCTGTCGCCGAGATAGCCCGACAGTGCCACCGCGTCGCCGGATCGCGCATGGGCGCGGGCCAGGGTGCGACCGCAGAGGCCGGCGTAGAACGGTAGCGCTGCTTCGAGCCGGGCTCCGATGTCGGCCAGCCCCTGATCCTTCAGCCGCCGGACATAGAAGTACCGCTCGTCCACAGCGCTTTGAGTCCAGCCGAGGAAGACGTCGGTAGCCGCCTGTAGCATGCGCTGCCCGACGACGACACGCTGGCCGTGATTGGGGTAATCCGAGGGTCCCGCGAAAGGCGCGAGAACCGATTGCTGCGCTTCCTTGATCTGCAGCAGCAGTGGCGCATCGTCATCGGACACGAACAGGCCAATGGCGCAGAACGTGCCGACGCTGCCGACGCCGACAACTTTGAAGGCGATATCGCGCAGATGATAGCGCTGCAGCAATACGCGGCGGTCCTCCTGCAGTGTCTCAGAATAAGACGAGAAGGCCTTGTGCGCGTGGAGCTCGTGCCGGCTCAGATGCCGCACCAGCGGAGGCTTGTCCTTAATATGCCAATGCTCGCCTGTCATTTCGACGAGGCCAAAATGCTCTTTCCCGGCTGCCAGCACCTCGGCGAGGCGCTTCTTCAGGTTGCGCCGGATCTTGGGGGCGTCGATGGCGGCGACGGCGCCGACGAGGTCGATGCGCATGTTCCACGAGTTCGAGTGGCGCCAGCCGCGCCAAGTAGAACAGCTGTTCGCGATAGCTCTTCGCTGCGAAACGAGCGAGACGCCGGCATTCGCGGTCCGGAATTGCCGCAACACGTCCGGCGACGACCAGGCTGGCGGCCAGTCGTTTCACATCCCACTCGAAGGGCGCCGGCAATGTCTCGTCGAAATCATTGACGTCGAAGACCGGGGTACCTTCGGGCGTCGCATAAGAACCGAAATTCGCCAGGTGGCAGTCTCCACATGACTGCACGCGCAACCCGGTGGCCGGATTGGCGGCGAGGTCGGCGGCCATGACCGCCGCGGCGCCGCGCAAGAAGGCAAACGGGTCGGCCTTCATCCGCGCGTAGCGCACCGGCAGCAGTTCCGGAATGCGCCCTCTGCCCTGCGCCATCAGAGTGTCGACCGGATCGGCTCGATTGGCGGGCGGCGTCCATTCCGCGTGCGCCTCAAGGAGCACCGTTTTCCGCCACTCGACGCCAATCGCACGTCTTTCATCGAGGCGCCGATGGCGGTGAGGGGCAGTGGCGGTCATTAAAATCCCCGCAGCACAAGGCGATCTTGCCGACAGATCGCCTTGCTCTAGCACGTTGCGCATGATCTCGGCCACCTGGCGGCGTGTCGCCGGCGGATGGGGGCTGATCAGCTGGCCACGTCAATTCTGGTGCCGCGGGAGCTCTGCCGCTCGCATCTAACCATGGTTGCCGTGGACACCCTAACTGACTCTTAGCCCCTTACTGATCTCCAGCCATGCAATCTTGACGTTCTCGAACGCGGAAGACGAAGCCCAGCGTAACCGGGCTGCCGGTTCCGCCCGATGAGCCAGCCACACGCGAATGAGGGGTTATCGCGCCGCCGGGCGAAAAGGCGTAGGCTCGTTCCTCCAATCGTGACGAAAGCGGAGGAACCGATGCGCGGCGTAGTCTTCACGGGCGGGCGCGAGATCGAGCTGATGGAATTTCCGGACCCGACACCAGGGCCCGGCGAGGTCGTCGTCGAAATGAAGGCTTCGGGCATGTGCGGCAGCGATCTGCACCAGTATCGCCGCCCGAAATCAGGCGGCGAGTTCATCGGCGGCCTGCCGATCAACCCGAACCCGGTCATCGGCGGCCACGAGCCGTGCGGGATCGTCGCGGCGATTGGCCCCGAAGTCAGCGAGAAGATGGCGCGGGTCGGCCAGCGCGTCATGGTGCACCATTACAAAGGCTGCACGGTGTGCGAGCACTGCCGCTCGGGCTGGTCGCAGCTCTGCCAGGAGGAACCCGTCCTCGTCTATGGCAACAATGCCCATGGCGGGCATGCGCGCTACCTGAAGGTGCCGGCCTTCACCTTGGTGCCGCTGTATGACCAGCTGTCCTTCACTGCCGGGGCGGCGATCTCCTGCGGTACCGGCACCGCCTACGGGGCGCTGCGCCGGCTGGACATTTCGGGCAACGACACGATCGCGCTGTTCGGCCAGGGGCCGGTTGGCCTGTCGGCGACGCAACTCGCGAGCGCAATGGGCGCCCGTGTCATCGCGCTCGACGTCAGCCCCGAGCGGCTGGAGCGAGCCAAAGAATTCGGCGCGTGGGAGACCATCAACCCGCGCTCGAACGACCCGGTCGGCACGATCAAGGACCTGACCCATGGCGGCGCCGATTTCACGCTCGACACATCGAGCCAGCCCGAAGGCCGCATCGCCGCGGTGCGCAGCGCCAAGGTATGGGGTACGGTCGCGTTTGTCGGCGAACGCAACAATGTGACGATCGACGTCAGCCCCGACATGCTGCGCAAGCAATTGACGATCATCGGCTCCTGGACCTTCTCGTGGCAGGGCCAAGCCGATTGCGCGCGCTTCGTCGTCGAGCGCAAGGTCGACGTCGACCGCCTGTTCACGCACCAATGGAAGCTCGACCAGGCGGAAGAGGCCTACCGCCTGTTCGACACGCAAACCACCGGCAAAGGCGTCTTCTCGATGTAACTGCCTGGCACGAATTGCATTATCCGTCATTCCCGCGAAAGCGTCGCGAACGCAGGAATTCAGACCGCAGCGGCCGGCCCCCTGTTCGAGCCAGGGGCTGGCTCTGGGTCCCCGCGAAAGCGACGCATTCGCGGGGGCGACAGCAATCACGCTCCCAAAAGGGGGAGGAGAACGCCGATCGGCTAGCATCCGACCGGCAATACCTCGCTAAAGGACGACCCCGGGCGGCTTGTGTCGGTCACTTCAATTTCCACCCGATCGCTCACGCGATCCGCAATCCGGTGGAGCTGATGGGGGCGATCGCCAGGATGACGAGCAGCGACGTGCTCGACCGCGATCCGGGGCTGCGCTGCGCTTTCCTCGAAGGGACCGCCGGGTGGCTCTATTGGTGACTGTGGCGGCTCGATGACCAGTGGGAAAGTTCGGGCCGGGTTGTGAGCATCAGATCGCGACGCTGCCGAGCGAATACTCAAGCGCCAATGCTATATCGCCCTCGAGGTCGACGAGGAGCCGGCCATCGATCTCGTCGACGAGATGGGCCAGAGTATTTTATCGTCTCGTCGGACTATCCGTATTCCGACGGCCCCTTCCCCGAAGCGATCGAGCAATTCCTCAGCCTGCCGCTTAATGACGAACAGCGGCGCAAGATCCTCTGGGAAAATTGCGCGCGTCTCTACGACATCGCTACGCCGGCAACCCCGCTTGACCAAGGACCAAACGAACATTTCCGCCGCCGAATAGCCCTCACCCGGCCCCTCCCTGCAAGCAGGGAGAGCGAGGGTTTCAGCTCTACTGCGCGCCGGTATAGCGACGGCACTCGATGCGCAGCATGTCTCGGAAATGCGGCCGCATCTTTTGCGTCCCCGGAGTGTCTGCCGCCTTGCGCCACTCGGCCGAGCGGACCACCTCCGGCGCGCCACCGGGGGCGGAGAGGGAGAAGAGCGCTTTAGGAACCGGTTCTCACCATCTCGGCGATGACGTTCCGCGCAACCTCCCGCAACAGCCGGCTGTCTTCCTCGGGGGTGGGTGCGGGGGGAATGCCCCGCACCACCCGGTCATGGGCATAGGTCGCGATTGCCGCGCCATTCACCACGCCGGGATGCCCCGGGTCGGCGTCGTCCTGCACTGACCGGATACCCCGCCAGATCATGTTGCGCATCATGATCACGCCGCGGTCAGTGGAGGCGAGGTGTTCGAGACCGTGCCGGGCGATGCCGCCATGGATGCTGACCTGCGCGTCGTAGTCGCCCGGCACCCGCTGGCGGTCTTCGTAGGTCCGGCTCGCATCCTGCCCGAACCCGGCGCCGCGCCGCGCCTCCTTGCCGTCCGGCGCGCGGTAATAGCCGATCTGCATCGTGTGCGTGTCGTCAAGCGGCACCGCCCAGGTCGTCGCGGCTGGACGATTGATCATCGTGCGTTTGGCCATCGGGTCGGCGTTCGGCGGGAATTGATGGATGTTCGGCGGAATGAAGTCGGCGACCCGTACCCAAACCCGGTCGCCCTGCCGGCGGGTGTCGATGTAAACCATGCCGGCCGGGGTTTCCATCCAATCCCATTCGCCGAGCGTGCCGAGATCATCGGTGAAACCCTGGCTGCCGGGCAATGTGTGGAGGAAGGCGAGATGCGCCGGGTCCATACTGTTTTCCTTGACCTGCAGCCAGTTGCACTCCCAAACCGTGGGCGCCCGGGCGACCATCCGGTAGCCGGGCAGGTCGTAAGTGTCTAGGACCGGGAAATCGGGCTGTTTGTCCGGCGGTCCCATATAGGCGAAGAAGAGACCGTGGTATTCTCGCACCGGATAGGCGCCCTGAAAGAGCCGATCCTTCAATGTGCTGTCGGCCGGCTCTCCGGGGGTTTCGAGGATCGTACCGTCGACGTCGAACCGCCAGCCGTGATAGCAACAGCGGATCCCTTTATCAGAAGTCAGGCCAAATTCGAGCGAAGTGCCGCGATGCGGACAGTGCAGCTCGAGGAGGCCCACCGCGCCGCTGCGGTCGCGAAACGCGACGAGGTCCTCGTCCATGATGCGCAGGCGGTGCGGCAGATCGCGCAGCTCGTCCGACAGGACGACCGGCTGCCAGAACCGCCGCAGATATTCTCCGCAGGGCGTCCCTGGACCGACGCGGGTCAGCTCCTCGTCGTCCGCCGGCCGTTCGCGATGGTGGTAAGCGCTGTAGGCTGTGCTGAGAAACGGTGCTCTCTCTGCCATCGCATCCCTCCTTGGGGCTCACAGGTCGCGCCAGTTTTATTACTTGGGGTGCCCTCGATCAACGCGGCGCCAATCTGCCATTCAGCGGGCAAGATCGCTGGCGAGCGAAAAAGCAGAAGCCCGACCGCCCTGGCCGCGGTAGATCTGCAGATTTTCGAGAACGCGCTGAACGTAGTTTCGCGTCTCGTTGATCGGGATCATCTCGATCCAATCCACCATGTCGATATTGCCTCCACGGGGATCGCCGTAATCGTGAATCCACTGCCGCGCCCGGCTTGGGCCGGCGTTGTAGGAGGCGATCGCCAGCGCATAAGAGCCGCCGAAATCGTCGATCAAGGTTTCGAGATAAGCACGCCCGATCAGCACGTTGTAAATCCCGTCCGCAGTCAACCGGTCGGCCGAGAATGGCAGCTGCATCTTATTGGCGATAAAACTCGCGGTTGCCGGCATCAGCTGCATCAATCCCCGCGCCCCCACTCGACTGACGGCGTCGCGCTCGAATGCACTTTCCTGCCGCATGATCGCGAACAGCAGCGAATGCTCGGCCGTGCCGCCATCCGGTATCGTCGTGACCGGGTAGCCGTGGATCATCAGTGGGGTTCCGGCCTCGATCGCTCTCTTCGCTACCGCGATCGCGAGATCAATGCGTCCACTGATTTCGGCGAGTTTCGCCAGCATCGCGAATTTCGCCGGCGTCTTCCCGCTATCTGCCAGGTGAATCAGAAAGGTCTTGCCGTGGGACGCGTCGCCGATCTCGAAAAAAATCCGGGCGGCACGAACTACCTCGTCGCCGCCGAATTGCGCCAGCTCCGCCGCATCGGGGACAGGTTCCGGTGTCGGACGCGGCGGCGCATCGTGCCCGAGCTGGTGCGCGGCGAGCTGTCCATAGAAGGTCGCCATGTGGTCGGCCCCAGCGGCGTACCACTTTGCCGCGAGCTCGGACTTGCCTTCCGCCTCGGCCGCCCGTCCGCCCCAATACCCTGCGCGCGCCTTTGCATACGGGGTGTCGACCCGCGTCAGGATGCGCGCGAAGTGCTCGAAGGCGAGCGCCGGCTGCTTCATATAGCGCAGCGCGATATACCCGAGCAGGAACTGGGCTTCGGAGAACGCATTTCCTTCGATTAGCCCGTGCTGCTCGACGAGACGATAGGCAAGCTGGGCGTTGCCGCCGGCGAGCACCCGCCGGGCAATCGCCTGCCGCTCAGCCCACCATGCCGCCGGACGGACGAGATCGTTGGGCTGGGCGAGCAGAATTTGGACCGCCGCATCGGTCATGTCCTTTTTGCGGAGCCAGCGCAGCTGCTCGAAGATGAGCCCTGGATCGGAGCGCAATTGCGGCGGGACCCGCGCCACGAATGCGTCCGCTTTTGCGGCTTGCGCTGCGAGCGCCAGGCGCGCCTGGGCCAGCAGACGATAGTTGGGTGGCACCAGCGGCAACATGCGGCGCGCCGCGTCGGCCTGCTCGTCCCACAACAGCCGATCGATCCGCTCCACATGGTCCTCGGGCCGCAGCGAAGAGCCGTGGCGAGCCAAAAAACTCCTTTCGTCGAGGGGACCGAAATCCGCGGCGATCCAGAGCGCCCGCAGCGCCGCAGCGCCGCCTTCGAGATCACCCGAATTCATCATTATCTCCGCTTCGCGGAGCTTGCCGGTGTAGCTGACCGGCGGATGGCGTTTGAACCAATCGGCGGCGACCGCGTCCGATTCGCCGGCCAAGGCCTCCTCGGCATGTTTGCGCAAGGCCTTCTGCGCCGGCCAATCCGGGTTCTGTTCGATGAACTCGGAGATATCGGGAAACCGGCCCGGAGCACCCGGTCGGGCATAGTCCATCCAGTGCAACATCTTCATCGGCAGCGGGTCGGCTATCGCCGACGTGCCGGCGTAGGCGTGGGTCCAGTCGCCGCTCTGTGCGGCCGCAATCGCCGCACGCATCACATCGAGATCAGCAACCGGTAGTGTCTCGGCGGCAGAGGCCGGAAAGCCTAATATCAAGATTATTAAAACAATCGACAGGGTTCCGCAGACGATCGGCGGCAAGCTCGGCGGCTCCTTGGCTGAATCAAAGATGAGGCAAGGTTCTCTTACTGTTTTTCTGGCTCCGAGGCAAGTCCGACGCCAAACGTGCCCCAACGCCGCGCGCCGCGTGCCGTTTCGGAGCGCTGTTGAAGCCGATGACCGCGAGGGATATCGTCGATGGGCAACGCAATCCCGGAGGGAACGATGTTCAAGGGATCGCTCGTCGCGCTGATCACGCCGTTTCGCGACCACGAGCTGGACGAGGGCGCCTTTCAGGAGCATGTCACCTGGCAGATCGACCAGGGGACGCGCGGATTGGTGCCGTGCGGCACGACCGGTGAATCGCCGGCTCTCGCAGATGTCGAGCAAAAGCGGCTAATCGGCCTTTGCGTCGAGGTCGCTAAAGCCAAGCGCATTCCGGTCATTGCCGGAACCGGCACGAACTCGACCGAGCACACGGTAGCGTTGACCCGGCAAGCGAAGGAGGCCGGCGCCGACGCCGCGCTGATCGTCTGCCCCTATTACAATAAACCGACACAGGAGGGGCTTTATCAACACTATAAGGCTATCCACGATGTCGTCGATTTACCGATTATTATTTACAATATTCCGGGCCGCTCCTCGGTCGACATGACCAATGCGACCATGGCGCGGCTCGCCAAGCTGCCAAACATCGTCGGGGTCAAGGATGCAACCAACGACCTCGCGCGGCCGTTGCGCATGCGCGTCGAGATCGGCACCGACTTTTGCCTGCTGTCGGGAGAGGACGCGACCGCTGTCGCCTATCTGGCGCAAGGCGGCGACGGCTGCATCTCGGTGACTGCCAATATCGCGCCCCGGCTGTGCGCGGAACTGCACGAATTATGGCAGCGCGGCGATGTGGCGTCGGTGCGCGAGATCAACCAGCGCCTGATCCCGCTGCATGATGCGCTGTTCGCCGAAACCAGCCCGGCGCCGGTCAAGTATGCCGCCTCGCTGATCGGACGCTGCACCGCTGAGGTGCGCCAGCCGCTGTGGGCGATCATGCCGGAAACGCAGGAAAGGGTGCAGCGCGCGATGCGGAGCGCCGGCGTGCTCAACTAATGCGGGCGACGGACCGACATGTCGCCCAAAATCGGCGGGCGCGCCACGATTACTTGATCGAGGACACGTTGGAGGCGGGGGTCGTTCTGCAGGGCACCGAGGTAAAGGTGTTGCGCCAGGGGCAGGCGAGCATCGCCGAGGCTTATGCGGACGAGGACCAAGGCGAGCTTTACCTCGTCAACGCAAACATCCCGGAATATTCGGCCTCCGCCCACTTCAATCATCAACCGCGACGGCCGCGAAAGCTGCTACTGCACCGCAAGCAGATGAATCGGTTGCTGGGTGCGATCCGCCGCGATGGCATCACGGTTGTGCCGCTTTCGATTTATTTCAACAATCGGGGGCGCGCGAAGGTGGAACTCGGTCTCGCCCGAGGAAAGCGGAAGGCGGACAAGCGTCAGGCCGAGAAGCAGCGGGATTGGCAGCGCAGCCGGGCCCGCATCCTGCGCGAGCGAAACACCTAAGACTGGATCGCCAAATCCGCTCTGGCCTCGAGAAAGCCGCCCCCGCCTTGCGGCGCATCGAGGCAGCTGCTAAGGGTGGCGAAAATTGCTTCGAACATTGCGGGGCTGAGCTTGCCCGTATTGGTGTTGAGCCGAGAGCAGTGATAGCTGTCGACAAGCGTGAGGCCGCAAGGTAACTCATGCAGTCGGCCGTGCTCGAACGGGAATAGTGCCCGGCGAAAGGCGAGCGCGGTAAGCACCGCGTGATGTGCAATCGCGCCGAGTACCAGGATCGCACGGAGCCGGGGCATAGCGCTGATCTCGGCAGCCAGGAATGGACGGCAGTTCGCGACTTCGCCCGGTTCGGGCTTGTTCTTGGGTGGAACGCAACGAACTGCATTGGTGATGCGCACGCGCCGGAGCTCGAGACCGTCGTCCGGGCGGGCGTGGTAATCGCCCTCGGCGAACCCGTACTTGCGCAAGGTCGCATAGAGCAGCCCGCCAGCGTAATCGCCGGTAAAAGGGCGCCCCGTCCGGTTCGCGCCGCGCAAACCCGGCGCGAGGCCCACAATCAGCAATTCGGCTTGGGCATCGCCAAAGGGCGGAACCGGCCCATTGAACCATTCCGGGTGGGCTCTCCCTTGAGCCTCCCGGAACGCCGCAAGGCGTGGGCAGAGAGAACAGTTCCGCAGCGGTTGAGCCCCCGCGTGAGGGATGGTCACACGTCGTCCACCGGTTCGGTACGTGCGCGGGTAACATCCTCCCGCATTTGATGGTTACGCATTAGGTTCGGCGCGAGATCCTGAAGCTCGATGAAATTGTCCGCTTGGCGGCGCAGATCGTCCGAGACCATCGGCGGTGACGAGCGGATTGTCGAAACCACCGACACGCGGACGCCTTTACGCTGCACGGCTTCCACGAGCCTTCGAAAATCTCCGTCACCTGAGAACAGGATGGCGTGATCGATGTACGAAGCCATTTCGAGCATGTCTATTGCTAGCTCGATATCCATATTACCCTTGATCCGCCGCCGTCCCATTGCATCGGTGAACTCCTTCGTCGGCTTGGTGACCATTGCATAGCCGTTGTAGTCTAGCCAATCGACAAGCGGTCTGATCGGCGAGTACTCTTGATCTTCTACCAGGGCAGTGTAATAGAATGCCCGAATCAGCCGTCCCTTCGTGCTGAACAATTCGAGTAACCGTCTATAGTCTATGTCGAACGCGAGACCCCGAGCGGCTGAATAGAGGTTAGCCCCGTCGATGAAAATGGCGAGGCGTTCTTCCGGATAGAAAATCATCTGACTAAATGCTCCTTCACATCGATAATGTGGCAGAAGTGTCTTACAGTGCGCATTCCGGGTCAAGCGGCGACCAGGTGGAGGAATTCCGGTGATTCTGATCGGGATCGGCGGGAATCTGGAAAGCGCTCGGTTTGGTCCGCCACGCGACACGCTGTCCGCCGCGCTTGCGGCTTTGAAAGAGAAGCGCATCAGAATCCTTACGCGCTCGGGATGGTATCGTACAGAGCCGGTGCCTCGCTCGGACCAGCCCTGGTTTGTCAATGCAGTTGTTTCTTTCGCGACGGAGCTCGCAGCGAAGGACCTGTTAACGGTGCTTCAGGCGACGGAGCGGCAGTTTGGACGTGTTCGCGGAGAACCCAACGCGCCGCGCATCCTCGATCTGGACATTCTCGACTATCAGGGCGAGGTGATGAACGCCCCATCGCTCGTCCTGCCTCACCCCAGAGTGCGCGAACGTCGGTTCGTCTTGATGCCGATCGCCGAGATCGCGCCGGACTGGCGGCACCCGATTTTGGGGCTCACCGCGGCGCAATTACTGGCCCGGCTGTCTTCCGAACAGCAGATCGAGCGCCTCTCATGCTGAACCATGCTGGTTCCGTCGATTGTGCCTCCCGAACGCGGCAGATATAAACGCTCGACACGAACGGGATGCTTGATGACTGTATTCGAAGTTGCCCGCTCTCATATGCTCGAAAGCCAGCTCCGACCGAACAAAGTCACTGACGATCGGGTGCTTAACGCCTTCGCGAGCAGAAGGCGCGAGCTTTTTGTACCCGAGCACCTGCGCCCTGTTGCCTATATCGATGAGGATTTGCCGCTCGGCGGCGGGCGCTATCTGATGGAGCCGATGGTCGCCGCCCGGCTGCTGCAGGAGGCAGCCATTGCCCGCACGGACGCCGCGCTGATCGTCGGTGCCGGAACGGGATACGAAGCGGCTCTGATCGCGATGCTCGCCCGGAGCGTCCTCGCTCTCGAAGAGGATCCCGAGCTGGCCCGGCGTGCACGCGCTGCTCTCGTCGAGCACGCTATCGCGTCGGTCAGTGTCGTCGAAGGTCCATTGCGCGAGGGCTATCGGCCGCGTGCACCGTACGATTTGATCCTGTTCGGCGGAGCGATCGCTGAGATCCCACCCGAGATCGCCGCCCAGCTCGCGGATGGCGGTCGGCTACTCGCCGTCGTCAAACCCGCCAATGCTCTGGGCCGTGCCACCCAGATGACACGGACTGGCGGAGTGCTCGCGCGGCGCGTTATATTTGATTCTGCTACTCCCGTGCTGCCGGGCTTTGCACCGAAGCCCGCGTTCGAGTTCTACTGACGCCTTGATCAGGAGCGGAGGAAAATGCCCGAGAACCGGTGCACTGGTCTGAGCCACCGCTACTCGAACCTCGATCGGGTCAACTGCGGTGGCAGCCCGCGCCGCATGGCGATTTGGGGATTGGTTGCCGGAGTCGTTGCCGCTCTGACAGCGGTTTCTACGCAGGCTCAGACACTTACCGATGCTCTCGCCGAGGCCTACAACACTAATCCACAACTCCTTGCCCAACGCGCCTTGTTAAGGGCGACCGACGAGCAGGTTCCGCAAGCGCTGTCATTTTGGCGCCCACAGGTCACCTTCACGGGCCAAGTCGGTTTGAATACGTCGTCGCTGCAAACTCCTGCGACGACTCCCTCGCTCAATTTCCTTACCGGTCAGACCACCTCCACCAGCGACCGTCGGCACATACTCACCCGACCGGACCTGGTGCAATTCCAGGCGATCCAGCCGATTTACCGGGGAGGCCGGACCGTGGCGCAGACCCGGCAGGCGATCAACACGGTAGAGTCGACGCGGGCGCTGACCCTGGCGATCGAGACTACGGTCTTCCAGGCCGTGGCGATGGGCTATCTCGACGTGGTTCGCGACCAGGCCCTGGTCGAGGTCGATCGCAACAACGTGGAAGTGCTGCGCAAGCAGCTCGAGGCCACCCAGGACCGTTTCCGCGTCGGCGAGGTCACCCGCACTGACGTGGCGCAGGCCGAGTCATCGCTCGCTCAAGCCCAGGGCACCTTAGTTTCCCAAGAAGGAATACTCGAGATAAGCCGGGCCGAATATGTTCGTGCCGTCGGCCATCCGCCGGGAAGGCTGGTGCTGCCGCGGGACCGTCCCGCGCTGCCCGCCACTCGCGAAGAAGCGCTGAGTCTCGCCGCAAACAACAATTTCAATGTGATCTCCGCGCAGTTCGCCGAGCTCGCAGCGCGTGACAACATCGACGTGATACGCGGCCAGCTGTTGCCGCAGGTATCGGTCGTCGGAACTCTTAGCCGTAGTTATGATCAATCAGCGACGTTCAAGGGTGCCTTGCTCAACTCCGCTCAGATCACGGCGCAGCTCACGATGCCCCTCTACGAAGGGGGGGCCATCTATTCGCAGACGCGGCAGGCCGAGCAAACGGTCGGGCAACGGCGGAGCCAGGTTGACGATGCGCGGCGTGCGGCGGTCCAGACGGCGACCCAGTTCTGGGCGACACTGCAGGCCGGCCGGGCCAGCATCGCGTCGTTTTCGGCGGCGGTGCGCGCGGCGCAGATCGCCCTTGCCGGCGTGCAGCAGCAGGCGCTGGTCGGCACGAGCACAACGCTCGACGTGTTGATCCAGAACCAACAGCTGCTGACGACGCAATCCCAGCTGGTTACCGCGCAGCACGATGCGGCGCTTGCGGAATTCAACTTGGCGTCCGCCATCGGGCGGCTGATCGCACCCGAGCTGAACCTTCCGGTTAGGCTCTACGACATGGAGCGGCACTACAAGCAGGTGAAAGACAAATGGATCGGGTTCCGCGGCGGTCTTTCCGAGTGAGGCGGCTAGCGCAGGGCGGTTCCGCTGGCAAATCCTTGCCGTCTTACCTAGGTTAGAGGGTGTTCCAAGCCTTTTTGGTTTGCCTCTATGCCGGAAAATGCCAAATCGCCGTCAGAACCCTCTATGGAAGAGATAATCGCCTCGATCAGCCGCATCATTACGGACGAAAAGACGTCGGTCGAACCGATCCGTCCAGCTCCCGGGGAGAAGAGCGAGATCCTCGAACTGACTGAGGTCGTCGACGAAGACGGCTCGGTGCGGTGCGTCGTACCCGAGGCGGGTAGCTCGGAGAAGCGCCCTACCGGGTCCTCAGCCGGCGCCGATCCTGCAGCCGCGAATGCGACCGCACGGAGCGGTCCCGGTGCGTTACCTCCCGAGGCCGAGGTTGAGCAAGGCTTGAGCTCGGCCGCGAACGCATTTTGTCGTCGGCGACGTCGGGAGCCGCTGCGGCCGCGTTCGCCCAACTCGGCGCGCTACCGCGAGAGCGGCGCCGGGAGGGCGAGCTTCCACTCGGAGGCGTCGACCGCACTCTCGAAGACATCGTGCGCGATATGCTGCGGCCGCTGCTGCAGACTTGGCTCGACGAAAATCTTCCCGGGATCGTCGAGCGGCTGGTCCGAGAAGAGATCGCTCGCGTCGTTGGTGAGGCAGGGCTGCGCTGACCCCCAATCGAGGCCCCGTCACCAGCGGCGGCCTTTTGCGGCGGGCTCTGACCAACTGATAACAAGCGGAAAATTGAGTGATGCTGGACAAGACCTATCAGCCCGCTGCGATGGAGGCGCGGCGCTACGCGCTCTGGGAGCGTTCGGGTGCGTTTGCCGCCGACCCGGATAGCTATAAGCCGCCTTATGCGATCATGATGCCGCCCCCGAACGTCACGGGGAGCCTGCATATGGGGCATGCGCTGACCTTCACGTTGCAAGACGTGCTCGTACGGTATCAGCGCATGCGAGGCCGCGACGTGCTCTGGCAGCCCGGTACCGATCATGCAGGCATCGCTACCGAGATCGTCGTGGGCAACCAGGTGATCGCGGAAGGCGGCACCAAGTCCGGCCTCGGCCGGGACGGGTTTGTCGCGCGCGTCTGGCGATGGCGGGAGGAGTCGGGCGGAACGATCACTCGCCAGCTCCGCCGGCTCGGCGCTTCTCCCGACTGGCGCCGGGAGCGATTCACGATGGATCCGGCATTGGCCACGGCTGTTCGCCGCGTCTTCGTCCAGCTCTATCGGGAAGGCTTGATTTACCGAGACCAGCGGCTGGTCAATTGGGATCCGGTAATGCACACGGTGATCTCGGATCTTGAGGTCGACAGCCGCGAGACCAAAGGTTCGCTGTGGTACATCCGCTACCCGGTGGCGGAAATGCCGGGCCGGTTTATCGTTGTTGCCACGACCCGGCCGGAAACGATGCTCGGCGACACCGGGGTTGCCGTCCATCCGAACGATCCGCGGTTTGCCGATCTGGTCGGAAAATCGGTGCGTCTCCCGTTGACCGACCGCCTCGTGCCGATCGTCGCCGACGAGCACGCCGATCCGGAGACCGGTACTGGCGCCGTCAAGATCACGCCGGCCCACGATTTTGCCGACTTCGAGGTGGGGCGGCGGCACGGTCTCGCGCTGATCAACATTTTCGATCAGGATGCCCGGCTGACTGATGCCGTACCGGCGGCCTATCGCGGTCTCGACCGGTTCGCGGCGCGCGAGAGAGTGGTTGCCGACCTCGCCTCAGCCGGCCTCCTCGACCGCGTCGAAGAGCACACGTTGATGGTCCCGCATCACGACCGCTCGGGGGTGGTTATCGAGCCTTGGCTGACAGACCAGTGGTATTGCGACGCTCGGGTGCTCGCCGCCCCGGCGCTCGCGGCGGTGGAGGATGGCCGTACGCGGTTTGTGCCGCGCCAGTGGGAGAACACGTTTTTCGACTGGATGCGCAAGATCCAGCCCTGGTGCATCTCCCGGCAACTTTGGTGGGGCCATCAGATACCCGCCTGGTACGGGCCGAATGGGGTGATTTTTGTCGCGGAGACCGAGGAGGACGCGCGGCAGCAGGCGGCTAAGGAATATGGCAAGGAGGTCGAGCTGCGTCGTGATCCCGACGTCCTCGATACATGGTTTTCCTCGGCTCTATGGCCGTTCTCGACCCTGGGCTGGCCGGAGCTGACCCGAGAGCTTGCGCGTTATTACCCGACCGATGTCCTGGTTACCGGTTTCGACATCATCTTCTTTTGGGTCGCCCGGATGATGATGATGGGGCTGCACTTCATGGGCGACGTGCCGTTCCGCACCGTTTACATCCATGCCCTGGTGCGTGATGCGCGCGGCCAGAAGATGTCGAAATCGCGCGGCAATATAATAGATCCGTTAGAGCTGATCGACCGCTACGGCTGCGACGCGCTGCGATTTACGTTGGCGGCGCTGGCGGCGCCCGGCCGAGATATCAAGCTCTCCGAAAGCAGGATCGAGGGGTATCGCAATTTTGCAACCAAGCTGTGGAACGCGGCGCGCTACGAGCAGATGAACGGGTGCGCGCTCGTCCCCGGCTTTGCTCCGGCCGATTGCCGGCTGACCGTCAACCGCTGGATCACCGCGGCAGTCGCGGATTGTGCCGGGGCGGTTACCGCTGCTCTCGATACATATCGTTTCGACGAGGCGGCGAGCCGGCTCTACCACTTCGTCTGGGGCACCTTCTGTGACTGGTACCTCGAGTTCACGAAACCGATCCTGCAGGGCGAGGACGCGGCAGCGCGCGCCGAGACGCAAGCCACGACGGCTTGGATCCTGGGCCGCATCGTCCACCTGCTGCACCCGATCATGCCATTTATTACCGAGGAGGTATGGGAGCAGCTGGCGGGCCAAACACCGGGCATGCTGATCACCGCGCCATGGCCGGAGTTCCAGCGCGATGCCATCGATCCGGAAGCCTCGGCCGAGATGGAATGGGTCGTTCAGGCGATTTCGGCGATCCGCGCGCTGCGCGCCGAGATGAATGTCCCTCCGGCCGCCCGGGTTCCGCTGCTGATCAAGGACGCTGAACCCGTCGCGGCGCAGCGGATCGAGCGCCACCGCGAGCATTTCGTGCGACTCGCCCGGGTCGAGCGGTTCGAGCCGGTCGAGTTGCTTCCGCCGGGCGGCGTCCAGGCGGTGGTCGAGGGCGCGACATTGATCCTGGCTCTCGGCGAGGTGGTCGACCTCCCGAAGGAAAGGGAGAGGCTCGGCAAAGAGATCGGCAAGCTGGATGCGGAGCTGGCCAAGATTGGTGCAAAGCTAGCCAACGCCAATTTCCTCGCCAAAGCCAAGCCCGAGGTGGTCGAAGAGCAGCGCGAGCGTCAGGTGGACGCGACCCGCGACCGCGATCGTCTAAGGGCGGCTTATGACCGGCTGACAGCGGGCTGAATGCCGGTAGGCTGAATGATGGGTGCCCGGATTCTCGGCGCAGAAGATTTCGTTCCAGCGGGGTTGGCCGAGCCGGGTCGACTCCGAGAGATCCGACG
The DNA here is from genome assembly GCA_963700185.1 of uncultured Alphaproteobacteria bacterium. Classification (GTDB taxonomy): domain Bacteria; phylum Pseudomonadota; class Alphaproteobacteria; order ATCC43930; family CGMCC-115725; genus AP-15. The sequence goes on from CAVOWP010000022.1 coordinate 58,439, forward strand.
AGTGGCCGAGCAGTTCGCCGTCGCTGTGACGCAGGACATGGCGGAACTGATCGATCCGGCCGATCCCGCCGACCCGATCGCGGCGCAGTTTGTGCCGACAGCGGCGGAGCTCACCGAAGCGCCGGAAGAACGTGCCGACCCGATCGGGGATGAGCGCTGGTCGCCCGTCCCCGGCATCGTTCATCGATACCCCGATCGCGTGCTGTTGAAACCGACGCTGCTATGCCCGGTCTATTGCCGCTTTTGCTTTCGCCGCGAGGTCGTCGGCAAGAAAGGGGCAGTGCTCGACCAAGCCTCCTTGGCGCGCGCCTTTGACTACATTCGTCAACGGCCGCAGATCTGGGAGGTGATCGTCACCGGCGGTGACCCGTTTCTGCTCGCGCCGCGCCGCATCGCGGACATCGTCCGCATTCTCGATCAGATCCCGCATCTGGGTGTCCTGCGCTTTCATACCCGTGTTCCCGTGGTCGATCCACGGCGGGTGAGTCGCGCGCTGGTCGAGGCGCTCGCCGCGGAAAAGGCAGTCTATGTGGTTATTCACGCGAACCACCCGCGCGAGTTGACGACGCAAGTGCAGGAGGCAGTGCTGAAGCTGAGCCGGGCCGGTATTCCATTGCTGTCGCAGACGGTCCTCTTGCGCGGCGTCAATGACGACGCCGCGGTCCTGGAAGCGTTGTTCCGGCGTTTGGTCGCGATGCGGGTCAAGCCCTATTACCTGCATCACGCCGATCTCGCCCGCGGCACGGCGCACTTTCGCACCGGGATCGCGTCCGGGCAGCGCCTCGTTCGCGCGCTGCGCGGCCGTGTCTCCGGGCTTTGTCAGCCGACTTATGTGCTCGACATACCGGGCGGTTACGGGAAGGTGCCGATCGGTCCTTGTGCGGCCAGCCAAGGGGGCTCATCTGGCGAGTGGATCATCGAAGACGGTGCCGGTGTTCGGCACTCGTATCCGCCTGATCCCAGCGAAGCGGAGGGCTGAGGGAACCGGTGGTGGCGGAGCCGGGCGATCCCGTCATGATCGTCGTCGGCGGCGGTGCGATCGCACTCAGCACGGCCCAGGAGCTTTGCGCGCTGCAAGGGCATCGCGTGGTCGTCCTGTGGCGCAGGGATCCGGACTTGGCGCGCGCTGTCGAGAGTATCGGCGCAGTTTTCATTACCGCGGCCCGCCCGGATAGTGGCGAGGGGCTCGACCGCGCCGAGGTGCGTCACGCGGTCACGATCCTCGCGCTTTCGCCCGACGATCATCTCAATCTGCACGCCGCTCTTCTTGCGCGGGACCTCAACCCGGGGATCCGCATCGTATTGCGGCAATTCAATCGGACCCTCGCCCACAAGATCGAGCAGAACCTGCCGAACTGCTCGGTTCTGTCGCTCGCCTGGCACTCGGCGGCGACCTATGCCGCGGCCGCAATCGATCCGTCCTGCTTCCGCGGGCTGCAGTTCCCGGAGCCCGACGGCCCGCTGACCGGATTTGCTACACGGATCGCCGAAGATTGCGGGATCGACGACGATACCGTCGACACACGCCGAGCGGGTGCTGGGGGCGCGGATCATTGCGATCGACGGCGCCACCGACTTCTCCCATGACGCGGTGCTCGCGGGAGGAGCCGAGCTGGTCGTGTATGGTGAAATTGCCACGCTGCAGGGTACCGCGCCTCTTCGATCGGTGGCTCGGACGAAGCCGGAAATCGGACGCAGGCTGTGGTCGCTGCTGCGCCGACGACCGCATCGTCCGCCCCGGTTGAACCCGATCCTTGCCCGGCTCGCCTGGGTCACCTTGATCGTGCTCCTCACCGGGACGTGGTATTTTCACGCTGTCTTCGGAGGCGCTTGGCTCGACGCGGTCTACTTCGTTGTCGCGACAATGACGACGACCGGATACGGCGACCTGACCCCCGACCGGAGCAAGCCTCTCGAAATCGTCGTCGCGATGCTGCTGATGCTGTCCGGCATCACGCTGACCGGCCTCTTTATCGCCTTCGGCGCTTCGCTTTTGACGCGGGTACACTGGGTCACCATGCAAGGCCTGCGTCCGGTGCACCGCCGCGGGCATATTGTGATATGCGGCGCCGGCAGCATCGGCTCCGGGGTCATCGACCTGCTCCTCGCCCTCGGAAAGCGGCTTGTAGTCGTCGAGCTCAACCCCGATGCCACGATCGTCGAAAGGGCCCGCGAGCAGCATTTCGATTTGCTGACCGGGGATGCGAGCCGAGACACGACGCTCGATCTCTGCAATCTTGCCGCCGCACATAGCCTGATCGCGCTGACCAACGTCGATACTTTGAACCTTGAGATCGCGCTCGGCGCTCGAGCCCGCAATCCGACGATGCCGATTGTGCTGCGGATCGCCGAGGCCAGCTTTGCCGAGTCGATCGCCCGACACTTCGAATTCGAGACCACGTTCTCGGCCGCGGCGCTCGCGGCGCCGGCCTTTGTCGGCCTGGGGCGGTTCCCGGGATCGCGCGGACGCGTCGCGTTTGGCGGTCAGGAGTTTGCGATCGGAGAGATTGGCGCGGAAGACCTCCCGCGGACTGCGCTGCCGGACGCAATCCCGATCGCGGTGTCGCGCGGAGACCAGTTCGAAATTGCCCATGATCTCCACGGCCTCGGTCCGAATGGCCGCGCTCTGCTCCTCTTCCCGACCGCACGGTTCAGGGAAGGCAAGGACACGCTCGCCGCCGCGGCGGAGCGGTTCCTGCAGCGCAGTTAGTCTAGAGCTAGACCGCGAGCTCGCACCAGATCGGGGTGTGATCCGAGGAACGGTCCTTCGCCCGAGGCTTCTTGTCGATGTTGCAGGCGGCAATTCTGTCGGCCGCATGCGGCGACAGCAGCAGATGATCGATGCGCAACCCCTCGTCGCGGTGCCAGCGCCCAGCCTGGTAATCCCAGAAAGTGTAGCGGTGCGGCTCCGGGTGAAAGACGCGATAGGCGTCGGTCAATCCAAGGTAGAGGAGCGCACGAAACCGCGAGCGCGCTTCCAGCCGGCACAGAGCGTCGTCGCGAAACGCCTACCGGATCGTAAACATCATCGTCGGTCGGACAGATGTTATAGTCCCCGGCCAGCACAAACGGGATCTCACGCTTTAACATCTCTCGCGTGTGGCCGATCAGCCGCTCCATCCAGCCGAGCTTGTAGGTGAATTTGTCGGTGCCGACCGGATTTCCGTTCGGCAGGTAGACCGAGGCGACGCGAACCTCGCCAAAAGACGCCTCAATGTATCGGGGTTGCTCGTCTTCGTCATTGCCGGGCAAGCCGGCGACGACCTCCTCCGCGGGGCGCCGCGAAAGCAAAGCGACACCGTTATAGGCCCGCTGTCCGATCGTCTCGACGTGGTAGCCCAGACCCCTGACTTCGAGCATCGGAAAATCTTGCGCGAGACACTTGGTCTCTTGCAGGCACAACACGTCGGGTTGCGCATCTTCGAGAAAGGCGAGGAGATGCGGCAGTCGTGCTTTGACCGAATTGACGTTCCAGCTGGCGATCTTCACGGGCCGAACCGAGGTTGACGGTCAGCCGATCGAAAAGGAATTGCCGCAGCCGCAGGACGAGGCGGCATTCGGGTTGCGGATCTGGAACGAGGCGCCCATCAGGTCCTCGACGAAATCCACCTCGGCGCCGTTCAACAGGCCCAGCGAGACCTCGTCGATGACGACGCCGACCCCGTCTTGCTCAAACACGAAATCATCGTCGTTGCGCTGGTCGTCGAACGAAAGCCCGTACTGAAACCCGGAGCAGCCGCCGCCCGAGACGGCGATCCGCAGAAATGCGCTCTCCGCGTCTTCCTTGGTCTTCAACGTCGCGATCCGACGGGCGGCGCTTTCAGTCAGGACGATCCGTCGCTCCTCGGTTTCGCTCGCGGCTTCGGCCATGCTATCGATGCTCCCACTCCCCCGCTTTCGGACCATATGTAAGCACGGGCGCCACGTCGGTCAAATGCCAGAATTTCAAGCGAGAATCGGCTAAGCTGCCACCGGGGAGCAGGAGACGGAAATGCCGCAGGTCCTGGAAGGCGCGGTCGGCGTAGAGGAAGAAGAAGCGCCGCGGGACAAGATCGCCTGCCTGACGGCGCTCGAGCGCAAGGTGCTGTGGCTGTCGACCTGGATGATCCACAACGCCAACCACCTTCGCCCGAACCGGGACGGGTTGAAGGTCGGCGGCCATCAGGCGTCGAGCGCCTCGCTGGCGACCCTGATGACCGCACTCTATTTCGACGTGCTGCGGCGGCAGGACCGCGTCGCGGTCAAGCCGCACGCCTCCCCGGTCTTCCACGCCATCCAGTACCTGCTCGGGCATCAGAGCCGCGAGAAGCTCGAGCGGTTTCGTGCCTTTGGGGGCGCGCAATCCTACCCGTCGCGCACCAAGGACGGCGAAACCGTCGACTTCTCGACCGGCTCGGTCGGGCTCGGCGTCGGCATGACGTTGTTCGCCTCGATGGCGCAGGATTATTTGCGGCTCAAACAGCTGGTGCCGACCGACGCACCGCCCGGCCGGATGATCGCACTCGCCGGCGACGCCGAGCTCGACGAGGGCAACATTTTCGAGGCCCTGCTCGAGGGCTGGAAGCACGATGTCCGCAATCTCTGGTGGGTCATCGACTACAACCGCCAGAGCCTCGACGCGGTCGTGTCGGATCGGCTGTTCGGCCGCATCGATGCGATGTTCGAGATGATGGGCTGGCGCGTCGTGACCCTGAAATACGGCCGCCTCCTTGAAGCGGCCTTCGCCCGGCCGGACGGCCATCATCTGCGCGAGTGGATCGACGCCTGCCCCAATTCGCTCTATTCCGCGCTGGTCTACAAGGGCGGCGAGGGCTGGCGCGAGCATCTGCACCGCGACCTCAACCGCTATCCCGGCATCCGGGCGATCCTCGACGACCACGACGATACGGCCTTGCAGCGGCTGATGACCAACCTCGCCGGCCACGACATGGAAGCGGTTCTCGACGCCTTTCACGGCGTCGGCGACGATCGGCCGACCTGCTTCATCGCTTATACGATCAAGGGCTACGGTCTGCCCTTCGCCGGACACAAGGACAACCACGCCGGTTTGATGAACCTCGACCAGATGGCGTCCTTCCGGCGCAATATGGCGGTGGCGGAGGGGGCCGAGTGGGACCTGTTCGCCGGGCTCGACGTGCCGCCGGGGCGGCTCTCGGCGTTCCTTGCGGCGGCGCCGCTCGCCGGGTCCGCCCGGCGCTGGCACGATGCGCCGCGAATTGCGGTGCCGCCCAGCTTCCCCACCCCGCGCGGCACGACGCTCTCGACGCAGGAAGCCTTCGGCAGGATCCTCGGCGATATCGCCGCCGCCGGCGGGCCGCTCGCCGAACGCGTCGTGACGACCTCGCCCGACGTCACGGTGTCGACCAACCTCGGACCGTGGGTCAACCGCCGCGGGATCTTCGATCGCGCCGAGCGCGCCGACACTTTTCGCGACGAAAAGGTCGTTTCGGCGCAGCGTTGGGCGATGTCGCCGAAGGGTCAGCACATCGAGCTCGGCATCGCCGAGAGCAATCTTTTTCTGCAGCTCGCTGCACTCGGTCTCGCCGGTCCGCTGTTCGGCACGCGGCTCCTGCCGATCGGCACCCTCTACGACCCGTTCATCAAGCGCGGCCTCGATGTACTGAACTACGCCTGCTACCAGGACGCCCGCTTCATCCTGGTGGCGACCCCGTCCGGCATCACCCTGGCGCCCGAAGGCGGCGCCCACCAGTCGATCGGCGAGCCGCTGATCGGGCTCGCCCAGCCCGGGCTCGTCAGCTTCGAGCCGGCCTACGCCGACGAGCTGGCCGTGCTGCTGCGGTGGGCATTCGAAGAGATCCAACAGAAAGACGGCGAGTCGGTCTATTTCCGGCTGTCGACGCGTCCGGTCGAGCAACCGCCGCGGAAGATGGCGGCCGACCTCGAGGAGGCGATCATCGCCGGCGCCTATTGGCTGCGCGAGCCGGCAGAGGGGGCGGAACTCGCGATCGCTTATTGCGGCGCAGTCGCCCCTGAAGCGCTCGCCGCCCACCAGGAGCTGGCCGAAGACATCCCCGCGGCAGGACTGCTCGCGATCACCTCGCCCGACCGGCTGCACCGCGACTGGCGGGCCGCGCGCACCGCCGGCGAGATCAGCGTCGCCGAGCGGCTGCTGGCGCGGCTGCGCCCCGGCGCCGCGCTGGTCACAGTGGGCGATCTGCACCCGGCGACCCTGTCGTGGCTCGGCGCGGTTGCCGGCAACCGCATCGTGCCGATGGGGGTCGACCGCTTTGGCCAATCCGGTGATATCCCGGACCTTTACGAGGCCTACCACATCGACACCGGCGCGATCCTAGACGCCGCCGCCCGCGCCTGCCTGCTTGCGCTGCGCTGACCTGCAACCAAACCTTGCATCGCCGATTGCTCATTGCTGCTGCACCTGCAGCAAATCTGCAGCAAACCCTCCCCTAAAAGTTGAACCGCATCCCCGGCCCGGCGCTCGCCTCGGCCTTCGCCCGGCTGGCGAAGCTGTCCTCGCAGAGCTGCAGTCGCCGGTCGAAATCGCTCGTCTCGATCGCCCGGACAAAGGTGTCGACGACCGCCGCAATCGTGGCGGCTTCACCGGGCGTGATCGCACCATTGGCCAGCGCCGAGGTAACCGCCTTCATCGCGGCGGCGATATCGGCGGCGCTCTCGATCGGCGGCAGCGCGAAATTGACGGTGCGTTCGCGGCAGGCCGGCAGAATCCGCTCGAGACAGAGCCGCATCGCGGTCGGATCGCCGACCAGCGCGAGCTCGACGGCCTTGCGCGTCAAAGCCTCCGACTCGCCCGCGAGCAGCGCCGCGGCCGCCGCGGTCGTCTTGTTGCAAGAACCCGTCCGACGGCCGCCCGGATTACCCGACCGCCCCTTCTCGAACGGCCGCCCGCGCACCCGCCCCGGCGGTTTTGGTGAAGTCCCATCAGCCATCGCTACCTCCTGGTGCCGATCCGCTGCCGGCGACGAAGGATAATGCGATGCTAAAGAGGCAATTTTATGGTCGAATAACGCAACGAACCTAAACCGGGAACGTCTGACAATGGTCAGGTGTTTGTCACTGACTAAGATGGTTAACCCTATAAGGGATCGCTGCTCGCTCAACACACGCAGCGCGAGTTACGGTGAGACCGTAATTAATTCAAAAAGGACTGTGAATATTAGGCGATCTCGATAATTTCGGTCGCCTTTTAATACACCTAATTATAGTCGGCAAACCGGAATAAAGAGAATTGCCCGGAGTCTAATGCAAAAGAGGGCCGTACCGGGCCCGAGCGAAAGGGAGGACGCTCTATGAAGCCATTCGCATCGGCTTTCATCGCTCTTGCGAGCCGGATCAACCAGTCCGGGCGCCGCCACCAACCGCCACCTAGGGATTTGGACGAGTTGGACGAAACCTGGCGAGCCATGTTACGGGACTCCGAAAGACAGTTTATCTATGGCACCACGTTGCTTTCGCGGGTTCGTGCCGAGCACCTTCTCTACATCAGCTTCCTCGTCCGCAGAGCCATGCAAGGAGTTGCTGTTCCCGATGAGCCGCACTTTGACGAAATAGCGAGCCCCCATTTCCTCTCGCTCATTGGCGATTGCCGTTTTTACCTCGAGTATGGAAGCGGAGGCAGTACCGTTTTAGCCGCGGCGCTGAACAAACCCTTTGTCTCCGTCGATACCGATCGGCTCTTTCTCGAATCCGTCCGTGGGAAGATCGGCGCTCTAACCTCTGCGCAGCGGTTGCTTCATGCCGATATCGGCCTAATAGGCCCTTGGGGCATACCGTTCCCAGCAGGGAAACCATCTCCTCGAAGATTGAACAAGTGGAAAGCGTACCCTCAAACGCCTTGGCCGTTTATTAGCCAAGACAATACTCCCAATCTTATTCTCATTGACGGTCGATTCCGTGTGGCCACGGCGCTTACATGCTGCATGCATCTGAGCGCGCGGAGCGAAGTGGAAATCCTCATCGATGATTATGTAGACCGCCCGTCTTATCATGTCATCGAACGACACGCCAAGCTCGTCCGGGTGCTGGGCCGGATGGCTGTTTTTCATCCTTCACGTGGTGATCAGAGCGCATTGCATGAAGCAATCAACCAGTATTCCGCAGATTGGCTCTAATGCATGTCGTTTATACGAGCCGAGCGGGCTGGCGCCCGCTCGGGAAATACACCCGGTGCCGTTTCGGGCGCGCTGCCTCGGGCGCGATCGAGCGCTGCGCTACGCAAAGGCTCCGCGCCCGCCCCGACGCCGATGAAATTTGTAAACGGCAGACCGGTGCAGCACTCGGCATTGCGAACCGGCATCCCGGCGCCCGGCTACGATGCGCTAATTCGAGCCCGGGATCGTGCCTTTTGGCAGGCTTTCGCAATAGCGCGCGATCTCGCCGGGCGTGGTGATCCATAGGCGATCACGGTGGCGGACGATGTGGCGGATTGCGTCGCGGAAAGCGCGCAGACGAAATGGCTGGCCGATGATGAAGGGGTGCACCGAGACCGCGAAGACCAGTGCGTATTTGCGGGACTGCTCCATCATCTCGTCGAACTGGTCGATCACCATCTCGGCGAATTGCCGCCCGGTGTGGCGCCGGTAAACCAGCGCTGGCGAGTCATTGATCTCGAGTGGGTAGGGCACCGACAGGATCGGCCCGGCGCGGGTCCGCATCCAGATCGGCTGGTCGTCCATCGCCCAATCCATCACGTAGCGGTAGCCGGCTTCTTTCAACAGATCCAACGTCACGCCGCTCTGCGCGATGTAGGGGCCGAGCCAGCCTTCCGGCCGCCGGCCGGAAAGACGGGTCAAGACCTCGGTGCATTCGGCGATCAGCCGCGCCTCGTCCTCCTCCCACAACACGTCCTGACGCTCGGAATTCGTCCTGCCGTGGCCGACATACTCGTCGCCGCGCCCGTTCAGCCGCTCGACGATTTCGGGGCAGTGTTCGAGCACGGCCGAATTGACATTGTGCGCTCCGGGTAGCGCGAACTCGTCGAGCAGGTCGAAGTAATACCAGAGACCGACCCGGTTGCCGTAATCGCGCCACGCGTAATTGCGCTGGCTCTGCGCCGCCGCTGCGCCGGTCGAGTCGCTGCCGAGCCCGTCGCCAAAGGCGAAATACTCGATGTTGTTGTTGAAGATGACGGCCAGCCTTGCGCCGCCCGGCCACTCGTATTGCGGCCGCCGGTGGATCGGGACGTAGTCGTAGCGGTCGTGGGCGGGAAGCTTCATTGCCCCCTCACCCTAGCCCTCGCCCCGCTTGCCCCCACCCTTCCCTCCCCCGCAAGCGGGGGAGGGTTAGGGTGGGGGGAGAGGGTCGGGGTGAGGGGATCATCGTCCCTGGAACGCCGGCTTGCGCTTTTCCATGAAGGCGGTGCGGCCTTCGGCGTAGTCCTGGCTGGCGAAGCATTCATCGACCAAACGCTTGCACAGCGCCAAGTCGCGAGCCGACTCGTCCTTGAGCGCCTCGCGGATCGCGACCTTGGCCGCGCGCACGGTCAGCGGCGCGTTGGCGGCGATCATCGCGCAATAATTGTCGACGTAAGCCTCCAGCTCGCCGTCCGGGACGAGCTGGTTGATGAGGCCCATGCGCAACGCCTCTTCGGCGGTAAACTGGCGCGCGGTATAGAAGATCTCGCGGGCATAGGCCGGGCCGACCAGGTCGATCAGCTTCTTGATGCCGTCATAGGCGTAGCCGAGACCGAGCTTGGCCGCCGGAATGCCGAATTTCGAGCCCTCGGCGGCGATGCGCATATCACAAGCGAGTGCGGTGCCGACACCGCCGCCGATGCAGTAGCCGCGGATCATCGCGATGGTCGGCTTCAGGGTTTCCTGCAGGCGCATCCGCGCGCCTTCGGAAATCTTCGAATAGGCGGCGGCCGCTTCTTCGGAGGCCCGGCGTTCCTTGAATTCGGAAATGTCGGCGCCCGAGACAAAGGCGCGCCCGCCGGCGCCGCTGACGACGATGACCCGGATCGCGTCGTCGCGCTCGAAATCGTCGATGATGCGAGTAACGGCTTCCCACATTTCGAGGGAGACCGCATTGTGCCGCGCCGGGTTGTTGAAGATCAGGCGGCCAATGCCGTCCGCCTTCTCGGCGATCATTTTGCTGGTGATCGGTTGGTCGAGCATGGTTTTGCTCCTTAAACGACTTCGCGGGCGCGCAGCTCGGCGATCGCCGCGTCGTTGTAGCCGAGGTCGCGCAATACCTCCTCGGTATGCTGGCCGAGATCGGGGGTCGGGCGCAGCTTTTCCGGCTCCGGCGTGCGGGTCATGTTGATCGCCTGGCCCACCACTTTGATGGCCCCGAGCTTCGGGTGATCCGCCGGACGCGCCATTTCGAGGTGCTGGACCTGCGGGTCGGCAAAGGTCTGGTCGATCGTATTGATCGGGCCGCACGGGACGCCGACCTCGTTCATCAATTCGACCCAATAGGCGGCCGGACGCTTTTTGGTGATCTCGCCGATCCGCTCGTTGAGCGCCTTGCGGTTCTTCGAGCGTTGCGGGCCCGTCGCGTAATCGGGATCGCCGAGCAATGCCATTGCATCGGCCGCCTCGCAGAAGCGGCGGAACATGTGGTCGCCCGACGCGGCGATGTTGATCTGCCCGTCCGAGGTCGGAAAGACGCCGGTCGGAATGCCGGTCGGGTGGTCGTTGCCGGCCTGCTTCGCGACCTCGCCGGCGATCAGCCAGCGCGAAGCCTGGAAATCGAGCATGAAGATCTGCGCTTCGAGCAATGAGGTGTGGACCCATTGCCCGACCCCGCTCGTCTCGCGCTCGATCAATGCCATCATCATCGCCTGCGCGAGCAGAAGCCCGGCGCACAGATCGTCGATCGGAATGCCGACCCGCACCGGGCCCTGACCCGGCAACCCGGTAATCGACATCAGTCCGCCCATGCCCTGGGCGATCTGGTCGACACCGGGCCGCTTCGCATAAGGCCCGCTCTGGCCGAACCCGGAAATGCTGCCGTAGACGATGCGCGGGTTGACCTTCTTCACCGACTCGTAATCGACGCCGAGCCGGTACTTCACCTCCGAGCGGAAATTCTCGACGATGACGTCGGCCTTCTCCGCCAGCTTGAAGAAGATCGCCTTGCCTTCCTCGGTCTTCAGGTTGAGGGTCAGGCTGCGCTTGTTGCGATGCAGGTTCTGGAAATCGAAGCCGTCGCGCCGCGAGCCGGTGACATCGCCCCTGGCCTCGCCCGGCTGCTCGATCTTGATCACATTGGCGCCCCAATCGGCGAACTGGCGAACCGCCGTCGGCCCGGCCCGGGCATGACACAGATCGAGAACGGTGTAGCGGGCGAGGGGCAGCGATCCGATGCTCACAACGAGGTTCCTTTGGTCTTGGGTGGAATCGATTGCCGAACTTACACCCGCCGCGCGCGGCAGCGTCAAGGTTCCGCGCCCGTCAGGCGGCGGAAACGGTTCTTGAGCAGGACGCCGTCGCGGGGCGGCAGGACGCGCGGGGGCTCGTCGGCACGGATCGCGACGCATGCGAACAGGCCGACTGCCGAATGGTGGATCTTGGCGGCAAACTCGCGCAACCCGAGTTCGTCGGTGATGTCGAAAGCCTCCTCGAAGCCGCAGGCCCGGGCGATCCCGGCCAGCGACACGCCATCCCCGGTATGACTGGCCTGCATCCCCGTCTCGCCGTAGTGGCCGTTATCGAAGACCGCAATCGCCAGGTTCGGCGGCCGTTGCACGCCGATGGTTGCGAGCGAGCCGAGCCCCATCAGCATCTCGCCGTCGCCGGTGACGACAAGGACGCGGCGGTCGGGCTGCGCAATGGCCAGCCCTAGCCCGACCATCGCCGCCGCACCCATTGCGCCCCACAGATAGAAATTGCGATCGTCGTCGGCGACCGAAGCGGCATCCCAGGTCGTCGAGCCGAGCCCGGTGACGAGCAGCAGATCGCCGCGCCTTTCGAGCAAGGTGCGGATCACAACGCGGCGGTCGAGACGCGGATCGTTCGAGATCATTTCACCCACCGCTTTGCGCCGATCAGCCGCTGCGAGAGCAATACCGCCGTCGCGAGATCGCCGTTGAAGGCGATGTCGAGCGCGGCGGCGACTGTCTCGGCGGCGTCTTCGGGCCGGTCGACCCGGTAGACCAGGACATCGCACAGTTCGAGGGCCGCTTGGGTCCGGGACCCCATCGGCACCTGCCAGGGATTGAATTCGGCCCATTCGCCGCGCATCGTCACCAGCATCGTCAGCGGGAAGCGGCAGGTTTTGATCATCGACAGCATGTTGATGCAGTTGCCGACGCCACTCGACTGCATCAGAAGAGCCCCGCGCTGACCGCCGAGCCAGGCCCCGGCGAGCAGCGCCACCCCTTCCTCTTCGCTGGTCAGCGGCACGGCGCGGATCTCCGGATCATCTTGGCACAGCTCGATCAGCCGCGCGTGCCCGGCATCGGGCACATAGCCCACTTGCCGGATCTCCGCTCGTTTCAATACCGTAAAAATGTCGTCCCGCCAGTCGGACGATGGCGCTGCTGTGAGCTCACCCATGCTCGGCCTTTCTCGCGACCCCCGAGGTAGCCAACCTAACACAAAGGCCAGGTCGCGGGGCTGCGCAGCGAAACGGCCAGCGTCCGCTCAGATATGGCCGCGATGTCCCTGCGGCTTAGCCCGAACTCTCTTCGGCTTGGAGACCGACATAGCGGGCTCGGGGACGGATCAGGATGCCGCTCTCGTATTGCTCGATTGCGTGGGCGATCCACCCGACGGTGCGGCCGACGATGAAGAGCGCAAGCGCCGCGTTCCGCGGCAGCGCCAACGAGGTCGCGGCTGCGGCGAGGGCAAAATCGACATTCGGGCGGCGCCCGGTCAGACGCGTTCCGGCAGCTGCGGCGCTTTCGATCAGGGGCCGGGCTTCGGGCAATGTCCGCGTTACGGCCGCCAAGATCGTCGTCGCGCGCGGGTCGCCGGCGGGATAGAGGAAATGACCGAAACCGGGCAGATCTTCGCCGCGCGCGAGACGGCCGGCCATCACCGTCATCGCATCGCCGCCTCGGGCGAGCTCGCCAAAAAGCGCCTCGGCCCGCGCCGACGCCCCGCCGTGACGCCGGCCGGAGAGGGCGCCGAGCGCGGCCGACACCACCGCGTAGGGGGTTGCCCCGGTCGAGGCGACGCAGCGGGCGACAAAGGTCGATGCGTTGAGTTCGTGATCGGCGATCAGCACAAGGCAGCGGCGAAGAATTTCGCCTCCCGCCTGATCCAATCTCCAGGCCGCGGCGAGCCGGCGGTGGACAGGTTCGGGCAAAAACGGCAGGAGGGCGACGCTCGCGGCGAGCACGCGGAGAATTCGCCGCCCGGTGCGGATCACGCCGGTTCGGGTCAAGTCGACCGCCGGCAAGTCCTTGTCGGCCGCGGTGGCGAGGCTGATTTGACAGCGCTCGATCAGACCAGATGCCGAGATGTTGCCGAGGAAGGCTTCGGGGCGGTCGGCATCCGGGTCGGCGTCTTCCTCGGCCCGCCAAAGCAGCGTGGCGATGTCCTCGAGCGTGGCCTCCTCGGACAGGTGGATCGCATCTTTGCCGCGGTAGAACAGCCCCCCGTTCTCGATTAGGCAGATCGACGAGCCGATCACCGGCATCAGCGGCTCGGTTTCGGTGTTGCGGGCCAGCCTCTCACCCTCACGCGTGGCCAGCAGGGCCTCGACGTGCTCTACCCGATAACGCCGCTCTCGGCTGCCCGGAAGGCCAACCGACTGCAGCCGGCCTCGGCTGACATAGGCATAAAGCGTATCGAGCTTGATCCCGAGGCGGTCCGCGGCTTGTCGCGCGGTAATTAGGTTGGTTTGTTCCATATAGGTATAGATTGATTCATAAAATCAAGATTGACCGGATTGAGAGTGGCCTATCTACTCAATCTCCCTAGCTCGGAGGAAGCGATGTCCGCAATGCCAAATCTCAACTCGGCTCAAATCGGAATCGAGCACAAAGACAGGCCGGCCATACTCCCCACCCTGCGACCGACGATCGGTCCGCCCTTGGCCGACATTCGCGGTATTTACCGCGAGGCCGGGTGCTACGTTTATGATCCTGCTCTGGGCGAGACTGGGATCTGCCGCTCGGCGATCACCTATGTCGACGGCGACAACGGCGTTCTTCTCTACCGCGGCTATCCGATCGCCGATCTCGTCGAGCGATGCAGTTATCTGGAAATCTGCTGGCTGCTGCTGAACGGCGAATTGCCGACCGAGACCCAGCTCGACAAATTCTCCCACGATGTCACCCACCATACGATGGTGAACGAGCAACTCCATGCGATATACCGCGGTTTCCGTCGCGGTTCCCATCCGATGGCCGTGATGTGTGGGGTCGTCGGGGCACTCTCGGCCTTCTACCACGACGGCCTCGACATCTTCGATCCGCAGCACCGGGTGATCGCCTCGCATCGGCTGATCGCCAAGATGCCGACGATCGCTGCGATGGCCTACAAATATTCGCTCGGCCAGCCCTTCGTGTATCCGCGAAACGACCTCGGATACGCCGAGAATCTTCTCAACATGTTGTTCTCGGTCCCGTGCGAACCCTATCGAGCGCCGGCCGCGGCGGTGCGCGCCCTCGACGCGCTGCTGATCATCCAGGCCGACCACGAACAGAATGCTTCGACTTCGGCAATGCGGCTCGTCGGATCCACCCGAGCCAACCCGTATGCCTGCACCGCAGCGGCAATCGCCGCGCTCTGGGGGCCGCTGCACGGCGGCGCCAACGAGGCCGTGTTGCAGACGCTCGCGGAAATCGGCAGCATCGACCGCATTCCCGAAATCTTGCGCCGCGCCAAGGACAAGAACGACCCGTTCCGGCTGATGGGTTTCGGCCATCGCGTCTACAAGAGCTACGACCCGCGCGCCAAGGTCTTGCGTCAGCGCTGCTACGAGGTGCTCGACGCCTTGGGACAGCGCGACGATCCGCTTCTCCAGCTCGCGATGGAGCTGGAACGCGTCACCCTCGAGGACGATTATTTCATCGAGCGCAAGCTCTATCCCAATGTCGACTTCTATTCCGGGATCATCTTCCGCGCGCTGGGCCTGCCGTCGGCGATGTTCACGCCGGTCTTTGCGGTGGCGCGAACCGTCGGCTGGGTCGCGCACTGGAACGAGATGATCGCCGATCCGGAAACCCGCATCTTCCGCCCGCGCCAGCTCTACACCGGCTCCGCCGAGCGCGAATGGGTTCCGCTTGCCGAGCGCGGAGCCCACTCGCCGCTCGTCGGCTAAGAAACGGAAATCCGAATTCGGTGTGAAGCGGTTCACACTCGCTCCCGTCGTCTCCGTCTAATCCTATCCCGATGCCTAATCCTATCCCGATGCCCTGAGCGTGCTTTAGGACAGAGGTCGATATGACGCACCGCCCGCTGGTCTCCACCCTTATCTGGATCCATGCTTGGGGCAACGACGCTTTGTGGGTCCTCGCGGCGGTGAGTGCGCTGCTGTTCCTCTATGGCGCCGTTTACTCCTCTCCGAATGCACGGTTCATCGCCGCGCAGCAACGGCAGGACGCCATAGAGTACGAAAGCCACGCCTTCTGTGAAAAACACGCAATCCCGTCCGGGACCCGCGAGCATGCCTTGTGCGCAGCAGATTTGGTGGACATCAGGGCTAATGAGCGCCGTCGTACTCTTGACGATTAGCAATTTCTGACGCGTTCTTGCGCCGGACTTTTCGCTATTCGCAGAGCAGCGGGGTGAAAGAGATGACTGGCCGGGCATTTCATTGGGCAGGTGCCGTGCTGCTGGCGTCTCTGCCGCAGAGCGGGCATGGGGCTGACTCTGGGCCTCGTCACGATGCCAAGCAAATATTCGGTACAAGAGACCATAGAACGCTTCGAGGCAGCGATTAGGGCAAAATCGGATCAGGGGTGGATGGTCTTTACGGAACTGGATCACGCCGCCGCAGCGGCAAAGAATGGACTGACGCTGCCGCCCCGGACCGTGGTCGTGTTTGGCAATCCCCGCGGCGGCACGCCCAACATGCAGAAAGCCGCTACCCTCGCCATCGACCTGCCGCCGAAGGCGCTCGTCTGGCAAGACGATCAAGGGAAGGTCTGGCTCACTTTCAACTCAGGCGAGTACCTGGAGAATTACGTTTATCCGCGGCACGGACTGCCGTCCAATCCGGCGGCCGCCAAGGCTTTCGACGAATTCGTCAAGCATGCCGCCGAGCAGGCCACCGAATAGAGATTGGGTCAGGATGGCGAGCGCCGGCCGTTAGGCGGTTGAGGCTACCAAGGGGAGGCTGGCGATGAAAAAGCGGATCGATGTTGCGGCTTTGCAGCCGGTGGTCGGCACCCTTTACCCGCCGCCCTTCGATGTGCCATGTCGCGGACGCGAGCGCACCAGGCTGGGGGACGCCGCCGGGCTGACGCAGTTCGGGGTAAACCTGTGCCGGCTGCCGCCGGGCGCGTGGTCGAGCCAGCGTCATTGGCACACCGGCGGCGACGAATTTGTCTACGTCCTTTCGGGCGAGGTCGTTCTCCTGACCGACGGAGGCGAAGAAGTGCTTCGCGCGGGGGATGCCGCCGGGTTCCCCGCGCAAGCCGCAAACGGTCATTGCTTCCAGAATCGCTCGGACCTTGACGCCGAGATCCTCGAGGTCGGAACCCGTGTTGCCGGAGACACGGCTTACTATCCGGATATCGACATGGTCGCACCGGCGGGAGGAAAGCCTGCCGCCTATACGCACCGGAACGGTACGCCCTATCCAGACATCAGGCGCCGCGGGCCTTGATCGGAGCGCGGCGTCCGATGATAAAGTGAGGGCCGGCGACCACTTGGATTGGAGAGTGTCATGCCGGACCTTCATCTGCAGATCCAGCGCGTCCTCCAGCTTATGGCCGAGGCCAACCTCAAGCCTATCGAAGCGATGACTCCCGCCGAGGCCCGCGAGCAGATGGAAGCGACGGCACAGGAGCGCAAGGCGGAGCCGCTACCTATCGCCCGGGTTGAGGAGCGATCGGTCCCGGGCCCCGCCGGCAATATTCGCCTGCGCCTCTATTCGCCGCGAGCCGCGGCACCGGTTCCGGCAATCGTCTATTATCACGGCGGCGGCCACGTGATCGGCAGCCTGGACACGCACGACTTCGTTGCCCGCAACCTCTGTAGCGGGGTCGGGGCGCTGGTCGCCTCCGTCGATTACCGCATGGGTCCGGAGCACAAATTTCCCGCGGCGGTCGACGATTCCTGGGCTGCCCTCCGATGGGTCGCCGCCAATGTCGAAAGCCTGGGCGCCGACCCCGGCCGTATCGGTGTCCACGGTGACAGCGCCGGCGCCAATCTCGCGGCGGTCGTGGCATTGCTCGCCCGCGATGCCGGCGCCCCGAAATTGCGGCTGCAATCGCTCGTCTATCCAATCGCCGACTATGGCCTGGTCGGCGACAGCTACGAAAAATACGCCAATGGCTACGGCATCCTGACCAAGCGCACGATGGTGTGGTTTCGCGACCATTATTTGCGCAGCCCGGAGGACGCGAAGGATTGGCGCGCCTCGCCGATCAAGGCGGCGAGCCTTGCCGGAGCGGCGCCGGCGATTATCATCACTGCCGAATGCGACGTGCTGCACGATGACGGCGAGCGGTATGCCGAGGCGTTGCGCCATGCCGGCGTGGCGGTCGAGTACAAGGAATTTGCCGGCATGATCCATGCCTTTTTCGGCATGGTGCCGGCCGTCGACGACGCGATGAACGCTCAGCGGAATGTTTGGGCAGCGTTCAAGCGGGCCTTCAGCTCGCAGGAAGGGACATGACCCGCCCTCGCGCTGCCGACGATTTTGCGACGATCCGCGCCCGTCTCAAGGAATTGCGCCCAAGGGGTATCGAGGCCCATGACAGGGATGCGCCGACCAACGGGATGCAGCCGCTGCGCGATCCCGACAGCCGCTTCAAGGATCGGCGCGAAGGCGTGCCGCCCCCATGGGTGCCGACGATTTTCTTCGGCGATCGGGTAGCGCGGTAGCGCGCCGGTCAGATCGCCATCCAGCCGCCGTCGACATTGTAGGCGGCGCCCGAGACGTAGCTGGCCCGGTCGGAGCACAGCCAGACGACCATTTCGGCGATCTCTTCGGGGTTCCCCATGCGGTGGAACGGCACCTGCGCGAGGATCGCCTCGCCGCGCCGGCGCATCGTTTCCTCGGTCATCGGGGTCTTGATGTAGCCCGGGCACACCGCGTTCACCCGGATATGGGCATCGGCATATTCGATCGCGGCGGTTTTGGTCAGGCCGAGCACGCCGTGCTTGGCGGCGACATAGGCCGACGAGGTCGGCAACCCGACGAGCCCGGCGATCGAGCCGGTATTGACGATATTCCCGCCGCCCTGGGCCTGCATCTGCGGCAGCTCGTGCCGCATGCACAGCCATACCCCTTTGAGGTTGACCGCGATCATGCGGTCGAAAGCCTCTTCGGACCACTCGGCGGTCTTCTTTCCGGCCGCTTCGACCTGCCAGCCGGCAATGCCGGCATTGTTGAACGCGCAGTCGAGCCGGCCATAGGCGCCGACCACCGCTTCGATCATGGCGCGGACATCGGCATCACCGGTCACATCGCCAGACAGCGATAGTGCCTGGCCGCCTGCCGCGTTGACCTGGGCGACGGTTTCGCCGGCGGCTTCCGCCGAGACGTCGGCGACTGCGACGCGCGCGCCTTCACGCGCGAAGGCCAGAGCCGTGGCGCGGCCGATCCCGCCCCCTCCCCCCGTGATCAACGCCGATTTCCCGTCGAGCAACCCGGCCATCGCTCTCTCCCATTTTGATCCGCGGCAATCCTGCCACACCGGCGACGGCCGTGCCCAGGGCGGAGAATTTGATCAGGCGGTGCTGGACGGAAGCAGCCCGAGCCCGGCGAGCTCCAACCCCCATTTCGCTGGCGTCGTGAAATGGACCCTATGATTGCGGAAGAGACGCGCGGCGGCGACGTTCGCCTCGACATCGTCGATATAGACGGCGCGCTGCGACTCGATCGCAAACCGCTCGGTCAGCAGCACGAAAATATGCGGGTCCGGCTTGATTACCCCGACCTCGCCCAAGACGAGAATTCTCCGGAACCAGCAGAGAACGCAAAGCGTTGCAACGCCGCCGGATAAGTTTCGGCTGACCAGTTCGGGAGGCCGTAGCTGAAAGGAGAACATCCCGACAAGGCCGAGCTGATCGAGGCCTATGGCGCCCGGTTCGACGAGATTATAGGATGGTCATAGAGATTCAAGCCCCGCGACTTTGCCGGCAAGGCACCGCTCGGCGCGAGCGTAAACGCTGCCGACGAGTACTACTGTCGGAATCCGCCGCTGTTTCCCCGTCGCGCCGTCAGCTACCCGATCACGTGCTTGCCTGGCCCTGATACATAAAGGTCAGCAGCTTCGGACCGTTCATATAACCGGTCTCGATATTGTTCAGCTGGAGCCCGGCCGCTCGGATCAAGTCGTCCATTTTGCGGTCGAGATGGCAACCACCGGCGATGCGCTTCCAGCACGGGGCCAAGCGATGCTGCCAACGCGCGACTCGCAATTCCGGGAATAGCCCGTGCTCCACGAATACGAGGTTTCCGCCGGGCTTGAGAACCCGCCGCATCTCGATCAGCGCGGCGACGGGATTTGCGATCGAGCACAACGTCCAGGTCGTCAGGACAGTATCGAAGACCGCGCTGGCGAACGGGAGTTGCTCCGCCGAACCTCTAACCAGCGACACCGGGACCGGCACATCCGCGATCCTGTTCATCGCCAATCGGAGTAGCTCCGCTGAGGGATCGATCGCGCAAACGTGGTCGACCGCTGAGCTGTAGAGCGGCAGATTCAGGCCCGAACCCACCCCGATCTCCAAGACGAGACCGCTCGCCGCCCCGATAGTTCTCCGGCGATATGCGTCCAGGCGATCGGCCCCCATCGCCAAATCGATCAGCCGCGGCAAAATCCAGTGTTGATAGAAACCCATTGCGCGGTACCTGGGTGAGATCAAGGGGCGCCGCCTGGCCTTTGTGTATCTCCTCGGCTCAATGTCGGCTTCCTTTCGGTCGGGACAACAGGCATGCCGCTGGAGATGTCGGGTGAGGTCCAATTCGATGCTTCAGCCGCAATGCAGGATCGACGAACGGACGGAAAAATATGAGCCCTCCGCGCGATGTGCCGACAACGATCCCGCCGAACAAGTACAACCAAACAATGCGCACCGTGGTTGCCTTCGGCCCGAGCTGCGTCTTGAGGAGCATGGCCTTCCGCCGCGACGGGCTTCGGGCGCTTGCACAGGGCAGCGAGCCTCAGCTGCTGGCCTGTATGCGATGAAAGAGCGAAGGTGAGCCGCGCGTTAGCATGACCCGACTGCGATGGTGGCTTGATCCGGCCGACGTGTCGTAGCAAGCTGACAGACCGCCGGCCCTCGACGCCTTTCCCTCAACCAATAGGTCGGGGCTGAGTGGGTCCCATCCGGTTGCGCCTGGCGACTGAGGAGAGCATGCGAAACGCGAACCTCTCTCAGAAATATTTGAGGCATAGGGTTGATGATCCCTGAGATGCCGCCGCAGCGTAGCGCCGAGCCGGGGTTCGCGCCATCGAGCATAATCGAGCGCGCTGCCCAACATTTGGATTGGACAATCGCGTTTGGGATGCGGCACAACACCTTGCGCGGCCTCGAAGAGACCACGAACCAGCAACCCCGGCCCGATCCTGCGGGTATTGCGAGGGCGTCGCGGCTGAAGTCGAGCCGCGCCGGGGGGTATCGGCTCCTGTTGACCTCCCGCCTCTGTCTCGCGTCCGTCGTAGTTGCAGTGGTTGCAGGAATTGGCATCTTTTTGCTTACGCACGCTGCGAGCGAGAAAGCCACGGTTAAACGTGTACTCGCGACGGAGGCTCCCACAAAGGCGAGCGAGGCTACATCCTTGATCCGAGGCATGGCAATGATGCCCCAGGCCGCCAGCACGGCGCAAACTGCCACGCTAGCCGGACAGGCGACGACACCAGCTCCCTCGGAATGGGAAGCAAAGCTAACCTTTGGGTCCCCACTCTCACCACCTGGTTGGCCTAAATCTGAGGTCGCGGCGGCGCCTGCCAAGACGCTAGAAGCGACTTCGACTGTTGCGTCGCCCGCTCCGCGTAACCAGCCGACTGTGCCGACCTTTTCCGCCGCGGAGATCGCTGGGCTTCTGGCACGTGGTGATTGGTTGCTCGCGACGGGCGACATTCCCTCGGCCCGTCTTCTTTACGAGCGTGCCGCGGATGCAGGAGAGGCGCGAGCGGCGCTAAGGTTGGGGGAGAGTTTCGATCCCGTTTATCTGGGTGGCTCCCACCTGCGCGGTTTGCAAGGGGATCGGGATATGGCCGTGTTCTGGTATCGTCATGCCCGCGACCTCGGCGCCATCGGGGTTGCCAGTCGGCTGAAACAGCTCGAAGCAAAAGAAGGGAGAAATTGACCCGACCGGGTTTGACGGCAAGTGTTAACCAATCTCGATCAGAACCATGGCCGTGTCACAAAACTGACGCCCGGAGTAGGGTTGCTGATGGCCTTGTTTTTCTCCGCTTGGGCTCTGGGCTGCGATCTGGCAGGCCGTCTCGTCACTGGCTGGGGTGTGGTTACAGTGAAGCGAAATTAGTTGCGAGCGAGGGCCTCGATCCGCCCGCATTCGAACCCGATCCCCCCGAGACGGCTGCTCGGCACGATGCCGAAACGCCGTGGTGGATTGCGAGCGGCAATTCTGCTCCCGCTGCGCGGCCCGTAGAGGGTTCTGGGACGAGGCGGCTTACCGTGAAGGTGGCGATAGAGCGGCGAGGATGCCCGTGGCCGATTGGACGATCCAGCGCCAGGCTTTCTTCGGTCCACTGACGGACGGCGGCGGACGATCCTTGGCTCCAGGATGCGATATCCCCGCCCAATGCTTTCGGGCCCCGTCGTGGTGACGCCGACCGATCCCGAATTTTTTCGCTTGGATAGCCCCAGTCGGCGTGGCTGGCGTGGCCTCGTCCGAGTTCGACCTCAACCCAGGCAGCTTTTGGCTGGACGACACATCGAATGTCGCCTTCGCCACCACCGACCCGGCAGTGGAGGCAGTGGAGGCGGGCAAAGAACCTCCCGACGTGTCCCGGCTTGACAAGACCTCATGCGCGTCCGGGGCTTGTGCCGGCGGGACCGCGGGGGCGGACGCTGTGGCGGGATCGGACACCTCTGCATGAGCGGTAAAGGGTACAGCATTCTCATTTGGCGATGGGGCAAGATCGGAGGGCCGGGGTTCCATTTCGACGCCGCGGTCGCGGGCATCGGGACCGGCGATCGGTTTCTCGCCGGGATAGGTAAGCAAAAAGAAGCCGAGACCAAAGAAAACGACCGCGGTTGCTGTTGCGATAACGGCGAGAGAGCCAAGGTAGAGGAGGGTGCCGACATTGGGCTCCAGCGCGCTGGCGCGCGCATTCGGCGGATCGGAGACCGTATCTGACATTTCGGGAGACTGGGGATCGGAGGACCGGGGCGCGCTTCGCCGCGCGAACGATAGCGCCAGCACATCGAACAAGTGCCTTGCAGGCGTTCGGTGGGGCATCTCATGATCGACCTTTTCCGGTACGGCAGCGCAAGATACCAGCGGCGTAGAGCGACCGGGAAGCCCCCGCACTCATCTGCTGACGCCGGAGGCGCTGGTGAGGGCTGGACTGAGCCCCGCTGCCAAGGTTTTCGACCTCAGAGGGCGGTTCCGATGCGGGGGCTGCGGGAGGAAGCGCGAGCGCGGTCGTCTCGTTAGCGTGGAGAGGGCGGGGCTGGTAGCACCCCACTACCTCGCGCGCGTTCAGGCCCAATTTGGCCCGGCGAGGAAGGAGCGGCGCCGGGTTGGGGGAAACTCTCGACGCCGCTCCCCACGCAGGCTTGGCCCCAGGGCCGGACCATTGACACCAAGCCCGGCTTGATCCTACGCGGCGGCGGTCAAGGAAATGTCAGCGGGGGTTGACTGCGCCCACTCTCTCGCGACCGCCGCTCCGTGTCTCTGCTACGCGAGTTGTGGGCTTTGGGGATGGGCTTTCGCGGAACTCGCCGAGAGACCCCTCCACCGCGGCCGCTTGGGCCGGCAGTCGGCATGGAACGAAGGGTGGCGTCCTCTGTTTCCCCATCGGGCGTCGCGAAGGGACGCTGGGTAGTGCTCCTTTTCGAAGGCTGGCTGAATTAGTGGGCTTCGGGAATAGGGGTATGCGGGACTACGCGACGCCTAACTTAACGCGCCTTCCCCTGGGCGAACCATACCCGTAGGAATGGGCCGTTCTCATCAAGATCGGAGCCCCGGGCAATGAAAACCGCCAAGTCCAGCAAGACGATTCGGGCCAACAAACGGAAAGCCAACTGAAAGCGATCCACCGGCGCCAGCGAGCGGGGGCCACAGTTGAGCCGCGCCTGAAAAAAGTGGACCGGGAGTGCCCGAAAAAAGCGGCTGGACTCGCCAGACGCAAACCAGGCTGGCAGGGTTCGACGTCGGCGCCTTCTGAGAACCCGCTGACGCGGCCTTGATCTCATTTCGGGGCCAGCCTGACAGCGACATGTAACACATTACTCAATTCTTGATTGTGGCCCGCGGCCGGCGTCTCACTCGAAGAAAGGCGGGGGAGCGGCCGGCGGCCCGCGCCTTCGCCTCGTAACGGGTCGGCGGCCAATCAGGCGGGCGCTCGCGCCAGTCGGCGGGACGGCGGGCCAGCCATTCGAAGGCGGGGTGAGCGGTAATGCATTCGAGAATCCAACAGAGATAGCCGGCGTCATCGGTCGCCACGCGCAGCTCGCCATCGTCGCTCATGATTTCGGCCAAGCTGTCGAGGGTTGCGCGCGACACAATCCGGCGTTTGTGCTGCCGGCGTTTTGGCCAGGGATCCGGAAACAGGATGAAGACGCGATCGACTGCGGCCCGCGGTAGCGCCGCCATGAGCAATCGCGCATCATCGGCAAGGATCCGAATATTTTCGAGCCGACGCCGCTCGATCTGGGCAAGCAGCTTGACTATCCCGTTCTCGAATACATCGCAGCCGATAAACCCGGTTTGCGGATGCTGCTCGGCCATTTGTGCGAGATGCTCGCCACCGCCGAATCCAATCTCGAGCCAAATTGAGGACTGCGCGTTACCGAAGAGGGCAGCGATGTCGAGGTGACCCGATGGCGGAAGATTTATCGCCAGCCGCGGCAGCAATCCGGTGACGAGGGCGTTTTGCCCGGGACGCAGGGGCCGCCCGCGGCGGCGGCCGAAGACCTGATGGCGTCGCTCCGGCTCGGAACCAGGTATCCTCAGAAGGCGCGCCGCAGTTCGTCTACCAGATCCAGCCTTTCCCAGGAAAACCCGCCATCGGGGTCGGGCCGGCGGCCGAAATGGCCGTAGGCAGCAGTACGCCGGTAAATCGGCCTATTCAGATCGAGATGCGTGCGGATGCCGCGCGGCGACAGGTCCACCAGCTCCTGCAGGACCGAGGCGAGCTTCTGCTCGTCCGCCGTTCCTACTGTATCGACATAGAACGACAGCGGTTTGGCGACGCCGATCGCATAGGCGATCTGGATCGTGCAGCGTTCGGCGAGCTCGGCGGCGACGACGTTCTTGGCGAGATAGCGAGCCGCATAAGCGGCCGAGCGGTCGACCTTGGTCGGGTCCTTGCCGGAGAACGCGCCGCCACCGTGCGGCGCGGCGCCACCATAGGTGTCGACGATAATCTTACGGCCGGTGACCCCGGCATCCCCATCGGGGCCGCCGATCACGAAGCGGCCGGTCGGATTGACGAGAAAATTCTCTTCCTCGCACATCCAGCCTTGGGGCAACGTCGCGACCACGTACGGGCGCACGATCTCGCGCACTTCGTCCGTTTCGATCCGATCGGAATGTTGGATCGACACGACGACCTTCGCCGCCCCTACGGGCTTGCCGTCGAGATATTGCAGGGTGACCTGGCTTTTCGCATCAGGGCCCAGGAGTGGCGTTTTCCCGGCATGCCGCGCCTCGGACAGGGAGTAGAGAATCGCATGTGCGTAAAAGATCGGCGCGGGCATAAATTCCGGCGTCTCGCCGCAGGCGTAGCCGAACATCATGCCTTGGTCGCCGGCGCCCTCGTCTTTGTTGCCCGACGCGTCGACGCCCTGCGCGATATCCGACGACTGGCCGTGGATCAGGCATTTGATCGCCGCCGATCGCCAATGAAAGTTCTCCTGCTCGTACCCGATCTCGCGTATCGCCTCGCGTGTCACCTCGATCAGCTTTTCACTGGTGATCGACGCCGGACCACGGACTTCTCCGGCGAGCACAACGCGATTGGTCGTGACCAGGGTCTCGACGCCGCAACGAGCCTCCGGCTCGGCCGCCAGAAAGGTATCGACGATCGCATCGGAAATGCGGTCGCAAATTTTGTCGGGATGCCCCTCCGACACCGATTCGCTCGTGAATACGTAATCCCGGTTGGCCAAAGGACTGCCTTTCCCAAAAGCGTCAAAAAAACGGAGGGTAGCACTTGGGCGTTGATGCAATCTTGCTTCTTGAGCGTCAAGCCCGATTTTAGCTCGGCCCGCCGAGCCGGGAAGAAGCGTTAATTTCCCGAAACTCGTTCGGCGCCGCTGGCCAGAGCCCTCGCGAGATCGAACAGGCGCCGGCGCAGAGCCGGATCGTCGATCCGGTAATAGGCGCTGACCAGTTCAACGGTCTCACGCCGGCGCAGCGGATCGGAGTTCGAACGCTTCGGCCGCGGGCTCGGCAAACCCTGCCGGGATCGCCGGCGCGCGCACCGGGTCCATGTCGTCGAAGAAGAAAGAGACCGGTACGTCCAGCACGCGACTGAGATCATGCAACCGGCTGGCGCCGATCCGATTGGCGCCGCGCTCGTATTTCTGGACCTGCTGAAAGGTGAGTCCGATCGCCTCTCCAAGTTTTTCTTGGCTCAGGCCGAGCATGTTTCGGCGGAGCCGCACGCGGGAGCCGACATGAATATCGATCGGGTTTGGCTTGTCGCCCTTTCGGCGACCCGGGCGCCGGACCTGTGGTTGCATCGCCATCGGTGGAGCACTAGTGCAAAACAGCGGAAGTGATTTGATAAGGCACGCGATCGATGGCGGTCAACAAGGAGTGTTAACAGGTGACTAAGAGGGTGCTTCCGGGGAGCCGTCAACGCAGCCGAAATGCAACCGGCAGAAGGCCGAGGCACAGGAGCGCGAGCAATATCCAATCGCCGCCGCGAGCGTAGAGCGTTGCCGCCGACGTGTCCGCGGGCAACGGGAGATCGGCGTAGCCGACGGTGTCCAGGTCGATCCGCGCGACAACCCGGCCGACCTCGTCGACGATCCCGCTCACGCCGTTGTTCGCAACCCTCACCAGAGGCAATCCTTCTTCCACGGCGCGGGTGCGGGCGATCGCAAAATGCTGATAGGGACCGGAGGTGCGCCCGTACCAGGCATCGTTCGTGACATTCAGTATCCACGCCGGGCGGTCGTGTTCGTCGACGATTGCGCCCGGAAATATGACCTCGTAACAGATCAGCGGGGCGAAGGGGGGAAGCCCCGGCAGATCGATCGTTCTGGGCCCCGGGCCGGCGGTGTAGTCGAGGCTTCCGGGCGTAATCTTTTGCAAAGGCAGGACCCCGCGGAGCGGCATGTACTCACCGAACGGCACCAGGTGTGCTTTGTCATAGCGAGCGACGATCTCTCCATTGCCGTCCACTGCTTCGATGCTGTTCCAGACCTGCGCGACCGGGCTCGGCGGAGGGTTTGTCCGCACCGCGCCGGTGATAACGTAGCCGCGGCCGGAGGCGACGGCGGCGATCTCACCGCGATGATGCGCATCGCGCCCGAGCAGAAACGGGGTAGCCGCCTCCGGCCACACCACCGCGGCAATCTTCCGCGTCCCCGGGGCGCTGCTGAGGTCGAGGAGGAGGCGGAGATTGCGTTGCGCCGCGGCCGGCTCCCACTTCATTGTCTGCGGGATCGATGGCTGGACGATGCGCAAAAAATATCCGGTTTCGAGAGTCGGCGTGGTCGCCAGGCGCATCGCGCCCAGCAGGCTCGGTACAAAGATCAACAGGCCCGCGGCGATCGCCGGGGCGAGGCGTCGGGCGGTCGAAAGCGGGTAGAGCGAGGTTGTCCCGAGAAGGGCGGGCAGCGAGGCGGCGAGCACCGTCAGGAAGCTCAACCCGTAAATGCCAAACACCGCGACGCTCTGCAGCATCAGAATCGCCCCGGGAAACCCCCCCGACCAGGCATAGCCGATCAAATTCCAGGGAAGCCCCGTGAAGGCGTGCCCGCGCACCCATTCGGCGACGGTCCACGCAACCGCAAAGGCGAAGATGCGAGCCGTGCCCGGCAACCGCAAATGCCTGACCGCGAGATTGGTAGCCAGCAATGCGGCCCCGACATAGAGTGCGAACGCCGCCGGGAGCCCGGCAGCGGCGACCGGCACCAGCCACCAGAAACTGGCGATATCGACAAACAGCGCGGCAGCGATCCAATAGAGGCCGCTTATGAAGAAACCGAAACCAAAGACGTAACCCAAGCGGAAGGACGCCCACGGGCCGGCGCTTCCGTCGTCGAGCCACAAGAGGCCGGTAAAGGCCACCAACAGCAACAGGGTCAAATCGACCGGCGGCAACGCTGCGGTGGCGCACACACCGAGCAAAAAGGCGAGCCCGTAACGAGGCCAGCCAGACATACCGGCAAATCGATGGGCCAGGCGGCAGAGCGGGGTCTCGACCCGGGAGCCGGGCCGAATCCGCAACACCGATGCCTCAGGCACCGGCTGGGTCGCCGCTTGCTGTCGGTGCCGGAGGTCTGCGCACCCGCAGGCGTTTGATCCTACGCGGATCGGCATCGAGCACTTCGAACTCGATGCCCAACGGGTGAGCGATGACCTCGCCGCGCTTCGGCACACGTCCGGCAAGGCTCGAGACCAGTCCACCCAGGGTGTCCACCTCTTCCTGGTCTCCGTCCGGGCGCAACCGAGCGCCTTCATGCTCCTCGAGCATCTCTATCGGGGTCCGGGCATCGGCGATCAAGCTTCCATCGCTGCGCTCGACGAGCCTGGGGCCGCCGGCCACATCGTGCTCATCCTCGATCTCACCGACAATTTCTTCGATCAGGTCTTCGATCGTGACCAGCCCGTCGATCCCGCCGAACTCATCGACCACGACTGCGATATGGGTTCGCGCCTGGCGCATCTGGACGAGGAGATCGAGGATCGGCGCCGACGGCGCGACGAACAGCACCTTGCGCAGCAGCGGCGCCAACTTGGTCTCACGGCGCTCGGCGACCGGGCCGAGCACATCTTTTACGTGCACGAAGCCGATCACGTCGTCGAGCGTTTCGCGATACACCGGAACCCGCGAATGACCCTGCTCGACCATGCATTTGACGACCTCGGGGAACGGCGTCTCGGCGTCCAGCGCCACGATATCGACGCGCGGCACCATCACGTCGGCGGCCGTTTGGTCGTGGATTTTGAGAACATTGCCGATCAGCAGCCGCTCGTGGCCGCTAAGAGAATGAGCGTCGTCCGCGGCCGGCTCCTCGATCATCTCGTCGATGGTTTCGCGCAAGCTCTCACCGTTGCGCGGGCGGCGGATCAGGCGGAGAAAGTTGCGCAGACGGGAAAAGGACCGATCTTGGCCGGATTGGCCACTACTTCCTGGGGGCTCGGAGGCGCTCATGGCTGACCTGCCGCCGGTTCGATTGACGACATCGTGTCCCGATAGGGATCCGGAAGCCCCAGCTCGGCCAAAATCGACCTCTCGAGCGACTCCATGGTCGTCGCCTCGACCTGCGTCAGGTGATCATAGCCGAGGAGATGGAGCACGCCATGCACGGTAAGATGGACGAGATGGTCGGCAATCGGCTTGTTCTGCTCGGCTGCTTCCCGCGCCACGATTTCCAGGGCGAGCACGACGTCGCCGAGTAGCATCGGTGCGCCTGCAGGCAGCCGGATTCCTGCCTCCCAGACCGGGAACGCCAGCACATTGGTCGGCTCATCTTGGCCGCGATAGTCGCGGTTGAGCTGGCGTTGGCCGACAGCGTCGGCGAGGGTGATGCCGAGTTCGACGGTGTTCTCCCACGTCAGCCCCAAATCCGTCGTGCCGCGCGCCAGAGCGAGTTCGGCGGCGCCCCGCGCGAGACTTTCCGCGGCGGGACATAGTCCGGTCCAACCGGCGCATGCCAATGCGACCTCGATCGTGCTGGCCGGGTTCATCAGGACTTGCCGAGCGCAGTGCCGTTGTCGCGCGCCTCGTAGGCGCGAACGATGCGGGCGACGAGTTCGTGCCGGACCACATCCCGGTCGGTCAGCCGCACCGCGGCAATTCCATCGACGCCGCTCAGGGTCTCGAGCGCTTCGGCCAGACCCGAGCGCGCTCCCGCGGGCAGATCCACCTGGGTTGGATCGCCGGTCACAACCATGCGCGATCCCTCTCCGAGCCGTGTCAGGAACATCTTCATCTGCACGGGCGATGTGTTTTGCGCTTCATCGAGAATGACAAAGGCATGCGACAGCGTGCGCCCGCGCATAAAGGCGATCGGGGCCACCTCGATCTCGCCGGTACCGAGGCGCCTCGCCAGTTGATCCGCTGGCAACATGTCGTTGAGCGCGTCGAAAATCGGCCGCAAATAAGGGTCGACCTTATCGCGCAAGTCGCCCGGGAGGAAACCCAACCGTTCGCCGGCCTCGACGGCCGGGCGCGAGAGGATAATCCGCTCGACGCGGCCGGTCATCAGCAGATCGACTGCGGCAGCAACCGCAAGATACGTCTTGCCGGTGCCGGCGGGTCCCAAACCGAAGACCAACTCGTTGTCGCGCATCGCCTTGATGTAGGCCGCTTGGCCGGGCGAGCGCGCCGTGATGCGGCGCTTGCGCGTCCGGAACGCCGCGTCTTCCCGCCAAAGGTCAAGGCTCTTGTCGCCGAGCTCCGCCTCGGCCAGCCGGATAGCCGCCTCTACCGCCGGCAAATCCACCTCCTGTCCGCGCTTCAGACGCTCATACAGTTGAGATAGGGCGAGATGAGCCGCTTCGGTGGCCGAGGCCGAGCCTAAAATCGCGAGACGGTTGCCGCGCGTGACGACCGATACCCCGAGCTGCCTCTCAATGCGATCGAGATGCTGGTCGCGCTCGCCATACAGCAAGGGCAGGAGCAAGTTGTCGTCGAACTCGAGCTGTGTGCGCCCCTCGGCAAACTCGCCGGTAACGGGCGACAGCTCAGTCATGCTGTAACCACCTCCGCCAGCGAGCCCGACAGACTGTTCGCAGTCGCCGCTGTGATCAGCACCGGAACGATCTCGCCGATCCGTTCCGCTGCCGCCGCGATATGTACGCTCTGGAGATAGGGGCTGCGCCCAGCGAGCTGTCCTTCGAGGCGACCGGGCTTTTCCAAAAGTACGGGGAGAGTGCGGCCGATGCATGCGGCGTTGAAGTCGCGTTGCTGGCAGGCCAACAGCAGCTGCAACTCGCCGAGCCGCTGCGACTTCACGTCCTCAGGAACTTGGCACGGGGCCGAAGCCGCGGGCGTACCCGGCCGTGGCGAATATTTGAACGAGAAAGCCTGAGCAAAGCGTACCTCCTCGACGAGGTCGAGTGTGGCCCGATGATCCGCAGCGCTCTCGCCCGGATGTCCGACGATGAGATCGGTTGAAAGGGCAAGATCGGAGCGGGCGGAACGCAGCCGTTCGACAATCCGCCGATATTCGGCGACGGTATGGCGCCGGTTCATTGCGGAAAGAATACGGTCCGAGCCGCTCTGCACCGGAAGATGCAGAAACGGCATCAGCTTCGGGACATCGCGGTGGGCCGCGATCAGCTCATCATCGACATCCCGCGGGTGCGAGGTTGTATACCGGATCCGATCGAGACCCGGCAGCTCCGCCAATCGTCGTATCAGCTCACCCAGCCGCCATTCTCGACCGTCGGGACCTTCGCCGTGATAGGCATTGACATTTTGCCCGAGCAAGGTGATCTCGCGCGCTCCGCCGTGCACGAAACCGCGAGCCTCGGCCACTATCTGCGCCACCGGACGAGAGTATTCGGCGCCGCGGGTATAAGGGACGACGCAAAAGCTGCAAAATTTATCGCAGCCTTCCTGCACCGTGAGAAAAGCAGCGACACCCGGTGGGCCGACGGCCTCGGGCAGGAAATCGAACTTCGGTTCCGCGGGAAAGCTGGTATCGATTACATCTTCGCCGTTGCCTCGCAGGACGCAGGCGATCAATTCAGGCAGCCGGTGATAGCTCTGCGGGCCGAAGACGAGATCGACGCAGGGCGCCCGCCGCATCATTTCGGCACCCTCGGCTTGCGCCACACAGCCGGCCACAGCCACGATCATCCGGCCGCCGCGCTCGGCTTTGGCCGCTTTCGCTAGACGAATTTTACCCAGCTCCGAATAAACCTTTTCAGCCGCCTTTTCCCGAATATGGCAAGTGTTGAGGATCACCAGATCCGCATCCTTCGCCGTCTGCGTCACGGTAAAACCAAGCGGCGCCAGAAGCTCGGTCATCCGCGCCAAATCATAGACGTTCATCTGGCAACCATAAGTCTTGATGTATACGCTCTTTGCCACTTGGGTGCCGTCCTCGTGGTAACTTTGGTTTGGGTCACCCCGTCACCGCCTGGGGAATTGCTCCAGGGAGCTCCCGAAATGACGAGCGGGCGCCGGGGTTCGGCGGTTCCGGCATCGGTTGCAGCCGATCGAACAGAGCCCCGGCGACGCCTCCGGCGATCCGCGCATGGCAATATTCCGCCAGCGCCTTTCGTGATCCGCAATCACGCAGAAAGGTCGGCGGGTGAAATTCGACCACGATCTCTACGGTTCCGAGACCCACCATACTCCATAGGTGGGGCGCCAGCTCTATCGCGCCGTACCATGCGAAGAATGGCCGGTAAAGCCTCCCGATCGGTATTCCGTCAAGGCGCGTATAGGCAAGAGAAACCGGCTGGACGATTACTGGGGGGATGCCGTCGCCCTGCTGAGCGGCGGCAAACAATGCACTCTTGAACGGGCGCACGCGATTGCCGTCTCCGCTTGTGCCCTCGGGAAACAGGATCAGCGCATCGCCGTCAGCCAGCCTCTTGCCGATCGCGTCGCGTTGGGTACCGGTGCTGTGCACTCGGCGGTCGACAAAAACACTGCGCTGCAGCTTGGCGAGCCAGCCGAAGAACGGCCACCGAGCCACCTCCGATTTGGCAACGAAGGAGCCGGGGATTACCGAGCCGAGGACCGTAATGTCGGTGTAGGAGATGTGATTGGCCGCGTATAAAACCGGGCGCTCGTGGGTCGGTGCGCCGACCACTCGAATTCGAAATCCGAGGATCCGACAGCACCAGCGGTGGTAGAAGACCGGCAGAGTGCTTGTCCAACGGCGGCGCAAGGCCAAACCGACCAACTGAACCGGCATGAGGCCGGCTGTCCAAGCGCAATAGAGCGCAAGGCGACCAAGCCTCAGCGTCGGCGAACCCATGTCCTCAAGCGGTCCATGAATCTTTGGACTGCCGTTCGTAGTGACGGGAGTATTTCTCGGTCACAAGATCGGTCTTGACGACGATGCAGACGTCGGTGGTGTTGAACTGTTGATCGACGACGGCGCCATCACCCACAAAGCCGCCCAGCCGCAGGTATCCTTTGATCAACGGAGGCAGCGCCGCCATTGCCCGAGCCGCGTCTATGGCGCACGGTCTGAGCCGACACATCTCGACGTAGTGGCGGGCGAGAGCGCGCGGCCGCAGCGCTGGGGGTGCGAGATGATATTGATGCAGATATGAGAGCGGCATGGAAAGAGCATCGGGGTTGGTACCCGGCAAACTCGCACAGCCGAACATCAGGACGACGTCGTAGTGAAAGACATAGGCAGCAATGCCGCTCCACAGTAGCTGCATAGCCGATCGATTGCGATAAGCGGGATCGACGCACGAGCGGCCCAATTCGAGAATCTCTCCGGGCTGGAGCACAACAGGAGAAATGTCGAATTCGTTGGCCGAATAGAAACCGCCCAGGCGGGCCGCCGTATCCCGCCGAATGAGCCGGTAGGTTCCGACAACGCTGCCGGTACCGCGGCTATGGTCGAAAACGAGGAGGTGATCGCAATCATTATCAAACTGGTCGATATCGCGCCGCCGGCATGCCATTTCCGGCAGCGGCCGGGCGCCGAGCCGCTCATAAAAGATGCGGTATCGCAGCGCCTGCGCAGCGTCGATATCCGCGGTCGTTTCCGCCAGCCGCACCTGCAGCGGGCCGGACCGGATATCGACGATCGTTTGATGCGATTGCGCTGCAGCCGGCAGTGCTGCCCCAACCGGCGAGATCGATTGCTGCTGGACCATGTTGCCGGTGATCACCCGGCTTTGACCGTTTTTAAGGCAACCATCGGTTCTCGGCAACTTGCCAGTATCGGCCTGAATGGACGCCGTTTAGCGACAGCGAAACGCTCATTCCGTATCGGAGCTCGGCTTACCGCCACGCGGGACCGCATACAACTCGAGGCGATGTCCGACCAGTTCGTAGCCGAGTTCATCGGCGACGATCTGCTGCAAACGTTCGATGTCCTCGTTGCGAAATTCGATCACCCGACCAGACTGCAGGTCGATGAGATGGTCGTGATGCGCGCTCGGCATTTCCTCGTAGCGGGATCGGCCATCGCCGAAATCGTGCCTGGCAATGATGCTCGCCTCCTCGAACAGCCGTACCGTCCGATAAACCGTGGCAATGCTAATGCGCGAATCAATTGCGGTTGCACGTCGGTACACCTGTTCGACATCAGGATGATCGGCAGATTCCGACAGCACCCGCGCAATTACCCGTCTCTGCTCGGTCATCTTTAGACCCTTGTCGAGACAGAGCAGCTCTAACCGTGAGGTCATCGCGTCTCCGTGATCGCGAGGCTCATTGACCGACACTATATCCGAAAGCATCGGATGCGCCTACTTGCCCGACGAAGGCGCACCGCATCATCAACTGCAAGCGCGAAGCACTCAGGCCCGAGACCGTCTTGCGCGGGTCCCGAGGCCGATTTCCTTGGCGAGGCGAGAGCGCTGCCGCGCGTAGTTGGGCGCTACCATCGGGTAATCGGCACTCAATCCCCAACGCTCTCGATAAGCTTCGGGCGTCATGTTGTAAGCGGTTTTGAGATGCCGCTTTAGCATCTTGAGTTTCTTGCCGTCTTCGAGGCAAATAATATAATCCGGGTTAACGGACTTCTTGACCGGAACGGCAGGCTGCGGACGCTCTGCCGGCATTGCCGGTGCACTGCCGATGTTTGCCAGGGAACTATATACTTGGTTGATCAGCTGGGGCAGATCACCAACCGCGACGGTGTTGTTGGAAACGTGCGCGGCAACGATCTCCGTCGTCAACGTTAGCAAATCGTTGCCCTGATCCGAGTTGTTCATCACAATGATCCCGCCATAAGTCTGATTTCGAATATAATTAACAATCGGCAGCGAAGCAATCGGGTGAATGATCGATTTCTTCAAACTCGCGCGTCTTCAAGAACATCCGTGGTTAATCGCAAGAAACCGACAGGAAAGATGGGGTGAAGCAAACTCAAGTCGCCAGCGAGGTTGTTGGTAGCTGCACTCGCAATATGAGTGCATCCACCACCCGCCCTGCTCGACGGTAGTAATTCCGGCGACGTCCGACGACAGTAAAACCTCGCCCGGCGTATAAGGCGCGCGCCGCTTCGTTATCCGACGCCATTTCGAGCACGACGCGTTCGGCGCCCCGCAATTGGGCCTCGCCGCATACTGCGTCGAGAATAGCGGAACCAATTCCGCACTGCCGATGGTCCGGCAGGACGCCGAGCGACACGATTTCAGCTTCCTCGCCAAGCGCAAGGGTCAATGCGAACCCGACCGGGCCTGTTTTCGTCCACCCGACTCGGCCAAAGAACCCGGGGATGCCCATTATCTGCTCGATCGCTCCGGCGTCCCATGGATCTTCGGGAAAGCACGCGCGGTGGAGCACCGATATCGGGCCAGCCGCACCGCGCGGCAGCGGCTCGATGCGCGAAATCATGTTCTGGCGCGGCTCCACTTCAGCGGTGTCTCAGGTAATGTGACATCGGGGGGACGAAGATAGAGCGGCCGCGCAGCATCGGCCGGCTTGCCGAACCGCAGCAGACGAAGCCCGGCGCGTAAAGCGCCGGCCGCGCCGGGTGCCGAATCTTCGAGCACGGCGGTGTCCGGGCGCCGTTCCAGCGCCGCGGCGGCGCGCCGCGCCGCGTCGCCGGCGATCAGCAACGGGGCCGCGCCGATAATCGCGGCCACAGCCTCGCGAAACAAAAACGGCATGATTGCCGCTGGCTCGCGGAGCGCATCGCCATGTGCGTCGAAGAACTGGACGTAGAAGTCTTCGCGACGGCTTTCGAGAGCAACCAGCAAAGGCCGAGGTTCCGACAAGTCGTGCCGGGCGGCCCGGACAGCGACGGCGTCGAAGCTGGTGACGCCGAGCAGCCGCGCGCCGGTCGCGAGCGCTATTCCGCGTGCCGCGGCAAGCCCGACGCGGATTCCGGTGAAGCTGCCTGGGCCGACGGTCGCGACGACAAAGTCGAGTGCTGCGGCCATTTGCCCCGCCTCGCGCATTGCCCTGTCCACCAAGGGCAGCAGTGCTTCGGCTTGGCCGTGCATCGTAGCAATCCGCTCCTCGGCGACCACCTCTTCGCCGAGACTGACGGCCACCGAGCAGGCCAAACCCGCCGAATCGAGGGCCAGGCCGATCTGCGGCGAGCCCGCGTCCGCCATCGCACGAGAGCTACGACTGTCGATCCGATGTCTCTCCTCGCCAGCCGGGAGATTTCTAACAGAATATTATCCGGGCCGTCAGACGGCGCGCACCTCGACCACTTCAGGGATGTAATGCCGGAGCATGTTCTCGATGCCCGCCTTCAGCGTCGCGGTCGAGCTCGGGCATCCGGAGCAAGAGCCTTGCATATGCAAATAGACGACACCATCGTCGAAATCATGAAAGATTATATCACCACCATCCTGAGCCACGGCCGGGCGCACGCGCGTCTCCAGTAACTCCTTGATCTGGGCCACTACTTCGTCGTCCTCTTCCTCACTCGTAGCCGCTGCCGCGCTGGCCGTTGGATCGCCCAGCAAGACGGGCCGGCCGGCCGTAAAATGCTCCATGACTACGGCAAGTACCGCCGGCTTCAGCCGGTACCAGTCCCCCTCCTCGATCTTCGTCACCGTGACGAAATCGGCTCCGAGGAACACTCCCGTTACTTCCGGTAGGGAGAATAGCCGTTCGGCGAGGGGCGAGATGCGGGCCGCCTCCTCGCTGGTGAAATTAGCGGTGCCGGAGGCCATCACCCGACAGCCCGGCAGGAATTTCAGCGTCGCCGGATTCGGCGTTTGCTCGGTCTGGATGAACATTGCAGGGCTCCGATGGCAAAATGACGAACGACGTGCTCTTAGCATGGGGCGCCGGCTCACCGAGTCAACCCTCGGCCTCTGCCCGACATCACTCCTCAACTGATCGAGTTCGAGCTGTTCCATGGTGGCGCCGCCAGGGACGATCGTGATCGGAACGCGCAGCCGGGCCGCAGGCTTGCCGGTCAGGTACGAGATCAGCGGTCCCGGTCCCTCGGGACCGGTTCCGGCGGCCAGCACCAGGATCGAAATGCTTGGCTCCTCGTTGATCAACGCCAACAACTCGTCGCGGCGCACCCCCTCGCGGATATAGACAATCGGCATCGAGCCGGCGATCGGCGAAATTTCGTCGCATAGCCTATGCATCAGCTGTTCCGCTTCTTCCCGGCGCTCTTCTCGCGCCAGATCCTCGATCGCTCGCCAATGCTGCAGCTCCGAGGGCTCGATCACGTAGAGCAATGCAACCCGTCCGCCCGTGTGACCAGCGCGTCGCGCAGCATAATGGACGGCGATCTGAAGCTCCTCCGTCTCGTCGACCACGACGAGGAAAACGCGCTGCTGTGCGGTCTCCACCATCTGCAGATCCTACGACAGGCCCCAATTCTGATAGGGTCAGCCGCCTCTGAACGGCAGACTTGCGAGCCATCCTGCCACTATGGCGGTCAGCACCGCAATCGCGCCGTAAAACCCGGGCTGACGCGTGGAGAATTCGAACACCGCCGCGTCGACCCCGACCTTGGAGACCACGAGGGGGGTCGTTTGTCCGCTCACGATATCCTTGTCACGGACCAGAAAGACCTCGACGAGATAGGTGCCGGTCGGCACGTTTGAGGGAAATACGATTGTCGTGCGAAACAACCGTTCGCCGAGAAAATCGACTTTGCCCATCCGTTCCACGAACAGCCCCGCCTCTTGCTGGGTACGTTCCAGCGCGGTGCGGAACGCGTCAACGACAGCGGATGGCACCGGGGTTGCAGCCACCAGCTTCAGATTGGCTATCCCGAGACGGTAGAACGCGGCAGCCGCGGGCGACAGAATGTCGGCGATCGGCCGGCTCGCGGCAATGGCGTAGAAGCTTGGAAGATTCGCGAACGTCACTTGCTGAGTATTGACCCAGATGCCGACGACGCGGGTCTTGCGGCGGACCGTCATCTCGCGCTCGGGGCCGCGCACGGCGACGATGACATCACCGGGACCGTCGGTCGCGCCGAACAGCACCACGGAGGCCCCGGTAAACCCGGTCGTGATCGCGATCAGATGACTGGTGAGGTCCGCAACGAGCCCCTCGGCCCGCGCCGCCGATCCCCAACACAACAGCGAGAGGGCCAGCAGAACGCCCAGGGAGCCGAGTCTTCGCCTCATCCTCTCTCCGAAGCGATCGAATACAGATCGGCCGGGCGCACCGTCATGTCGAAGGCCAGCTTTGCGGCGACCGCGAGCACCATCAGGGCCAACAGGAAACGCAACTGCTCGCCTCGCAGGCGCATCCCGAACCGGGTGCCCATCCGCGCGCCGACGACCCCGCCGACGAGCAAGACCAGGGCGAGCAGAGCATCGACAGTATGATTGGTATAGGCTTGCAGCACCGTGACGTTGGCGGCGACAAAGATGATCTGGAGCAGCGAGGTGCCCGGCACCACGGCGGTTGGCATCCCCAACATGTAGATCATCGCAGGGACCATGATGAAGCCTCCGCCGATGCCGAGGATTGCGCTGAAAACGCCGATCACAAACCCAATTCCAACCGGCAGCAGCGCGCTGATGTAAAGCCTCGATCGGCGAAAGCGTGCCTTGAGCGGCAGACCATGCATCCAGGTGTGCTGATGCAGTCGGCGCCGCGAGGCTCCGGGCCGATGCAGCCGGAACAACGCGCGGATGCTTTCGATCATCATCAGCGCGCCAAGCGTCCCGAGCAGCAGCACGTAGCAGATCGAGATTGTCAGCTCGATCTGACCCAGGCGTTTCAGCAGTGTAAATATCCACACCCCGAGAACCGAGCCGGCCAGGCCGCCGACCAGCAGAACATATCCCATCTTGAAATCGACATTGCCGCGCCGCCAATGGGCGAGAACGCCGGAAACCGAGGCGCCAACCAGCTGGTTAGCCGAGGAGGCGACGGCTACGGTAGGCGGTACGCCGATAAAGATGAGCAGCGGCGTCAGTAGAAAGCCACCGCCAACACCGAACACACCGGAGAGAAATCCGACCGCCGCACCGAGGCCAAGCAGGACAAAAATGTCGAGCGACACCTCGGCGATCGGCAGGTAGATGTCCATGGTTGCT
Source organism: uncultured Alphaproteobacteria bacterium (assembly GCA_963700185.1). GTDB lineage: Bacteria > Pseudomonadota > Alphaproteobacteria > ATCC43930 > CGMCC-115725 > AP-15. The sequence goes on from CAVOWP010000022.1 coordinate 97,013, forward strand.
CGAAGCGCCGGCTGCGTGCTGTCGTTGCGCGCTGCTGCCCGCGCAGCGCGCTTGCACAGTCAACTTACAACCTGCTCCAAAGCGGGAAAAGCGTGAACCCTTCGCGGCGGTGGAGCCCGCCCGGGAGGATGCGGTCGGGCGAAAGATGATTCAGGGGCGCAAAAGACCGCTGATCTCCTGAGCCTCGCCCAGGATCGGATCGGCGATTGCCCTCGCGCGCTCGGCGCCGCGGCGCAAGATCCTGTCTACATATCCTAGGTCCGCCATCAATCGGCGCATCTCGCCGCCGATCCTCCCTAACACGTCGATCGCCAACTCCGACAGCGCGTCCTTGAATTCCGAGAAATTCCGGCCGGCAAACCGAGCGAGGGCAGCTTCGCGCGAGAGCCCCGACAGGGCGGCGTATATGCCGATCAGATTGTCGGCCTCGGGCCGGCATTCGAGGTCTGCGACATCTCCCGGAAGGGGCTCGGGATCTGTCTTCGCCCTGCGGATCTTCAGCGCTATCGTGTCAGGGTCATCCGTCATATTGATGCGCGAGTAATCGGAGGTGTCCGACTTCGACATCTTCTTCGTGCCGTCACGAAGGCTCATCACCCGCGTTGCTGCACCGAAGATCTGCGGTTCGGGCAACGGAAAGAAGTCGCGTTCGTAGCGGCGGTTGAACGCACCGGCGATATCGCGCGCGAGCTCCAGATGCTGCTTCTGGTCTTCGCCGACCGGTACGTGGGTCGCCTTGTAGACGAGAATGTCCGCCGCCATCAGCACCGGGTAGGCAAAAAGACCGAGGCCGGCCATGTCGCGATGCTTCCCGGCCTTTTCCTTGAATTGTGTCATACGGTTGAGCCAGCCGAGCGGCGTCAGGCAGCCGAGCAGCCAAGCCAGCTCGGTGTGAGCGGAAACCATGCTCTGGTTGAAGATCGTGCAGCGTTCCGGGTCGATACCCGCGGCGATGTAGGCAGCAGTCACCTCGCGCGTCGAAGCGCGCAGCTCGGCGGGATCCTGCGGCTGAGTGAGCGCGTGGAGGTCGACGATGCAAAAAATGCACTCGAAGTCGTGCTGCAAATCAACCCAGTTCCGAATGGCCCCGAGATAATTGCCGAGATGCAGATTGCCCGTAGGCTGGATGCCGGAAAAAATACGGTTCATTTGATCTCATATAGGTGACGATGGCGGCGCCTGATATCGCCGCAGCGCGGCGCCGGTCAAGCCGGTTGCCGGCGCAGCCGCCCCAGGGCGCGCCAGTCGGCGACCCCGAAGGCGAGTGCCAGAAGCGCAAAAGCGGCCAGACCCGCGGCAACCAGAGCCGTCAACGCGCCCACACGAACGAGAGACGGCCCGGCCAATGCCGGGCCGAGGGCGATCCGCAACAACGCCAGCACTATGCCCATCCCCAGAGCGGCAATGCCGACCCGTGGCAGGTTGCGCCGGGCGCGGCTGTCGAACCGGAAATGCCCGCGCCTGAGTAACAGCCCGAGCAGGCTCAGCGCGTTGACCCAGCCGGCGACCGTCGTCGCCAGCGCGATGCCGACATGGGCTAGGAACTGCATCAAGACGAGGGTCAGGCAGAGATTGACCGCCATCGCTGAAACCGCGACTTTGACCGGTGTGGCGGTGTCGTGGCGCGCGAAGAAGGCCGGCGCCAGGACCTTGACGAGGACGAAGGCCGGGAGCCCCACGGCGTAGGCCGCGAGTGCGGCGGCAGTGGCCGCCGTATCGGTTGGGCTGAAGGCGCCACGCTGGAACAGCACCGACAGTATCGGCGTGGCAAGCACAGCCAAAGCCACTGCTGCCGGCAAGGTCAACAACAGCGCCAATTCGACCCCGCGGTTCTGCGTATCGACGGCATCAGCGGCAAGCCCGAGCCTCACCTGGCGCGACAATGACGGGAGGATCGCGGTGCCGACCGCGATGCCGACAACGCCCAGCGGCAACTGGTTAAGCCGGTCGGCATAGTAGAGGTATGAGACCGAGCCGCCCGGCAACAGCGAGGCGAGGGCAGTCGAGATCAAGAGGTTGAGCTGTGTGACCCCGGCGCCGAGCGTTCCGGGCGCCATCACCGCGAGGGTGCGCCGCACGCCCGGCGTCAGCCGCGGCAACGGCAGCCGCAACGCGAGCCCGGCGCGCGCGCACGACGACATCAGCCACAGGAATTGCGCGAAGCCCGCCCCGGTCACCGCCCAGGCCAAGGCGCGGCCGTCATGCCAGCCGAAGCGGTCCATCATCAGGAGCGCGGCGATCAGGAACAGATTGAGCAGGACCGGTGTCGCAGCCGCGGCCGCGAAACGGTCGACCGAGTTGAGCACGCCCCCTTGCAGCGCCACCAGCGCGATGAACAGTAGGTATGGAAAGGTGATTCGGGCCAGATCGACGGCAAGGCCGAACTTTGCGGGATCCTCGCCAAACCCCGGCGCGAGCACCGCCATGACTGTGGGCATGAAGATTTCGCCCAGCAGAACAAAGCCGAGCAGCGCTGCCAGCAGCACGGCGAGTGCGTCCTCGGCGAAGACCCGAGCCGCCTCTTTGCCGTGCTCGGCCATGGTGCCGGCAAAAAGCGGTACAAAGGCGGCGCTGAAGGCGCCTTCGGCGAATAGGCTGCGGAACAGGTTGGGCAGACGCTGCGCCACAAAAAAGGCGTCCGCCACCGGGCCGGCCCCAAGGATGGCGGCCGTCAAAACGTCGCGGATGAACCCGAACACGCGGCTCAGCAGCGTGTAGGACCCTACCGTGGCGACGGAACGCAGCAAGGCCATGAGCGGCGCGTTTCCGTCGCCTGCTGCCCGTCACCCTCCGCTGGCGCGGGCCCCTCCCCTTCCCCGCGCGCGAGGAGAGGGCTGGGGTGAGGAGCTGCTTCCAGCGTTACGGGACTTCCGTGTGGCGTCCGACGGTACGCCTCCGCCCATTCCTCTTTTCGTGCGAGAAGGGATGGAGCCGCGACGAGATTTTTAGCGGCGACGAGGCGTTCGAGCGCCGCGAGCCAATGCTGGTAATAGCGAGAACCGTCATCGGGATCGCCGCGTCGGCTGGCTGCGGCGAGTTCCTCGGCGAGCGCGGCTGACCATTCGCCCCAGGTGAACAGACCGGCCTCCGACAGCTTGACGGCCAGCGCGAACGCGTGGACTTCCCATGGTTCGGCAAAAACCGGCTCCGCAGTGGGCATCGGATTAGGCGGGTTCGAGATAGTCCTCCCAAAGATCGATGTAGACGGCGTCCCGCGCCGCTGCACCCTCGCCCCACAACTCGCGCGCCGAGAACCGCACGGAATAGAGATGCTGCGGGTTCTCGCCGCGAAAATGCGCATTCGAATCGGGAAAGACATGCGCGCCATGGATGCGGTCGACAACCCCGAGATTGCCGCGGGCGTAGCGCGGCAGACGAGTGTGGCCGGTCGGATTGATCTTCTTCGCGCGCACCCGCTCCCCGACCGCAAACCGCGGCGGCGTGTTGACGGGACGCTCGAACGCGCCGCGTGCGGCAACCACCTCCGCGACCTTCTGCGAAGTCAGTGCGGGAGCAGCCTTCACGGTTCCGGGGCTGGGCCGGCCGCTCTCCAGCTCGACTTCGGTGGCAAGACCGATCTCCTGCAGCAACATGATGAGCCCGGCGAGCCATTTTTCGTAATAGCTCATGCGAAGGTAATCGGCAGGCGGAATGCGCTCGCGAGAGTGCCGCCCGGCATCAACGTTCCATTTCGCGTGAAACCCCATAGCGCGGTTGAGCGCGTAAACCCGCGCCTCCCAGCGCTCGTGAAAAACCGGCTCGTTCGGCTCGGGCGCGATCGGGCCCATGCCGTGCATGCCGCCCATATCGTGCACGCCGTTCATTGTCCGCCTCCTGCGAGCGTCACCTTGGCGGTCCCGATCATCGCGTCCCGCGTAATAAGGGCAGCGAGCTCGTCTTCGCTGAGATGCTCGGCGCCGGCGGGCCGCTCGGGCAACACCAGGTAGCGCATTTCGGAAGTCGAATCCCAGACGCGGATCTCGACATTCTCGCCGATTTCGAGCCCGAACTCGCGCAGAGCGCCGCGTGGATCGATGACCGTGCGCGACCGGTAGGGCGCTGATTTGTACCAGACCGGCGGAAGACCGAGGACGGGCCAAGGATAGCAGGAGCAAAGGGTGCACACGACGATGTTGTGGCAATCGGGCGTGTTCGCAACAACCACCATGTGCGCACCCTGACCGCCCTCATAGCCGAGTTCGGCGATCGCCGCGGTCGCATCGGTGAGGAGCCGCTTCTTATACTCGGGGTCGACCCAGGCGCGCGCGACAACGCGCGCACCATTGCGCGGCCCGATCTTGTGCTCATAGGTATCGATCAGCGTGTCGAGCGCGGCCGGATCGACCAGCCCCTTCTCAACCAGTAAGGATTCGAGCGCCATCACCCGCAAGGCCGGGTCGGATGGCGCTTCCTGGTGATCGTGCTCGTGATCGTGAACTTCCATTACCGCCTCCGCGTCCGGCGACACTCGCCTTGAGTTTTATCGGGCAATCGGTAACCGTTCCAGCCTCACGAAACGGGAGGCAGCGCGTGGCCGGGATCAAGATGGGCGTCGTCGGGTGCGGTGGCCGAATGGGCAGGATGCTGGTCGCCGAGATCGCTCACACCGAGGGTTGTTCCGTTGCTGGCGGCAGCGAAGCGCCGGGTAGCGGCTATGTCAACCAGGATATCGGCGAGCTGGCCGGCATCGGCCGAATCGGCATCCCGATCGGCGAGACAGTCGAGAAGGTGATCCGTGACAGCGATGTTGTGCTCGAATTCACCTCGCCCGCGGCGACCGCCGAGCATGCCGAGCTCGCCGCTTCCCTCGGCACCGCGATGGTGATCGGCACGACCGGGCTCGGGCCGGAGCAAGGCGACCGGGTGCGCCAGGCGGCGCACCGCATCCCGATCGTATGGGCGCCGAATATGAGCCTCGGCGTCAACGTCCTGCTGAGCGTCGTCGAAGAAGTCGCGCGCCGACTCGGCCCCGACTGGGATGTCGAGATTATGGAAATGCATCATCGCGCCAAGGTCGATGCGCCCTCGGGCACCGCGCTCGCGCTCGGCCGAGCCGTGGCGGCGGGCAGAGGGGTGGAACTCGAACAAGTCGAGCAGCGCGCCCGCGACGGCATAACCGGCCCGCGCCGCACCGGCGATATCGGTTTCGCGGCGTTGCGCGGCGGCGACGCGATCGGCGATCATCATGTTATCTTTGCTGGCGCAGCCGAACGTCTCGAACTGATACACCGGGCGACCAGCCGGGTGATCTACGCGAAAGGCGCCATCCGCGCCGCGCGCTGGGTGGTCGGGCGGCCGCCGGGGGTTTATGGCCTGAAGGAGGTCCTCGGCCTTTGAGCCGCCTCGCGTTTACTGACGGGCCGGGTTTAGGGAATTGCGCCAGCGGGTAAGCGCATCGCGCAAGGTCGCCGCGAGTTCGCGCCGCGTGGCGGGAGGCACAAAGTCGCCGATCACGAGGCTCCGGCCATGCGAAGCGACGAGCAATCGGTTCGATGTATCCGGCCGCTCCTCCAGGATGACCTTGACCCAAAAGGGCTGAAAACGCCAGTTGCGGCGCTCGCCGCGCACGCTGACCCGCTCGACCGAGAAGACGTCGTCGGCGAGCCGTATCGTCTCGCTCTGTCGGGCAGTGCGATAGCTGAGCCGGAAGGCGACATAAACGAGCGCGACGTCGAGCCCGAAGAACCCGAACACAGGCCACGCGCCGATCGCCACAAACCCGACCCCGGCGGCGAAGCTGACCAGGCCGAGCAACCCCATCAGCACATGAAAGTTGCGCGACGGCAGGCTGCGATGCGGCGACAGCACGCGCTCGAAAAACGGGCGGCGGGACGGCGCAGGAGGGTCCGCGCAAATGGGGCTCAGCGTCATGTACCGAAAACATAGGGGCGTGGCCGCCGATCCGTAAAGCGGTCGCGAGTTTGCGTCGCCGTTTGTCGTCGACGGCTAGCCCCTCTACACTCCCGCGATGCGCGCTTTTTCGAAACGTGAGGCACGGGAATTCTATCGCCGTCTGGCTGAGACGCGCCCCATCCCGCAGACCGAGCTCGAATTCATCAATCCGTTCACGCTGTTGGTCGCCGTCGTGCTGTCGGCGCAGGCGACCGATGCCGGCGTCAACAAGGCGACCCCTGCGCTCTTCGCGCTCGCCGACACCCCGGAAAAGATGCTGGCGCTCGGCGAGGAGCGGATCGTCGAGCTGATCCGCACGATCGGTCTCTTTCGCACCAAGGCGAAGAACCTGATCGCGCTGAGCCGCATCCTGGTCGAGAAGCATGGTGGCGAGGTGCCGCGCGACCGCGCCGCGCTGGAGGCGCTGCCCGGGGTCGGACGCAAGACCGCCAATGTCGTGCTGAACGTCGCCTTCGGCGAGCCGACGATCGCGGTCGATACGCACATCTTCCGCGTGGCCAACCGCACCGGGATTGCCGCGGGCAAGACGCCGCTGGCGGTCGAGACCGGGCTCGAGGCGATCACGCCTGCCGAATACAAGCGCTATGCGCATCACTGGCTGATCCTGCACGGGCGTTACGTGTGCCAGGCGCGCAAGCCCGACTGCCCCAATTGCGTCGTCGCCGATCTCTGCCGCTACGGCGCCAAGACCGGCCCCGTTGAGCTGATTGCGGCGCGCGCCGCCATTGGCGAGCCCGAGGCGCTCAGCGAGCCTGCGGCAGTCGAGGCCGCCCGCCCGCGAGCGAGGCGGCAGGCGGCGAAGTCGCGGGTCGGCTCGCCGCGGGCACGCTCGCCGCGTCCGGCATGATCTCGCAGATTTCGACATGGAGCCGAACCAATGGAGGCGCAGGAAATTGCCGTCCGCCTCGGGGTCGCCGTGCTGTTCGGCAGCGTCATTGGTTTCGAGCGGCAATGGCTGCAGCGCATGGCGGGATTGCGGACCAACTCCCTCGTCGCGGTCGGCGCGGCGGGCTTTGTCATTTTTTCGACGATGGTCCCGGGCGACAACAGTCCGACGCGGATGGCTGCTCAGGTCGTTTCGGGCGTCGGGTTTCTCGGAGCGGGCGTGATCCTGCGTGAAGGCATCAATATCACCGGCTTGAACACCGCCGCCACGCTTTGGTGCTCGGCGATGGTCGGAACCTTCGCCGGCGCCGGACAGCTCGCCGCGAGCGGGATTGCCGCCGGGTTCGTCGTCCTGACGAACCTGTTCCTGCGCCCGTTGGTGCGGCTCATCAACCGGCAGCCGCATGGCGCCGCCGAGGTCGTGACCCATTACTCCGTCGAGGTACGCTGTCAGGGCGATCAGGAGGCGCACATCCGCGCGCTGCTTCTTCAGGCTGCCTCGGCCGCCGGTCTCGGCCTGCGCCGGCTGACCAGTGAAAATCTCGAAGATTCCCCCCAGGTCACGGTCAGCGCGCTGCTCGTTTCGGCGGACCGCAACGACAGCGCTCTCGAACAGATCATCGGGCGAATCAGCCTCGAGCCGTTTGTCACCGCCGTTCACTGGCAGGCCGCGCGAGCGGCGGCCGAGAACTGAGCGGGCCACCGCATTGAACCGTGTTTCCCGGCGCTAGGCGTCACCCGGCGGCTTTTCGAGCATTGCGATGCCGCGCCCGCGCACCTGTTTGGCGACCGTGTCGGCGAGCAGGCTCATCATCCAGGGCAGGTGGATCTCGATGCGGACCGCGTCGTCCATCACCTCGATCGCCCCGGTGATCGCCTGCCACATTGCCGACACGTTGAAGTTGAGGCGATCCTGTTCCCAGCTGTAGTCGAGCGTACTGATCAGGCCCGCAAGTTCAGGGCGCAGGCGGCTGATCCCGGTGTCGAGCCGGCGCTTTGCCTCTTGGCGGCCGAGCCTGTGCGGGATCGATACGACGAGAGGCTGCTGCGACATCGGGAAGGCTCCCTCGGGTTGGGCGGCGACGCATAAAGACAAACACCAGGATTTCACAAAGGACCACAAATGGCGGAAACACCATTACCAGCAAGATTTCCGGCTTGGTATGGGTTAGGGTCGACATCGCCCTTGACCTCCTGCGACTTTGTAGATTGAGGAGCGGGGTGATGTTGAGCCGCAGAGAGTTTGGAGGTGGACTGGCCGCCGGCGTCGCGGTGCACCGCCGCGGCGCTGAACGCCAAGTGCCACCTCCGGCGCCGGCGAACGAGCCCAATCTCGCCCGCATCCTGCGCACGAAAAAGCTCCGTGTCGCAGCGCTGGCCGGCGAGGAACCCTATTTCCGTAGAGACCCGAAATCGGGACAGTGGACCGGCTTTTGCGTTGCCATGGCGCAGGATCTGGCCGCGGGGCTTGGCGTCGAGGTCGCCCTCAGCGAAGCCAATTGGGCCGATGCGGCGACCGATCTGCACGCCGGCAAGATCGATCTGGCATACACTCCCGGCCCGACCGCGCAACGGGCGATGTTCGCCGATTTTGGCACACCGCTCTTCCACGACGCCTATGTGATCCTTGCCCGCAAGGGCTTCGCGCCAAAGAGCTGGGCCGAACTCAATGTTCCCGAAAATCTGGTCGCCGTCGATGAAGGGTCGGCGCGCGAAGAAACCGCGCGGCGGTTTGCCGGCAATGCCGCAATCACCGGGTTCAAGACCCGCGACGAGACGCTGGCCGCGGTTCAATCGGGCCGTGCCGATTGCTTTGTAGCGACCGCGCTTTGCGCTCTGGTGCTCTTGAAGAAGAACCCCGAAACCGGCGAGCTTATCGTGCCGACCCCGGTTCTGCGCGCCGCCGTCTGCCCGGCGGTGCCGTATGACAGCGACCGCCGGTTCCGCGGCGTCGTCGACGCGTGGAGCGAAGACAATCGCGGGATCGGCCAGATCCGCAAATGGGTAATCGCCGGGCTCGCCGAGTCCGGCATCGCACCAGGCGATCTGCCATCCGATGTCTCGTTTTGATCGTCCACATTGCAAGAGCCGATCAGTCCGCCGGCCACTTATTATCCGAGACCCTGGGAGCGGCGTCGCGGCAGCCCGGCGCGATTGTCCGACCGGCGCTTGGGAAACGCCTGCCCGGTCCCGCACTCCTGTTCCCCCTGTTTTATCTGGTCGAGATCAGCTATCGGCAACTCCTTCAATCGCAATTTCGCACCCGCTCACGGGCGCCGATGCGATGAAGGTTACAGTGTGAATACGGCAATTACATGATTATCTATTTTCGAACCTCCACCAAGAGCAATGGCTAACAGGCGGGACCGCGGGCGCCTCAACCAGATGGTTGGAGCTTGTCGCGCAGGCGGGTGAGGCGGTAGCCGAGTGCGAGGTAGTCGCCCCACAGGGATTGAGCCGCGGTGAAAGAGGTCGGGTCGCAGCCGTGACGCTCGCGCAAATAGGCGGTGACCGAGCTGTCGATCGGGATGCGGCTGAAATCGTGGAGCAGCATCCGGCAATGCGCGGCTGCATAGGGACCGATGCCGTAAAGACCGAGCAGGTAATCGTGGTTCAGGCGCTCGGGCGAGCCCTCGCCCGATGATGTGATCGCGCCGTCGTCGAGCATTTGACGCGTCGCTCTCGCCACTGTGCGCGCGCGGAACCCGAGTTTTGCTTCTCCCCGCAGCCGCTCCTCGCCGCGGTCGAGCAAAGCCGGAGGCTTGGGGAAGCTGCCGCCGCCCGGCTCGGCGACGAGGGCCGCGACCATCCGGCATGTCGCCGACCAGCTCGTATTAATCGTCAGCACGGTCTTCACGAAGTCTTCGTAGAAGGTAGAGCCGCGCAGCATTCGTCCGCCGCCGCGTTCGATCAGGTCGGCAAGCGCCGGCAAAGCCGCGACCGCCGGCGCGGGTTCCCAATCGGCGGAGAGCCAGCGCCGCACCCGGGCGCGGATCTCGGCCTCGTCGGCACGGGCGAAACCCACCCAGCCGACGATAACCGAGGCGGCGCGATGCTGTGCGACCTCTATCGTGCCGAGACGCTCGCCGATCCGCTCGGCGCGCGCGAGCCGCCCGCGCTCCGGATCCCATTGCCATGGCGCCAAGTGAACCCAGCCGTGGCTCGCGACGGTCAGCGCGACATCGATCGGCCAACGAAATTCCAGAACCGCTCGCTGCGCGTCGCGGATCAGGCGGCCTCCAATGCCTGCGACAGATCGGCCAAGATGTCTTGTTCGTGCTCGATCCCGATCGATAGCCGGACATAGTTTTCGTCTACCCCGGTCTGCAATTGCTCTTCCGGGGACAGCTGGGAGTGGGTCGTCGTTGCCGGGTGGATCGCCAGGCTGCGCGCGTCGCCGATATTGGCGACGTGGTAGAACATCTGAAGAGCATCGATAAAGCGCCGGCCGGAGTCGAGACCGCCCTTCAACTCGAAGCCAACGAGCCCGCCATAGCCGCCTTTGAGATAGGCGTCGGCCCGCCGGCGCATTTCACCGGTCATCTGGTTCGGGTATATAACTCGCGTGACTTTGGGATGCTCGGAGAGAAATTTCGCGACCGCCGCCGCGTTGGCGCAATGTGCCCGCATGCGCAGTGGCAGGGTCTCCAGACCCTGGATGAACAGAAAGGCGTTGAACGGGCTCATCGGCGCGCCGAGATCGCGCAGCAACGTTACGCGCATCTTGAGAATATAGGCGATCGGGCCCAAGGGCTTCACCGCCTGCGTCCACACCGCGCCGTGGTAGCTCGGGTCCGGCTGGTTCAACAGCGGGAAGCGGTCGGCGTGCTTTTCCCAGTCGAAATTGCCGCCGTCGACGACGAGGCCGCCGATCGAATTGCCGTGCCCGCCGATGTACTTCGTCGTCGAATACATGACGATTGCGGCGCCGTGTTCGAGCGGCCGGCACAATACCGGAGCCGCGGTGTTGTCGACGATCAGCGGCACGCCGAGCGCGCGCCCGATCTTGGCGACCTCGGCGATCGGGAACACTTCGAGCTTGGGGTTCGGCAAGGTCTCGGCGTAATAGCAGCGGGTCCGCGCGTCGGTCGCCCGCCGGAAATTCTCGGGGTCGGCCGGGTCGACGAAGCGCACCTCCATCCCCATCGTTTTCATCATCGTGTTGAGGAACAGGTTCCAGGTGCCGCCGTAGAGGTCGGTGGAGCTGACGAAGTTGTCCCCCGCCTGGCAGATGTTCTGGACGGCAAACAGCGAAGCGGCTTGCCCCGAAGCAAGCGCCAAGGCGCCAGCACCGCCTTCGAGCGCCGTTATCCGCTCCTCGAGCACCGCGTTGGTCGGGTTCATGATGCGGGTGTAGATGTTCCCGAGCTCGGCCAGACCGAACAGGTTCGCGGCGTGCTGGCTGTCGCGGAACTGGTAGCTCGTCGTCTGGTAGATCGGGACCGCTACGGCGTTGGTTGCCGGGTCGCTCCGGTACCCCGCATGGAGCACGAGTGTTTCCGGATGCTGGCTCTTGGTCGGCATGCAAATCTCCGTGGAAGGGCGCCGGGCCGGCACTTTGCCATGGCGAGCGCGGCAGGAACAGGCGCGTTCGAATACCGTGGGTACAGTTGCGCGAAAATCGCGTTTATCTGATATGCGTTGTCGTACCGGATACAGTCTGTGAGCGAAGACGAGACCAGGGCCGGCGTCCGGACCCCGTCCGAACCGAACCTCGACAAGCTGCGAGCTGCTGCCGCCGACTGCACGGGGTGCCACCTCTATCGCAACGCTACGCAGACCGTATTCGGCGAGGGACCGGAGGGAGCCCGCGTCATGCTGGTCGGAGAGCAGCCGGGCGATGCCGAAGATCTTGCCGGCCATCCCTTTGTCGGACCGGCAGGAAAGCTCCTGGACCGCTGCCTGGTCGAGGCCGGAATCGACCGGAAGCAGACCTACGTCACCAATATCGTCAAACATTTCAAATGGGTGCCGCGAGGACCACGGCGCATTCACAGCAAACCGGGCGCGATCGAGATCGAGGCCTGCTTCCCTTGGCTCGAGGCCGAGATCAGCGTCGTCAAGCCGCGAATCGTCGTGGCGCTCGGAGCGACCGCGGGGCAGGCATTGTTCGGAAAGGCCTTTCGGGTGACCCGCGACCGCGGCCGGCTCGTGCCGCTTGCGCTGGCGCCCTGCGCCCTCGCGACAGTGCATCCCTCGGCATTGCTGCGGGCCCCCGACGAAGAGACCCGCCGCCAAGAGATCGAGCGCTTCATCGAGGATTTGCGCCAGGTCGCGGCGATCCTAGCGGGGAAAGTAAGATGAAATCGGGGCTCAGCTGGGTCGCGGCGGCAATCGCCGGCGCTGTCGTTCTCGCGATTGGCTTTTTCATCGCTGTCCAGTGGACCGGCATCGGCGATTCCGAAATCAGCGGCGCCGGGTGGCTGGCGATGGGATTGGGGGTCGTCGCCACCCTCGCCTTGGGGATCGCGCTCATGGCATTGGTATTCATCAGCAGCCGGCGCGGCTATGACGAGATCGGCCGCAAAGACAGCTGAGCCGGCAGACTGCAACGAAATTAACCTTAATTGCAGGGTTGCTCCACCGTAGGTTAATTCGGCGGTCCCCGATGCCTGCATTTGTCGAAATCATGCTTGCGCTTCGGGCGAACCCGTTGCAACCTGATGTGGCGCGGTGCAGAGGGGACGTGCGTTGAAGAGGTCGGCGAAAGTGTTGGAGGAGCCCAACGCGGCTCCGAAATACGGGCGCGGCACCGGTGTGCCAAACCCGATAGACGTGCATGTCGGTGGCCGCATCAGAATGCGTCGATTGCTTTTGGGGATGAACCAGGAGACGCTCGCCAACGCGCTCGGCCTCACCTTTCAGCAGGTGCAGAAATACGAGGGCGGCGCCAACCGCGTAAGCGCGTCCCGCTTGTCGGCGATGGCGGATATCCTGAGCGTGCCGATTTCCTATTTTTTCGGCGATTTGCGGCCCGACGATGCCGAAATCAGTCCCGAAGACCGGCAGTGGCGGGAATACCTTCAACGGCCCGAAACGATCGAGTTTATCCGGCTGTACTATGCGATCCCCGACCCGAAGGTCCGGCGCCAATTCCTCGATATGGCCAAGACAGTCGCCGAATCGTTCGAGGCGAAACCGTAAGTTTTGACCCCAAACGGAAGGCTTTTGCCGGGCCGCCGATTTTGCGTGATCAGCCGATGGTAAACATCTCGGACCAGCGAATTCTACCATACGCGTGTCAGACCACGACGCCGCCGGGTCCGAGATGGCCACCGTCGTCACGACCCACCCACGCGTGCAGTGCCCGTCGGCGTCCCCATCTCTCCGATGGGGGGAGCCAACAGCGCAACCCACGCCTTCGAGCGCCCGAAGCAAAGACGTGGATGCGCTGATCAAGTCCGCGCAAGACGATTTGGGTTCGTTCCTGCGAGGGGGAGCGACGAACGGCGATGCCGACTAGAGAAATCCGCGGACCAGATCGAGAAAGGCGTCGAGCCGGTCATGGTGGACCCAGTGGCCGGCGTTCTCGAACGAAATGACCTGCGCTTTGCGGAAATGGCGGGCCCGCCCGTCCTTAACCGGGTCGGACGCCCAGCTCTCCTTGCCGTAGACGAGAAGGGTCGGGCAATCGATGCGCTGCCATAGCTCCTCGGTCTCGGCAGCCGTCATCTCGTAGGGCGGCTCGGCCCGGACGTAGTTGTCGAACTTCCAGCTGTAGGTGCCGTCCTCGTTCTGGTTGACCCCGTGCTGGGTGAGATGCCGCGCCTGTTCCGGCGACAAATGCCGGTTTGCTTCCTGCATGCGCTTGAAAGCGTCCTCGATCGAGGAATAGCGCCGCGGCAGCCGGCCGGAAAGCGCGCGCTGTTCGCCGATCCAATGTTGCATACGTTCCGCCATCGGGCGTTTCGATAGCTCCTCGCGCCGCTTTGGCGATGCGCCCAGCCCCTCGATCGAGATCAATCGTGTGACGTGATCGGGATAGATGCCGGCGTAGCGCAAAGCGATCATGCCGCCGAGAGAGTGCGCGATGATGTTGACCGGCGCCAGTTCCTGCTGATGGATCAGCTGGGCCAGGTCATAGACGTAACCGGCAATTGAATAATTGCCGTTGGGCGACCACTGGCTGTCGCCGTGCCCGCGCAGGTCAGGCGCCAAAACATGCCAGTCGGAGCGCAGCGCGTCGGCAACCCAGTCCCAGTTGCGGCAGTGGTCGCGTCCGCCATGGACGAGGAGCAGCGGCGGCGCGCCCGGATTGCCCCAATCGACGTAATGCAAACGCAGCCGCTGCGAGAAATAGATCCGCGAGGTCGGGCCGGAGCTGTCGAGGTTCATCCAGGATGTCCCGTCTTCTCCATCGGGCGGGACGCGAAGCTAATGCGCGGGCAGTGGAAAGCAAAGACCCCCGTGCGCTCGGTGGCGTCAGGCGGGGGTCGCTGTTGCGAAGTTGTGCTTCGCGCTCGGCACTGTCGACCGAGCTCTATCTTGGACTTTCAACTTGGTTGCCGATGCCAAGCGGTCGGCAACTGCGTCTCTCCAGGTGGCGTCATGTCTGTGGCACACCCTCCTAGCAAGTTGGCGACAGAGTATCTAACGGCAACATTTGCTCCCAGTCAAGAGGCGAATGATCGATGCCATCGGCCCCGAGAAGGAACCGCGGCGCTTGCCGCCGGATGACACGTTCTAGCCCCAGCCGCCTGCGCTTCGCCCAGCGCCCCAAGCCTGGCGTCATCTTCGACGACGCCGCATGATCCCGTGGCCCTCACACTCGATAAAGCAGTCACTTGCCTTTCGCAGTGGCGGATGCTGAGCCGGCAGGCCCGGATGGTGCCTGCCCGGCTCCCTGCCGCGCTATGATCTTGTCCTTAATCTGGTCGTAGACGTTCTGCGGAATGACCTTGCGCTGGGCGAGATCGTCCTTTCCGTTATACGGCCGATGAGAAATGATCGCCTTGGCGCGCGCGGGCCCAACGCCTGGTAGCTTATCAAGCTCCTCGGCGGAGGCCGAGTTGATATCCACTAACCCACCTTGCTGCGGAGATCCGGCGCGTTCCTGCGGCGGGGCTGTCGCTTTAGGTGCAGTGGTCGCCGTCGGAGCTGGCGATTTAGATGGCGATGTCTGTGCAAGAACGGGCGAGGCGATAAGCACACTCAACCACATTACGGCCGAATAAAACCCCGGTCTCATCGGATTCCTTCCCTGATCACCGCACGTATTTGAACGCATCGCACGATTAAAGCAATCAGAGAGGCACTCGATTTAGCGATGATGCGGCTGGCAAAGCGCATCCGCGATCGCGGGAGCGCGCACGGATCGAGTTCTCGCCCCGATTGCATGCAAAATTCGTAAGGGCGCTGATGAAGATTGTCGGTTGATTTGCGTGCTGCCGAAAGTTCTGTTAACTTTAACATTGGGTGCGCGTTCGGCGTTCCCCCAAGGGTGGTAGAGCACCAAGCGATAAGGAGCTCGACATGTGGGGTGGAATCGTTGGTCTGATCATCCAACTGATCGCAGGCGGGGTAGGCGGCAACATTGCCGGCTCGGCGCTGAAACAGTATGACTTGGGGGCTGTTGGCAACACAATCGCCGGGGTGATCGGTGGCGGCGTGGGTGCACAGATCATCGGCGCGCTCGTTGGTGGCGAAGCGGGAGCTACTGCTGCCGGGACGGGCGGCCTCGACATCGGCTCGATTATCGGTCAAATCGCTTCCGGCGGGGTTGGCGGGGGCATCCTGATGGTGATCGTCGGGCTGATTAAGCAGGCCATGGGCGGTCAAAGAGCCTAGCCCTTGGCGGATCACATCAGCTGAGTGATATCGGGAGACCCGCCCGGGACGCCCAAGCGCTTTGAATCCCGGCCACCCTATCGGTTCCTCAAGGCCTGCGCGGCGGACGCCCGCCGAGATCCGAGATCAGTTCGCGAATTTTGAGGTCTTGCCTAATTAGCTCTCCATTAGCTCTCCCCGTTAGTTAGCGACAGAGGCTAATCGCGACGGTCACCGAGAAGGGGGCAGCGTATCCGGGACGCTTGAAAGCGACAGCGGCAGAGTGTATGTTGTTGGCACTCTCTTGCAGAGAGTGCCAACCGTGCATTTGAAATCTCTGGCTCCGACGGAGGAATCCCGTGAATTTTCGACCGTTGCAGGATCGCGTGCTGGTCCGCCGCATCGAGCAGGAAGAAAGGACGAAGGGTGGCATCCTCATCCCGGATACCGCCAAGGAAAAGCCGATGGAGGGGGAAGTGATCGCCGCCGGGCCCGGCGCCCGGGGGGATGACGGCAAGCTCAATCCACTCGACGTCAAGGTCGGCGACCGAGTGCTCTTTGGAAAGTGGTCGGGCACCGAAATCAAGATCGACGGCGAGGACCTCGTCGTCATGAAGGAGTTCGACATCATGGGTATCGTCGCGTAAGGGGAGGTAGATCATGGCTGCGAAGGAAGTACGCTTTCATACGGACGCGCGCGACCGGATGCTGCGCGGCGTCGATATTCTCGCCAACGCCGTAAAGGTGACACTAGGTCCCAAGGGCCGTAACGTCGTTCTCGACAAATCGTTCGGCGCGCCGCGCATCAGCAAGGACGGCGTCACGGTCGCCAAGGAGATCGAGCTCGCCGACAAGTTTGAGAACATGGGCGCCCAGATGGTGCGCGAAGTCGCCTCCAAAACGAGCGATCTGGCCGGCGACGGCACGACGACCGCGACCGTTCTCGCCCACACGATCGTGCGCGAAGGCGCCAAGGCGGTCGCGGCCGGCATGAATCCGATGGATCTGAAGCGCGGCATCGACCGGGCGGTGGATGCGATCGTCGCGGACATCGGAAAACGTTCGAAGAAAGTTTCGACCAACGACGAAATCCAGCAGGTCGGAACGGTATCCGCCAACAATGACCGCGAGATCGGCCGGATGATCGCCGAAGCGATGCAGAAGGTCGGCAACGAGGGCGTCATCACGGTCGAAGAGGCGAAATCGCTCGAAACCGAGCTCGACGTGGTCGAAGGCATGCAGTTCGACCGCGGTTATATGAGCCCCTATTTCGTGACCAACGCCGAAAAGATGGTCGCCGAGCTCGACGACCCGTACATTCTGCTCAACGAGAAGAAGCTATCGAGCCTGCAGACGTTGCTGCCGCTGCTCGAAGCTGTCGTTCAGTCCGGCAAGCCATTGCTGATCGTCGCCGAAGATGTCGAAGGGGAGGCGTTGGCGACGCTGGTCGTCAACAAATTGCGCGGCGGCCTCAAGGTGGCCGCGGTCAAGGCCCCGGGCTTTGGCGACCGCCGCAAGGCGATGCTCGAGGACATGGCGATCCTGGCCGGCGGCCAGGTGATCAGCGAAGATCTCGGCATCAAGCTCGAAAACGTCACGCTCGACATGCTGGGCCGCGCCAAGCGGGTCAGGGTCGAGAAAGAAAACACGACGATCATCGACGGCGCCGGCAAGAAGGACGACATCCAGGGCCGCATCGCGCAGATCAAGCAGCAGATCGAGGAGACGACTTCGGATTACGACCGCGAAAAGCTGCAGGAGCGGCTGGCCAAGCTCGCCGGCGGCGTCGCGGTGATCCGCGTCGGCGGCGCGACCGAGGTCGAAGTGAAGGAAAGAAAAGACCGGGTCGACGACGCGACGCACGCGACGCGGGCGGCGGTCGAGGAGGGGATCGTGCCGGGCGGCGGCGTCGCACTGCTCTATGCCGCCAAGGCGCTCGACGGACTGACGCCCGAGAATAACGACCAGCGGGTCGGGATCAACATCGTCAAGCGCGCGCTGCAGTCGCCGGTCCGCCAGGTTGCGGAAAACGCCGGCGCCGACGGTTCGATCGTCGTCGGCAAGCTGTTGGATTCGAACGATCCCAACCGCGGCTTCGATGCGCAGAGCGGCGAATATGTCGACATGGTCAAGGCCGGCATCATCGACCCGACCAAGGTCGTCCGGCTCGCCTTGCAGAATGCCGCTTCGGTCGCCGGCCTCCTCGTCACGACCGAGGCGATGGTCGCCGAAAAGCCCGAAAAGAAACCCGCGCCCGCAATGCCGCACGACCATGGCATGGGCGGCATGGACGACTTCTAAAACCGCAACTCTCGCAGAAATCCGGCTGGCATCCGCGTGGGTGCCGGCCTTTTTGCTCCCTGGCCCCGCTTGCGGGAAGAGGGCTGGGGTGAGGGGCGCAGGTGATGAGCCTGAGCCAAAGAGGAACACAATGAGCCGGTTGTTCGGTTCGCTCGACCGAATTACCTCGGCAACACCTCCGCGAGCATCGCGTAGGCTTCTTCGTCGGTCCGGTCGTAGCGCAGCGGCGTCACGACGATGTTGCCGGCGGCGAGAGCCTCGACATCGCTCTCCGGCCCCTGGTCGCGGGGCCCGCGCCGAAAGCTGATCCAATGATAGGTCAGGGCGCGCGGGTCGGTGCGGGTTTCGACCTGCATACCCTGGATCAGTCCGGGGCCTTGGCGAGCCAGGGTCAGCGGGCCGGCGTCTTCCGCCGGAAGATCGGGGAAATTGACGTTGAGGCAGGTCGCGGCGTTCCAGCCGATCGTCAGCAATCGGCGCACGACATCGGCGCCGAGCGCACCGGCGGTGCTCCAGCGAACCTGCTCGCGGTCGGTCCATGCCTGGCTCAGCGCGATCGACGGAATGCCAAGCAGCATTCCGGTCATCGCGCCGCCGACCGTGCCCGAAAAGACCGTTTCCAGACCGAGATTGGCGCCGCGATTGACACCCGACAGAAGAAGCTGCGGCGCTTCGGGCATCAGATAGCACGCGCCCATTACCGCGCAGTCACCGGGGGTTCCGGTGATCCCGTAGCGCCGCAACCCGCGCTCGCTGATCCGGATCGGGTGGTGCAGGCTGACCGCGTGCGAGACGCCGCTCTGGTCGTGCTCGGGCGCGACAACCCAAACCTCATGGGCGAGCGTGCCGGCGATCTTTTCGAGGACTTCGAGCCCCGGCGCCTCGATGCCGTCGTCATTGGTGATCAAAATTCGATCCAGCATAATACGGCTCCCAGTAGCCGCAAAATAGGGTCCGAGCGATGAACGTGCCCGAGAGATCATTCGAGCTGGGAGCGGCTTGCCCGCTCGACGGGGTGCGCGTCATCGATATGTCGCGTCTCGTCTCCGGCAACATGGTGAGCCTGCAGCTCGCCGATTTCGGTGCGGAAGTGTTGAAGATCGAGGACCCGAAGCGCGGCGACCCGCTGCGCGCCTGGCAGACGGACGGGGTCAGCGTGCATTGGAAGGTGTATTCGCGCAACAAGAAGAGCTTAGCGATGAGCCTGCGCGAGGCGCGGGGGCGCGAGCTGTTCCTCGAGCTATTGGCTACCGCCCAGGTCCTGATCGAGAATTTCCGCCCGGGGACGCTCGAGGCGATGGGGTTCGCGCCGGAGTTGCTGCATCGTCATAACCCAGGCCTCATTATCCTGAGGGTTTCCGGCTGGGGTCAGGACGGGCCTTACCGTGACCGGCCCGGCTTCGGCACCCTGGTCGAGAGCATGTCCGGCTACGCGTCGCGCACCGGTTTTCCCGACCGCGAGCCGGCCTTGCCCCCGACCGCGCTCGCCGACATGGTCGCTGGGCTTTACGGCGCCTTCGCGGTGATGGTCGCGCTGCGCCAGGTCGAGGCGAAGAGCAGCCTCGGTCAGGTGATCGACTTGCCGCTGCTCGACCCGCTGTTCTCGTTCATCGCGACCGAAGCGGCGATCTACCGGCTGACGGGAACCGTGCGGGAACGCACCGGCAGCCGCTCGGAGACGACTTCGCCGCGCAACGTGTTCCGCACCAAGGACGGCCGCTACATCGGCATCTCCGCCTCGATCCAGGCGATGTCTGAGCGCCTCTTCCGCGCGATCGGCCGCGAGGACATGATCACCGACCCCCGCTTCCGCACCAACAGCGACCGGGTGAGGAACGCCGAAGCCTGCGAAGCGCCGATCGTCGCGTTTATCGGCGCGCGCACTTTGGCCGAGAACATGGAAATCTTCGAGCGCGCCGAGGTCACGGCCGCGCCGGTCTATGACATCGACCAGTTCATGGCCGACCCGCATGTGACCGCCCGCGAGATCCTCGTCGACCTGCCCGACGCCGAGATCGGGCGATTGCCGATGCACAACGTCATTCCCCGCCTGTCTGCGACACCAGGCCGGCTGCGACGCCCTGCACCGGCGCTTGGCGAGCACACCGCCGAGATCCTGAGTCCGCTCGGCCTCGACCGAACCGAAATCGAGGGGCTCGCGCGCGAAGGCATAGTTCGCCTCGCCGGAGACGCATCATGACCGCGGCTTCCCTGCCCGTGTGGCGCTCACTGCTGTTCGTGCCGGTGACCGCCAGGCGCTTTGTCGACGGCGCGGCAAGGCGCGGCGCCGACGCGATCATCCTCGATCTCGAAGACAGCGTCGCCGCTTCCGAGAAGGAACGGGCGCGTGCCCTGGTGCCGGAGGCGGCCGAAATCGTCTCGCGCGGCGGCGCCGACGTCGTCGTCCGCATCAACCGGCCGGTGCGGCTTGCGGTGCGCGACATCGAGGCGGCGGTAGGCCCTGGGGTGCTGGCATTGGCCCTACCTAAGGTGGATAGCCCCGAGCACGTGCGGCTGCTCGCCGAGATCGTCGACGAGATCGAGGCCGAGCGCGGTATGGCGCCGGGCACGACCCGGTTCATAGCGATGGTCGAGACCGCCGCGGCGTTCTTCCGCATCGCCGAGATCGCCCGCGCTCATCCACGGCTCTGCGGGCTCAATCTCGGCGCCGAGGATTTCGCGCTGTCCGCCGGGATCCTGCCCGATGCCGAGGGGCTCTTCATGCCAAAACAGATGGCCGTATTCGCCGCCCGCGCCGCCGGTGTCATGCCGTTGGGCTTCATCGGCACCGTCGCCGAGTTTCACGATCTCGACGGCTTCCGGCAGACGATCCGCCGCTCGCGCCGCCTCGGCTTCATCGGCGCCTCGGTCATCCATCCGAGCCAGGTCCCGATCCTGAACGAGGAATTTCGCGCGGGCGCCGAGGAAGTCGACCACGCCCGCCGCGTCGTCGCCGCCTACGACAAGGCGCTCGCCGAGGGTGTCGGGGCCGTTACGGTCGACGGCAAAATGATCGACGTGCCGATCGTCGAGCGTGCCCGCCTGCTGCTCGAACGCGAAACCGCTATCGCGGCGCGCGAAGCCAGGATGCGCGAGACCGCTGCCGCCGCGTGAACGCCGCCAGCGCTCGGAGGTATTCAGGTGATTCGCGAGGCGAGGCGTGCCGCAAAGCTAATGCTATGCATCTAACGCTCGACAAAGCTGCTATTTTCGCACAAATCACGCCACACCGGCGCAGGCCGGTGCCCATGCCGCGGCATAGATCCGGGCCTGCGCCGGGAAGACGAGGAGAGGGATACCGGCGTGTCGAGCGCCAGATGCAAGAATTTCCCGGAACATGCGGCGGTTAATCTGCACGTCAGAGAAAAGCGGTCGGTGGAGTTTCAGGACCGATTCAGAACCGAGCGCAGCCCTTCATTGGCACTGGGTAGGATAAGCGCCCATACAGCACGCACCCCCAATCACCGACCGCTCTCGCCGCTTGCCTCGTCCCGGAAATGCCGCAGCAGCCACTGGAGCGTCTCTTCCGGCGCTTCTTCGGGCACATAATGGCCGCAGGGCAACGCGCCGCCCCATGCGCTGGTCGCGTAACCGCGCTGCCACACCTGGAGCACATCGCCATGGACACCTTCGGTATGACTGCGCGCTCCCCAGATCACCAATAGCGGAAGGTTGATCTTGCGTCCGGCCTCGAAGTCGGCCTTGTCCATATCGAAGTCGCAGGTCGGACAGGCGCGATAATCGGCGCATGAGCCTTTGATCGTCTTCGAGTTCGAAGCAGCGGACGTATTCGGCAAATGCCTCGGGATCGAAGAAGCCGAGGCCGATGCCGGGCTTCGACAATTTCTTTTCCATGTACCACTGCGCCGGGACCGCTGCCATCATCCGCTCGGGAAAGTCATAGGGTTGCGCCATCAGCGACCAGTGCCACGAGCGCAGTGCCCATTCCTTCGAGGTGTGGGTCCAGATGTGATGGTTGGGCAGGATATCGATCAGCGCTGCGCGCTTCACCCGATCGGCGTGATCGAGGCACATGCGGGCGGCTGTGCGGGCGCCGCGATCGTGCCCGGCGACAAAGAATTCGCGGTAGCCGAGCTTCTCCATAACCTCGACCTGGTCCTGCGCCATCGCACGGAAAGAATAGTTGATATTGTTTTCACCGCCGTCTTCGGGGCCTACGCTGTCGCCGTAACCCCTGAGATCGGCGGCGACCACATCAAAATTCTCGGCCAGCCGCGGCGCAATCTTGTGCCAGGAGACATGGGTCAGCGGATTGCCGTGCAGCAGCAGCAGCGGCGGGCCGTCGCCGCCGTGCCGCAAATGGATTCGCGCGCCGTTCGTCGCAATTTCCGTCCGGGTGAACCTCTCGAACATCCGCCAGCTCCCTGATCCCCGATTGAAAGAGCCAGCTTAGCGCAACGGGTTTGGTGCGGTCATCCGACTCCAAGCGTAAGCATCGGGTAGGCGAGCTCTCCGCGCGTTTGCCGCTGACCCAGGCGCACAGTCCGACTTCAAGTTGCGTCAAAGAATCGATTTCCGAGGCGCTGTGATCCGGTTCACAGAGCGCCCACAAGAAATCAGTCAAAATGATGGTGGCGCACCCGGCACCGCGTGGATCTGGACTGGCAATGACTGAGACACCGCTTGCGGCTTTGATGAGGGCCTGGAAGACAACGATGCTCGCGACGAGTGTGCTCGTCGCCGCGCTCGCTCTCTCGCACGTATGGGACAGCACCGTCTTTTTTCGAGCGCTCGAAGATAGTATGGCGCGCGGCGAAGAAGCAGTGCCGACTGCTGATGTTCTGCCCGAGACTCCGCGTCAGGCCGCCTACGGTAGCGAGGACCCGGCCCCCCGATCTGGCATGACGCTGCCAGTTGCCCGGAGTATCGATCACCTCGATCGGGAAACGGCGACGGGCTCTTTGCGCGCACCCGCCCAGCACGGTAGACTGGTGCCGCACGGAGGAGCGAGGGTGCGTTGGGGGACCGCCGGTTCGTCGTCGAGCTGATCAAGCCGTCGCATTACGACGACGATGGTTATGTAATCCAGTGGTGGAAATCCTGGATTCCATCGAATTCGCTAGCCTGTCTCTACGGCATCGCGACGGACCTGGCCGAACGCCGCGCGCTCGGCCCCAACGTTTCGATTGAAATCCAACGCCTATGACGAGTGCCATACCGTCATCCCGGTGCGCCGCATCGTCCGGCGAATCAAGGGCGCCGATGCGGGGCTCGTCTGCCTGGTCGGCGTGCAATCGAACCAGTTCCCGCGCGCGATGGACCTGGCGGCGCGATTTCGCGAAGCCGGTATCCAGGTCGCGATCGGCGGGTTTCACGTGTCGGGCTGTCTGGCGATGCTGCCGGAGCTGCCTCCCGATCTCGAAGCAGCCTGCCGGCTCGGGGTCAGCCTCTTTGCCGGCGAGGCCGAAGGGCGGCTCGCCCAAGTCTTCGCCGATGCGCTCGCGGGGCGGCTCGAGCCGATCTACAATCACATGGACGATCTGCCTGGGCTGCAGCAGCAGGTGACCCCGTTTCTGCCGGTCGACATCGTGCGTCGCTATGGCGAGACGATCGGCGCGTTCGACGCCGGGCGCGGCTGCCCGTTCCAGTGCAGCTTTTGCACGATCATCAATGTGCAGGGTCGCAAGTCGCGCTGGCGCGACGCCGACGATGTCGAGCGTTTGGTGCGCGCCAACCTCGCTCAGGGCGTCTTCCGGTTTTTCATTACCGACGACAATTTCGCGCGCAACCGGAACTGGGAAGCGATTTTCGACCGCCTGATCGAGATGCGCGAACGCGAAGGGCTCGGTCTGCAGTTCATCATCCAGGTCGACACCCTCTGCCACCGCATCCCGAACTTTGTCGAGAAGGCGGCGCGCGCCGGCTGCAAGCGGGTCTTTATCGGGCTCGAAAACATCAACCCCGACAATCTTTTACAGGCTAAGAAAAAGCAGAACCGGGTCCACGAATATCGCCAGATGTTTCTCGCCTGGCGCGCCCAGAAGATCATCACCTACGCCGGCTACATCCTCGGCTTTCCGGGCGACACGCCGGAGCGGATCGCGCATGACATCCGCACCGTGCAGCAGGAGCTGCCGGTCGATCTGCTCGAATTTTTTATTTTGACGCCATTGCCCGGCTCGGCCGACCACCAGCAGCTGCACAAGAACGGGGTGTGGATGGACCCCGACATGAACAAATACGACCTCGAACACGTCACCACCGGCCATCCGGTGATGACCGCGGCCGAGTGGCAGGAGGTCTACCGCCGGGCCTGGGACCTTTATTACTCAGCCGAGCACATCGAGACGATCTTCCGCCGAGCCAAAGCGTCCGGCATCAAGCCAGTGCGCCTCCTCAACCATATTCTGCAATTCTACTTCACCCTCATTCAGGAGAACGTGCATCCCCTGCAGGGCGGCTATTTCCGCCGCAAATTGCGCCGCGCGCGCCGGGCCGGCCTGCCGCGCGAGAACCCGCTCCTCTTCTACCCGAGGCGGGTCCGGGAAGTCCTCGAAACTCACGTAAAGCTCGCCGCCTTCTACCTCTACCTGCACCGCATCCGCCGCCGCGTCGAACGCGACCCCAGCCCCTACACCGACTCCGCGTTGAGGCTTGCAGACGGCGAAGCGTCGAGCCCCTTCACTGCCCGCCGCGACAAGAAGGCGATCGCCGAAGCGATCGCCTGATGGCGCGGCCGGCGGACGCGAATGACAAGAGACAAAAAATTTAGTTAAATTTAATCCCCCCCTTACGAGCGTCAGGTGATCGGATGGATCGACCACACCTGAAACGACGGTTGACCGCTGTCATGATCGCGGACGTCGTCGGTTACAGTCGACTGATGAGTGTCGACGAGGAGGGCACACACCTTAGGCTCTCGGATTACATCAAGAACTCGATCGAGCCGAAAATCTCCGAGCATGACGGCCGTCTGATCCGCAGTGCGGGAGACGGGCTCCTGGTCGAGTTCGACAGCGCAGTCGACGCGGTGTATTGCGCTCTCGAGATCCAGCATGAATTGGCCGAGCACGATGCCGGGATCGCTGCCGATCGCCGCTTGAGGCTTCGCATTGGCATAAATGCCGGCGATGTGATTGCCGACAATCAAGATATCTACGGTAATAGCGTCAATATTGCTGCCCGGCTGGAAGCCGTGGCCGGGCCAGGGGAGATCTATGTCAGCCGGAGTGTCCGAGATCAATTGCAGGGCCACCCCGACCTGTTGTTTGAGGACAGAGGACGACGAAAGGTCAAGAATCTCAGCCAGCCGATCCGCATCTATCGCGTCCGGCGTGTCGAACCGCAACAAAGGCGCGCTTTACCGGCTCACCTCGTTGACAGAACTCGGGTACTTTCCCGGGGTATATTTGTCGCGCATCGACGCTCCGCCGTCTGGACATCGATATTGCTGGCACTGGCAGCCAGCATTACCGTAGCGGCGCTGCCACTTCGGCGCGACTACTCGCTGCTGTCGCCTCGGGCATCGATTATGGTGCTGCCGTTTCGTAACGTGAGCAATAATCCCGGGCAGGACTATTTCGCCGACGCGGTGACCGATGATGTGACCACCGATTTATCCCGTCTCTCCGACACCGTGGTGATCTCGCCCGGTACGGCCTTCACCTTATAAGGGGAAGGCGGTCGACCCGCGGCAGATCGGTCGAGAATTCCGGGTTCGGTACCTGTTGGAAGGCAGCATCAGAAAAGACGGGATGCAGGTACAGACCAATGCGCAGCTCGTCGACACGCGTTCCGCAGCCCACATCTGGGCCGACCGCTTCGACACCGAGCTTGCCGATCTTTCCGAGCTTCAGGACGCCATCACCGGCCGTATCGCATCCTCCCTCCATATCCAATTACTGCAGGCCGAGCATCGTCGCGCGATCGCCGAGCGGCCGGCAGATCCCGATGCAGTCGATTTGAGGTTACATGCCATGGCTCTTCTCGTCGCTGGGCCTAGTCCCGAACACTACCTCTCCGCGCGACAGTTTCTCGAGGAGTCGCTGCAACGCGATCCTCAGTCCGCCGAGAGTTGGAGCCAATTGGCCGGTTTGTTGGTGAATGATTATTTGAACAACTGGAACGAGGCCAAGCAGAGTCCGGAGGCCGGGAAGGATCTGCTCCGGCGGGCGGAACCGGCGTTGGAGGAAGCCCTAAAGATCGATCCGACCGTAGCCGCGGCGCATCTTGCGGACGGCTTTATCCGCCGCGCAAAGGGGGACCATCAAGGGGCGCTCGACGCCTTCGACCGGGCGGTCCAGCTCGATCCCAATTCCGCGCGTGGCTATGCGCGCAAAAAGCCAATCAACTGGTGATGGTCGGACGGCCGAAGGAGGCTCCGCCGCTGGTGCTGAAGGCGATAGCCCTCAGCCCGCGCGATCCATACGCCGGCACGTTTTACTGGGTCATCGGACGAGCCTACTTCGTTATGCAAAATTACGATGACGCAATCGTGTGGTTGAGAAAAGCGGTCGAAGTAAGGCCGAATGTTTGGTACAGCCGAGCCTATTTGCTTGCGGCGTATGCTCATCTCGGACGACACGAGCAGCCCGAAGGACGCGCTGCGTTGAGCGATTATAACGGAGGATTTAGCGGATATACTGTGCAGCGCATACGCGACCTGTACGAAAAGGAGCTGCCGCACACTGATCCGGTGATGCAAGCGAGTATTCAGGCACTCTACAACGGGCTGCAGAAGGCGGGAGTTCCGTAATCGCGGCAAGGCAGGCCCGACTGGCGCGAAAGGTTGGACGATATGCTTGTGGCCGAACATCGTGCCCTTCATAAACCCAGCCGTGTGTCTGCGCGGTCTTATCGGCGCGGGGCAAGGCGGAAGAGCGGGGGGTGGTCGGGCTGGGTGGTGACGATCGCGACCGGCACGACGGGTTCCGAATAGGCGCGTTCAATGTGGAAAGCCCGGATCATGGCCGCGAGGACCAAGGTCGCTTCGGTCAGCGCGAACTGGGCGCCAATGCAGACGCGCGGGCCCATGCCGAAGGGCAGATATGCGCAGCGTTCGGGCGGCGGCGCGCCCGGGAGAAATCGCTCCGGGTCGAACTTCTCCGGCTGGTCCCACAGGCGCCGATGCCGGTGCAAGACCCAGGGGGCGATCAACACGACCGCGCGCGCCGGGATCGGGATCCCGCCGGCGGCATCGGCACCGCGCGCCTGGCGCGCCAGTGTAAAGGCCGGCGGATAAAGCCGCAACGCCTCCTGCACGACCGCGCGCGCGTAAACGAGCCTCGGCAACGCCTCGGCGGCGCCCTGCGGGCCGAGATCGAGCGGCGCGGCTTCCGCAGCGATGCGCTCCTCGACCGCAGGCGCCGCCGCGACCAGGTAGACCGCCCAGAACAAGGCGACCGCCGTCGTCTCGTGCCCCGCGGTGATCAAGGTCGCGAACTGGTCGGCCAGTCGGTCCGGATCCCGTTCCTCGCTTGACAGCAGGTCGAACAGATCGCCCGGCGCGCCGTCCGATGCCATCGCGCGGCGCTCGGCGATCAGCCGCCCGATCAGCGCCATCCAGCGGCGGCGAAAGCGCCGCCGCGCAAATTCGCGCGGGCTGGGGATCGGCAAGGGCAGCAGAAAATCGAGGAGGCTTGGCCGGCCCAAACCCTCGGCATAGCCGGTGACGAGTTCGCGCAGCTCCGCCCGGTGACGATCCATCGCCAGCGAAAACATCGAGCGGCCGGCGATCTCGAGGGCGAGGAATTGCATCTCGGCGAGGAGATCGACCGGGCGCGCCCCGCAATCGGCGAGCCCTTCGATCAGCGCGCCTGTCTCTTGCGCGATGTGACGCGCCAGCATCGGGATCGTCCTTGGCGTAAATGCGGGCGCAACCGTCTGCCGCTGCTGCCGCCAATCCTCGCCTTCGCTGAGCAAGAGGCCCTTGCCGAGCAACGGGCGCAGCATGCGGATCGTGGCGGGCGTACGCCGATAATTTGCCGGGTTGTCCACGAGGATGTGGTGGATGCTCGCAGGCCGGCTGAGAATGACCTGCCGCCGGCCGAAAAAACTGCGGATCACGACCTCTTCCTCGAAGGCCTCGGGCGGGAAGGCCAATAGCGCATTCTCCCCCAGCGCCCGCGCGATGTCGCGAGCCGAGGCCCCCTCGTCCGGGGTGCGAGCCGTCGGCGGGGTTATCCCTCGCCCTTCGCTGACCGCTCGCATGCGCACCTCGCCCAACCGCCCTCACAGAGATCGGCATCGCCGCGTTTTATCCAAGTATCTATTGGCGCTCCGGCCAGCACCCGTGGCCGAAGGGGCCAAGGATGTTGCCTTTTTGGACGACGCTGCCAGTCTGTCGACCTAACCGAGTGGTGCCGATGCGTCTGCCAACCAAGTTGCATTACGCCTGGGTCGTCGCGGCGGTTACTTTTATCGTGCTGCTGCTGACGGCGGGCGTGCGCGCCGCGCCGGGCATCCTGATCGTGCCGCTCGAAAACGAGTTTCACTGGGCACGTTCGACAATCTCCTTTGCGGTCGGGGTCAACCTGTTGCTCTACGGGCTGATCGGCCCGTTCGCCGCAGCGCTGATAGACCGCTTTGGCGTCAGGCGCACAATGGCGGTGGCGCTCGCGGTAACCGCAGCCGCTGTCGCACTGACGCCGGCGATGCGGCAATCCTGGCAGCTCATTCTGCTGTGGGGGGTCGTCGTCGGCGCGAGTTGCGGGGTCATCGGCAACTTTCTCGCCGCGTTCATTGCGGCGCGCTGGTTCCGGGTCCGCCAGGGGCTCGTCGTGGGTGTATTGACGGCAGCCAACGCCGCCGGCCAGCTGATCTTTCTCCCGACCATGGCGGGTCTGGCGACCAATGCCGGCTGGCGCGTGATGTCGCTGCTGCTCGCGGCTTCGGTCGCGGCCTTTGTCCCGCTGATTGCGCTCTTGATGCGCGACCGCCCCGAAGATCTCGACTTGGCGCCCTATGGCGCCAGTCGCGGCTTCCGGCCCGCGCCGGCCCCCGAAGGCAACCCGTTGACCCTCGCCTTTCGTGCGCTCGGCGACAGCGCCCGCTCGCGCGATTTCTGGCTGATCGCGGGCAGCTATTTTGTGTGCGGAGCCTCGACGAACGGTCTGATCGGCACCCATCTGATCCCGGCCTGCGTCGATCATGGTCTGGCCGAGGTCACCGGGGCGGGTCTTCTCGCAGCGACCGGCGTCTTCAGCTTTCTCGGCGGAACGCTTTCCGGCTGGTTGAGCGACCAGGTGGACAACCGGCTGCTCCTCGCCTGGTATTACGGACTGCGCGGCCTCTCCCTGCTTTATCTGCCCTTCGCCTTCGACATGTCGTTTTATGGTCTGTCGTTGTTCTCGGTGTTCTATGGGCTCGACTGGATCGCCGGAGTCCCGCCGACCGTTCGGCTGTTGAGCCGGGTCGTCGGAACCGAGCGAACCGGGATCATGGTCGCATGGATCACGGTAATCCATCAGGTCGGCGGGGCCTCGGCCGCCTATCTGGGCGGAGTACTGCGGATCTCGTTCGGCACCTATCTCGAGGCGTTCCTGTTTGCCGGGCTGCTGTGTTTCGCGGCGGCGGCGATGGCGCTGTCGATCGGGGCCGGCGGGCGGCAGGCCGAGCCCGCGCACGACGCCGTGCCGGCCGCGTGACGCGAAATGCCTCTTTGGTTGCCGCCGCTGTTGGTGATTGTAGTGAGTGCGCTGGCGCTGACCGCGGCAGGATCGCCTCCCGCAGCTCCGAGCGGCCGGCGATTGTGGATGGCCAGCATTCTCGTCTTCGGATGCCTCGCAATTACCGCCACGGTTTGGCTCGGGCGACGGAAAACAGAAGAAACCTCAGCTCTCACGGGAACAAGCGCGGCACCGCAAGTCCCGCCCGCCGCATTGACTGGGCCGAACACTTCCGAACTGACCAGGCGGATCAAGACGCTGGAGGACCACGTCAAAGAGCTCGAGGCGGGCAGGCGGGCCCGCTCGATCCCGCAAACGGCCGCCGATGATCTGGCATCGTATCTGAAGCAGTTCGGCGGCCGCCGGGTGATCGTTTCCTGCATCCCGGATGATATCGAAGCGTATCAATACGCCAATCAGCTGGTAAACGTCCTGCGGGCCGCCAATTGGGACGTCCAAGGTCCTCAAATAACCAAAATATTCGGTGAGGTCCGCGCGCTGGGAATAAATTTCTACGTGAATGGAGACAGCCATTCCGACACGGCCAAGATCTTGTTGGACGGGTTCGCGAAATTCGATATTCCCTACCAGAGCCGCGTCACGCCGAGCGGGGCCATCCCGGACACCGACACCGTCGAACTTTTCATCGGGATCCAGCAGTCGCAGCGAGTAAACGCCGGCGCCGATTAATTAACCGATCGACGCAGGGTCACGCTCTGCTCCTGCGAACATGCCGGCAACATGCCGCAAAACTCGGAAGGTGTTCTCCGGGGAGCTTCCCCGGCAAAATACCCGGCAAAAACCAGGACCGAATTCCTCAAAAAGCACAGTACGTCTTTGTTGCTCCAGACCATCGGTGACTCCGTCGTGGCGGGATGCCTTTTGGTCAATTAGCTACCGTTGCGCGGGGGCCGATCATGCCCAAGGCGGCTGGTAACGGAGCAATTCAATGATTAACGAGGGCTCGCGGAACCCTATTCCCGGCAACGATTCCGAAACCGAGGTGGCCGAGTTCATCCGAACCAAGGGAGTAACAAGGTGCCCGACCGCATGCGTGCTGCCGACCCAGGCTTCGGTTGCCGACGCCGATCGGGAGGCGCTCGGCGAATACGCGGCGCGCCGCGCCGAGCGTCGGCGGGCGAGAGTGGCTGCCCACGCGCGACAGTTCTGGAACGTCGAGCTCGTGCCTTCGGTCCCCAGATAGCGCTTGCGGGGCGGCCCCGGCGCTGCACAGCAAATCTGCGCTGCGGAGC
This sequence comes from uncultured Alphaproteobacteria bacterium, assembly GCA_963700185.1. Classification (GTDB taxonomy): domain Bacteria; phylum Pseudomonadota; class Alphaproteobacteria; order ATCC43930; family CGMCC-115725; genus AP-15. Next base: position 127,758 of record CAVOWP010000022.1, read on the forward strand.
AAATCTGCCACTTCTGGGGTGGGTGTGCTATGCTGCGCCCTATGAACCAGCCCTCAGACTTGCCGCCGCAGCCCGCGGAATACTACCGGCGCAAGGCCGCGCGCGCGCGCCAAGTCGCTGAGGGAGTCACAACGCGGGCGATCAAGCTGCGGTTGCTGGAATTGGCTCTCGAATACGACAAGCTCGCCGACGGTACCGAGAGCGCGACGCGACCGCCGCCCGATCTATCGGACATTTGATTACCCCGGTGCCCGCGGAGTCGGGTCATTCAGCGCGGGTTCGGGACCCTGTCGCCGGTTGCGCCATTTTCTCCAGCAAGGCCAGCCATTTCCCAGCCCGCTTGCGGTTCTTTCCGAAATCATAGTGGCCATACCGAGACCGGCTGTAGAGCGCAATGCTCGAACGATTCGGTCCGAGTTGAACGAACTCGACGGTGATGATGTCGGGAAAGCGGAATGTCGGCGAATGTTGGATGTAAACAAACCGTCGGTCGTCGGGATCGGCGACGATGGTCTCGACCCGCTTTTCGCCCGATACCACTTCTGTCCAATATTCGTGCAATCGCTCCCAGGGCAGAGGGAAGACCGGGCTGGCGATCGCTTCGGCCGCCGGGCAATATCCCGGTGGACAGAAGAGAAAGCCAGGTTTCGGGAGCGGTGAGTGCAGTTCGGCGAGGCTGACCGCCTCGCTCGGAGCCAGGCGATTTTCGGCTTCGCGGCCCATATAGATCCGCAGCCGCGAGCCCGAACGCCGCCATCCCCAGCACAGTCGCGAGCAGTGGGGTCAGGATCCGGCGGACTACGCGCACCTTTCCTCCGCAGCCGCTAGAGGCCCGATCTTCACTATGCCATAAGAAGCCTCTCGGCAAAGGGGCGGATCGAAATGGATCAGCAATCAACGCGGTGCGCCGCGGAGGCTCCGCGGTGCGATTGCGAGCCCAATGCGATTTACGCGCCGCATCGTCTTGCCGAGGGGATTTCGGCCCTCGCAGCCGAGCCGATCTTTGCCGCGATATTGGGAACCGCCGGCCCGCCGCGGTTCCGCCGGCGCCGCAACGGGTTTGGCACCCTGCTGCACATCATCCTTGAGCAGCAGGTCTCTATCGACGCCGCGGCCAAGATGTACCACAGACTGGTCGGGCTGTGCCGTCCGCTCGCGCCCGAAACCTTCCTTGCCTTCGACGACGCAACTTTGCGGTCATGCGGCTTCAGCCGTCAGAAGATGGGGTATGCGCGCGATCTCGCCGCGGCGGTGGAACGAGGCAGTTTCGATTTTGCCCGGCTCGCGGCAGCCCAGGATGAAACCGCGCTGGCGGACTTGCTGGCAATCAGAGGCATCGGCCGGTGGAGCGCCGAAATCTATCTGCTCTTTGCATTGGGTCGGCCGGATATCTGGCCCGCCGCCGATCTCGGTCTGCAGCTTGCGATGGCCGAACAGCTGGGTCTCGGGTCGCGGCCTGCCGAGGCCGAGTTGCGGCTCCGCGGCGAAGCGTGGCGACCCTGGCGGTCGGTCGCGGCCTGCCTTTTCTGGCAGTCCTATCTGCATGCACGCGGACGGGTCGCACCGCGCCTGCCGCCGGAGCTCTATGCCTGATCGCTCAGCGGATCGCCGACCCGGGGGCGTGTCCGATGCTTGCGCAACAGCAACCGGCCCGACATGACCGCGGCGGCGACGATGAGCAGGGCAGGCACGCCGCCCTGCGTCAGAACGCCGATCAAGATCTCGACCACGACGGCGAGCAGGAATGCGAATACCGGGCTCAGCAAAATTCCGCCCGCGATCGTCCACCAAGCCCAGTTCGGAACCTTGTCCATTTCTGCTGACGCTCCTGAGCACCTCACGGGGAGCTTGTGTGGCAGATAATGGTTGGCGAGTTGTTAGCGGCGAGGGCCAATTGACCTGGCGGGAAACGAAAGGGACATCATGACGGAACGCTTCCCCGACGGGTTTCTCTGGGGCGCCTCGACCTCGGCTTACCAGATCGAGGGCGCGGTCCGGGAGGATGGACGCGGGCCATCGATCTGGGACACTTTCAGCCACCAGCCCGGCAACATCCTCGGCGAGGATACGGGCGATATCGCCTGCGATCATTATCACCGCTGGCCCGAGGACGTCGCGCTGATGCGCGAGCTCGGCATCGGCGCCTACCGGCTGTCGACCGCCTGGCCGCGCATTCTGCCGGAGGGCCGCGGCAGACCGAACCCCGGCGGCCTCGAATTTTATGACCGGCTGATCGATGCCGTGATGGCGGAAAACATCGAGCCCTGGGTCTGCCTCTACCACTGGGATTTGCCGCAGGCCCTCGAATACCGCGGCGGCTGGCAAGACCGCGACACCGCTTCCTGGTTCGCCGAATACGCCGCCGTCACGGTGCGGCGGCTCGGCGACCGGGTCAAGCACTGGGCAACCTTCAACGAACCGAATGCCGCGAGCGTGTTGGGCTATTGCGAAGGCAAGCACGCCCCGGGCATACGCGGCCGGGAGAGCGCGCTCAAAGCCATTCACGTCATGAACCTGGCCCATGGGCTGGGCATAGAGGCGATGCGCTCGGAGCGGGCCGACCTGCTGATCGGCAACATCTACAATTTCCACCCCCGTGAGCCGGCCAGCGAGCGCGAGGAAGACGAGATCGCGGCGGCCATGCTCGACGCGCTGTGGAACCGCTCCTTCCCCGACCCGCAGATTCACGGCGTCTATCCCGAGCCGCTCGCCGGCGAAATGGAGTCGCTGGTGCAGCCCGGCGATCTCGATATCATCAAGCAAAAGCTCGATTACTTCGCGTTCAACCATTACACGCGATCGCGGGTACGTCGTGACCCGGACCACCCGTTCGAGGTCGGAACTGTCCCCCCCGAACCGGGAACCCCGGTCACCGAAATGGGCTGGGAGATCGCGCCCGATGCGTTCCGCCAGGTGATGATCGAAGCGAAGGAACGCTACGCCGGCGATCTGCCGATTTATATTCTCGAAAACGGGGCTGCCTTTCCCGACCGGATCGATGCGGACGGCCGGATCCGCGACGACCAGCGGATTGCCTATCTGCGCGGCTATCTCGGCGCGGTGCTCGATGCGATCGAGGCGGGCGTGCCGGTCCGCGGTTATTTCGTGTGGTCGCTGCTCGACAATTTCGAGTGGGCGTTCGGCTACAGCAGAAGGTTCGGTCTCGTGCACGTCGATTTCGCCACGCTCGAGCGGCGGCTCAAAGACTCGTTCCATTTTTATGCCGAGCTCGCCCACGGCGCCCCGCTCGAGCGGGAGTAAAATGCAGGGCTTGCTCAATCCGGAGTCGTCGCTCGACCTGGTCGCCCATGTCATCCAGGTGGCGCTGACGCCGATTTTCCTGCTCTCGGGCATAGCAACCTTGCTGAACGTGTTCGCGACACGGCTGGGGCGGGTCGCCGATCTCGTGTTGCAGATCACCAAGGCGATGGAACAGGCCGATCCCGACGAGAGCGCGGATCTCGCTCGACAACTCTTGGCTCTGCGCCGCCGCTCGATTGCGCTCGACGCCGCGATAGTGCTCGGCGCAATCGCGGCAGCTGCCACTTGTGCGTCGGTCTTCACGCTGTTTGTCGGGGCGTTGCGCAATTCGACGGTAGCCTCGGTGTTGTTCACCACCTTCGGGCTCGCGATCGTCTGCACGATCAGCGCAATCGCGGCTTTCACCACGGAAATGATGATGGCCGGCAGCGGAGTGCGCGCTGAAGTGGCACGCCAGCGATCCTCCGAGCAGGTCTGAGGTCCTCACCCGAGAAACTCGGCGCATCGCCTCTCGAGATCTTCCTGCGAAGCAAAGAAATCCTCGGCGAGGTCGAGGGCCTCCGCCGGCCGTTTCGTCTCGAAACGGACGCCGTGTTGCCGCGCGATATCGGCAAGACGGCGGGCGACATCCGGGCGGCCGGTGAAGATGACACCTTCCACTTCCGCTCGGATCGCCGCCAGCGCAGCGCCGACATTGTCGCCGCAGTCGAGGAGGGTGGAGCACCGGGCGTCGGGGACGGCCTCACGTGCCGCGGCCACCAGCGCCTTGAACCAGCCCGGACCCACGTAGCCGCCGGCATCCGGCGCGCTGACGAGCAGCAACCGGACGGCCGGCCCGAGCCGCAGCGCTCAGCGCGGCGATTGCTTGGGCGAGCGTGTGAACGATGATGGTGGCGATAGTGTCAGGGTTGCCGCTGCGCGGCGAGCGAGAGTGCCGCGGCATCGACGACTAGGCGAGCCCGCCGAAATGGGCACCTCAACCATGCGGTTTGAGAAGCCCCATTCGTTGTCGTACCACGACAGAACGCGGACGAACCGCTTATCGAGGACCTGGGTCTGCGTCACGTCGAAGGTCGAGCTGTGCGGGTCGTGGTTGAAGTCGACCGAGACGGTCGGCGCCTTGTTGATGCCGAGGATGCCGCGCAGCCGGTTGGAACGGGATGCCTCCTCCATCAAGGAGTTGACCTCGTCGCCCGAGGTCTCGCGGGCTGCGTCGAATGTGAAATCGATCAGCGACACGTTTGCGGTCGGCACACGGATCGCGGTCCCGTCGAGCTTGCCCTTTGAGCGCCGGCAAGACGAGGCCGACCGCCCTTGCCGCCCCGGTCGAGGTCGGGATCATCGACTGGGCCGCCGTGCGGGCGCGGCGCAGGTCGCTGTGCAAGCCGTCGACCAAGGACTGATCGCTCGTATAGGAGTGGATCGTCGTCATGTAGCCGCGCTCGATGCCGATGCCTTGATGCAGGACATAGGCCACCGGCGCGAAACAGTTGGTCGTGCACGACGCGTTCGAGATGACCTTGTGCTCGGGCTTCAGATCCTCCTGATTGACGCCCAGCACGATTGTCATGTCGGCGCCGTCGGCCGGCGCCGAGATGACGACGCGCTTGGCGCCGGCCTCGAGGTGCTTCGCCGCAGCCTCGCGCTTGGTAAAGATGCCGGTGCATTCGAGCGCGACATCGACCCCGAGCTCGCGCCACGGGAGCTTGGCGGGATCGCGCTCGGCGGTGACGCGGATCTTGCCGCGGCCGATGTCCATCCAGTTGTCGCCGGTCGTGACTTCGCCCGGAAAACGGCCGTGCACACTGTCGTACCGCAGCAGGTGCGCATTGGTTTCGACCGGGCCCAGATCATTGATCCCGACGACCTCGATCTCGGTGTTCTTGTGTTCGTATGCCGCCCGCAAGACCAGCCGGCCGATGCGGCCAAAGCCGTTGATCGCAACCCGTACCGCCATGGTTCATCCTCCCAAAGCTCTCGCCGATCTATAGAAGCGAGCGGGCCGCCTCTGCAACCTTTTCGGGCGTGATGCCGAAATGCGGGAACAGCGCCTCGCCGGGAGCCGAGGCGCCGAAACCTTCCATGCCGATGAAGGCGCCGCGCGGGCCGAGCCAGCGGTCCCAGCCAAAGCGCACGGCGGCCTCGACGCCGACGCGCGGCGCCGAGCCGAGGACCGCGTCCTGATACTCTTTCGGCGCCTTGTCGAAGATCTCCCAACAGGGCATCGAAACGACGGCCGCGCGGATCCCGTCCTGCGCCAATGCCTCGCGAGCGGCCATCGCGACGGAGACCTCGGAGCCCGTCGCGAGCAGCGTGACTTGGCGCTGCCCTTCGGCCTCGGCCAGCACATAGGCGCCGCGCGCCGAGCGGTTTTCCGCATCTGGTTCGCGCCGCAGCAGTGGGAGCGATTGGCGGGTCAGAGCAAGCAAGGAGGGGCCGTCGCGCCGCTGCAGCGCCAGCGCCCAGCACTCGGCAGTCTCGACCGGGTCGGCCGGGCGGTAGACATAAAGACCCGGCATCGCTCGCAACGCGGCCAGATGCTCTACCGGCTGATGGGTCGGGCCGTCCTCGCCGAGCCCGATCGAGTCGTGCGTCATCACATAGATGACGCGGGCCCCCATGAAGGCGGCCAGCCGGATCGAGGGCCGGGCATAATCGGAAAATGTGAGGAACGTCCCGCCATAAGGGATCAGCCCGCCATGCACGGCGATGCCGTTCATCGCCGCCGCCATCCCGTGCTCGCGCACCCCGTAACGGATATAGCGGCCGGAATAGTCGCCGCGGCGGACATCCTTCTGGTCCTTGGCCTTGGTGTTGTTCGACGGTGTCAGGTCGGCCGAGCCGCCGACCAGCTCCGGAACGACTCGGATCAGGGTGTCGAGCACCGTCCCCGAGGCCTGTCGTGTCGCGATTTTCGCATTAGCCTGCCGGAAGTCATCGCAGATCTTGGCGATCGCTTGATCGAGGCTGGGCGGCAATTCTCCGCGCTGGCGCCGCAGGAATTCGGCACGGCGCTCCCCGGCAAGGGCGTTGAGGCGCGCTTCCCAGGCGCGGCGTACGGGTTCGCCGCGGCCGCCGGCCGCGCGCCATTCCGCCCGGATGTCCTCGGGGATCACGAAGGGCGGCTCGTTCCACCCGAGCCGCTGGCGCGCGCCGGCGATCTCGGCGGCGCCGAGCGGCGAGCCATGCGCCGCGGCGGTTCCGGCCTTGGTCGGCGCCCCGAAGGCGATCGTCGTGCGGCAGGCAATGAGGTTCGGACGATCGCTGTTCTGCGCCCGCCGGATAGCCTCGGCGATGGCCGCGTGGTCGTGGCCGTCGATCCGTTCGGCTGCCCAGCCATACCCCCGGAACCGCAGCAGCGGGTCGTCGGAGAATGACAGCTCGGTCGGGCCGTCGATCGAAATCGAATTGTCGTCGTAAAACACGATTAGCTTGTTGAGGCCGAGATGACCGGCGAGCGAGGCCGCCTCGTGGCTGACCCCCTCCATCAGGTCGCCATCGCTGGCGATGACATAGGTGTGGTGATCGACGATCTCTTCGCCGAACTCGGCCGCCAGCATCCGCTCGGCGAGCGCCATGCCGACCGAATTGCCGATCCCCTGCCCGAGCGGCCCGGTCGTGGTCTCGATGCCGGCCGCGTGCCCCCGCTCCGGATGCCCGGCGGTGCGGCTGCCGAGCTGCCGGAAGCGCTTCAGCTCGTCGAGCGTCATGTCGGCGTAGCCGGTCAAGTGCAAGAGCGCATAGAGCAGCATCGAGCCGTGCCCGGCGGACAGCACGAAGCGGTCGCGGTCCGGCCAGTCCGGCGCCTGCGGATCGAACCGCAGAAACTGCGTAAACAGGACCGTCGCGACATCGGCCATGCCCATCGGCATGCCGGGGTGTCCCGACTTCGCCTGCTCGACCGCATCCATGGCGAGCGCTCGAATGGCATTTGCCATGCGGCGGAGTTTCGGGTCCCGCGGCGCGGGGAGCGGAGAGGCCGTAGCGGCGGAGGGGGTGGCGGTGCTCATCACGGCAAGATAGTTACCGGCGTCGCGAGAGCAAGCTGGCGGCGCTCGGCACGCCCTATGCGTGCTTGATAAAACTGAAAAAGAACAGGAGGGATGCCCGTGTTAGCCCGCGGAAACCCTCGGGTTTGAGAGTGGCAGCAGGAAAGATTTCCAGGGAACAGGTAGAAGAGTGTCGTACAGAGCCTCGCCGGTAACCGCGATGATGGGTTTACCACCCGATTACGGCTATTCTTCGGGCGCCGTCACGTCGTGCCTATCCCAGCAATCGGAGGGAAGAATGCTGACCATCCTGGATCTCAATGCCGAGTTCGCCAAGCTGAAGATGTTGCGCGGACGCACCCCGGAGACACCAGAAGCCGATCGGGAGGGCGCCTTTGCGCGCTTGGCGCCGTACCGCGACAGCGCCATCAACGTCGCCAAATTCTCCGGCGAAGGCCCGTGGGAGCGCCACCCGAACGGCGACGAGATCGTGCAGATCGTCGACGGCGCGGTGACCTTCCACATCATGACCGAGGACGGGCCGCAATCCCATGCGCTCAAGGCGGGGATGGTGGTGATCGTTCCGCAAGGGGCATGGCACCGCTTCGAGGCGCCGGACGGGGTGAGCCTGATGACCGCGACCCCTCAGCCGACCCAGCATCTCACCTTCGCCATCGACGATCCGCGAACCCTCGGATGACGATCGCGGGCGATGAGGTAGCCGGGCGTCCCGGCTCAATCGCCGCGGCGATGCTCCTTGGATTATAAGCCCTGATCGGAACCCTCCTTCGTCTTCCCGGCGAAGGCCGGGACCCATTTCCGCGATGGGCACCGGCCTTCGCCGGTGTGGCGGAGCTTTTTTGGGTAGCGTTGGTCCGGCGTCGACCAATGGATCGTCTGAATGGATCTGAACACTAGCCGATATCGCCCGTTTCGTGCTGACCCGGCTTTGCCTGGGTTGGCATGCCGACTGCACGGTTTCTGTGGAAGGTGGGGAACATGTCGGGGCGAAGGAAATGAGCACCGGACTTTTCTTACACATTGACGGGCGGAACAGCCCGGGCAGACGCTGATGATATCGGGCTTATGAAGCACATCGCGGTCCTTACGAGTGGTGGCGATGCCCCCGGCATGAATGCGGCCATACGCGCCGTCACGCGCAGTGCGCTCGATCTGGGCATGACGGTCTACGGAGTGCGCCAGGGCTGGCAGGGCCTGGTCGAGGGTCAGTTCCGGCAACTCAGTGCGCGCGATGTAGGCGGCATCATTCAGGTCGGCGGCACGTTTCTCGGCAGTGCTCGATCAGCGGAATTCCGCGAGGAGAGCGGCCGGTCCAAGGCGCTTCGCAACCTCGCCCAATGGGGCGTCGATGGTGTGGTGGTGATTGGCGGCAACGGATCTCAGGCGGGCTCGCACATGCTCAGCCAGCTCGGGGTTCACGTGGTCGGCATCGCGTCCACGATCGACAACGACCTGTTCGGGACTGATATTACGATCGGCTGCGACACCGCCATCAACGTCACGCTTGGCGCGATCGACCATTTGCGCACGACCGGTTCCTCGCACAATCGCGCTTTTTTGGTCGAAACCATGGGAAGAGACTGCGGCTATCTGGCAATAATGGCGGGTCTCGCGGGCGGCGCAGAAGTCATCTCAATTCCTGAGTTTGAGGTATCGGCAAGCGAGATTGCGCAGCGGCTGCGCGCCGCATTCGAGCGCGGCAAGACGCATGCAATCGTGGTGATTGCCGAAGGCGTCAAAGAAAATGCCGCCAAGATCCTCGCTTATTTCGACGCCGACAAGCAGAGGGCAGGTTTTGAGCTGCGTGCCACCACGCTGGGGCACGTCGTGCGCGGCGCTCCGCCCAGCGCCTTCGATCGCCTGTTGGCTACGCGGTTGGGCGTCAATGCCGTCAAGTCCCTGAGCAATGGCGAGACCGGCGTATTGGTCGGCTACCAGAAGAACGAAGTCACGCGAACGCCGCTCGCAGACATCGTCGGACGCACCAAGCCGGTAGATACGGAACTGGTCGAGCTTGCGCGCATCCTGGCAAAGTGATTGCGCAAAGTGTTTTGCAACAACTTGCTCAGAGCCGACTGGTTACCGCATATATCAGATAGACGAATAAGATGGTTCCCAGCAGAAGAAGTAGCGCCACGAGTGTAATATCCAACAGCGCACCTGGGCCCGGCCGAACTTCTTTGGCATCGATTTCGAGCGTGGTCTTACGAAAGCGGACCGCGGCGAGAGCCATCATCACGCCGCCCAGCACGATCAGCAGGAGGCCGGCGACGTCTCCGACGATCTGACTGCCCGCCGTCGAGTGTCGCGCGGCGAGGGACGAGGCCGCGATTCGGAGGAACAGGTCAAACTTCTGGACCAGGAAGCCAAACGCCATGATGGCGATCGCCGTGCGCACCCAGGCAAGAAACGTCCGCTCATTCGCGGCGTGGTCGCTGTACCGCTCGATCATTGGGCTTCGCGCCCCAACGGTTGTCGTCGGTGACAACGATACGCCCTGATCGGCACCGACAGCCGGCCGTGCGTGCCGTCCCTTATCGCTGGCGGCTGACGGGCAGCTTCCTCGCTCATCTGTTCAAGGCGACAGCGCAGCAGCACCATCGGGCATTGGCGGCGACGATCGCGCAGTGCGTGCCGGCCGACGCCGTGGTCTTCGATGTCGGGGCGCATGCGGGTCAATACACGAAACTGTTCGCGCGCGCCGCATCGGCCGGGCGGGTCTATGCCGTCGAGCCCGGCAGCTATGCGCGCTCTATCCTGCGTGCGGTGGTGTGGCTGCACCGGCTCGGCAATGTGTCGGTGCTGCCGATGGCGCTCGGCGCGGTCCATGGGCTCGACACCTTGAGCGTGCCGGTCAAGGCGCATGGCAGCTACGGGTTCGGTCTGTCGCATTTGGGCCGGCCGCAAGACCGCTGGGCGGCGGTCGAGCAGGAGCTGGTGGCGGTGACGACACTCGATGCGGTCGTTGCCGCGCTCTCCATCGACCGCGTCGATTTCATCAAAGCCGACATCGAGGGCTGGGAACTCGCCTTGCTGCGCGGCGCCGAGAACACGTTGCGGCGCTTTCGGCCGGCCATGCTGATCGAGCTGTCGCAGGAGCATCTGGCGCGCGCCGGCGACCGGATCGAAGCCGCCTTCGCCTTTCTCGCCGCGCGCGGCTACGCCGCGTGCGAGCTGACGCCTGACGGAGAGCTCGTTCGAGTCGGTGCCCCGATTGACGGCGATTTCTGGTTCATCCCGAGTGATGACCTCGCAAAGGCCATTTCGGCAGGCCGTTGACGTGGGATCCAACCATCAAGCGAGCGAGATGGAGGCGCGGAGGAGCATTGTTTAGAGCTGGTGGCTTCGATAACTTGCGCTCGGCATATCAGGGGAGAGCCCGGCATGGCGATCATCGTTGGCACTGGCGATTTCAAATACCGGATCGTAGAGGATTGGGCGAAGCTGCCCGACGGGTGGTCGTTCAAAGAAGTCGGGGCAGTCGGAGTCGACAATAAAAACAACGTTTACGTCTTCAATCGCGGCGAACACCCGGTCATGGTGTTCGATCGCGAGGGCAACTTTTTGCGCTCCTGGGGTGAAGGCCAGTATCCGCGGGCACACGGCGTCCATATGGGGCCGGACGACACGATCTATTTGACCGACGATGGCGGCCATTTCGTCCGGAAATGCTCGCTCGACGGCAAGGTGTTGCTCGAGCTCGGAGTGCCCGGCAAGCCAGCGCCCTATATGAGCGGCGAGCCGTTCCACCGCTGCACTCACACCGCCCTCTCGCCGAAAGGCGAGATCTACGTCTCGGACGGCTATGGCAACGCCAAAGTGCACAAATACTCGCCCGACGGCAAATTGCTGATGTCGTGGGGCGGCCCCGGCACCAACCCCGGCGAGTTCAACATCGTGCACAACATCTGCACGGACGCCGACGGCTGGGTCTATGTCGCCGACCGCGAAAATCACCGCGTCCAGGTGTTTGACGGCAACGGCAAATACGAGACGCAATGGAACAATCTGCACCGGCCCTGCGGGCTCTACATGGATTATATCCGCCACCCGGTCTGCTATATCGGCGAGTTGGGCCCGGTGCAGCCGGTCAACCGCAACAGCCCGAACCTCGGGCCGCGGGTCAGCATCGTCGACAACCAGGGCAAGCTGCTGTCGCGATTTGGTGACATGCATGCCGGCACCGCGCCGACCGCGTTCCTCGGCCCGCATGGCCTCAGCGTCGACTCGCGCGGCGACCTCTATGTTGGCGAAGTCTCGTGGACGCAGTGGCCGCAATTCTATCCCGATACGCCAAGGCCGGCTTACATCCGCTCACTGCAAAAATACGAGCGCGTGCATTGAGGGTTTACCGCTTTTCTCGTCATTCCCGCGAAAGAGTGTATGAAAAAATCGGGATCGAGGTTCTGGTGCGCAAAATATCTATTGTTTTCCCGGCGAAGGAGGGTGTAACCCAATCCCGCTTTTCTGCCGCACGTGTTCGTTCGCGGGACGCTCAACCTGGAGATGCATACGATCTGAGATATTGCTCGTCGGACTGGGCGGTGACGCCATGGATTTCATCGCGAAGGGTGGTCCTCCTGAGGCGTCCGGCTGCGGTCATGCGGTCGCCGGTGTCGCCATTGCTGCTGCCGCGGCAATACGGCGGCGCAGCGTCTCGGCCCAGGACAGATTGAGTGCCAGTGCCTGCAACAGACAGACCGCGCGGACTTTGTCGCGCCCGTGCACGAGAAACCGAGTCATTCCGCGATTTTTGATAATGCCGTGCGCCCGTTCGGTCAGCTTGCGCCGGCGGTAGACTTCTTGGCCTTCCTCGCTTGCCATTCGCTCTCGCCACGCCGTGACCGCCGGCGGCTCGTGGCGATGTTTCCAGCGCCGCTTGCGCAGCGTCTCGGCGGTGACATCCGAGCGCTCCGGCGCTGGCGGGCTATAGACCGTCAGATCGGGATAGCGCTCCGCCAGTGTGATGATGTCCTCCTGGGTCATCGCCGTGGTATCGGCCAGCAGGCGTTGCGGCACCCGACCGCAGCGCTCGGCAATTTTCGCCACCAATCCCGGTGCCAATCCGCTGTCCTTGCGTCGATCCGTCGGATCGATCGTCATGACAAAGCCGTTGGCGGTCGCCACTTGCACGTTCCAGGCCGGCGCTATCGCACCGTCGGCCAGCCGCATCGAGCGGGCCTCAGGGTCGCTGACCGAGACTTTGGGTTCGCCTTTCTCGGCTTCCTCTTTGGCGTGCGTCTTGGCCCGCGCCGCCTTCTCCTGCTCCAACTCCGCCAGTTTCTGCCGTGCCCGCTCGACCCGCTGGGCCCGCTCCTGCGCCGCCTGCAAGGCTCGCCTCTTGCGCCGCCGCTCCGGCTCCGCGGCATCGGTATCGAGTTCGCGCTTCAGCGCCGCCACCCGTTCGGCCACCGCTTGCTCGATACTCTCCAGCCGTTTGCGCTTGCACATCGAACCCCGGCCCGCCCAGGCGCGCGCCTTGGTCCCGTCGATTGCCATCTCCTCCAGGGTGACCAGCTTCTCGGCGATCAGTCCGGTCACGCTCTGGGTCAGCAGGCGATCCAACAACGCCGCATTCTCGCGTCGAAACCCCGCCAGCAGATCGTGATTGATCGGGGCGCCACCGCACAGCCAGCGATAGGCCGCGTGCTGCTGGCACAGGCGGTCGATCGCCCGCGCCGAACCGATCCCCTCCAATGTCGCATAAAGCCACACCGCCAATACCACGCGCGGATCGGTTGCCGGTCGTCCGGCAACCGCGTCACGTGCCTTGATCCGGTCGTAAAATTCGCTCAGATCCAGACCTTCGACAAACGCCCAAACCAGCCGCGCCCGGTGGTCGTCCGGCAATTGGCTGTCCAAGTCGACCATCTCCCAGCGCAGCTGAGCGCGGTCCGGACCGATCACCCGCACACCCTCGCCCATCCCACCCCCCATACCCCACTAATAGGCTTATACCACAGAAGTGAGACAAACCCTAGCGATGACCCCAAATCTTCGGGATTGGATTACACCCTCGAAGGCCGGGATCCATGGCACCATCGCCTCGAACTTCTCGAGCATCGCATGGCTTACCACCGATGACAGGCTCGTACGGCGCTTTCGCGGGGGTGACAAAAGTCTGAGGGAGGACGCAAATGGCAGAGATCGTAGGCACCGGCGACTTCAAGTACCGCATTATCGAGAACTGGGCGAAGTTGCCGGACGGCTGGTCATTCAAGGAGGTCGCTGCGGTCGGCGTCGACGGCAAGGATAACGTCTATGCCTTCAATCGCGGCGAGCACCCGGTCATGGTGTTCGACCGCGACGGAAACTTCCTGCGGTCCTGGGGGAAGGGCCAGTATCCGCGGGCGCACGGCGTCCATATGGGGCCGGACGATTCGATTTATCTGACGGACGATGGCGGCCACTTCGTGCGCAAATGCTCGCTCGACGGCAAGGTGCTGCTTGAGATTGGCGTTCCCGGCAAGCCGGCTCCCTATATGAGCGGCGAGCCGTTCCACCGCTGCACGCACACCGCCCTCTCGCCGAAAGGCGAGATTTATGTTTCCGACGGCTACGGCAATGCCAAGGTGCACAAACACTCGCCGGACGGCAAATTGCTGATGTCGTGGGGCGAGCCTGGCACCGGCCGGGGCGAGTTCAACATCGTGCACAACATCTGCACCGATGCCGAGGGCTGGGTTTATGTCGCCGACCGCGAAAACCACCGCGTCCAGGTGTTCGACGGCAACGGCAAATACGAGACACAATGGAACAATTTGCACCGGCCGTGCGGCCTTTACATGGATTATACCCGCCACCCGGTCTGCTATATCGGCGAGCTCGGGCCGTCGATGGCGGTCAACCTGAAGAGCCCGAACCTCGGGCCGAGGGTCAGCATCGTCGACCACCAGGGCAAATTGCTGAGCCGGTTTGGCGACCCGCATGCGAGCTTGGCGCCGACCGGGTTCATCGGCCCGCATGGCATGTGCGCCAATTCGCGCGGCGACCTCTATGTCGGCGAGGTCGCGTGGACCTTGTGGCCGGGCGCCTTCCCGGGCGAGCCCAGGCCCGAGAATTTGCGCTGCTTCCGCAAATTCGAGAAAATCCGCTGATTGTCACCGGATCATGCGTACTCCTGCCGTCGCGTTGCTCTGGACGCCCGCTTTCGCGCTAAGGCATCCACGTTTCATGTCAATCCAGGGCGGCAGAGGAGATAGCATCTCCCTTTCCCCCCTGAAGCGCGGAGAGGGGCTCTCTACCGAGACCGCGAGGCTTATCGATAACCTGTCGTGAAAACGCACCTCATTTTGTGCGGGACTCTACCGACGATATTTCAATTGATGCGCCACCCTGGCATTCACATTTGAGAGGTAGCGCAAACACGCGTGGGAGGGCGTGAAATTCGGAGTAGGTCGATGGCCAACATCGGACGGGATTTTAATTCGGATTTTTCGATCGACCAGAATTGGCAAGGTTACAGCGAGGAACAGCACGGGGTCTGGAGGCTGCTGTTCGAACGCCAGCAGCGGCTGCTGGTCGGCCGTGCCTGCCCTGAATTTCTCGATGGGCTTGGCGCGCTCGGGGTTGCCGCGGAGGGGATCCCGGATTTCCGCCGATTGAGCCAAGTGCTCGACGCCGCAACCGGGTGGCGGATCGTCGCCGTGCCCGGCCTCGTTCCGGACGATGTTTTCTTTGCTTATCTCGCCCGCCGCCGCTTTCCGTCGACCTGCTTCATCCGGCGGCGCGATCAGCTCGATTACCTTCAGGAACCCGACATTTTCCACGACATCTGCGGCCACGTGCCGTTGCTGATAAACCCGGTTTTCGCCGACTACATGCAGGCCTACGGGGAGGGCGGGCTGAAGGCATTGGGCCTCGGGCACCTCCAGCATCTGGCCCGGTTGTACTGGTACACCGTCGAGTTCGGATTGATCGCAACCCAAGAGGGCCTGCGCATCTATGGCTCGGGCATCCTCTCTTCCGCCGGGGAGTCGGTCTATTGTCTCGATGATCCCCGGCCAAACCGGATCCGCTTCGATTTGCGGCGGGTTATGAGGACCCGCTATCGCATCGACGATTTCCAGCAGACCTATTTCGTGATCGACGATTTTCAGCAGCTGTTCGATGCGACCCGGCCGATTTCGCGCCGATCTACCGCGAAACTGCGGCGCAGCCGCACATTGAGCCCGGTGCGTTGACCAATTTCGGACCGCAAATTCGATCCCGTTTCGTCGGGTCGGCTGAACGCCGGTAAGAAAATTGGAGGCAAAAAAATGGGCCGCAGATTGACCGCGGCCCAAGTTTAGGGAGGAAACGCCTAGAAGACGTACGGTAACACCACAACCGGTGATCGCTACCGCACTGCACAATTTAGGGCATCGCGCCGCGAAGTCAAGCCTCTTTTTCGAAACGCTTTGGCCGGGCTGGGGAATTGCGGTCAGATCAGGCATTTGGGGTACCTCCTGCAGCGGACGAATGTGCAATGCACAAAGACGCTTCTCTGACGGCCGCCGAATCATCGGCGCCGCCGCTCGATCCGCAATCGGCGCTATTCCTCGATGTCGACGGGACGCTGCTCGAGATCGCTCCCCGCCCGGAGCTGGTTCAAGTACCGGACGGTTTGCCCTCGCTGATCATGCGGCTTTCGGCCGCGCGCGAGGGAGCGCTTGCTCTGATCAGCGGCCGCCCGCTCGCCCAACTCGACCGGCTGTTCCAGCCGTGGCAAGGCGCCGCAGCGGGTTTGCACGGGCTCGAACGACGGCGCGCCGACGGAATTCTCGATTGCATGATCGATACCGACAGTGCGGCGGCGCTCGATCGCTTGCGGCCGAGGCTTGCCGCGCTCGCAGGGGACGGAACCGGCTTCATGCTCGAAGACAAAGGCTGGACGCTTGCGCTCCATTACCGCGCGGCGCCGCAACGAGAGCCGCAAATCCGCGCCGCTGTCGAGGCGCTCCACCGCGAGTTGGCGTCGACGTTGCGCCTGATCGCGGGCAAGATGGTCGTCGAATTCCAACCCCGCAGCGCTGACAAGGGGCGGGCCATTGCCGCCTTCCTGGCCGAACCTCCGTTCCTCGGACGCCCACCCGTTTTTGTCGGGGACGACACGACCGACGAGGACGGCTTTACCGAAATCCGCCGCCGAGGCGGCGTCGCGATCCGGGTCGGGTCCTTCGACCGCGCAACAGCCGCAAATTACCGCCTGCCTTCAGTCGAAGCGGTTCTCGCTTGGCTGCGAGCCGCGATTTGCGCTAAGCATCGTGAAGGTTAAAATTGGCGTAGCCAAATGATCGCTACCGGAACATAATCGAAGCCTCCGGTGTTTAACCGACGCATGTTGCGGCGAGGCGGAAATGACCGAAAGTGATTTTGCCTTAACCGGTCGTGCCGACGCTGCCAGAAAACCGCGATTGGCAGACTCGGTATTCTCCCGAGCAAACGCAGCGAACAGGCGTTTGGTGGTGGTCTCCAATCGCGTAACGCCGAACGCTGCCGCAAAACCGAACTCGGGGGGACTGGCAGTCGCGATACGGTCCGCCCTGCAGGAGAGCGGTGGCATCTGGTTCGGCTGGAGCGGCGAGGTTCAGGACACGGTACGTGCCGAGCCCGCGCTTGTTGCCGATGGGCCACTAACCTTTGCCACCCTCGACCTCTGCCGGAAGGATTTTGACGAATACTATGTCGGCTACGCCAACCGCGTGCTCTGGCCTTTGTTCCATTTTCGCAGCTCGCTGGTGCAGTTCTCGCGGCGCAATCTCTCCGGCTATTTGCGCGTCAACCGGATGTTTGCGCGCACCTTGGCGCCGATGTTGTTGCCGCGGGACCTCGTCTGGGTCCACGACTATCATCTAATTCCGCTTGCCGAAGAGCTGCGCAAGCTGGACCGTACCGAGCCGATCGGCTTCTTCCTGCACACACCTTTTCCGGCCGCCGAGCTGCTGCGTGTGGTGCCGAACCACCAGTCGTTGATGCAATCACTGTGCGCCTACGATCTGGTCGGCTTTCAAACCCAATCCGATTTGGACGGCTTTAGAGATTATTTGCTGCGCTGGGCCGGCGGAGAGGAACTGGAACAGGGCATCTTCCGCGCGTTCGGGCGCATCGTGCGCGCGCAGGTCTTCCCGATCGGCATTGACGTCGCGACGGTTTCAGCTCAGGCCGAGGCAGCCGACGGCAGCCGGCACATGCGGCGCCTGCGCCACAGCGTGGGGGACCGGTCCTTGATGATCGGTGTCGACCGCCTCGACTACTCGAAAGGCCTCGAAGCGCGCTTGCAGGCTTATTCGCACCTACTCGAGACCGATCGCGAGACGCGCGGCCGAACGGTGCTCATACAAATCGCGCCGCCGTCGCGTTCCGAGGTCCCGGAATATCGAGATATACGCAAAAACCTCGCAGCGGCGGCCGGCCAAATCAACAGCCGCTACGGCGAATTCGACTGGACGCCGTTGCGCTACATCAACAAGAGCTTCAGCCACCCGATTTTGACGGGGTTCTTCCGGGCTAGCCGGATTGGCCTGGTCACGCCGCTGCGCGACGGCATGAACCTGGTGGCTAAGGAATATGTCGCCTCGCAGTCTGCCGATGATCCCGGAGTTCTGATATTGTCGTGCTTTGCTGGTGCGGCACGTGAACTCGGCGAGGCGGTGATCGTCAATCCATTTGATGTCGAAGGAATGGCCGAAGCCATCGTGCAGGGGCTCGACATGTCGCTCGGCGAGCGCAAGGAGCGCTGGACAGCGATGATGAAAATCCTCGAACGCAACAACATAACTGCGTGGCGCGAGAGGTTTGTACGCGCCCTGACGGCGACCGCCGGGGGATGGTGAATTCCGGGCCGGGCGTACCCGAGACCTGGCTGGTCGGCGACATCGGCGCCACCCACGCCCGTTTCGGCCTGGTCTCACCGGGCGCAAACCTGCTGCACTCGCGCACGCTCGCCGACGAAGACCATCCGACCATAGATGATGCCCTTACTGCCTTTCTCGCGGAGCGCGGGACCTTGCCGATGCCGCGGCAGGGCGCGATCGCGATCGCCTCGGCGATCACCGGCGACCGGGTCGCGATGACCAACCACCCGTGGATTTTCTCGGTCCGGGAATTGAAGGCCCGGCTCGCCTTCGAGCGGCTCGAGGTGATCAACGATTTCACCGCACTGGCGCTGGCGCTCCCACGCCTCACCCCGGAGGACCGGCAGGCGGTCGGCGGCGGCGCTGCGGCCGGCGGCGCGCCGCTCGGCGTGCTCGGCCCGGGATCAGGGCTCGGCGTCTCCGGATTGGTGCCGTCCGGCAAAGGCTGGGTCGCGCTGACCGGCGAAGGCGGTCATGCGACGATGGCGCCTGCTAGCGATCGCGAGAGTGCCGTCCTCGATCGGATGCGCGGACATTTCGATCACGTCTCGGCCGAGCGGGTTTTGTCCGGCCCCGGACTCGTCAACCTCTACAACACTCTTGCCGCCATCGACGGTGCACCCGCGAAAGGTTACACGGCGGCCCAGATCACCGATTTGGCGATCCGCGCCGAGGATCGGCTGTGCGTCGAGACGACGACAATGTTCTGCGCGATGCTCGGGACGATGGCGAGCAACCTGGCGCTGACGCTCGGCGCGCGCGGCGGCGTCTATATCGGCGGCGGGATCGTTCCCAGACTCGGCCAAATGTTTCTCGATTCGCCCTTTCGCGAGCGCTTCGAGGCGAAGGGCCGCCTTCAAGGTTACCTTGAAGCGATCCCGACTTTGGTGGTTACCCATCCCCTGCCGGCATTTCTCGGCTGCGCTGCACTGCTCGCTCAATAACCGATTACGAGGCGCCCTCGGAAAGGTGAAGCCCCGCGACCCCGAGCACGATCAGGCCCAGACACAGCAGTTTCCAGCCCCCGGCGGTCTCGCCGAACCAGACAATGCCGATTGCCGCCACGACCGCCGTGCCGACACCGGACCACACGGCATAGGCGATCGACAGCTCGATCCCACGCAATGCCAGGGCCAACAGCGCAAAGCTCGCTACGTAGCAAAGGACGACCGCGCCCGACGGACCGATTCGGGTGAACCCGTCGGAGAGCTTCAACGAGGTCGTTCCGCAGATCTCGAGAACGATTGCCGCGGCGAGATAAGCGCGGCTCATTGCGCAAACTCGGCGCGCGCCGCCGCCGTGTGCTCGCCGAGCGACGGAACCCGGCCGGGTGGCTGTTCGTCTTCGAATATCGCTGGGGCAGGTGGCAGCCGAACCGGGCCTTGCGAAGTCTCGACCGTGATCCGCCGGAGATGCGGATGGCGGGAAAAATCCTCGACCGTGTTGAAGTTGCCGAAGGCGATCTCGGCGGATTTCAGCCGCTCGGCGAGGGCGTTGCGCGAATGGCGGGCGAATTCTGCGACGATCCGCGCGTCGACCTCGGCCCGGTGCGCGACCCGCCTGTTGTTGTCGCTGAAGCGCGGGTCCTCGGCCAGAGCGGCATCGCCGAGAATCTCGGCGCAGAAACGCCGCCATTCCCGCTCGTTCTGGATGGCGATCAAGATCTCCTTGCCGTCGCCGGTCGCAAACAACCCGTAGGGCGCGACCGAGGGGTGGGCGAGCCCCATCCGCTCCGGCGCGCGGCCGCCATAATCGAAATGGATCAGCGGCACCGCCATCCATTCTGCCGTCGCGTCGAACAACGACACGCGGATCAGCGCTCCCTCCCCCGTCTTTTGCCGGGTAATCAACGCCTCGAGGATTGCGGCGTAGGCGTTGAGCCCGGCTGCGATGTCGGTCACCGAAGCGCCGACCCGGCCCGGCGCCTCCGCCGGCCCGGTCAGCGAAGCGAGGCCGGTTTCCGCCTGGATCAGCATGTCGTACGACTTCATGTCGCGGTAAGGGCCGCTCTCGCCGTAGCCGGAAATCGAGCAGATGACGAGCCCAGGTTGATGCCGCCGCAGCTCTTCGAGATCGAAACCGGCGCGGGCCATGGCGCCCGGCATCAGGTTCTGCACGAGCACGTCGGCGCGGGAGATCAGCCGCGTCAGGAACTCGCGGTCGTCGGGGTTTTTGATGTCGAGAACGACCAATTCCTTGCCGCGGTTGAGCCATACGAAATAGCTGCTCTGGCCGTGGGCGGCACGGTCGTAGCCGCGCGCAAAATCTCCTTCCGGCCGCTCGATCTTGATGACCCGGGCGCCGGCATCGGCGAGGCGGCAGGTGCACAGCGGTGCGGCGACCGCCTGCTCGACCGACACCACCAGCATTCCTTCGAGCGGCCGACCCATTTGCTCCTCCCAAATCGCACGCACGAAGCGCCGGTTGAGGCTACGACATTTCCTCCCATATTCGGTACATGAAGGAAAAACCTCGCGACACCACCGAGCCTCGTCCCGCCACTTCGCCCGAAGCGGCTCGACCGCAGCAGCCGCGCGAGATCGGCGGCCCCAAGGGACCGGAGCCGACCCGCTATGGCGATTGGGAATACAACGGGCGGTGCACCGATTTTTGAGACGCTGATTCGCACGCCGCACACAGCCCAGGGCCCGACGCCGCATCCGCCGCCCGGTACACCGCCCGAGCCGCCGCCCGACCCTGACCAGCTGCCGCCGGTCATCGAGCCTCCCGATCCGGTCCCGGTGCCGCCGGTCGAACCCCCGCCGCCGCCCGTACGCGACCCACCGGCTGAGAGCCCGTCGTTAGTGGGCTACCGGCATAGCTTGGCGCTCGAGCCCGATCGGCTGTAAAAACCGTGGACTGCAGGATGGGGATCATTCGATGGATTTAGGGTCATCTCGAGCCGTCGAAGCTGGTAGGCGCGAGCGAGTGCAAATCCGGTCGCGGGACCTCTGCGGGCCAACGGCGGGTCTGGCGCCCGGTAACGTCCAGGCCAACCTCGTTATTCTGCCGCAAGCGCTCGCCCACGACTTCCTGCGGTTCACTCAAGCAAACCCGAAGCCCTGTCCGGTGCTCGCGGTCTCCGAACCGGGCGACCCGCGCCTCCCGAGTTTGGGCCAGGATCTCGACATACGCACCGATTTGCCGCGTTATCGTATCTGGCGCCGCGGCGAACTGATCGAAGAGCCGCCGGAGGTTTCGCATGTGTGGCGCGAGGATCTGGTCAGCTTTGCGCTTGGCTGCTCTTTTTCATTCGAGCATGCGCTCGTCGAGGACGGGATCGAGCTGCGCCACGTGACCTGCGGCTCCAATGTGCCGATGTACCGGACCAATATCCAATGCCGGCCGGCAGGACTGTTCGCCGGGCCGCTCGTCGTCTCGATGCGGCCTTTGAGACCAAGCGACGCAATTCGCGCGATCCAAATCACCTCGCGCTTTCCCTCGGTGCATGGCGCACCGGTGCATATCGGCTTGCCGGCAGCGATCGGCATCGCCGATCTGGCGAAACCCGATTATGGAGACGCGGTGCCGGTTAAAAGTGACGAACTGCCGGTGTTCTGGGCCTGCGGCGTCACTCCGCAAGCCGTTATCGCCCAGGTCAAGCCGGAATTCTGCATCACGCACGCGCCAGGCTCGATGCTGATCACCGACCTAGTCAACTCGAAATTGGCGAGTCTGTAGGCGCTATGTCGGCCCCAAGTGCAGTTGCCCCTCCTCTCCCTCTCCGCCCGCTTAAGGGGGGAGAGGGCCGGGGTGAGGTGGGTCGAACCGTTGTCCCGGAGCCACCGGCAAGCCACCTCATCCTCCCGCGCCGGAGCCTGTCCTCGGGCCGCGCTACGCGCGGACCCGTGGGGCCTGGGCCCGGCCCTCTCCTCCGCGACGCGGCGGAGAGGGGCGTAGCGACAGGAGCCATCTTGCAATAGCGATGGCGGGCCAGCCTCTTCCACATTCGCTGGTCGATGAGATCGAGCGGTTGATCCACGTCGATGTAGGACGCCGTGTCACAGCTTTGTTCGAGACTGCCAGGGGCGGGTTGTGGAGTGCCGCGTCGGCTCTGACAGCGGCGCCTTCCGCCAGGATCGGATTGATTACCGGCTTTTACGTTCCGCTGGGCTCGCCGCCAGCGGCGGAGACCGACGGGCCGGTCGGCGCGGCACTGCTCGCCAAAGGATTTGCCGAAGTCGGCATCTCCTGCCGGCTGGCCACCGACGAGCCGTGCCGCGGCGCCTGCGTTGCTGCTTTGACGGGAGCAGAGTTATCCGGCATCCCGGTCGATGCTGCCAGTGTCCCCGCGATGGTCGAGACCTGGCGCCGGGCTCAAATCACTCACGCGATTTCCATCGAGCGTTGCGGTCGCAGCGCCGACGGCGCTCCGCGCAATATGAGAGGGCTCGATATCAGCTCATATACGGCGCCGCTCGATGAGCTCTTCAGCGCGGGACCGTGGGAGACGATCGCGATCGGGGATGGCGGCAACGAAATCGGCATGGGCTCGCTACCGCGTGGACTGATCGCGCAACATGTGGATCATGGAGAGACGATCGCCTGCGTAACCCCGGCGCAGCATCTGATCGTGGCCGGGGTCTCGAATTGGGGTGCCTATGCCCTTCTCGGTGCGCTCGCCGCGTTGCGTCCGGATTGGCGCGAGCGGCTGATCGCCTGTCTTGACGAGAAGCTCGACCAAGCAGTTCTCGAAGCGACGGTCAATAACGGGCCTGCGGTCGACGGCGTCTCGCGTTTGCGCACGATGACCGTCGACAATCTCGACATGGTCATACACCACTGCAAGCTGCGAGAGATCCGCGGGCTGGTCCAGGCCCAGTATGCCGTATAAGCAGGGCATGGCGTATAACGAGTTCGTCTTTGAAAATTACCGCTACGACCCGGCGCGATCGACCTTGTCGCTGTGCTACAGCTACAGGGGCGGCCCACGGTTCGAAGAGCAGCTGATTTTTGATTTTGTCCCGCAGCAGCTTTCGGCGGCGGGCAGAGAAGTGCTCGACCGGATTTTCCGCCTGATCCTGTTGTTGTCGGGCGTGAGCTACTACAAGGCATTTATACCAAAGGTACTTACCTGCCGAGCCTTCGAACTAGATGAAAGGACCGCGGAATTTCTCCAGAAATTCTATGAAAAAGGTTTGGCGGAATTTGCATTCAGAAACGGCATCTCGCTGCGCGGTCATTTTCGCTTTCAATCGAGTTCGGCGCCGGCAGCCAAACCGATAACTGTCGATCTTCCGAGAAGGATTTGTGTGCCGGTCGGCGGTGGCAAGGATTCGATCGTCGCGATCGAATGCCTCAGGCACGGCGGCGAACTGCTCATGCTCTTCTCGCTGGGTGACGCCGAACCGATCGCTGCCTGCATCGCCGCCGCAAAACTGCCCTTCATCCGGGTCCATCGCCGGCTCGACGCTGGCCTGTCGAAGCTCAGCGAGGCCGGCGCGTTGAACGGCCATGTTCCAATAACCGGCATCTTGAGTGCCATTGCTCTGGCCGCCGCCGTGATGTCCGGATGCAATGCGGTTGCGATGTCGAACGAGCACTCAGCCAGCGCCCCCAACCTTAGCCTCGATGGCGTCGAGATCAATCACCAATACAGCAAGTCTTTCGAGTTCGAGCGAGATTTCGCCGGATATGTCGAATCTAGCATCTCGCCGAGCATCACCTATTTTTCTTTGCTAAGGCCATTGTCGGAGATCGAGATCGCCCGGAGATTCGCGAAACATCGGGAATATTTTGGCATTTTCCGAAGCTGCAATACGGCATTTCGGCAGGCGCGCGAGGCGCGAGGGCGTCACTGGTGCTGTGATTGTCCAAAATGCCGGTTTGTTTTTCTGGCGCTTTCGCCGTTTGTCGCAAAACCGGATCTGATCGAAATATTCGGACGCAATCTGCTGGACGACGAGACCCAACGCGACGGCTTTGCGGAATTGTGCGGCCTGCATGCAAACAAGCCGTTTGAGTGCGTCGGCGAAACTTCGGAAAGCGCCGGCGTGATGTCTTATCTAGCTGGTCATTCCGACTGGCGCGACGACAGGGTTGTTCGGCGGTTGAACGAGGAATCTGCTTCGTGGCGGCACGGAGGGCCGGCCGAATTTCAGGCGCTTTTGGAGGTAAGACACCCGCACCGGGTGCCGGCACGGTATTTGGCCATGCTCGATGCGTGCGGCTGACGTCGAGACGAAGCGCGTTGCGGTGTGGGGGCTCGGCCGCGAGGGCCGGGCGGCGATCACTTTCCTGCGACAACGCCATCCGAGCCTGCCTCTATTGGTATTGGACGATGGACATGGGCCCGCGCCGGACGGGCTCGGCACCGGCATCGAATATGCGTGGGGGGCGGATCGGATCGCGAGAGCCCTAGACAAAATCGATATCATCGTCAAATCACCCGGCGTCAGCCTCTACCGACGCGAAATCCAAGCCGCCCGAGCGGCGGGTGCCCACATCACATCGCTGTTGAACCTATGGTTTGCCGAACGGCTCGACATCACGACGGTCTGTGTGACCGGGACAAAGGGAAAGAGTACGACGGCCTCGCTGATTGCGCACATGTTGGCAAGGCTCGGGCGAAAGGTGGCGCTGGTCGGGAACATCGGCATCCCCATCACCGGGATCGACAGGGCGACCGCCGATATCGCGGTGGTCGAGGTCTCCAGCTATCAAGCTGCAGATTTTGACGGGCTCTGCGATATCGCGGTGCTGACCTCGCTCTATCCCGAGCACATCGATTGGCACCTTTCGGTCGATAATTATTTTCGCGACAAGATCAACCTGTTGAATCACAGCCGCCGCCGCATCATTCATCGCGCCGCGGCCGAAATCGTCGAGCGGTTCACCGACGGCTCGCCGGCGCGACGGGACTTTTTCGAGGACGAACGCCGGATTCATTGCTGCGGCACCGAGGTAATGGACGGTCCGACGGCAATCGGGCAGGTGCGCAATCCCTATCTCGCGCGACCCCATAACCGGTCCAATCTGTGTGCGGCATTGGCCGTGGCAAAGTCACTCGATCTCGATCCGGCGGCTGCCCTCGAGGCGGCCAGCGGGTTTCGCGGATTGCCGCACCGCCAGGAGGAGCTGGGCGAGGTGGGAGGGGTGCTGTTCGTCGACGACAGCATCTCCACAATACCGGAATCGACCTTCGCGGCCCTGGCCGTCTATGCCGGGCGCGAAATATCCGTCATCCTCGGCGGACACGATCGCGGTGTCGATTACAGCAAGCTCGTCGAAAGGGCGGTCGGAGGCGCCGCGAAGGCCATCATCTGCCTCGGCGATAGCGGGGAGCGGATTTATTCACTCGCGCGGGCAGTCGCGACCGGGCGGCACGACGTTCCCTGCGAGGTCTACCGGGCCCAGTCGATGAAGGACGCCGTTGCGTTTGCGCGGCAAGTGACGCCGCCGGGGGGCGTGGTTCTACTGTCTCCGGCCGCCCCGAGCTATGGTCATTATCGAGATTACATCGAGCGCGGGCGCGATTTCGCCGCCAAGGCCGGGCTGTCTGTGCCGAAGCGATTCCACAGCTATCCGCGTTTGGAATAGCTGTCATCGGCAGCGGAAGGGAACGCTTGGGAGGTGACTCGCCTATCGTAACAGGAGAGAGATTGCGACCCCCGGCACAGAGGGACCGCCATGAGCCCGAGATTGCAGGTTCGCGACCCGTTCGCCTACGGCAGCAGTCGGCGCGGAACATTTTCCGCGTGGACGATGGCAATCGTCTTTGCCACCGTCGCGATGGTCAGTTTTGCTATCGATCTGACGCTCAGTCTCGCGCCAAACGCCGAGGAGCAGGACGTCCCCTCGCTCCTTCACCCGGTTCAGTTGATCCAGTCGTTGATGGATGCTTCGGACTGAGTAGCGGTAATCGCGCCCCCGCTCGGCTGCTCCTTTTTACATTTCTCCTCGGGACCCTGGTTTCGGGCTGCACAGGGCCGAAGCCGTTCCTCCTCCAGGGCAATGCCAGTACTGCCCAGATAGGCTATTACGGCGAGATCGATGCCGCGACCCTCGTTGCCAGGCAGCATTGCGCGCAATACGAGCGGGTGCCGCGCTTCCTCGAGGCGCAGGAGAACGTCGCGTTTTTCGACTGCGTTCGGCCATGACGGAGGCTATTGGCGCTTGATACCGGCGACGATCACGGGAATCCTGAGACGAGGCGGAAACCATTGTCGTAGGAAAGGCCTGTCGCAATGAGCATCGAACTCCACACCTGGAATACCCCGAACGGCCGCAAAATCAGTGTAGCTCTCGAAGAGATGGCCCTGCCCTACACCGTCAAGACGATCAACATCTCCAAAGGCGAGCAATTCGACCCGGCTTTCGTCAAGATCAGCCCGAACAGCAAGATTCCCGCGATTGTCGACCCCGAGGGGCCGGGTGGCCAGCCGATCAGCATCTTCGAATCGGGCGCGATCCTGATCTACCTCGGCGAGAAGACCGGCAAGTTCTGGCCCGCGGATTTGCGCCGGCAGGTGCCGGTGCTCGAATGGCTCATGTGGCAGATGGGCGGCTTTGGCCCGATGCCCGGTCAGGTGCACCACTTCCTGCAAGTCGCCAACGAGCAGGACCGGCGTTACGGCCTCGAGCGCTATTCAAAAGAAACCCGCCGGCTCTACGGCGTGTTCGACAAGCGGCTCGGCCAAGTCGAGTTCGCCGGCGGCGATCTCTCGATCGCCGATTTCGCCATTCTCGGCTGGGCATGGCGGCACGAGCGCCATCAGGTCGATCTGGCCGACTTCCCGAACGTCAAACGCTGGTACGAGACAATGATGGCGCGGCCGGGTGTGCAACGCGGCTTTGAGGTCGCCTTGAGCTGACACGATCGGGTTGATCTTCCGAATCGTGGTGGAGCCGAGGGGGATCGAACCCCTGACCTTCGCATTGCGAACGCGACGCTCTCCCAGCTGAGCTACGGCCCCATGGCGTCCGTCTCCCCTTTACGGGGCGCGGCGGGACTATGGTGATCGTGCCACAGCGTGTCAAGCAAGGCTCCGGACCGAGCGCCGTCCGCACCTTGCGGACCCCCGCGGCTGACGGTACGGTCTGCCCGCCACTCGCCGCCGAGGTTCCTGCCAGATGTATGCCTTCCTGACCCTCGTCAGCACGGTGATCTCGATCTACGTTTGGCTGCTGATCGCCCAGGCGGTGCTGAGCTGGCTCGTCGCTTTCGGCATTGTCAACCGGTACAACCGCGTCGTCGCGACGATCGGGGACTTCCTGTGGCGCATAACCGAGCCGCTGCTGCGGCCGATCCGGCGTGTGATCCCCGATCTCGGCGGGATCGACATTTCGCCGGTCATCCTCATTTTGCTCCTCTGGTTCCTGCGCAACCTGATGTTCGAATACCTTGTCTGACGGTCCCCTGAACGTGGCGGGCGACGGGTTGCGGGTGGCGATTCGGCTGTCGCCGCGGGCCCGCACCGATCGTCTGGTGGCGGTCGCCGCCTCGACCGCGGGCGGGCATGTCCTCAAGGCGACCGTTACGGCACCGGCAGAAGCCGGGCGCGCCAATGAGGCGCTGTTGCAATTGCTCGCCCGGGCCTGGCACCTTCCGCGCCGCGATCTCTCGATCATTGCCGGCTCGACCAGCCGCAACAAAATCGTGCGCGTCGCCGGCGACCCGCGGCGCCTGGTCGAGCAGGTCGCTCTCGAGATCGGCCGTCTGCCCGGCGGGTGAGGGAGCCGGCGGGATGAGCCATGGTCTCCTCTCGCTGGCTATCGCCGCAATCGCCTTCTGCGGCAGCCACACCGTGCTGTCGAGCACCTGGCTGCGCGGAGCCTTGCGCGATCAGTTGGGCGAACGGGGCTTTCTCGCCGTGTACTCGTTGGTCGCTTTGGTGACGTTTGCCTGGCTTCTGGTGGCCTATTCGCATGCGCCCACCATTCCTTTGTGGCCTCGGGAAAAGTGGATGGCTCTTTTCCCGGTCGCGGTCATGCCGTTGGCTACGATCCTGCTGATCGCCGGTTACACGACCCCCAATCCGACCACTGTCGGGATGGAGCGATTTGCCAGGGCCGACGATCCGGCTCCCGGCGTGCTGCGTGTGACGCGCCACCCGGTCATGTGGGCGATCGGGTTGTGGGCGATGAGCCACATCATCGCCAATGGCGATCTGCGCTCACTGTTGTTCTTTGGTGCATTCGCCGCCCTGTCGCTCGGCGGCACCGTGCTCATCGACCGCAAGAAGCAACTCGCGCTCGGCAGCAATTGGGCCCGGCTTGCCGAAGTCACCTCGAACGTCCCCTTTGCCGCGCTGGTCGCCGGCCGCACCCGGTTGCGCTGGCGCGACATCAGCCTGTTGCGGGTGATCGCCGGTCTGCTGCTCTACGCGGTCCTTTATAACGCTCACTCCATCATCGCCGGTGTTCCGGTGATGATCCCCTGAGTGACCCTCCCCGCGCATCCCCGGCTGCGCTAAGCTTTGGCTTGGCCCGAAACATCTGACGAGGAGTAAATGTCATGCTGTTGCCGCTTCCAGGACGCCGCCTTTACTACGATCTCACCGGGCCCGAGAATGGGCCTGTCGTCTGCATCACGCACTCGCTGGCCTCTGACGGCGGCAGCTGGGCTGAGCAGGTGCCGGCGTTGCTGCAGGCCGGGTTTCGCGTGCTGCGCCTCGACATGCGCGGCCATGGCGGCAGCGACCCGGTTGCCGGCGACTACACGATGCAGGCGCTCGCCGGCGATGTCGCCACCGCGCTCGACGCGCTCGCGATCCCGCGTGTGCATTACATCGGATTGTCGATCGGCGGCATGATCGGCCAGGCTTTCGCGATCGAGCACGGCGCCAAGCTGATTTCGGCAATGTGGTGCGACACGCTGCCGGCGAGCCCCTCCGGAGCGGCGGCGATGTGGGAGGAGCGCATGAGCACCGTGCGCCGGGCCAACTCGCTCGAACCGCTAGCCGACGGCACGGTCGAGCGCTGGTTCACCGATGCCTTCAGACAGAAGAAGCCGGGACGCTGGAAGCAGATCCGCGACACTGTCGCGGCGACAACGCCGGCGGGTTTTTTGGGATGCTCGGCGGCGATCATGAATTTCGATTTCACCGCGAAGTTGCCGTCGTTGCACATCCCGGTATTGGTCGTGTGCGGCGCCGACGATCCCGGCACCCCGGCGAGCGAGAACCGCCGGCTCGCCGGTCTCGTGCCGGGCGGCCGCTACGAGGAAATCCCCGGCATGCGCCATTTCCCGAATGTCGAAGCGCCCGACGCGTTCAACCGGATCATGTTGGGCTGGCTCGAGGAACAGCGCCGCCCGCGCTGACCAAGCCGAACCCCCACCCTAACCCTCCCCCGCCTGCGGGGGAGGGAATGGGAGGGGGCCGGGGCGACTGTCATCTCGGCGGGCGGCGAGGCGCAGGCGGAGCGCGTTCAGTTTGATGAAGCCTTCTGCGTCGCGCTGGTCGTAGACGGCGTCCTCCTCGAAGGTGACGTGGGCGAGGCTGTAGAGGCTCCGCGGCGATCTTCTGCCGACGACGCACGCCGAGCCCTTGTAGAGCTTCAGTCGCACCACCCCTTCGACATTCTCCTGGCTCTTGTCGATCAGCGCCTGCAGCATTTCGCGCTCCGGGGAGAACCAGAAGCCGTTGTAGATCAGCTCGGCGTAGCGCGGCATCAGCTCGTCCTTCAGATGCGCGGCGCCGCGGTCGAGGGTCAGGCTCTCGACCCCGCGATGGGCGGCCTGCAGGATCGTCCCGCCCGGCGTCTCGTAGACACCCCTCGATTTCATCCCGACGAAACGGTTCTCGACGAGATCGAGCCGGCCGACCCCGTGCCTTCCGCCGGTCTCGTTCAAGCGTTGGAGCAGCGCAGCGGGAGGAAGTTTTTCGCCATCGACCGCGACCGGGTCGCCGCGCGCGAAGGTGATTTCGAGATATGCGGGCTCATCGGGCGCGAGCTCCGGGGCGACGGTGCGGCTGAACACGAACTCTTCCGGCTCGACCCACGGATCTTCGAGCACTTTCCCCTCGGCGGAGATGTGCAGGAGATTGGCGTCGACCGAAAATGGGGCCTCTCCTCGCTTGTCCCGAGCGATCGGGATCTGATGCTGTTCGGCGTATTCGAGGAGCCGGGTGCGCGAACTCAGGTCCCATTCGCGCCATGGCGCGATCACCTTGATTTCGGGATTGAGCGCGTAATAACTGAGTTCGAAACGGACCTGGTCGTTGCCCTTGCCGGTCGCACCGTGGGCGACGGCATCGGCGCCGACCTGGCGGGCGATCTCGATCTGGCGTTTGGCGATCAGCGGCCGCGCGATCGAAGTGCCGAGAAGATAGGCGCCTTCGTAGAGCGCATTGGCGCGAAACATCGGAAAGACGAAGTCGCGGACAAACTCTTCGCGCAGATCGTCGATGAAGATCTCACGCACGCCAAGCATCTCGGCCTTGCGGCGCGCCGGCTCCAACTCCTCCCCCTGGCCCAGATCGGCGGTGAAGGTGACGACCTCGCACCGGTAGGTTTCCTGCAGCCAGCGCAGGATCACTGAAGTGTCGAGCCCTCCCGAATAGGCCAGCACCACTTTTTTCACCGGTTCGCGCATTCGATCACCTCAGTGCTCAGTATCCCGGACTTATAGGCCCGCCAAGCAGGCCTCGTCTTCGCGTTTCTCTGCATCGAGACCAAGGGCGCTCCATCGAGGAGATCAGCAGCCCTCTCGAAGTTTCCGCTTCCACAGTACGGCCGGACAAGTTTAGTTAGGTTAGAACGAGACCGAGAGTTAATGCAGATCTGTGAGGTCAAGGGAGGAAAACCATGCATCTAGCACGTCGCGACTTGGCCATCGCCGGCGCGCTCGCGTTGAGCGTGCCGAGCCTTTTGTTCGGCTCTCCTGCGTTTGCCGAAGCCGGCGATGAAGCGGCGGTCAAGCAGAATGTCGAGGCCCTACGAGAGGCGCTGCTGAAAGCGGATAAAGCCCAGTTGGAGCGGCTGACCGCCGATCAGCTGAGCTACGGGCATTCCGACGGCAGGGTCCAGAACAAGCCCGAGTTCATCAACGGTGTCATGACTAGGAAGGCGACAGTCAAATCGCTGACTTTCCCCGACCTCAAGGTCGAGGTGGCCGGCGACGCCGCGATCGCTCGGCACCTCTATGAGTCCGAATCCGAATTGGACGGCAAAACGACCAATACCAAGATCGGCACTCTCGAGGTCTGGCAGAAGCAGGGCGGGAACTGGAAGCTACTGGCGCGGCAGGCATACAAGCTGGCCTAACACGCCGACCTTGCGAGGCGGCAATGCGGCCTAGTGCGCCCGGCGGTCGCGCCATTGTACCGATAAGCTCTATTGGCCGGACCGCCTGCTATCTCGCCCCCGCCAGCGCTTTCGCCTTCCACAAATCCCAGGCGCGAGTGAGAACGCCGGCATTGGTGGCGGTCGCCTTCGCGGCTTCCTCCTCGTTCAGGAAGACTGCTTGGCCTTGGCCCAGTCTCAGCGCCTCGGCTTCGAGCCGGGCATTAACCTCCGTATAAATCGCGCGAAAGACCGCTTCCTTGAGCGAAGGCGCGACAACGACATCGCCGTGGCCCCGCATCAGCACGACCGGAGCCGCGCCGATCGAGCGCGCCAACGCCGCGCCGAGTTCGGGGGTGCGGATCAGCATGTCGGTAGCAGGCCCGCCCGCCTCCCGGATCTCGAATACCGGCGCGCCGGCCGCAAGAAACGAGCTCAGATGGAAAATCGGCCGGAGCTTCACATTAGTCACCCCGAACGGGATGACCGCGGGCGAATGGCTGTGCACCACCGCGTTGACCTCGGGACGGGCCTTATAGATCTCGCTGTGAATGAAGCGTTCGAGATAGAGGGCGCGACCCTGGAGGTCTATCGCATCGCCGTCGCGGTCAAATTCCATGATGTCTGCCGCGGTCACCAGCCCGGGCGCCATGCTCCGCGCCAGCAGGAAATGCTCGGGATTCTTCTCATGGCGCGCACTGACATGGCCGAAGCCGTCGACCACACCCTGGTCGTAGAGGATGCGATTGGCGGCGACGAGATCGTCGATCAATGCGGGGTCGGCTGGCAGCGTCTGCGCACCCGCGGTTGTAGTCATGACAAGCCCCCCGAACAGAAGGAACAACTTCCGGAACGTAGGATGGGTGGAGCGAAAAGCGATACCCATCAACAATGGCGAGCCAGGTCCCCGACGATGGGTTTTCGCTCCTGAGGCTGGGCAAGAAATTGCTATCGGCTGGATCGGCGTCGTGCGTCCTTCGAGACGGCCGCTGTCGCGGCCTCCTCAAGATGAGGAATTTTCTCGATGCTATCAAAGGCGTACCCTCATCCTAATGCGCCAGCGGGTCGGGGCGGAGCTGGAATTCGACGACGAGGGGGCTCGACAGCGTTTGCGGCGTGGTGCCCGGTGCGCCGGGCGCCGGCGCGTCGATTCCTTCGATGTGGAACGGGGTGCGGTTGCCGGAGGTCACCCATAATTCGCGACCCTTCCAGCCGGCGTTCGGGTCGTCGATGCGGCCTTCGAGACCTTTGGCGAAAAAACCCATCGGGTAGGGCACCCGCAATTCGATGATCTGGCCGCCGACCAGTGCATGCAACGCGTCCGACTGGTTGCCGGTTTCGAATGGCACATTGGCGCCGAGGCCGAGGATGTTGTGCTGATCGACCCAGACGAAATAGGGGTTCTCCTCGGCACCCGGATCGCCCTGAAAGCCCGGTCCCGGCAAGGCGTAAAACGAAAAGCCCTCGGGGCATTTCTCACCTTTCTCGGCACCCGGTCCGTTGAGCGGACCCTTGCATTTGCGCCGATCGAAGCTGGCGAGGTGGCCGCTGTCGAGCGGCAGCCATGCCACGCCGTCGCGGTCGACATCCATGCCGCGGATGCCAAAGCCCGGCAGCGGGATTTTGTAGATCTCGGCCAATGCCGTATCGGGCGGGTTCGAGCCCGGCGCCAGGCGGATGATGTAGCCGGGATGGGTCAAGTTGGAGCCCCAGATCGAGCCGTCGGCCGGCGACCACGATATCGCGTACATGCCGTACGGGATGCGGGTGTCCTTGGTCGGGTCGGCCGGCTGACTCGGCTCGTTCCAGCTCTCGGTGCGCTTGCCGCTGCCGACGGTGTCGACGATCAGCGGCGTCCAGCCCTGCGCTTTCGCCGCATCACCCGTCTCCCAGTACAGTTTGGTGTTGATCCAGCCGACGACCGCAAGGTTGTCCTGCGTATTGTTGCTGAGCCACAGCGTATTGTCGGCGTCTTCGGCGAAGTTCAGATGATGCGTGCCAAAACAGGTGTCGACGGTCGTGAACTTCTGCGCCTTCGGGTCGTAGACGGTGACCTGCCGCGAGTTCTGGAAAAAGCCTTCATGGGTGACGTCGAGCGGGTAAATCTGGGCCGAGCGCAGCGGGGAGCCCTTCTTGCAGTAATCCGGGATGTCATTGGGCGCGCGGTTCTGCGCGGCCCAATAGACGCGCCCGTCCTGGTCCATCGCCGAGGTGTGCGCATTGACCTTGCTGTCCCAGGTTTGCTCCATGCCCCAATAGGGCGACGGACTGACGACCTGGTTGGCAAGCGCCGAACTGGGCGTATCGGGGCGGAACGGCGGCTGGATCGTGGTTTTCGTGTTGTGCACCGGGTCGAGCACCGGCTGCGCATTGCTGCTGAGCTCGGTGTCGCCGTAGATCGGGCCGTAGCCGTTGACCGTCGGATTGCGCCGGTCGGTCGTCGTCAAGTCGTGCAGATAGTGCTTGGGGTCGAGCCAGTCGCGCACCGTCACGACAATGTTGCGTTCGACCCCAACCGGCCGCGGCGGGCTGCGGCTCGGCAGCTCGCCCGCCTGGATGCGGTCGGTCCAGTCGGCGAGCGCCTTCAGATGGCCGCCGTCGGGCGTCATCAGTTGCGTGATAAAGTCCACCATATTGTGCCCGGCCGGTCCGACCGACAGCCGATACGACCACGCGTCCTCCGACGACTCAAATTGGCCGAGTTTTGGCGACAAGTACCGCGTCGCGTAATTGCCGATCTGGTGGCAATTGCCGCAGCCGTTGGTCTTGATGAAATTGAGCCACTGATCTTGGGTCTTGAAATTCTCGGGTATGCCGTTGCCCTTGTCGCCGGCGCCGGGGAACCGGCTCTGGTCCGGGATCTTGATCATCGAGGCCCAATAGATCGCCGGATAATACTGCGCCGCGGCAGCGAGGTTCGGCGCCGTCTCGGCGGTCAGGTTCAGGATCTTGCCCGGCTCGGCCGCGACTTTCGGCGAGTCGACGAGACCGTAGCCGCGCACCCACACCTGGTAATGGGCCTTTGGCAAGTCCGGCACGACGTACCGTCCTCGTTCGTCGGTGACTGCGATCTTCGCGAAACGCGTGCCGAGCTCGGTGGTCTGCGCGATGACCCAGACGCCTGCTTCCGGCCCGAACCGGCTGGTGACCACGCCGCCGATGTCGTCATCGTCGATGGCAACCGCCGGGGCGGGGTTCTGCTGAGCGCGTGCCCCAGCCGCAAACATCGCCAAGGCCAATACTACGGTGAAAACGGCTTTCCCAGCGCTCATCATGTCTCCCCAAGGCTCATTGATTTCACAGGTATTCAGCGCATAGTAGCGCAAATCCGCTGCCAGGATGCACCGACATGCTGCCGACCCCGAAATTCCATCACCTGCATCTGAACTCGACCGATCCGGATGGCGCGATCGCTTTCTACACACGGCAGTTTCCCAGGACCTCCAAGGAGAGTTGGGGCGGCTTTCTGGCGCTCAAATCGCCGAACGACGTCATGGTGCTGTTCAACAAGGTCGACAGCCCGCCGCCGAGCGAGCCACAGAGCGCAATCTGGCATTTCGGCTGGCACGTCACCGACTCGCGCCACAGTCTCGACACCTACAAGAGCCGGCGCGAGGTCGAGCTGCTGCCGCTCTACACGAGCGAGGAGGGCGGCTCGGTACTGATCAGCGGTGACACCTGGCCGGGCCAGGGCGGCGTGCTCGGGCTGACCAAGGTGCAGATTGCCGAGGCGAGGCAAAAGGGTCTTGGGCCGGCCGGCGGCGGAGGCTTCGCTTACATGAAGGGTCCGGACGACGCCCTCGTCGAGTACGCCGGCGATCACCCGGCCGAGCGCTTCAACCACGTGCACCTCTACCAGGAGGATCCGCTGTGCGCGCAGCTCTGGTACCAGCAGCATCTGAACGCGCCGCCGCGGTCCGGCTGGGGCGGCGCTCCGGTGACCGAGGCCGACTGCAAGGTGCCGCGCGGGACCGACCGGACCTGGCCGGCGCTCAACCGCGAAGGGATGTTCCGGTCGCCCCGGGCCGGCGTCGAATTCGGCGACGTCGCGCTGATCTGGTACGCCAACCAAGGCGACCTGCCGCTCGTCGGTTCACGCGGGCAATTGCAGGATCACATCGCGTTGAGCGTCGCAGACCTCGACGCGTGGGTCGATAAATTGCGCAGCGAAAGCGTCACGTTCCTCGAAGAACCCTACCCGCTCGGCGACACCCGCGCCGTGATGATCGAAGGCCCGAGCCGCGAAGCCCTGGAATTGGTCGAAGCCCGATAGTCTGAAGAGAGATGCCGGGCGCGGAGCGCCCGAGCATCTCGATCTAATCGCGTCAGCCGCGGTGGACAGTGCTGCGCTGCAAGCCCTCGCTCAGGCGAGAACGGCGTTCTCTGCGCGAACCACGCGCCGCATGGGCCTGGTGACCCGATTTTGCCGCCGAACCGTTGACCTGAACCCATCCATGGTCGGGATCGAATTTTTGCGCATATCCGCCGGCCAAAATATCAAACGCTTTATGCGCGTGGGCCTTAAGGTCGATGCCCCCATTGGCATGCTGATGCGCGAACCAGTTGGGCGTGATGAAATCCGTCACGAGGACGTCACCGATCTTGTAGCCGTACTGGTCGCTTTCGACCGGGTCGCAGACCTCGCCCGCCCAGAAGACGCCTTTGGGATCCTGATAGGCGCTGTTCAGCCAAGGATCCACCGCCATCTCGCAGAGCTCGTGGGTTGCTCCGACGCTGACGCTCGCATTGTCGGCGTTGAGCGTCTTCACGAACACCTTGGAGATCGGCAAACCCTCATTTGTCAGATCATGATAGGCGAGCGCTCCGGCTTGGTCGCTATTGTCCAGAAAGACGAGCCACCAGCTGCCAGCGGAGGGCATCTGGTGTTTGGGGACAAAAGTGAAGGTGGCGGCGTCGACGCCCCAGACCGGTCTCAAATCCTTGTTCCACTGCTGGTCGAAGGCAGGGATCATCTTCTGAACGTCGGCGTCGGACATGACGGTCGACTCGTTCATTACGGCGATTTGCGGCATTGATGTCTCCGTTGTCGCGGGTTTGCACCAGCCCCGGAACGGATGTTTCCCGCATCCTCTTTCTCGGGGCTACCCGCCTTGCAAATAGCGCACTACGCACAAAAGACGTGTGAGGCGCCTCACATTCATCGGCAAATTTGTCTGCGGCAGAGACGGCATTTGGAAACAGCCAGCTTTCTAACTGGAGATCGTTCGAGAAGTTCGAAAAGCGGTGCGCTGGGTCCCGGCTTTCGCCGGGAAGGCGAATATGGGATGTGCATCCGAGCCTTCGTCTCGATTTTCTTTACGCGCAACAATGGGATGATTTCGGTGGCAAAGTGACAGTTGCAGTGCCTTGAACGCTAGCTCTCGCCGGGCAGACGAAAGTCTATCCCAGCCGGTAGAATTTTGTCGCTGTGCCGGCGAAGAGTGCGGCTTTCTCGGCGGCGGAACAGCCGGCGGCGATGCGCTTGAAGGCGTTCCACAGCGCGGCATAGCCGCAGCTGCCTTTATCGACCGGGAAGTTGCTCTCGAACATCGCGCGGTCGGGGCCGAAGGCGGCGATGCAGGTTTCGATATAGGGTCGCCACGCGGCGGCGAGGTCTTCCGAGCTCGGCGGCAGTTCGTGCGTGTGGAGGTCGAAGCCGAACATCCGCATTCCGAGCCCGCCCAGCTTGACATGGACATTGGGGCAGCCCGCGAGTTCGCGAATACGCCCGCTCCATTCGGCGAACACCTCGTCGCGCTTGCCGGCGTAGCGGCCGAGGCCGATCAGGCCGCCGACATGGTCGAGCACGATTTTCGTCGCTGGAAACGCGCGCGCCAGATCGACCAGTTCGTCGAGCTGGGTGTGATACATCCACGCGTCGAAGCTGAGGCCGAGCGGCGCCAGGCGGGCGAAACCTTCGCGCACCCGCGGGTCGCTAAGCAGGCCTTCCGGCCGGGTGACCATCGACCCCCATGCCGCTTGATCGGGATGCGAGGCGGTGATGAAGCGGATGCCGCGGAACCGGCCGCCGCCGGCCATGATCATCGCCTCGAGCACCTTCTCGATCGCTGCGCCGAGCGTCAAATCGGCATAGCCGACGATACCGGCGCAGACCTGCGTCTTACCATAGGTCCCGCTTGCAGCCATCGCCGCGACCCCGTTGGCGAATTCGATCTCACCGACCGGGCGCAACTCGGCGGGTGCTGTTGCGCGGTGCATCGACAGCCATTCGATGTAAACAGTCGCAGTGATATTGTGGCCGGTGCCGAGATCGGCGAGCAGTTCCGGCAGCAGGTAGCGGCCGGTCTCCGGGCGATCGACCAGGTGATGGTGCGGGTCGACGATCGTCAGCTCGGGCTCGATGATCTCTTCGCGGCGCCGGTCGAGCCACTCCGGCCGGACCGGCAGGTGCAAGCTGGGCGGCGCCGCGTTTGTCGCGGATTGCATCGGCCCCTCCCAGCTAGTTCACTGCAGTGTGTCGGTTTCGCAGCTGCCGGTGCGCCCGACGGCGCGCTCCGCCAGACGGTCGTACCCTTCCGCGATATCGAACATGATCCGCCTTGCCTCGGGGTCGGTCATGATTTCGGCGATGGTCCGAGTTTCTTCGGCGCGGCTCCACCAGTGTTCGACGTCATCCACCAGAGTCTTCATTTGCACACCTCCGCCACCGATCGAATCCTATCGCCGATCCTGGGTGCGGTCATCAAAATTGCGCTACAATTTGCCGCGGGCATATTTCCGGTAGTGAACGAGCAAGAGCGCGACAAGTTGCTCGCAGCCGTCGCGATCCATTCCGTCGAACCGCGCGGGCAGCGGGCTGTCGAGGTCGAGCACACCCAAGACGCTGCCGTCCTTGATCAGCGGCACGACGAGTTCGGAGCGCGAATCCGGGTCGCACACGATGTGGCCTGGGAAATCGTGAACGTCGGGCACCAGGACTGATGTGGCCTCGAGCGGCGGCGGCGCCGCACACTCCCTTGCCGATACGGATCCGCACAGATGCGGGCTTGCCTTGGAACGGGCCGAGCACCAGCTCCTCGCCGTTGCAGAAATAAAACCCGGCCCAGTTGAGGTTCGGCAATCCGTGATAGATCAGCGCGGCCGTATTGGCGGCGTTAGCGATCGGATCGGGTTCCCCGGCGATCAGCGCCGCAAGCTGCCGCGCGAGATCACGATAGAGCTCCGGCTTCTCCATGGGGGTCACCTCGGATCCTCGCCACGCGGCGCCGCGCCGATGCTGGCTTGGCGGCCCCAGCGCCTATATGATTAAGCGCCACTATCCGCGGCTTACAATGCTGCTCGGCCTCAATATTCGCGACATTGTACTGATCGACCGCCTCGACCTCGCCCTCCGTCCCGGCCTCTGCGTGCTGACTGGCGAGACCGGCGCCGGCAAGTCGATCCTGCTCGATGCGCTGGGTCTGGCGCTCGGCAAGCGGGCGGAGAGCGGGCTGGTGCGTCCGCGGGCTCAGCAGGCCGCGGTATCGGCGGAATTCTCGGTCGGGCGCAACCATCCGGCGCACGCAATCCTGCGCGAGGCCGGGCTCGACGCCGACGGCGAGGCGATCGTATTGCGCCGGCTGGTTGGCTCCGACGGGCGGAGCCGCGCCTTTGTCAACGACGAGCCGGCGAGCGTCGGGTTGTTGCGCCAGCTCGGCGACAGCCTGGTCGAGATCCAGGGCCAGTTCGAGCAGCGCGGGCTGCTCGATCCCGCCAACCACCGCATGATCCTCGACGCCTTCGCCGAGCACAGCGTGACCCCGAACGCGCTCGCAAACGCCTGGCACGACCGGCGCGAAGCGAGGCAGCGCGAAACCGAAGCGGCGCAGCAGCTCGCGGCGAGCCGCGACGAAGAAGACCTGTTGCGCCACCATCTGGCCGAGCTCGATTCGCTGGCGCCGGAAGAAGACGAGGAGGATCGCCTGGCCGCCCGGCGCAGGTTGTTGCAGA
This sequence comes from uncultured Alphaproteobacteria bacterium, assembly GCA_963700185.1. GTDB lineage: Bacteria > Pseudomonadota > Alphaproteobacteria > ATCC43930 > CGMCC-115725 > AP-15. The sequence continues at coordinate 167,041 of CAVOWP010000022.1, forward strand.
GCGCCGAACGGCTGGCCGAAACCCTGACAGAGGTGATCGCCGAACTCGACGGCAGCTCCGGTGCGCAAGCCGCGCTCGCCCGCGCGGCGCGCCGCCTCGAGCGCGCCCGCAATCGCGCTCAAGGGCTGCTCGATGCGGCCTTCGCGGCGACCGAGCGGGCTGCGGCGGAAACCGCCGAAGCGCTCGCGGCGCTCGAGGCGACGGCGCGCCAGCTCGAACTCGATCCGCGCGAGCTGGAGAAAGTGGAAGAGAGGCTGTTCGCGCTGCGTGCGACTGCTCGCAAGCACCAGGTGACGATTGCCGACCTGCCGGCATTGCGAGAACGGATGGCGGTCCGGCTCGCCGAGATCGAAGCCGGCGCCGGAAATGTCGAACATCTCGTCCGGGCTACCGCCGAAGCGCGCGCCCGTTTTATTTCAACCGCCGAGGCCGTGTCTCGCGGGCGAGCGGCCGCCGCGGCTCGGCTCGATGCGGGTGTCACGTCCGAATTGAAGCCGCTGCGGCTAGATAAGGCGCGGTTCCGCACCGTGCTGACCCCGCTCGCCGAGCCCGATTGGGGCGAGCACGGCTGTGAGCGCGTGCATTTCGAGGTGGCGACCAACCCCGGTGGGGGTTTTGGTCCGCTGGCGCGTATCGCCTCGGGCGGCGAGCTGTCGCGCTTCATGCTGGCGCTGAAGCTGGTGCTCGCCGACACCTCCTCGGTGCCGACCCTGATCTTCGACGAGGTCGACAGCGGGATCGGCGGCGCCGTTGCGGCGGCGGTCGGCGAGCGCCTGCAGCGGCTGGGCACAAATCTGCAGGTTCTCGTCGTAACACATTCGCCGCAGGTCGCGGCGCGGGGGGCCTATCACTGGCGCGTCGCAAAGAGCCTCGCCGCGCGCGAAACCGTGACCCGCGTCGAAGAGCTCGACGAGGATACCAGGCAGGAGGAGATCGCCCGCATGCTGTCCGGCCGCAACATCACCGCCGAGGCGCGCGCCGCGGCGGCGAGCCTAATCGCCGGAGGCCGCGCATGAGCGTTTCGACCGCCTCGCGGCGGCGCCGTGAGGAGCCGGAGTTGCAGCCGGTTGATGCACTTGCCGCGGACGAGGCCCGGGCCGAGCTCGCCTCGCTGGCAGAGGAGATCAAGCGCCACGACCGGCTCTACTACACCGACGCGGCACCCGAGATTTCCGATGCCGATTACGACGCGCTGCGCCGCCGCAATACCGAGATCGAAGCCCGCTTCCCTGAGCTGATCCGCGCCGACAGCCCGACGCGCCGGGTCGGCGCCGCCCCCGCTGCCGGGTTCGCCAAGGTCACCCATTCTCGGCCGATGTTGTCGCTCGAGAACGCGTTCGAAGAACAGGATGTGCGCGATTTCTTTGCCGGGGTGCGCAATTTCTTCCGGCGGACGGCGACCGAGGCGCTCGTCTCCGAGGACAAGATCGCGATCATGGCCGAGCCCAAGATCGACGGGCTGTCGATCGCGCTCAGCTACCGGGATGGCCGTCTCGTGCTGGGGGCTACGCGCGGCGACGGCACCACTGGCGAGAATGTGACCGCGAACATTCGCACGCTCGACACCGTGCCCGAAACCCTCGCGGGCAAGGGCTGGCCCGAGGCGGTGGAAATCCGCGGCGAGGTCTATCTCGAGCGCGCCGGCTTCTTCGCGTTGAACGAGGAGAGGGCGGCGGCCGGCGAGTCGGTTTTCGCCAATCCGCGCAACGCCGCGGCCGGCTCGTTGCGCCAGCTCGATCCGACGATCACCGCACGACGGCCTCTCAAATTTTTCGCCTATGCCTGGGGCGAGGCGAGCGCGCCGTTCGCTCGCACCCATGACGAGGCGCTCACGCGGTTTCATGACTGGGGCTTTTCGGTAAATCCGCGCTCGCGGCTGTGCCATGGCGTCGATGAGGCGCTCGCTTATTACCGCGATATTGCGGCCGAGCGCGCAGAACTGGCCTACGACATCGACGGCGTCGTCTACAAGGTCAACGATCTCGCGCTGCAGGACCGGCTCGGCATGGTGAGCCGCGCGCCGCGCTGGGCGGTCGCGCAGAAATTCCCGGCGCAGCAGGCCCAGACGGTATTGCGCGACATCTCGATCCAGGTCGGCCGTCAGGGCTCGTTGACCCCGGTGGCGATGCTCGAGCCGATCACGGTCGGCGGCGTCGTCGTGCAGCGCGCCACGTTGCACAACGAAGATGAGATCCAGCGCAAGGACGTCCGCATCGGCGACACCGTTGTCGTGCAGCGCGCCGGCGACGTGATCCCGCAGATCGTCTCGGTCGCGCTCGACCGCCGCCCCAAGGACGCGGTGCCGTACCAGTTTCCGGACCACTGCCCGATCTGCGGCAGTCTCGCGGTTCGCGAGCCGGGCCAGGTGGCGCGGCGCTGCACCGGCGGGTTGATCTGCGCTGCGCAGGCGGTCGAGCGGTTGCGGCATTTCGTGTCGCGCCATTGCTTCGACATCGAGGGGCTCGGCGAGAAGCACATCACCGCCTTTTGGCAGGACAGGCTGATCCGCCAGCCGGGCGACATCTTCCGCCTCGACCCCGGGGTGATCGCCAAGCGCGAAGGCTGGGGCGAACTCAGTGCGCGCAACCTGATGGCCGCGATTGACGAGCGCCGGCGAATTTCGCTCGAGCGCTTTATTAATGCCCTCGGCATTCCGCAGGTCGGCGAGGCGACGGCACGGCTCCTCGCGCGGCATTACCGCTCGCTCGCGGCTTGGCGGCGCGAGATGGAAGCGGCGCAGGACCCGGAGAGCGAGGCGCGGGCGGCGCTTCTCGACATCCACGGCATCGGCGAGGACATGGCCGCCGACATTCTCGGTTTTTTTGCCGAGCCGCATAACCGCGCCGTGCTGGACGACCTCGCGCGCGAGGTGGCGGTTCTCGACTACGAAGGCCCGGCGCAGCGCACCGCCTCGCCGCTCGCCGGCAAGACGATCGTTTTCACCGGGACATTGGAGGCGATGAGCCGGTCCGAGGCGAAGGCCAGAGCCGAGGCTCTGGGGGCCAATGTCACCGGATCGGTGTCGGCCAAAACCGATTACGTCGTGGCCGGCGCCGATCCCGGCTCGAAGGCGACCAAGGCCACCGCGCTCGGCGTCACCTTGCTCGACGAGGGCGCTTGGCTCGCCCTCGCCGGCGACGCGGCGGGATGATGGCATCAGGTGTTCGGCACTACTGACGAGGACCGTCTGGAGCCGATGCTCGGCCCGGGTGTGGCCCCGGTTGCCGAGAACGGAAAAGAGCCGGCGCTCTTTTTCCTCACGTCGGCGGAGCCCGGTGCCTATGGATCGATGGATCCCGGCTTTCGTCGGCAATACGATAATAATGCGCTGCAGCCACCGGCGCCCTTCGAACGGGAACGGCAGCCCGATACACCCGGGTGGTGGAGCCGGCTGCGTGGGCCGGTCGGCTCGCTGGTGTTGCACCTGCTGCCGTTGGTACTGCTGATCAACTGGCCGATGTCGCCGCCCGCCGAGACCGAGCCGATACCCGTCCAGCTCGTGATGGAGCCGCCGCCAAAGGCAACGCCATCTCCTCCGGTACCGCAGCCAAAACCTACTCCGCCGCCACCGCGCGGCCGCCTCGCGTCGGAGGATCTTGGCGACCCCGAGGCCAAAGAGGTCGACAAGCCGAAGGGCGACCCGCCCGCGGCCGAGAAACCAGCCAAGACCGAAACTTCACCCGCCGAGACGAAGCCACCCGAGAAGCCGCAGCAGACGGCGGCGCTGGCGCCACCGCCGCTGCCGCCGGCGAAACCCGATGCGCCAAAGCCCGACCCCGTTCCCAAACCCGCGCCAAAGCCGACGCCGGCGGCTCATCGAGTGCCTAAACCGATCGAAGAGCCGGGGAATTTGGCGCCCCGCCGGGGGAGGTTTCCCGGCCCCGCGGCAACCCGCGACGAGTACCTCGCCTATATGCATTCGCTGATCCGGCAGCATTACAATCTGCTGTCACAGGCCATGCTGGGCGACCGCCGCGGCATGACGGTCATCGAGTTCGTCGTTCTCGACGACGGCAAGATCGCGCTCCTCAAGATCCGGCGCGGTTCCGGCTACCCGGACATCGACAACCGGGTCGCCGAAATGATCGCCGCCGTCGGCCATTTCCCGCCCTTGCCCCAGTGGTTCCAGGGCCTCGCCATGCCCTTCGAATTCGGCTTCCCATTCCCCGAGGCCCTGCGGGAGTGAATCCATGACCGTCCCGGTCGATCCGATCGTCACTTCGGTGATCCAGCATCGCCTCTTGGCGATCGTCGAGGAGATGGGCGAGGCGATGCTTCGCACCTCCTATTCGCAGATCCTCAATTCGAGCCGCGATTTCTCGACCGCGATCTGCGATCTCGACGGCAGGCTGATCGCGCAGGCCGAGCACGTGCCGATCCATGTCGGCGCGCTGCCTTTTGCCGCGAAGGCGATGACCGAGTTCTTTGGCGACGACATCCATAAGGGCGATGTCTTTCTGCTCAACGATCCGTACCACGGCGGCAACCACCTGCCCGACCTGACCGCGTTCGTACCTGTGTTCGAGGGGGGCGGGCCGCGATTCTGGTCGATCAACCGGGCGCATCAGAGCGATATCGGCGGCGCGACTCACGGCGCCTACAACGCCGCCGCGACCGACATCTGGCAGGAAGGCATCCGTATCACGCCACTGCGGCTCTACGATCGCGGCGAGGTGCGCCGGGACCTTCTCGAAATGATCTCGACCAACGTCCGGCACCCGCGCGACTTCCGGGGCGATCTGGCGGCGATGATCGGGTCGGCGCATGTCGGCGAGCGGCGCCTGTTGGGATTGGCGGCGGAATTCGGCTGGCCGCTCGCCAATGCGGCGATCGAGGCGGTGCTCGACGGCGCCGAGCGCCAAACTCGCGCCGTCATCGCCGGATGGCGGGACGGCGTCTACCAGGGCGAGGCGCTGCTCGACGACGACGGCCGCGGCAACAGTGACATCCATATCCGCGCGACGGTCACCAAGCGCGGCAGCGATCTGACGATCGATCTCTCCGACTCGCACGAGCAGGTGACGAGCTTCATCAACTCGTCCTACCCGAACATGTATTCCTCGGTCGTCGTCGCGCTGTCCTACCTGATCGACCCGGATACGCCAAAGAACGACGGCACCTTCCGCCCGCTGAAAGTCGTCGCGAAACCGGGCACGGTGGTGTGGGCCAACCCCGGGGCGCCGGTGACCCTGGCGACCAACCATTGCGGCCAGGAGATCATCGAGGCGATTATCAAGGCATTGGCGCCGGCCTGCTCCGACCGCGCGATGGCCGGCTGGGGCCGCCGCTTCCGCATCGCCATTCAAGGGAAGGATCCGCGATCCGATAAGCCGTTCATCTGGCATTTCTTTCAGGCGCGGCCCGGCGGTGGGGCGTCGCCGGCAGGGGACGGCTGGCCGGGCGCCGGCGAATGGCAGGCCGCGGGCGGAATCAAATTCGGCAGTCTCGAAGTCACCGAGGTGCGCTTCCCGTTGTTCTTCCGCCGCCACGAGTTCCGCCCCGATTCCGGCGGTGAAGGCAAATTCCGCGGCGGTCCCGGCGGGGTCGTCGAGATGGTCGTCGAAACCGCCGAGCCGGCGGTCGGCAACACCGCCGGAGACGGCGTGCGGCACGGCGCCTGCGGCATCCTCGGCGGCGCGGACGGTCTGCCGCACCGCTATATGCTTTATTCCGATGGTCGGCCGCCGCGCGCTATCAAGACCAAGGAAGTCGGCGTGGTGATTCACCCCGATGATTTGCTGATCCTCGAATCCGGGGGCGGCGGCGGTTGGGGCCATCCGGCCGAGCGCGACCCTGCTGCGGTCGCGAGCGACATTGAAAATGGGTTCGTCACCAACGGCGAAGCAACCCTCACCCACCGAGCGCCGCGCGCTCGGTCCCTCCTCTCCCGCGGTGCGGGAGAGGAGCTTTGAGCCGAACATGTTATAGCCCCTCTCCCGCACCGCGGGAGAGGGTGCTGAGCGCAGCGAAGCGGGTGAGGGGGGCGGTTCCCTGATGTACCGCATCGGGGTCGATGTGGGCGGGACCTTTACCGATCTCGTCGCGGTCGACGATTTCGGCAAGGCGACCTTGGCCAAGGTCCCATCAACACCCGACGATCCTTCGATCGGCGTCCTCGACGGGCTGAGCCTGCTGGCGGAGACGCTCGGGATGGAGCGCGCGGCGCTTCTGGCCGAAACCGAACGCGTGGTTCATGGGACGACGGTCGCGACCAATGCGCTGCTCGAACACAAAGGGGCGCGGGTCGGGCTGTTGACGACCGAAGGCCATCGCGACGTGATCGAGATGCGCGAAGGGCTGAAGGACGACCGCTACAATCTGCGCCTGCCGCCGCCCGAACAGCTCGTTCCGCGCAAGCTGCGCCTTGGCGTGCGCGAGCGGCTGCGCGCCGACGGCCGCGTCGAGACGCCGCTCGATCCGGTGTCGCTCGAGCGCGCCATCGACGTGCTGAGACGGGAACAGGTCGAGGCGGTCGCGGTCTGCTACCTGCACGCCTACCGCGACCCGCAGCACGAGCTCGCGACCAGGGCGGCGATCGAAAGAGAACTGCCGGGCGTCTACGTCTCGCTGTCCTCGGAGGTGTTGCCGCAGATCAAGGAGTACGAGAGGGTCTCGACGACCGTCGTCAACGCCTATGTCGGACCGGCCTTGTCGCGCTATCTGACGCGGCTCGAACGACGGCTCGCGGAAGCCGGCTACGGTGGGCCGACCCTGATCATCCAGTCGCATGGCGGCGTCGCGCCGATCGCCGAGTCCGGGCGCCTCGCGGCCGGAGCCGTGCTGTCCGGCCCGGCCGGCGGCATCGCCGGCAGCGTCCATGCCGCGCGGTTGCTCGGAGAAGGCAATCTGATCCCGTTCGACATGGGCGGCACCAGCACCGACATCTCGCTGATCGTCGGCGGCCAGCCGACCCTGGTCACGGGCCGCCGGGTCGCCGGCCACACGATCGCGCTGAACAGTCTCGACATCGCCAGCATCGGCGCGGGCGGCGGCTCGATCGCCCGGGTCGACGCCGGCGGCATCCTGCATGTCGGTCCGCAGAGCGCCGGCGCCGTCCCCGGCCCCGCCTGCTATGGCGCCGGCGGCACCGCCGCGACGGTCACCGACGCCAATCTCGTGCTCGGCTATCTCGATCCGGCGAGCTTTCTCGGCGGCCGGCGCCGTCTCGACCGGTCGGCCGCCGAAACCGCGGTCGACGGTATCGCTGCGATGCTCGGGATCGATCGGCTGGCCGCGGCGCGCGGCATCCACCGGGTCGTCAACACGACGATGGCCGAGGGGGTGCGGCTCGTCTCGGTGCGCCGCGGCGTCGATCCCCGGCACTTCGCGCTGCTCGCCTTTGGCGGCGCTTCGGGGCTGCACGCGACCGAGATCGCGCGCCAGCTCGATCTGTCGCGGGTCATCGTGCCGCGCGTCGCCGCGGTGCTGTCGGCCTGGGGCATGCTGACGACCGATCTGCGCTTCGAGGTCGCGCGCACGCATATCGGCGACATGCGGGCGCTCGACGGCGGCGCGGTGAAGCAGCTGTTCGACGAAATGGAAGCCGAGGGGCTCGAAAGGCTGCGCGCCTCCTTCGACGGGCCGGTACGCACGGCGCGGTCGGTCGATATGCGCTATGGCGAGCAGGTCTTCGAGATCGCCGTTCCGCTCGACGGGGTCGATTGGGAAGCCGCCGACCCGCTGCCGCAGATCGTCGAGCGGTTTCATCGCCGGCACGAGGAACTCTACACCTACTCTTTGCCCGACCAGGAGACCGTGCTCGTCAATGCCAGGGTCGCGGTCGCCGGTCTCCTGTCGGCTCTGCCGCAGGAGCCCGATCTGCCCGAGGCGCCGCCGGCCGCCCCCCGCAGCGAGAGGCGGACCTATCTCGACGACTGGGTCACCTCGCCGGTCTACGATTTCGATGCGCTGGCGCCGAAGCAAACCATTGCAGGGCCGGCGATAATCGAATCGCCAATGACGACGGTCCTGCTGCGCCCGGGCGAAGCGGCCACGGTTACTCCGCTCGGCTGGCTCGACATTATCCTGCCGCCCCGCGCCACGCGGATGGTGATGTAATCGCGAGTTGCTGCGTATAATGCCGCAAACGGTTGTTGCGAGGTGTGGCAAATGGCTCGCAATCCGCAAGAGGCGGCGCTGGCTCTGCACCGGTTCGGGTTTGGGCCGCGCGCCGGATCGATCGAGGCAGATCGCCGACGATCCGCGCGGCGCGCTGATCGCCGAGCTCGACCGGCCGGAAGCGGGGCAGATCACGAACCCCGATCTGCCGACGAGCGGCGCCGCCAACCGCGCCGTCTTCGAGTACAAGGCCGAGCGCAACGCCGAGAAAAAGCGCCGCGCCCCGGACTCCGCGCAGGCCGCGATGGAGGCTGCGCCTGCCCAGCCCGAGGCGGTGCCGTTGCCGCGGCAGCTCTTTCGCAACGAAGCCAGGGCGCGCATCGATGCGGCCCTCGACGCCGAGATCGGCTTTGTCGAGCGGCTGGTGTGGTTCTGGTCGAACCATTTCTGCGTCAACCAGGACAAGACCGTCATGGCCGGCGCCTATGAGCGCGAGGCGATCCGCCCTCATGTCTTGGGCCGGTTCGCCGACATGCTGCTCGCCGCCGAAGGCCATCCGGCGATGCTGCTGTATCTCGACAACGCACAGTCGATGGGGCCCGAACTCGGTCGCCGGCATCAATCGCGACAAGGGCCTCAACGAGAATTTCGCGCGCGAGGTCCTCGAATTGCACACCCTCGGCGTGCGCACCGTCTACACGCAGGACGACGTCACCAATTTCGCCAAGGTCCTGACCGGCTGGACGATCTTGCCGACCGTGACGAACCCGGACCACGGCGGCGAGTTCGTCTTCATCAAGCGTATGCACGAGCCCGGCTCGGAAACCGTTATCGGCAAGGAGTACGACGAGGCCGGGACCGAGCAGGGCCGGGCGGTGCTCGCCGACCTCGCCCGCCATCCGGCGACCGCGAAGCACGTCGCGACCAAGCTGGCGCGCCATTTCATCGCCGACGACCCGCCGCCGGCGCTCGTCGAGCGGCTGACGCAGCGCTTTCTCGACACCGACGGCGACCTCAAGGAAGTCACGATGGCGCTGATCGCGGCACCCGAAGCCTGGGCGCCGGAGCAGGCCAAGATGAAACGCCCGGGCGAATGGATCGTCGCGGCATTGCGCGCGACCGGGGAACGCGGCGACATCGTCCGCATTCTGCAGGCGCAGGCTTTGCTCGGAGAGCCGCTGTGGCGGCCGCCGGCGCCCAAGGGTTTCTCCGACGAAAATGCGGCTTGGCTCGACGGCCTGGCGCAACGGCTCGATATGGCCAACGCTTTTGCGCACCGCGAAGGCTTGGCCCTCGAACCAAAGGCGATCATGGAAACGGCGCTGGGGCCGCTGGCTTCGGCAGAGACCCGCCAAACGATTGCCCGCGCCGAGAGCAGGCCGCAGGCGCTGACCTTGTTGTTGATGGCACCGGAATTCCAGCGGAGGTGACGATGCCCGCCGAATTTCACGCTCCGACCAGACGCGAGCTATTGCTCGGTTCCGGAGTGCTGTTCGCTTGGGCCGCGGTGCCGCGCCTCGCCCGCGCCGAGGGCCGCGACCCGCGGTTTCTGACGATCGTGCTGCGCGGCGCGCTCGATGGGCTCGCCGTCGTCGCGCCTGTCGGCGACCCGGATTGGGCAAAGCTGCGCGGCGATAAGGCGCTGCTGTTGACCGGCTCGACCCCGGCGTTGCCGCTCGACGGCTTCTTCGCGCTGAACCCGGCGATGCCGAACCTGCACCGCCTCTACCAAGCGGGCCAGGCGACGATCGTGCACGCGGTCGCGACCCCCTATCGCGAGCGCTCGCATTTCGACGGACAGGACGTGCTCGAAAGCGGGGTCCCCAAGCCGGGCGCCGCCGACACCGGCTGGCTCAATCGCACGCTCGCGGCGCTCGAGCCCGGCGGACGGGCCGATCCGCACCCTCGGCAGGCCTTTGCGGTCGGGCCGATAACGCCGCTCGTCGTGCGCGGCCCGGCGCCGGTCTTGTCATGGGTCCCGCCGAAGCTGCCGCCGGTCGGCGACGATACGACGATGCGCCTCTTGGATCTTTATCGCCACACCGACCCGACCTTTGCGCGGGTGCTCGAGGAGCGGATCGGGCTAGCGGCGATTGCCCGCGCCGACGCAATGAACAGCGAGCCGGGCGAGGAGCGCCCGGCGATCCAGGGCGGCGGCATCGCGCAGCTGCGCAGCTATTTCGCCGACTCGGCCGGCGCCGCGGCAAGGTTCCTCGCCGAGCCGGACGGTCCGCGGGTCGGCGCGCTCGCCTTCGACGGCTGGGACACCCACGTCAACGAGGGCGTCGGACAAGGGCCGGCTCGCCAACCTGCTCGGCGCGCTCGACGGCGCGATCGCCGCGATCGAGACGAATATGGGCGAGGCCTGGCACGAGACGGTCGTCGTGCTGGTCACCGAATTCGGCCGCACCGCGCGCCTCAACGGCAATGACGGCACCGACCATGGCACCGCGACCGTGGCATTGCTGGCCGGCGGCGCATTGAAGGGCGGCCGCGTCATCGCCGATTGGCCCGGCCTGAAAGAAGCCGATCTCTACGAGAAGCGCGATCTGAAGCCGACGGCCGATCTGCGCGCCGTCCTCAAGGGGTTGCTGCGTGACCACCTGCGCGCCGACGAGCAAAGGCTGGAGGCCACCGTGTTCCCCGACAGCGCCGCGGCGAAGCCGTTGCAGGGCCTGCTCGCCTGAGGCTTTAATGGCGTCCTAATCCGATTAGGACGCCCGATGAACGATCTGAGCCGACCGAGCCCCGTCGCCCGCGCGCGCGATCTCGCCCGATTGATCGCCGCAGAGGCGGACGCGATCGAGCGCGGGCGGCGCCTGACCGAGCCGGTGGTCGAGGAACTGCACCAGGCGCGGCTCTTCCGCATGCTCTATCCACGCTCGGTCGGCGGCGACGAGGTCGAGCCGGCGGTCTACATCGACGCGGTCGGGGAATTGGCGCGGGCCGACGGCTCGGTCGGCTGGTGCGCCTCGATCGCCAACAGCACCGGGCTCTTCACGCCTTATCTCGAGCTGGAGGCGGCGCGCACGGTGTTTGGGCCGCCGCGTTCGACCTGCGCCTGGGGACCGCCCAACGAATGCCGCGGGATCGCCGTACCTGGAGGCTACCGGGTGACCGGCCGCTGGGATTTCGCCAGCGGCTGCCGCCATGCGAGCTGGATGGGCGCCCACGGCACGGTCGTCGAGCCCGACGGCTCGCTGCGCCTCAACAATTTTGGCCGGCCGACCATGCGCACCTGGCTGTTCCCGGTGGAGCAGGCGAGGCTGCTCGACAATTGGGACCCGATCGGGCTGCGCGGCACGGCGTCCGAATCCTACACGGTCGAGGACCTCTTCGTGCCCGAGGAATTCACCGGCACGCGCGAGGACCCGACCCTGCGCCGCGACCCCGGCCCGCTCTACGCCTTCCCGCAGCAGACCCTCTATTCGGTCGGCATCGCCAGCGTCGCGCTCGGCATCGCCCGCGGCATGCTCGACGCCTTCGTCGAGCTGGCCTTGCGCAAGACCCCGCGCGGCACCGGCCGCCTCGCCGACAACGCCGTCATCCAGGCCGAAGTGGCGCGCGCCGAAGCCCGCCTCGGCGCCGCCCGCTGCTACCTGATCGACACGGTGACCGAAATCTACCGCCGCGCCGGCCCGTCAGCCCCAATCGAAATCCCGCACCGTGCCCGCGCCCGCCTCGCCGGCTCCAACGCGATCACCAGCGCCGTCGCAGTCGCCAACTGGACCTACAAGGCGGCCGGCGTCGACGCGATCTTCCCCGGCAGCCCCTTCGAGCGCCGCTTCCGCGACATCCACACCCTCTCGCAGCAAATCCAGTCGCGCGACGCCCATTACGAAACGGTCGGCCAAGTCCTCCTCGGCAACCCGCCCGAGGTGTTTTTATAAAGTCTGGACGATGTAGGGGGCTTCCCTGGATCGCTTGGCGTGGCACGAGCGTCAAAGCAGTCGATCCTACTATGCGGGAACCATCAGGACCGCGGTGGATCCCCGTGATCCGGACCGCTTCTAAAGATTAAACATTTTTTAGAGTTGCGCCCAACCGTCGCACTCCGAGGATGAATCTCCGATCGGGGCCCATATTGTTCCCATGACCGAGATGTTAGAAACATTCCAGAAACCGATCCGCAGGCCTCGCGGTTACTTCCTCGTTAGCCTGGCAATTCTGATCGCCGCCTGCGGCGGTTACGTCGGCTGGCAGCATCGTGCGACAGCCAAAATTGCCGCGGCGACAGCAGCTGCGCCGTCGCCGGCAATACCTGTATCGGTCGCCGCTGCGCAGCGACGCAATGTCCCCATCTACCTCACCGGTCTGGGCACGGTGCAGGCGTTTAACACGGTCACCGTTAAGACACGGGTTGATGGTGAATTGATCAAGGTCGCTTTCACCGAAGGTCAAGATGTCAAGGCGGGCGATCTCCTGGCACAAATCGATCCACGCCCTTTTCAAGCCGCGTACGATCAGGCGGTCGCCAAAAAGGTGCAGGACGAAGCCAATCTCGCCAATGCAAAACTCGACCTGCAACGCTTTAGCGATCTTGCGACGCGCAACTTCGCCCCAAAACAGCAGGTCGACACGCAGCGCGCTACGGTGGCCCAGCTCGAGGCGCAGATCCAAGGCGACCAGGCGGCGATCGACAGCGCCAAAACCCAGCTCGACTACACGACGATTACCTCCCCGCTCACCGGCCGGACCGGCATCCGCCTCGTCGATCAAGGCAACATCGTGCATGCTACGGATGCCACCGGCCTTGTCGTCGTCACCCAGCTCCAGCCGATTTCCGTCGTCTTCACCTTGCCGGAGAGTGAGCTCGCCTCCGTCCAATCGGCATTGAAGTCCGGTCCTGTCCGCATCTTCGCGATGGACCGCGACAACGACCAGCAGCTGGCTGAAGGCACGATCGCAGTCCTCGACAACCAGATCACTCAGACCACCGGCACGCTGCGTATTAAGGGCACTTTCCCAAATAACGATGGCGCGCTCTGGCCGGGCGAATATCTCAACATCCGACTTCTCGCGCGCACTGCGCCAAATGTGGTGACGGTGCCGTCGAGCGCGCTGCAGCGCGGGCAGAACGGCTATTACGCCTATGTCGTCAAGCCCGACAGTACTGTCGAAACCCGGCCTCTCAAAGTCGGCCAGGTAAGCGAGGGCGCCGCCATCGTCGATGATGGCGTGGCAGCCGGGGAACAGGTCGTCACGGCCGGGCAATACCGTTTGCAACCCGGCGCTCGCGTCGAGATGAACAGCCACGCCGCCAAGGGCTGACCGCGGGCACTGGTTCCCGGCCCAAAAGGAACAGGAAATGAATATTTCGAGCGCCTTTATCGCGCGGCCGATCGCGACCTCGCTCTTGATGGCCGGGATTCTGCTGATCGGTGCGGCGGCCTATCCGCTCCTTCCGATAGCACCACTGCCGCAAGTCGATTTCCCGACGATCCTGGTCACCACGCAGCTGCCCGGCGCCAGCGCCGAGATCATGGCATCCTCGGTCACCCAGCCGCTGGAGCGGCAATTCGGGCAGATTCCGGGCGTTACGCAGATGACCTCGAGCAGCGCGCTCGGCAACAGCGCAATCACGGTCCAGTTCGACCTCGCCCGCAATATCGACGGCGCGGCGCAGGATATCCAGACGGCAATTAATGCGGCAACCGGGCAATTGCCGAAGAACCTCCCGTCGCCGCCGACGTACCGGAAGGTAAATCCCGCAGACTCGCCGATCCTGGTCCTCGCCCTGACTTCGGACACGGTCCCGCTGACCGAGGTCGACGACTACGCCGAGAATATTCTCGACCAGCACATCAGCCAGATTTCCGGCGTCGCCAATGTGGAGATCGGCGGTCAGCAGAAGCCCGCCGTCCGCATCCAGGTCGATCCGGCGAAGGTCGCTTCCTTTGGTATGTCGCTGGAGGATCTGCGCGGGGTGATCGTCAACGCGACCACCGTCAGCCCAAAGGGAACCATCGACGGGAAGACCCGCACTTTCACGATCTACGACAACGGCCAGATGCTCAATGCTGCGCCGTGGAACGACGTCATCGTCGCCTATAAGAACGGCGCTCCGGTGCGGGTCCGCGACATCGGGCGCGCCATAGACGCACCGGAAAATACTCGCCTTGCGGCCTTTGCCAACGGCAAGCAGGCGATTCTGCTGCCGATTTTCAAATTGCCGGGCGCCAACGTCATCCAGACCGTGGACAGCATAAAGGCCGCTTTGCCACAATTGCAGGCGGCGATCCCGCCAACGGTCAAGGTCCAAGTGCTGAGCGACCGCACGCAGACGATCCGCGCCTCGGTCGCAGACGTTCAGTTCACGTTGCTGATCACCATCGCTCTCGTCGTGATGGTGATCTTCATCTTCCTGCGCAGCCTCTGGGCGACAATAATTCCGAGCATCGCCGTGCCGTTGGCGCTCGTCGGCACCTTCGCGATCATGTACGTGCTCGGCTACAGCCTCGACAATTTGTCGCTGATGGCGCTGACGATCGCGGTCGGCTTTGTCGTCGACGACGCGATCGTCATGCTCGAGAACATCGACCGCCATCTCGAGGAGGGGCTCAGCCCGATGGAGGCGGCGATCAAGGGCGCCGGTGAGATCGGCTTCACGATCGTGTCGATCAGCCTCTCGCTCGTGGCCGTGTTTATTCCGCTATTCCTGATGGGCGGGATCGTCGGCCGGCTGTTCCGTGAGTTCGGAATCACCGTGTCGGTGACGATTCTCGTCTCGATGCTCGTCTCGCTGACTCTGACGCCGATGATGTGCTCGCGCTTTCTGCGCAGCAAGCAGCAGGTGCGGCACGGACGCCTCTATGCGCTGTCGGAGCGGGGATTCGAACTTCTTCTCGCCGGCTACCGCAAGAGCCTGGATATCGCGCTCCTTCACCACCGGACGACCTTTGCCGTGTTCGTCGCGACATTGGTGGCGACCGGTTATCTTTTCGCCGTCATCCCGAAGGGCTTCTTCCCGCAGCAGGACACCGGGCTAATCATCGGCACGTCGGAGGCGGCCCAGGACATCTCGTTCGCCGACGCCGTGCGCCGCCAACGCGCCCTCGCTGACATCGTCCAGAAGGATCCCGCCGTTGCCACAGTCGGCATGAGTCTCGGCGCCAACGGCACGCAGACGCAAAACAACGGCCGCCTCTTCATCACCCTGAAGCCGCGCAATCAGCGCGACGTTTCGGCCGACGAGGTCATCCGGCGGCTGCGTCCGCAGCTCGCCAAAGTCGAAGGCGCGGCACTCTTTCTGCAGGCGGCGCAGGACATCAACATCGGCGGGCGCCCGACGCGGACGCAATATCAATACACCCTGCAGGACGCCAATCTCGACGAGCTGAACCAATGGTCGTCGAAGATCTTCGACAAGCTGAAAACCTTGCCGGAGCTGCGCGACGTCGCGAGCGACCAGCAGACCGGCGGCGCGACCCTGACCCTGACCATCGACCGGGACCAGGCGGCGCGCTTCGGCATTCAGCCGCAGCTGATCGGACGATACGCTCTACGATGCGTTCGGACAGCGTCAGGTGACGCAGTACTTCACCCAGCTCAACAGCTATCACGTGGTGATGGAGGTTCTACCCGAGTTGCAGCGCCCGAACGGAGCGCTCGACAGCATCTATGTGAATTCGCCGAACACCGGTGACGCGGTGCCGCTCAGCACCTTTGTCAAATGGACGAGGGAGCCGACGAATTTCCTGTCGATCAATCACCAGAGCATGTACCCGTCGGTCACCCTGTCCTTCAATCTCGCATCCGGTATCGCGCTGGGTCAGGCCACGACAGCGATCCAAAATGCCGAGGCGCAGCTCGGCGCGCCGGCGACCTTGATCGGCAATTTCCAGGGCAACGCTCAGGCATTCCAGGCGTCGCTCGCCAGCGAGCCTTTGCTCGTCGCCGCAGCGATCATCGTCATCTACATCATCCTCGGCGTTCTCTATGAGAGCTACGTCCATCCGCTGACGATCCTTTCGACCTTGCCGTCGGCCGGCCTCGGCGCGCTCGCGACATTGATGGTGTTCGGATTTGATTTCAGCCTGATCGCGCTGATCGGCATCATTCTCTTGATCGGCATCGTCAAAAAGAACGGCATCATGCTGGTCGACTTCGCGATCGAGGCGCAACGCAATCGCGGCCTCGCGCCGGTCGACGCGATCCGCGAAGCGTGTCTGCTGCGCTTCCGGCCGATCATGATGACGACAATGGCAGCACTTCTCGGCGGCGTTCCACTGATGCTCGGCGCCGGCACCGGGGCAGAAATTCGCCAGCCGCTCGGCTACGCGATCGTCGGCGGGCTGGTCGTCAGCCAGGCGCTGACGCTCTATACGACGCCGGTCGTCTTCCTCTATCTCGACCGTCTCAACGCGTGGTTCACCGGTGCCGCCATTCGCCCCAAAGGTGCGCGGATTGCTCGGGGAGTCTCGCATAGGCAAATCCCACCAGCTGCCGCAGGCGACCTGGTGAATTGAGATTCCAGAAACGGCTGCGGTGCGTCTGCCAAACAAACGGGCCGGCCACCCAACCTGCGCCTGGGGCGGCCAAACGTTTCGCATAGGGTTCGGTGTTTCATGTGAAACCTCGACAGTCCCCGCCCTGGTCCATACATTCCCTCGCCATGAACCAAGCTTTCGCGTCCTACGATGTCGTCGTGGTCGGCGGCGGGCATGCCGGGTGTGAGGCGGCGGCGGCTGCAACTCGGGTCGGCGCACAAACATTGTTGCTGACGCACAAGCGGGCGACGATCGGCGAGATGTCGTGCAATCCGGCGATCGGCGGGCTCGGCAAGGGGCATCTGGTGCGCGAGGTCGACGCGCTCGACGGCGTCATGGGCCGGGCTATCGACAGCGCCGGGATCCAGTTCCGCATCCTGAACCGCAGCAAGGGTGCGGCGGTGCGCGGGCCCCGCGCCCAGGCCGACCGCAAGCTCTATCGCCGTGCAGTCGCCGAATTGCTGGCCGAAACCCCTGCTCTCGACATCGTCGAAGGGGCGGCCGAGGATCTGCTGCTCGATGCCGGCGGACATGTCTGCGGGCTCTTGCTGGCTGACGGCAGGCGCGTTGCGGCCGGCCGAGTTGTGTTGACGACCGGCACCTTTCTCAATGGCCTCATCCATATCGGCGGCGAGAAGATCCCGGCGGGCCGGGTCGGCGAAAAGCCGTCGCTCGGCCTGTCGCAGACCCTCGCCCGCCACGGTTTCGCGCTCGGGCGCCTCAAGACCGGCACGCCGCCACGGCTCGACGGCGGCACGGTAGATTGGGCCGGGCTCGATGTTCAGCCCGGCGACGACCCGCCGCCGCCCTTCTCTTTCATTACCGACCGCATCGCGACGCCCCAGGTCGTCTGCCACATCACCGCGACGACCTCGGCGACGCATGCCGTCATTCGCGCCAATCTCGACCGCTCGCCGATGTATTCGGGGCAGATCACCAGCGTTGGCCCGCGTTATTGTCCGTCGATCGAGGACAAGGTCGTGCGCTTTGCCGAGCGCGAGCGGCACCAGATCTTTCTCGAGCCGGAGGGGCTCGACGACGACACGATCTACCCGAACGGCATCTCGACCTCGCTGCCGCGCGAGGCGCAGGAGGCGATGCTGCGGACGATACCGGGGCTCGAAAGGGCCGTGATGCGGCGCCCCGGCTATGCCATCGAGTACGATTTCGTCGATCCGCGCGAGCTTTATCCGAGCCTCGAGACGCGGCGGGTTCCCGGGCTCTATCTCGCGGGCCAGATCAACGGCACGACTGGCTATGAGGAGGCGGCCGCGCAGGGCCTGGTCGCCGGTCTCAACGCGGCGCTCGCGGCGAGTGGAACGGAGCCGCTCGTGCTCGACCGCGCCGACGCCTATATCGGCGTATTGATCGACGATCTCGTCACCCGCGGCACCACCGAACCCTACCGGATGTTCACCTCGCGCGCCGAGTATCGGCTCACTCTGCGCGCGGACAATGCCGATCAGCGCCTGACGCCGATCGGCATCCGTCTGGGCGCGGTCGGCCAAGGGCGCGAGCGGCGCTATGCGGCGAAAATGACGGCGCTCAACGAGGCGCGCCGCCGGCTCGCCGAGCTGCGCATGACGCCGCCGGCATTGAAGCGCCACGGGATCATGGTCAATGAGGACGGCATTGCCCGCAATGCCGCGGAGCTGTTGGCCTATCCCGGGGTCGACCTCGCGCGTCTCGCTGCAATTTGGCCCGAGCTCGGCTCGCTTACGCCAGATATCGCCGAACAGCTGGAGATCGACGCCCGCTATGCCGGCTATCTCGAACGCCAGGAACGGGACATCGCCTCGTTCCGCCGCGACGAGGCGCTGCTGCTTCCCGCCGACCTCGACTATTCGGCGGTCGGCAGCCTGTCGCGCGAGATCAGCGGCAAGCTCGCCGCCGCGCGCCCCGCCACCCTCGGCGCCGTCGCACGGATCTCCGGCGTCACGCCTGCGGCGCTGGTGGCGTTGCTGAAGTACGTCAAGCGCCGGGGCGGAGATACCCTCACCCGCCAAGCCCATTCGGGCTTGGTCCCCCCTCTCCCGCACTGCGGGAGAGGGGCCAACGAGCTGATTTCCTTGGAGCCCCTCTCCCGCAATGCGGGAGAGGGTGCTGAGCGCAGCGAAGCGGGTGAGGGCGAGGCGGCGTGACGGCACCGCTCGGGCCCGAAGGGTTTGCCGAGCTCGTCCCTGTTTCACGTGAAACACTCGCGCGGCTGGAGGCGTATGGGGAGCTGCTGACCCGGTGGTCGGTGCGCATCAATCTCGTCGGCCGCGACACTCTTCCCGACCTTTGGCGGCGGCACATCCTCGATTCGGCGCAGCTGCATCATTTCGTTCCGGAGGCGGTCCGAAACGTGATCGACCTCGGCAGCGGGGCCGGGCTGCCGGGGCTCGTGCTGGCGATTCTCGGCGTACCCGGCGTCGAGCTGGTCGAAGCGGATTCGCGGAAAGCCGCGTTTCTGCGCGAGGCGGCGCGGGTCGCCGGGGCGGAGGTCACGATTCGGCCATGCCGCATCCAGGCAGTGCCACCGCATCCAGTCGATGTCGTGACCGCGCGCGCCTGCGCGCCGCTCGACCGGTTGCTCGATTTGGCCGCACCGTTTTTGGCGCCTGACAGCCTTTGCCTGTTTCCCAAAGGCGAGCGGTTCAACGAGGAATTGACCCTGGCGCGCAAAGCCTGGACAATGAAGGTGTCGGTCGAGCAGAGCCTGTCCGACCGGCGGGGGGTCGTTCTTCGCTTGCAACAGGTTGCCCGTGAGCCTCGCCAGGCTTGACGCGGAGCCGCGCGCCGTTCCGGCCGCGCGCCGCGCCCGCATCATCGCGCTCGCCAATCAGAAGGGCGGGGTCGGCAAGACGACGACTGCAATAAATCTCGCAACCGCGCTGGCGGCTGTCGGTCATTGCGTATTGCTGATCGATCTCGATCCGCAAGGCAACGCCAGCACCGGTCTCGGCGTCGAGCGGCTGGCGCGCGCCGTGACCAGCTATGAGCTGATCCTCGGCGAGGCCGAGCTCGACCAGGCCGTCGTATCGACAGAGATTCCCCGGCTGGCCATGATCCCTGCGTCGCAGGATCTGGCCGGCGCCGAGTTGGAGCTGGCGGCGCGGGAGCGGCGCGAATTTCTGCTGAGCCGGGCCATCCGCAGCCGCGTGCGCGATTATGACGAGGTGCTCATCGACTGCCCGCCGTCACTGAACTTGCTGACGATCAATGCGCTGGTCGCCGCCGATTTGTACTGGTGCCATTGCAGTGCGAGTTTTATGCACTGGAAGGCCTTAGTCAATTGATGCGGACGATCGAACGGGTGCAGCGCGCACTCAACCCCCGGCTCGATCTGCAAGGCGTACTGCTGACAATGTATGACCAGCGCAATAACCTCTGCGACCAGGTCGCGACGGATGTGCGCGGTCATTTCGGAGCTAGAGTGTTCGACACGATGATCCCGCGCAACGTGCGCATTGCCGAGGCCCCGTCACACGGCAAGCCGGTATTGATTTACGACCACGGCTGTGCCGGCGCGCAGGCCTATATCCGGCTGGCCGCCGAGGTATTGCGCCGCAGCGGAGCGGCTGCACAATGAGTGAGCGGGCGCGGCGGCGCCAACTGGGCCGAGGTCTCGCAACCCTGTTCGGCGAGGCCGACGGCGGCTCGTCCGCGGATCCGGCGCCACAGCGCCGCGTCCCGATCGAGCTGATCCGCCCCGGCGCGTTCCAGCCGCGGCGGCGCTTTGTCGAGGCCGAACTCGACGCGCTCGCCCAGTCTATCCGCGAAAAGGGCATCATCCAACCCTTGCTGGTCCGCCCGCTCGCCGGTGAGGAAGCCGCCTTCGAGCTGATTGCCGGCGAGCGGCGGTGGCGCGCCGCGCAGCGCGTCGGCATGCACGAGGTGCCGGTCATCATCCGCCCGCTGACGGACTCCGAGGCGCTGGAAATCGCCCTGGTCGAGAACTTGCAGCGCGAGGATTTATCTGCCCTAGAGGAGGCCGAGGCGTACCGCCGGCTGATGGACGAGTTTGGCCGCACCCAGGCGGGTCTCGCCGAAGCCGTCGGAAGGAGCCGCAGCCATGTCGCGAATACCTTGCGCCTGCTCTCGTTACCAGCATCGGTGCACCGCAGGCTCGACGACGGCGAGTTGTCGGCCGGGCATGCCCGCGCGCTGCTCGCCGCAGCGGATCCGGCGGCGCTCGCCGCGGAAGTTGTGCGCCGCGGGCTCAATGTCCGCGCCACCGAGCGGCTCGTCCAGCGCCGCTCTGCGATGCCGCTGCCAAAGCCGCGACTGCGCGCCGCTGACACGGTGGCGCTCGAGCGCGAACTCAGCACGACCCTCGGCCTACGGGTCACCCTCGAGCCGAAACAGCGTGGCGGCGCGTTGACCCTACACTACGCGAACCTCGACCAGCTCGACCGGGTGGTGAGCCTTCTGCGCGCCCGCTGAAAACGGGGGCTAAGCCGAAAGGGTGCCGACCTTCAGAAAGGCGGGTTTGCGCTCACCGACGCCGGTCGCGTGCGGCCTGGGCTAATGCCAGCATGGCCTCGCGGCAGATCGTCTCGGCGGGAAGACCTGTCGTCTTCATGTTGAGTTCGGCGTTGGCGATGCGGTTGAGCTGAGGGCGGAGCCGTGCCTCGGTCCACAGCCCGAGCTGGCGCCGGAAGCTGTCTTCTTGTTTGAAGAAGATTGGCGGACGCGCCGTTCGCAACACTTCGTCAATGTTTGCGCCGCCCGCGAGGCGGGCTGTCAGCACATGCAGCCGGTGGAGGTGGCGCAGCAATGCGCGGATTACCGAAACCGGTGATTCCCCCTGTTGGAAGACCCTGCCGAGCACGCGCTCGACCCGCACGGGATCGCCTTCGGCCGCCCCCATGACTGCATCGTCGAGCTCGAGCGCCGCGGTGTCGCTGACCGAGAGCCGGGCATCATCGAGCTCGACCCGGCCGCCCTCGCCGGCATAGAGCGCAAGTTTTTCGAGCTCCGAGCGCGTCAGCAGCCGATCGCCCCCGAGGCGCTCGACCAGAAACTGGCCGGCATCGCGGCTCGCGGTCACCCGATGGGCCGCCAAGGTCTCGCGGATCACTGCTGCCAGCTCGCGCGGCGTATCGGGATAGCAGCCTATCGCGACGGCCGGCCGCGCCGCTTCGAAGGCTCGGCGGAGCGCCGAACGAGACGGCAGCTCGCCCGCCTCGACGATGACCAAGGCCTCGCCAAGTGTGCTCTCCAGAAATCCCGCAAAGAGCTTTGCGAGCCCATCGCCGGCAGCGCGCACCCGCACGACACGCCGGCCTCCTGTAAGGCTCAGCTGGGCGGCTTCGTCGGCGAGTCGCGCGGGATCGGCGGCGAGCACAGCCGCCATCAGATCGGCGACGCGGAACGGATCTTTGAGGTCGGGACAGACCGACCGCGCTACGGCTTCGGCGCGCTCGCGCACCAACCCCTCATCCGGGCCATACATCAGCACAGCGCGAATCTCGGGATCGGGCCGCTGCAGGAACGCGGCAATCCGTGCCGGAGTTAGCCTCACGACCGCTCAACTCGGCGCCGGCGGCTGCTCGGCGAGCCGGCGCTCCATGAACAGGGACAGCCGAGTCACGATCTCCTGGTTGAGTTCGGCCACGCTGCGAACCGCGGCATCGTCCTCGCCGACCACCGTGGAATACTGGTTCGGATTGAGGTTGAACGAATTTGCGACGTGCACCGTATTGACCAGCAGGACCTGATGGTTCTTGTTGTCGATCAGATAGTAAGTCGCATAGACGTCGAGCTTACCCAGCGACGCCAGACCTTGCGACTCGATGCCGAGATTGGTCAGGTATGTGGCAAGCGTAGTCCGCAAGCGGTAGCGCTGGGGGGTGGGCTCGCCGGTCGGATTGAGCGAGTTGCGCAATGCAATATCGAGCCGCTGGCCGATGCGTTCGAGGATCGGCTCGACGTAGATCGCGCGCAACTCCTCGCTGGCAGGGCCGCTCGCGGGCTCGGCGTAGAGCGGGGCCCAGCCGCACCCCGAGAGCGCCAGCGGCGGGCCGAGAGCGAGCGTGAGCAGCACGCGCCGCCTCAGGGTGCCACTCACGCGACGATATTGACGATGCGGTTCGGCACCACGATGACCTTGCGCGGCGGTCGCCCTTCAAGCCAGCGTGTCACCTGCGGCAATTCCAGGGCGGCGTTCTGTATTGCAGCCTTGTCCATATCCCGCGGAACATCGAGGGTGCCGCGCAGCTTGCCGTTGACCTGGATGGCGATCGTCACGTGCTCGTCGCGCGTCAGCTGCGGATCGGCGACGGGCCAGGGCTGATCGGCGAGCAGGCCTTCGCCGCCGAGCGTCTGCCACATCTCCTCGGCGAGATGCGGCATCATCGGTCCGAGCAGCCGGGTGAGGGTCTCCAGACCCTCGCGAAGCACCTCCGGAGCGCTGGGTTCCGATGACGGGAGCTCTTCAAGGATGTTGGTCAGCTCGCGGATCCGCGCGACGGCGCGATTGAACCGGAACTTGTCCAGATCGTCGGTTACCGCAGCGATCGTCTTATGCGTTGACCGGCGTACCGCGTCCAGGCCCGGCGGCAGTGCGGAGGGCATCGGGGACCCGGGCGCCGCCAGCGGAACCGGAGGTTCGCTGACCATCCGCCAGAGCCGGTTGACATAGCGCCAGATCCCTTCGATCCCGGTCTCGGTCCATTCGAGATCGCGCTCCGGCGGGCTGTCGGACAACAAATAGAGACGCGCCGTGTCGGCGCCGTAAGTATCGACAATCGCGTCGAGGCCGACGACGTTCTTTTTGGACTTGCTCATCTTTTCGTGCCGGCCCGCGTTGACCGGCCGGCCGGCTAAGTTGACGAGACGCCCGTCCGCGTCGTGCTCAACTTCTTCGGGAAAGAGCCATTCTCCGGTCTCGCTCTGATAGGTCTCGTGGCAGACCATGCCCTGCGTGAACAGCCCGGCAAAAGGCTCGTCGAGATCGAGGTAACCGCATTGCTTCAAGGCGCGGGTGAAGAACCGTGAGTAGAGCAGGTGGAGAACGGCGTGCTCGATGCCGCCGATGTACTGGTCGACCGGCATCCAATAATCAACCGCCTCGCGCTCGAAGGCGACCGGCGTGCGTGCCGAGCAAAACCGCAGGAAATACCAAGATGAATCGAAGAATGTGTCCAACGTATCGGTCTCGCGTCCCGCGGGTCCGCCGCAGCGTGGACATCGGACGTGTTTCCAAGTCGGATGGTGATCGAGCGGATTGCCCGGAACGTCGAAGCTGACATCCTGTGGCAATGTGACGGGCAGGTCATTCTCGGGCACGGGGACGATCCCACAGGCGCTGCAGTAGATCACCGGGATCGGGCAGCCCCAGTAGCGCTGGCGCGAAACCCCCCAGTCGCGCAGCCGGTAAACCGTCGTCCGCTCGCCCAGCCCGAGCTTTTCGAGCCGATCGCCGGCGGCCCGCTTTGCATCCGCCACCGACAGGCCGTCGAGGAAAGCGGAATTGATCAACATCCCGTTCTCGACATAGGCGGTGTCGCCGATCGTAAAGGTCGCGGCGTCCTCACCCGGCGGCAGCACGACGGGGATCACCGGCAGCCGATACTTTCGGGCAAATTCGAGGTCGCGCTGATCATGCGCCGGGCAGCCGAAAATGGCGCCGGTGCCGTACTCCATCAGCACGAAATTGGCGACATGAACGGGAACATGCCGGCTCTCATCGAACGGATGCACCGCCTCGAGGCCGGTACGATAGCCCCGCTTCTCGGCGGTTTCGATGATCGCCTCACTGGTGCCGAGACGGTTGCACTCGGCGATGAAGGCGGCGAGACCCGGATCTTGTTCGGCGAGGCGCAACGCCAGCGGATGGTTCGGTGAGAGCGCCAGGAACGAGGCGCCAAAGAGCGTGTCCTGCCGAGTCGTGAAGACCTCGATGCGCTCGTCCCTCCCGGCGATCGCGAAGAAAACGCGCGCCCCTTCCGAGCGGCCGATCCAGTTCTCCTGCATCAGCCGCACGCGCTCCGGCCAGCGCTCGAGGTCCCCAATGGCGTCGAGAAGCTCCTCGGTAAAGGCGGTGATGCGCAAGGACCATTGCGCCAAGAGCCGCTTTTCGACGATCGCCCCGGATCGCCAGCCGCGCCCGTCGATCACCTGCTCGTTGGCGAGCACCGTGTTCTCGGCCGGGTCCCAATTGACCCAGGATTCCTTGCGATAGGCGAGGCCGGCCGCGAGGAAGTCGAGGAAAATCTTCTGCTGGTGGCGGTAAAACTCCGGATGGCAGGTCGCGATCTCGCGCGACCAGTCGTAACCGAACCCCATGCGTTCGAGTTGGGCCCGCATCGTCCTGATGTTCTCGTGGGTCCAAATCGCCGGATGGATGTTTTCGGCCATCGCCGCGTTTTCCGCGGGAAGGCCGAAGGCGTCCCATCCCATAGGGTGGAGCACGTTGAACCCTTGCGCCCGGCGGTAGCGCGCGACCAGGTCTCCGATCGTGTAGTTGCGCACGTGGCCGACATGGAGCTTGCCGGACGGATAGGGATACATTTCCAGGACATAATATTTCGGGCGCCCGGGCTCCGCCGCGACCTCGAACAGCCGCTGCTCACGCCACATGCGCTGCCACTTTGCTTCGCTTTCGCGGAAATTGTATCGCGACATGGCTAGGGATCTAGCCACGCTTGGGCCCGCCTGCAAGCCGGTTCGGCTGCCTTCGACGGCGGCGTTTTCAACTCGGCGCCGGCGTCCAGGCGCGCTTCAGTTGCCGCGCCCGACTGAGGATCGCGTTTTCGAGATCGATCTCGACTTGTCTGGCGATCGTGGTTTCGGCCCATTGTCCGTTCGCCGAACGTTCCTGGCGATCGACCGTCACGGTCAGCGAATCGGAATGCAACGCCCGGGACAGGATGAAGACATTGACCCGGTACCGGAGATTCGGGTTTCCCGGCGGCGAGTACCAGTCGGTAACGATCGAGCCGGTCAGCGGATCTTCTGATGCGTATTTGACGAAATCGAGTGTGTCGTGCGCCGCTTGCCACAGAATCGGGCTCACCGTCCGGCCGGTTTGCGGCCCCGGATCCTTGACGGATTCCTTCTTGGCAAGACCAAGCACCGTGAAGATGTTCGCCTCGGTGTCGATGTCCTCTGGCTCGCTCGATGACGCCTTCTGGGTCTCAGCCGCGCCCGGTTGTCCATGCGCCTGTTCAGCCGGCGGGCTCGCTGCGCAGGCGGCGAGCGCCAACGAAAGACTTGCGGCGAGGGCGGCTGAGGAGCGGTAATAAATGACGGACATGGAGCGATCTTTGCCAGGAATGGAGCTGCTATGGAAGGGGTTATCGCGGCCAATCTCGCCGCCGTCCGGGAGCGGATCGCGGCGGCGGCTCGGGCGGCGGACAGGGCGCCCGAGAGTGTCACGCTCGTTGCCGTCAGCAAGACCCATCCGGCGGCCAGTGTGCGGCAGGCGCTGTTGGCGGGGCATCGCGTATTCGGCGAGAACCGGGTGCAGGAGGCGCAGGCGAAATATCCTGAGCTGCGCGAAGAATTTCCCGACCTCGCCCTCCATCTGATCGGACCCCTGCAGACCAACAAGGTGCGCGATGCGGTCGCGGGTTTCGCTGTGATCGAGAGCGTCGACCGGCCGCGGCTTGCGCAGGCGCTCGCCAAAGAGATCGAGCACAGCGGTCGCCGGCCACCCTGCCTGATCGAGGTGAACACTGGAGAGGAACCGCAAAAGGCCGGCATCATGCCGGCTGATGCGGACGGGTTCATCGTCGAGTGCCGGGAGCGGCTCGAGCTACCCATTATCGGCCTGATGTGCGTGCCGCCGCTCGACGAGGAATCGGCGCCGCATTTCGCGTTATTGCGCGAGATCGCCCGACGCAACGACCTCCAGATCCTCAGCATGGGCATGAGCGCCGATTTCGAGAAGGCGATCCGCTTCGGCGCCACCCATGTCCGTGTCGGCACCGCAATCTTCGGCGCCCGCGGCGCGGCGTGACCTGCATCGAACTAATTCGGCTGGCCCGACGTTAAATTGTGGAAAGGGTGCTCATCTGACCTTGACACATGACCCCTGTTGACATAGGTACTCCGCCCAAGATATCTGCTCCTACGAGCGATGGGCGTGGTGGCATTTTTGTATGCGGAGGCTTGAATCTCCCTATGTCAATGTCACTTTTTGAGGAGATCGATCGTGTTCACTAGGTGGGAGAAAACCATGGCATGGCCCACGGTGTAGAACGGGGCAACGCCCCAAACAATACGTCCTATGAAGAAAAATAGCCGCAGAGGGGTTTCTCTCTGCGGCTATTTTTTTGGCACGAGGGGGGGGAGGCTAAACAAATGATAGCTGAGGCTCTTTTCAAAAGTATCGACGATGCCGAGAGGTTGCTCTGGGACAGTGCTCAAGAGAGGGTTGTGCTTTTCTGCGACCTATGTGACTCCACGAGCTATAAGCTGGAAAGAAACCCAGTACTCGGAAGCCTGAAAACCTATCGCCATAACCAGTTGGCGACGGATGTTATACGGAGGTATGAAGGGTTAATAGTGAAGTATATAGGCGACGAGGTAATGGCGACCTTTGATGGTAAAGATGCGCCTAAACGGGCAACGGAAGCTGCTATCGGGATCCAGGCCACCTTTGATCAGTATAATAAAAATATTTACAATGATCTGGATAAAATAGTATCAAAGATAGGCCTTAATGGCGGTAGAGTGTTCCTATTTGCCGACGATCCGCAAGGCACGGTGGTGGACGTGGCCGCTCGCGTAACGTCGCTTGCACTGCCGAGACAGATACTTTGTACCGCGGACATTCATAACTCGTGCGCAGGGTCGGGCGTGAATTTTTCCGACGGTTACCACAGGGAGCTTAAGGGAATAAAGGGATCGGTACAAATACACGAAATCGGCTGGAGCTCAAGGGCATTTCAAGGTGTGCAAAATCCGCCACACGTTGACTTACAAGATCGGACAATTGGCTCAGCACTCAAAGTCGCAAAAGAGCACGAAGCGAAAAAATTATATGACATAGCGATTGGGAGCTATAAATCTGTTCTGGGCATGGATGAAAGGCATTTCGTTGCAAATGCCCAGCTAGCGCAGTTGATCGTGAGACACTATCCCAGCGATAGCCAGCGGGCGTTCGTTCATGCCGAAAATGCCGTGGCGAGCCGTCCCAATTCAAGTTTCGCGAGAAAAGTTAAGCTTGCCATTGAATGGCACGCAAAGGAAGGTGATTTATCGAGGGAAGAACTGGACCAATACATTAAGGAAGCTGAACATACTGTACATTTAGCTGAGATTTCGTGCGATCATTTTACCTGGGTCATGGTGCAAAATACGCTAGCTCACCTTTTAGCGCAACGTTACGAAAAAAATAACATAAACAGAGATAGAGAAAGGGCAGAGGCAATTTGTGAGTTGTTGTTCTCCGCCTTCAATGAGATAATTGAGCATCAAGCGCCGGCCTTTTATGATACCTTTGCTTATGTCCTCTATCATTTCGACGAAAGAGATAAGCTACAACGAGGACTAGATTTAGCTAGTAAAGCTGAGGGAATGGTTAACTTACATTATCCGACAGATACCAAGCTAAAGATAAAGCGCAAATTAGACAAGCTAAACTCAAAAAAGCCGCCTTTGTAGAGAACATTCGGTTTATGAGACGTTGGATCTTCTTTAAATACACGTTACCGAAGAGAAAAGGGTATCCTCAAACCTGGGTTTCTGCAGGCGCAAAGCTAAAGGAAATGGCCGCTGCGGGTTGCTTTGGTGCGGAGATACCGCTCGTTGTGGCCATTTGACGGGAAGATGTGCGGCATGCGCTCGGCGACACGGATGCCGTAGCGTTCGAGGGCAACCACTTTGTCCGGGTTGTTGGTCAAGAGCCGGACGGTGCTGAAACCGAGTTGCCGCAACATTTCCGCCGCCGGCAAGTAGACCCGCTCGTCGGCGTCGAAACCCAACTGCTCATTGGCGTCGAATGTGTCGAAACCGGCATCCTGCAGCCGATAGGCCCGCAGCTTGTTGACGAGCCCGATGCCGCGTCCTTCCTGCGCCAAGTAGAGCATTACGCCGCCGCCGGCCTGCGCAATAGCCGAGATCCCGCCGCGCAGCTGGTCGCCGCAGTCGCAGCGCAGGCTGGCGAGCAGGTCGCCGGTAAAACACTCCGAATGCAACCGCACCAAAACCGGCGCCGACGGATCGGGCGAGCCGATCAGGATCGCGAGATGTTCGAGGCCGCCATCGCGCGGGCGAAACGCGATCAGACGCGCATTCTCGGCATCGGCGAGCGGGACGCGCGCCTCGGCGACGCGTTCGAGCCCGGCGGTCGCCGCGTCACGCTTGAATACGGCGGCGGCATCGATGACGGCGAGATCTCCGCGGCGTGCAAAGAACGCGGCTTCACTTTTGCCAACGCGCAGGACGAGCGCTGCGGGCAGCAGCGAGGCGAGCTTTGCCAAAGCGACTGCGGCCAGGGCGCCGCCTTTGGCGGGGAGCGGCTTGGGGCCGAAACCGGGCGGCTCGGCGCCGAGCGATGCTCCGGGATCGGCGAGGTTGCGGATGACCGCCGCGGGCAATTCGTCCGAGACGGAGATCGTCAAGGCACCCGACAATTCGTCGCGCGCCGCAAGCCCGAGCGCCACGGCACGCCGGCGCGTCAGCACCACCCGCGCCGGCGCCCCCGAGATTCGGCGCAGCCGTTGCAAGTTTTCCTCGCTCGCCAGCTCGGCGGCGACCGCAAGAACATTGATCTCCTCGTCGCGGATCAGCACCGGCTCGCCGCGCCGCAGCGCGGTGATGGCCTCGCCAAGCGATGGCTGCGCAGGCGTCTTGAACTCGAGCACTCTCTTCTCCTTGCCGCCCTGCATCATATGGCGTGGCGCGGCGCGCGCCAGCAACCTTATTCGACCTCACCTATGCGGCCGAGTGGACAGCAGAATGACAATGTCGGCGGCAAATGAATAGGCGAGCAGCCCGAGCGCCGTGGCGCAAGCGACTGCGGCCCAGCCCGCCAACGTCGCGGGCACCAGCGCGATCGTCAGGCCGATACTCTGGACGACGGCAATCGTCTTGCGGCGCCGGTCGGCGATCGGCCGCGGCGGCAACGGCCGGCGCAACAGCGGGAAGGCCAGCGCCGCGGCGAGGTAGAGATAGCGCATGCCGCCGATCGCGAGCACCCAATAGGGAACAGCCTGCGCCTTTACGACACTGATCGCGAGCACGAGGATCGCAAACGCATCGACCTCCATGTCGAAACGCGCGCCAAAAGCGGATGCCAATCCCTGACGCCGGGCCGCCCATCCGTCGGCGCCGTCGAGCATCAGCGCGGCCACCGCAACGGCAGCGAGGAGCCACCTTTCCGGCGCGCCGAGCGGCGCCGGCTCGATCGCCCGTGCGGCGATCAGACAGGCTATTGCCGCCCTGAAGAGCGTGATCCGGTTCGCCGTGCCGAGCCGGGGATGAGGATGGTGCGCAGCGACCCCGCGTTCGACGGCGAAGAGCAAGCCGGCGAACAGCGCGAGGCCGGTCAGCGCGGGAACGGTGCCAATCGCGCCGCCGAACACCGGCACCGGAATTGCCATGAGGGCGAGAGCGAGCGCTCGCGTGGAGACCGAGCGCGCTTCGCGAAGGAGCGCGGGCGGTGAGGGTGAAGGCGAGGTGATCGCGGTCGACATATCGGTGGGTTCGGTGTATCTGGCGATCGTGCCCTGCCGGGACTTGATGAACAAGCGGCCATCCGTCAGACCCCTCCAGGACCGGGTTTATTCCGGTGCTTGAGGGGCGCGCGTTTTGGATGACGGCGCCGGGCCATGGCGAAATCAGGGCGCAGCGGCTGCGATCGCCGGCATCCGGCGAGCTGTTGATCCGGACCCTTCGGAGCGCGATCAGCAGGGGCACCGAAAGCCTCGTCTTCCGTGGCGAGGTTCCGGAGAGCGAATGGCGGCGGATGCGCTGTCCGTTCCAGGAGGGCGAGTTCCCGGCGCCGGTCAAATACGGCTATTCGGCGGTCGGAATTGTCGAGGACGGTCCGGCCGAGGCGCTCGGACGCCGGGTCTTCTGTCTGCATCCCCACCAGGACCGGTTCATCGTGCCGATGGAGGCCGTCGTCGATATCCCCGATGCGATCCCGGACCGGCGTGCGACGCTCGCCGCCAACATGGAGACGGCGATCAACGGGATGTGGGATGCGACGCCGGGTCCGGGAGACCGCATCGCGGTGATCGGCGCCGGTGTCGTCGGGTGCCTCGTCGCCGCGCTCGCGGCGCGGCTGCCGGGCGTCGAGGTCGAGCTGATCGACATCGATCCGACGCGGGAAGTGATCGCCGCGTCCATCGGGTGCCATTTTGCGGCCCCCGAGAAGGCCTCCCCCGAGGCCGATCTCGTCGTCCACGCGAGCGGATCACCCGCAGGGCTCGATGCCGCATTCAGGATTGCCGGCTTCGAGGCGACGGTGCTCGAAATGAGCTGGTATGGCACCCGAATTGTGCCGCTCCAACTCGGCGGCGCCTTTCATTCGCGCCGCCTGACCTTGCGTTCATCTCAGGTCGGCGCTGTGCCGGCGGCCCGTCAGCAGCGCTGGCCGCTCCGGCGGCGTCTGATCCTCGCGCTTTCGCTGCTGCGCGACCCGGTATTTGATGTGCTCCTCTCCGGAGAGACCGAGTTCACCGCGTTGCCCGAATTGATGCCGCGGTTCGCGACCTCATCGGCGGGAATCCTCTGCCATACCTTACGGTACGACTGAGCCACCATGTACAGCATCACCGTCAGTCATCATTTCATGATCGCCCACAGCCTAGCCGGCGAGGTGTTTGGTCCGGCGCAGAGGCTGCACGGGGCAACCTATGTCGTAGAGGCCGAATTGCGTCGTGATTTACTCGACGCCGACGGCATCATCTGCGACATCGGCCGGGCTCTTGATCTGCTGAAGGCCGTTCTTGGTGAGTTCGAGTACCGCAACCTCGACGAATTGGAGGGGTTCCGGGGCCGGAACACGACGACTGAGTTTCTCGCCGGTGAAATCCATCGACGGCTGGCGCGGCGGATCAAGGAGGGAGCGCTCGGCGCCGAGCGCATCGTCAGCCTGAAGGTGGTGCTGCGTGAAAACCCCGTAGCCTGGGCCAGCTACGATGCCGTGCTCGAATGATCGAGGTCGCCTTTGCCGTCCCGGGCAGGCTCGATCAGCGGACCGGTGGTTATCTTTACGACCGTCACGTCATCGACGGCCTGCGGTCCCGCGGGCACACGGTAAAGGTCATCGAGCTTGGCTCCAGTGATCGTGAAACGGCGTTGGCCAAACTCGCCGACGGCACCACGACGGTAATCGACGGCCTAGCGCTCCCCGATCTTCGAACAGGCGGTCTTGGCCCATTGGCGCCGGTTGCGGCTCGTCGCGCTCGTCCACCATCCGCTCGCTGAGGAAACCGGGCTTTCCCGTGCGGCGTCGGAGCGCCTCACTCGGCTCGAGGCTGCCGTGTTGCAACACTGTCGCGGCGTCGTTTGCCCCAGCGGACGGACTGCTGCCACGGTCGAGGCTTATGGCATCCCGCCCGAGCGCATCTTCGTGATCCCGCCGGGCACGGCAATGCCGGACCGGGCTTTACGGTCGCGGCGCGGCCGCGGTTCGATCGTTGCTGTGTGTCGCAAGCGTAATCCCGCGTAAAGGCCATCCAGTCCTCGTCACGGCTTTGGCGTGCATTCGCGACCTCGATTGGCAGATGCTGTGTATCGGTTCGCTCGACCGTGACCTGCGCGCCGCGAGATTGATACGGCGCATGATATCCGCTGCCCGCCTCGGTCGGCGCATTACTCTCGCCGGCGAGCGGCCGCCGCGAACGGTGATGCGCGCCTATCGGGCGGCTGACCTCTTCGTGCTGCCGTCCCTACACGAGGGTTACGGGATGGCCTTTGCCGAAGCAATGGCGCACGGCCTTCCGATCATCGCTACCACCGCCGGGGCAATTCCCGAGACGGTACCCCGCGAGGCGGGGTTGCTGGTTCGGCCGGGCGATGCCGCGGCGCTGGCCCGTGCGTTGCGGTTGGTAATCGCAGAGCCGGCGCAGGCCGCAGGTCTGGCGGCAGGCTCGCGGGCCGCGGGTGGCCGCCTGCCGGATTGGCGGCGAGCGGCGGAAAGGTGGGAACAGGCCCTGGACCTGCTGGCCATCCGACCTTCGGCCCCTTTGAAAACGGGGACGAGTGATGCAATTTGGATGCATAATGATCGCGCTACTCCCCCGTCGGGCGGGAAATGATGAAGGTTGGTCGTAAAATATTGATCATCGACGATGACGGCGCATTGCGCCAATCGCTCGCCGAGCAGCTCGAGCTGCATGAAGAATTCGCCAGTGTTCAGTGCGACAGTGCGGCGCAGGCATTGCAATTGGGGAGCGCCGAGCGGTTCGACGCCATTCTGCTCGATGTTGGCCTCCCCGATATGGATGGGCGGGAATTGTGCCGGCTGTTGCGCCGTGCCGGGGTGCAGGTGCCGATCATCATGCTTACCGGGGCGGACAGCGATGCCGACACTGTACTCGGCCTCGATTCGGGGGCCGACGACTATGTGACAAAACCATTTCGCCTCAGTGTGCTGCTGGCCCGGCTGCGCGCCCATCTGCGGCAGAGCGAGCACAGCGACGAGGCGGTGTTCACTATCGGCCCCTACACGTTCCGTCCGAGCGCCAAGCTCTTGCTCGATTCGACCGGCCGCAAGAAGGTCAGGCTGACCGAGAAAGAAACGGCGATCCTGAAATTTCTCTACCGCGCCGGCGATCAGGCGATCGGGCGCGACACTCTCCTCGGCGAAGTATGGGGCTACAATGCCGGAGTGACGACCCACACGCTGGAGACCCACGTGTACCGCCTTCGCCAAAAGATCGAGCGTGATCCGGCGCGCGCCGAGATCCTGGTGACGGAGCCGGGGGGCTACCGCCTCGTACCGTGAGCATCCGGCAGCGAGGCGTTTAGGCAGACCTCGCAATAACTTCATGTTGTATCGTCATTCCCGCAAAAAACCTTGTGAAGAAATCTCTCGTCGCTCATCCACTCGCCACCCCGGCGCAGGCACCACGGACCCTACAGTTGGGGCACGCGATTACAACTGCTTGAAGAACCTGGAGTGGCGGAAGCATGGGTCCCGGCCTTCGCCGGGAAGACAGGAAAGTTTGCGTCTTATCATGACTTTGGTCACTTGCTTGACAGGCTGGAAAAGCGGGGCTCCAGGGTTGGCGATGGTATTTTCCGCCCTGGATTTCTACTTTCGGGGGAATGGCGATTGTAGCCGGCGGCGGTGGCGATGGGCGACGCGCGGCTGCTGATCGCCAGCGGCGCGGATCGCAATTATTTTTCGCTGTTGCGCGATACGGTGCTTTCGATCCGCGCGCAGCGCCGAAACGTCGCGCTCGGGATCCTCGACCTCGGGCTCGATGGGGAACAGCGTGAGTGGCTGTCCTCGCAGGTCGAACACGTCGTGCGGCCGGCTTGGGATCTCGATTTTCCGGGCCGCGCGCAGATGCCGGACACATTCAAGGCGCAGGTGGCGCGCCCGTTTCTGCGGCGGCACTTTCCGGGGTATGGGGTCTATCTGTGGGTCGATGCCGATGCCTGGCTTCAGGACGGGCGGGTGATCGATCTTTATGTGAACGCAGCGGGTCGCGACAGGCTGGCGATCACGCCCGAGATCGATCGCGCCTACAAGCGCCATTACAAGCGGCCGAAGCCGTTCGGCTGGACATTGGCGTGGAAGAATTATCGCCAAGCGTTCGGCTGGCGCGCCGCCGATCGTCTGGGACGAAACCCGATGGTCAATTGTGGAGTATTCGCGTTGCATCGCGACGCGCCGCATTGGGACGCTTGGGCGCGCGTCCTGTCCCTGGCGCTGCAGCGCACGCAGTTCTTTTTTGTCGAGCAGACGGCACTCAATTATGTGATCTTTGCCGAGCACCTGCCGGTCAACTTTCTCCCGGCTTATTGCAACTGGATGCCGGGCGATGCCCCGCCGGCCTTCGACGCGGGCCGCGGCGTCTTTGTCGAGCCCTATGCCCCCCATGAGGTGATCGGCGTCATGCATCTCGCAGGCCGCGAGCAAAAGACGCACCTTTTTCAACTCAACCGGCTGGACGGCGGGACCGTCGAAACCTCGCTGCGCTACAGCGACAGCCGGTTGTTGTGCGGCCGCGCCCTCGGCGAGATTTCTGCTTAGCGGATCGGCGAATGCTGGGGGAGCTCGGCCGGTTTATCGTCGCTCTGTGGCATGTGGCGGGGCTGCTGCTCATAGCGGTGCTCGTCACCGAGGTCGGTGTCGAGGGGTGGCGTCGGCTTAACCGCCTTTTGCGCTACCACCGTCCGACGCGCCCGGACCGCGCGGCGAACGCCGACGCCTATGGTGGCGCCGACTGGTCGGCGGGGTATTTCGACGAATTCCGCCGCGCCGTCCGCGTCGACTGGAAGCCCTATGTCGAATGGTGGCAGCACCCGTTCCGCGGCGCCTTCGTGACGCTCGACAGACGCGGGCTGCGGCCCACGCCAGGCGAAGAGACTGCAAGCGGCGAGGCGATCCGCATCCTGTGCTTTGGCGGCTCGACGATGATGGGAATGGGGGCGCGCGACGACCAAACCATTCCGGCGGTGCTGGCCCGCCTGCTCACCGAGCGCGGACACCGCGTTTCAGTAACAAATTACGGCCAGCTCGGGCACAACAGCACGCAGGAGGTCATCACCCTGCAGCAGCTGTTGAAGTCCGGAGAACGGATCGACATCGCCCTGTTCTATGATGGCATCAACGAGATGGCGTGCGCCGAGCAGACCGGGCATGCCGACGGGCTGTTCAACGAGGCGCGCCGGCGGGCCGAATTCAACTTGCTTCATCCGGATCGGCGGCGCGACCTGATTGCCGCGGCACTGATCAGTTCGGCGCCGCGCACGATGCGGCGGCTGCGCCGATTCACCGGCCTTCCATTGCGCGGCCCCTTACCTGTGGAGCAGACGGACCTGTCCCAGGTGGATCTCGCCGTGCTCGCCCGCGAGGTCATTGCCGCCTATCTAGCCAATGTAGGTCTGGCACGCCTGCTGGCGCGCGAGCACAAGTTCGAGCCGATCTTTTTCTGGCAGCCGGTAATCACGACAAAAAAGTCCAAAACGCCGGACGAGCGGCGCTGGGCTGACGACTATACCAACGACCCCGAGCGCCGAAGGCTGCTTTATGAAGCGATCATCCGCGAGCGCCGGCGCCGCCCGGAACTGTTAGAGGCCCCTGACATCATCGATCTGTCTGCGCTTTTTGACGATTGGACAGAGCCCGTTTATGTCGATCTGTACCATCTATCGGAGGCCGGAAACGCGTCGGTCGCCGCGGCGATGGCGCCCGCTGTCGTCCGCGTGGCGAGCGCGTTGCGGCCTTGCGCCCGTGTCGCGGTCGAGGGGAAATAGCAGATGGAGTGGTGGATCCTGTCAGGTCTTGCAGTGGCGGTGCTCGCGGTCGGGGCGCTGACCCGCCTGCGCCGATCGAGGCGGCGCCAAGCCCAGGACGCGGCTCGTAACATCTACCCGCTGTGGTAGACCCCGGCCGTGCGAGCGATTCGACTTTATTTCCCGCTTGACCGTGGCCCTCATAATCTACATCTAAGCCGGCCGATTAATTCGACGGGAGGAAACGAGAATGCGCCGCGCGCGATGGCTGAGCCTTGGTTTTCTCGCGGTATTTCTGGTCTGGACCGCCGCGCAGGCGGAAGAGATCAGATTCAAGACCGACCTGGCTCCTGCCCCCGGGGTGGCAAGTTCAGGCAAAGGCACGGCGACGGCATCGCTCGACACCAACACCAAAACATTGACCTGGACCGTCGACTATTCTGGCCTCAGCGGACCCGCGACCGCGGCGCACATTCACGGTCCGGCCGATCCCGGAGCGAATGCGGGAATAGTTGTGCCTTTCACCGGAAATCTCGCCAGCCCGATCAAGGGTTCGGCGACATTGACCGATGCGCAAATCGCGCAGTTGGAGGCCGGGAAGTGGTACGTCAACATCCACACCGAGGCCAATAAGCCCGGGGAAATCCGCGGCCAGCTCGTCCGGGCGTCTTAGTCGACGGCTCAACCGAGACGGTTTGTCAGGGAACAGGGGTCCGACTTGACGATACCGTCGGCGGGACTGAGCCGCACCAACAACTGTCCAGTCAGTCCACAATGTCCTGACGCAACTCCAAACAGGCAGCCCTCGAATGCTTGCAGGGTGGTATCGCGGTAGATCGCGCTGATCGCATTCGTGCCGCGGACCCATACTTCCTGGGCTGCCGCCTGGTAGCCCCCGATCGGGCTTACCGGCATGAAGCAGGTCTTGTCGGGCCGGCCGTAATCGGCCTGCAGCGCCGCCGATATCGCACGCAAGGCTGGCGGATTGACCCCGTGGCGCGGCCGCTCCAGCTGGATGCGTTTGAGGCCGCCCGTTCGCTTATCCATCTGAAAGAAGGTGACCACGGGGACGCCGCCTACGGTTTCCCCGTGCAGCACGACATCGACATAGCTGTCGCCGAAATCGAGACTTCTGGGGAGCTGCATTGCGGCGCCGTCGAATTGCTGGAGCAGGCTTTGCGAACTCTCTCCCCAATGAACCTGGCTCAGCAACTCCGGAACGGCATCCGCCGCCGACGCGGTAGACCCTCGACCGGCGAGCACGAATACGAGCAGCAGGATAGGGTGGAAACGCGCTACCGCGGGTTTCCACCCGTCTGCTCGAGCCACCGCGTTGGCGCCGCTCAAGAAGCTTTGAGTTCTATCTTTCTCGCCTTTGCGGCCTCCGCCTTTGGCAGGACAAGCCGAGCCAGATATTGATCGGCGGAAAATCGCGTGCGGCCGCCGCGTTGAACCCGGAGAAAACCCGGTTCATCTCGCTGTTGCATTCGCCGAAGCTCGGCAAACGGGTCGAAACCCAATCGCGGAAATTCTGAAAGCGCCATGGTTCACCTCTCTGCACTTCACCCTGGTAACGCATGCCGATGGCGACTAGCGCGGCACACAGGGAAAATATTCAGCAGCCGACCGCGCTGATCGGTACTGCCGCGAACGTGGCGACCCGCACGAGAGGAGGTGGGATGGCCGACCATCTCTGGTCCGGCCGTCATTCCCTGCCGAGACCCGTTAGACGGCATCCGGCACGCCTTCGATCTAGTGACGTCGCGGCGTTCTTCAAGCTCCTCGCCATCTACAAAATTTGGCAGCAAAAACAGTCCCGTAGACGTTCGGGACAAGTCTTGAACAGCGTTCCAGATGGCTTACATCGTTCAATCGT
The DNA here is from genome assembly GCA_963700185.1 of uncultured Alphaproteobacteria bacterium. Taxonomy (GTDB): domain Bacteria; phylum Pseudomonadota; class Alphaproteobacteria; order ATCC43930; family CGMCC-115725; genus AP-15. The sequence continues at coordinate 204,820 of CAVOWP010000022.1, forward strand.
CGGTTTTGGGGGCGCCGCGATCATTTTGGCGGCCTTCCGGTCCCCCGGAGCAGCCTGAAGAGATCCACCGCCGCAACATCCATGCGTCGGGCTCCAACAGACGAAATTAGCATAACTTGCGAACTGTGCCAGGAGTTGCGCGATCTTCTCTGGGTTGTGGAACTTCTCAAGTCCAAAACAGTTCTTGATTTGAGGGCCGCTATATTAGCGAGCTCAATTGCCGGCCGGGGAAATGAAGATCGCGCAAGTTTCACCTTTGTTCGAGAGCTGTCCCCCGCAGCTGTACGGCGGTACCGAGCGGGTTGTCTCGTATTTGACCGAAGAGCTGGTACGTCAGGGTCATCAGGTCACTCTGTTCGCCAGCGGCAACTCGCAAACCGAGGCGACGCTGCGAGCTGCGTGCGATCGCGCACTGCGTCTCGATCCTCGATGCAGGGATCCGCTTCCGCATCACCTGGTGATGCTGAACCGCGTCGCGCGGAGCGCCGAAGAATTCGACATAATCCATTTTCATGTGGATTTTTTGCACTTCCCGTTGTTTGCCCCGCTCTGGGGCAAGACCTTGACGACGACCCATGGCCGCCTCGATCTGCCGGATTTGCTTCCCCTTTTTCGCGAATTTCCGATGATGCCCCTGGTGTCCATCTCGGACGCACAGCGGGCTCCGGTGCCCTGGGCGAGTTGGCACGGCACCGTTCATCACGGCCTCCCGACAGATCTTTATCTTCCGGGTCGCGGGAATGGCGGCTACCTCGCTTTTATCGGCCGGATCAGCCCCGAAAAGGGGGTGGAAAGGGCGATCGAAATTGCCCGCCGGGTGGGAATACCGCTGAAGAATCGCCGCCAAGGTCGACAAAGCCGATCTCGATTACTACGATGACAAGATCAAAGAGACTGCTCAAGGGTGCGGGGGTGGAGTTCATCGGTGAGATCGGCGATCGCGACAAAGCAGAATTTCTCGGTCGGGCGATGGCGTTGTTGTTCCCGATCGACTGGCCGGAACCTTTCGGGCTGGTCATGATCGAGGCGATGGCCAATGGCACCCCCGTTGTCGCGTTCAGACGCGGCTCCGTTCCGGAAATCATCGACGAGGGGGTGACGGGCTTTGTGGCCGACAGCATCGATACGGCGCTTGCCGCAGTTCCGCGGGCCGCAGCCCTTGATCGGAGCGGAGTTCGGCGTCGCTTCGAACAGCGGTTCTCGGTCGAGCGCATGGCCCGCGGCTACGTCGAGCTTTACGACGGTGTGCTGCGCCGCAGCTCGATCGACACGGTTGTCTTGAGCACCAGCGCAGCCGGTCAGCGGGAAGCGGCCTGACCTCCGAGAGCAATACCGACGAGACTGCGCCGGGTGCCGAGCGGGCCGGCGATGGGGAAGCGTCACCGTTTTACATCGAGTCGAACGTCTCCTTCCAGGAGCGCAGGCCGCGCACATTGAAATCCGGTTATACCTTTGCTTTGTTTGATCACCGCGGCGATATCGTTGCGGGCGAAGGCAATTCCGACGGCATCTACCTCCACGACACGCGTTTCCTGTCGCAGCTCGAGCTGCGGCTGAATGGTGCGCCGCTCCTCCTGCTCAGCTCGAATGTGCAGGAGGACAATGCCGTCCTTACGGTGGATTTGGCGAACCCCGAGCTGATCTCTCGCGATGGGGTCGCGCTCCGCGGCGAACTGATCCATCTAAACCGGCTCAAATACATCTGGCAGAACGCGTGTTACGAGCGGCTCCTCGTCCACAATTTCGATACCCGAGGCCATGATGTGAGGCTCGGGATCAGGTTTGCCGCTGATTTTGCCGATCTCTTCGAGGTGAGGGGGCAGGAAAGGGCGCGGCGAGGCCGGGTCTCGGTCGAACGCCGGTCTGCATCATCCGTTGTCTTGCGGTATCTCGGCCTCGACGGGGTGGAGAGAGTCACCAGCCTCGAGTTCGAGCCCGCGCCGACCCGCCTTGATGCGGCCACCGCGCTTTACGAGCTTTCGCTTGGGCCAGGCGAGGGGATGCGATCCGTGCTGCGGGTTGCATGCAGGGACGATCGCGCTCAGAAGATTGGCGTAAGTCGGCAATTCTACAGCTCGCTTCGCACGGCGCGGCGGGCGCTCAGATCTTCCAGCGGGCGGGCCGCCAGTGTCGACAGCTCCAATTCGCTGTTCAACGAGTTTGCGCGCCGCTCGGTCGCCGACCTCTACATGCTGCTGACCGAGACCGAATTTGGCCCCTATCCGTTCGCCGGCATCCCGTGGTTCAGCACGCCGTTTGGGCGCGACGGGATCCTGACCGCCCTCTTCACGTTATGGGTCGATCCGTCGATCGCCAAGGGCGTGCTGCGCTTTCTTGCGGCGACGCAATCGACCGATTTCGATTCGGAGCGCGATGCCGAACCGGGCAAAATTCTGCACGAAATGCGCGACGGCGAGATGGCGCGGCTGCGCGAGGTGCCGTTCGCGCGTTACTACGGCAGCGTCGATGCGACACCGCTATTCGTGCTCTTGGTCGGCGAATACTTCAGCCGTACCGGAGATCTCGACACCGTTCGGCAGCTATGGCCGAACATCCAAGCCGCCCTCCATTGGATCGACACTTATGGCGACCCGGACGGTGACGGATTTGTCGAATATCAGCGCAAGAACGCCGAGGGGTTAGTCAATCAAGGCTGGAAGGATTTCAAACGACGCAATCTTCCACGAGGACGGCCGCCTGGCTGAAGGCCCGATCGCTCTGTGCGAAGTTCAGGCCTACGTTTACGGCGCCAAGCGACATGCAGCGGCTCTGGCCGCGGCGCTGGACCATTCGGTAACCGCCGCCACCCTCTCGCAACAGGCCGACGCACTGCGCGAGCGGTTCGAGGCCGCGTTTTGGTGCGACGAGCTGGCGACCTACGCGCTCGCGCTGGACGGCACCAAGCAGCCCTGCCGCGTGATTTCGTCCAATGCCGGGCACGCCTTGCTGACGGGGATTGCCGCCCCCGAGCGCGCCGCACTCGTGGCCGACACGCTGCTCGGCACCAGCTGCTTTTCCGGATGGGGTGTGCGTACGGTGGCGAGATCGGCCGCGCGTTACAATCCGATTTCGTACCACAACGGCTCGGTTTGGCCGCACGACAACGGGATTATCGCCCTCGGTCTCGCCCGTTATGGGCTGAAATCCGGGATCCTGCGGATTTTCAAGGGGCTCTTTCAGGCCGCGACCTACATGGACTTGCGGCGGCTTCCGGAGCTGTTCTGCGGGTTTGCCTGGCGGCAGCTGACCGCACCGACACTCTACCCGGTCGCCTGCGCGCCGCAGGCTTGGGCAAGCGCCACCGTGTTCGCGTTATTGCAGGCGAGCCTCGGTCTGAGCTTCGATCAGACCGGTGATGAGATCCGGTTCGAGCGGCCGGTGCTGCCGGATTTTCTCGACCACCTGCACCTGCGCGGGCTGCAGGCGAGGCACGGTGTTGCCGATATCCTGCTGCGCCGCTACGGCAGCGAGGTATCGGTCGACATCACGCGCCGTCAGGGAAAGGTGCCGATCGTCATCGTTCGTTGAGACTCGGCATCGGCTTTAAAACCAGACTTTCAGGGCCGCAACGGTTCCGCCGAAATAGGCCTGGGGCTCCGAAGGCTGCACCCCGAGGGCGTGCTCCATGCGCCGCACGCAACGGTCGGCTCCATCGGACACGGAACGCCAGGTCGCCGCTTGCGGCAAGGCCCCGAGCAAGCACTCGTCAAAGAAGTTGTAGGTGCGGTGAGCCCGGCAGCCGAAGGATGGCCGGTCTCCGCGAGCGGCCGTCAGGATGACGCGATTGGGTCTCGCCATTTTGCCAGTCGCAAAGCTGCCGCTGTAGCAGGCCGAGACGATCACGACCGTGGGCACCGCGGCGCAGCCTCGCGACAATGCGCGGGCGAGCTCGTCCGGAGTAAGCGCCCGGTTCGAACGGGCGAGCCAGACACCGCTGCCACGCTCGCCGTGCGAGGTCAAAAAGATCAGGCACTGGTCGCCTGGCCGTGCCGGCAACCCGGCGATACGTCGCAACAAAAGTTCGGCAGTGGCCGGCTCGGCGCCGCTGGCCAGCTCGGGGGCGCTGGCGCTGAGGCGATGGATGTTGCCCGGCGGGATGCCGGCCGCGGCGAGCCGCCGGCTCAATTCATGGGTCGCATTGTCGAATACCGGTTCGGCGTCGTCTCCGGCGGCGAGCACGACTTGCCAAGTCCCGGCCGCGCCGGCCGGCGCGGTGCCGAGCCAACCGAGCGCTCCGAGAAGCAGCATCGAACGAAGAAGGCAAAGACAAATCGCTAATTTCATCGGACAGGCGTCTCGTACAGAAGCACCGCGGCATGGTGGCGCGTGTCGTGTTATCCTGCCGCAAATCGAGGAGGTCATGAGATGCCAGTAGCACTCGCGGAGAAGAGTTGCAGCCCGTGCCGCGGCGGCATACCGCCGCTGACCGAACAGGAAGCCGCAGCCTATCATGCGCAAGCGCCCGACTGGGCGCTTCTCGATGGAGACCAAGCGGATCGAGCGAACCTATCGGGTCAAGAACTTCGCCGAAGCGTTCAGATTTGTCGAGCGCGCGGCCGCGCTCGCCGAAACCGAAGGACACCACCCCGATATTGGTTTTGGCTGGGGTTACGCGAGGGTCTCGCTGCACACCAAGAAGATCAAGGGACTGCACGAGAACGACTTCATCATGGCGGCAAAGCTCGATCGCATCGCCGCCGAGAGCGCATCCTGAAGACACATAGGTTCAAGGGAGGAGACCGATGCCGACTTATATCATGCTCGCCAATTGGACCGACCAGGGCGCCCAGAAGGTGAAGGACTTGCCGCGCCGGCTCGAAACCGCCAAGAAGGCCCTGTTCGATATGGGAGGCGAGTTCAAGACGGTCTACATGACGCTCGGCGAATATGATCTCGTCGGCGTTTACGAAGCGCCAGACGATGCCGTGGCGGCGCGGTTTAGCCTGATGCTCGGAATGCTCGGCAGCGTGCGAACCAAGACCTTGAAGGCCTTCCCCGAGGCAGCCTATCGGGAGATCGTCGCCTCGCTCGGCTAAGGTGATGTCCGCGTCCGATCTCGGCGCGGCGTATCTCCGCGGCCTGCGAGCATAGGATAGAACCAATCGCGCAATATCTTCCTGGACAAGCTACGCCAGGTTGAATAGTCTCCCTCCATAGAAGCGCCGCTGCGGCCTTGGACGGCTGATGACAAGCCGGAAAAAATGTCAGCCTAGTGGTTGGCGGCGACGAGGATCGGAGCGATCACCGTGTGGTCGAAACGCCGGTCCCGGACCTAACTCGGCGTGGGCCCGCGCTTAGAATTGCGGGCCGGGAGGATGGGTTGTGGAGGCAAACGTCGCGCCGGAACAGGCTGTCGTCTCGAGCCGAGCGGGTCGGGGTATCCGCATCCTGCTCGTATGGGGCGTGCGCTTCACCGGCGAATGCCTTGCCGAGCTCCTCGAACGCGACCCCTCAATGTCGGTCATCGGGCTGTGCGCCGATCTCTCCGAGGCGGTGGCGCTCAGCGCGTCCATGCAGCCAGACATCGTATTGTTGGATGGAAGAATGCCCGAGGGTGCAGCCGCAGCAAGGCGCGCTCTTGACGAGGCTCCTGGCATGCGCATTGTCGTCTCCTCGGTCAGGGAGACGGAAGACGACGTCGTCGCCTGGGCCGAGGCCGGGGTGATCGGGTACATCCCGAGAACCACGCCGCTCTGCGATTTCGTGCGCCTGATGATGGATATCCACAGTGGCGAGCAGCTCTGCTCGGGCCGGGTCGCTGCGGGCTTGCTGAGGCGCATCGCTCACACTGCTAATGGGAGCACCCGCCGCAATCGGCTGGTCGCGAGGCCTGCGCTAACCAGGCGCGAGCGCCAGACTGCCGAGCTGATCAAGAGCGGGCTCAGCGACAAGGAAATCGCCCGCCGGTTGAATATCAGCGTTGCGACGACGAAGTCACACGTGCATAACCTGCTCGGCAAGCTAAACGCAAGGCGCCGAACCGAGATAGCCGATTACTTGCGCGGGTAGTTTGCCGGACCGTCAGATGCCGCTGTGGCCGCGGGCGATTTCGGCTTGTGCAACCTCTTGCGGGATCAGCCAGGCATAGAACGTGTCGCGCACACAGTTTCTGCAGGCGCCGTCCCAACTTTGCGAAGAAAGGATCTTGATGTAGAGCTGCTGGCCGGGCACGGCGTCGATATCCCTGTCTTGATTGAAGTCTTTGTTATAGCTCACCGGCGCGATGTGGTAGTGCCCGGGCGGAACGTCGCGATAGAACACGCTGCCGTTTGCGACAGAGCCGTAATAGCTGCCATTCACGTCGATATTCGCGAGATTGAGGCTCTCTGAGGGCAGCCAATTACGATAAAACCAGATCCGGGCTTGGCCCGTCGGGAGCGGGGGTGCAGCAACGGAGACTTGCGTCGGCGGATCGGCGCAACCCGCCGTTGTCAGCAGCAAGACGCTCGACCACTGCAGCCACCTTCGCGAAAGTCGAGCGGAATCCCGCGCCATCGGTATTTCCTCCTTTTCCCGCGCGCCGCGGGCGCCTGGGGTCATCGCCCTTCGGCGATTTCCCGCGACGATGGATATGTACCGGCTGGTTGCGCTATCAAGCCCCGATGAACCGAAAGCAGCGGCGGGTCGAATCCCGGCTGGGGCAGCAGGACCGCGCGGCTGGAAGCCCAGCGGCGTCGATCGCGCGATGGTTCGGCGCGGCGCTCGCGCATCAGCGCAGCGGACGCGCCGCCGATGCGGAGCGGGTGTGCCGCGAGATCCTGTCTGTTCAGCCCGGTCATGCGCAAACCCTTCATCTGCTCGGGCTGATCGAGCATCAGCGCGGGCGCTCCGACGAGGCGATCGAGCACATCCGCATGGCGATCATGCGGGACGGCCGGGACCCGGCTTTTCACCACAACCTCGGTAACATCCTCAGAGGACTCGATCGGCGCGCCGATGCCATTAGTTGCTACGAACGCGCTCTCGCCCTTGCGCCGGCCTCGGTCGATACCCTCTACAATCTAGGCAATACATATCAGGACCTCGGCCAGCCGGAGCGCGCCGCCGCCTATTTCGAACGCGCGCTGCGCCTCAACCCTGAAGTGGTCGAATTACATAATAATCTCGGCAATGCGTTGCAGGACCTCGGCCGGCTCGACGAAGCGATCGGCTGCTACCGCAAGGCGCTGGCGCTCCGGCCGGATCGTGTCGAGAGCCTCGACAACCTCGCTGGTGCTCTGCAGTCGCAAGGGAAATCGGACGAAGCTCAGGCCTGCTATGAGCGCGCTCTTGCGCTTTGGCCGGATCGTGTCGAGAGCCTCATCGGGCTTGGCGTCGTATTGCGCGCCCAAGGCCGGCTGAAGGAAGCCGTCGCCCGCTACCGGCGGGCGCTGGCATTGTCGCCCGACCATCCTGACGCGCACAACAATCTCGGCATCGCACTCATTGATCTGGGCTGCCGGGAGGAGGCGATCACGCATCACAATAAGGCGCTGGCTCTGCAGCCGGGGCGCGCCGAACTGCATTACAATCTCGGCAGCGCTCTCCAGCGCCAAGGCCTGTACGCCGAGGCGTTCGCCTGCTATGGGCGCGCGTTGGCCCTCAAACCCAATTATGCGCGGGCGCACCTCAACCGCTCGCTCGCTCTGCTGCTGACCGGAGAGTTCGACGAGGGGTGGCAGGAGTACGAGTGGCGATTTGCCGTCGCCCGGTACGATCGTAAGTTCGACCAACCCTTATGGTCCGGCGAACCTCTCGGCGGACGGAGCATCCTGGTCCACGCCGAGCAAGGGTTCGGGGACTCGCTGCAGTTTGTCCGTTATGTCTCCGCAGTAGCCGAGCGCGACGGCAGGGTCGTGCTGGAGGTCCCGGAACCGCTCGTCCGTCTTGCGCGTACGGTCGCCGGCGTGTCGCAAGTCGTCGCCCGCGGCGACCCCCTCCCGGCCTTCGACTGCCATTGTCCGCTTCTCAGCCTGCCTCGGGTATTCAAGACAAACCTGGCGACCATCCCCAACGCGGTGCCCTATCTGGCGGTCCCGGCGGAAGCTTCGGCTGCCTGGGCCGAGCGGATCCCCACGACGCCCGGCCTCAGGGTGGGTGTCGTATGGGCCGGCACTACGGTTGGCGCGATCGATCTGCGGTTGCTCCAACCGCTATGGGATCTCGACATAAGCTGGTTCAGCCTTCAACTCGGCGAGCGGTCGGGCGACATTTCGTCTCTTGCCCGAGTGAAGATTATCGATCTCTCGCCATGGCTCACGGATTTTGCCGAAACTGCGGCCGCCGTTTGCCGCCTGGACTTGATAATCAGCGTGGACACTTCGGTTGCGCATCTGGCAGGCGCTCTCGGCCGCCCGACATGGCTCCTGTTGCAGTATCCGCCGGAGTGGCGCTGGCTGCTCGAGCGCGACGACAGTCCTTGGTATCCGACCGCGCGGCTGTTCCGGCAGAGGCAGGAGGGTGATTGGCTCGAAGCGGTGCGCGAGGTCGCCGCCGCCCTTGCGCAAATACCCCGTTGAGGCATCCTATGGGCCGTCCGTAAGCTTTTGCGTAAGCCGAAATGCGCCCTCTTCTGCTGATCGCGATACTCGCCCTTGCGGCCTGCACCGAGTCTTCGATCAGCCGCATCGACAGCCGTACATTCGCGATCGAGAGCCCCGGCATCCCGGGAGGGTCGGAAGCCCCGAACCGGCGCTTGGCAGAGCGAGTGTGTCCGGGCGGTTATCGCGTCATGGACAAGACGGTTCACCAAGGCACCCCCGACCGGGCCCGAGACGAGCCTGGCATTTTCACAAACTGGACAATCCGATGCCTCTAAACACCGCTGGTCAGAGAATAGGTATGAACAAATACGTTTTCCCGGTAGCTGTGCTGCTCGTCGCGTGTCTCCTGGTGCTCGCCGACTGCACACCGCAGGCGAAGGTCACGGCATCGCAAGTGCAGATCCCGGCCATCGCGTCGGGGTCGGCGCGGGTTTGGTTTCTGCGGGGGTGGGACGCGCCGAGCGGCCAAACCTATGTCTACGCCGCAACTCCATCAGTCTTCGCAAATGGCACACCGGTCGGTAACCTCCCGGTGGGCTCCAGTTTCTTCCGCGATTTCTCGCCGGGGACCTACACTTTTACGGTAGAGCCCTATGGCCTTCCGACCCCGCAGGAGACCACCGTCCAACTCGCCGCAGGAACGCAGAGCTATCTTCAAGCCCAGTGGGTAGCCAGCTGGGAGTTCGGCTATCCCGAGGCGGATTATAGTTTCGCGCCGAATACCTTTGCTGTCCTGGCGATGTCGCCGCAGGTGGCGCAGGCCTATCTACCCACGTTGTCCTATCTCGGCCAGCGCTAGTCCGGAGCGCCCGAAACAAAGGCGCGGATGCGCGGATCAAGTCCGCGCAAAGACGACCAGGGTTGATACCTGCGAGTCCCCAACCCGATTATCCGTGCAAAGAAAGTTTCCCCGGACAGCCTTGCGCGGAAGGAATCTAGGGCGGCAAGGCCACCGCGGTCGGCCCTTTTGAGGAATTCCTCTCCACCCCAGGGGCGGAGAGGGAGATGCCCCGCCCCTCAGGCACGCTTCTCTTCTGTTGCATATCTAACACAGCTGCGCGCATCCGTTGGTCTCGACGCCGCTCCTTCAGCTAAACGGATAGCAAAAAGGGGGACCATCAAATCGATGGAATTTCCAACGTATTCAGCATGTTGCGCTGTATAGGTCTAAACCTAAGAAACCTAAGGTTTAGACCTCATGCTCCATCTCTTTTCAATCTGACGATGGATAGTGCCGGAAGCCCACACTCGGTCAACATCAACCTACGATTTCAGAGGTTGGTCACCTGGGGAGCGGCTAACGATGACGAGAACGCGTACTATTGGCACTCTGGCGGCAATCGGCGGCCTGACCGCGACGGTCGCATTGCTGACGGGTCTTCCAACGGCCAGCGCCGACGAGTTGGCGGATTTGCGGGCCAATCAGGAGCTTCTGCAGCGCCGCATCGACCAGCTGGCGCAGGGCGAACTGCCAGGACAAAAAATCGCCCCCGGTGTGCCGGGGGGGTTGGGTACCCAGCCGATCCCGGGTCAATCTCTCATCGGCGGCAGCTTCCCGCGGTCGTTCCTGATCCCCGGCACCGACACCTCGATCCGCGTCGGCGGCTTTGTCGACCTCACGGCGAACTACTTTTTCCAGGGCGCCAACACCGGAAATCCCGGTACTCCTTCGTCGAATTTTGGCCAAAACGGGAACCTGAATGGGGTGCCGGTCGGCCAGCAGTTCGTGCCCGGTCTCGGCAATGTCGCACAGCAGGCCAACCATTCGCGCGGCAACGGGTTCTTCGAGTTCAGCCCGCAGCAGTCGCGGCTAAACGTCGAGACCCGCACCCCGACGGCCTGGGGCGAGTCGCGGACATTCCTCGAGTTCGACTGGGCGGGCTCCAACAATTTCAGCGCCCAGACCGTGCAGCAAAACGGCGGCGACAGCCTGCTCCCGCGCCTCAGATTCGCCTACGGCACGTTGGGCGGGTTCCTCGCCGGCCAGGCGATCTCGAACTTCTCCGATGCCGACGCCGACACCGAATCAATGGAATTCGGCGGCGCGATGGGCTCGACCGGCGGCCAGCGCATCCCACAGGTACGGTATACCATCGCGACTCCATTTGGCGGCGCGTTGTCGGTGTCGGCCGAACAGCCGACCGTCAACGTCGAAACTCCTGCCGGCGTTTTCGCTAACGACTCGAATGTCGGCGGGCTCCCGGGCGGCCCAGGGACCGGGCTGATCCCCGCGACCTGCAACGGCGTCCCGTGCACCGGCGCGGGAACCGCAATCAACGGCAACATCGCCAAGGCCATCGCGCCCAACGTTGCCGTTGCGTCCTATTGGGCGCAGCCCTGGGGGCATGTCGACTTCTCCGGGGTGATCGTTCCGATGCAGTTCAACGACGGCCATTTCATCTCCCGGGATTACCTGGGCTATGGCGGGCACTTCAGCGGCGACGTCAAGCCCGGCTGGTTCGGGTGGGCCAAGGACGATTTCCTGTTCAGCTTTATCGCGGGCGAAGGCATCGGCGTGTATTCGAGCGGCGGGTGGAGCGGCACTGCCGCGATGTCGACCAACTTCACTGTCGCAACCGCGTGCGCGACGCCGCAGCCGGGCTGCGTGGGCGGAATGGCGGCGTCGAACGTCCTCTTCAGCCAGAACTTTGCGTATAGTACAAATGGCGGCTACCAGCATTGGTGGGCGCCGAACCTGCGATCGACGATAGCGGCCGGCATGGCGCATCAAGACCTCAACTCACGGCTTATAGGGCCGAGCCAATCCAGCACGTTTAGCAAGGAGCAGTGGAACGCCTTCGCCAATCTGGTGTGGAACCCGGTCGCGTTCATCACCGCCGGCATCCAGTACAATTATGGCACCCGCATCGTGGTCGCCAACGGCAAGGGCCATGCGCAGGCTATCTCCGCCAAGTTCCGCGTAGCCTTCTAGGAGGAGGCCGATGCTCGAACTCATCGATGGCCTTCCCGGGAACGTCGTCGGCATCGCGGTGAGCGGACGTCTGACGTTGCAGGACTGCCAGGACGTCCTGGTCCCGGCGATGGAGAAGTCGCTCAAACGCCACGAAAAAATTCGGCTTTATTACGAACTCAACTCGCGGTTTCCCGGCGCCGCGTGGGACGAGCTCGACCTCGGACTGGAGCACGCTTCGCGCTGCGAGCGGGTTGCGATCGTGACCGACATCGGTTGGGTCAGGCTGACCGTAAAGGCGCTTCGCTTTCTGATACCCAGCGAAATACGAGTTTTCCCGACCATTCAGGCGGATGAGGGCCGTGCTTGGATCAGGGCCCGGCCGCGGCCTCAGGTGGAGGCCGGGACGGCGGCACCGGTGCGAGCGCGGCGGGTCCGGGCACGCCGCGTGAGGCGGTCGTCACCTGCGCCAGCAACCTCGCGAATTGCGCATGAACAGGAGCAAGCGGCGGCGATCGGCCACTGAGCAGTCCCGCTGACGCATACCAGATCCCGACGATTAGAACTCATGCACGCGCTCCGCTCCGGCCGCATCACCCCCAACCCGGCCCTCCCCCATCAAGGGGAGGGAGTACACGGAAAGCCCTCCCCTTGATGGGGGAGGGTCTGGAAGGGGGTGAGCCGAATGAGTTCTGACCAGAAAGATTTAGCATCATCACTGGCGAGCACTCTGTAATTGCCGGGTGGCGGGAAACTGCGTCTTGGCCGCCGGGGCTGAGTGATCATCGAGCTGTGACTGCGTCGCCATCAGCTCGCGCTCCAGCGCTTCGATACGCCGGCGCCTGGCGCTGAGTTCGCGCCGGTTGCGGTGGCCGGCCATCCAAGCCGTAGCCACGCCGATCAGCGCCCCGATCAGCAGGCTCATGAAACACAGCAGATAAAGCGGCACATCCGCCAGGAACGGCAGCGGCCAGAACCCGACCGATACCGTTTCACGGTTGGAGACGGCGAACAGGATCAAAACAATCGCGATGACCAGAAAGACGGCCCGGTAAAGGATCCTCACTCGCCGGGCCTTACGGTGAAAACCGCTTCAGGCTTAGCCTGCGCTCTGGTTCAAGCGGTCGCGCAGCTGTTTGCCTGTCTTGAAGAAAGGGATGTGTTTCTCGGCCACCGAGACGCTGTCGCCGGTCCGTGGGTTGCGGCCGACGCGCGCATCGCGCCGCTTGACCGAAAACGCCCCGAACCCGCGCAATTCGACCCGGTCGCCCCGCGCCAGCGCCCCCGCAATCTCGTCGAAGATCGCCGTGACGAGGACCTCGACGTCGCGCTGGTAAAGATGCGGATTGGCGTCGGCAAGCTTCTGTACGAGCTCCGATTTCGTCATCGCGATCGTCGCTCCCCGCCTTGTATTTTGCAGGCGCTAAACCTGCCAAATCAACCGGCAAGCGTCAAGCATCCCTCAAAGCCCCCTCCCTAACCATCCCCCGCATGCGGGGGATGGAATGGGTGGGGCCTCCGAAGCGGGTGAGGGACGGACAGCTTAAATTAGCTGTTCTCTTCGGTGTCCTCCTGGCGGCGGGCGCGGTTGATCGCGGCGCCGAGGATATCGCCGAGGCTGGCGCCGGAATCGGAGGACCCGAATTCTGCCATGGCGCGCTTCTCCTCATCGACCTCGCGGGCCTTGATCGACAGCGACAGCTTGCGGGTCGTGCGATCGATCGCGGTCACCTTGGCATCGACCCTTTCGCCGACCGCGAAGCGGTCCGGCCGCTGCTCGCTGCGGTCACGCGACAATTCGGACTTGCGGATGAACCCGGGCATGCCGTCGCTGATCGTCACCTCGACCCCGCCCTCGGTGATGGCCGAGATCATGCCGGTCACGACGTCGCCCTTCTTCACCTTGGCCATGCCGGCTTCGAAGGGATCGGACTCGAGCTGCTTGATGCCGAGACTGATCCGCTCTTTCTCGATATCGACATCGAGCACCTTGACCCGAACCGCGTCGCCCTTGCGATAGTCGCTGATCGCCTCTTCCCCCGGCCGGTTCCAATCGATGTCGGACATGTGGACCATGCCGTCGATTTCGCCGGGGAGACCGACGAAGAGACCGAATTCGGTGATGTTGCGAACCTCGCCTTCGAGCTCGGTGCCGACCGGGTGCTCCTCGACAAAGGCGTCCCACGGATTGGCGAGTGTCTGCTTCAGGCCGAGGCTGATGCGCCGCTTTTGCGGATCGACATCGAGCACCATCACCTCGACCTCTTGGCTGGTCGAGACTATCTTGCCGGGGTGCACGTTCTTCTTGGTCCAGCTCATCTCGGAGACATGGACCAGCCCTTCGACACCCGGCTCCAGCTCGACAAAAGCGCCGTAGTCGGTGATGTTGGTGACGCGGCCACGGAACTTGGCGTTGGCAGGGTATTTGAGTTCGACACCCTCCCACGGATCGGATTCGAGCTGCTTCATGCCGAGCGAAATT
>CAVOWP010000023.1:0-11683 GCA_963700185.1 uncultured Alphaproteobacteria bacterium
CGACAGGAACGGCATTGCTGCAGTAACTGCGCGGGCGGCTTGGGGTGTCGACTTCCACGCAATAACCACGGTATCGGGCAGAGCAGATATCGGTGCCGAAGGGGGTATCGACAACGGGCGGCCGCTATTGATGAGAGCCGCCTCTAGCATATCCGATGGAACTCTTTGATCATCATCCGATCGTCCAATGACCAAGAGGTCGGCAGTACGCGCGTATTCCACGAGCCAGTAAGATTCAGAGCCGTTTTCCCGAAGCCACCTTGTCGAGCCCTCTGATTGCATGGACGAGGTTCCTGCGACGACCAATCCTTCGCGTTGGCAAAAGCCTTCGAACAGCTGTTTTGCCTTCTGTTCGCGTTGTTTGGCTTCCTCCTCCATTCTATTGATCACATCCGTGAAAACCTGCCCGCTACTGACCTCCGGCATTATCGTGGCAGCAAACGTCGCGGCATCAAGGCAAATATGCAGGAAGGCGAGATGGGCGCCGAACGTGCGCGCTACGGTCAGCGCCGAGGTGAAGACCCCGGCATCCGTATCGCTTCCCGTTGCAGGGACGAGAATGGTCTTGATCATCGGGTGTACTTCCTACCGAAAAGGCCGGTTCGGACGGAGCGGCTCGCCTTCGAGCACACGACGACGGCTCAATCGCGCGACCACCGGCAGACGCGGCATTGAAGACAGGCGGATCAGCGCCGCAGTAGCAGTGCAAAACGCGATCACATATCCCGGCGCTACTGCGAACGTCATCGTGACCTCCGTTGCGAATGAGCCTCTCGAAAAGTGCCGTGAGCCCAATCTTATATAATCAAAGTCCCGGTAAGGGACATTGATCCAGGTCAAACCCCGGACTCATGTCCAGCAGAGCGCAGCCTCGCGCGGCATAACCGAGGTGAGCGCGAAGGCAGTTGGAAAAGGAGCACAGTTTCACCTTGGTAGTTGATCTGGATCAAGGCAAGTCTGGCCGATCTGCGGAAGTCTGAACAGCGGTCTAACCAATGGAGGTTCGCGTGATCAGCGATTTAGAGCTTCGGCAGGATGTCCTCGACGAGCTCGAATTCGAGCCCAGCGTCAATGCCGCCCACATCGGCGTATCCGCAAACAGGGGCGTCGTCACCCTTACCGGCTTTGTCACGAGCTACGCCGAGAAAGCAGCCGCAGAGCGCGCCGCGCGGCGGGTCAAAGGGGTCACGGCGATCGCCGAGGAGATCGAGGTGCGCCTGCCTTCGGACACAGAGATGGTCGGATGACGAGATCGCCGCGCGCGCGGTCGACATCCTGAAGTGGCAGGTCGGGTTTCCCGCCGATCGGATCAGCGTCAAGGTCGAGAAGGGGATCGTGACCTTGACGGGCGAGGTCGATTGGCAATTTCAGAAGACCGAGGCCGAAGCACGTCGTGCACAAGCTCACCGGCGTCGTCGACGTCGTCAACCAGATCCGGGTCGCGTCGGCGGTCCAAGCCTTCGAGGTCAAGGAGAAGATCCAGAAGGCATTGCAGCGGAGTGCCGAGCTCGAGGCGTCGCGGATCACCGTCCAGACCGACGGCGGCAGGGTGGTCCTCAGCGGCAAGGTCCGGGCCTGGTACGAGCGCGATATCGCCGAACGGGCCGCGTGGTCGGCGCCGGGTGTCACCGAGGTTCAGGACCACTTGACGATCGAATATTAGCCGCGAGCATCAGTTGCGGATACGGGGAGGATTTGGGTGGGTGTCCTCCCCGGCCGCTCTTGCGACTGCATCGATCGCGTGAGGGTGGACGATCCGCTTCCGTGACCGGATTTGCCTCGAGGTCCATGAAGACGCTTGCGGGTGACGGGCTGCATTGTTCTCACAGCGTGCGGTTTAAGTTTAAGAGGAAGCGCCGACGAGTTTTGGCGCTGGCCGGAGGAACAGCACGAGTGCGGCGACGGTCGCGAGCAACGCCGCGGCGCTGAAGGTAGCAGCGGCCCCGCCTGCAACCCACAATGCGCCGGCGCCGATCCCTGCGATCAGCGTCGCGATCCCGACCCCAATATCATAGATCGCAAACGCCGTGCCCCGTAACCGACGCGGGGACGCATCGGCGACGATAGCCGAAAGCAGTCCTTGAATGAGACCCATCTGAAGGCCCCACAAAGCGGCTCCGAATGCGGTTAGCCAAACTGTTTGGGCAAAAATTAACGCAATATCGGCGCCAATGAGAAGAACCACCCCAACCCCGAGCTGAAGTCGTCGATTGATCAGATCCGCGAGAACTCCGCAAGGGTAGGCGCTCGCGGAGTACACAAAATTCATTAAGACCAGGATGATTGGAACGAACGCCGGACCGAGACCGATGCTGCCGGCCTTCAGCAACAAGAATGCGGGACTGCAGCGAGCCAATGAAAGAATTGCAGCGACCGAGACCGCCCACCAGAAACCGGGGCTCAGCCGCCAAAGATCTCTCCGGCGGATGGCGATCCGCGGCTCGGGGTCGGCCGGCCAATTATTGGGAACCTCCTTGACTCCGATCGCCAGCACTGCAACGGACAGGAAACCCGGAATCGCAGCGAGCCAGAACACCAGCCGGAAATTGTCGCCGCTCACGGTCATGAGGCCGATCGCCGTCAGCGGTCCCACTACGGCCCCGATCGTATAGAGCGCCGTGCGTAAACCGAACCCCGACCCGCGAATCTCCGAGGGTGTCACATCGGCCAGGAAGGCATCGCGTGGGGCGTCGCGGATGCCCTTTCCGATTCGGTCGATCGTGCGCGCAGCCAAGATAGCCGACGCCGTCTCCGCTATAGGAAATAGCAATTTGGTTATAGCCGACAAACCATAGCCGACAATGACCAGAGCCTTGCGTCTACCCAACCCGTCGCTCAGCCTTCCGGAGAAGATTTTTACAAGCGAGGTTGTCGCCTCTGCGGTTCCTTCGATCAGACCAACAGAGAGGACGCTGACACCAAGGACGGTGACAAGAAATGCCGGCAATAGCCCGTGGATCATTGCCGACGACATCCCCATGCATAGGCTGACGAGTTCCGAGCGCGGTGACATTGCGCGACAATTTCGGCGGCACAGCTTGCCTGCCGGCTAGGGAAGTTGCTTGATAGAGACCTTATCTATTCGCTGGCGGTATGATCCGACGAGTTTCCCGACAGCACTGAGCGCGGCTTCGACCTTCGGAACTGCTCTTAGCCTCATGGACACTCGTCTGCCGCATCGGCGCGCCGCATCAGCGCTTCGAGTAAATCCGTGCGGCTGACAATGCCGACGAGCTTGCCGTTCTGCAGCACGGGCACGCATTTCACCCTGCGAGGGCGCATCAGTGTGGCGAGAACGTCGACCGGGGTCTGATCCACCACGGTAACGACAGGTTTGGTCATGACATCGCGTGCCTTCAGATGGCGGGCTGTCGCGATCTCCTCCAGGCAGACTGTATCGTCGTTAAAAAGCCGCAGCCACCACGCCCGCGGGCTATCGGAAGGAGGATGGCCGAGCAGATCTCCTTCACTGACAATGCCCACGACGTGACGATCATCATCGATCACCGGGACCGCGCTGACTTTGTGGTCGAGTAGAAGGTCGGCGATTTCGCCGACACTCGTATTGAGCCTCACCGTTATGACCCGTTTTGTCATGATTTCAGCCGCGTTCATTGGCCACTCCCCACGCCAAGATCGTCAGCGCTCGTCCGGTTCCGGTTCTTCGCGCTTGAGGATTTCATAGACCCGGGCGACGGCGCCGAGGGGCCCGTGTTCCAATTCCGTGCCGATCTGGTCATCAGCGGTAGCCCAGGTGAATGCTTCGAGCACTTCGGCCTGAGTCGCCTCGGTCTCCACGATCCTCATCAGCACGGAATCGTCGAGGGGTCCCACGATCTCGAGGACCTCTTCGGCCTGTTGCCGGCCGCAGAATCTGCTTCATTAGACTATTCCTCCGGTATGCGTGGATCAGGCGCGCACCGCTTCGGTTGACGGGAGGTGATGCTTGCCGAGCGGGACCACCGTGCTCGCCTGCGGACCTTCGGCGCTCTCGGAATGCTGCGCGACGAAACGCACCTCGTCGCCAACGGCGAGCGCTTCGAACGCGCCGTTCACGACACTGTTGCGATGGAAATAGATCTCGCTGCCATCGGCACTCAGAATGAAGCCGCAATTCTGCGCGGGCAGGAGCCGCGCGACCCGTCCATGGTCGGGCACCGCGTGCAGCTTGACGTCGCCGCGTCCCAGACGAACGTGATCTTCCAGCAGCCGGCGAGTTGCGTCGAAGGCGTCGCGGATCGCGACATAGACATCCTCATGCGCATGGTGAGCCTCGGGATCGCGCCCGACGACAATCTCGTTTCCCGGAACTTTGAGGTCGACGCGCACTCGAAACAAATTACCCTGCTGGCGCCGGGGGTGCTGGTATTCGACAACGACGCGGCACGATACGATCCGGTCAAAGAAGCGTTCGAGCTCCTCGGAGCGCTCACGTATTCAAGTCGCGACGGCATCAGACGAGTCCATATGGCGGAAAGTAATCTGAAGCGGCAGTTGCATCGAACTCTCCATTCTGTATCGACCAGTGTAGGCGATGGCGAACCGTTCAGGATTGACCCAGCGCAATCCCGCGAGGTCATTCTCTCTAAAAACGCCGCAGCACTGCCCTTAGGCCACCGAGGCTGCGGGTATTGAGAATGTCCGAGGGCTCCAGCCAGCCGCGACGCGCCTGCTCGACCGCGTAGCGCATGAAGCCGAGTTCGCTCGGGTTGTGGGCGTCGGTGGAAAGCACGAGCTTCACACCAATCTCTTTGGCAAGCTTGCAATGCCACTCGTTGGGATCGAGCCGGTCCGGCTGACCGTTGACCTCGATAGCACAACCGCGCTCGCGCGCGCCCAAGAGGACCCGTTCGAGATCGAGGTCGGAGCCCTCCCGTTCGCCGATGAGCCGGCCGGTCGGGTGCGCGAGCACGGCGAGATGGGGGTTGTCCATCGCGCGCAATAGCCGCTGCGTCTGCTTGTCGCGCGGCAGCGCGAAAGCCGAGTGCACGGCGCCCACAGTGAAATCGAGCCGGCTCAGGATCGAATTTGGTAGATCGAGCCGCCCATCCTCGAGGATGTCGACCTCGACCGAGCTCAGGACCACGGTCCCCGATAGGGTTTCGTTCAAACGGGCGATCTCATCAACCTGCTCGGCGAGGCGTTTCGCGTCGAGCCCGTGTGCAATCGTCACACGCTTGCTGTGGTCGGTGATCGCCAGGTAGCCGTAGCCGCGTTCCTGGGCCGCCTCCGCCATCTCCGCCAAGGTGGCGCGACCGTCGCTCGCCTTCGTATGAAGGTGGAGGTCGCCGCGGATGTCTGCGAGGGTCACGAGATGGGGCAGCTTACCCAACCGCGCTGTTTCGACTTCGCCGTGGTCCTCGCGCAGCTCGGGCTCGATATAGGGCAGGCCGAGACACCGGTAAACCTCCTCCTCGGTCCGTCCGGCGACGCGGCGAGTGCTGTCGAACAAGCCGTATTCGTTGAGCTTGAGACCGCGCGCGGCGGCGATCTGGCGCAGCGCGATGTTGTGCGCCTTCGACCCCGTGAAATATTGCAGCGCTGCGCCGTAACTCGCTTCCGAAACGACGCGCAGATCGACCTGGGTGCCGTTGCGCAGAACGACCGATGATCGCGTCGGCCCACGCGAGAGGATCTGCGCAACGTCTTCATAGCAGAGAAAGCGTTCGATAATCCCGGTGCCCCGCACCGCCGCAACGACGATGTCGAGATCGCCGACGGTTTCCTTGCAGCGGCGATAGCTGCCGGCGACGGCGGCGTGCCGAATGCCCTTAGCCTCGCTGAGAAAGCGCAATAGCGGCTTGGCAATGTCTTCGGCGACCGGCCGCTTGATCCTGGGGGCGGTCGCGGCGCGTTTTTCGGCTTCTAGCAGGATCCTCTGCTCGGTCTTCGCACCAAATCCCCGAAGTTTACGGATCTTGCCCGCCTTGGCCGCCGCTACCAGATCCCCGAGAGCGCTGAATTCCAAGCTGCTCGTTTAACAGCCGCGCGCGCTTGGGGCCGAGGCCCGGCACATCGAGCAAGGCCAGCAGCCCCGCCGGGGTCCGCCGCTCGATCTCGTCGAGAACGGCGACGTGGCCAGTCGCGGCAAGCGTTTCGATCTTCTCGGCGAGGTCCTTGCCGATCCCGGGCAGCTCCGCGAGGTCTTCGCCGGCCGCGGCCATCGCGGTGACGGTGCGCGGCAGCTCTCCGACGACCCGGGCAGCGTTCCGATAAGCGCGGATCCGAAAGGGATTGGCGCCTTCGAGCTCGAGGAGATCTGCGAGCTTGTCGAGACTTTGTGCAATATCGGAATTCAAGACAGGCATGACCAGCTTTGGCAATGCTATGCGAGACTTGCAGCAAGCGCCAAAAGCGGCTTCCTGCGCATTGATCCAGATCAGTTGCAATTTCTCTGGGCCCGTTGATGCAGATCAAGAACGACCAGCCCCGTTTCGGCCATTGTCCCCCGTGGACTGGAGAAGCAGAGATGGCGCTCGCATCCGATCAGCCTGTATCGATCAGCGGACCGGCCGCAGTTAATCCCGGGGTCCACTCGACCACCGCTCGGCATGAGCACGAGTCCAGCGGGCAGAACGCCCGGATCGCCGACAACCTTCGCCAGGCCGCTGACATCCTGGCGGCGCAAAGGGCCGACCCGTTCCGCATCGCGGCCTATCGCAAGGCCGCAGGATCGGTCCGCCTCTTGAGCGACGATCTCGGCGGTATCGCCGAGAGGGGCGGGCGCGACGCGCTGGAGGCGGTCCCGGGCATTGGGCCGGTGCTTGCTCACCGACTTTGCGAAACGCTTAGGCTCGACGCAATCGAGGCCCTGGAAGCCGCGGCATATGACGGGCGGCTGGAGCAGGTTCGCGGTTTTGGCCGTCGGCGTGCCGCGATGCTGGGGCCGCACTTGCCGAGATGCTCGCGCGCGTCCGCCGTGGCTCGCTCCGCCGGGACGACGAACCCGGGTGGACCCGTTATTGGATGTCGACGGCGAATACCGGGGAAGAGGGACAGCTGGGCAGCTG
This sequence comes from uncultured Alphaproteobacteria bacterium, assembly GCA_963700185.1. Classification (GTDB taxonomy): domain Bacteria; phylum Pseudomonadota; class Alphaproteobacteria; order ATCC43930; family CGMCC-115725; genus AP-15. Next base: position 7,011 of record CAVOWP010000023.1, read on the forward strand.
ATCAAGATTGCACCGAAGCGCTTCAATCCAAAAGGCGAGGCTTGGCTGCCCGTGCTCCACACCGTGCGCGGCACGTGGCATTTCACCGCGCTCTACTCAAATACGGCGCGGACCCACCAGCTGGGACGCGAACGATTGGGTCGTAATTTTCTTCCACGAGGACAGCCAAGCAGAAGGTCAACGCACCGTGGTCACCGAAGCTCGAGGCGAAGCGGCGGGCAGGCGGATCGTCCGAAGACGCGAGGCGGAGTGCCTACGGTGTTACGCTTCAAGTTGAGCCGAGATTTGCGCAGGCGCGTTCAAGCTCGCCCCAAGGCTTGTCTGACATTGGCAAGCAATACCTCGCCGGCCACCGGCTTATCGAGGAAAGCGAGCACGCCCAGTCGCTCGGCGCGTGCGCGGCTTGCCGGATCCCCGCGCACGGTGATTATGATAACCGGCAAATCTGCTGCTGGATCGTCTTGCATGGCCAGATAATCAAGGGCGTTAGCCAGGAAGATGAAGGTCCAGGATCAGGCAGGCCCTCCGGCCCGACACACCGCCTCGTCATCATCGACCACATAGATAATCGGCTCCGCGTCCTCGATCACCAGCACCCTCCAGACATCTATCGATGGCCCCCACAAATAGTGGGCAATGCGGCGCCCGGATATACGGTATTATCCGTAGTGACGGTCAGCAGAGGTCGGCAAGATGCGCATGCAGGCGTCGGCCTCGAGCAGAAAGCGCATTTTCCGCAGGCGCGAGCCCGAGTGTTTAAGCCCCCCTCGAGGGTAGAGATGCGTCGCGAACGGAACACGCGCCTGGCGATCGGGGCAGCTACGCGATTTCGTGCCATTCAATGGCTCATCAGCAGTGGGACTGGAGCGTGAGCCAGGAGGTGTCTCGTCACACCGCCAAGAAAGCTCTGTCGTAGGCGACTGTGCGTATAAGCGCCCATGACGATCATTGTCGCTTGTTGCTCGATCGCGGCCGACACCAAGGCGGCTCCAGTTGAGTTCTCGTCTCGAGGACCGGGGACCTGGTGAGCCCGAATTCCATGCCAGGAGAGCGACTCGGCAAGGTCGGCGGCATCGACACCCTCACCTTCATATTGGGGCGCTGCAAAGATCGACACTCGACTAGCTAGATGCAGCAGCGGCATGGCGCCCAGTACTGCCCGACTTGCCTCGAGGCTGCCGTTCCAAGCGATCATGACGTGGTCGGTGATGGCAAAAGGCAACCCCTCGCCGACGACGAGCGTCGGACGTCCGCTCTCGAAGACCGCGGCGTCAAAGCAGCGTTGCCCCTGCACAGAGCCAGACGAGGGCCGTTGCACCACGATCAAATCGCTGACGCGCCCGAAATGTGCCACGACCGTTTCGATATCGCCGAGCCGTTCAGACCAGCTCGCAAAGCAGCTATCGAGACGCACACCTGCGGCTTCTGGAACGTTGTTGCGCTTTCGCCAGTCAACAAAACGCTCCTTCGCTGCGGCTGCCGCTTCCTGGGTCTCACGCTCGATCACCTCGCGCGTGACTCCGGCGGCAAAAATCACCTCGGGTAGGTAGGCAAAAGCGGTGTCTGGATTCGGTAGGATAAACAACGCGCGAATATGCCCATTGAGCCGCTTGGCGCCCAAGAGAGCGGCGTCCAGAAGGGCTTCGCTCGATAGCTCCGCGGTCAGCGGGACCAGAGTGGTACGAATCATTTTTGCTGGACCTTTCCCTACTTTGCGAGCGGCCCAACTTTAAGCGCCGTCGAGCGCCAGACCTTGATCCAGATCAAGGCTGTGTAATTGCTCCGGGTGTCCCTCGTAGCGCCGTGCCTCGATCGGATCGAGGTAGGCGGCTCTCTCGCGCCGGGTAATGGCCGAAAAATATACCGATGGCGGCGGCAACGAGGAAACATAGCGAAGACGAGCCGGCGCCCGTGCGAGCGCCTGGAAGAGCGACCGGCTCGCTGAAAAGCGGAGAAGATAGTTCCCGTTGCCGTGCCATGGGTTAGTATCACTGCTGTCCAGTCAATAAGCGAATAGATTCAATTGGTTAGTTATTTGCGAAGTATCGTCTTTGGGATCGTCTCCAGCAAGTGCTTGATCTATCGGAATTTTCTCGAAGAGGGTGACCGAGAGAATCTGGAGCAATGTGTAGAGCGAGGCGTCGAGGGTGAGGCGCTTCTTGACGATTGCGACGAGGACGTAGACCGAGACGGCGATCCAGATTTGGGTCTTCACGGCATTTTCGGATGTCCCGAAGAACCGCTTGATCCGCAGATGCTGCTTGATCCATTTGAAGAACAGTTCGACTTGCCAGCGGCTTTTGTAGAGCGCGCAGATGGTCGCGGCCGGCAACCCGAACTGGTTGGTGAGGAACACCAGCGTTCTCCTCGTTTCGGTGTCCCTCAAGCGGATGCGCCGCAGGTGTTCGGGGTAATGCTGGCTGGTGTAGTGACCATCCAGGGCGATGGTCTGATCGCAGATGATGCCGGTCGTACGGTCTGTCGGGGCCGAATAGACCCGATGGGCATCCATGTTCGATTTGGCGCGGGTGACGAAGAAGGCTCCGGCCAGATGCAACACATGGAGCCGGGCGAAATCGACATAGCCGCGATCCATGACGTAGATCGCGCCCGCCTCCGGGAGCAGCAGAGGTCGAGCGCGTGAACGTCGTGCAGCTTGCCATCCGAAACGTGGATGAAGCTCGGGATATTACCGCGCAAGTCCAACAGCGTGTGCATCTTGACCGCCGCCTTGGTCGTGCGGAAATGCGCCCACGGAAAGACCGCCAGACAAAGGTCGATGGTCGTCGAGTCGAGCGCATAGACCGTGTTGGCGAGGTCGAAACCCAAATCCTCGTTGACGTACAGCCGCCTCGCCTGGCCGATCAGTCGCTGGGCCAACTCCGCGTAAATGCGCCAGTCGCGCGCCTCGTTGGCATCGGCCAGCGTCGAGCGCCGCACCGGATCGCGGAAGCCCATGGAATAGAGTTTCGAGACCTGCACCGACAAGCAGGTTTCGATGTCGCGCAGGCTCTCCCGGTAGGTCAGCTGGGCGAACGCCATCGCCCGATAATGCTCGCCGCACGACAGCGTCCGCACCCGCTGATCGCCACCGTACCGCGCGACAATCCGGGTGAACGTGCTCCACGGCAGAAAATCCATCAGTTGGGCGAAAAGCGTCTTGCCACTGTTCACCGGCGCCTCCTCGGAAACCTTCCGAAAAGTGCCAGATCGAGTTCAAATCGACACCACCCCAAATCGCCAAAACTGCATTCAAAATCATGCCGTTAACGGCAGCCACCCCGGACTTAACCGGACAGCAGTGGGTTAGTATCTCGTCATGGGCCGGAAGGTCGTGAAACTGTCCTGTGCACATTTACACAGGTCAGGATGGGATGAAGAACTTGAGACGCGGCTGTTGACATAGATCAAAGCAGGGCCGCAACGGGGGGCTCTAGTCTCACTCGAAGGATAGATCCGGCGTTGCTAATGACCAATCGCTTCAAAACTCAACCACATTCTGGAGGCTTGCGAGACCTTTGGTCGAGCGGCGAAAACGCAGGCGCTGAAGGTTATCACCGAAGTCTGACAGACAGCAGGGACACAATAATCAGCTGGGGAGCCAGGCCAATGAATGCACGTGATGTCATGACTAAGGCTGTTGTATCGGTGCATCCCGATACGCCGGTACGCGAAATCGCTCGGCTGTTGCTCGACAAAGGGATTAGCGCAGTGCCGGTCGTTGACAATAATGGAGCACCGATAGGAATGGTGAGCGAAGGCGATCTGATCCGTCCTGACCAGGCGGCGCGCGAGGCGCGGCGCGAGTGGTGGTTGGAGATCCTCGCTGAAGGCGAACAGCTCAGTCCCGAGTTTCTTGCCTGGCTGAACTCTCAGAAACGCGCCGCGCGCGCCGTCATGTCGGCGCCTGTTATCACCGTGAGCGAGATTACGGAGGTCGGCGAGATAGCTCGTCTACTCGTCGCTCATCAGATCAAGCGGGTGCCGGTCGTCCGAGATGGCCGCGTCATCGGCATTGTGGCCCGTGAAGATCTCTTGCGCACCCTGCTCCGAGTAAATCGGACCGGTAGTGCGCCGAAATCACGACTTTGAGATCCCGGGTATTCGCCTCGATCAATCACACTACCTTCGCCGCGCCGTCTGCTGAGGGCGGGTCGAGCGAGCCGAAATGGGACGGAAGCTCTTACGGCTCGGGTTTCCATGTCACTGGATAGTGACGCGGAGGGCGACAAATATGGAGCTCGTTGGACCTTGCCACGCTGCGCGGTGGGAGAGTTGCAATTTCCCGAGGCTGCGAGCGCAACCTGAAGCGGCTTGGCTTAGGCCAGCCGCGGTCGCTTGCGTATCCTGGAGGCACTTTCTTCTGGTCTTACGAGCATGACCTCTACACCTTCGATGTCACAACCGGCGTCCCTCGAAGAGCCTACTGTAATCGCACCGCCTTCTCCGGCTGGCTTGTCATCGGGTGAGGCGGCTCGCCGGCTCTTGGAATTCGGGCCAAATGCCGTGGTCGAGGAGCGGGTCCGCCCGCTCGCGCGGGTCGTGCGTCATTTGTGGGCGCCGGTGCCATGGATGCTCGAGGCGACAATCGCCGTCCGCGTCGTGCGCGAGGTCGGAGCCGATCAGATCGTGATGGGCACGCACGGTCTCGGCAGCTTGGGCAATCTCTTCCT
>CAVOWP010000024.1:0-51667 GCA_963700185.1 uncultured Alphaproteobacteria bacterium
GGGGCGTTAGCTGCCGGGCGTTGGCTGCACGTCTGCCGCGACGACGGGCGGATGGCGCGGTTCGCCGCAGCGCTGGCGTTTTTTCACCCCGAGATCGAGGCGCTGACCTTCCCGGCGTGGGACTGCCTCCCCTATGACCGGGTCTCGCCAAACGGCGAAATCGTCAGCCGGCGAATCGACACCCTGACGCGGCTCGCGACCGCCCCGCCCGACAAGTTGGTCGTGCTGACCACGGTCAACGCGCTCGTCCAGCGCGTGCCGCCGCGCCGGCTCTTCGACGGCCGTGTCCTGACGTTGCGGACCGCCGGTCGCGTCGGGCTCGACCGGCTCCAAAGCTTCTTCCGCAACAATGGCTATATTCGCACCGATACGGTGCGCGAGTTCGGCGAATTCGCCATTCGCGGCGGCATCGTCGACCTCTACCCGGCCGGAGCGGCAGAGCCGCTGCGCCTCGACTTTTTTGGCGACACGCTCGAATCGGTTCGCAGCTTTGACCCGCTGACCCAGCGATCAACCGGGAAGCTCGACGAGGCGGCGTTGCGGCCGGTCAGCGAGGTCTTGCTCGACGAGGATGCGGTGCGCCGCTTCCGCTCGCGGTACCGCGAGCAATTCGGCGCGACCGGCACCGACGACCCGCTCTACGAATTGGTCAGCGCCGGGCGGCGCTATCCCGGCATGGAGCACTGGCTGCCGTTTTATTACGAGCGGTTGGAGACTTTTTCGACTATCTGCCGGGGGCCGGGATCTCGCTCGATTACCAGGCAGAGGAGGTTCGCGGCCACCGCCTGGAGGCGATCGCGGATTCTTATGCCGCGCGCCACAACGTCACTCCCGCGGCGCGCGCCGGCGCCCCGGTCTATCGCCCGATCCGGCCCGACCAGCTCTACCTCGACCGCCGTGAATGGCAGGCGGCATTGCATGGACGGTCCGTTGTACAGCTATCGCCTTTCGCGGCGGATCAGAGCGACGGCGACGCCTTCGATGCCGGCGCCCGCCTGGCGCGCAGCTTCGCGGCCGAGCGCGCCGACCCGAATATCGTGCTGTTCGAGGCGGTCCGCGACTACCTCGAAGCCGAGCGCAAATCAGGCCGCAAGACCGCGGTCGCCGCGTTCAGTCAGGGCTCGGCTGACCGTCTCTTGAGCGTGCTGCGCGAGCGCGGCGTTTCCGATCTGCGCCGGATCGCCAATGGCAGAGAGCTCGAAGGACTGCCGGGCTCGGCGGTCGGGCTCGCCGTATTGCCGGTCGAGCAGGGCTTCGCGACCGACGACATGGTCCTGCTCGGCGAGCAGGACATCCTCGGCGACCGGCTCGCGCGCACCTCACGCCGACGGCGCAGCCTCGATCAGTTCATCACCGAGGCGACGGCGCTGACGCCGGGCGACCTCGTCGTCCACGACGATCACGGCATCGGCCGCTACGAGGCGCTGGAGACGATCGACGTCGCCGGCGCGCCGCATGATTGCGTGCGCGTGCTCTATGCCGGGGACGACAAGCTGTTCGTGCCGGTCGAGAACATCGAAGTTTTGTCGCGCTTCGGCTCGGAAGATGCCGGCGTGCAGCTCGACCGCCTCGGCGGGGTCGCCTGGCAGTCACGGAAAGCGCGAGTCAAGAAGCGCATTCGCGACATTGCCGGAGAATTGATCCGTGTCGCCGCCGAACGCCAGCTGCGGCCGGGCGACGTGTTGCAGCCTCCCGAGGGGATCTACGAGGAATTCGCCGCCCGCTTCCCCTATCCCGAGACCGAGGACCAGCTGAACGCGATCGCCGACACATTCGCCGATATGGCCTCGGGCAAGCCGATGGACCGGCTGATCTGCGGCGATGTCGGGTTTGGCAAGACCGAGGTGGCGTTGCGCGCCGCCTTCATCGCGGCGATGGCCGGGTCGCAGGTCGCGATCGTGGTGCCGACGACCCTGCTGTCGCGGCAGCACTACCGCAGCTTCACCGAGCGCTTTGCCGCGCTGCCGCTGCGGATTGCGCAGTTGTCGCGGCTGGTCCCCGCCAAAGTGGCGCGCGAGGTCAAGAAGGAGCTCGCCGACGGACGGCTCGATATCGTGATCGGCACGCACGCATTGCTCGCCAAGGACGTCCGGTTCGCCCATCTGGGGCTCCTGATCGTCGACGAGGAACAGCATTTCGGCGTCTCGCAGAAAGAAAAGCTAAAGCAACTAAAGGCCGACCTGCATGTCCTGACGCTGACCGCGACGCCGATCCCGCGCACCCTGCAATTGGCATTGTCGGGGGTGCGCGAGATGAGCCTCATCGCGACCCCGCCGGTCGACCGATTGGCGGTGCGCACGTTCGTGATGCCGTATGACCCGGTGACGATCCGCGAGGCGATCATGCGCGAGCGCGACCGCGGCGGTCAGATCTTTTATGTCGTGCCGCGCATCGCCGATCTCGACGACGTGCGCGAGCGGCTGCGCGAGAGCGTGCCCGAAATCAAATACGCGGTGGCGCATGGTCGAATGGCGCCCTCCGAGCTCGAAGACGTGATGACCGCGTTCGACGAGCGCGCCTTCGATCTCTTGCTGTCGACCAACATCATCGAGAGCGGGCTCGACATCCCGTCGGCCAATACGATGGTGGTACACCGCGCAGACATGTTCGGGCTGGCGCAGCTCTACCAGCTGCGCGGTCGCATCGGGCGCAGCAAGGTGCGCGGTTATGCCTATCTGACCCTGCCGGAAAAGAAGAAGCTCGCGCCGACGGCACAGCGCCGGCTCGAAGTCATGCAGACCCTGGACACGTTGGGCGCCGGCTTCCAGCTGGCGAGCCACGACCTCGACATCCGCGGCGCCGGCAATCTCTTGGGCGACGAGCAATCCGGGCACATCCGCGAGGTCGGCATCGAGCTCTACCAGCACATGCTCGAAGAAGCGGTCGCTGCGGCACGCACGGATGGGGGCGACGCGGCGGCCCGCGAGGAATGGAGCCCAGTCATCACGATCGGCACGCCGATCCTGATCCCCGAGAATTACGTTCCGGATCTCGGCGTGCGGCTCGGCCTCTACCGCCGCATTGCCGGCCTCGCCGACCGCCGCGAAATCGACGGCTTCGCCGCCGAACTGATCGACCGCTTCGGGACGCTCCCAACCGAAGTCGAGAATTTGCTCGAAATCATCGCAATCAAGCGCTATTGCCGCGAAGCCGGCATCGAAAAACTCGAAGCCGGTCCCAAAGGCGCGGTCATCTCACTGCGCGACAACCGTTTCGCCAACCCCGCCGGCCTCGTCGACCTGATCCAGCGCAATGCCGGCACCCTGAAGCTCCGCCCCGACCAGAAGATCCTCTATCAGCGCAACTGGGACGACGCCAAAGCCCGCCTCACCGGCGCCGCCAAACTGGTGCAGGCACTCGCCAAAATCGCCCGCGCCGCCCAGCCCGAAACCGCCGCGCCGCCGGTCGAGCCGAAGGTGGCGCGAAGGGCGTGACGGCGTACAGCAGCCACAACTCCACCGGAATCCGTGATCACCACCGACCGGACCGCGCATCGCGAATGACATTGTAGATGGTGTGGTAGCCGGGCGGCGCTTGCCCCTGGGCTTCGGCGATGCGGCACACTTCGCGATAGATCGCGCCGGGGCCGAGTGGGGGCTCTTGCAATGCGAGACCTTCGGCGAGGCGTCGCAGCTCGTCCGATACACGGCGGCGTTTGCCCTGGTCCGCCCGTGCGGCGCGGCTCAGCCCCGCAAGCCCAAAGCGCCGGTATCGGCTGACCCAGCGCTGCGCGGTGCGCAGCGGCAACCCCGCCTCTGCTGCGACGTGTGTGAGCGGGACAGCCTGTTCCAGATGGGGACGGAGCTTCCGGTACCGATCAAACGCGCGCCGGCGGAGCGGTTTGGAGAGCCCGGCCAAGGCAGCGCGTGCTTCGGGGAGCGTTGGACACATACGCCAAATAATCCTCAAGGAAATAACGCCACTTAATCTTCAAATTATGGTGAATGCACTCGCCTAGAGAACGCAAACATGTTTGTCTCACGCGAGACACATTATTGTCACACCGGATGGCCTACAGCAATAGTTAGTGTGATTTTCTGCTTCATCCGGGGGGATCAAAGCGATGTTATTCAGATTCACGCCCGTGCAACTCGCGGGGATGATCGCCATCATGCTGTTAGCGCCTGCTTATCTTGCCTGCAATGCGTCCGCCCAGCAGCCGCGCGACCCCGGGGCGCGCGGCGGGCCAGCGGGGGCGGGAGGGCCGCTATCCGGTCTCGGCACGCCCGATCTGAACATGTTCAACGCGGCCCTCGCGGTCTTCAAGGAGGTCGATTCGGTGTCGGGTGGTCTTGGCCCGCGGTTCAACGCCGATTCCTGCGCGGCATGTCATGCCCAGCCGGCTGTGGGAGGCACGAGCCCGGCCGTCAACCCCCAGATCGCGGTAGCGACCTTAAACGGCGCACAGAACACCGTGCCCTCATTCATCACTCCCAATGGCCCGGTGCGTGAGGCCCGTTTTGTGAACGCAACCGCTCCCGCTGGCAAGGGCGACAAGCAGGACACCCACGGCAACGGAGAGCAAGGCAAGGAGGCGCTGGACGGCGGCGTCCACGACCTCTACACGATCACCGGGCGCACCGATGCCCCGGGGTGCGTTCTGGCACAACCTGACTTTGCAACCGAGTTGGTCAACAATAATGTTATCTTTCGCATCCCGACGCCTCTCTTCGGTGTCGGGCTCGTCGAAGACGTGCCCGACAGCACGCTCGAGGCCAATGCCCAGCCCGGCGCACATTTCAACCATAGCGGTAACGACGGGACTATCACCAAATTTGGCTGGAAGGCGCAGAACAAAAGCCTCCTGATCTTCGCGATGGAGGCCTATAACGTCGAGCAGGGCGTCACCAACCTCGGGTTCCCGAACGAGCGCGACGACACGCCGGGGTGCCAGTTCAATGCGACTCCCGAGGATTCGCTCCACCTGACGGGCAGCAGCCCGCCGAGCGCCAGCCCGGCATCGGATTACTCCTCGGACGTCGAGAACTTCGCCGAGTTCATGCGACTGTCGGCAGCGCCGACCCCGGCCCCGGACACCTCATCCACAAGCAACGGCCGGCAGACCTTCATAAGCATCGGCTGCGGCGCCTGCCACGTGCAGAAACAGACTACGTATGGCGGCGTCGATTTCTTCCCATACAGCGACTTCGCGCTCCACTCCATGGGCAAAGACCTAGCCGATGGCATCATCCAGGGTAACGCCGCGGGGGATGAGTTCCGTACCGCGCCGTTGTGGGGCATCGGCCAGCGCCTGTTCTTTTTGCACGACGGCCGCACAAACGACTTGCTGCAGGCCATCCAAGCACATGCCGGTGGTGGCTCGGAGGCGAGCCCGGTCATCGGCAAATTCAATGGGCTGCCCGCCCCCTCGCAACAGGACGTCTTGAACTTCCTGCGCTCGCTCTGAGCGTCGCCCTTCATTTCCGCGCCGTCAGTCGCGCTGAGAGACATTGATCGCGCCGGGCGCCACGGCGGGGGTCCTGATCAAGCACGTAGGGTGGGTTGAGCAACCGCGAAACCCACCGATACTTTCTGGGCCGAGCGAGATTGATGGGTTTCCCTACACTCAACCCATCCTACCTAGGACCAGCAAACCAGCGCGCGGCATCGCTGACGCGGTGCGAGAGTCGCCAACCTTCTTCATAAAATTGCCAACCTCGCATGGCATGGTGCCCGAACGGCAGTAGGTGCCCGAACGGGTGGGCGTCACCGGCCCCTGGGGAAAAAAGAGAGGCAACAACCAGAAGGAGAAAGTTCGCTGCAGATTTGCTGCAGATGCAGCGGAGTGAAATAATCAATGCAATTTCTGATTGCAGTTAGCGGAACCAAGAGCGCCGGTTTGAAGAACGGGCCGGCTTTACGTCCTCTGTGTCCGGTACCAGTCGAGGATCTGTTCGCCGGTCCAGAACGGCACGTCGGGATAGGCGCGGATGTGGGCGAGGGCCGCGCGAAAGTACTTCAGCCGGTGCGGTGCGCCCATGATGTAGGGGTGCACGACCAGCGCCATGATGCGGGCCGAGTGCGTGGCGTCGCGGTAGAGCTGCTCGAACTGGTCGATTGCGCGGTCGTAATACTCGCCGGCCTTGTGATGCTGGATCAGCATCATCGCGACATCGTTGCATTCCTGCGTGTATGGAATACCGACGATCGGCTTGGCCCGGGTCTTCAACAATACGGGTTGGTCGTCGAGCACCCAGTCACAGACATATTCGTAGCCCTCTTCGACCAACAGATCCGGGGTTTCCCAGGTCTCGGTGAGGCCCGGTCCCAGCCAGCCGCGCGGGTTCTTGCCGGTGAAATCGCGGATTGCCGCGGCGGTCTTGCGGATGTCGTCGCGCTCGTCGGCGACTTTTTGCATGCTCTTCTGCGTGAAACCGTGGCCGATGAATTCCCAGCCGCGGTCGAGCGCGGCGCGGGCAACAGGCTCGTAGCGCCCGATTGCCGAGCCGTTGACGGCGAGCACGGCGCGAATCCGGTGGTCGTCGATCGCCTCGAGCACACGCCAGAAGCCGACGCGGTTGCCGTATTCGTGCCACGCCCAGTTCGGGATGTCGGGCATCGGCGCGCCGCCTGCCGGCGGGGTCAGCACCGTCCGCGGCATCGGCTGTGCGGGGTCCCATTCCTCGACATTGACAATGACCCAGACCACGAGCCGTGCCCCATCGGGCAGCGTAAGCTTTGGCCGGTGCGCGATGGCCGAAAAGTCGAGACGTTCGGTCGGCAGCATCACTGGTCTACCCTCGCGGTCATGTACCAATCGAGGATCTCGGCCCCGTTCCAGTGCAATACGCCGGCAAAGCGGTTGACGTGGTCGTAGACGGCTTCGAGGTATTTGATGCGGTGCGGCTGCCCGCTAATGTAGGGGTGAATCGCGATCGCCATGATCTTTGCCCGCTCGGCGCCCTCGCGGTAGAGCCGCTCGAAGCTGTCGATGCAGCGCTGCGTGAAATAGGCAGATTCATGGTGCTGGACGAGCATCATCGGGATGTCGTTGAGCTCGACCGTGTAGGGCAACGTCACGAGCGGGCCGTGCGCGGTGCGGATTTCCGTCGGCTCGTCGTCATAGACCCAGTCGCCGATGTATTTGACGCCCGCCGCGGCGAGCAGGTCCGGCGTGTCCTCGGTCTCGGTCAACCCCGGCCCGAGCCAGCCGACAGGCCGCGTGCCCGCGAACCCCTCGAGGACGGCGAGCGATTGGTTGATCATCGCGAATTGATCCTCGACATTGTGGATCGGCATCTGCTCCCAAGCGTGCCCCATGAATTCCCAGCCGGCGTCCCGCGCTGCCCCGGCGACGCGTGGGTACTCCTCGCATACCCGTGCATTGATCGACAGGGTCGGGCGGATAACGAATTGCGCGAACAACTCGAAGAAACGCCACACCCCGACCCGCATCCCATATTCGTGCCAAGCCCAGTTCGGGACGTCCGGCAAAAGCACTTGGCCGGTCGGCGCGGGCAACACCTGGCGCGCCATCGGCCGCGCGATATCCCAGAATTCAAGGTTGACGATGGTCCAAACGACGACGCGGGCGCGGTTCGGCAAGACGAGCGGCGGCCGATCGACGATCGCCGAATATGCGCAGCGTTCACGCGGGATCATGATGCCCTCCCGATGTTTGCCGATTGAGCATAACCCTTTTGGGTGGCGCGGCGATTGGCCACCCGCTGCGATCCTGCAAACCAGCGGTGCAAAGTCTACATTCCAGAAATGCCGCGCGCAGCTTCACTGTTCGGCGCAGCGGTCGCGTCGGGAAAGGCGGGCCAGAACAGGGGAGCCGATGAGAGCACAAAATTTCCGTGGCAATGTCTTTGTCGCGAATTTGCCGCCGGAGATTTCCGACGAGCAATTGGCCGAGGCTTTTGACTCTTTCGGGATCGTGTTGAGCGCCACGGTTGCTCACGATCCAGAGACCGGAAAACGGCTGCGCTACGGGTTTGTCGACATCGCGACCGAGCGCGCGGCAAAGCTTGCCGTCGAGTTCGATGAACGGCGCGGCAATCGATGGGTACAGCCTCGATGTGCGGATCAGCGAACGTCCGGTAACGGCCAACAAGCCGCGGGCCGCCCCGCGGGCCGCCGGTGTGCCGCAACGCTCGCCGCGCCGCGTGATGCCAGGGCCCCGCGACGGCGACGACGACAGGCGGGACACCTTCACCCCGCGCCCGCAGCCGAGAAAGCAGCCCTCATTTCAGGTGGAGCGCCGCTCGCTGCCGCGCCGATCCGGTTAGCTCCGGCTACCTAACCGCATCGTCGAGGGCGTTACTGGTTGGACCAGCTTATCGGCGCATAATGGCCGTTCTTGCCGGAATTGTCCCAGCGCATCCCATAATCGGTAAAGGTGCTGCCCGGCCTGCCGACCGCGAGCGCCAACCTGTCGGGCGCGACCGGATGCCCGGCCGACGCCCAGATTTCCTCGTTCTCTCGCAAGCTCGGCAGCGGCGCGACCGACATATTCATGACCCCCGGTATCTCGGCCGAGCGCGTCTTGCCGGTCACCTCGGTAGGTGATCGACACCTTCTTGACGCCGAGATTTGTCGCGATCAGCGGTGCGAAGGCCGCCATCGGCCCGCCCTCCGCACCGCCGAAAACGGCGCCCAGCGCCGCCGCTTGCTCGTCGGTGGCGCGCTCGTCGATGTAGATGGCGATTGTCCAGTTGCCGTCGGCCATCGGCCCGGGAGTGTGCGCGATCAGGGCTAGGTTGAGGCCGTCGAGCGCGACCGTGCCGTAACTGCCCTTATCGACGTGAAAGGCCAGCGCGACGTCGCAGACACCCTCGGTCGGCCGCGAGGTCAGCGGCGGCGCCGGCGAAATCAGGCATGGGCAGACGACGCTGCAGTTGCAGTTTTCGAAATAATCTCCCGAAAGCTGCCAGTTTGTAGCCATGCGCCCTCCGAGGCCGAGGTCAACCCTGGCAAATAAGGTAGACCCCGAAGCCCAGCATCGCAACGCCGCCGGCGCGCGCTATCCACTGTCCGGCCGGAAACAGCTTTTCGACAAAGACGAAGGCGGTGATCGCGGCCATCCACACCAGGCTCATGATGCCGGCCGCGAACAAGAGCGCCATCAAAAACCAACAACAGCCGAGACAGTAGAGCCCGTGCTCCACCCCCATCCGCATTGCGCCCGCGGGGCCGTCCCGCCAATGGTTGAGGACGACGTCGAAGGGCGAGCGGCAATGCGTCAGGCAAACCGTTTTGAATGGGGTGAGCTGGTAGATCCCAGCGGCTATGACGACGACCGCGCCCAATACCGGGGCGAGCCTTCCCGTTATCGGCGCGATCAGGGCAGCACGTTCGAGCCCCCAATCCGCGAAGGACGCAAAGATGCCGAACAGCCCCCAAGCGACCAGATACCCCGCCGTGAACACCATTGTCGGAACAAACGGCTGGCCGCGCTGGCGTTTGTGCCGGTTGATCGTGGCAAAAGTCAGGATCATCGGTGCGGCGCTGGGCAGCATCATGCCCGGCATCATCGCCCACCAGATCGCCATGTTGAGAGCGAAGTCGCTGGTGGTCCAAGGGGTGAATAGGGCGGGCATCGCGATGTCCGCCATCCCCTCCATCACACCCATTTGCCGATAGACGTAGAGCCACGATAGCGCGGTCACGCCGGCGAGAGCCGACCAAATGACGACGCGATCGCGCAGCAGCAGCGTCGCGACAAGCCTGCCGCGGTTCCCCAAAATGGCGGCCGGCGGGCTGGTCAGCGCTTATGCCGCCCAGCTGAAGGGCGCGAAATGGCCGTTGTTGCCCTTCCCGACGAGATCGAGGTCGAGGCCAAAGCCATGCATATGCATCTCCTTCGCGCGCGCCAAAGCGAGGCGGCGGCCCGCAGGGTGCGCGGTATTGTCGATGTAGAACGGCTCGCCGCTGCGGTTGCGCGAGGCGACGCCTTCGATCTCGAAAGACAAAACGTCGGGGATCACGGTCGAGCGCTTCAGCCCATCCAGTTCGAATTCTATGGGCCGGTACGCGACGCCGCGGAAATCGCTGACCAGGTTTTCGCGGATGAACGCTGGCGGGCCGCCCGCCTGCCCGCCGACAATGGCAGCGAGCGCCTCGCGCTGCGCCTCATCCGCGCGCTCATCGACAACGCCGGCGAAGATCCAATTGCCGTCGGCCATAACTTTGCCGGAGCGGATCACCAGCGCGAACTTCAGCCCGTCAAGATTGGTGTTGCCACAGCTCCCGTCATCGATCCGAAACACCAACGCCGCAGTACAGTGATCGTAGCTTACGGGGGCTTGCGGGTTCGTGTAGATGCACGGGCACAGGTAGTCGCAGTTGCAGCTCTCCATATACTCGCCGCGCATCGTCCATTTCTGCTCTGCCATGACGTCGCCCTCGACTGACGTGATATCCGATTAAAAACCGCCACACCGGCGAAGGCCGGTCCCGACCTCCGCCGGGATGGCGAAATGGATCAAGCTACCTGCTGCTTCTTTTCCAAAAGGCGCTGGTGGAGGTTACGCACGATCATCCCGGTCAGCCTTTCGTCATGGATGAAGAGGCGCTGGCCGATCGGGTAGGGGTCCTGTTTGGTGACTTCGAGCGGCTCCTTCAGGATCTCGTCGGGGTTGAGGCCGCGGTCGACGAACCGCTCGATATACCCGACCCAGTTCTCGACGATCTGGCCCTGCTCCTTCAGGTAGGCCTTCGTGCAGGGCTCGCCGTGACCGGGTATAATCGTCTCCACTTCTAGTGCCTCGATGCTCCGCAACGCCGCGAGCCACTCCCACGGGTCGCATTCCTGCAGCCAGCTGCGGCATTTATGGAAGACATTGTCGCCGGTGAAAACCACCCCTTCTTCCGGCACGTGGACCGAAGTCTGCGGCGCCGTGTGGCCGGGCATGTGGACGATGTTGAAGGTGTGGTTACCGACGTTGAGGATGAGCGCGTCGGTAAAGGTGAGGGTCGGCGGGTTCGCCGCCGGGTAGTCCGGATGACCGACCAGAAAGACGCTGTCGGGGTCGGTTTCCTTGAAGCGCTCGCGTTTCTCTTCGAGCGAGCCGAAGGCGTAGAGGTAGCGCTCGAAGCATTCCTGCAATTTGACCTGCCCGACGACCTCGATGTTCGGGAAATAAGCGTTGCCCGAGATGTGGTCGCCATGCGGCTCGGTGTTGATCAGGTAGCGGATCGGCGCCTTGTCCTCCATGCGCTCGCGCCAGCGCACCGCATCGATCGGCTGCTGCGGCGAGTCAATCATGACATAGCCGTCGCTGGTCTCGACAAAGCTCGGATTGCAGCCGGCGAAATAGACTTCGGTGAACGAGTGTGGTCCGATCCTGCGCATCGCCCTCTCCTCTCTGAATGACTATTCCGCGGCCACCGGCACCGGCGCGCGGCGGAACCCGACGCGGGCGCCGCCGGCGCATAACAGGCTCAATAGCAGGAGCGCGGCGACAACCACCAGCACGAGTTCGGGCCGTCCGGCATCGATGATCATGCCATAGGGCACCGGCATGATCGCGCCGCCCAATGACATGCCGGAGCTGACGAAGCCGAAGACCTTGCCGATCTGCCCGGGCGGCGCCGCATCCTTGACCATCACATCGCGCGGCGTGCGGCTCGCGCCGGTCATGATCCCGGCGGCAAACAGGACGCCGATTGTCGGCAATTCGGCGAGCGAGACGATGCCGGTCAGCAGCAACAGCGCCGCGGCGCCGACAGTCAGGATCACGACGAACGGCAGATGCCGGTCGGTGCGATCTGCCACCCAGCCGCCGACCAGCACGCCGCCGATCATGCCGGCCATGTACCCGGTCAAGGCCGAAGAGGCCGCCTCGATCGCCAAACCGTGCACCTGGTGGAGGATTGTGATCAACCAGGATTGGATCCCCGCCCCGGCCATCGACGAAACCATAAAGAACGCAAAGAACATCAGCACCGAGCGGCTCAGCAGCAGCTGCGTGCCGGAAGCCGGGGCAACCGCTCGGCGGCGCGGCTCCCCAGCCTGATCGGTCAGGATGCGGCTCTGCCACAGGATCGCCGCGACGACCGGAAGGCCCAGAAGGCCGACGAACAGCAGCGCGCCGCGCCAACCGTAGAGCAATGCCAGAGCCGCCGTCGCCGGCGGTGCGGCGGCAAACCCGACATGCCCGACAAACGTATGAAAGGCAAAGGAGCGGCCCAGTTTCGCCCGATCGACCGATCCGCTGAGGATCGCGTAATCCGCCGGGTGAATGACCGAATTGCCCACCCCCGACAACAATGCCAGCCCGACCACCTGCCAATAGGCGGTGGCAAACCCCATCGCGGCGATCGACAGGGTCATCAACAGGGTCCCGCCGACCAGGAATGGGCGCGCGCCGTAGCGATCGACGAGAAACCCCATCGGGGTCTGCATCACCGCAGCCGCGCCCGCCATGACCGCCATTGCCAGCCCCAACTCGGCGAACGACACATCGAACGCCTGCTGCCAGGCGATGAACAGCGGCGGCAGACAGAGCTGGTAGAAATGCGACAGAAAGTGCCCGGCGCCGAGCAGCGCGTTGACCCGGGCATCGCGACCAAGGGCGATCCGATACGTCATCCGCCCATGTTGCTATAAAATGCGGCATCCGGTCGAGCGCAGAAACCGCTGGTCAGCCGGCTATCTCCCTCTCCGCCCTGAAGGCGGAAAGGGTACGTCCCGGGCTGCCGCGGCGTACCGGGGTCGCTTGACTAGCTCCTTACCCGGTCCTACGGTTCGAACCTGACGGACTGGGTCATTTTGGCGCAACGGGCCGAGCGCAATCGGCGACAACGGAGGAGCTTTGTGATGGCGGAGTACAAGCTGATCTCGGCGGATTCTCACATCGTCGAACCGCCGGACATGTATGCCGGGCGCATCGAGCCGAGGTTCCGCGACCGCGCGCCGAAGATGGAACGTCGCAAGACCCCGAGCGGGAGGGAATATGACGCCTGGATGCTCGGCGGCATGCAGGTCGGCACCCTCGGGGCGGTCATGCAGGCCGGGCAGCGCTTCGAGGACCCGTCGCAAATCGATTTCCTCGGCGTTTGGGAGGATGTCCGCAAGGGCGGCTACGATGCCCATGCGATGATCCGCGAGAATGAAGAGGACGGCGTTTGGGGGTCGTGCCTGCAACCGAGCCAGGGCCTCTTCTGGTACCGCATTCCGGACACCGAGTTGCTGACCGAGATCTGCCGCGTTTACAACGACTGGATCGCCGATTTCTGCAAGCCCTATCCCGAGCGCTTGAAGGGGATCGGCATGCTCAATGTCGACGATGTCAACGAGGGCTGCCTGGAGTTCGAGCGGTGCAAGAAACTGGGGCTCGTCGGGGCCTTTATCCCGGTCTCGCCGCTGCCGGACAAGCCCTATAGTCATCCGATCTACGATCGCCTGTGGTGGACCGCGCAGGATCTCGGGTTGCCGCTGCTGTTGCATATCGCGACCCCGCGCAACGGCGTTCCCGGCAACGAATTTACAATGAACGTCGCCGAGATGACGGGCGCCGGGCGTTCAACCACGGACTATTGGGTGCGGTACTCGCTGTCTTCGATGCTGTTCGCCGGCGTGTTCGACCGTTATCCGCGATTGAAGGTCGGTTCGGTCGAGCACGAGACCGCGTGGATCCCGCACTGGCTGCAGCAGATGGACTTCACCTATCGCGAGCGTCCGGTCTTCACCAAGGGCTGGAAGTCGCGTGAGGGCATGCTGCCGAGCGATTATTGGCGGCGCAACATGTTTGTCGAGTTCATGGAAGACGAGCTCGGCGTACAAATGCGCGACAAGATCGGCGTCGAGACGATGCTGTGGGGCAGCGACTTCCCGCATGCCGAGTCGACTTGGCCAAAGTCTCAAGACTTCTTGGGCCGCATCTTTGCCGGCGTTCCCGAGGCGGACCGGCGCGCGATCACCTCGGACAATGCGGCGAAGATGTTCGGGTTCCGGCCGAATTAGCAAGGCCCCTCACCCCCGACCCTCTCCCCGCGTCCCGGGGAGAGGGCAGAGTTGGTGAGCCATGGCCGATGAGTTCGTCCC
This sequence comes from uncultured Alphaproteobacteria bacterium, assembly GCA_963700185.1. Lineage (GTDB taxonomy): Bacteria > Pseudomonadota > Alphaproteobacteria > ATCC43930 > CGMCC-115725 > AP-15. The sequence continues at coordinate 13,991 of CAVOWP010000024.1, forward strand.
CGTCGCCAAGACCACCGATCTGCTGCCCGGGCAAATGAAATGGGTAGCAGTCAATGGCGAAAGGCGCGTATTGGCCAATGTGGAAGGCACATTCTATGCGATAAGTGATGTTTGCGGGCATCGTAACGCGCCACTGTCGCGGGGTAAGCTCGACGGATATTTAATCGAGTGCCCGCTGCACTTCGCCCAATTCGATGTGCGTACCGGCGACCTGGTGAACGGACCCGTGTCGACTGCGGTCGCTGTCTATCAGGTCCGCGTCGAGGGGGAGACGGTGTACGTCAAACCGTAGCTGGAGCTTGACCCTCACAGGGCTGCAGCGGCGCGGGCGACTCGCTCGGCGCGGTCGCGCTGGCGCGGTTCGGCGCGGGCGAGGACGGCCTCGAGGACCGCCGGGTCGGCCCCTTCGGGCGACCCCGACGCGAACGGCGGCTGCGGGTCGTATTCGATACCGAGCTGGATGGCTTCCGCCGCCGCCCGACCGGCGATCTCGGCGGCGACGGTCAGCGCCACGTCGATGCCGGCGGTGACGCCGCCGCCGGTGAAGAATTTGCCGTCGACGACGACGCGCTGCGCGACCGGCTCGGCGCCGAACGAGCGCAACAGGTCGCGCGACATCCAATGCGTAGCGGCGCGGCGCCCGCGTAACAGTCCGGCCGCGCCGAGCACCAGAGAGCCGGTGCATACCCCGACGACATAGCGCGCCTCGGCTGCGGCATGGTGCAGAAAGGCGAGAATTTCGGCATCCTCGAGCAACGGATTGATCCCCGCGCCACCCGGAACCAGGATCAGATCGAGAGGTGCGGAGGACGCGAGGGTCGCCATCGGCAGGATCGTCAGGCCGTGCTCGGAGCGCACCGGATCCAGGTTTTTCCACAACAACAGGGTCTCCGCGCCGGGCAACCGGGCGAGGACCTCGTAGGGGCCGGTCAGGTCGAGCTGGGTCAGGTTGGGGAACACCAGCAGCCCGCTGCGCAAGCGCGTCGTCTCGCTCATCACCCGCTCCTCATGGAACGCACGCTTCCTATCTCTATCCGGAGTGTGAAACCCGGGCAATGCGGAGACCGCCATGCCTCTGATGCTTGCCAGCCCGGCCATCTAGCCGGGTGGCGAAATACCGGCGCAATACACCTGCGACGGCGCCGACATCTCGCCGCCATTGTCGTGGTCGGACGTGCCTGCGGGGACGGGGAGCCTCGTCCTGGTCGTCGAGGACCCCGACGCACCCTCCGGCACCTTCCGGCATTGGGCGGTGTTCGACATTCCACCCACCTCCCGCGGTCTCGACGCAGGCTACTCGGCCAACCGGCCGGCTGCGGCGTTGCACCAAGCGCGCAACGACTTCGGCAAAACCGGCTACAGCGGCCCCTGTCCGCCCAGAGGAGTCGGCACTCATCACTATCACTTCCGCCTGCTGGCGATCAGCCGGCCGACACTCGATCTGAGGGGCCCGGCGGCGGCGCTCGATGTGCTGAAGGCAGCGCAGCCTTACGTCATCCAGCAGACCGAGCTTATCGGCACCTACCACCGTTAAATCGGACCTTCTCGCCGGCATCGGCGCGGGCGCCGAATATGTCATGCCGAAGATGCCGGAGAGGGCGGCCCGCGCCGGTCGGCCGGCAACAACCTTAAGTTGATTTTGCTGGCCTGATCGACCTGTTTCTTCTGGACAAGAACAGGCGGAATTCCCGGAATAGTTGCGATCAGAAAGCCATGCGTCTCGACTAATATAGAGTTCGCCGTCATGTTCCCCTGACCCGATTGTCTATTTTCACGGACCGCACATAACATACGAATGTGGCAATTTCTCGGGTGCTTATTGCGCATGAGCACGGCGGCCTAAGCGGCGGCCCACCTCCAGAACGGGTAGGCGATCATCCGCTGGTTCAGCACATCCTCGAAAGACCGCCGCAGCCTGACGAACCATACCGGGGATCGCCCCCCGCTCCCTTCACGAGTTTAGATGTCCGCCTCCTCTTTATCGGACAGCCGACTGATGCGTCTTACTAGGTCCGACGTCTTGTATCGTACACCTGCACCCTTCAGGCTTTCGTCAGCAGCATTTAACAATATGAGCCTGTCCTCTTTCCGCCAATGTCCCCAGAACGCCCGTCCCATCACATAGCCTGTTATTATGCTTCTTAAAAACAAGGACTTCGGAAGAACTTTTATTGATTGCAATAGTCCCTCTTTTCCTTTCGGTGGGTCTATATCTGATAACCAGATGTAGCGGATTAATTCTTCGATTTTGCCGTCGACCGATGTGTTGATAGTACTCTCTGCTAAAACGCTATCATGTGCTTCATCACATAAATAGGTCAGAACGCCGACAAACGGGTATGAAAGAATTGTAAATTCCACTAGCTCAACTAGGTTTCTCAGAATTGCCTTTGCGTTTGCAATATCGTGCCCCGCTGTGGACTTAGCCATATCCGCCATGATGGCCTCATTATCGAGGATTTCGGCCTTCATAGCCCGGAAGTCAACGGTCCGCATCTCTCGTGTCCATTTATCGATAACGAGCCCCGAAAGCCTGACCGTTTTCTCTACCAGCCCTCTTTTAGTCCTGGCCTCTAATCTTTCCGCGCCTGATCCCAAGAGAGTTATCGCTACAGCCCATACCACTGACAATTCTTGTTCATCACGCGCGTGGTTAGCTTCATCGGATTGGAAGTATTCGCGCTGGGCCTCATCGAGACGCGCCGCCGCTCTCGCTCGAATCCCATCGCTGACGTCCAAAAGCTTTTGCTTCTCATGCGATTGATCGCGTTCATTGCGGACATCTTCCTCAGCTTGCCGAAGCATTTCCTGGATAGAATGGAAGCGACCTTGACGCGCTAAGAGCGGAGGCGAAATGGTATCTTCTAGCAGAATCGGACCCGTTCGATCGCTAGATGTGAGTTGTCCAATACTCCAGTCTAGCTTCTCCAACACTTTGTCTATAACGACTTGGGACGCGCCCATTTCTGCATATAATGTGAACGTCTTGTAATCGAATCCTTGGGGTTTGATCGCAAAGTATTTATCTGCCTCGTGAGAGTTCTCAGCGAACCGCTTTGCCAAAAGATACGATTCCATAAACGGGAGCGTAAAGCGTATTTTGTTTGTCCCTGCACCTATGTGTAGGATCCCCTTTTCGATAAAGAGACTGACGAACCGTGCTGGGGATATGCTGAAATCAAATTTCCTCGCAAACGACTCTGTGAACGTCGTAAGCTCCGCTTCGGTAAAAAGATGACCGTCCGCGTTAATTTCATAGGCAAGCTCAGTAAGAAATTTCTCCCTGGTTTTCCGGCTCAGTGCGATAGGCTCCGCATCTTCAGCGACGACGAAGCTTAGATAGCCCGCCACCGCTAGTTCGATCAGTTCGGCACGCCGATTAGCTTGCAGCAGAGCGCTAAGCATGTTCCGGGGGATACCTGCAAAATACGACGGATGTGCGGGCACAGCATATTTATTAAAAGTCTCATGCAATCTGGCGGCTATCACTTCGGATGCGGAGGCGGACATCTCGAAGTTTTTTTGGACGAAATAGGCCATCTCAATGAATGAGACATCGCAGACGCGCGCCGCAGTCGAAGCCACCCTGATTGTGAATTCGCCCTCTAAGACTATGCTGCTGTGGCTGTGGGTGATAACTAAAAACTTTGCCTCCGGCCATTCTTCAATTTGCTGTTTCAGAAAATTGAGCCGCGTTCGTGACTCGAAATTAAAGTCATCGATTATGAATACGTTCAGGAGTCCCTCGGAACCGCGCAACTTCAGTATGTTGGGACTTATGAGTTCGGTAATGCCAAAGCGGGGCCTTTGCAAAGTGTGTGCTTCGATGACGCATGGTATAAGCTGCTTCTCTCCAATCTGAGCAGAAAGGAGATCGCTCGCGATGATCCATGAAAGACTGAGATCCGGATACTCTCTTGGCACGTGTAGAGTTATTATGTGTGCATCACGAAGCGCTTGTCGTACCTCTACTGGACGGCTTTCACTCGCCTCAGGGCTCCCTGATCGAGTGTCGAGAATCCGAATTCTCGGAACGGGAAGCCGGTATCCCCTGGATTTCAGCGAGTAACCAGGAGCTAAATCACGGAGTTTGGCCTCAAAGCCGTCATTGAGTTGGATGAGGGCCGCCTCCACTGTGCCCATGCTTGAGGGCGGCAGTAAGGGCAATTGAGATTTATCGCTCGCCCGCTTTATGCAAATCCTCTCGAAATAGGTCAGAAGTTTTGTCGAGGAAAGCTGGCGGATAAGGAATGAAATTGCGTTTGAAGCCGCAATGATCCTAGCCTTATTTCCACTCTCCTCTTCAAATCTATTTTTATCTACACCGGCGTAATCTGAAATCCCGCGCACAGTCAGGGCAGGGACGCAGCGTTGTTGGGCAATCGAAAACAATCCACCAGATTCGGTCTCAATTGCAAGTATTTTCCGGTCGATAGCCTTTAGTTTTTTGTTGTAGTCAGGGCTACCAGAAACTACCGCACACGCAATCGCGCCCTCGTGCACAGTAGGCTTAGCAATGAGCTCCTGCTTCCCACCTCTCCCGGTGAATGCGCCGGGCATAAGCTCCTGACCAATCTTCTGGCGTTCGCTGGCCCAGGCATTATGAGCTGTTTTGGTGGTCGGAAGAAGCCGGTCCAAAGAAATTGGGATGGTCAACTCCCGAGGGGAGGAATAGATCGTTGGAGATAATGCAAGATCTTGCTTAAAATCGGGAGTGTCGCTCGCCTTTGCATTGTCTAAGACATCAATAATAAACCCGGTATAACATACGTCTCCTATTGCTACGTCCGATGACAACCCGCCTGCGATACCCACGCAAATTAAGGACGCCAACGTCAAACTCATCTAAGCACTCCAAGGCTGCTTCCTGACTCCCAGTTCGGCCCATTTTTGCTTGTTTTACCAATAAAATTTGCAAATACTTACCTAAAGTAGATACGACGAGTTCGTATATGATTGCTGCTGCTAAGATCTTCTTCAACCTCAAAATGTTCAAGTGCCGTTTCGAATTCTTGCTCAAGCGGGACCACAACGGTGGCATCGAAATATCGTTTCAAGGCTCCTCGCCTTTCCTCAGTGGTCTGCACCAGGACGGGTTTGTCCGCGTTCCGGCAATGTTCCAGGAGCCTAACCCCTTGAGCCGAACTTGCGCAAGCGATGACAAAAACCACAAGGGCATCCAGGATAGGGGTAGGAAAGGTCAGAAGTGTTGGGGTGCCGCATCATAAATCCACGACTGGTTAGACGGGTTAATTGAATATGGCCGTGCCTGGGTCGCCTGCGCTATCCTGCGGCGTAGATGCTGATACATGGTGATTTCGAGGGCGCGACGTTTCCGTTTTAGGTCAAAAGAGGCGATATCGGTCAGGCGATTATCGTCCAAAGCCAGTTAGAGGGACGAGCGATAGCAGATTTGAAAGGGCTATTTCCGCACAGAATGCGAGCCTGGGATGCGTCGTTTAGAACTCCGCCCGCTCGGTAGCCAGATTACGTCAAATCGCGGTAATCTGCTGGCACGCCGGCGCGGACTGAAATATCGGTCCCTCGCGAAATCGTGGTTCAACCATTGGCTACACATTAAATACAATTCATGCACAAAAAGTGGGTATTTTATGGACAAAGCCGCCCCTGGGGGGAGAGGGCCGGGGTGAGGTGGGGTGGGGGATTCTGAGCGGTCGCCGTCGCGCCCACCTCACCTTCCCACGCCTGCGGCGTGGGCCCCCCTTCCTCTCCCCCCTTAAGGGCGGAGAGGGATTCCTCACCGGTGCGGCGAGATGTGTGTATGCCTTACCGCGAAAGCGGGCGTCCAGAGCTTGCCCCTGGCTTGAACAGGGGGCAACTGCTGGAACTCGGGGCTCCTGATTCCTGCTTTCGCGGGAATGACGGGTGAGGCTGACCGTCGGCGTCTCGACACTCTCGCCGGTGCCGAGGAGGTAGACCGGCCCCTGTTCGGGCCAGGGGCAAGCTTTGCGGGAAGTCGCGGGCGCGCTCGGCGGCGACCAGGATCAAGGCGCCGCCGTTAGTGGATGTCTTCTTGCTCGTCGAAGGCTTGGCGCAGGCGGGCGACCGAGAAGCCGGGGGCTTTCGAGGCGTCGATGATCACCTTTTCGCGGCGCGCGATCAGCGCGACGGCGGCCGGGATTTCCTTGACCGCCTCGGGCGGGATCACGACGGCGCCGTGGCGGTCGGCGTGAATGACGTCGTTCGGCGATACGGTCATTCCGGCGACGCTGACGGTGCCGCCGTAATCGACCAGATGAACATGAGCGTGCGACGGCATGACCGAGCCGGCGAGCACCATGAAATCGGGCGCCATCGCGTCGAGGTCGCGGACCGAGCCGTCGGTGATGACGCCGGCGCAGCCGAGCCCCTTGTGGACATGGGTCTGGACCTCGCCCCAGAACGCGCCGAACCCGGTGTCGGGCGCGTCGATGTCCTGGATCACCGCGATGCTCGGCAAAGGCTCGTCGACGATATGCTGGTAATAGCCGAGCCGCACTTCTTTCGCCTCCTCGCGGCCGCGCGGATGCGGTTCGCGCGAGCGGATGATCGCGGTGCGGGCAAAGGCGACGACCGGCTTCATCTCGGGAAAGGCGGCGAACAGCGGTCTGCGCGTGAACCCTACGGCGCGGCGCGCCGGAGCGACGAGCTCGAGCGCATTGCAGATGGTCGGCGTGTCGAACGCCCTCAGAGCTTCAAGATCGGCGTGGTCGGGCAGGCGGGGCATGGCAAGTCTCCGAGCATCATCGTCGGAACTCAGCCTTTATTGAGGAAACCCGCCCTCGGCAAGGCCTTTGCTGCTAATACCCAGATGCATTCAGATGATTCAATTCCGAGCCTAACCGTCTTGCCCGGCCTTGTGCCGGGCATCCACGTCTTGCGAGCGCTGCAGGAAAGGCGTGGATGGCCGGGTCAAGCCCGGCCAAGACGATTAAAGTGAATCTTCCGTTTGGGTCTGAGCCTAGGTACCCACTATGCGGCCGCCGATCAACACCCCGAGCGGGATGACCAATGACAAAATGACGAGCGCGATCGCGAAACAGCGTTCGGCCCGGCTCCACCGTTTCCAGTCGGAAATCCAATCTTTCATAAGACCCCAGCCCCCCGGTCACACCCTCTCCTTCGGCGGAGTCTATGTAACCGATCAACATGAAAAAAATTCGACGGAAGTATGGCCTTGGGGTGATAAAGAAAACGTAATCTCGCCCAAAGTGTTTACGCGTGGCCGCTAATGGAGGAAAAAATGTACGATCCGGACCGAGTGAGGCAGTTGCGGCGGCTGCCGGGCCACCCTTTCCACATCGGCAAGCTGGGGCATGTCGTGCTCAACGTGCGCGACGTGGAGCGGTCGGCCCGGTTCTACACCGAGGTGCTCGGTTTCGAGATCTCGGACGTCTATCCCGAGGAGATGGTGCCGGGCGGCATGGTCTTTCTGCGCTGCAATCCGGACCACCACGGGATCGCGCTGGTCGGTTCGCTGGAGGAGCCGGCGACGAATGCCGACCTCAACCATATCGCCTTCGAGGTAGCGACGCTCGACGAAGTCTTGCGGGCGCACGACCATCTGCGCCGGCACGGGGTCGAGATCGACTTTGCCGGCCGGCGCCGCGCCGGTTGTCAGATCGCTGTCGAATTTCGCGATCCCGACAATCACCGGCTCGAGATCTACTGGGGCATCGATCAGATCGGCAGCGACGGCCATGTCCGCCCGCCGAGCGAGTGGAAGGGCGCCCGCAGTCTGGAGGATGCCATCGCCGACCCGGTGCGCGGCCAGGACACCACGTTGCATGATCCATCGCTGCTCGGGCGTGATCGCTGATGCTCGACATCTCACCCGAGAGCGCCCTACCCCGGCCAGTGCGGTTGGCTGAATATCAGCCACCCGCCTTTCTGATCGACACCGTCGATCTCGTCTTCGAGTTCGGAGACAGCGATACGCGCGTCAAATCGCGCCTGCGGATACGGCGCAATCCGGAAAGCTCCGACCGGTCGGCAGCGCTGCATCTCGACGGCGAAGAACTCGCCCTCATCGCGCTGGCGCTCGATGGCGAGCCGCTCGGCCCCAATCGCTATGAGCTTCCAGCCGACGGCGGCCTGATCTTGGCCGAAGTACCGGACGCCTTTACGCTCGAAGTTGAAACTCGGATTTCACCAGAGAGCAACACCGCGCTCTCCGGCCTCTATATGTCGGGCGGCAATTTCTGCACCCAGTGCGAGCCCGAAGGCTTTCGCCGGATCACCTATTTTGTCGACCGGCCAGATGTGATGGCCCGCTACACGACGACGATCATCGCCGACAAGGGGCGCTTCCCGGTGCTGCTGTCGAACGGCAACCCGGTCGAGCATGGCGAGACAGGCGACGGCCGCCACTGTGCGAAATGGGTCGATCCTCATCCCAAGCCCTCATACCTGTTCGCGCTCGTCGCCGGCGATCTGGTCGCTGTGCCGGACCGCTTTACGACCCGCTCCGGCAAAGAGGTCGCGCTTGCCATCTGGGTGCGCCGTGGCGACGAGGATAAATGCGGCCATGCGATGGCCTCGCTGAAAAAAGCCATGCGCTGGGACGAGGACGTGTTCGGCCTCGAATACGATCTCGACGTCTTCAATATCGTCGCGGTCAGCGACTTCAACATGGGGGCGATGGAGAACAAGGGGCTCAACATCTTCAACACACGCTATGTGCTGGCTAAGCCCGAGACCGCGACCGATACCGATTACCAGAATATCGAGGCGGTTATCGCCCACGAATACTTCCACAATTGGACCGGCAATCGGGTGACCTGCCGCGACTGGTTCCAGCTCTCATTGAAGGAAGGGCTGACCGTCTTCCGCGACCAGGAGTTTTCCGCCGATCAGGGGAGCAGCGCGGTGCGGCGGATCGCCGAGGTGCGCACCTTGCGCGCCATCCAATTCCCCGAGGATGACGGCCCGCTCGCTCACCCGGTGCGGCCGGACAGCTACATCAGGATCGACAATTTCTATACCCCGACCGTCTACAACAAGGGCGCCGAACTGGTGCGCATGATCCATACGCTGATCGGCAAGGAGGGGTTTCGCCGAGGCATGGATCTCTATATCCGGCGGCACGACAACCACGCCGCGACGATCGAGGATTTCGTCACCGCGATGCAGGACGCCGGCGGGGTCGATCTCGGCCAATTCAAGCGCTGGTATGAACAGGCGGGCACCCCGGAAATCACCGTCGAGGACCGCTGGGACGCAGCTGCTTGCAGGTACGAGCTGACCGCGCACCAGAAAGTGCCGCCGACGCCGGGGCAACCGGATAAATTGCCGGTGCTGATCCCGTTGGCCATGGGATTGATCGGACCGGAAGGCAGCGAACTACCAACCCGGCTGGAAGACGAGGCGGCAAGCCGCACGGGGACGCGTGTCCTCCCGCTCGCCGAGGTGCAGCAGAGTTTTCGCTTTGTCGATGTGCCGGCGCCCCCGGTGCCATCGCTGCTGCGCGGTTTCTCGGCCCCCGTCAAGCTGAAGGACGTGCCGCTCGACCGGCTGAAATTTCTTGCCGTGCACGACACCGAACCCTTCGCCCGCTGGGAAGCCGGCCAGCAGGTTGCGACCAAACTTCTGCTCGACCGGATTGCCGCTTATCAGCGCGGTGAGGCCCCTCCCCCGCTCGAACTCGGATCTTATCGCGGCGATGCGGCGCATCCTCGCCGATGCCGAAAGCGATCCGGCCTTCGCCGCCGAGGTTCTAAGTTTGCCGAGCGAGGCTTTTCTCGCCGATCAGCTTCCCGTCGTGGACGTCGACGCCATTCACACCGCCCGCGAAGGCGCCCGCGCGGCGCTCTGTGAGGCCTTGGCGGCGGAATTTGCTGCTGTTTATCGAGATCTCGCCGATGCAGGCCCCTACAGCATCGACGGCACCTCGATCGGCCGGCGAGCGTTGCGCAACGCTTGCCTCGCCTATCTCGCGGCCGCCGACCCCGCCAAGGGTGCGGCGCTCGCCATGACACAGTTCGAGGCTGAGCGAAATATGACGGATGTGTTGGCGGCGCTGACGGTGCTGGTCGACCTAGATCGGTCCGAGCGCACGGCGGCGCTCGCCCGCTTCTACGGGATGTGGTCGCATGACGATCTCGTCACCGACAAATGGTTCGCCTTGCAAGCCCGCTCGTCATTGCCGCAAACCCCGGATCGCGTGCGCGAGCTGACACGCCACCCGGCTTTCGAGCGCAAGAACCCGAACCGTGTTCGCGCCCTCGTCGGCACCTTCGCGCAGGCCAACCAGCTGCGTTTTCACGATGCGAGCGGCGCCGGGTACCGCTTGCTCGCCGACGAGGTCATCGCCCTCGATCCGCTCAATCCGACTACGGCCGCGCGTCTCGTCCAGCCGCTCGGCTCGTGGCGTCGCCACGAACCGGCGCGCCAGGCGATAATGCGCCGAGAACTCGAGCGCGTTCTCGCCACCCCCGACCTCAGCAAGAACACATATGAGATGGTATCGAAAAGCTTGGCGTAGCGGCGGCAATTGAGCGCCAGCTCGGTACTTTGCCACGACTCAACATTTAACGTAACGACAGGTCACCAAGCCGGTCACGATCGGACCGGTGACTTGATTGAGCGCGGTGAAGAATTTGTAGAGCTGCGCGGCCGGCGCGTCGGCGACAAAGATGACGTCCTTGTCGTAGACCGGGAACTCTTGCGCGAGCGAATAGGTTTTGCCGTCCCGCAGATCGAAGCGGTAGACCACCGGCGAGACGCCTCCTCGCGCCTCGGCCGATACCGGCTGATCCAGTGCCCGAACAACGGCGTTCGGCTCGTAGCGGAACAGAAACACGCCTTCCGGCTTGGCCAGGTCATCACGCAACCCTTGCGACTTTGCCAGAGCCTCGCCGAGGTTGATGTTGCGCGCGTCGAAGGCGATCTCGGCATTGCGGCCGGTCGCGCCGAAAACGCTGAAGGTATGCGGCACCCGGACCAGGGTGATCACGTCGCCGGGCTGCGCGTAAATGTCCTCGGCCGGGTCCGCAACCAGCCGTTCCAAAGGGATCGTCGCGGTCACCCCATCGCGGGACAGGCGGACAAAGGTTTGGTGGACCGGGGCCTTCGCGCCCCCGGCGCCGGCGATGACCTGCAACAGCCTATCGCCGCCGGGCGAAAGGGGCACCCTGGCGCCGGCGACCACCTCACCAGCCACCGTCACGGCATTGGCCGCGCTTTTCTTGACGATTACCAGGGCCTGCGGCCCGAGCGCCTTCTCGGCTAATCGCGCCTCGATGGCCTGCTGCACTTCGGCCGGGAATCGGCCAGCCGCCGGGACCCGCCCGGCATAAGGGACGCTCATCGCACCATCGGCTCCGACCTGCTGGTCGGGTATGGTGGCGGCCCGCCCGCCGCCGGCTGCTGCCGCCGCCTCGATCGAAAAAGGCTGCTGCGGAGACTCGGTGCCGCTCGGCCGCTGCCCTCCGGGCGGGCGGGCCGTTTCCGTTGACGGATTCGGGGCGCCGAACTCACTTGGCTGCCCGCCCGCCGGCGGCCGCGATTCCGGCGCCAGCGGTTCGATCCCCGACCTCCCGCCGGTCGGTGTCGGGGCGGGCGGCGGTTCGCTGAAGAGCCCGCCGGCGGCGCTTTCCCAGATCACCACCGAGATCGTATCGCCGATCGCGATTTTGACCTCGGGAGGTTGCCCGTTCTCTTTGAAACGAAGCGCAAAGCTCTCCTTTGGTTGGGCGAGCAGAGTGTCGACGACCCGGTCGTCGACCTGGACCACGTCGAAAAGAATTTCGCCTCCGGCCTGGCCTTGTTCGAGAACATCGCTCGTCGATGGTCCGGCCCGAGGGATCCAGGAGCACCCGGCGACCGCCAGGGTGACGCAACAGAAAAGGAGGACCGAGGGCTTCATGGGGTCTAGTGTCGTCAACCTTAGCGGCAAAACCCTATCACGACGAACTGCGAATCGAAAGCCGTCGTCAATCCCGGGCGCGCCCCCGGAAGCAGTCATGCTAGTATCGAACGTCGCTCGCCAGCGGCGCAATTGCACGGCGGAAGGATCGCGAATGCAGCTTCAGTTGCAGACTTGGCAGGAGGTCGAGGCTTATCTTCAAACCAGCCGGGGAATTATCATGCCGATCGGCTCGACCGAGCAGCACGGGCCAACCGGCCTGATCGGCACCGATGCGATCTGCGCCGAGGTGATTGCGCGGGGTGTCGGGGAGGCTGCCGGAGCCCTTGTCGGACCGACCATAGCGGTCGGCATGGCGCAGCACCATCTCGGCTTTGCCGGCTCGATGACGTTGCGGCCGAGCACCTTGATCGCCGTTCTCGAAGACATGGTGGCGTCCCTGACGAGACACGGCTTCGAGCGCTTCTACTTTCTCAACGGCCACGGCGGCAACATTGCCACCCTGTCAGCCGCCTTTTCGGAGATCTACGCGACGCGCAGTCTGAGCGCGGGCTCAAACACGCCGCCGATCAAATGCCGGCTGAAGAATTGGTGGCAGAACCGGGAAGTGTACGATCTGGCAAAGGAACTCTATGGCGATGCCGAGGGCAGCCATGCGACCCCGAGCGAGGTCGCCGTCACCCAGTTCGCCTATCCGGATGCGATCAAATCCGCCACCCTGGACCCGCCGGTCGCGCCGCGCGGTGACTTCGCCGATGCCGCAGACTACCGCCGCAAATTCCGCGACGGACGCATCGGCTCCAACCCCGCTCTGGCGACCCCCGAAGCGGGCCGCCGCCTTTACGAGGCCGCGGTCGCCGCGATTGCCAGGGACTACCAGAGTTGGGTGGCGGCCTAATCAGGCCACTTGGAGTTCGGCCATCAAAACCGTGCCCTTGGTCTCCGGGCTGAGCAGCAGCGAGACGACGACGCTGGCGGCGGCGACAACGGTCCCGACCAGCATCGGGACGGCGTAGCCCACGTCGAAATTCACCGCGAAGATAGGCCAGGATCGGCGCTACCAGCCCACCAAAGATCGCGCCCTGGTGGTAGCAGAAGGCGCTCGCCGTGGCCCGCACCTCGGTGGGAAAGCGTTCCGCAAGGTAGCTCGGGAGTTGGCTGTAGAGAGCGCCGCCAAACGCCCCCTGCAGACCAAAACCGACGGTGATCCAGAATTCGCTGCCGGTGAACAGATAAAGCGGCGCGATCGGGATCGCGATCGCGGCGGGAATGATCATCGCCCAGCGTCGCCCGATGATGTCGGCCGTCCAACCCCAGAAGCACATACCGAGGAAGCTCAAGATGTTGGCGAGCATAAACGGCACCGCCGTCCCCATCGCGGTCAGCTTCAAGTCTTGCTGCAGGTGCGTCGCGAACAGCGACCAGATCGAATAGTAAAGGACAAAATTGCTCGCCATCCACCAGCAGGCCAACAGCGTGTTTGCGAGCATCCCGCGTTGGAAAATCTTGATCAGCGGAGCACGAACCTCGCGCTTCTGGGCGCGCTGCTGCTGCCGGTTCTTCACCCAGACCTCGGGCTCCTTGACGAAATGGCGGACGTAAATGATCGACAGCGCGGGCAGGACGCCAATCCACAACATGCCGCGCCAGCCGATGGTGTCAAAGAAAGGCCGTAGATCACGCTGGACAGCAAGAAGCCGATACTCCACGAGCCTTGCAGAACCCCGCTCATAAAGCCCCGTGAGCGCTGTGGCCAAGTTTCCATCGCCAATGCTGCGCCGGCGGGCCATTCCGCGCCCATGCCGATGCCGACCAAGGTGCGGAAGATCAGCAGAAACACAAAAGTCGGCGAAAACCCGGCGATGAAGTTGCACACCGAATACCAGAAAATCGAGATCATCAATGGGGTTTTGCGTCCAATCCGGTCGGCTAGCCAACCCGAACCGACGGCCCCTACCAACCGCATCCACAACGTCAGTGTAAAGACGATGGCGACTTCAGTGGTCGGTACGTGGAATTCATCCGCGATCGGCTTGATGATCAGCAGGAAGACGGTGAAATCGAAGGCGTCGAGGGTCCAGCCCAGCCACGCTGCCTAGCAGGCGTACCACTGGTCCTTGGTCGGCTCCTTCCACCATGGGATGTTGTTTACAGTCTCAACTGCTGCCATGTTCACGCCTCCCAGTCCGAATGGCCCCTCGGACGAGCCTTACATTCAATCTAGAATAGCTATGCAGAAATGTCGCGCGTATTCTTTGGTTAAAAACGACGCGGCTCGTCGGCGACGCATGACCGCGACGCCGTCCGCTTCACGCGATCGCGAGGTCGGGCACCATTTCGTGGCCCTTCGTCTCCGGACCGAGCAGCAACGCGGCAATGAAGTTTACTAACCCCAGCATGGTTCCGATCAGCATCGGAATGGCGAAGCCAATTTGCCAGTCGAGCGCAAAATACGTCAATATTGGCGGCACCAGCCCGCCGGCGATCGCACCGACGTGATAGCTAAAGGCGCTCGCGGTTGCACGAACCTCGGTCGGATACCGCTCGTTCAGGTAGGCCGGAATTTGTCCGTACATCCCGCCGCCGGCAAACAGGCCCTGCAGGATGAAACCGATGACGATTATCGCCGTGTTGTCGGTGAGCAGATAGATCGGCGTGATTACCAGCGACACCATCGCCGGCAGGATCATCGCCCAGCGCCGTCCAATGCGGTCCGAAACCACCCCCCAGCTCGCGCTGGCGAGAAAAACGAACACGTTCGCCAGCATGATCGGCGTCGCGATCAGCGCGGTGCTGAGGCCCAAATCTTTCTGCAGATGGGTCGCGAACAGTGCGTTTATCGAATAGTAGGTCACGAAGCCGGCGCACTGGAACCAGCACGCATTCATCACGTTGCCGATAATCCCGCGACGGAAGATGGCGACCAGCGGCGACTTCATTACGCGCTGCTGCGCCCGTTGCAGGCGCTGGTTCTCGATCCAAACCTGCGGCTCCTTGACGTAGAAGCGGATATAGACGATCGCCAGCGCAGGAGCGATGCCGATCCACAACATTCCCCGCCAACCGAAACGGTCGAACAGCAGCCAATAGCACGCGCTCGACAAGAGGAAGCCGAGGCCCCACGAGCCCTGCAAAACACCGCTCATAAAGCCGCGCGAGCGCTGGGGCCACTGCTCCATCGCCAGCGCCGCGCCGGCCGGCCACTCGGCACCCATGCCGATGCCCAAGAGCGCCCGGAAGAACAGCAGGAACCAAAAGCTGGGTGAAAATCCGGCGATGAAATTGCACACCGAAAACCACGCGATGGAGATCATCAGCGGCTTTTTGCGCCCAAACCGATCGGCGAGCCATCCCGAGCCGCACGCGCCGACCAGTCGCATCCACAACGTGATCGTGAACACGATCGCGACGTCGGTCAGCGGGACGTTAAACTCCTTGGCGATCGGCACCATGATCAGCAGGAACACGGTGAAATCGAACGCGTCCAACGTCCAGCCGAGCCAGGCGGCGATATAGGCGTACCACTGGTCCTTGGTGGGCTCCTTCCACCACGGAACCGCCCTTACGGTCTCCGCCGCCGCCATACTCCACCTCTCCGTTCATGCCGGCTCGTGAAACCGAGCCTTGCAAGAACTGTAGTAGAGCATTGCGCGATTGTCTCTTGTTTTTTGTGATTAATTTCTAATCATTTCGTTTCAACCGTGCAGCCTGCCTCATAGCGAAGTACTTACGATCCGGCGTCCGCGGCTCGTAGTCGCACCCCGCGATCAGGCGACTGACAGCTCGGCGACGAGTTGTTTGCCGCGCGTTTCCGGGCCGGCGAATACCGCCAAGGCGACGCTGATGCAGCCGAGAATGGTGCCGACCGCCATCGGGACGGCGAACCCCAGATGCCAGTTGATCGCAAAATAGGTGATGACCGGAGCCGTCAGGCCACCAAAGATCGCGCCCTGGTGATAGACGAAGCCGCTTGCAGTTGCGCGCACCTCGGTCGGGAACCTCTCGGCGAGATAAGCCGGGTAGAGGACGTGCATGCCGCCACCGCCGAATGCGCCCTGTATCGTAAAAAATACGACGATCATCGTGTAGTCGCCGGTCATCAGATAGAGCGGCACGATCGGGATCGTCAGCAGCGCGGGGACGATGATCGCCATGCGCCGGCCGACGCGGTCCGCCAGCCAGCCCCAGAACGACCCTGACAAAAAGAACACGATGCTCTGCAACATGACCGGCAACGCGACCAGCCCGGGGCTCAGCTGCAAATCTTTTTGCAGATATGTCGGGAACAACCCGCCGATCGAGTAGCCGACGACAAAGGCGCTGGCCATCCACCAGCAGGCCGTCAGGGTGTTGTAGAGTAGGCCCCGCTTGAAGACTTTGAGCAGCGGGGACGGTCGGCATCGTCGGCGACATTGGCCGCGGCCAGACAGGTCGCGGTCAGGTCCATCGTGATGCACACCTGCTCGGTGACCTGGCCGGCTTTGATATGCCCGGGCCACCAGACAATCTGCGGCACCCGCAGACCGCCCTCCAGCAGGTCCCATTTGCGGCCGACAAAGGGCCAGATATTCGAATACCGCTCGCCGCCATTGTCGCTGGTGAAGATCACCAAGGTGTCCTTGCCGGATTGCCGCACCGCGTCGATGACGCGGCCAATCCCGGCATCGAGGATCTGCATCATCTCGCCATAGATGCGCGGGC
Source organism: uncultured Alphaproteobacteria bacterium (assembly GCA_963700185.1). Classification (GTDB taxonomy): domain Bacteria; phylum Pseudomonadota; class Alphaproteobacteria; order ATCC43930; family CGMCC-115725; genus AP-15. Next base: position 30,558 of record CAVOWP010000024.1, read on the forward strand.
TGCCGCCCTCCATGATTTCCGCCCGGTCGACCTCCCGCTCGCGCGCCGCCGCCTCGATGGAGGGGGCCGACCACGGCCAATGCGGCGCGTTGTAGTGCAAGCTGAGAAAATAGGGCTTGGGCGTCCGAGCAGCGGCTTCCACGTAAGCGAGCGCCCGCTCGCTCAGCAGATCGGTGACATAGCCTGCCCGCTCGACCGGCAATTCGCCTTCGTAAAGGTCGGGCTCGCCGCCTTCGCCCTTATGCGTGTAGTAACCGGTGAACCCGCCCATGATCCCGAAGAACTCGTCATAACCGCTCTTCAGCGGCCCGTATTTCGGCAGAAATCCGAGGTGCCATTTCCCGATCAACGCGGTGCGATAGCCGGCCGTGTGCAACAGCGAAGGCAATGTCGGAAAGCCGGGCGGGATCCCCATCTCGGGCTCGTCGCGATTGGCCGGGCGCAGCGGCTCGACGAGGCCGAGCTTGAGGCGGTACTGGTAGCGCCCGGTGATCATCGCGACCCGCGTATTGGTGCAGAGCGGCGCGTTGGCATACGCCTGCGTGAACCGCACCCCTTCGCCCGCGAGCCGGTCGAGCGCCGGCGTCCGGTAGCCGGTCTGTCCGGTGCAGCCGAGATCGGCGTACCCGCAGTCGTCAACGACAATGAAGATGATATTCGGGCGATCCGGGCTGGTCATAGCGGGCTCCATGTTGGTCAGGCAGGCGATTTTTCGGGTCGAGGGGGCTGCGTGGAGGCCGCTATTCCCGGCGATGAATGTTTGCGGCGATAAAGGTGACCGGCGCTGGCCCGTCGTTTTCCACCCAATGCGACCGCGGGCCGAATTCAGCGAACACCTGACCGGACCGAAATTCCTCTGCTGTGCCGTCGTCGTGGTGATTAGTGAGAGTCCCGCCGAGGACGTATACGATCGTCGGGTCGCCCCGGTGGCTGTGGAGCCCGATATGGCCGCCCGGCGCGATCACCGCCCGACTGACGCGCAGCTCGCGGTTTTCAACGCTGTCGATCTCTTTGGCGAGATCGATGGTGGCGAGCACCAATTCTGTGACCCCTTTATAATCGGTGGGCGCGGTATGCTGCCCGAGCGCCAAGCCGGCGGTAAAGAGGGCCAGCCCGGCCGAAGACCAGGCTGTAATCCGCAGAGGCGTTCTCGTAACCATCTTCCTGAACCTCTCTAGATTGCCCGTCGGCGACGGCGGTCCGAGCCTCACCGCCGTTCAAGCAGGACATAGGCGAAGTAGCTGATGCTGGCGGTGTGCGTGTCGTCGCTGTCGCAGAACACGGCGACATCGACCAGATGTGCAGGCGCGGCATCCTTCCAGATCTCGGCATAGACCCGGGCGAGGTCGATCCGCTCGTCGAGCCAGCGGCCGACCCGGTCGTCGCCGGCATCGGCAACAAAGTGCGGGAAGCCGCCGATGTATTTGTATTCCCCCGGTTTCAGCCGATTGCCCCAGATTACCTCCATAGCGCGCTTCTCGCCGCGATCCGTGACAAATCGCAGAAACAGCCGCGCCGGGTGATCGTCTCCCTCGCGCGTGCGCTCGTCGAGGGGGCTCTTGATCGGCAATTCGATAAACCAGCGCCATGCCAGTATCGGATACGCGGCGAGATCGATGTCGACCTGGCGAAACAGCATCGACGCGCTGTCATGGGTTTCGAACCGCATGCTCGGCACCCCGTCCTTGACCGCGAACGCCATCGTCATCGGCGAACGCGTCCAGAATTTGCGATGCCGCCAGCCAGAGGGGAGCGGATCGAGCGGAAAGCTGCGCCCGAAATCCATGACGGTCACGATCGGCCCGCCATCGGGTTTCAATACCGCGCCCCGCCCGCCCGAAAAATGCCAGCCGGCGAGGCCGACTGCAGTAACGAGCACGACCCCTCCGATCAGGAGGTATCGAATTCGCTTGCGATCGTCAGCGCGGCCGCGTTGCACTTATCAGCTGTTGCGGCTTGATCGGCGTCGAATTCACCTCGACGCCGAATGGCGCCAAGGCGTCGCAGACGGCATTGGCGACGGCTGCCGGCGGGGCGACGGCGCCGCCCTCGCCTACCCCCTTGACGCCGAGCGGGTTGAGCGGCGACGGCGAGTGCTGGTGAAGGATCCGCATTGCCGGGATGTCGCTGGCGGTCGGCAGCGCGTAATCCATCAGCGAGCCGGAGAGCAACTGCCCGTTCGCATCATAGGCGATCGCCTCGAGCAAGATGCCGCCGAGTCCCTGAGCGGCGCCGCCCATAATCTGGCCCTCGACCAGCATCGGGTTGACGACGACGCCGCAATCATGCGCGACGGCGTAGTGCTCGATGCCCACACGCCCGGTCTCGATGTCGACATCGACGATCGCGACATGCGCGGCATAGCTCCAAGTGACCGTTTGCGGCTGCCAGTAATAAATTTCCTCGAGGCCGGCATCGATCCCTGGCGGGCGTTCATTGTCCCAGCCCGGACGCGCGGCCTGGGCAATCCTGGCTAGGCTCACCGTAGTGCCGGGCACCCCTACAACGCCCACCCCGCCATTGCGCAATTCAAGATCGGCCGGAGCACATTCCAGCAGATTGCCCGCGATCGCGAAGACCTTTTCCCGGAGCCGCCCGCTCGCATGATGCATCGCCGCAGACAGGGTGACCGTGCTGCGGCTCGCCATTGTGCCGAACCCGATCGCGATCGCAGCCGTGTCGGCGAAGGCTATCACGACGTCTTCCGGAGCGACTTTCCAAAGATCGGCCGCCACCTGGGCGAAAATTGTCTCCATCCCCTGGCCCTGCGGGCAGGCGCCCGAAGAGACGTAGATTTTCCCTGACGGGTCGATGCGGACGAAGGCGCTTTCGAACGGCCCGACGCCGGTCCCCTCGATATAGCAGCCGATGCCGAGCCCGAGGTTCCGGCCCGTTTTCCGGGCCTCACTCTGACGCCGGCGGAACGCCTCGACCCCGCCGACCGCATCCAGCGCCTTTTGCAAGGCGGCGGGATAATCCCCGCTGTCGTAGACGATCGGCTCGCCGTCCCGATAAGGGATGCCGACCCGGTATGGCATCTCATCGGCGCGGATCATGTTGCGCCGGCGCACCTCCGCCGGCTCCAGGCCCAGGGTTCGCGCCACCAAATCGATGGTCCGCTCCATCGCGAACGCGGCTTCCGGGCGCCCGGCGCCGCGGTATGGGGCGTTCGGGACTTTGTTGGTGACGACGATCCTTCCCGACGCCGCCAAATTCTCGATCTTGTAGGGGCCGGTCAGGTGGACGGCAGTGTTGTAGGCGACACCCGACCCGATCGGGTTCCACGCGCCGCAATCGACAATGTAATCGTCGCGCAATGCGAGGATATGCCCGTCATCGTCAAACCCGACCTCTACATCATGCAGCTGATCGCGCGAATGCGTCGCGCTCATCAGGTGCTCGCTGCGCCCCTCGATCCAGCGCACCGGCCGGCCGAGCTTGCGCGCGAGGAAAGTGACCAGCAGGTCTTCGGGGTACACATGCCCTTTGCCGCCAAAGCCGCCGCCGACGTCGAGCGCCAAGCAGCGCACCCGCGCCTCGGGCAGACCCAATAGCGCGGCGGCTTCGCGCCGCACCCAATGAACCACCTGGGTCGAGGACCAGATGGTCGCCGAGTCGGTGCGCGGATCATAGGCGCTGACGACGCCGCGGCACTCCATCGGCACGGCGGCGTAGCGGTGGTGATAAAACCGGCGTCGCAACCGGTGCGGCGCGCCGGCCAGAGCGGCGTCGGCATCGCCCCTGCCGACCGAGAAGGCGCCGATCAAATTGGTCTGAAAGCGGTCGTGGACAATCGGGCTGTCCGCGCGCAATGCCGCCTCAGGGTCGACGACCGCAGGCAATTCTTCGAGATCCCAGGTCACCCGTTCGGCCGCGTCTTCGGCCTGGTCGCGGCACTCCGCGACAATGACCGCAACCGCCTCGCCGACATGCCTGACCTTGTCGTGCGCCAATAGCGGCTGCTGCGGATTGAGGAATTTATGTTGAATGACCGAGGTCCATTTGCTCGGCATCGAGATTTGCCCCTCCGGCACCGGCGGCAGCAATTGCAACAAATCGGCGCCGTTGAGAGCGAGCACCACGCCGGGCGCCGCGGCGGCGCGCGACAGGTCGACCGAGCGAATGCGCGCATGCGCTACCGGGCTGCGCACCAAAACGGCGTGCAGCATCCGCGGCAGGACGAGGTCGGCGATGAATTGCCCCTGGCCCCTCAGCAGCCGGCGGTCTTCGCGCCGCAACAGCGAGCGGCCGACATAAAGGGGGCCAATGTCGCTCATGGTTAAGACCTCATTCCCGGCCGCGCAAGTTTGTGGCAATTGCCGAACCCGGTCAAACGCGACCGCCTCGCCGGCGCTTCCTCCGGCTCGAATTGATCTGGGCCCAAAGCGGCTACAACGCCTGGCAGGTTGAAGCCGCCGTGACCAAGATGCCGGTCTTGCGCATGGGGATTGTCAAACGGTCGGACGACATGAGCGGTTTCGTCGTCCTACCCGGCGATGGGTGGTTGAGCGCACCTTCTCATGGTTCGGCAGAAACCGGCGCCTGGCCAAGGACTTCGAAAACCTCGCCGAGACCCCGGTCACCTTCGTAACCATCGCCTCCACCCAGCTTGCGGTAAAAAGGCGGCCGGCCAAGGCCTAGCCCGTGAAGTGAAACTGCCGGTTGCAGCGTGCCATGGGGCGTCTGCAAACGGAGGGACAAGGTCGCTCGTTACGTGATCGCGAGTGACCGGGAAGCCGCCATGTCTGGCCGTTGGGACGGCCGCGAGTTAATGGGTCAAATCGACCCAAACCGGACCTCGGCACGAGAGCGATATATCAGAGACGTTCTACCCAAATCGTATCCGAATGCTCGTTCACGCATATGTGGAGCAGACCTATGGACCTCTCCCGGAAAATCGCCTCCAATGGCAAAGCAGTAGAAGCCACCTGTGGCCTTGCTGGCGCTGTCGATCCCGTGCCTCCGCCGGCGCGGAGAGACTCAGTCTCGATGAAATAGAACGCATCGTGTTGGAAAAACCCGACGAGGATTTGCGCGCTCTCGAAAATTTGAGGTGGCCCGCTCGGAGGCTTTGATCGGAGGGAGGCATCAAATCGTACCATATGCCTTGGAGTAGCTCCTTATCCTCTGTAACCACCCAAGCTAATTTGGTCACAAACAGGCGTGCTTCTTCGTGTCCATCCTCTATTTGAAATTTGTCATCAACAAAATAGTTTATCGTCATAGGGTCTCTACGAGGATTGATCGAAATATCATATATGTTCAATGTCGTTGATGCATAAGGTGGCCGGGATGGAATTTCCATTATAAGACGTAATTTCCGATACTCTTTTTCTATTTCGAATGTTCCTGTTCCATTCCATGGTTTTCCATCCGCACCCATAGCTTCAATATCCCATTTTCCTACCAATTTCTTGCGAATGCCAACAAGTGCATCGTCTTTTCCTGCTTCAAACATAGCAAACGATAGCCAAATTACTAATAGCGCTACAGCTAAAGATACGATCGTAGTTAGGCCTACTATGGTGCCCTCGTTACCAAATGAACAATTATCTGCAAGATGAAATAAGCTCAACCACGATTTATATTCCTGGGTACATCCCATCGCATTGATTGCGACTGTAAAGACTAAGATCTAAATCGCGATAATTCCTAATGCGACAAAAATCGGTGCAGGAGTCCTTGTCGCAACGGCAACAATGGCCTTCTCTTCTATCCCTGCCATTGGTTTTTCTCCGGTATCGCAGATCGTCTTGGCCGTATCTGGTTTATGCCACCACTGCGCCTAGGTTCTCAATCCGCCGCCACTATACCATACTTGGTACCAAATCGCAGGTTTTGCATGGGCTAAACCGATTCTCAGCAGCTCACCAATGGCAAACATCACCAAGATGCGAGCGCTGCTCGTTCGGCATCAAACGGCGCTTTGGGGTCATGGGCGTGATCTTTGATTCGAAGACACCTTGATGACATTCCCGCAGGCGGGGTTCGGAACGCGGCCCTTTTTGCCTACGCCCGGCCTAAAAAGCGGGTTGAGTGTGAATTAGTTCACATACTCCGTAGCGGAAAAGTGTAACTTCCACGGCGGCCCGAAGCTGACGCTATCTGGGTATTGGCGGCTAATGCCGTGTTAACTTTTGGGGAGGATAGAGATGTCATCAACTCAGTCACCAACCGTGGCCCTGGTTGCGGCCACGAAGCGGATAGAGTTGCCGCAGTTACGGTCGTTGCTGGCGCGCTTCAAAAGCAGGTGATCGAGGATTTCCAGCCGATTTGGAATAGAACCGCTACGTTTGTGGCAGTTCAGTCAATCAATCAAATCCCTCACTACGCATGGCCGGTTATTATTGTCGACAAACCACTCGGCGATGATGCCCTGGGTTATCACCTGGACCAAAATAATCGTCCGTACGCGCTGGTTGAGGCGACAGCATCTTGGACGCTCACTGCAAGCCACGAGATACTTGAGATGCTTGCTGATCCATCAGGTAATAGAAAGCAGGTCGCCTCGACTTTGGATTCGAGCAAGTTCCCTGGAGATGTTCAATACCTTCTGGAAATCTGCGATCCATGTGAAGCACCGCAATTTTCCTATACGAAAAATGGGATCCCGGTCTCTGACTTTATTACACCTGATTTCTATGATTCCGTAGCCCGGCCCAACGCCAGTTACAGCTTTCGCGGTAATATCAAGCAACCGATGGACATCCTGGAGGGTGGATATGTCAGTTTCTTCGACCCGCACCAGGAAAGCTGGTTTCAAGCCTTCAGGAAGAATAATGTCCTTGACTTCAAAATTTTACCGCAGGAGGACGCAATTCGATCGATGCGATCATACGTGAACCGTCACGCGCCTCACCAACCTCCAGCGTTGAGCAAGGACGATCCAATTATTCGGCACGCGCAGAATGTTCTCCACGAGCATCAGGAAGCGAACAGTAAGCGTGCCGAATTGTTCTTGAAGCACTTGCGTTCAGTCCACCCTCGGTTAACGGCTGATCTAATTGGAACCGGGATCGGTACTATCAATATCGGTGCTATCAACATTTTTTAGTGAACTTAGGTCGGCGGATGCCCACGGATGTGACCCGTTGGTTAACAGGTTGACCCACAGTTGCATGCTGTCATGCAGCCGTTAGTTCACTCCAGGGCCCGCGCGGAAGCGCCCTGCCGCCCCTCCGGTGTCCGCTTCCACCCACCCCGGTAGTTTATCTTTGTCGAGCGAAGGACCGGTTTGGGATCAGGAAGAGCCATTCCTGGAGTGAGGCTGATCAGCCGTTTCGGGTCGACGTAGGCTTTTGGGTCAGGTTCTAAGCGAGCTCCACTCTACGTTCCGATACCCTCCTCGTTGCTTTATAATCAACACTAAAATTGCCACAATGTTCGCGTCTAATGAACTTCGGGAAAACACCGATCCTGGGCGCTGGGTGAGCGGACGAGGTGGAGCAATGGCTGTTATTTGGCTGCAGAAACAGCCAGGAGAGCTGCGGGGAGAACCGAGCCTGATCTGCACCTGATAAAACAGGTGGAACAGGTGACAACGTTGTTTTGGAAGCTCGGCGATGCTCCATGCTTCGATTAAACGCCGCTATGATGGGACCGATGAAGGCATTGCCCTGGAAAACAGCCATGCAGCCGTTACGGAGTTTTTTGTTTGCGCCGGGGAACCATGCGCGGCGGGTCGAGAAGGCGCTCTCCCTCGACGCCGACGCGGTGATCCTCGATCTTGAAGATGCGGTCGCGACCGCCGAGAAAAGGGCGACGCGCGATGCGGTGATCGGGGCCCTGGCGCGACCGCGGCGTGCGCTGTTGTATGTCCGCGTCAATGCGCTCGACACCGAGTTCTGTTACGGCGACTTGGCGGCGATCGTCCGGCCGGGGCTCGACGGCATCATTCTGCCGAAGGTCGAAAGCGCCGCAGGGCTCGCGACGGCCGACTGGCTTCTCGCCCAGCTCGAGCGCGAGCAAGGGCTTGTGCCGCGCAGCATCGACCTGGTCCCGATCATCGAGACGGCGCGCGGCCTCAACCAAATCGACGCGATCCTCGCGGCCGGCACCCGGGTCAAGCGCATTGTTTTCGGCGCCGGCGACTTCACGCTCGATGTGAACATGGCGTGGAGCCGCGACGAGGCGGAGCTGGCCTATGCCCGCGCCAAGATCGTCACCGCGTCCCGCGCCGCCGGCATCGAGGCGCCGTTCGACACGGTGTGGGTCGATCTGGCGGATGCGGAGGGGCTCGAAGCGTCGGCCCGCACGGCTCTCGGGTTCGGCTTCCAAGGCAAGATGTGCATCCACCCAAACCAAATCGCGGTCGTCAACCGCGTCTTCACCCCGAGCGAGGCGGAGGTCGCCTTCGCGGAGCGGGTCGTCGCCGCCTTCGCCCGGGCCGAGGCCGAGGGCAACGCGGCGATTCAGCTCGACGGCAAGTTCATCGATTACCCGATCCTCTACCGCGCGCAGCGGGTTTTGGAAAAGGGCGAAGCGATCCGCGCGCGGGAGCGGCAGTGATGACAAAAGCTGCAGCCGGTCCGCTCGACGGCGTCACCGTCCTCGATCTGTGCAGCTATCTCGCCGGCCCCTATGGCTGCACCTTGCTTGCAGATCTCGGCGCCACGGTGATCAAGATCGAATCACCGCAGGGCGACATGCTGCGCCAGTTTCCGTCGAGCCTTGCCGGCGAGAGCCGCTTCTTCCTCGGGACCAATCGCGGCAAGCGCGCGCTCGCGCTTGATCTGAAGCAGCCGGAAGGGCTGGCGGTCCTGCATAGGATGGTCGAGACCGCCGACGTCCTGGTCGAGAATTTCCGGCCGTCGGTGCCGGCGCGGCTCGGGATCGACTACCCGCGGCTCAAGGCGATCAACCCGCGGCTCGTCTATTGCGGGCTGACCGGCTACGGCGACGGCGGACCGTTGAGCGAGAAGGGCGGCTTCGACCAGGTATTGCAGTGCCTGAGCGGAATGGCGGTCTTTCAGGGCGGCGGGGCCGACAAGCCGCAGGTGGTGGTGGGGTCGGTCCTCGATTATTTCACCTCGGCGCTCCTCGCCTACGGCGTCGCTGCCGCGCTGTTCAAGCGTGAGCGCAGCGGCGTCGGGCAATATCTGAGCCTGTCACTCCTGCGCAGCGCACTGACGATCCAGGCCGGGCGTTTCGTCTGGGCCGAGAGCGAGGGCCGCGAGGTCGCGCGCGATTCCCGGTGCCGGCGGGCTGACCGGGATCCATCCGACGAAGAGCGGGTTTCTATACATCTCGGTTCATTCGAACCATTTCTTTGCCGCGCTGTGCGAGCTGGTCGGGCAGCCGGAACTGGCCCGCGACCCGCGTTGCGCGACGATGCGCAGCCGCGCCGCGCATGCCGCGGAGCTTGTGCCGGAGCTGCGCGCCGCGCTCGCCGAGCGCAGCGCCCTGGAATGGGAGGAAATCTTCGGCGAGCGCGTGCCCTGCGGTGCGGTGCGGCCGATCGAGGACATGTTCGATCATTCCCAGGTGCTTGCCGAAGATCTGGTCGCCACACTCGACCATCCGGTGGTCGGCCGCTATCGCACAATGACGAAGCCGATCAAATTCGCCGACACGCCGGGGCCCCTGCCCTCCCCGTCCCCGACCTTCGGCCAGCACAGCGACGAGATCCTCGCCGGGCACGGCTATTCGGCTGCAGAGATCGCCGTGCTGCGCGACCGCGGCGTCGTGAAATAAGGGAGGCTAGTGCTCAGATTCATACGGTTGATTCACCGGGATGCGCCGGTTCTCGCCTTCCCGGCGAAGGCCGGGACCCATGTGTGCAATGGGCACCGGCCTTCCGAGGGTGTAATCCAATCCCGAAGATTTGGGGTCATCGCTAGGGTTTGTCTCACTTCTGTGGTATAAGCCTATTAGTGGGGTATGGGGGGTGGGATGGGCGAGGGTGTGCGGGTGATCGGTCCGGACCGCGCTCAGCTGCGCTGGGAGATGGTCGACTTGGACAGCCAATTGCCGGACGACCACCGGGCGCGGCTGGTTTGGGCGTTTGTCGAAGGTCTGGATCTGAGCGAATTTTACGACCGGATCAAGGCACGTGACGCGGTTGCCGGACGACCGGCAACCGATCCGCGCGTGGTATTGGCGGTGTGGCTTTATGCGACATTGGAGGGGATCGGTTCGGCGCGGGCGATCGACCGCCTGTGCCAGCAGCACGCGGCCTATCGCTGGCTGTGCGGTGGCGCCCCGATCAATCACGATCTGCTGGCGGGGTTTCGACGCGAGAATGCGGCGTTGTTGGATCGCCTGCTGACCCAGAGCGTGACCGGACTGATCGCCGAGAAGCTGGTCACCCTGGAGGAGATGGCAATCGACGGGACCAAGGCGCGCGCCTGGGCGGGCCGGGGTTCGATGTGCAAGCGCAAACGGCTGGAGAGTATCGAGCAAGCGGTGGCCGAACGGGTGGCGGCGCTGAAGCGCGAACTCGATACCGATGCCGCGGAGCCGGAGCGGCGGCGCAAGAGGCGAGCCTTGCAGGCGGCGCAGGAGCGGGCCCAGCGGGTCGAGCGGGCACGGCAGAAACTGGCGGAGTTGGAGCAGGAGAAGGCGGCGCGGGCCAAGACGCACGCCAAAGAGGAAGCCGAGAAAGGCGAACCCAAAGTCTCGGTCAGCGACCCTGAGGCCCGCTCGATGCGGCTGGCCGACGGTGCGATAGCGCCGGCCTGGAACGTGCAAGTGGCGACCGCCAACGGCTTTGTCATGACGATCGATCCGACGGATCGACGCAAGGACAGCGGATTGGCACCGGGATTGGTGGCGAAAATTGCCGAGCGCTGCGGTCGGGTGCCGCAACGCCTGCTGGCCGATACCACGGCGATGACCCAGGAGGACATCATCACACTGGCGGAGCGCTATCCCGATCTGACGGTCTATAGCCCGCCAGCGCCGGAGCGCTCGGATGTCACCGCCGAGACGCTGCGCAAGCGGCGCTGGAAACATCGCCACGAGCCGCCGGCGGTCACGGCGTGGCGAGAGCGAATGGCAAGCGAGGAAGGCCAAGAAGTCTACCGCCGGCGCAAGCTGACCGAACGGGCGCACGGCATTATCAAAAATCGCGGAATGACTCGGTTTCTCGTGCACGGGCGCGACAAAGTCCGCGCGGTCTGTCTGTTGCAGGCACTGGCACTCAATCTGTCCTGGGCCGAGACGCTGCGCCGCCGTATTGCCGCGGCAGCAGCAATGGCGACACCGGCGACCGCATGACCGCAGCCGGACGCCTCAGGAGGACCACCCTTCGCGATGAAATCCATGGCGTCACCGCCCAGTCCGACGAGCAATATCTCAGATCGTATGCATCTCCAGGTTGAGCGTCCCGCGAACGAACACGTGCGGCAGAAAAGCGGGATTGGGTTACACCCTCCTTCGCCGGTGTGACAGGAAACTGAACACTAAAGCGCTATCCTTACTCCGCGGCGGCGCGGCGCTTTGCGGGCTTCGGCCAGCGTGCGGCTACGAGCGGCAAGACCTCCTCGATCAGGCGGCGGGTCTGGGACAGCATCTCGGCGTCGCCGCGGGCGGCCGGGCGCAGGATAAATTTGGAGATTCCGGCCGCGACATAGGCGGCGATGCGCTCGACGACCGCCTCGGCGTCGCCGATCGCGAAATAGCGCAGCGGATCGCGGCCGGTGCGCTTCCTGTAGGCTTCGAACAGCCGGTCGAGACCGGGATCGTCCGCCCGGCCGAAGCGGAACGGGATGCCGGCGCCGTAATGGTCGTCGTCGATCGCACGGCCCTCGGCGGCTGCGGCGGCGCGGATGCCGGCGATGACGCCGGCAACCTGGTCCGGCGTCTCGGCGCCCGCCTGCCAGCCGGTCCCGAAACGCGCGGTGCGGCGGATCGCTGCCTCCGACGACCCGCCGATCCATATCGGCAGATCCGGCTGCACCGGCTTCGGCGAGATCGAGGCGCCGGAAAGGTGGTAATGGACACCCTGGAAATCGACCGTTTCCTCGCGCCACAGCCGGCCGATGATCTCCAACCCTTCGTCGGTCTTGCGCCCGCGCGTCTTGGTGTCGAGGTTGAGGGTGCGCCATTCCGGCGCGAGCGGGCTGCCGATGCCGAAGGCCGGCAATAGGCGTCCCTCGGACAACACGTCGATCGTCGCGCATTGCTTGGCGACGAGGACCGGGTCGCGAAACGCCAGCGAGAGCACATTGACGCCGAATTTGAGGCGGCGGGTCCGCCCGGCGAGCGCCGCCATCACCGACATGCATTCGAGGATCGGCTCGCGGCTGACGACCCGGTCGGTCTGCCACAGCGAGTCGATCCCGCCCGCCTCGCACAAATCGACCCAGCGCCAGAACCCGCCGACGCCGGAGAACGGAAACTCCATCAGGCCGAGCCCGATCGCGACATTCCTCGGCATCGTGCGCTCCTCTACCGGATTGCAGCTGCTGGAGTGGCGAGGTTAGCAGCAAAACGGCTCCTACACGACCCTCGACACCGGCGGGTAATATTGCGGTGCCTCCGCACGGTCGAACATCCCGTAATCACGGATCACCCGAACGCGGCGGTGGCGAATATCCGGGCCGCCTTGCGGGGAGCCTTCTGCGGCCGCCACATCACGCCATGATGTAAGGAGAATGAATTTCCCGGGTTGAACGATGCTTTCGAAGACGTCCCAGTCGGCAAGGCCAGGATTGGCTGTGTCGAGTAGTCCGAGCCGGGAGGCGACGGCTCCGGCATCGGGCCCGGCCGGCAGGCCTTCCGGAGCGCCTTCCGACAATGCGATCAGCTTGGCCGCGGCCGCCGTCTCGTCAAACCGCTGCTCGCGAAGAACCTGGCCGGCAGGCAGCCGGTTATCCGCGATGATCTCTCCGACCCGGAGATGATAATCGCCGAAGACCTCGGTCCGGCCCTTTTGCTGAACTTCGTGATGACGGGCGCGGGTGCGCCAGCGGATCACCGCCTTCTCGTCCTGCCATATCGAAAGCGACAGCAGCCAACCCTCCCGGCGCAGGCTGGAAAAGCGTTCATTGTCGATAAACCCGTCGATCTGTTCCAGTTCGGGCCGCAACAGTTTGGCGTAGCCGAGATAGGCCTCCCACTGTTCCGGCTTGGGGTTCACTTCGAAAATCACTGCGAACATGATCTCTGCTCCTGGTGACGATGTATCGTTCACTTGGCAGGCGGTCCAACGCTATCGATACGGCCAATTCCGTATTATCGCGCGATGACATCACGGCGGCGCAGGCCTTAATTTGCCGGCATGGGAACAATTCAGCCATCGCTCGCCGAAGTCGCCGCGCTCGTCGGCAATCCCGCTCGCGCCAACATGTTGACGGCGTTGCTCGACGGCCGCGCCCTGACCGCCACCGAGCTCGCCTTTGCCGGCGGCGTCGCGCCGCAGACCGCGAGCGGTCATCTCGCCAAACTGACCGAAGGCCGGCTTCTCGACTCTGGCAAAGCAGGGCCGGCACGCCTATTACCGGCTCGCCTCGCCGATGGTCGGCCGGATGCTCGAAAGCATCATGGCGGTCGCGGCAGACGGTCCGCCCCGCTATCAGCCGCGGTGGCGCGGCGGCGACGCGTTGCGCAATGCACGCACCTGTTACGACCATCTGGCGGGGCGCCTCGGCGTGGCGCTGGCCGACGCGCTCGTCGCGCGGGACCATGTTGCGATGTCCGAAGACGGCGGCATGGTCTCACCTGAAGGCGAAGCGTTCTTGTTGGAATTCGGCGTCAACCTGCGCGAAAAGAGCCCGGCTCGCCGTCCCTTCTGCCGGCCATGCCTGGATTGGAGCGAGCGCCGGACGCATCTCGCAGGCGCCCTCGGGGAGGCTCTTGCGGCGCGCTGCTTCGATCTCCACTGGGTCGCCCGGATGCGCGACACCCGTGCGCTGCTCGTCACATCGGAGGGGAAACTCGGGTTCTCCGGGACATTCGGGATCGATATGGCGGCCTGAAGCTTGCCTCCAACCGTCGAGTTGTGGCCCGATCCTGACCCAATGGTCGGGAGGGCGGCGCATGAGAGTATTCACGACACTGCCGCAGGAGGATCTGCGCAAGGTCGCTCCGGCGGCTCGCGCAATCGAGGCCGAAGGCTATGACGGCGTCGCCTCGATGGAGAACAAGCACGACCCGTTTCTGGCGCTCGCGGTCGCCGGCACCGCGACCGAGCGCATCGAGCTCCACACCAGCGTCGCGATTTCCTTCGCGCGCACGCCGATGGCCGTCGCCCAAACCGGTTGGGACCTGGCGGGTGCGACCGGCGGCCGTTTTGTCGTCGGACTGGGCTCGCAGGTCCGGGCCCACAACGAGCGGCGCTTCTCGGTGCCATGGACGCCGCCGGCGCCGCGCATGCGCGAATACGTGCAGGTCCTGCGCGCGATCTGGCATTGCTGGAAAACCGGCGAAAGACCCGGATACGAGGGTCAGCACTACCGTTTTACATTGATGACCCCGAATTTTGCGCCCGAGCCGATCGATGCGCCGCCGCCCCCGGTGATGATCGCCGCAGTCGGCCCGGCAATGCTCAAAGTGGCGGCCGAGGAATGCGACGGCGTCAAATTGCACGGCTTCTGCACCCGTAAATACATCAAAGAGGCGGTGATGCCGCGCCTCGCAGAGGGGCTAGCAAAGAGCGGACGCAAGCGCGAGAATTACGAGATCTCGGGCGGCGGCTTTCTCGCCACCGGCCCCGACGACGCGACGGTCGCGCGGATGTTCGAGTGGGTGCGCGAGCGCGTCGCCTTCTACGGCTCGACCCAGGCCTATTGGCCGGTATTTGCAGTACACGGGATCGAGGATCTCGGCCATAAGCTCAATGCGATGACCCGGCAGGGAAAGTGGAGCGAGATGGCCAAGGAGGTGCCCGACGATGTCGCGCGTCTGTTCGCTGCGGTCGGCCGCTACGACCAGATCGTCAAGGCCATCACCGAGCGGTTTGGCGGACTGACCGATGCGCTGAACGCGCGGGCCAATGTCGCGCAGCCGGACCCTCTGCCGCGCGATCTGATCCAAGACATCCGCCGCGTGCCGCACGCCTTCCAAGAATTCCGGCGCGCCGAAGCCTGAACCAAAGCGGCCGTTGGGCGCATCGGACAAGCCCCGATATTTGAAATCGCACGTATGCCGTGGGCGCAGGTCGACGCTCATTCAGGTGCGGCGCGCGCCATAGAACAGCGCGAAACATCCCGGCAAGACGTCGGTCAAGTCCTTCCGGTACGCCGTCGCCTGCCAGTATTCGCCAAGCGGGATGAACGGCACGTCTTCCCAGAGCTGCTTCTGCAAATCGACGCAGATCCGCTTTTGCTGCTCCAAATCGGCCGTGTCGAGCCAGGCGGCGCGTAATTCCTCGATGCGCGGACTGTTGGCCCAGCCGTTTATAGGCTCCTTGGCGTCGGCGCGAATGGCTAGGTTGCCATAAGGATGAACGTTCGGCAGGGAACGGTCGATCAACGTGCAAAACATGTTGTAGCCGCCTTTGTCCGGCGGACCTTGATTGTTGCGCCGCCGGACGACGTTGGCGAAGTCAATCTCCAGCAGATCGACGTTCATCCCGGCGCGCCGCAGTTGCTCGGCGCCGGTTCGTGTCAGGTCGCCGAGTTCGCGGACATCGGTCGGCGCCATTACAACGATTTTCTCACCCTTGTAGCCGGCCTCCGCCAGGGCCCACTTGACGGCGTCATAGTCGCGCGGGATGCGCAGCACCTCGATGCCGACATCGGTGGCGAATGGCGAGCCGGTGCCGAACAGACCGATATCGTCCCGCCAATTGTTCCGGTCACTGCCGGCGATCGCCGACATCGCTTCGGCCTGATCGACCGCGCCAAGCAGCGCTCGGCATATCGCCGGGTTGTCGAACGGCGGATAGCGATGGTTGAAGGTCATGATGCCGTTCGCGGTCGCGAAATGCGAGACGACGGTGATGTTGGGGTCGCCGCTGACCTGGTCGACGAGATCGCGCGACGGGTTCTCCCACCAGTCGATCTCGCCGCGGCGCAAGGCTGCCGAGGCCGAAAACGGATCCAAGGTCAGCCACTCAATGCGATCGAAATGCGCCACCTTCGGGCCGGCGGTGAACCCGACCGGGCCGCTCACCCGCGGCTGATACTCGGCAAATCGCTCGAAGACTGCGCGGGCGCCGCTGACATGCTCGTCCTTCAGGAAGCGATAGGGACCGCTGCCGACGACCTCGGCGACAGGCTTGAACGGCGACTCCGCCGCCAGACGTTCCGGCATGATCGCCGGCATGTTGCCGCCGGGTCCGGCCAGAGCCTCCGGCAGGTGCGGGAATGGCCGCTTCAAGCGAAAGCGCACGGTGCGGTCGTCGGGCGCCGACAGCTCGTCGGTCGCGTCCATCAGCGCCGTCGCGAAGATGACGCGCGGCGCGAAGCGGCGGATGCTGGCGACGACGTCGCGGGCCAGCACCGGCTCCTTGTCGTGGAAGCGCAGACCGTCGCGCAGTTTCAGGGTCCAGGTCAATCCGTCCTCCTCGACGGTGTGGCCCTCGACCATCTGCGGCCGCGCCTTCCACTCGGTGTCGATGCCGTAAAGCGTATCGAACACGAGATAGGCGCAGTTTCGCGTCGGCCGCGCACCGGTGACGACCGGGTCCAGTATCGTTAGATCCGAGGTCGGTACGAAGACCAGGGTTTTCGCGCGATCCGCTCGCCCGAGCCGCGCCGCCGCAGTCATCGTAAAGGTTGCCGCCGCGGCGGCTTTAAGCAGATCGCGTCGTCTCACAGCGGCTTCTCCCCAAGCTTGCAAACCGCGCGGCCAATTTCCCTGAGCGGCAAACGTAGGGCGGATGCAATCCGCCGTCTCAGTATCGCCGAAACGCCTCCGTTTATTAGCACACACCGGTATTAGCACACACCGGGCGGATGATTCGCTGCGTTAGCAATGGTAGACGCTTGACGGTTATTTTAGCGGCGCGAGCCCGATTGGAGGTTCGCGATCAACCGGCGGGCGACGCACAAAGAAAGCGGATTGCATCCGCCCTACGCCAGCGATGGCGGCGCCGAAATCCAGCAGCAGCTCGACGAGAGGCACCTGTAGTCCCGCGTCGGCCGGGTGGCTGCTCGATACCAGCATGCTCATGGTCGTGCACTCGGCGCCGTACATGTCGGTGAGGGCGTCGGGCTCGGCGCCTGCCTGGAGCAGTGCGCGGGCGATCTCGACGGCGTTGGGCGGCGTCTTCTGGCGGTATGCTTCGACCCCGTTGGCGGCGACGTAATGGAGCAGCTGACGCGGTGAACCGGCGGGTCGAAACAGCAGACGCGGCTGGAGCGGGCGCGGACGAGAGCCGGATCGCCGCGAAGCGCGTCTTCGAGCGCGGCAAGGTCGCCATTGATCACGGCTTCGACGGCAGATTCGAATTCGAAGACCAGGCCTTCCTCCAAGACGGCTTCGACATGGGCGGCGAGTGACGACCAGTCTAAGAAGTCGTAGTAGCGGGCGATTGCGAGGCCGGCATCATCGAGCGAGAGGGCGGCGTCACGGATTTCGGAATCGGGGATGAACTTCGCGCGCCACTTGACCTTCTCGTCGAGAAAGCGGGGGTGCTTGCGGTGGAAGAGATCGATGGCCGCAGGATCGGCGGCACGATGCCCGGCGAGGAGGTTTTCCGCCTGTTCCTCGTATGTGGAAAGGGGTGATCTGAACGGGACGGCCTTCAGGTCCATACGGGGATGCCATCACCGCCGATCACGAATCTCCGCCACCGCGCCCGAGCCTTTCGGCCGATCTTTCAATGATGGAAGAGGTTGAGCGCCGAGCCTTTGCGGAACCATTCGAGCTGCGAGGCGCTGAAGGTGTGGTTGAGCCATAAGGTCTCGGTTGTGCCGTCGGCGTGCTTGATGCGGCATTCGACCGGCTGCCGCGGCGCCATTTCCTCTAACCCGACGAGGCTCAGGCGGTCATCGACGCGGATGCGGTCGTAATCCGCCCGGTCCTGGAAGGTCAGCGCCAAGAGGCCCTGTTTTTTCAGATTTGATTCGTGAATGCGTGCAAAACTGCGGGCGATCACCGCGGCACCGCACAGCAGCCGCGGCGACAAGGCGGCGTGCTCGCGGCTGCTACCCTCGCCGTAATTGTCGTCGCCGACCGCGACCCATCGGACACCGTGGGCCTTGTAATAGCGGGCGAGCTTGCCGATCGCCTGCCCCTTCTCGCCGGTCAGCACGTTTACACCGGTGCCCGGCTCATCGGTGAAGGCGTTGGTCGCGCCCATGAACATGTTGTCGCTGAACTTGTCCAAATGTCCGCGATAGCGCAGCCAGGGACCAGCGGGGGAAATGTGGTCCGTCGTGGTCTTGCCCTTGGTCTTGATCAACACCGGCAGGTCCACAAAATCCTTGTGGTCCCATGCTGCCCACGGCTCCATCAGCTGCAGCCGCTCGCTGTTCGGATCGACCTCCAGCTTGATCGCGCTCCCGTCCTCCGGCGGCGCGATGTAGGTAGCAAGCCCGGGGTCGAAACCGTGCGCCGGCACCTCGGGCGCGGGCTTCGGCGGGTCGAGCCGGAACGGCTTGCCTTCGGCGTCCGTCAGCGTATCGGTCATGGGGTTGAACGATAGCCGCTTCGCCAACGCAAAGGCGGTGACAATCTCCGGGCTGCCGATAAAGTTCATCGTCGTCGGCGACCCGTCGTTGCGCCGCGGGAAGTTGCGGTTGTACGAGGTGACGATCGTGTTCGGCACCGCATCCGCCGCGACGGATCTCCGCCACTGCCCGATGCACGGCCCGCAGGCGTTGGCCAGCACGGTGCCGTCGATATCTTTGAGAGACTGCATCTGGCCGTCGCGCTCGATTGTCGCGCGCACCTGCTCGGAACCCGGGGTCACGAGGAACGGCACGGCGGCTTTGAGCCCGTGCGCCTTTGCCTGCTCGGCGACGTCCGCGGCGCGGCTCATATCCTCGTAGGACGAGTTCGTGCAGCTGCCGATCAGGGCGGTCGAGATCTCGTCGATAAAGCCGTTCTTCGGGTCGGCAACCTCGGCCGCGAGCTTGGAGATCGGGCGCGCCCGGTCGGGTGAATGTGGACCTACGACGTGGGGCTCGAGTTTGGCCAAATCGAACTCGACCACATGGTCGTAGTATTTCGTCGGATCGGCTTCCACCTCTTTGTCCGGTTCGAGCAGATGCTGGTTCTGCTGCATCGGCGGGACGAGACCCTCCTTGCCGGTCGCCCCCAGGTATTTCGCCATGTGCTCGTCGGCCGGGAAAATCGAGGTCGTGGCGCCGAGCTCGGCGCCCATATTGGTGATCGTCGCCTTGCCGGTGGCGCTGATCGTGCGCGCCCCGGGGCCGATATATTCGACGATTGCGTTGGTCGCGCCGGAGACGGTCAGCTGCCCGGCGACGTAGAGAATGACGTCCTTGGGCGCCGTCCACCCTCCCATGCTGCCGGTCAGGTAAACCGCGATGTGCTTCGGGTAGAGCACCTCCCAGGGTAATCCGGCGATGACCTCGACGGCGTCGGCGCCGCCCACTCCGACAGAGCAGGCGCCGAGACCGCCGGCGTTCGGCGTATGCGAGTCGGTGCCGATGATCAGCTCGCCGGGGAAGGCGTATTGCTCCAGCACCACCTGGTGGATGATGCCGGCGCCGGGTCCCCAGAAGCCCAAACCGTATTTCGCCGCCGCGGAACGCAGAAAGTCATAAACCTCCTTGTTCTCGGCGAGCGACTCGCGCAGATCCGCGGCGCCCTCGACCCGCGCCTGGATCAGGTGGTCGCAGTGAATCGTCGCCGGCACCGCGACCTTGTCGCGCCGGGTCTGCATGAATTGCAGCAAGCCGGTCTGGCCGAGCACGTCCTGGAAAACCACGCGGTCGGGACGGACCAGCAGGTAGCTCCTGCCGGGCTCCAGCTCCTGGTGTTCGGGATCGTCGAGGTGTCCCAGCAGGATCTTGTCGGCCAACGTCAACGGCCTGCCCAACCGGCGCCGGACCACCGCGAGGTTCCGCGCCATCGTCGCGTAGACCGCAGCCGCCATTTCCGATGTCGATTCGATAGCCGCCATCATCCAGCCTTTCTTGCCTTTCCTTCGGGGCAACAACCGCCGCCGCGCCCGCCTCTATATCAGATGAGCGCGATCGATCTCGATGCAAATTATAGGGATGTGGGAAGGCTCGTCAGATCGCGTCGAGCTGCCAGGCGACGTCGTTGGCGATGCCCCAGAGATAGCCGACATCGGTTTGGCCGACGAGCGCATAGGCGCGCCCCTGGTGGCGCCAGTAGAGGAGGTTGACATCCTGGCGCCGCGCCAGGGTTCGCGGGATGTCGAACTCTTTCGACGATCCGATGATCAAGGTCAGCGGCCCGATCGCCTTGTTGTCGGTCGTATACATCAACTGCGCCGCCGGCCGGCCGTCGGCAACGACGAGCCGGGCGCCGCGGAAACTGAGACCCCAGGGTTTGAGGTTGAGGTCCGGCCACCGCACCTCCTGGGGCTGAGGCAGGCTCTGGCTGATCTTTTGCCATGCCTCGCGCGCGTCGCCGGTGGCCGGCACATCGACCAGGGCGCCGTCGCCGGCGCTGGCGGCCAGCTTGAAATAACCGACCGCATTGTCGAGCCAAAGATTGTCGGCAGCGGCCATTTCGACCGCAGGCTGCTTGCCCCCGATGCCCCCGGGCAGCAGCTTGCCGACACTCAGATAAGCAACAGAGCCGCCCAGCAGCAGGCCGAACAGCGAGGCGGCCAGCGGCAATCCAGCCACCAATTGCGCGCGGCAGGGGCGCTCCGGGTCCCCTGCCCGCGCCTCAAGGGCACGATTTTTGCGCTCGGTTCCGCCGAAACCCTTTCGCCCCGGGCAGCCGCGATCAGCCGGTCGGGCAGCGGTTCGTGCATGACCTCGTCGAAGGCCGAGCGCACGAGAGCAGCCGATTGCGCGAGCGCGGCGAGCTTGTCGCGAGCTGCCGGATCGCTGTCGAGCCAAGCCTCGATCTGGCGCCTCTCCGACACGTCGACCTCGCCGTCGAGATAGGCGATGAGACGGTCGTCACCGCGCTTCTGCATTGTCGGTACTCCTGCGCATCCCGCCGCCCGTCTCGAGTTGCAGCTGCAATGCGATGCAGGCGCCGCGAGACGGCTCATGATCGTTCCCACCGGCACACCTACGACTTCGGCAGTCTCCTTGTAACTGAGTCCA
>CAVOWP010000025.1:0-5354 GCA_963700185.1 uncultured Alphaproteobacteria bacterium
AAAAAGAAGAGAAAACCGAAAAAGCCGACCTTTGCCATGAATATCAAACGAGGAATATTTAGGTTTTGGCTTGCCATTTCAGTTGTCTGGATCGCGGTGGTTGTGGTCGTCTTCCATATAGGAGTTGATGCAAATCACGCTGCGGATGCTTTTCCATGGGAGTTGGCGGCGGTTCTAATTCCTCCTGCTTTGCTCTGGATCGGTTTTCTGCGAATTGACCGCCGATTGGGTGGTCGAGGAGCTGCGCAAGCTCGCCGGCGCCAATATGGCCGACTACATGAAGTCGACGCCCGAGGGCCTCTCCGTCGTCGATTTTTCGGGCCTGACTCGCGACCGGACGGCGGCGCTCAGCCAAGTGACGGTCGAGGACGTCGCCGGCGGCAAGCGCGTCCAATTCAAACTCCACGACAAGCGCGCCGCCGCGCCGGCCCGTATAGCTTACCCTGGTGCGAGATGCGGTTGACGGCGCTAGCCAATCCCACGGTGTCATCCGGCGGCCCCCAGCGCGCACCGGTCACTGACCGATGTAGGTAGCAAGCTTTGGTAACGCTTGGGATTTATTCTGGCCGAATTTCTCCCAGCTTAGGAAAGACCACCACGGGGTCCTTATCAGTGAGCCTGCAGACGGCTCCCAGCTCTGATCGTAATTTCTGGAATATGGCTTCCAGGGTGTCATCGTCGGGAAGTACCAGTGTAACCAGTGGCTCTTTGTTATCTCCATTCTCTTT
This sequence comes from uncultured Alphaproteobacteria bacterium, assembly GCA_963700185.1. Classification (GTDB taxonomy): domain Bacteria; phylum Pseudomonadota; class Alphaproteobacteria; order ATCC43930; family CGMCC-115725; genus AP-15. The sequence goes on from CAVOWP010000025.1 coordinate 729, forward strand.
GTTTTTGTCGGCAGACCTTGTCGCTCCCTCTCGCGCCATCACCAAATTTATAATTTCGTTCATTTTTCCAGTTCGAAGAGTGCAGCGGCCGAGATTGTCACCCGACACAGCACAATGCGGCCTTGGCTTCCACGCTCCACTGCGGCATACGCCTCCTTGGCGCGGGCAAGTGGATAACGAGCGTTGACGATCGGTGCCGTATAGCGGCCCCGCTCGAAGCCGTCTGTCAGGTTCGCGAGCAGGCGCGCACAGGCTATGGCGTCGCGCTTGCGACTGTCGGCGCCGATGAGGCGAGTTTCGTTGTGGTAGAAGTCGGTCAAATCGAACTCTACGCGCCGTTTGCCGGTAGAGGCGATTTCGACGACCCGGCCGCGAGGCGCGGCCATGCTCAGCGCGGCTTCGAATGTTATGCCTCCGACGGTATCGAACACGAGGTCGGCGCCTTTGCCCGCAGTCAAACGACGGACCTCATCAGGGGCTCCGTCGTTGCTGGGGATGTACGCGCTGAGCACTCTGGCTGCGGGTGCGGCCTGCGGCGGTTCCCTGCGGTCGACGCCAAGGACAATAGCGCCTTGTGCAGCGGCGATCTGTGCGACCGCACCGCCGACTCCGCCGCCAGCTCCAATGATCGCGACCGTTTCGCCAGATTGCAAGCCGCCATATTCGATAGCACCGAGCCACGCGATGACGAAGTTCACGCCGATAGATGCTGCCTGCTCGAAGGAGAGGTTTGTGGGCTTGCGCACGAGAGCTTCAGCGGGCAAGAGAATCGCTTCGGCGTGGCTGCCATCGCGCGTGAAGCCGATATCGCCCCCGGTGCCGAAGACCTCGGCGCCGACCCAGTCATCGGGGCCGTCTACGACGACGCCCGCGAAGTCCCGTCCGGGGATTCGCGGCAGCACCGTTCCCTCCATTTGGCCGGCGACGTTCTTGACGTCCGACGGGTTGATGGCGGCGGCTGATATCTGAACGACGGCGTTGCCGTCTGTCGCTTTTGGGGTCGGTGCATCGATGAGCTCGAGCACGTCTGGCGGCCCAAACCGCGTGAACTGTATGGCTTTCATTCAGCGCTCTCCGGAACCGGCACGTCGAAGGTGTTGAGCGTCACCGACACCATGCAGTAGAGCCCGATGAGAAAGGAAAGTTCCGCCGCGCCCGCCTCGCCGAACGTCCGTACTGCCGAGCGCCAGGTGAGTTCCGGGAGCGTGCCGCCCGAGACGAGGGCGGCGGCCATGTCGTAGGCGATCCCTTCCTCGCGCGTCAGGTCAGACGGGCGCTGGCCGGCGACGATGGTTTCGAGCTTCTCGTCGGATAGGCCACGCCCCTCGGCGACAATCACATGGGCGTAGAGCTCATAGCCGGAGCGGAAATGCGCGCCCGTCACCAGGATCGCAACCTCGCGCACCGCCGCCGGCAGCGAGGGTGCGGTGGCGAGCGCCTTCACCAGTTCCCAGACGGGCTTGCCGAACTTGGCGTGGCGCAACCACGGCGCCCAAGGGCCGACCAGCGCCCCGTCCGGGCGGATCGCGACGAAACCCTTGAAGCTGCGTTCGATGCCCTGGCGCATATCGTCGTAGAGCGGCTGCAGGTCGGCACCGATTTCGGCAGGCGGAATGGCGGGCGCGCGCATGGTCAACTCCTGCAATGTCCGAACGGGTCAAACGGGCTCTGGTATCGGCTTCGTACCGCCTAAGCCGGAATGGGCGCTTTTGGCTGCATCGAGATACCGCGCTTCAGCGGAAAGTCGTATTGAAGCCGGAAGTGGTCTCCGTCAGGGGTGAAGTCACCCATCATGTTTTCGCTCGCAGTGAAGACCGCAGTCGTCCGCGAGCTGATCGTCTCCTTTCTTGAAAATCTGTGTTACGAGCGTCTCATGATCCGGGAACGACGCGATGACGTGGATATGCGCTGGCCGGTAGGACCATCTCTTGGCCACACGCAACAGCTCTCCGATCGGGCCATCGGTGGGAACGGGATAGGCAGTCGGCATTAGCGCGACGAACTCGTAGCTTCCGTCTTGATCGGTCTTGAACCGGGGAGCTGCGCAAACTCGCCCTTCATGTAGTCGAGCATGTTGGCGCCGGCGATCTTGCGCAATTCGTCGACCACCCAATCGGCGGTGACCTCGCAGCGCTCGGCCCGCTTCGCCCTGGCCTTCTCGAGCGCCGTGGATGCGCCCAATCACACCGGACGCTTAGCGGATTAGACGGCAGAGTGATCTGCTTGCCAGGTTTGCCCAGATTATGAGATCGACCGGTGAGTGAGTGTCACGATCCGCTCCAGGTGGCGCGTGATGCGATCTAGCCGGCGTGCAAGAGCGGCCTCCAGGCGATCGGCGCCGTCGGGCGACAGATGCGAGGCGAGCGCCGCTTCGACGACGAGCGCTTGCGTCACACCCTTACGGTTGGCGTAGTCAGCGAGCTTGCCGGCGAGGTCCGGCGGCAGGCGGAAGGTGTGCTTCGTCCGCATGCGCGCTCACATTCCAAGATCGTCGGCGCGATCGAGCGGCGCCTGGCGCGTGGCGGCGCTGAAGTTACGCTGCATGACGCGCTGGCGCTGCACCTCGTCGTCCGGCTCGTCCTCCAGCGGCTCGAATTCCTGGACGGGCTTTCGCGGCTCGGCGACGATCTCTTCGTGCTCCGGCAGTTCCGGCTCGCGCCGGATGCCGGCATTCGCGGGGTCCTCAACGGTCGCCGCGGATGGCGTGATCACGGCGTCACCCCAATCTGCGTGACGCGGTGGAGGCGCGCTTCCTCCGGCTGGCAGCGGGCTAGGCGAAGTCAGAGCGGGTGGCGGTAGGATGCGACCCTTCATCTCCGGGTCCTCGAAATAGCGCACCTTCTTCGCGCGGATCGGGTGGCACCCGGAGACCAGGATCAGTTCATCTGCTGGCGGGAGCTGCATGATCTCGCCGGGCGTGAGCAGCGGGCGCGCAGTTTCCTGGCGCGAGACCATCAGGTGGCCGAGCCACGGACCGCGGCAACTCTTCACGCGACCGCGCCGTTTTTGCTCCCGACCCGCGCTTGTGCGCGGCGCCGAGATGGCCGAGAGCCGCGGCAGAAATAGCGGTTGTGTAGCAGACGCGGCCGGCGATTGCCGCGCCGGAATTGCGCGATGACCTCAGCCAGTTCCGCGACCAGCTCGGTTCGGGGCCAGGCACACACCGGCGGCGCCCGCCACGCCCTCACTCGACCGCGACGATAATTAAACCTCACCGCACCCACTTCCAGACCGGTCAATATTGCAATTTACGCCCGAATTACGGTGTTTCCGCAGTGCCCAACCGTCAAAAGCTTCCGCGGCCGGTAGCGCGTGACATGGCCGCTCGGCATCGCGGTGGCGCGCTCGACCTGCTGCAATATTGCAAGTTACGCCCGAATTATGGTGTTTCCGCAGTGGCCCAACCGTCAAAGGTCAGCGCGCAATGGCCGATCACCGAGACCGGCACCGCCACGCTCGGGATCAAGGCAGCGCGAAAACTGCGCAGGAAGGCGAAGACGACCAAAACGACGAGGCAGACCGCAAAGACGAGGGTGCGCTCGACCTCGCGCAGCGAGCTGCGTATCGTCATCGTTCGGTCGAACATCAGCTCGACATTGATGGCTCTCGGGATCGAGGCTTCGAGCTGCGGCAGCATGGCTTTTATGCGCTCGACGGTGTCGATGACGTTTGCACCCGGTTGCCGGCGGAGGATGACGACAACCGCCGGCTTGCCGTCGGCGAGACCCTGGTCGCGCACGTTTTCGACCGAGTCTTCGATCTCTGCCACATCGCTCAACCGCACTGCCGCGCCATCACGGTAGGCGATCACGAGCGGCCGATAGTCCTCGGCATGGTTTGACTTGTCGTTGGTGTAGATCTGCAGCCGGCGGTCGCCGTCTTCGATGGCACCCTTGGGGCTGTGCGCGTTGGCCGATGCGAGTGCCGCGCGAACGTCTTCGAGACCGATACCGTATTTGAACAAGGCAAGCGGGTTAAGCTCGACCCGGACCGCCGGCAGCGAGCTGCCGCTGATCTGGACCTGGCCGACGCCTTCGATCTGTGACAATGCCTGCTGCACGACCCTCGAGGCAGCATCGTAGATCTGGCCGCGCGTCAGGGTCTCAGAGGTCATCGCCAGGATCGCGACCGGTGCTGCGGCCGGGTTGACCTTATAGTAGGAGGGGTTCTGACGGAGGCTCGTTGGCAGGTCGGCGCGCGCCGCATTGATCGCCGCCTGCACGTCGCGCGCGGCGCCGTTGAGACTACGGTTGAGGCTGAACTGCAAGGTGATGCGGGTGATGCCGACTGAGCTCTCCGAACTCATCGCGGTGACATCGGCGATAATGCCGAGATGGCGTTCGAGCGGGGTCGCCACAGTCGCCGCCATCGTGGCAGGGCTGGCGCCCGGCATGCTCGCGCTCACCGTAATGGTCGGGTAATCGACCTGCGGGAGCGGCGCCACCGGCAGCCGGGCTGATGGGCTTCTCGCTCATTGGGGCTCCTGTCTCGAGGTTGGAGTGCTTCAACCCCTCGATCCTCAAGACGGAGCCCCCGCCCGTCACCAGCGCTCAATCAACGCGCTTGCTGTCCTCCTGGCTTACGGCGAGCTCCCGGCCAGTTTCTCCCGCGGTAGCGGGTTCGTTC
>CAVOWP010000026.1:0-14051 GCA_963700185.1 uncultured Alphaproteobacteria bacterium
CGTGGCGGCAGAAGAATGCCGCGTGATGACCAATCATCTCCGCCCGGCGATGTCCCACTCGTGCGGCTCGCGCGATTGCCGTGTCGGCGACCGCGAGCGCACCTTTGGTGTCGCCGGCAAACCATTGGGTGAAGGCCATCATCGGCCGATTTGCCACTTCGATGCGGCCGAACCCGTACTGTTCGCACAACTCGACGCACGCGCGAAAGCGGTCGTGTGCGCTGTATCATCCGGCCGCGAACATATTCGGCATCACCGAGGCCACCGAGAGCCATGGCTTCAAGCTCGGGCGCGCGGGCACGTCGTGCCAATTCCAGCGCGATCCCATGTTCCGCAGGCAGCCCTCGAGATCGCCGCGCGGAAAGCACATCGAGCGCGCCAAGCGGTCAGTTTCCACCAATCAGCGTGTCGCCGCTGCGGGCGAATTCCAGCGTGTCGCCGCTGCGGGCGAATTCCAGCGCGTCGTTTAAGGCCGGTCGATCCACTCACCGCGCCCGATATCAGCTCGATGAAAATCTTCCCGCATCCTGCTTCGGCCAGCGCGTCACGCTACAAGGCAAGATTTTAGTCAATGGTCGAAACCCGCGCGTAGCCGATAAACATAGCTTTTGACGGGGCTTCTGCCGGTTCCCTCGAATGATCATCTTCTCCTTCGAAAGAAACCGCACAGGGCCTTCGATTCGAAGGCCTCTCGTTTGCTGCGCGGATCCGCTCACAGCGTCATTGGCAAAGTTTGCCATAAGTGCTAGGCTGGCGGCGGCGATTTGGAGAGAAAATGACATGCCGACCCGCAACATCAGCCTGACGCCCGAGCAGGATGCTTTCATTGAGGAGGCGGTTAAATCGGGCGAATACCAGAACGCCAGCGAGGCGGTGCGCGACGCGTTGCGCGCATTGCAGCAGCGCCGGCGCGAGGACGCGCTCAAGCTCGAGGCGCTGCGCCGGCAGATCGACGCCGGCATTGCCGCTCTCGAAAAGGGCCGGTTCACCGAAATCGCCGAGGCCGAGCTCGACGCCTATATCGACGGCTTGGCCGCTCGATCGGACGAGCGCGCTCAGTAAGGGATGCCGAGCTTTCGCCTCTCGCGGCTGGCGGAGGCGGACCTAGTCGGCATTCTGGCGGCCAGCAGCAGACAATGGGGAGCGGACGGCCGGAGCCGATATGCCGCACTCCTTGCTGCGGCGATGCGCAAAATCGCGGCCGAGCCCGAGGGTCCCACAACGCGCCGCCGCGACGAATTGCGGCCAGGGATCCGCAGCTTTCATCTCCGGCACGCGAGAGGTGGCGATCCGGCGGGCAGGGTGAGACGCCCGGTTCATGTGCTCTATTACCGCGCGGTCGCACCGGGTCTGATCGAGATCGTGCGGGTATTGCACGAGCGCATGGAGCCGAGCCGGCAGCTCTCCGCGGTATCCGAACACCAGTAGCTCTGCCGTCCGCCGATCGTTGCGCGGCAGCGAGGAAGTGCATCGGGTTGGGGTCGAACCGGCCGGCGAAGGCGGGTCGGTGCGGTAGTCGGGGCGATCGAGCGGGTAAGGTGGTTCGCCTGCGACCACGACGATCGGCCGGGCGGGGCCGACGCGCATGATTTCGTCGGGGTCAGCAAGGGCCGGCCGTGGCGGTGCTCGCCGCTACCGGCGGTCGAGGTCCCGGGTTTGAAGGCTTGGCTAGTGTGTTGCGATCGGTTGGCGGTCTCAAACGAGATCGTGGAATGGCCGAGCGCACGGCAGCGATTTCGGGTCAAAACCTACGATCATCCGGCATCATTTCTGGAAGCCGGACGAGATGCCGGCACGGAGCGGCCCTGGCCGTCCGGCTACCAAGTCATTGTTATGAACAGCGGTTGAAAGGATCAAAATCCGGGGAATCAGGGACTGCCGGAACCGACACACACGAAAGCCGCTGCCACTCTAGGTCAATCGAGTGCCTTACCGCCGATGTGACAATTTTGGTCCGAACAGACGATTTTATCCGAGACGAACTCTCTACCGACGATAACAATAATTAGCAGCTCGAACGAGGAAGTCGATGGTAAACGGTGTGGCGACCCAGCCCGACGTCACACGATATTCCCATCTGCTATACTCGGCACGAGCGGCGAGCTGGTGAACATACAGTTCAACTTACTTTTGGACATTTCTGACATTGACGCCGACATACTCCCGTCGCTCGGCCTGTTGCTCTTTAAACCTGTTCCTCGCCAGATGCCGATGACGCCCTGTCCTGTGCCCGTCGCCGCGGCGGACGCTCGCTGCCAGGTAGCCGGTTAACTACCGGCCAAAGACCCTTCGCGACACAGGAACCGAGGATTTCCGCGGTTTTGATGAGCCCCTGCGAGTGGTGCTCTAACCCGCAGAGCGGGCCATCGACGGACCGAAGCCCAGACGCTGAGCCCGGCAAACTGGCGCTTGACTTGTGGTTTTATGCCGGGGCAGCTTTGCGGCTGTAGACCAGCTGGGGCGACCCAGTGAGCGGCGTGGGGTCGGTGTTCGCACCACCGACCCCACGCCTAACTGACGGATGGAGAGTAATTCCATGCGACAGCTGCCTGTTTGTAAAACACCAACCTGCCTGTTGGCAACTTCTGATTGGGGAACTGCACCGCCGCGGCAGTGCGGTTGGCAGCGGTGACGCGTCATGACCGCGCTGAGCATCCCCGCCGCGCTGGCGATAGCGCTGCACTGCGCCCCGGCCGAGGACCCCGGGATGCTGGTCGGGATCGCGCGGCAGGAAAGCGGCCTCGAGCCGATGACCTTGCACGACAACACCTCGGGGCAGGTGCTGCGCGGCGCGGGGGTGATCGAAGCGGCGAGGCGGCTGATCGCCGCCGGCCACTCGGTCGACCTCGGCGCCTGGCAGATCAACAGCCGCAATCTGTCGTTGCTGGGTCTGGGCATCGCCGATGCGTTCGAGCCGTGCAAAGCGGTGGCGGCCGCCGCCCGGCTGATCGAATTGTTCAGCCGATACAACACCGGCAGTCCGTCGCGGGGGATCGCGAACGGCTACGCGCGCCGCGGTTATGACCGCCATCCACGCGGTGAAGGCCGCCAGCCCGGCCATGCCGCCGGCAATGCCGGCCATGGCCCAACCGCCAATCTCCGCACCTGACCCGTTCGCCAAGCCGTCGCGGACCGGCCGGGATCTCGTTTTCACAACCGAGGGGAAGTAGTCGATGTCCTGGTTAACGATCGTCCAGCAGATTTCGACCTTCGTCACCGGCACGTTCGGGACGACGCTGGTGATCATTGCCGTCGCGATTGCCGGCGCGCGGGCGATGCTGCACGGCAGCTGGGGTCACTTCTGGAGCGCGATCGGCGGCGGCGCGGTGCTGGTCTGCGCCTCCTGGGTGGTGCAGACGTTCCTGGGCGCCGGCTGAAATGGCCGGTCGCGAGATGCTGTATCTCGCCTTGACGCGCCCGGCGCTGACCTGGGGCGTGCCGTTCGAGGCGCTGGCGCTGAACGTGATGGTGACGTTCGCCGCCGGCCTGGAATTGTCGGCGCCGACGATCTGGCGCTCGCCGGTGCTGTTCTGGGCGGCGGCGATCCCGATCCACATCGGGCTGCGGCGGCTGACGTCGTGGGATTACCACTGGTTCCGCACGGTGCGGCTATGGGCGCTGACGGTGTGCACCGGGTGCGGCACGCTGGAAAGCCTGCCGACCCAGCCGGCGCGGTCGGGCCGCGAGGTGGCGTCAAGTGGCTAAGCGCCCCGAGGCCCTGCTGGGCGACAAAATTCCGCTCGAGGATCACATCGCCGACGATGTCGTGCTGACCAGGGGCAATGGCGTCCTGGCGATGTTCTCGGCCGATGGGGTGTTCCCCGACACCGCCGACGAGACCGACATCGCCGCGTGGTTCGACCGGCTGCACAACGCGCTGAAAAACATCGCGGCCGAGGATGTCGAGCTGACGGTCTACCAGTGCCGCGGCGAGGCCGACCCTTCGGGCTATCGAGGCGGGGCTGCACCGGGCGCCGTTCGCGCGCGAGCTGGACGCGGCCTATCGCGATAGCCTGTTCCGCGGATTGCTGTATTCGAACCGGCTGTTCCTGGCGGTCCAGCTGCACCCGCCGAACGCCGCAGCGCAAAGCGTCGTGCGGTTCCTGGCCGATGCCGGCACGGACCCGCGGGCCGGGATCAACGAGCGAAAGAACCGGCTCACCGAGATTTGCGATCTGCTGCAAGCGCAGCTCGGCACGTTCGGTCTGCGCCGCCTCGGCTACGTCCGGCGCGGGCGGGTGATCTTCGATGAGATCGCCGAGGCCATCGTCTTCGCGATGACCGGCACCTGGCGCCCGATCGGCGCCACGACCGGGCGCATGGGCCATGCGATGTTCTCCGAAGCGCTGCGGTTCCGGCGCAAGCACCTCGAGATCCATGGCGCCGGCGATCCGGCCTATGCCGCGATGTACGCCTTCAAGGAATATCCGGCGACCACCTGGCCCGGGATGTTCCACGGGCTGGCGGTGGCGCCCTACCGCTGCACCTTGATGCAGTCCTACCGCTTCCTGTCCAACGCGGCCGGGATGGGTGCGGTTGGACGCAAGCAGAACAAGATGCTGGCGGCCGGGGACAAGGCGCTGAGCCAGTCCGAGGCGCTGACCGAGGCGGCCGACGAGCTGATGTCGCGCAAGTGGGTGCTGGGCGACCATAGCCTGGTGCTGATCGCCTTTGCCGACAGCCCGCGCGCGATCGCCGAGGTCGGCAATGCGGCCTGGCGCGACCTCGCGGCGTGCGGGCTGGTGGCGACCCGGATGACGCACGCCCTGCAGGCGGCCTATCTGTCGATGCTGCCCGGCAGGCGGGTTCTGGCGGCCGCGGCCGGGGTTCGTGAAGTCGTCGAACTTCGTTGCCTTCGCGCCACTCTACAACTGGCCGGCGGGCGAGGAGCGCGGGCACTGGCCGGGACCGCCGATTGCGATCTTCCGCACCCTGGCCGGGACGCCCTATCGCTTCCACTGGCAGGTCGGCGACGTCGGCAACACGCTGATCACCGGCGCCACAGGGTCGGGCAAAACCACCTTGGTGGCGTTCCTGATCGCGATGACGGCCGGGCGCGCCCGTGTCGTGGCGCTCGACCACAAGCGCGGCTGGGACCTGCTGATCCATCGCATGGGCGGCGACTATGCCGTGCTCGGGGCAGGGGAGCCGCACTTCGCGCCGTTGAAGGCGCTCGACGCCGCGCCGCGCAACATCGAGTTCCTGACCGACCTGATCCGCGGCTGCATCGGCGGCAAGATGACCGAGGAAGAAGGCCGCCGCCTCGCCCTCGGGTCTGTCCACGGTCATGGAGCTGCCGCCCGAGGACCGTGGGCTCGGCGAGCTGCGCGCATTCTTCGACAACGAACCGGAAGGGGCGGGCGCTCGTCTCGACAAGTGGTGCTGGGGCGGCGAGCTCGGCTGGGTCATCGACGCGCCGGTCGACACCGTCCGGTTCGGGCAATTGAACGGGCTCGACACGACGGCGCTGCTCGAGAACGAGCGCGCCCGCGGCCCGGCGCTGGCCTATCTCTATCACCGGATATCGCTGTTGCTCGACGGCACGCCGCTGTTGATCCCGTGCGACGAGGGCTGGCGGGCGCTGATCGACCCGACCTTCCGCGGCATCATCGAGAAGCAGCTGCGCACGATCCGCAGCCGCAATGGCGCTGTGGTGTTCATCACCCAATCGCCGCGCGACATCATCGACAGCGGCATCGTCAACATCCTGGTCGAGCAGTGCCCGTCGCAGTTTCACCTCGCGAACCCGCGCGGCACCCGCGAGGACTATGTCGACGGCCTGAAGCTGACAGCGGGCAATTCGAGGCGTTGCGCGGATTGCAGGGCGGCGAGGGGTTGTTCCTGCTGGTCCAGGGCGAGAAGAGCGTTGTCGCGCAACTGCCGATGCGGGGGCTCGACAGCTTCATCCGCGTGCTGTCGGCGCGCGAGGAAGACTTGCAGCGGGTCGATCGCATCGCGCTCGTGCCGACACTTTCGAGGAAATGCGGGAGGCGGCGGAATGACCCGCGCCAGACGCGTGCTTCTCGGCGCGGCAGCGGGCATCGCGCTCGCGGCCGGCTATTCGACGCCGGCGCGCGCCGACCTGCCGGTGATCGATACGGCGGCCTTGGGCCAGTGGGCCCAGCAGCTTGCAGAATGACGTCAAAGCCTACTGCGCTCCAGCTCCAGCAATATGCCGGCGAGGTCAAGTCCTGGGCGACCCAGAATTTGCAGTGGCTCCAGCAAGTCCAGCAATACGCCACGCAGCTGCAGCAATACACCAACGAGCTGACGATGCTCGCAGAATTGGGTGCACAACCCAAGTCTCGGCGGGGCGATGGGGTTGTTGAACATCGCGGGCTTGGGCAACAGCCTGCCGGTCAACGCTTATGCGGTTTTGAACCTGGTCAACGGCCGCTCTTACGGCGCAGGGCGGCTTGCCGGAAATCTCGGGCGTCCTTTCGAGCCTGTCGAGCCTGACCGCGGGCGCCTACTCGGCCAACCATGTCTACACCCCGACCGATGCCAGTTGGGCCAGCCAGGAGCTGATTGCCAACGCCAATTCCATCGCCGGCGAGCAAGGCGCGGCGCAGGCGGCCTACACCGATTTGCAGGCCCACGCGGCGGCGCTCCAGGCGCTGCGCGATCATCTGGCGACCGCCAGCTCGCCCAAGGACGTGCAGGACGCCCAGGCGCAGATCGAGCTCGAGCAGGTCTGGACGACCAACGAGGCCGCCCAGCTCGCGGCGATCAACGCGGCCTATGCCGCGCAACGGGACGCAATGGTCCAGCGTCTGCTTCACCGCTGGGATTTGTTGTCTGAGGCAGGCGCTGGAGGTTTCGGGACGGGTTTGGTGGGGCGATCGCAGCCCCGTGGTTCACGGTGCAGCGGGCATCAGTCCGGCCGCGATGTGGCGGATGAGGTGAGCATCTGGGCAAGCAGCAGCGAAGGCTAGCCGAACCCGGGAAGCGGTTTCGATGACGCGGGTGCCGAGCTTCAAAAGGCGCAGTCGCAGGGTGGCAAACTCGGCCGTGCCGAGTGCATGCGCTTTGGGGATTGCATCTCGGACGGTGAGGATCAGCCAGTACGCGGCGGTGTGCAGGATCAGGCGCATCTGGTTGGCGAGCGGGCTTCGGCAGCTGGTGCGGTCAGAGGCGAGCTGAGCCTTGTGCAGCTTGATCAGGTTTTCGGCCTGGCCGCGGGCACAGTAGATCGTCTCGTAAACATGCTCGGCCGATCCGGTTTCGAGACTGGTGACGACGAAGCGGATATCGAGCCCCCGCGTTGTCGCCTCGATGCGGGCGCAGGCGCGACGTTGCTTGTTCCAGGACTGGGCCTGATAACGGGTCTCTGCGAAACCGCGCAGGCAGGGTTTATGATCGAGTGCGCGGCGGGTGCGGATGTCATCGGCGGTCTCTTCGACGGCGTCAGTGAGGACTGCATTGCCGGGCAGACCAAAGATGAAGTCGATGCCGTTTTCTTCGCACCACGCCATCACTTGCGGGCGGCTGTAATGCCCGTCGCCGCGGATCGTGATGTGGGTCGCGGGCCAATGCCGGCGGATGCGGCGGACGAGCCGACGCAGATGGCCGCGCACTTCCTTACCAGAAGGGGTCTTGCCGGGACGCAGCAGTACCGCTACCGGCCGCGCCACCGCCGTGTCATAGACATGGATCGGCAGAAAACAGCGCTCGTCGTAATGGGCATTGAAGAACGACAGCTGCTGGTGACCGTGGACGACATCAACAGTGTCATCGATGTCGAGCGTCACCGCGACGGGCGGGGTCGCATAGCTGGCGCAATAGAGATCGACCATGACACCGATCAGCCGGATCAGGTCGCGCAGCGCGGGCGCGTTCTCCCAGCGCGAGATGGTCGGTTGCGAGCACAGATCGGTCCCGCTGTCGGGCAACCGCCCGCAGGCCAGCTTGAAAGCCGGGTCGCAGCGCAGCCGGTCGAGATCGTCGGCGTCCTCATAGCCGCAAGCAATGGCGAAGATGCGAGCGCGCAGGATGTCGGGCAGTAAATGGGTGACCCGGTCCTGATCGCGTCGGTCCGGAATAACCTGGGCGAGCCGCTCGGCGAGACCGAGCCGACGCTCCGCCTGGGCGAGCAGCATGACGCCGCCATCCGACGTGATCCGTCCGCCATCAAAGGCGGCGGTGATCTTCTTGCGTTGAACGGCTGGAAAGCAGAACGGCAGCAGATTATCGTCGGACATGGCGGGCGTGGCGCGCTCGAATCTTGGTCAAGGGTTGGCTTCAGCAACCAAATCCTACGCCAGATCAAAAACTTACGCTACCTCCGCCACCCCAAATCCGCGCCCCTCATGAATAAGACGGGCTAACGACCGTCAGGTGCAGCCATCGCATGATAGTCCTCCCCTAACAGCGGGCGAGATGGTTACGCTGAATGGTTCGGTGATACTGGCCGCGCTGACCGTCGGCGGCGTCAATAGGAATAGGATGGTGCCGGCTAGAAGCGCACTTCGGAGGTGTCGCATCCGTCGTCCCCTGTTTCCTCTCCGGCTCGCCGCGCGCGCACTCGGGTTCACCATTAGACCACGCCGTGAGGGTTTTCCACACAGGCTGTTCCGTGGTCGGGCGTAGAAATTCCGCGCGGCGCGAGCTTAACCGGATGCTCGGCAAGCTGGCCCCCGGCGACATCGTGACGTTGACGCGGATTGACCGGCTGGCGCGCAGCACCTGTTATGGTAAATATTCCGGCTAGGCAGGGTCGCCGCAGACGTGCCAGAAACACAAGATGTAGATTTGATCGGCGGCCCCCTGAACCAAAGTCCTTGACAGGGCCAGTAGTTTTTTCACTTGTGCCACATTTCACAGCAGCGGCGAACGCGATCAAGCTGCGCAATGTAGGCGACGAAACAACGCGTGGAGACCGCCCGCCCGCTACAAAGGCAAGGCAGGCAGATCGGGTTCATCGTCGTCTCAGTGAAGCGAATAAGGGAGAGAGCCATAGTGTTCAAAAACATCCTGGTTCCGACGGACGGTTCGGAGTTCGCCGTCAAGGCTGTCGAGCAAGGCGTCCTCTTCGCTAAAGAGACCGGTGCGAAGATTACCGCCGTGACGGTCACTGAGCCGTTCCCTTTGGGCGCGGTCACAGCAAGCCACCTCGATGCCCCGCTTGAGTACAAAAAGCTTGCGGAGGCCCACGCCGACAAAGTGCTTGAGGCCGTCTCAGCCGCCGCCAGGCAAGCGGGCGTCACTTGCGAGACACTTCGCATGGAACACGCGCAAGTCTATCAGGCAATCATCGAAGTTGTTTCCGCCAGAGGGTGCGATTTGATTGTGATGGCCTCGCATGGGCGTCGTGGTGTCTCTGCGATTGTCCTCGGCAGCGAGACCGTCAAGGTGCTCACACATTCGAAGATTCCCGTACTTGTATATCGCTGAGTTCCCCGCAAACCGGCCGAGCGGGTTTCCGCGTAGTTGCTCAAGCTGGGCGTCGAGCATTTGGCCGTATGTGCAGTGTCCGACGCTCACGACGCTTTGAGACTCGAACTTTCTAGCCTTTGCGGTTTCCGATAATGTATTGAGCCGGGGCCGACTGCCAGGCCCCGCCCAGCGCCCAGGGACATGGCCGTGAGCATCGCGTTGCCCTCCAACATCTACCGCTACGTCTGGGAGACGAGCGGTTGGCATCAGCTCCCGCTGGTGGGACTGACCGCCTGCGTCTCGCTGCTCGAGGTCGCTCCGTTGGAGCTGCAGCGCCGGATCGTCAACGACGTGGTCAAGCACCGCGACTACCGGTTCGTCCTCATATTGTGCGCGGTTTATCTCGGAGCGGTGCTCCTCCAGGGTGGCGCCAAGCTCGTCCTCAACATCTACCGCAATTGGGTTGGCGAAAGCGCGGTTCGCGAATTGCGCCGCCGGGTTCATGCCTTGGTCGATGCGACGACGGCCGCGTCCTCCACCTTGGAGGCGGAAGGGGTTCAGGCCTCGATGATCGTTTCCGAGGTCGAGCCGGTCGGCTCGTTTGTCGGGGGCAGCGTCTCCGAGCCCCTGCTCCAGGCCGGCATATTGTGTTCGGTGCTGGGTTACATGATCCACGTCGATGTGCGGATGGCCGCGGTGGCGATGCTGTTCTTTATCCCGCAACTGATCTTCGTGCCGTTGATGCAGCACGCGATGAACCGCCGGACCCGCGTGCGCGTGCGGATCATCCGGCGGCTCAGCGTCGACGTCATAAAGGGCGGTGGCGACGCCGTGCGGGATCGGGATGACGACGACCGCATCGACCGCGTGTTCCGCCTCAACATGGGCATCTACAAATTCAAGTTCTCGATGAATTTCCTGATGAACCTGAGCACACAGCTGCAGATCATCGGGGTGTTGGCCGTCGGCGCCTGGGTGGTCCTCAACGGTCAGCTCGAGATCGGCGGCGTGGTGGCCTTCGTGTCGGGGATCGGCCGGATCACCGATCCGTGGGGCGACCTGGTCAACTACTTCCGCGACGCGAACATCAGCCAGGTCAAGTTCGGCCTGCTGCGCGACGCGGTCAATCAGCAGATCCTTGAGCCGTCGGCGGCATAAGATGCGGAAGACGGCGCGGGCACAATAGGTTGATTTAGCGATTGGCACCGATGCTTGCTGCTACTCCGAGGCGAGAATAAACCGTGCTCCATCGCGGTGACGCGAGGAATTTCTAGCTTTTCAAAGGCGGTAATCGTATAAAATTCAGCATCGGCTGGATTTTCGAGGCCTGTGATAATAAGGGAGGAGCTTATGCAAAAGCACGGCGCACTAGTGTCGATCATCGGATTTCTTGGTTTACTTGCTGCCGCAAATGCTCAAACGGCATCGCCGGCAACCGCCGTAGCGGCATTCGACGGTACATATCGACCTGTCTCTTCAACAAGAGTCAACGAGATGTACACCTCGTACAATGGGCACACAGGTCAATGTCCAAACCGGAGAGCGGGTCCGCTCCACATCGTGCAAGGTCGTGCGCATTATACGAGCGCCACGGGATACCGGCTCACAGGAACAGTGGGGTCACAGGGCGAGTTGACAATGCGATCGGCAATGATGGGCGGCACCCGGCCATTCCACATGGAAGCTACCGGCTCCATAGACGGGAGCGGAGCGGCTCACGTTGGTCAGCAGAGCGCGTCTTGCAACTATGATTTCGTTTGGCAGAAATAATTCTCATTGAATATTTCCGAGGCAAGCTGCTGCCTGCGAAGCAGCACTCCGCAAGGTTAGCCGCAGCGTAATCGCACCAGCCGCACCGACCCGCACGACCTCGTTTTTGCTCGAGAAGCTCGACAAAAACGGCTTCGACATCGAAGACATCAAATCCATTCTAGCTGAAACCGTTGAAGCTCTACTAGGCGAGCCGATCACTACGTTAATTGATCGTGGACGCCAAAACGGACACGAATAAAAGGTTGAGCAGCTAGCCGCGCTTCACTCCACAACGGCGTCATTTTTCCATAATGTGGATTATCGGACTCCGCTTTGTAGCCGCCTGTAGCCGCCCGATCAAAATGTCACCCCTCTGCCAATTAGAGATGACACTGCCCTGGGGTCTTCCGGGGGGTGTTTGGGGTGACGGTTCGGCTGATGAGCGATGGAGAGCTGACGCGGCTCGAGGTGCTGCGGGATTTGGATCAATGTCGGCTGACGACCGCCGCGGCGGCGCAGCTTCTGGGGTTGGAGCGCCGTCAGGTGTTGCGGCTGTTAAAGGCTTACCGTAGCGAGGGTCCGGTTGGTCTGATTTCGAAGCGCCGCGGTCGCGCCAGCAATCGGCGCAAGCCTGAGGCGGTTCGCACCGAGGCGCTGTCGATCATTCGCGAGCGCTACTGGGATTTCGGCCCGACTTTGGCGGCCGAGAAGCTGCGCGAAGTGCATGAGATCATGCTCGGCCGCGAGACGCTACGATTATGGATGATCGGGGCTGGGATTTGGGCTGACCGCAAGCAGCGGCGCAAGCAGGTTCATCAACCTCGCCACCGGCGCGACTGTGTCGGCGAACTGGTGCAGATCGATGGCTGCGAGCATTGGTGGTTCGAAGATCGCGGGCCGCAATGCACCTTGCTGGTGTTCGTCGATGACGCGACTAGCCGACTGATGCACCTCCAGTTTGTCGAGAGCGAGTTCGACCCCTGTTCAAGCCAGGGGCAGGCTCTTCGCTTATTTCAATGCGGCGCGCGCCTACCTGGAGGCCTGGGGCAAGCCGGTGGCGTTCTACAGCGACAAGCATGGCGTCTTCCGCGTCAACCATCCGGGGGCGCTTGGTGGCGACGGGATGACCCAGTTTGGCCGGGCATTACACGCGTTGAACATCGACATCATCTGCGCCAATTCGAGCTCCGCCAAAGGGCGGGTCGAGCGCGCGCACAAGACCCTGCAAGACCGGCTGGTCAAGGAATTGCGGCTGGCCGGGGCGCGCACCCTGGCCGAAGGCAATGCCCTGCTCCCGGTTTTCATCGCGAGTTACAACGCGCGCTTTGCCAAGCCGCCGGCGAGCGCCAAAGACTTACATCGGCCGCTGCGCGCTGGTGATGATCTGGAGGATGCGTTTGCCTGGAAAGAGGAGCGCACCCTCTCCCGCGCGCTAACGCTGCAGTACGACAAGGTGATCTTCATTCTGGAGCCGAGCGAGCAAGCCAAGGCAGCGATCGGCAAGCGGGTCACGGTCGTAGATTATCCCGACGGGCGGCTGTCGATCCGATATCGCGGGATCCAGCTGGCCTACCGGACCTTCGACAAGCTACGCCAGGTCGACCAAGGCGCCATCGCCGACAACAAGCGGCTGGGGCCAATATTGGAGATGATCCGTGACGAGCAACTGCGTTGTGAGCCCGAACGTCGCAGTGGTCCGCGCCGGCGCGATCAGCGCGATGCCCGCCTCTTCAAAGTCGGCTGAGCTGCTCTACGAGCCGAGCGAGCTGACGCCCGCTCGGTAGAAAACCGGTGCGGTTGCGGGCTCCGGTAAATCGGTCGCCGGTCGAGCGCTGCGCTACGCTGGGGCTCCCGCGCCCGCCCGACGCCCGACCCCGTCCACCGAGGAGTGACATTTGTAAATGGCAGACACGGTGACATCTCTATTTGGTGGACACAGAGCTGGCTCGCCTGGCTGCGCCAGATGCCGGAAGCGGCGAAGCCGGTCGCGATGCTCGGTCTGATCGAGCGTCTGGACCATGTCCGCGCAGCCGGCCTTGATCCGGCGCGCGGGCATCGTGTGCATCAGGCCCGCCTTGCCCAGCTCGTCCGCGAAGCGAGCCGCACCACGGTGCAGCATGTCGCGGGTTACGAGCGCCAACGCCGGCATGCCACCTTGGTCGCCGTCGCGCTCGATCTCGCCGCCAGCCTAACGGACCAGGCAATCAATCTGTTCGACCGACTGATCGCGACGATGTTCCGCAAAGCCGACATGCGGCATGCCCGCGCCTTCCAGGCCGATGGCCGCGCCATCAACGAGAAGGTCCGCCTTTACGCCAGCGTCGGCACCGCCTCAGGGCTCAGGGGGTGGGCGCTTGCGCCTATAACGCGACTTGGCAAAGGAGCAGTTGATCGTTACCGCTTTGATGCGACGTCATCGGGGAGAACAGAATCTCCCGGTGAGCCGAAAATGTCCTGGCGGCGAAATCATCAAGCAAGAGGGGTTCCCAATGATCCTTCATCGTCTTCTCTTAGCGGCGGCCTCGGTGCTCTGTCTTGCGGTTGCAGGAGATCTCTGCTCTGGGTGCTGAGCACAACTTCGATGGCGTTTACACTGGAAAGAGATCGTTGACAAAAGGCTCGGCGGGTCCAAACTGTCCAGCCGAAGATAATGTATCGGTCACCATTCACGGCGAACCCTGACATTTACGAACAGCGCACTTAAAAAGTTTACGCAACCTTTTCATCCTGGTCCGGACGGATCATCGGCGAGACTTACTCTGATGCGGGAGGTGCTATTGTGAATTATGATGGTCGTATAATTGGAGATGTTATGGATGCTGATGTCACTAATTATGTCACTAATCCCCTTGCGAGTATCACTGGCATCTGAAGAAAGAATAATCGAGGCCTATGGCTCTGATAGCTTCCTCCCCGCCCGGCCG
>CAVOWP010000027.1:0-180034 GCA_963700185.1 uncultured Alphaproteobacteria bacterium
GAGTTGAGGATGCCTGATCTCGACCTGATAAAACAGGGCGAACAGGTGAGCGGAAAGAAAAGGCCGCTCGTTGCCGAGCGGCCCTTTTCCCCTCACTCCGGCCCTCTCCCCACGAGCGGGGAGAGGGAGAGCGGCGGGTCAGCTGTGCCAGCGGAACGCTTGCGGCTTCCTGGCAGCGCCCTGCGAGATCACGACGTTGACGAGGGCGGGGCCGCGGTGGTTCATCGCCTCGTCGAGGGCGCCCTTCAGGTCTTTCGGGTCCTCGACGAAGAAGCCCTTGCCGCCGAAGGCTTCCATCATCCGGTCGTAGCGGGCGCCGTAGATCAGCGAGTTCGGCTTCATGTTGAACATCGGGTTTTCCGGGATCTCGGGCATGCCGGGGCCGATGCCGCCATTGTTCAACACGACGATCTTGACCGGGAAGTTGTAGCGGACGAGCGTCTCCATCTCCATGCCCGAGAAGCCGATCGCCGAGTCGCCGGAGAGGTGGATGACCGGCCGGTTCGGCTCCACGACGGCGGCGGCGATGGCCTGGCCGAGGCCGACCCCCATCGTGCCGTAGGTGCCGGCGTTGAGGCAGGAACGGGCGTTGGCGACGTTCAACTGGGTGAGGCCGATATCCATCGTGCCGGCGCCCTCGGCGCTCAGGATCGCGTTCTTCGGCATCCAGGCGGCGACGTCGCGCAGCGCGCGGAAGTAGTTGGCCGGCGCTTCGTCGTCGTGGATCTGCGGCCGGATCTGCGCCGCATTCTCCTCCGCCTTCTTGGTGATCATCTGGCGCCACGGCGTGTCCTTCGGATGGAACCACTGGCGGCCGGCGAGCGCGGCGTTCAATTGCCCGACGATCGCCTTGCCGTCGCCGACCAAGGCCACCTCGGTCGCCTTGTTGTGGCCGATCTCCTCGGGCGCGATGTCGAGCTGGATGACCTTCATGTCCTTGGCATAGCGCGGCGCCTGGCCGAAATGGAAGATCCAGTTGAAGCGGGCACCCATCAGGAACACGACGTCGGCGTTCTGCAATGCCAAGGTGCGCGCCGCCGCGACCGACAGCGGATGGTCGTCGGGCACGACACCCTTGCCCATCGGCGAACGCAGGAACGGAATTTGCGTGCGCTCGAGGAAGGTGCGCACCTCGTCCTCGGCGCGCGACCAGGCCATGCCCTTGCCGACGAGGACCAGCGGCCGCTCGGCCTTTTCGAGCAGGTTCAGGGCGTCCTCGATGTATTCCTGCGGCGCCACCGTGCGCGGCGGGTCCGGGCGCCCGCTCGACCTGGACGATTTTGTCCTCGTCGACCTTGCCGGTGATCATGTCGTCGGGGAAGTCGAGATAGGTGGCGCCGGGACGGCCATAGATCGCGTTCCGCGTCGCCATCTCGACGTAATAGGGGATGCGCGCGACGGTATCGATCGCATGCGCGAATTTGCAGAAGGGCGAGGCGATCAACACCTGACGCTCTTCCTGGAAGGCGCCCATGCCGCCGCGATAGGTCTCCGACGCGCCGCCGATCAGGATCATCGGCCAGCAATTCTGCTGCGCATTGGCAAGGCCGGCGAGGCCGTGCACGACGCCGGGGCCGGTCACGACGATGCAGGCGCCGGGGCGGCCCTTCAGATAGCCATAGGCTTGCGCCGCGTAGGAGGCGGCCTGCTCGTTGCGCATGCCGATATAGGCGACGCCTTCCTTTTGCGCGGCCGCGGCGATCGGCCCGACGGGAAACCCGACGACCCCGAACAAATGGTCGATGCCCTGCTGTTTGAGGCTCCTTGCCATCAAGGTGGCGCCGTCGACTTCGCTCATGCTTTTCCTCCTGTTGGATCGGGCGGACGCTGACCGACGCGCAAGATGCCGTCAAGGTCCGGGGCCGAAAAAGTCTCCGCCCGCAGATTACGCATTTATGGCTATGGCCGAAAAGGGTTATCCCACGCGAACCTGTTATTCCGCGATCGTTGGACTCGCCGGGATCGATGGGGGACGTTATCTCTCGGCGGATGTCACCTCGATTTCGTCCAGGCTCTTGTAGCGATAGACGATGACCGAGCCGACCCAGGCTGCGATGAACAGGCCGACGATGGCAACTCCGAGCGCGGTGAAGTTGCCGTTCAGCGCGCCGACGCCATCCCAGAATGCACCTTTCAGCGCGAACTGATCACCCATCAATCCCAGCGTCTCAACGCCCCCAATCAGAACCGCGATCACGACCGACATAAAAGTGATGGTCAGGTTGTAGTACAGCTTGCGAAGCGGCTTGACGAATGCCCAGTCGTAGGCGCCCAGCATAAGGATGCCGTCGGTGGTGTCGATCAGCGACATCCCCACGGCAAACAGTGCTGGGAACAGCATTATGGACCAGATCGACAAGCCTTTGGTGGCGGCGGTTGCCGAAACGCCGAGCAGCGCAATCTCGGTTGCGGTGTCGAACCCAAGCCCAAACAGGAGGCCGAGCGGATACATGTGCCAACTCTTGCTGATGAGCCGGAACAGCGGCCGGAACAGGCGCGCGAGAACGCCCCGGCGGTTGAGCAGGAGATCGAAATCCTCCTCCACGTAGCGGCCGCCCTTGCGCACGTGCTGGAAGGTCCGCCAGACGCCGCGCAGGATGATCAGGTTGGCGGCCGCGATAGCGAACAGGAACAACGCGGACACGCTGGTGCCGATAACGCTGCCGACCTCTTTGAACCGGTCGAAGGATCCGGCCAGTGCTGTCGCCGTGCCGGCTACCCCTGCCGCGGCCAGGATGACGACGGTCGAGTGGCCCACAGCAAAGAATAAACCGGCTCCGACCGGCCGCTTGCCTTCCTGCATCAGCTTGCGAGTCGCGTTGTCGATAGCCGCGATATGGTCCGCATCGACCGCGTGACGCAGGCCGAACCCATAGGCCAGCAACGCGGTGCCGAGCAGGACCGGCTGGTCCCCAAACACCAGCACCGCCCACACCCACACGGTCAGATTGGCGAGGATCAGCAGGGCGTAGATGGCGGTGATTTGCCACCGGAGGGGAGCGGGCTGTCGAAGGGCTCGGCTCAGCAAGGTTACCACGTCGGTCTCTCTCAGGTCATGTCTTCGCAGATTAGCCGCCAATGACAGCCGCGTGACGGGCTTCCTTCTGCCCTTAACGGCGGAAGGATTGAGGGGCACAGCCGTCGCGTCTACACAGGAATAATGGACACGACATCCGAACCATTGCGCGAGCGCCGACGGCCCATGGCGTCATGTCGGCCCTGAGGGGTGAGCTTCTTCGTAATTTTAACGCCAGTCGACCGTCGCAACCTCACCCCCGACGATCGTCACGGCACCGCCGGGGCTCGGGGTGTTATCCCAAATGTCGTAGTCGCCGGCACGGAGCCCAGGAAAGACCGCAGCGAAGACTGGGCGATCATTAATTCGCCGTTCCAAGACCTCGACATGGACGCGCTTCGCGACGCTCCCCCGAGGGCCGACCTCGATTTCCCGACCGCGCAGCTTGGCATCGGTATAAATGACCAGGGCCCCAATGTCCTGCCCGATGTCCAGCACAACGGTTTCGGGATGGACCCGGTCAATGTGTTGCTCAGCCATTTCCTTTGGTCTCCTCTCGGTCGTTCTCCATCAGTCTTTAGTCTTCCAGATGGTCCCGTCCAGCTTGTGCTCGCTCACCCACGCTGAGCGTTGGAACGGTCGGGGAGGCCGGGTAACCCCGCTGACCTCCTCAGGGCGATCGCAAACCAGCAACAGCGCCTAAGAACTCGGGTTGTCGAAACCGTCGTAGGGTGTCCCCAGATAGGGGAAACTCGCCAAGAACGGGGAGGCGACACTGCTCGGGTCGAGGCCATCCGTGACCAGGGATGAAGCCGCGTCCGGGGTGAAAGACGGGTCGACCAGCGGGATGGTGGCGCCGGCGAGCGCGCGCAACTCGATCGTAAAGACGTCGTCGAACACCCGGCGCCCATTGGGAAACCCGGCGAGGTCGCCTCCCAATATCCCGAGGATGTTCGGAGCTGTCGCGGTTGGAATGGCCATGTTCAGCCGCAGTAGATCGGCGTATGTCGGACCGGTGAAGTTCTGAAAGCCGGGAACGAAGCCGGCTGGAATGCCGGTCAAAAGAATTGCGACCAGATCGGCTCGGGGTTTGCTATAGGCGGCCAGATCGGGGAACACTCCGGGATAGTACTCCACCAGCCGCCGTGGGACCTCCGGGTGCTGCACATACTGGAGGAACTGCTTGTCCGCGCGGGGCGGCTGCGTGTTCCAAAAGTCCTTGAGCCCAAGCGGGATGATCACTTCATTGAACAACGGATCGCCGAGCCGCGAAACCTGCATAAACGGTCCAGCCTCGTCGACCCGCGCATTAGGCAGAAGAATCCTCGCTGTCTGCCGACTGGCCGAAGCGTAGACGCCGATAACCGAGCGTGGGTCATTTGGGTCTGTGGGATTGGAGCCATCGCGGGTCAGCATGCTCTTGGGCAGCTGGACGGCCATGGTATGAACGTTGAGCCTGTTGGTCCCATTGACGCCCGGGGCGGCGGCGATCGGGTTGATATGCAGATTCTGGAACGGTCGCAGATCGAGGAGGTCGAAGACCGAACCCAAATCGACATAGAACCCCTCTGCACGCTGCCCGGCAAAGACCGTTTCACCGCTGGGCAAAAGGTGGATAGCGTCCTGAGCGAGCGTGGCGTAGTCAGGTGTCGAAAACGGGCCGATGTTGCAGGGTGGAGAGGCCAACGCCTCGGCCAAGACGGTCTTCCGGCCATTCTTCACCCGGGTCACTGAATACAACTGCCGCTTGTTCCAGTTGGGATCCTCCAGGGAGCTGATCGGTCCCGTGTTGTATAGAAAAGTGTCGGGATCTTGTAGCGTGGTCTGGAAGCGGAATTGATAGGTGATGTCGCTGTCCCCATCCCCGTCATTGTCGATGTGGATCTCATAAAGCACGTCGTCACCGAACTCATAGAAGTTCGGTCCGCCGGCCGGCCCCTCCAAAGGAATGTAATTGGCGATCAGAGTGACCGTGTTGGGGTTGTCTGGGCTCACAAACGCATAGACATCGGTGTTGTCCGCGACCGGGTCCTTGGATATCTCGGGGGCTTCACGATGGGATGACATCTGCGCCTTCCTCTCAGTATCACAAACCAGCGGCGGCGCTACGCGCGGCCGCTTCGTGGGTTGCCTCCATCAGGCACGCAACGATCCGAGGATCGCGAAGGACGATCTCCCGCGTACCCACCAAAACTGTCATCTCGCCCGCGGCAACATTGTTGACATGGATGACCATGGAGCCGGTAGACGTGGCGGACAACTGGGGCGCCGCGGCTTCCGGCGAGTGGCGAGCGGCTGCCAGCGCCGGCACGGCAGGCAATAAGCTAAGCGCTGCCGCGCTTACCGGGGTTTGCTGAATGAACGAGCGTCGGGTCAGCTTTGTCACGGTGCTCTCCTTTCCGGGTGTCGTGGGGTTTTGGAGCCTTGGTGATCCCCGGCGCCTCGCGGTGGCTCGACGCGTAGGCGCTGGCCGGTCGCAGCCAATGCCTGCACGATGGTCCTCACAGCACCGAGAGATATTGAGCGTTTCCCACCCCTGCTCATATCGATCTCCTTGGGTCCGATTGGGGGCCGTCCCGGGAACGAGCATTTGCAATCGCCGGTTCCCCGGTACTCGGCAAGTTCACCTAACTGTGATCGAACAGCTCTCCCGATTTGTGCATCGACGTTTCGGGTTAGCCTAAGGCATCAGAACCTTGTCGATGACCATAATGACCCCGTTACTCTGGAACACATCGGGGATCGTGACCCGGGCGATGTTGCCCTTCTTATCCGTGATCGTCAGGGCGTTGCCGCTTTCCGTCGCGATCAGCAGTTCGCCTTCCGCGGTCTTGAGCGAAACTCGGCCGCCGGGCGTCGTCTTGATCGCGTGATCGAGCGAGGTCGCATCGTAACGGCCGGGGACCACGTGGTAGGTCAGCACCTTCGTCAGCTGCGCCTTGTTCTCCGGCTTCAGCAGCGTGTCGACGGTGCCTGCGGGCAATGCCGCAAAGGCTTCGTTGGTCGGCGCGAAGACAGTGAATGGGCCGGGTCCCTCGAGCGTCGGCACCAGACCGGCGGCCTTGACCGCCGCCACCAAGGTCGTGTGATCCTTTGAATTGACGGCATTCTGGATGATGTTCTTGTTGTCGTACATTGGCGCGCCCCCGACCATCGGGTCCACCGCCGCCACCGCGCCGGCGGCGAGGCCGAGGGCGATTACTGCCGTAGCGCTCACCTGTTTGATATTCATGCCACATTCCTTGCTGATTTTCGGCTTCCTGACAGGGGCAGCAAGAAACTGCCGCCACGCCGTTTCACCTACTACGCAGACAAGGCGGCTTTGGATGCGACGAACGGTAAATTATTTCGAGCGCAGCTCTCGCCCGATCACGGCGGCCGGATCAGAACCTTACCCTTGGATAATACTGGGCCGGTTGGAAGGCCGGTCGGAGATCCATCGGGTGGCTCGAGACTGACCGCGAGCAGATCGCCCGGCGGCGGCAGCCGGGCGGCGCGTATAATTGAGACATTGCCGTATCGCTGACCCAGCAAGCCGAGGGGCCGCGGCGTTCCGGCAACGATGCTCCAAAGCTCGAAGGAATGACGGGGGTCCTCGGCTTGGGCTCGGACTGCGGAGACGGATACCTCACCTTCGCGCGGTCCGGCGACGGCGATCCAGCTCGGGTCGCCGCTTTGATCGGCGAGCACGGCGACCACCGCCGGTATCGGCGGGCCGGGACGGCCGGTAAACGTCGCGACGTAGATAATCAGCCCGGCCGCCGCCGCGCTGGCGACCACCGCTAGACCACGCCAAAATGCGACTGAGCCGAACCAGCCCTGCGCCGGCGCGGGCGCTGCCCCGCCGGGAACAATCCGCGCCTCGACTGAACGCCAGACACGTGCTGGAGGGTCCTCGGCCGGCGTTGCCGCGTCGATCGGCGCCAACCGGTCGGCCCAAACCGCGACCACCCTCGCCAGTGCCGGATCTTCGGCCATCAGCCGCTCGAACCGCCGCCGCGACCGGCTCGGCAGCGTCCCGAGCACATATTCGGCGGCGAGTCGCTCGCGCAGTTCGGGGTCTTCGTACCTCATGGGTCGAGACACCGCTTCAGGCGTTCAACGCTGCGCCTGATCCAGGTCTTGACGGTTCCGAGCGGCACTGAGAAATCGGCCGCGATCTCCTCGCGCGTGAAACCATAGAGGTAGGCGAGCAAGACTGCCCGCCGGGGCTGCTCGTCGAGCTCGCCGAGACAACGTTGCAACGCGCCCAGTTCGGCGCCCTGGTCCGTGCTCCCGGCGGCCGCAAGACCCAGCAGAACCTCGTCCGGTGCGCTGCGGCTTTCCGGCCGAACGGCACGGCGGCGAACGTGATCGATCGCGCAATAACGTACGATCGAGATGAGCCACGCCATGGCCGAACCCCTCGCCGCGTCGTAATCCGCCGACCGCTCCCACACTGCGACGAAGGCCTCCTGCAATATTTCCTCTGCCTCCTCTCTGCGACCGATGATTCGTAGCGCGATGCCGAATAGTTTCGGCGCGGTTTGCGTATAGAGCATCGCAAACGCCGCCGTGTCGCCCCGCGACGTGTTGCGGATGAGTTGCTGAAGCTGCAAAGGCGAGTCGGAGCCTGACCGTTCTTCGAGATGCTTCACGATGTTCATGGCGAGGGTGAAGTGACCCGATATGCCCCGCAAAGTCGAGCAATGCAACCAGCGACTATCTCAGTCAGCGCTCAGCGGACCCGACCTCGTTCTGGGACAAAGATTGCTGGTATTAAACCGCTGAAAATTAACAAGGAGTTTGGATTTATGAGTCGGCCCCTCCGGCGAAACATCTATCCTGTGATCGCTGCAGCGATTGCGTTCGCGTTGATGCCGCCTCTTGGCGCCACCGCAGCAGCGGACGAGTCCGGTCGACCCAGAGTTGCTTTTTTGGGTTTTCAGTTGATCAACACATCATTGGAGCCGACCACGCCCATCGAAGCAGGACGCGTTAAAATGCTCGGCGATCTGTTCGAGGAGAAGCTCGACCATTCCGGCCGATTTAAAATCGTGCCTATCCCGCCAGACACGCAACAACGGATCGCCGCCGGCCCCGAGATCGGCGGTTGCAACGGCTGTGAGCGCGACTACGCCAAAAGTATCGGTGCAAGCTGGGCCGCCTGGGGCACCGTTCAAAAAGTCAGCAACTTGATCCTGAACATCAACGTCTACATGGAAGATGCGGCAAGCGGCAAATTGGAGTTCGTCAAAAGCGTCGATATTCGTGGCAATACCGATAAGTCCTGGCGGCACGGGCTCGATTATATGTTGCGCCACTACTTGTTCGAGGAGCCCTGAGATAGTCAGATGGTGGCCGGGGCCGCGTCGTCGATCGCCAGCTGCACTGCATCGCCGCCGCGCCAGCTGTCGCGCCTGACATGGCCGGCGATGTGGATCGCGGCCCCCCGTGTCTCGCAAAGGAATTGGCCGAGGGGCGTCCCCGCCGCGCGAAAAGCGATTCCCCGCAACCGAGCATTGTCTAGCGGATCGGCCAGGGTGCAGCGCAGATGACTGGTCCCCACCGCCTCGGCATGGAGGACGCGAACACGGGGAAAAACAAAGCGGGGTTCCGGGTTGGCGGACCCGAACGGCGCCAGTCTCGCGATATGATCGATCAACTCGCTCTGCGCCGCAGCGATGGAGAGCGTCCC
This sequence comes from uncultured Alphaproteobacteria bacterium, assembly GCA_963700185.1. GTDB lineage: Bacteria > Pseudomonadota > Alphaproteobacteria > ATCC43930 > CGMCC-115725 > AP-15. Next base: position 8,694 of record CAVOWP010000027.1, read on the forward strand.
GTCCACACGCAGTTCAGGGACCAGCGGCTGGTTGCCGATGCCGTCGCCCAGCCGCTCAACCAGGAAGGACTCTAGCGCGCCTAGTTTTTCCGCTGCGACCGTGAAACCCGCCGCCATGGCATGACCGCCGCCGTTGATCAACAGACCGGCCTGGCGGGCTGCGATCACCGCCGCGCCGAGCGGCAACCCGGCGACCGAGCGGCCCGATCCCCGGCCGATGCCATCGGCGAGCGCGACGACGCAAGCCGGACGCTCGTAACGCTCTTTTAGGCGTGCAGCGACGATCCCGATCACACCGGGATGCCAATTCTCGGCCGCAGCAAAGACGAGGACCGGCGATTGGGGCGATCCTTCGACCATCGCGATCGCCGCCTCCAAGGTGCGCGCCTCGATGTCGCGACGCTCGCGGTTGTGGGCGTCGAGACGCGCGGCGAGTTCGGCGGCGACCACCGGATCGTCGGTCGCGAGCAAGCGCGCCCCGAGATCGGCGGCTCCGACGCGGCCGCCGGCATTGACGCGCGGGCCGAGCACAAAGCCGAGATGATAGGTGTCCATGGGCTCGCCGATGCCGGCGACGGTGGCCAGTGCGGCGAGGCCGGGGTTGTCGCGGCGTCGCGCGACCTTTATCCCTTGGCCGACTAGAGCCCGATTTAATCCGGCGAGCGGTACCACATCGCACACCGTGCCGAGCGCCACCAGATCGAGCCATTGCAATAGGTCGGGCTCGGGGCGGGTGTCACCATACCAGCCGTCCCGGCGCAGCTTGCGATTGACCGCAACGACCAGCAGGAAGGCGACCCCGACCGCTGCCAACGCGCCATGCGGGCTGCGCTCGTCGAGCCGGTTCGGGTTGACTATCGCGATGGCCCGCGGCAACAGCGGTTCGGCGACGTGATGATCGACGACAATCACCTCGAGTCCGGCCTCCGCGGCGTCCGCCAGAGGCAGATGGGCCGTAGTGCCGCAATCAACGGTCACGACGACCCGCACGCCCTCGTCGCGTAGGCTCAGCAGAGCCGCTGTGTTCGGGCCGTAGCCCTCGCGCAACCGATCCGGGACATAGACCCGAGTTCGCGTCCCCGCCGCCGCAAAGAACCGTGTCAGCAGCGCAGCAGAGGTCGCACCGTCGACATCGTAATCGCCAAAGACCCCGATCGTCTCGCCGTCATGCACCGCGCGGGCGAGCCGCGCCACGGCGGCTTCCATGTCGCGCAGATGCGAAGGATCGGGCAGCTGGTCACGCAGACGCGGCGCCAAGAAACCCGGCGCGTGGTCGACATCGATGCCGCGCTGCGCCAGCAGCCGCCCGATAATCTCGGGAACCCCCAGCCGCTCGGCGATGGTCTCTCCCGCTCGTACATTGCCATTGCGGTGGCGCCAACGACAGCCGCACACCGACTGCTCGACCCCCAACACCACCCCGGCAAAGGCGTCGGCGCCCCCCGCGCCGTCATTCATATCAGATCCTAACGGAAACTCGTGTTCCTATCGTCACCCCCGCGCAAGCGGGGGTCCAGGGCTGGCTGTGCAGTGCTTGTTGCGCCTGCATTCCGCATTCGCTGCAACGACGAAGTCAGGTGGTTTGAGGAGAATCGTTTCAGGTTAACGGGCGAAGGGTGAGAAGGTCTGCTTGCGCGTGAAGTCGTGCCGTGCCTCGACGTAGCGGACGGTGCCGGATTTCGAGCGCATGACGACCGAATGCGTCGAGGCGCCGCCAGGAAAGCGGCGCACCCCGCGCAGCATCGTGCCGTTGGTGACCCCGGTCGCCGCAAACATCACATCGCCGGAGGCGAGATCGAGCAATTTATATTTGCGGTCGAGGTCGGCGATCCCGATGCGGTGCGCGCGGGCGCGCTCGTCATCGTTGCGGAACAACAGCCGCCCTTGCATCTGTCCGCCGATGCAGCGGAGCGCCGCGGCGGCGAGCACGCCTTCCGGCGCGCCGCCAGAGCCGACATACATGTCGATGCCGGTCTCCGGTTCGGAGGTAGCGATGACCCCGCTGACATCGCCGTCCGAGATCAGGGTGATCCGGGCCCCGGCTTCGCGCACCTTGGCGATCAGCTCGGCGTGGCGCGGCCGGTCGAGGATACACACGACGAGGTCAGAGACCTCGACCTTTTTCGCCTGGGCCAGGTTCTTCAAGTTGACCGACGGCGGCTCGTCGAGGTCGACCAGATCCTCCGGCAGTCCGCCGCCGACCGCGATCTTGTCCATATAAACGTCGGGCGCGTTCAAAAACCCGCCGGCATCGGCCATCGCGATGACCGCCAGCGCGTTGGCGCCGCCTTTCGCGGTAATCGTCGTCCCTTCGAGCGGATCGAGCGCGATGTCGATCGGCGGACCGTTCCCGCTGCCGACCTTCTCGCCGATATAAAGCATCGGCGCTTCGTCCCGCTCGCCCTCGCCGATGACGACGGTGCCGGCGATTGCCAGGCTGTTCAGCGCCTCCCGCATCGCATCGACCGCCGCCTGATCGGCGGCCTTCTCATCGCCGCGTCCCATCAGCCGCGAGGCGGAGAGCGCCGCGGCTTCGGTCACCCGAACGGCTTCCAAAGCAAGATTGCGATCCATCTTCGAAGTCTCGGGCATGGCTTTCCTCCTCGTCTTTGCTGGATGGCTATTGTTCTCAGAAATCCTCGATGCGGATCATGCGGGGCGGCTCGAGCACCGTGTCGAGCGCTTCGATCCTCTGGAGTGCTCGGCGCATCGCCGCCTCGACGGTAATATGGGTTGTCATCACGACGGGTACCGCCTCGCCCGGGGCGCGGCCGCGTTGGATCATCAATTCCATCGACACCTGCTCATCGCGCATCGCCGCGGCGACATCGGCGATCACCCCCGGCTGATCCACCACCATTAACCTGATGTAGTAGGCGCCGTGGTGCCGCTCGATCGGCACCCCGGGAATCTCACATAAATCGGCGGTGTGGACTCCGAAAGCTGGCACGTGGCGGCCGGCAGCGATATCGACAATGTCGGCGGCGACTGCCGAGGCCGTTGGAAAGGCGCCGGCACCCCGCCCCTGCAACACGACGCGGCCGACAAAGTCGCCTTCGGCGACCACGGCGTTATAGACGCCCTCAACCGCGGCGATCGGCGTCGCCCGCGGCACCATGCAAGGATGAACGCGCTGCTCCAGACCCTCCTCGGTCAGCCGTGCGATGCCGAGCAGCTTGATGCGGTAGCCGAGCTCCTCGGCGAAGTCGATGTCGAGCCGCGAGACGTGCCGGATCCCTTCGGCATAAACCCCGGCGAGGTCGACTGGACGGCCGAAACCTACACTGGCCAGGATGGCCAGCTTGTGCGCGGCATCGATGCCGTCAATATCGAAGCTCGGATCGGCTTCGGCATAGCCGAGCTTTTGCGCTTCCGCCAGGACTTCGGCGAATTCGTGGGCACTCTCACGCATCGTCGTCAGGATGAAGTTCGAAGTGCCGTTCAGGATGCCGTAGACGCGCTGCAGCCGGTTGCCGGCGAGACCTTCGCGCAGCCCCTTGATGACCGGGATCCCTCCGGCGACCGCGGCTTCGAACGACAGGATCAGTCCCCGCTTCTCGGCCCGCGCCGCGAGCTTTGTCCCGTCCTGCGCCATCAACGCCTTGTTTGCGGTAACGACGTGCTTGCCGTGTTCGAGAGCTGCGTCGAGAACCTCGCGGGCCCTGCCGTCGGCCCCGCCGATCAGCTCGACGACGACGTCGATCTCGGGATCGGCCGCCATCGCCGCGGCATCCTCGTACCAGCGCACCGCCGACAGGTCCGCGCCACGATCGCGCCGGCGATCGCGTGCCGAAACCGCGGCGACGACGATGCGGCGGCCGGCGCGTTGAGCTAGCAGGTCGGCCTGCCGGTCTAGCAGCTGTAGGACGCCGGACCCAACAGTGCCGAGTCCGGCGATGGCGATCTTGAACGGCGGTTTCACAACGGCAACCCGGATGCGGTGTGCAAAGCGCGGGAGCCGCCGCAGGTAGCGGCGGGCGACCCGGCTCTTTGTAGCGCTCAGGCGTCAATTTTTCGATAGCGTTTCCCGGCACCGCGCCTAGAAGCCACCGGCGGACATCCCAAAAGCGGCGGCCCCTCAATCGGCGGGGTCCGCTTCAGTGTTCGAGCAGAACCTCGGCACGGCTTTCGCCGGAATTGTCGCCCTGCGGCGCCGCCTCGACCTGGATCTTGTCGGAAGGTATCCCCTCCTTGGTCAGAGCGGAGGCGACCGCCTGAGCACGGTCGAGAGCAGCCCGGTAGCTATCCAACTGCTCGACTGCACCGTTTCCGGCCCCGGCATAGCCGACGATGCGAAGCTTGCCAGGGTTCTGCTGATACACCGGCAGGATTGTTTCGAGGGTTTGCCTATCCTTGTCGGTCAGGGTGGTCGAATCGGTACCGAACTTGATCTCGGCAACCGGAGTGCCGACTCGCGCAGGCGGTTTTGACCCGCCTTTGCCGGGAGCGGCTAGCGGCGGTGCGGGTCGGCGGCGCCGGCGGCAGCTCCGGCGCAGCCGGCGGCGGCTCGTAGCCGGCAGAGCTCTTGGCCTGCGGCAACGGCATCGGAACGAGAGCCCCTCCCGCAGCGAGCCCGCCGGGCAAAGGAGCCGGGGTCGCTGCAACTTTCGGAGTGGGCGGCAGTTGCGGGGGCGGTGGGGCGGGTTGGATCTGCTCGGGTTCTGGTGTCGCTCGCGCCTGAGGTACGTCGAGGCTCGACTCCATCGGCCCTGGCTCGGGCGGCTCTCCCGGCTTGCGCAGGCCTTGTCCCGGTTCGGCGGGCGTCTTGCCGCCGGCGCGTGCGGCGCGAGGGGCGGCCCCTACTGGCGGCAGGGCGGATTTTTGACCGCCAGCGCCGATGCCGGTCTCTGCGCTCGCAAACGCCGGTTCCGTGGACCGGCTCGGCGTCAGCTTGGCTGGGTTTTCTCCAGCGGCGCCATTGCGCGCCGACGCAGCGGATGGCGTCACCGCGGGGGCGGACGGGGCGGGCGTTGGGGAGGACGGCGGAGCGGCCGCATCTTGCTCCGGCGGAGCCCCGGGCTCGCCCGGAGGAGGCGGTGGTGCGGCCGCTACCGACGAAAAGCCGGCCCGCAGCTGCTCGTCCGTGTGTCGCGCATTTGCCCGGTCGGCGATCAGGCTTTGGGTCAGCTTTTCCCGCTCGGCCGCGGTCAAAGCTCGTACCGGCGGCGGCGGCACGGTGGCGAGATTGGGATAGTCGGACGCCTCTCCGGCGGCCAGGTTTTTGGTGTTCGGCGTCGTATCGGGATCGGGGTCGTTCCGGCTCACCCCGGTCAGGTCACGCCAAGTGTCGACCGGATTACAGGCGGCGAGCCCGAGCAGCAGTGCAACGACGGCAAGCCGGCGCAGCAGTAGTCTTGTCCTTCTCTCGGTATCGCAACCGGCACAGGATTCGCCCATAAGCATCACAGCATTCCCGACGAATTGACCCCCGGTGCCGCCGCAAGCGTTCGGGATCCGCTGACGAGCGGCACAAACCAAGTCGATCTTGATGTATTAGATCCCGACAGGCGCGTCACTACATTTGAGAGTGAGAACAACCGACCGCCCCAAGCCATGGGTTCCTGGCCGTGAGTTTCAGATCGGGATTGCAACGGGCGGCAGCTTTGAGGAAACGGCAATGAGCGACACCATTCACGGGAAACCCGGCGTCCGCAACCCGGCCTTCCCCCGACAAAGACGCGCCCTTGCCGCTCAGCAAGCGCGGCAAAGGAAAGGTGCCGGCGGAGAAGAGCCGGAAAAGGGATGCCGCGCCCAGCAAACCCGGCATTGTGTCTGCGCCGCCCTCCCGCCCCACCCCACCTTCGCCGGCTGCTGAGGCGAAAAAAGGGGAGAGCGAGCCGCTCCCCGATCCCGCCGAGCTGTCAAAGCAAATCGCCGAAATCGCCGGGAAAAGCCAGCAGCTCGTCGCCGAGTTCCTGACGCGGCAGGGTCGCGAGGAGGGGGTCGGGATGGCCAACTCGCTCGGGATCGGAACCGCCTTCCTGGAGATGACGGCCCGGATGATGGCTGACCCCTCTCGGCTCGTGCAGGCGCAGCTGTCGCTGTGGAACGACTATCTGACATTGTGGCAGCGCACGGCCCAGCGGTTTCTCGGCGGCGACGCCGAGCCGATGATCGAGCCGTCCGCCGGCGACCGGCGGTTCCGCGACGCGGCGTGGACCGAAAACACGCTCTTCGACTTCATCAAGCAGAGCTACCTTCTGACGGCGCGGTGGATGCAGAGCACGGTTCGCGATGTCGAGGGAATCGACGAGCGCACCGCCCGCAAGGTGGATTTCTATACGCGCCAGTTCGTCGACGCGCTCGCGCCGTCGAATTTCCTGATGACCAATCCCGAAGCCTTGCGGGCGACGATCGAGAGCAAGGGCGAGAACCTGCTCGACGGGCTGAAGAACCTGCTCGACGACCTCGAGCGCGGCAAGGGACGCCTCGCGATCAAGATGACCGATATGGAGGCGTTCCGCATCGGCGAGAACATCGCGGTCACGCCGGGGAAGGTCGTTTATCAGAACGATCTGATGCAGCTCATTCAGTACGAGCCGACGACCGAGAACGGTGAAGCGCCGGCCGCTGCTGATCATCCCGCCGTGGATCAACAAGTTTTACATCCTCGACCTGCGCCCCAGTAACTCCTTTATCCGCTGGGCGGTGTCGCAGGGCCATACCGTATTCGTGATCTCCTGGGTCAACCCCGACGAGCATCTCGCCGCCAAGACGTTCACCGATTACATGCTGGAAGGGCCGCTCGACGCACTCGATGCGATCGAACAGGCGACCGGCGAGCGCGACGCCAATGTGATCGGCTACTGCCTGGGCGGCACCTTGCTCGCCAGCACGCTCGCCTATATGGCGGTCAAGCGCGACAACCGGATCAAGAGCGCCACCTATCTGGTGACGATGGTGGACTTTGCCGAAGCCGGCGAACTCTCGGTGTTCATCGACGAGGAGCAGCTCTCCGCACTCGAAGAGCGCATGAACACCAAGGGGTATCTCGAAGGCCGCGACATGGCGACGACCTTCAACATGCTGCGCGCCAACGATTTGATCTGGTCGTTCGTGGTCAACAATTACCTGCTCGGCAAATCGCCTTTCCCGTTCGACCTGTTGTACTGGAACGCCGATTCGACGCGCATGCCGGCGGCGATGCACAGCTTCTACCTGCGCAACATGTACCAGGAGAACTTGCTGGTGAAATCCGGCGGCATCACTCTGGACGGCGTGCCGATCGATCTGCGGAAGATCAAGACGCCGTCCTTTCTGCTGTCGACGCGCGAGGATCACATCGCGCCGTGGCGGTCGACCTATGCCGCCACCCAGATCTATCGCGGGCCGGTCAAATTCGTGCTGTCCGCCTCCGGCCACATCGCCGGCGTCGTAAACCCGCCGGGCGGCAAATACGGCCATTGGGAGAACGACAAGAACCCGCCGACCCCGGAAGAATGGCTCGCCACCGCGACCGCCCACCCCGATTCCTGGTGGCCGCTATGGGAGCGCTGGATTTCGCAGTACGCCGGCGGCGAGGTGCCGGCGCGGCACCCCGGCGACGGCAAGCTCAAACCGATCGAGGACGCCCCCGGCTCTTACGTCAAGGTGCGCGCCGCGGATTGATCGCGCTCGGCAAGCTCGAACTGGCGCATAGCACGCCTCAGTAAAACTCCTTTGCCATCGTCTCATTGAGCACGCGACGATCCCTGCAAGAGTTGTAAAGGGAGGAGCGCGATGCTCGGCTGGTTCGGCGAATTGAATCGCCAAGGAACGCCGGACGATGGGTGCCTGCTTTGGCGGCTGGGCGCTCGATGCGTTCGACGTGCAGATGTACAGCTTTGTCATTCCGACGGTCATTGCACTGTGGGGTCTGTCGCGCGGCGAGGCCGGGCTCATTGGCACGGTGACATTGCTGATCTCGTCACTGGGCGGGTGGTTCTCGGGCACGCTCGCCGACCGGTTCGGCCGGGTGCGAATGCTGCAGATCACGATCCTGTGGTATTCGGTATTCACGTTCCTTTGCGCGTTCGCGCAGAATTTCGAGCAGCTCTTCGTGTTGCGGGCACTGCACGGGCTCGGTTTCGGCGGCGAATGGGCTGCCGGGGCCGTGCTGATGGGCGAGGTGATCCGCGACAAATACCGCGGCCGCGGGGTTGGCATCGTGCAGACCGGTTGGGCCATCGGCTGGGGCGCCTCGGCCCTCGTCTATACCGCGCTCTACGCGTTTCTGCCCGAGGCGATCGCCTGGCGCGTTCTGTTCGCGATCGGCCTGTTGCCGGCAGGTTTGGTATTCTGGATCCGCCGTCACATCGAGGAGCCCGAAATCTTCCGCGGCACTCGAGATCGCACGTCGGTTGGCATCGGCCATCTCTTCGCCGCGTTCCGGGGGCCGCATCTGTGGACCACGGTCAAGGTGACCTTGATGGTCGCCGGCGCCCAGGGTGGCGGCTACGCCCTCGGTCTCTGGATGCCGACCTATTTGCGCACGGTGCGCGGATTGTCGGCGACCAGCACCGGAGGGTTTCTGTTGGTCCAGATCCTCGGCGCGCTGTTCGGCTTCTTGTTGGGCGCCTATCTGAGCGACGCGATCGGCCGGAAATGGACCTTCATGTGGTCGGCGATCGGGTCCTTCGTAATGATCCTGATCTACATGTTCGTGCCGATGGACAACACGATGCTGCTGTTCGCCGGCATCCCGCTTTTCACGATCTTCTTGATGAAATTTCCGCCGATGGGGCCGTTCATGACGGAGCTCTACCCAACCGCGGTGCGCGGGACAGCCCAAGGCTTCTGCTACAATGCCGGCCGGGCGCTCGGCTCGTTCCTTCCGGCTATAGTCGGGTTTGTCAGCCAGAGCCTGCCGCTCGGCGCCACAATCGCCCTCTTCAGCGCCTTCGCCTCCGCCATCATGGTCGTGATGCTGCTTTTGTTGCCCGAAACCCGCGGCCGCAGCCTCGCGAGCCTCGAGATTGCGCCGACCGAGGGTGCCTCCCTCGCCCCGCTTGCGGGGAGAGGGCCGGGGTGAGGGGCGGCGGGGAGCCGTGCCGATCAGCTAGGCCCAGAGTCGAGATCCAGCATCAGCCGCAAATTCTGCACTGCCGCGCCCGACGCTCCTTTGCCGAGATTGTCGAGCTGGGCGACGAGCACGGCGTGGCGGCGCGCTCGTTGGCCCAGACGTAGAGATCGAGCCGGTTGGTCCCATTGAGCGCCTCCGGTTCGAGCTTGTCCGCCCTGTTGCCGACCGCGACCGTCACGTGTTCCGAACCCTCGTAAAAGGCGCGCAGGGCCTCTCGTAAATCGGCGCCGGTGGGCCTCCCGGGCAGGTCGTCGAGGTAGAGCGGTACGGAAACGAGCATGCCCTGGCGGAAATGCCCGACCGAGGGCATGAAGATCGGCCGCCGCGACAGCCCGGCGAAGAGCTCGATCTCCGGCACGTGCTTGTGCTCGAGACCGAGCGCATAAAGCTCGAAGGCCGGCCCGCCTGCACGATCATGCGCCTCGATCATCGATCTGCCGCCGCCGGAATAGCCGCTGACCGCGCTTATCGTGATCGGGTAGTCGGGCGGGACGAGCCCCGCTTGGACGAGCGGGCGCAATAGACCGATAGCGCCGGTCGGGTAGCAGCCGGGATTGGCGACTTTGCGCGACGTCGCGATCTTCCCGGGCTGATCGGGCGCCATTTCCGGAAAGCCGTAGGTCCATTCGGGATCGACCCGGTGCGCGGTGCTGGCGTCGAGCAATTTCGGTGCGTCGCTGCCCAGCGCCTCGGCCAGCGCGCTCGCCTCTCGCGCAGCATCATCCGGCAAGCACAGCACGACGAGGTCGCACGCTGCCATCATGTCCTGCCGAGCCGACGGATCCTTGCGCTGCGCCGCGGGCAGGCTGCGCAATGCTATCTCGGGCACCATTTCGAGCCGCTTTCGGATGCCGAGACCAGTCGTGCCGGCCTCGCCGTCGATGAAGACGCTCGGTTGATTGCTCGCCATCGGAGTGTCTCCTGCGCTATCGTGAGATTTAGCGGCGGTTTTGGAGGATCAGGTAGCTATGAATGAAAACAGCGCGCCTCTCAATTGTCTTGCCGGGGTGAGAGTGCTCGACCTGACGCAATTCGAGGCGGGCCCCTCCTGCACCGAGGCGCTCGCCTGGCTCGGCGCCGAGGTCGTCAAGGTCGAGAACCCGGTGGTGGCGAGCCCGGCCGAACCGCCTTCCCCGGACCGCCGGCGGCCCGATTCCTTCTACTTCTTTGAATTCAACGCCAACAAGAAATCGGTCACGGTCAATCTCAAATCCGAGCGCGGCCTGGCGCTGGTCAAGGACATGGCCAAGAAGGCCGACGTCATGATCGAGAACATGGCGCCCGGCACGATCGAGCGGCTGGGGCTCGGTTACGACGCGATCCGCGCGCTGAACCCCGGCATCATCTATGCCCAGATCAAGGGCTTTGGCGAGGGCAGCCCTTACGAGAAGAACCTCGCCTTCGATATGATCGCGCAGGCCTGCGGCGGCACGATGAGCATCACCGGCGAGCCGGACGGGCCGCCGATCAAGCCGGGACCGTCGCTCGGCGATACCGGCACCGGTATGACGATGGCGATCAGCATTCTGGGCGCGCTCTATGAGCGCCGCGCCACCGGCCAGGGACGGCGCCTGCAGGTGGCGATGCAGGATGCGATGCTGCATTACATTCGCATCGCGTTTCAGGCCCAGGCGCGCCACCGGCCAGGCGGCACGGCGCAATGGCTCGCGCAGCGCGACGGCGGTCGCTCCGGCCGGCATCTTTCCCTGTGCGCCGGGCGGCCCCAATGACTGGGTCTATGTTTTCGCCCGCCAGGTCGATCATTGGCATCGCCTGTTGAAGGTGCTCGGCCGCGAGGACCTGATCGGCAACCCGAATTACGATACTCCGAAGGCCCGCGGTGAGCGCATCGCGGAGATCAATGCGATGGTCACCGACTGGACGCGCCGGCGCGACAAGCACGAGGCGATGCGGATCATCGGCGGCGCCGGGGTGCCGGCCGGCGCGGTGCTCGACACGATGGAACTGATGAACGAGCCGAGCTTTACCGAGCGCGGCATCCTGCAGATCGCGGAACACCCGACCGGCCCCTTCAAGATGCCGTCCTGGCCGGTGCGCTTCGACGGCCGTCCGCCAAAGCTCAAACCGGCCCCGCTGCTTGGGGCAGCACAATGCGCAAGTGTTCGGCGACTGGCTCGGCATGAGCGCCGGCGATGTCGACGGACTGAAGAAAGAAGGGGTGATCTGAGTCTCCCTCTCCGCCATTGGGGGCGGAGAGGGTCGGGGTGAGGTGGGGAGGCGCGCGCTCCGAACTGCAGGCGCACCCACCTCACCTTCCCGGCCGCTGCCGCGACCGGAGCCCCTCCCTCTCCCCTGAAGGGCGGAGAGGGACAAATCAACGGAAGGAGATGACTGAGATGGCGCAACTGGCGGGCTACGAAATCCTGGCGAAATGCCTGAAGGCGCAGGGCACCAAGGATTTGTTCTTCATCATGGGCGGACCGATGCTCGATGCCGAACTGTCCTGCATCAAGGAAGGCATTCGCCTGATCGACACGCGGCACGAGCAGGGCGCCGCCTATATGGCGCAGGCCTATTCGCGGGTGACCCAAGGGCCGGGCGTGTGCATGGCGGCGAGCGGCCCCGCCACCCTCAATTTCGGCACCGGCCTCGCCAATGCGCTGATCGATTGCTGCCCGGTCGTGGCGGTCGGCGGGTCGAGCCCGATCAGCCAGTTCGGCCGCCAGGTGTTCCAGGAGATCGACCAGGTCAAGGCGCTCGAGGCCTGCGTCAAATACGCCGACCGCGTGCACAATCTGAAGCGCATCCCGCAGCAGGTGAATTTCGCGTTCCAGAAGGCGCTGAACGGCAAGCCCGGCCCGGTCTATCTCGACATGCCGGGCGACGTGCTCTACCTCAAGGTCGATGAGGCCGACGTCGATTGGAGCTATTGCGGCCGACCGATCATCGAGGCGCGTCCCTATGCCGAGCCGAAGGCGATCAACGCGCTCGTCGATGCGATCAACAAGGCGAGACAGCCGATCATCTGCTCGGGCGGCGGGGTGTTGTGGTCGAAGGCCTGGAACGAGATGCGGGCCTTTGTCGAGAAGGCCGGGATCCCATTCTACACGACCCCGCAAGGCCGCGGCGTGGTGCCGGACGACCACCCCTATTCCTATCTGACGATGCGCAACAGCGCGTTCCGCGACGCCGATCTGATCATCATCCTCGGCACGCGGATGAACTATGTGATCGGCCACGCCGCACCGCCGCGCTTCAACAAGGACGCGACGATCGCCCGGATCGAGATCGACCCCGAGGAGCTCGGCATGTCGGCGCGCAATGTCGACATCCCGGTCGTCGGCGATTGCAAATCGGTGTTGCAGCAATTGATCGACGCGATCGGCGACAAGACCGCCGACCGCTTCCAGGCCTGGCGGCAGAAGCTGGCCGACGGCGAGGCGGCCAAGCGCACCGGCCCCGGCGGCAACTACCCGACCGACGGCGACATCCACCCGCTGCGGCTGTGCGAGGAAGTGAAGAACTTCATGAACCGCGACGCGATCCTCGTCGTCGACGGGCAGGAGATCCTCAATTTCGGCCGCCAGTCGATCCCGACCTTCACGCCCGGGCATCGGCTCAATTCCGGGCCGTTCGGCACGATGGGCGTTGGACTGCCGTTTGCGGTCGGCGCCAAGGCGGCCAAGCCCGGCACGCAGGTCATCTGCCTGCACGGCGACGGCTCGTTCGGGCAGAACGCGATGGAACTCGACACCGCGGTCCGTCACAAATTGCCGTTGCTGTGCATCATCAGCCTCAACGGCGGCTGGACCGCCGACCCCGAACGCAACAAGCCCGGCCGCGATCTCGGCTACACCCGCTACGACATCATGGCCCAAGGGCTCGGCTGCCATGGCGAATATGTCGAGCAGCCCGAGGACATCCGCCCGGCCCTGGAGCGCGCGCAGAAGAAGGTCGACGAGGGCATGGTCGCACTCGTCAACGTCAAGACCGACTACCGCGCCCGCGCCACGACGGTCCAATTCTCGAGCCGCATGACCTGAGCGGTCCGCGCGGCGAAAAGAGGGGCGCCCTCGGGCGCCCCTTTCTCTAGCGCGGCGAACCACCTCCTGTTTTTGCAAGAAAAATACAGGAGAGGGCCGCTGGGAAGCCGCGGAAACGCTTGCGCTCCCAAGCTGATTAAGGAAAAGAACAGGAGCAACACGGAAGCTCTCGGTTGCATTCAGCAATTTTCATCCGCGGGGTTCATATCGAAATAGCAACATACCAGGGCATTATGGCGATTTTCAGTACGCCGCCCGATCCATATCGCGGGAATCTTACTTAATGCGAGTGGGGGCCCCTTGGGCAAGGTATACTGCCATCGCGGAGGCGTCCTGGAGCCCGCCGGGCACGCTCGCGTCGAACGTCGGCTCGCGGCAATCCTCGCGGCCGACGTCGCCGGCTATTCGCGCCTGATCGAGGCCGACGAGGAAGGGACGCTCGGCCGGCTCAGGGCTCTCCGCGCCGAGGTGATCGATCCGATGGTTGCCGGCCATTGCGGCCGTGTCGTCAAGACCACCGGCGATGGCCTACTTGTCGAGTTCGCCAGCGTCGTTGACGCGCTCCGCTGCGCGGCCGAGATGACCCGGCAGTGTCCGCCGACATGGCGCCGCGGTTTGCCCGCGTGACGGGCAGAGCGCCAGAACTGTATCTCAGGATGCGGGTCGGCCATGGTCTCGAAACGCCGCAGCAACGCATTCCCGACGAGCTCGCCGGCGTCGAACCTGCGCCGCCCATCATTTGCAAAACGCCGCAATGCCGTTTAACTTAACCGAGATCCGCCAGAGGTGCGCAGTCGTGGGCTTTTGGCCACAACCGGGAGGGAGCCTCGATCATGGTCCAGTTCAAGTCTATCTTGGCCGTGATCATTGTAATCGCCTTGGCGTTCCAGGCAGGCCCGGCGTCGGCACAAACCACTGGTGCAGGTGGCGATGGCTATACCCGCGTGCTATGGCGAGGCACGGACGGGAGCATTACCTTATGGCTGCTCGACCCCGCCTTGAATTACGTTGCGGGCCACAGCTTCGCGGCGAATACTAATTGGTCGCCGATCGCGATTACGACAAACCGCAACAGCTACACCTACGTGCTGTACCGGAACACCAACGGCAGCGCAGCCATATGGCTGGTGGATCCAAATCTGAATTACGTTACGAGTTGCGTATATGGGTCGGCCGCAGGCTGGATCCCTTCCGGATTAAGTGTAGACACCAACGGCAACAACAATGTCCGGCTGGTCTGGACGTCAACCTTGGGCTTGGTAAGCTTATGGTTGATCGACACCAATTTAAATTTGACCGGTTCTGACGTATACGGGCCCTACTTCGGATGGGACCCACGACCCACCCAGTAAAATCCTTTTACCCGAAGGAAAGATAGATGAGCGTACTGCAAAAGACGCCCTTGTTTGCGGTGGCTACCATGACGGTATGGGCTCTCGTCCAGTCGCCGTCGGCGCAGACCAGCGACGACAACGCCGCCACTGCCAAATCCGCCATGGAGAAACTTTCCAGCCAAGCGGGGGTTCCGCCAAAGGCCTCTGCGGCGGCGGCCCATCAAAAGGCCGATGCCGACATGATGAAGGCGCTCAGCTCGCTCCCCACCGAGGCCGACAGGAAGGCAGCCGCCGCAATGTCTAAATGAAGCCGCGATACGAATTTGCACGGCAGTGAAAACCGCAGAAACGTTGGGGCGCAGGAGAGCTTGAACTTTTCGTAATCAGACGCGGCTCGCGGTCGCGGCGCGATCAACGGCGCGCCAGCCAATCATGAGCTCGCCTCGCGGCAATCCTTGCCGCGATGTGGCGGGGTATTCGGGCTGATGGGGGCGGACGGGGAGCATATGCTCGAACGCCTCAAAGCACTGCGCCGCGAGCTGATCTATCCGAAAATCGCCGAGCATCATGGCCGCATCGTCAAGACCACCGGCGACGGCATAGTAGTAAATTCGCGAGCGTCGTCGATGCGGTGCACTGCACGGTCGAGGTGCTCCAGGCGATGCCCTAGGGCAATGCCGGCGTCGCGGCGGACCAACCCCATCGATTCAGCGGATCGGCTTCCATTCTTTGCTGAACTGTCCGGTCGCGGAGTGCGAAAGAGGCCAGGTTGACGAGCCACATCGCGATCAGACGCGGGTGGCCGACCTGATGGCCGCGCCGGCCGCTGTGCAGCACACGAAGTTTCGGAGCGATCATCGTTCGGCCGATCCGGGAAAGACGGCGAAACATGTCGGCGTCTTCGAACGCGATCAGATCCGCACGGAAGCCGCCCAGGCGGGCAAACGCCGTCCCGCCGGATCATCTGAAATTCGCCGAAGGAAGCCCCTCGTTTCAATATGTTATTGGCGACCCGCAGACCAAGGTTGGCGATGCCCGAGACGAGCTTGTCGCCAAGCGTCTCGTCCGCCGGAAACACGCGCAGGTACGCGGTCAGCCCGACCAACCCCGAGTCTCTCTCAAAATGCGCGAGCGCCTGCGCAAAGAACCGGTCCGGCTCCGGGATGATGCAGTCGGCATCGAGAAAGACGAGAAAATCGCCGGCGGCAACCTTGGCGCCGTCGTTACGCCCTTCGCCGATCGTCTGACGGCCTGCGCCCGAATATACGACGACAGTCTTCGCATATCGGGCCGCCAATTCGGCCGTCCGGTCGGAACTGCCGCCGTCCGAGACGATCACCTCATGCGGCAGGGTGAGTGTCGCTGCCAATGTTCGCAGCGTCGATTCGATGATCTTCGCCTCGTTCAAGGTCGGGATGATGATCGAAATGATCACGCTTCAGGGCGGTCCAGGAAGGTGCCGAAGAGGCGGTCCCAAATGTTGAAATATTGTCCGAAATTGTAGCGAAAGCGGGTGTGGTGCAGGTCGTGGTGGGTTACCGCGTTGAGGTATTTGAGCAGCCAATGCTTCTGTGAGGCTGGCGCGACGAATTCGTGCCCGCAGTGCCCGGCGGCGTTGACGATGCCGTCGAACAGCAGATAGGCGAGCAACGTCGCCGGATGTAGCGGCAAGAAGAAAATCACCAGCGCGAAGAAGCCGAACTGAGAAATGGTTTCCAACGGTTGGAACGACAGAATTGACCAGGGTGTCGGTGTAAGCGATCTGTGGTGTCCGGCGTGGACCGCTTTGAACAGCGGAGCGAGGTGCATCAGCCGGTGGGTCGTGTAGAAATAAATGTCGTGCAGAACCACCATCGGCGGCGAACCCCGCCGCCGCCCACCACCACGGGTGCTCCGCGAAGTCGAAATAGAGCGCCGTCGCACCGTTCATGGCCGCGTGATAGACGATCAGGCAATAAACCGAGAACAGCAGCAGCGCCGAGACCGAGTGGCGAATCTCGCGGCGGATATCCTGCGGTGGAGGCCGTCGCTTCTGGATCCGCATGGCTTCGGTCGCCGGACTGCGGCGCGTGAAAAAGAAGTAGTGGAACAAACCCGCCGGAACGAGATAGGCGGTAGCGAGAAGCAGCACAAAAATCACGCAATACTCGGTCGCATAGGTCAGCATCGATCCCCGATCACCCCCCCTTCGGGTTCACATCGAGCTTACTGAATATCACGTCAGAATCTCGATACGTGCTCAACCCGACCGCAGCACCCCGCGCTTCCCAATCCGAACATCCCTCCCCTTTCCCGTCAATCCTCCTGTCGAATAATACGAAAATTGTTTTCGACGACCTTGATGAACCACCGGGCATCTCGTGTCGGCACTCTTATTCAGCCAGCAGGAATGGTCACTATGGCACCCGGCGCGTTTTCCGTCCTTGCAAGAGCCAGAAGAATTTGCAGGACGGTAAAGGCCAGTTTGCTGTCGAAGTCGTCTTCGGCAATCCAGAACCAGGTCCGGTGATATTGCACCGAGGTAAAGACATCCGCTGGTGCCGCAGCACCGGAATGGATGATTACCACCGGCCGGTGCTCTAGTCCGATGTTACCGACGGTCGGAAAGGTCAGATGCCGAGCGACATCGTCCGGTGGGACATCGATCTGGAGGGCAAGTTGGCCCAGCGCGCCCAGCATGGAACGGGTAAGAAGCGCCACTTGCCCAGGTTCCGGGTTGAGACCGTAGACGACCTCCGCCTCGCTCACGCCAGGCGGCATGCCCAGCAGCCGCTTCGCCTCGTCGACCACCCCCAGGAGATCCGGATCACGTGTCGTCGGCGATCGAATAGTAGACACGACCGCGATCGGAATTGCTGTGGGTGCCTGCGGGCGCGGCGTTGTGCTCGAGCCTGACGCTCAGCAGACCCGCGATCTGCAAACGACGGAGATCTTGCAGCAGCAGAAAGAAATCGGGCGAACCGGCGGCGCCCGTAAGCGTCAGCGCTACCGCGTTGCTAAGCCCGTTGATCGACTGCACGCCCAGCCGGAACAGGACGTCGATGGGCAAACCGCCCATGGCGAGCGGCAGAAGGTCGGCCGGCGACAGGGGCCGAATGAAGCTTTGTGCGAATTGCGCGCCGGAAAGCGGCTGGAATGTGAAGGTCGGGCTCTGCTGGAGCTGTGCCGATGTGCTGCCGTTCAGGAAGGTGCTGGGATTTGCGGCCGGGAAGGCCTCGAAGCCGCCGGTCACGTTGCGCTGGAGCTGGTAGCCGGAGATGACCTGCGTCGCTTGAAGGATTATCGGCGTGTCGGCATAGCGTAACCGCACGACATTGAGGAGCGTGTCGCTCTTTTCCGCATCCCCCAACGCTCGGGAATAGCCGAGCTGATCCTCATAGAGCCGCGTGGCTCCCAAAGCTAAAGCATCCGCACAGGCTCATGCAGGCCAAGAGCATGACAACTCCTCTTCGGAGAGGCCTAGTTTGCCGTGAGCGGGCTGCGCCTAACAATCCGGCGCCTCTTGACGGTTTCCAATGGACTTAAGTCGGACGCTCACCGCGATCGCCTGCGCCAGTCGGCATAGACGCTCATGCCGGGCCGCAATCCGTCGATCTTCTCGACCGGATAGGCGCGGATGGCAAAGGGCCGCAGGTCGAAATCGCCGGTCGCCAGATACCAGATCGACAGCCCGATGATGGCGATGAATAGCACTCCGGTGATAATGGCCCGAGGATTGAGACGCGAGGTGCGCCGCCGGGCGACATCGGACCTTGGCGCGTCTCGGTCGAGGTTGGGTAGCGGCTCGCTCATTCGACGTTGACGACGTTGTAGAGCCGATGAAGCCGGTCGGAGAACCAATCCGTCAGGCGGTGCTTCGGAACACTCTCGTCGAGTTCGGGCGAGGCGCTCAATTGACCCGCAGCCTGACAGCGAGCCAGCGCCCGGCACAGCTTCTTGGGCAACCGGCGGCCGAGCCTCCAGAATGGGCGTGAGGTCCGCCTTTGCGAGCTCGTACACCGTGGTGGGGATCAATGCGCTGAGCTTGGCTATGGCGCCCGCCCCGGTAAGCATCCCGATCTCGCCAAAATGATCTCCCGGCCCAAGCCGCAACAGTTCCATCTCACCCTCGATTCCTTCGCGGGTGAACGAGACGACGCCACTGCCGATGATGAACAGCGACTGCAGAACGATGCCGGGCTCAAGCAAGGTTTCGCCCTCGTCGTATGACCGTTGCTTGAGTTTTGCAGCAATCGCCGCGCGTTCCTCCGGCGTGAAGGTTGCAAAAATGTCCACCAGCTCGAGCAACCTTTCGACACCGGTTCGGCTTTTTCGCCCGTTCTGCGGCACTGCCAGATCGATGTCTGCGGCTGCCAGGTGCCGATAGATGAAGTCGAACAGTTCGTTCTGCGCCTTGACGGTCGAGCCCAGCTCCTCGACGAAGAACGCGATCTCGAACTCCGCGTAGCTGGCATTGATCGTCTTGATGGAAATTGTCGGCGCTGGTGTTGCGACGATCAGCCGAGAATTGCGGATCGCATGATCGAGAATCTCGCTGCACCTCGAAGGCGGTGTCTGGGCGTCGACCTGAACGGTTACGGTCGTCCCATGAAGTCCGCTCGGAGAACTGACGTTGATGATCTTGGATTTCGCGATGGTATTATTTGGCAGGATCGCCAGATCTCGCCGCGCCGTCAGGATGTAGGTCGCGCGCCAGTTCAGCTCGATGACCCGCCCGTCCGTGCCGCCTTCGACGCTGATCCAATCACCGGGCCGGTACGGCCGGCTGAAACTCAGCACAACCCCTGAAAATACATCACCCAGGGTGCTCTGTAGGGCGAGACCGAGGATGATCGCGACGACGCCCGAGGTCGCCAGCAAGCCCTGGATCGGGAGATCGAAGACATAGGAGACGATGGCAAAGACCGCGACGAGATAAATGAGGCCCGCCAGCAGGTCCTGCACCAGCTTCGCCTCGCGCGGGCTGCGTTGGAAGACGACGACGGCGCGCAATACGCCGACCAGGAACCAGGCGGCCCACAACCACCACGCGATTTTTAGGATCGCGTGGACCGCATCGCGAAACGGCGAGCCCGTCAGTGCCAACGGCTGATAGGGCACGATATCGGCGTGCAGAAGAGCGATCGTGAGCAGGATCAAAAAAATCACCCGCACGACTGCCCGCCCGATTGGATGTCTTTTGAACAAAAGATATGTCGCCAGACCGGCAAGGACGAAAAGCCCAAGGATGACAACCAGCGGGTCGCGGGCAGCTGCCTCTGTAATGCTCGCAAAATCGATCATCTGGTGTTTTCCGAAATCGCCGATCTATTCAGGAGCTCATGCTGCTTTCACAAGGTGCGCTCGCCGCTAGAGAAATCCGAGCCCGCCCACGACACCACCGGCCGTCAGGATCCACAGCGGATTGAGCCGCGTGCCGAGCATCAGTGCCACTGCAGCAGCGGTGATCGCTACACTCTGCCACCCGACAGCGGCGGAACGAGCCATCACATAGCCGCTTGCAATGACGAGCCCGATCGTCAGAGGAGCAAGCCCGCGCCGTACAATGCGCTGCCATGGCATCTCACGGAAGCGATCCCACAACCGATAGGAAAGGTAATACATCGCACAGGGCGGTCCGAAGGTCGCGAGCGCACCGGCGACCGCCCCGGGAATGCCTCCGACCTTGAGCCCGAGGAAACTCATCATCAGGATCATGTTAGGTCCGGGCGTCACTTGCGACACCGCAAAGAAATTCGCGAACTCCTGGTCGGTCACCCAGCCCTTGGCGACGGCCAAGTTGTGAACGTCCGGCAGAACTGTCGGGAACCCGCCAAAGCTGATCGACGACAGCACCGCGAGATGCGCCGCCAATACCAGGGTTGCGGAAGAGCTGTTCACCGTGCTCTGGCGCTTTGGAAACCCACGACCGCGATGCTGATCGGCGCCAATGCGAGCAGCACCATCGGCAGCGGCAGCCTGGTGAACGCCATGCCGACGAAGGCCAAACCGGCGAAGAGCAATGCGGTGCGGCGACTGCGGTGTGGCGTGAGCAGCCGCAATCCGGTCCCGATCAACAGCCCCGCGGCAGCCGCTGAGAGCCCTCCGAGGATATTCTGCAGGACAGCGATTTCAGCATATTCGAGGACCACGCCGCCGACCGCCAACCCGACCGTCCAAGGCAGCAGGATAAAACCCGCAACAGCGCTTACGGCGCCGATCGCACCCCGCAGCTTGGCGCCGACACAGACCGTGATCCCCACGATGTTCGGCCCCGGCATCAGCTGACAAAGGGTCAGGGTCTCGGCAAATTCCTGCTCGTCCATCCATTGGCGTTGCTCGACCACAACGCGGCGCGCCCAAACGAGGCCGCCGCCGAAGCCGCATAGCGAGACTTTGAGAAAGCCGATGAATAGGGCACTCAGCGGGACCCGGTCGTGGGAGCCGCTGCTTTCCGGCCTCTCGAGCATGGCATCACCCTGGCGTCTATGGCCGATCGGCCCGGGAAGCGGGGCTGACACCTCCCGCCTGGTTCGCTATCGTGCCGGCTCGATCGAGACCAACACCGGCGCGGCTTTAGAAAGGTTGAGAGATCATGCTGTCAAGAGCGCTTCGATTGCTCGTGCTTGTCGCGGTCGCCGGCTTGGCGAGCGCCGGTGCCGGAACGGCCCGGGCGCAGGACGACGAGCTGGAAGCAATGGCTGCCGCCCTCAAGGACACGACGCTTACGCTGCAGGACGCCCTCAAAGCCGGCGAGCGCGAAGGTCAGCCGATCTCGGCCCAGTTTGAGATGGACGACGGCAAACTGCAGATTTCGATTTACACGACCAAAGGAGACGACTTTTCTGAAGTCGTTGCCGATCCGAAAACCGGCGCGATCGTAAAAACCGAAAAGATCACCGACACCGACGAGCTCAACGATGCGGCGGATCAGAAGGCCGCGATAGTAAAGGCGAAGACCTCGCTCGTGGCCGCCGCCGATGCGGCGGTGAAGGAGAATTCCGGATTCCGCGCGGTCAGCATCTTTCCTGATCTGCGGGATGGCCATGCGATCGCCGAGGTCACCTTGTTGCAGGGCACGACAGCAAAAAAAGTTACGGAAAAGCTGGATTGAATTACTGCAGTGGCCGTCGCGGCTCGTTCGCATAGGGGCCCTTGTCGATCAGAATGGCCCGGAAATCGTTGACGTTGGTGCGCGTGGGGCCGGTGATAAGCAGGTCGCCGAGCCGAGCAAACACCGAATAGGCATCATTGTTGGTCAGATGCGCCGGGAGGCTGAGCCCGGCCTGGACGGCGCGCTCCAAGGTGTCGGGCAATAGGAACGCACCGGCATTGTCCGCGCTGCCGTCGATGCCGTCGGTATCGGCAGCTATCGCGGCAATCCCGGCGTGCCCATCGAGCGCCACGGCGAGGCTCAACAGGAATTCCGCGTTGCGCCCGCCGCGTCCGCCGCCGCGCACCGTGACCGTCGTCTCGCCGCCCGAGATCAACGCGCAAGGAGGCTCCGCCGGCTGCCCGTAGCCTGCAGCCTGCTTGGCAATGCCGGCGTGCACCAGCCCGACGTCACGCGCCTCGCCTTCGATCGCATTTCCGAGGATCAGCGGCCGGAAACCGGCATCCCGCGCGACCCGCGCGGCGGCTTCGAGAGCGTCTTGCGGCGCGGCGATTACATGGTTCGTCACGTTGCGAAAGCGGATGTCGCCGGGCTTTGGCGTCTCGGAAGTCGGCTCGCGCAGATGTTTCAGCACGGATGCGGGGATTTCGATCCGGTATTTCTCGAGTATCGCGATCGCCGCTGCAGAAGTGGTCGGGTCAGGTACGGTCGGACCCGATGCGATGACCGACGGGTCGTCTCCCGGCACGTCCGAAATCATCAGCGAGACGACCGGCGCGGGCGCCGCCGCGATCGCAAGCCTGCCGCCCTTGATCGCCGACAGGTGCTTGCGGACGGTATTCATTTCTCCGATATGGGCGCCGCTGTGCAGCAGCGCGCGATTGATCGCCTGCTTGTCCTCGAGCGTGACCCCGGCGGCGGGGAGGGCCAGCAGCGACGAACCACCCCCGGAGAGCAGACATAAGACGAGGTCGTCGGGCCCGAGGCTCCTAACGCCGTCGACAATCCGCCGAGCCGCTTCGCGGCCCGCGGCGTCCGGCACCGGATGTGCGGCCTCGACCACCTCGATGTGCCGGCAAGGCACGGCGTGGCCATAGCGGGTGACGACCAGCCCTTCGATCGGCCCGGACCAGTTCGCCTCGACGGCCGCCGCCATCGCAGCGGCGGCCTTCCCGGCGCCGACGACGACAGTCCTGCCCTTAGGCCGCTCAGGCAGGTGCTTTGGAACGCACAGCGCCGGCGCGGCAGCCGCGACGGCGGCATCAAACATGTCGCGCAGCAGCGTTCGGTAATCCATGCGATACCCAGGGTTGCTTGCCGGTCGGCGCGAGTGTGTACACCCATTCGAGGCCGATTGCAGCGTCCCCGCGGACAAAACAGCCACTTACGTGTTCACCCCGCCAGGGCTCGGGTTTACCATCGACAACAGCATCGGTTTCCACATGGGGGGTGGCGGGATGAAGCGACGCGAAAAGCTGAGTTCGATTGCGGTGGCCGTGCTTTTCGCCGGCCTGGGCTCGGCAACCAATGCGCTTCCTGTGGCAGCCCAAGAGCCGCCCGCGGCCAGCGCCGCCGTGCCGCAGGCGGGCTCCTTCTTGCTGACGGTCTTTCTGCGGCACGACCAGACGAAAACGGTGGATCAGATAAACGAGCACCTGAAGCAGACCGGCTGGTACGACAAGTTCCCGCCCGACGGCGTCGAAATCGTCGCCTGGTACGTGATGATGGGCATCGGCCAGGTCGTCATTTTGCGCGTGCCCGCCGAAAAGCTGCGCGAGACGAACCGCGTCATCGAGCAGACGGCCTGGGGCGGCTATCGCACCGAATTCTACCCGACCTACGATTTCAAGCCGGTATGGGACGCGATCCCGCACCATCGTCCCTGAATCCTCCAGCGCCCAAATCATGAGGAGCCAGGTTCACGTGCGCCATCGCCGGCGCATTCTCTGTGTCTTTCCGCGGTATGCCCCATCGTTCGGCACGTTCCAGTATGCCTACCCCTTGATGGGTGGGGTGCGCGCCTTTATGCCGCCACAAGGAATTCTGGTCGTTGCCGCCTATCTGCCGTCGGCATGGGAGGTGCGGATCGTCGACGAGAACATCCGTCCGACAAGCGAGGAGGAGATAGCCTGGGCCGATGCGGTCTTTGTCAGCGGGATGCATGTCCAAAGGGCTGAGATCAAGGCGCTGGGTCGGCGCGCGAGTGCGGCCGGCAAGGCAACGGTATTGGGCGGCCCGTCGGTCTCCGCCTCGCCGGAGAAGTACCCCGAATTCGATTATCTCCACCTCGGCGAGCTCGGCGATGCAACTGACGAGCTGATCCGCGCGCTCGACGAGGATGCAACGCCGCCCGCCGCGCAGCGGCGCTTTACGACGCGGGAACGCCTGGCGCTCACCGAGTTCCCGATCCCGGCCTATGAGCGGATCGAAGGCCGCCGCTATTTCATCGGCAGCGTCCAATTTTCGAGCGGCTGCCCCTATCGTTGCGAGTTCTGCGACATCCCGGCGCTTTATGGGCGTCAGCCCCGTCTCAAAAGACCGCAGCAGGTCCTCGCCGAACTCGACGCGCTGCTCGCCGCCGGGATCAAGACCTCGATCTATTTTGTCGACGACAACTTCATCGGCAACAAGAAGGCGGCGCGGGAACTCCTGCCCCATCTTGTCGCCTGGCAAAAGCGGCGCGGCTATCCGGTACAGCTGTGCTGCGAGGCAACCCTCAACATTGCCAAATCGCCGGAGATCTTGGCAATGATGCGCGAAGCCTATTTCTGCACGGTCTTCTGCGGCATCGAATCGCCGGAACTGGCGGCGCTCGACGCCATGCAGAAATCGCAGAACCGCGCGGTTCCGTTGCTCGACGCGGTCGCGACAATCAACAGCTACGGCATGGAGGTCGTCTCAGGGATCATACTCGGTCTCGACACCGACACGCCGCAGACCGCCGATCGGTTGATCGAATTCATCGATAGCTCGCAGATCCCGATGTTGACGATCAACCTGCTGCAAGCCTTGCCGAAAACACCACTGTGGGACCGGTTGCAGGCCGCTGGGCGGCTCGATGAGGACGGCGGCCGCGAGTCGAACGTCGTCTTTGCTCGCCCCTATGACGAGGTACTGCGCAACTGGCGCCGTTCGATCCGCCACGCCTACACTCCGGAAGCAATCTATCGCCGCTTTGCCTGGAATGCGGAGCACACTTACATCAACCGGATCGCCCTACCATTGTCCCGGGCGCGCCTCAACCCGGCCAACTTGCGCCGCGCCGTCGGGATCATAACCAGATTGCTGGTTCGGGTCGGACTCCTTGGCGATTACCGCCGCAACTTCTGGCAAATGGCCTGGCCGGCGCTGCGCGCCGGACGCATCGAGGAGCTGATCCATGTCGGGATCGTCGCCCATCATATGATTGTCTTCGCGCGCGCCTGCGCCGAGGGGCGCGAGAACGCATCCTTTTTTATCGACCGGCCGAAAATCGCCGCATAGCCTCCTCTACTCCCGCTGCAGCTGCCGGGCGGCACGTGCAGCCGGGCGCTCGGCGCAGTTTTTGAGCCACTCGGCGGTTTTCGGGAAGGGTGACATGTCGATCTGGGCCGGCCGCGCCCAGGAAAGAATGCCGGCGACATTGAGGTCGGCAACAGAGAAATCGGTTCCGAGCAGATTGGCGCTGCGGCCGAGTGCGCCTTCGAGCACCCGCAGTGGTTCCGCGAGTTGCTTCTCGGCGGCGTCGCCTGCCGCGGCATCGCGTTTGTCTTCTGCAAGGATCGCCCGGTTGAAGAGCGCGGTAAGCACCGGCCGCTCGACCTCGGTCATCCCCCAGAAGCTCAATTGCCATGCCCGCGCCTCGTCCTCAAGCCGGGTCGGGTAGAGCTTGCCTGCGCCGTATTTCTTGGCGAGATAGAGGTTGATCGCCATCGATTCCCACAACACAAAGCCGTCGTCGTCGATGACCGGGACGTGCCCGTTCGGATTGAGCGCGAGATGCGCCGGCGTGCGCGTCTCGCCGGTGGCGAAATCGACCTTGATGTGCTCGTAATCGAGCCCGAGTTCCTTCGCCATCCACAAGGTGCGAAAAGCCCGCGAGCGAGCGACGCCATAAATCTTGAGCGCCATCATCTGTCCTTTCATCGACCCTTAGTCGTCATGCCCAGGCGTGACCCGGGCATCCACGGCGGTGCATCGGCGTGGGGCAGGCCGCGGGATTGCCGGCTCAAGCCCGGCAATGACGAAATACAATGATGTCGCTATCGCAGATCCCGGCCGGCCGCGTCGCCGGCGAGAAAGATATTCGGCTTCAGGAACATCGAGAGCACCAGCGCGCCGTTCGGTGAGCGGGCGATGTGGCGATTGCCTTTGGGGCGCCAGACGTAGTTGCCGGCGCGCACCTCACCCTCGTCGTCGACGAGGCTGCCTTCGAGGACAAAGGTCTGCTCGATTTCGACATGTTCGTGCAACGCCAGCTCGGCGCCGGGCTGCCAGCGGAACAGCGCGGTCAGGAGCCCGCTCTCCGGATCCTCCAGCAGGATCTTCATGTCGATGCCTGGGCACGGGGTCGGCTTCCACGGCAGGCTCTCGACCTCGACATAACACGAAGCCAAGGGGCCGAGCGTTTCCGCCCGCTTGAGAAAGGGAGTGGTAGCGGTCATTGTCGCTTGCTCCGCTGATGTGTCGCCGGATGATCATAGCCCCGGGTGATCATAGCCCGGGTGATCATAGCCCGGGTGATCATAGCCCCGGGTGATCATAGCCCGGGTGATCATAGCCCAAGACTCGGTTTTGCTGGAAACCGCGCCGGGCCAAGGATGCCATGGGAGAAGCCCGGCCATAAAAAGAATCTAAGGGAAACGAGCTCACCGGCCGATTGGGCCGTTACGGGGCACGATCTGCGCCTCCGCCGAGCTGCCCTCGTAACGCGTCTTTGTGGCGAGATAGGGCTCGACGCTGTCCTTGGTGACGAATTTGAGGCCGGTGTCGATGTCGGCGGGGCCGACCAGCCCGCCTGAAACCTTGTAGGTGAACATTTCCATGTAGAAGCCCTGCAGATAGGGCTGCTGGTCGATTGCAAAATCGAGGAACCGTCATGCACCGCCTCGAGCGAGCGCGGCAGCAGATCGTACCCGCCGGCATGTACGCCTTTTTTCGGCAGATCGTATTGGCGCATGATCAAGCCGGTATTCATCGTGTCGTTGCCGCCGACGCCGAACATGCCTTTCACATTCTGATTGCCGAGATAATAGGCGCGGATCTTCGACAATGCCGCGTTCGCCGTCGGATCGGTGGCGATCATTGTGGCCTGGATGTTGGCGCCCGATTTCTTGATCGCATCCATTGCGCCGTCGACCCGCGGCTGCAAATTGAGCTGCCCCGGAGTGGCGATAAAGATCGCCACCTCGCCCGAGCCGACCAGCTTGACGATGCGCTCGCCCATCAGCTGCCCGGACAAGAACAGGTCCTGGCCGATATAGGCGAACCGCCGGTTGTCGCTGCCATGCGGCGCATCGGCGTTGTAGCTGAAGACCGGAATGCCGGCATCGAGCGCGCGCTCGATCGGCCGGTCGAAGCCCTTCGGGTCGACGATCGCCACCGCGATCGCGTCCGCCTTCCCGGCGATCGCGGTATTCATCGCGTTGACCATCTGCGCGACGTCGGAGGTTTCCGAGCCGGTCCACTGATAGTCGCAGCCCAACAGCGCGCAGGCATCGTGGATGCCGTACTGGCACGGCACGAAGAAGGCGTTGGTGATGACGTGGTTGACAAAGACGAATTTCCAGCGCGGATGCGGCGGGAACGCCGCCTCATCCGCCGCCCGCGCGTCGCCGGCAGCGGCCATCAGCAGCCCTGCCATCGGTCCCGCGGCAATGCCGCGCATCAGCGCGCGGCGCGGTAACGAAGCGGCAACCGCAGCGGCGATGTCGCGTGAGCGTTCTTTCATGTCGTTTCCTCCCCTGTTGGTGCCCTTGTGGCGCGTCCTGCGCGCCGGGCGCGGACCCCGCGAAACATAACCAGCCTGATTCGCGCGGTCACCCTCGCTCGGCAGGATGCCGCACCTCGAAAAGCGCCGGCGCGCGTGGCACAATACCGACATGGCGCGGGTGAGGGTCAGTATCGTCTTTGAGTCCGGGGCGCGCATCGGCCCCGGCAAGACCAAGCTGCTCGAAAGCATCCGCGATACGGGCTCCATCTCGGCCGCTGCGCGCGACATGGGGATGTCCTACAAGCGCGCATGGGTGCTGCTCGACAGCATCAATCAGGCATTCACCGAGCCGGTTGTGACGGCCGCGCCCGGCGGGGCAGGGGGCGGCGGCGCGATCCTGACGCCATTCGGTGCCGAAGTGCTCGAACGCTACAATCGCATACTCGACCGGGCCGCCACAAATGCGGTCGATGATCTAGCTGCGCTTTCACGTCGCGCGCGCCCGGAGGCCGGCCCGAAGGTTTGAAAGTTTCGCTATGGTCGTTGCACCATAACGGTTATCGTGCGCTATAGCCTTTACGCCATAGCGCGAGGCGGCCATGAGCGATCGAGTAAGCGCGCCGGTTTTGGTGCGGGGCGTACAGGATACAGCGCGCCGCAGCCCTGCTGCATTCGGAGGTGGCGCTGTTATCGGTGCGCTCGGAGGATTGATTGGGCTAGGCGGTGCGGAATTTCGGTTGCCGCTGCTGATCGGTGCATTTCGATTTGCAGCGCTGCAAGCCGTTATTCTCAACAAAGCGATGAGCCTCGTGGTCGTCGCTTCCGCGCTGCCCTTCCGCGCGGCGGCTGTCCCCTTCGCCAGGGTCGCCGCTCATTGGGCGGTCATCGTCAACCTGCTCGCCGGCAGCCTGATCGGCGCTTGGTTCGGCGCCGGCTGGGCAACGCGCGTCGCATTACAGACGCTTTACCGCGTGATCGCCGTTCTCCTGCTTGGGATCGCTATCGTGCTGATGATTGGAAATGACACGGCCGCCGCTGGCGCGATACTCGCCGGTACGTCGCAAATGGCGGCGGGGTCGCCGCCGGATTTGTCATCGGCATTGTCGCGGCGTTGCTTGGCGTCGCCGGCGGCGAACTGCTGATTCCGACGCTCGTTCTATTGTTCAGCGTCGATATTAAACTCGCCGGCAGCTTATCGCTCGCGGTAAGCTTGCCTACGATGCTCGTCGGCTTTGCCCGCTACAGCCGTGATCGCAGCTTTGTCGTTCTCGCCGAAAATCGGCGGTTTGTGTTGGTGATGGCGGCTGGCTCGATCGTCGGCAGCTTCATTGGCGGTCGGCTGCTCGGCCTCGTGCCGAACGCCATCCTGCTGCCGCTGCTCGCCGTCATCCTCGTGCTGTCAGCCGTGAAGGTCTGGAAGCACAAGTAGGTTGTGCGGCTCGGCGTGATCTGGCGGCGTGGGGCTTGACAGGCCCGCGCGAGACGGCAATTCCTGATAGATGGTTGCTCATGTCGATTTCGCGCCGGGCAGCTCATCGTGGTTGCGCCTCGCACGCCGCGCCAAGTTTTTGGCGACGCTCACGCTTATTTGGTTGGGTTTCGAAGGAACGGTCGGCGTGGTTGCCGGCATCTTGGCCGGGTCGGTCGCGCTGGTGGCTTTTGGGCTCGACAGTGCGATCGAGGGCCTGGCGAGCGTCATCGTCATCTGGCGCTTCACCGGAACCCGCACGATCTCAGCCGATGCCGAGCGCCGCTCGCAGAAATGGGTAGCGATCAGTTTCTTCCTGCTCGCCCCGTATGTGGCGGCCGAAGCGATCGAGACATTGATCGAGGGCGTGGCTGCCGAGACTAGTTGGCTCGGCATCGTGCTGACGGCCGGCACGCTCGTGCTGTGTCCGTGGCTCGGGCGGGCGAAACGGCGCATCGGCGAAAGGCTCGGCTCACGCGCCACCTACGGCGAGGGAAGGCAAAACGTCCTGTGCGCGATCCTCGCGGGCGCAGTGTTGGTCGGCCTCGCCGCGAACACCTTGTTCGGGCTGTGGTGGGTTGATCCGGCCATCGCGCTTGCGATCGCCGCAGCCTGCGTCCGCGAAGGTCAGAAAGCTTGGCGCGGGGAAGAGTGCGGGTGTGCGACCTGCTCTTAACTCGCCGTCGCCGGTTTCTACATCTTGTGTGCCGGAGGGCGGCGGCGATCTCTACCCCATGCCGCATAGAATCCACTCGGGATTAGACGCGCTGTCAAAGGCGCGAAATTGTGCTTTCTCCTTCACCGTAGCTGCGGGCTAGTTCGGCGAGGGTCGCGCCCTCCGCTCGTCGGTGGCGGGCCTTGGCCTGCTGCGATAGCGAACAGGTCGAAGGTGCTGCCCGCGAGCCGGTCAATGCGCGTCACCGTAAACCACGTCGCCGGGGTAGGGACATCTCAGGATGCGAGCCAACACCCGGAGAACATGCTACTGCGGCTTGCTTGGGTCCGAGACACAAGGCAAGTTCGCCCCTCAGATAACTGCACCAACAGATCCCGAGCGGAGACGATGCCGATCCATACCGAAGACTTCGAATACCACCGTCCGGCAGGCATTCCGCTGCTCGCCCGATTTTATCGTCCAGAAGGGCAGGCGCCGTTTCCGGCGGTGCTGGAAGTGCATGGCGGCGCTTGGACGTCGGGCGACCGGTTCAACAATGTTGCGATCGCCGAACACTTGGCGGCCCACGGCATCGCGGTGCTGTCGATCGACTTCCGCATGCCGCCGGCGGCGCGCTACCCCGACACGGTGGCCGATGTAAATTTGGGCGTCCGGTTTCTCAAGGCGAATGCCGAGAGGTTCGCCACGCGCCGGGAGCTGGTCGGCGGGCTCGGCACGTCTTCCGGCGGGCACCTCCTGCTGCTCAATGCGCTGCGGCCGCGGGATGCCCGCTATGCCGCGGCCCCGCTGCCGGGGAGCGATGCGAGCCTCGCGTTTGCCGTCGCCTGCTGGCCGGTGGCCGATCCGCTCGCCCGCTACCGTGCGGTCATCGAGCGCGGCAACGACCGGCTGGTCGAAGCCCACCACCAGTTTTGGCCATCCGAGGAAGCGATGTCGGAGGGCAGCCCGCAGCTGATCCTGGAACGCGGCGAGGCGGTCGACAAGCCGCCCGCGCTGATTATGCAGGGTACCGCCGACGACAATCTGACCCCCGACATGGCCACCGATTTCGCGGCCGCCTATACCAAAGCCGGCGGCTCGATCGCATTCCACAAATTCGACGGCCAGCCGCACGCCTTCATCCCGCGCGACCCCGCTTCGCCGGATGCGCGGCGGGCGCTCGGGCTGATTACGGACTTCATCCACCACCAGACACGCTCAAGCGAGCCGCGCGGTTAGTCGCGGTATTCAGTTGCGGGTCAGGGGCTTATAGCGGATGCGGTGCGGCTGATCAGCCTCTGCGCCGAGGCGACGGCGCCGATCGGCCTCGTAATCGGCGTAGTTGCCTTCGAACCAGACCACCTGGCTGTCGCCTTCGAAGGCGAGGATGTGAGTGGCGACGCGGTCAAGAAACCAGCGGTCGTGCGTGATGATGACGGCGCAGCCGGGATATTCCAGCAATGCCTCCTCGAGAGCGCGCAAAGTATCGACGTCGAGATCGTTGGTCGGCTCGTCGAGCAGCAGCGCATTGGCGCCGGTTTTCAGCATCTTGGCGATGTGCACGCGATTGCGTTCGCCGCCCGACAGCTGGCCCACCTTTTTTTGCTGGTCGGCCCCGCGAAAGTTGAACAGCGCGCAATAGGCGCGGCTCGCCATCTTGCGGCGGCCGAGATCGATCTCGTCCTGTCCGTCGGAGATCTCCTGCCACACAGTGTTGGCCGCGACGAGGGTATCGCGGGACTGGTCGACATAGCCGAGCTTGACGGTGTCGCCGACCCGGAACGTCCCGCCGTCAGGCGTTTCCTGCCCGGTGATCATGCGAAAGAGCGTCGTCTTCCCGGCCCCGTTCGGGCCGATCACCCCGACGATGCCGCCCGGAGGCAGGCGGAAATCGAGCGCCTCGATCAACAGCCGGTCGCCAAAGGCTTTCGCAACGTGCTGCGCCTCGATCACCAGATCGCCGAGCCGCGGGCCCGGCGGCAAGACGATCTGCGCCGTGTCGGGGGCCTTCTCTTGGCTTTCGGCGACGAGCGCCTCATAGGCGGAGAGCCGGGCTTTGCTCTTCGCCTGACGTGCCCGCGGGCTCTGCCTTACCCATTCCAGCTCGCGTTCGAGGGTGCGGCGTCGGGCGACTTCTTGCCGACCTTCCTGTTCGAGCCGCTGCTGCTTCTGGTCGAGCCATCCCGAATAATTGCCCTCGTAGGGGATGCCGCGGCCGCGGTCGAGCTCGAGGATCCAGCCCGCCACTTCGTCGAGGAAATAGCGGTCGTGGGTGACCGTCACGACGGTGCCGGGGTAGTCTTCGAGAAAGCGCTGCAGCCAGGCGACCGATTCGGCGTCGAGATGGTTGGTCGGCTCGTCGAGCAGCAACAAATCGGGGCGCTGCAAGAGCAGCCGGCACAATGCCACCCGGCGCCGTTCGCCGCCCGACAAATTGGCGACTTCGGCGTCGCCCGGCGGGCAGCGCAGCGCATCCATCGCGATCTCGACGGTGCGGTCGAGGTCCCAGGCCCCGGCCTGCTCGATCTTTTCCTGCAATTCGCCCTGCTCGGCGATCAGCGCATCCATTTCGGCTTCCGAGAGGTCTTCGGCAAAGCGCGCGCTGACCGCCTCGAATTGGTCGAGCAATGCCTTGGTCTCGGCGAGCCCCTCGATGACGTTGCCGAACACATCCTTGGTCGCATCGAGCGCCGGCTCCTGCGGCAGATAGCCGACCCGCGCCCCCTCCGCCGCCCAAGCCTCGCCGGCAAACTCGCGCTCGTCGCCGGCCATGATGCGCAGCAAGGTCGACTTGCCGGCCCCGTTCGGCCCAAGCACCCCGATCTTGGCCCCCGGCAGAAACGACAGCCAGATGTCTTTCAGCACCTCGCGCCCGCCGGCATAGGTCTTGCTCAAGCCTTTCATCACATAGATGTATTGGTAGGCCGCCATTACGGATCCATTCGGTCTACTGGGTTAATATTGGCCGCGGGGCTCGAGGCCGAAGGCGTGCTGGCCGTACATCGTGCCGACCGCGTCCCAATTGAGGCTGACATGGCGGACGACGACGTTGACGTCGCGCCAGGCGCGCTGCACCGGATTGCTGAGCATCAGGCCATACCCACCGGTCGAGGCGTTGAGCGCCTCAACGGCCTGGAGGGCGAGCTTGGTCGCATAGGCTTGGTTGCGGCGGCAGCGGATGCGGTCGGCGACCGTGATTTCTTCGCCGGTCCGCAATTTCCTCATCGCGTTCCGCAGATCGGTCACGAGGATCATCTCTGCCGCCTCGACCGCGGCAGAGGCTTCCGCGACGCGCAATTGCACGGTAGCGAATTGGGCCATTGCGAGCCCGCCGCCGGCCAGGGCGCCGCGGGTCTCGCGCCCGGTCGTCATCGCCAGATAGGACTCGAGCGCCCCTTTGGCAGCGCCGACCGCGGTCGAGGCCAGCATCGTGGCCCCGAGAACCAACAGGGGCAGGCGGTAGAGCGGGTTCTTGTGATGTTGCGCGCCTGGTGTGCGGCCCGAGCGCGTATCGGCGAACAACAGCACGCGATGCTGCGGCACAAAAGCCTCGTGCGCGATGATGTTCTTGCTGCCGGTCCCCGACAGGCCGCAGACGAACCAATTGTCCTCGATCTCGACATCGCCGATCGGCAGCAGGAGAAACGCGCCTTCATGGGGCGGCGCGCCGCCCGGCGGCGTGATCAGCGCACCGAGCCTGATCCAGCTCGAGTGATCGCAGCCGCTGGCGAACGACCACTTGCCGCTCAGCACATAGCCGCCCTCCCTCGGGACAGCCGCGCCGGTCGGGGCAAAACAGGCGCAGGTGAACGGGTCGTCCCTGCCGCCCCACAATTCGCGTTGTGCCTCGATCGGGAAATGGCCGAACGAAATGCCGTTGGAGAGGGCTCCATTGAGCGCCCAGCCGGTCGACGCGCAGGCCGCCGACACCGTCAGGGCGATCTCCAGCGCCACCACGGCGTCGTATTCGAAGCCGCCGAACTCTTTTGGCCGGCAGGTCCGCAACAGTTCCGCATCGCGAATCTTGCCGATTATGTGCGGCGCGATCGTCCGGTTGCGCTCGGTCTCTTCGGCCAACTCGCGGATCTCGGGCACCATCGCCTTGGCGCGGGCGATCAGCTCCTCCGGGCCGGACGGTGCGACAAGGCGAACGGCGGCACTCGTCATGGGCCTCTCCGGGGGGATCTCGTCGAGCGCGCTCAGGATGCCCCCGCTCAGACATCGCGACAAGCGGAAACCAACCTCTTCGCTAGCCTCTAAGAGTGATACAACCACCACGCCGCGCGCGCACCACGCTGGGAGAAAATTTGCGCCGGGGCAAGACCCTCACCCGCCTCGCTGTGCTCGCCACCCTCTCCCGCGGTGCGGGAGAGGGGCCACAACGGCCTTCAGCTCAAAGCTCCTCTCTCGCACCGCGGGAGAGGGGGGACCAAGCCCGCAGGGCTTGGTGGGTGAGGGTAGCGCCGCCTTCCAGCAAGTTGCGATCATTTTCTTGGGAGGGCATTTGGCGTTGACGGCGCGGCGAAGAAGGCTGACAGTCCGAACATGATCCTGTTGCCAGGGTAAGGCCCGTAAAACACCCTTGAACCCGTCGCCCGACAGACCAAAGGATCAGGCAGCGCGCGGCGGAGATCGACCACGACCAGGAGGGAATCATATGCCGAACGACCCAACACCCGGCGCCGCCGACCAGACCAGCATCGCGCAGCGTGGCGCCTTGCATGGCGTGAGGGTGGTGGACCTGACCCAATTCGAGGCCGGGACGTCCTTGACCCAGACCTTGGCCTGGCTCGGCGCCGAGGTGATCAAGGTCGAGGAGCCGACCAAGGGCGAGCAGGGCCGCGGCGCCTCGACCGACAAGAAAGGCGTCGACTCGCATTATTTCATGCTGCTCAACGCCAACAAGCGCAGCGTCACCGCCAATCTGAAGACAGACAAGGGCCGTGCCCTGTTGCGCGGATTGCTCGAAAAGGCCGATGTCTTTGCCGAGAATTTTGCGCCGGGTGTCATCGAGCGGCTCGGTTTCGGCTACGACGTCGTGCGCGAGATCAACCCCCGGATCATCTACGCCCAGGTCAAGGGGTTTGGCCAGGACGGCCCCTATAAGAGCTTTCTTGCCTTCGATATGATCGCCCAGGCGACGGGCGGCGCGATGTCGATTACCGGCGAGCCCGATGGCCGCCCGATCAAGCCCGGTCTGACGATCGGCGACACGGGCACCGGTTTGCACGGCGCGATCGGCGTTCTCGCGGCACTCTATCAGCGTCAGCTCACCGGCGAGGGCCAGCGGATCCAGCTGGCGATGCAGGAATGCGTCATCAATTATGGCCGCATCTCCTATGCCGCCCAGGCTTTATGGGGCAAGGCCGCGCCGCGGATGGGCAACCAGAGCATCATGGGCACCAACTCGCCGAGCGAGACTTACAAGTGCAAAGGCGACGGTCCCAACGACTACTGCTACATCTATACCTCGCGCGCCAATCCCCAACATTGGGAGCGCCTCTTGAAGATCATGGGCCGCGAAGACCTGATCGGCGACCCGCGGTTCGACAGCCCGCAAGAGCGGTTCAAGAACCGTCAACTGGTGGATGAGATGATCGCCGAGTGGACGATCAATCATGACAAGATGGAAGTCATGCAGCGGCTGGGCGAACAGGGCATCCCCGCCGGCGCGATCATGGATACGATGGAGTTGTCGAACGATCCCGACCTCAACCGCCGGGAAATCTTTGTCACCGTCAAGCACCCGGTCCGCGGCGATTTCAAGATGCCGGGCTGGCCGGTCAAAATGAGCGGCTCCAAAGTGCCGATTACCGCCGCCCCGTTGCTCGGCGCCGATTGCGATGCCGTATATGGCGAGCTGCTCGGCCTCTCGGCGCAAGAGCTCGCTGCGCTGCGCGAAGAAAAGATTATCTAAATCCGTACCCTCTCCGCCCTTTGGGGGAGACCCTCTCCGCCCCAAGGGCGGGGAGGGAGTTTCGGGAGGGACGGCGGGAATGAACACGAACACCGCTCCAACATTGGGGGTGGCCACACCGATTGCGCCGACACCGCGGTGGGAACCCGCCGAGAGCTATCCGGACCCTGCCATCCGCACGCTCGACCCGCGCTTCGAGAGCATCAAACCGCCGTTCAATGCGGCGGTCGAGCGTCTGGCGACAGGGTTTCGCTGGGCCGAGGGCCCGGTATGGTTTGGCGATGGGCGCCACCTGTTGTGGAGCGACATCCCGAACAACCGGATCATGAGGTGGGACGAGGAAACCGGCGCAGCGAGCGTGTTCCGCAGGCCCTCCAACCACGCCAACGGCAATACCCGCGACCGCCAGGGGCGGCTCGTCACCTGCGAGCATGAGGGACGGCGGGTCACTCGCACCGAATATGACGGCTCGATCACCGTCATTCTCGACCGGTTCGAGGGCAAGCGGCTCAACTCGCCGAACGACGTGGTCGTCAAATCGGACGGTTCGATCTGGTTCACCGATCCGCCATTCGGGATCCTCGGCAATTACGAGGGCGAGCGGGCGACACCGGAACTCCCGACCAACGTCTATCGAGTAGACGGCAGGACCGCCGCTGCCACGGTCGTAACCGGCGACATCAACGGGCCAAATGGTCTTTGTTTTTCGCCCGACGAGGGCAAGCTCTACATCGTCGAGTCCCGCGCCAGGCCACGTCTCATCAGCGTTTTCGACGTGGTCGACGATGGCACCAGGCTCGCCAATAGGCGCGTCTTCATCAATGCCGGCGAGGGAACACCCGACGGCTTCCGCTGCGATGTCGAAGGCAATCTATGGTGCGGATGGGGCATGACGCCGGGGCTCAATGGCGTCGCCGTCTTCGCTCCCGATGCGACCATGATCGGCCATATCGCGTTGCTCGAACGCTGCGCGAATTTGTGCTTTGGCGGGCGCAAGCGGAACCGGCTCTTCATGGCCGCCAGTCAATCTGTCTATTCGCTCTACGTGAACACCGAGGGGGTCGCGGGCGGCTAAGGCGGTCTATCTGGCGCGATTGACGATTTCATCTTAACCTGCTGCGTTCAACTGCGGGAGGAACAGATGAAACGCTTTTTCCTGGTCTGCTCTTTGGTCGCGATCGCCGCGTGTGCCCAGCAACCTCCACCGCCTCCAGTAGCCGGGAACCCTCCACCCCCGCCACCTCCTCCACCGCCGATGACCTATACCGTCTATTTCGACTATAACAGCTCACAGCTGGGCCCGGCTGCGAGAGAGGTCGTCAGGTTCGCGGCGGATGGCTACAAGGCAAGACCACCCTCATCCGTTCAGGTCACCGGGTATACCGACCCGTCGGGCTCGGCTGGATACAATCAGCGCCTCTCCTTGCGACGGGCCAATGCCGTTGCCGCCGAGCTGCAGAGTGACGGGGTGCCTCAGAGCGCCCTCGTGGTCAGCGGACAAGGCGAGAGCAGCAACGAGCCGACACCGGGCCAAGACCGCCGCGTCGATGTGACCGTAGGAGGGTCCCCGCCGCCGGCCTCGTGAACCGAAACGCAGGAGGGCGCCGCAGGCGCCCTCCTCGTCTTTCCGAGATCGGCCTCGCCGCTACAGGGCTTCCTAAGGGAAGCGGCGGATGTTCTCGACGTTCCGGCCCTCGATGCGGATCAGCCGGGTCGGGCCTTCACGGCGCGGCGAATGCAGGTCGCCTTCGTTGTAGAGGTGCGCATCACCAGGCTCCAGCGCATATTCCTTGACGAGGCGCACCTTGCCGGGCTTGTCCTCGGAGGCCGGCTCCAACATCGACCAGTCGCTCATGATCGTCTTGCCGCGCGCCTGGCCATAGATCGCCCAGGTCGGACCGTGATCATGCGGCTTGCTCTCTCTCGCGCCGTGATTGACATGGCCGAGAATGCAAAACCCGAGTTCCGGATCCTCGTACAAGATCTTCCGCTCGGGTACGCCGTCATGAAGATGCGTGCTGACAAAATCCTCGTCCTTGAGCACGTCCTGAACGAGGGCGCACACCTTCTTGCGACCCTCCACCCCGGGGTCCGCCGCAAGGATACGATGACACTCAATGGAAAACCGTTCGAGCGTACACCCCATCAAACCACCTCCTCAGTCCGAACCTGCTGGCCGGCAACGTATCTCGGCAGAAATCCCGGGCACAAGAAATTGTTCGGCGCTAGACCTTATGAGCAGCAAGGCGGCCGGTGCCTTCGATGACTTCATCCCAGTCGTCGACCTCGCGATTGACCGGCGCAACCATGATGTGCTGCACCCCGGCTGCCGCAAACGCCGCGACCCGCTCTCGTAATTCCCCCTCGTCCTTGCCGTTCCAGTGGGTCCGCATTGAGATCGTGAATTTCGGCTCGGGCCGGTCACGGCGCAGTCGGGCCACGATCGGCGCGGCCTCTTCCGGCGTCAGCTGGCTGCCGTGCCAGCCGTCGCCGATCCGCACCGTGCGCCGGTACGCCGCCTCCGAGCGCGCCCCGAACCAGATCGGGATCGGCTCGACCGGCAATGGCTGCATCGTCATCTCGGTGATCTCGGCCGGGATGTATTTGCTGCGGAAGCTCACCGGGTCCTGCGTCCACACCGCCCGCATCATCGCGATGCCTTCGTCGGTGCGCCGCCCGCGTTCGTGGAACGGCGATCCCAAAGCAGCGAATTCGGCCTCCAGCCAGCCGACCCCGGCGCCGAGTATCAGCCGCCCCTCCGAGAAGTTCTGCAGTGTCGCCAGTTCCTTGGCGAGCGGCAGCGGGTGGCGCATCGGCAAGACCAGCACGCTGGTCCCGAGCCGCACCCGTTTGGTAACGGCGGCGGCCCAAGTCAAACTCAGCACCGGGTCGAAGAACAACGGCGAACGCGGGAAGGTGGCGCGTGGGACAATGATGTGCTCGCTGACCCAGACATCATCGAGGCCGAGATCCTCGGCGCGCATCGCCGCGCGGCGGATCTTGTCCGGCGTCGCCTGCTCGCCGGCGTGGGGCAGATGAATCCCGAGTTGCATTGGCCGTTCTCCCGTGCTCGTCTCTTCTCAGACAATGCACTGGCAATAGCAGAGGCGAAAGGGGGGAGCCATGCGGTTCACGGACAAGGTCGCGGTCATCACCGCCTTCGCCAACGGCATCGGCCGGGCGACTGCCGAGATCATGGCGCGAGAGGGCGCCATCGTTGTCGGCGCCGACAACCACCCGGACCGCCTCGAGACGGCCCTCGCGGCATTGCGCGGCGCCGGCGGGCGGGCGCACGGGCGGCTGTGCGACGCCCTCGACCAGCAGCAGGTCGAAGCAACCGTGGTCTCGGTCGAGAAGGAGTTCGGCGCCGTCGACATCCTGGTCAATGCGGTCGGCGGCAGCACGATTATCGCCAATTCCGGCGCCAAGGTCGACGAGCTGACTTTCGAGGAGTGGCAGCGGCTGATCGCTTTCAATCTCAACGGGACCTTTCTGTTCACCCACGCCGTCGTGCCGATCATGAAGCGGCGACGGCATGGCAAGATCGTCAACCTCGCCTCGATCGCCGGGCGCGGTCTGAGCGAGTCGAGCAGCAGCGCCTATGCCGCGGCGAAGGGCGGCATCATCGCCTTCACCCGCAAGCTGGCCTTCGAGCTGGGGCCATACGGCGTCACGATCAACGCGATCGCCCCGAGCCTCACCCTGACCGAACGCATTCGCCCGCATTGGGAGAAGCGCTCGCAAGAGGCGCAAGCGGCCGAAATCGCCAGCACGCCACTGCGCCGTGTGGCAGAAGCCGCCGACCAGGCCAAGGTCATCTGCTTTCTCGCCTCGAGCGACGCCGACTTCGTGACAGGCGTCACGATCGACGTAACCGGCGGGAATTGACGGCTTCGCTGCTTCAGCGCTGCGCGTCCTTCGAGACGGCCGCGATGCGGCCTCCTCAGGATGTATGCGGGCCAGGCCGACATCGCGATCGAGCAAGTCGAAGCCTCGCTGCGCCTCAGTCCCCGCACCCGCACCGGCTCATCGCTCGTTGTGATAGGCGCCGCACACTTCGTCAGCCGCCGCTTTGATGAGACAGTGCCGAAGCTAATTCTCGCGATCCAGGAGGATCCCGCGACCCGACCTCGTATCGCTTTCTCGCCGCCTGCTACGCGCATATGGGTCGGCTCGATGACGCCCGAGAGGTCGTCGGGCGGCTGCGGGCCATTACCTTTGTTGTGATACCGGACACCAGCGACCTGCGGAACGCCGAGCACCGCGAACTGCTGCTTTCGGGCCTGCGTCTGGCGATGGGCGAGACGGCATGAGCCAAGCCCGTCGCCTCGCCGCGATCCTTCGCCACCGATGTCGCGGGGTATTCGCGGCTGATGGGGGCGGACGAGGAAGGCACGCTCGAACGCCTCAAAGTCTACGACGCAAGCCAATTCTCGCGAACGAGTTCGTCGATCCGGGCGAACTCTCCCTCATTGTCGGTAACGACCGTATAGCCCAGTGCGACTGCTTGCGCGGCAATGAGCAGATCGTTGCTGCCGATTGGTTTTTCGCTCTGCTCGAGCCGGGTGCGGATCAGGCCATAAGCGGCATCGGCGGGCGCCTCGAAGGGAAGAACGTTGAGCACGCCGAGTACCGCCTCGAGTTGGGTCGCGAGCCGTGCCGATCCTTTCTTCGCCGCCCCGTAGCGTAATTCTGCGGCGACGATGATGCTGGTGCAGATTTGTGCCTCGCCTACCTCGCGGATGCGCTCGAATACCCGACCCTGCGGATGGCGAACGAGGTCGGAGACGACATTGGTATCGAGCAAGTAGCGCATCAGAGTTCGACGGGGTCAGGGGCCAAATCTGGGATCGGCGGAAAATCCTCCTCGAGCGCGGCGAGGGTCGCCAGCAGCGCCAGCAGGGATTTCGGCGGAGCGGGCTCGATGATCAGCCTCTCACCCTCCTTGCGCATGATGGCGTCCTCGCCGGGCAACTCGAACTCGCGGGGAATGCGCACGGCCTGGTTTCGCCCGTTTTTGAAAAGCTTGACATGTCGCTGTAGGGTCACTTCGCACTCCATGGCATATGGCATGGCCTATGCTAAATGAGCCCTCCTGCCGGCTGGTTCAAGCTGCTGCACATTGGCGCCTCTCCTGGGGATCGGTATAGCCCACTTTCTTGCCCGGCGATTTGACGAAGCCAGGGCGACGCTGCTCCGCTCATTGCAGGAGTTTCCGGGGTGGGTCCCGAACTACCGCTTTCTCGCCGCCTGCTGTGCTCAGATGGGCCGGCTCGACGAAGCGCGCGAGATCGCGCAAAGGCTGCGGGCGCTCACACCCCTCGTGGTGCCGAGCGCCACGCATTGGCGCAACCCCGAGCAGCGCGAGCTGTACCTCGCGGGCCTGCGCTTGGCGGCGGGCGAGACGACATGAGCCAAACCCGCCGGCTCGCCGCGATCCTCGCCGCCGATGTGGCGGGTGTTGGCCTCCAACGCTATGCTGCCGGAAATGGTCTCTTCGCGGGAGGTGACAGCAATGGCACGCAATGGCGATCTTCCGATCACCGATCGGATATTGGCAATTCGCGAGCGCTGGCATACGAAGCGGCATCCGTTCTTTCTCGCCTTTGGCGAAGGGAAATTGCCGCTGAGGGCCTTGGGCCGCTATCAGGCATTGCATTACCATTTCGTGTCGCGGGCGTTGGCGAGCTTTGGGATGCTCTATGCGCGTGGTTATCATTTCGAAGACGTGCGCAAAATGATCGCCGAGAACATTGCCGAGGAGGAAGGGCTGAAGGCGATCCCGGAGCCCGGTCACGAGCCGCATGACCACAACGAGCTGATCCTGCGCTTCTGCCGCGCCGCGGGCCTGAGCAACGACGAGGTTCGCAATACGAAAATGCCGCCCGCCTGGTGGGCGCGCTCGCTCTACATGTACCACACGACCGCCAACGAACCGGTCGGCGTGATCCTGGCAATGCAGACGACCCAGGAGGGCCAGATGCCGGGGTTGATCAGCGAGGTCCTGCTGCCGGCGTTCGAGAAGCATTACGGGTTCATATTGAACTCATCGGAGATCGAGTTCTTCACCGAGCACGACGCTGCCGATGTCGAGCACAGCCGCCGCCAGATCGAGCTGTGCGGCCGCTATCTCGACACCCCGCAACTCGAAGCGCGGGCCGAGCAAGTGGCCGAGGAGATCTGCGAATTGCGCTGGGCCTCGATCTCCGAGCTCTATCGCTCGGAAATGCTGGGCGAGAAGGAAATCCTGCCGCCGGGAGTTACCAGATAATCTTGGCCCGCGGCCTATTTGATCGTGCCGCGATGTCCGATGGCACACGTGCACGAGGAACCGCTGCGACGAGAGCCGGGAGAGGAGGCAAATGAGCATCGGTCGTAAGGCGTGATGCACTGATAGTATTGCGCCGGGTATTGCGCCGGCTGCGTGCTTCCGCCACTCGGATCCGCTTCATCGTCATAGGCGCGGCCCAAACTGTTGCCCGGCGTG
This sequence comes from uncultured Alphaproteobacteria bacterium, assembly GCA_963700185.1. GTDB lineage: Bacteria > Pseudomonadota > Alphaproteobacteria > ATCC43930 > CGMCC-115725 > AP-15. The sequence goes on from CAVOWP010000027.1 coordinate 50,624, forward strand.
CCGCCAAACCCACTCATGCCGCCATACATTCCGCCCATGCCCCCCATCCCGCCGCCGGTCATGCCGCCCATGCCTCCGCCGGTCATGCCCCCCATGCCTCCCGGCGTAGCCATAGCCCCGGCGCCGCCACCCATACCGCCCCCTGTACCGCCGCCCATCCCGCCGACGAGCACGAGGGCATTGCCGGCGCCGGAAACGTCAGCGGCGAACGGCAACTCGACCGCCGTCGATCCCTGAGAAAAGGCCGATGCAGTTGCAAGAAACACGAACGCTGGCAGCAATCTGTGCATGGGCCCCTCTTATCCTTGTCTTTAGCCTGAGAAGAGTTAACCAAGCCAAAGGTACAGTTAAGCAGCTATCAGCGCTATGAGAAAAAGGAGGTATTAATATCAATCATGGCCCCGCAAGGAGGGGATCCCCGGGTCGCTTGTCGCCGAGGCGCAGCAACGGCACAAAAGCGAATGCCACGGCGGTGAATGCGGCCGACAACACGATCAGCGGATCGAGTTGGCGCTGAAACAGATGTTCGTACAGAAAGGAGCCGAGATTTTCGGATAGGGCCGCCGTAAAGTTGGTGACCGACATCAAAGCCGCAAAGGCGAAGCCTTCAGCCCGAGGTGGACAATAATCCACGGCCAGACTCAAGGTCGCGACAAAGGCGACCATGGTTGCGATGCCGCTGAAGAAGTTGATCGCCGCCGCCAGGGCCTCGTTCCACAGCAGTAGAAAGGCCGCTATCGTAACGATGCCGAGCGCAATGCTCAAATTCAGCAGCGCCCTTGCCGTGATGCCTTTCAGATACCGGCGGTACAGCAGCGCGCCGGCGATCCAGCCCGCCGAATTGATAGAGCCGAGGATCCCGATGTACTCTTGCGAGAATTTCAAATCGTCGGTCATGTGATAATAGAGCGGCGTGCCGAGTCCTGGGTTGAGGTAATAGACAAACAGAAAGAGCGCGATTACCCAAAGGTCGCGCAGGGTGAAGGCGGCCAGCAAGCTCGCGAAGGTCCTTTTCATCTCGCGAAGATCGACACGGCTCCGCGGCTCGCCAATCAGAACGGCGCCGGCAAAGACGACGATCAACGGCGCGATGGCGATGACCGCGGCGGCGCCGTGCAATGCCCCGGCAGGCGACAGCCTCTGGACAAGCTCACCGCCGATAAAGCCGCAGGCCATCGCCGCAACGTTGAACCACAGCCACTGCTGATTGACGAAGGAATCGCTGGAGCTGAATTTTTGGCCGTTCTCGACGAGAACCGCGCCGCACACCGTGCTCGATATCGCCATCCCGTAGGCGGAGAGCAGCAGGGCGATGACGATTTGGCCCGGCGAGGTGATCTGTGTGACCCAGCAATAGGCGCCCGCCGCCATCAAATTTGCGAGGATGAGGTACGATTTTCGGCGGTAGCCGAGTAGCGGCAGGAAATCCGAAACGATGCCGTAGACCGGCTTGATGATCCACGGAAGATTGAGGACCGTCAGATAGGCGGTGACCTGGACCGGCGTCCACCCGTAGGTCTGTTTCAGAAAATAATTCAGCGGTTGGGCGATCAGCCCGCCGGTCTGCCCAATGCCTTCGACGACATAGACCAGCGCAAAAAACAGCATGAGCCGGCCGATCTGCCGGCCCTCCTCACCACGGGCGGAGGTACACGGCGTCGCGTCGGACCCTTCGGAGGGTCTATCTGACCGCGACAATGACCTCGATCTCGACCGGTATCCCGCCAGGCAGCGAGCTCATGCCGACAGCGGAGCGCGCATGCCGCCCGCGTTCTCCGAACACCTCGACAAACAGATCGGAGCAGCCGTTGACGACTTTGGGGTGGTCCTCGAAATCGGGGGCGGCGTTGACCATCCCGAGCACTTTGACGATGTCCTCCACGCGGTCGAGATCGCCGCCGAGCGCATCCTTCATCGCCGCGATCAGCACGAGCCCCACGCCGCGCGCGTGGCGATACCCTTCGTCGATCGAGATGCCGGCGCCGAGCTTGCCTTTGGGCATTGTGCCGGCGGGGTCGTCGGGCGGGCCCTTGCCGGAGAGGTAGAGCAGGTTGCCGACGCGCTTGGCATGGACATAGTTGCCGAGCGGACCGCCGACCTGCGGTAGTGCCAGTTCCAACTCTTTCAGCCGCTGCTCGATGCTCATGTCCCGGTCTCCTGCTGTGTCATCGGCACCGATATCTGCCGAGTTGGGCGCTGCCGTCCTGATCGTAGGCGATCAGTTCGGCATTCTTGCCCAATGAATGGCAATGAACCTGCGCAACCGAATCCGCCACCGCATTCGGTGTGTTGTCGGGATACCACCGCAGGGTTATCCCATTGGGCGATTGGTCGAGCGTCCAAGGCGGCCCGCTGCACGCTATAACGCAAAGCAAAAACCAAACCCCGGCAGCCCCGATCGCGGATTTCGGCATCGAACGCATCACAGCGACTGGGACGGGCCGCCGGAGGTCGGAGCGGCTCCAGTCAACTTTTGCCAATCGATCGCGCTGCCCAGTTTCAACGGCGTGCCCGCGTCGGGCATCGGGTATTTGAGACCGCTCGCGCAGTTGAACAGGACGACCCGCTCGTCGGGACGAACCCGTCCCTCGGCGAGCGCCTGCTTGTAGGCGGCATGGGTCGCCGCGCCTTCGGGACACAATAAAAGCCCCTCCTCGGCGGCAACCTCCCGCCATGCCCCCGCGATCGCGTCGTCACTGACGGCGCTGGCAAACCCGCCGCTTTCTCGCACCGCACGCAGGATCAGGAAATCGCCGACCGCTTGCGGCACGCGGATGCCGGCGGCGAAAGTGTGCGCGTTCTCCCATCGCGGCGCGTGCTCCGCGCCTTCCTCCCAGGCCTTTACCATCGGCGCGCAGCCGGTCGCCTGGACCACGACCATCCGCGGCCGTTTCGGCCCGATCCAGCCGATCGCCTCGAGCTCGGCGAAGGCCTTCCACATGCCGATGATGCCGGTGCCGCCGCCGGTCGGGTAAAAGATCACCTCCGGCAATTCCCAGCCGAGCTGTTCGGCAAGCTCGATGCCCATCGTCTTCTTGCCCTCGATGCGGTAGGGCTCTCGCAAGGTCGAGCAGTTGAACCAGCCGACTTCCTGTTCGCCCTCGCTGACCAGTTTGCCGCAATCGTCGATCAGTCCGTTGACGAGAAACACCTCGGCGCCCTGCATCGCGATCTCGCGGACGTTGACCGCCGGGGTATCGTCGGGACAGAAGACATAGGACTTGATGCCGGCGCGGGAGCAATAGGCGGCCATCGCCGCTCCGGCATTGCCGTTGGTCGGCATCGCCATCGTCGCGACCCCGAGCTCCTTGGCCATCGAAACGGCGAGCGCCAGCCCGCGCGCCTTGAAAGATCCGGTCGGCAGGCGGCCTTCGTCCTTGACCAGGATCTCGCGGCCGCCGAGCCGGGCGGCAATGCGCGGCAGCGAGATCAGCGGGGTGACCACCTCGCCGAGCGAGACCACATCGTCCGGCCGGCGCACCGGCAACAGCTCACGATAGCGCCAGAGGGTCTGCGGCCTGCCGGCGAGCATCTCACGCGGCAGCGCCCGGCGGACACCATCGAGATCGTAGCGCGCCAATAACGGTCGGCCGGCCTTTGAGAGCGTCTGCAATGTGTCTGCCGGATAGCGCTCCCCGGTCAGGCTGCACTCCAGATGCGTTACGAATGTCGGCAGCGCGCCGCCCGTCCACTCGACCATGGGACCCTCCTGCGGTCGTGAGGATAAGGCAGCCCGCCTGCGGAGTGGAAGGGACCCTTGCGTTGCCGATTGGAACGCCCCCGCCCGGCCAGACCTTTATCCCTTCAGCAGCGACCTTTCGGGACCACCGACATGCTCAAATGGGCACTGTTATTCTTCATCATCTCGATCATCGCCGCGATCTTCGGGTTCACCGGCATCGCGGCGGCGGCCGCGGGGATCGCAAAGATTCTGTTCTTCATCTTCCTCGTAATCTGCGTGATCTTCCTCGTGTTGGGTATAATGGCGGGTAGAGCAATACTCTAAGCGTGGCTTAGCCTTTGGTTGTCAGCAGCGCCGTAAGCTCGTCAGGCATGCTCAGCATCGGGTAGTGGCCGGTATCGAGCTCGTGCCAACGCCCATTGAGCTTTTCGGCGGTGCGGCGCTGGTGCGGCTCGCCCGGATTGGCGGCGCGGCGGCACCAGATCACGGTGGCCGCCCACTGCTGGTTCCAAAAATTGTCGAGCTTGACCGGGTTTTCGTAAATCCCGATCGGATGCAGGGTATAGCGCTCGAGCGCCCAAGCCCGCGTCTGCGGGTCGAGGTCGGCGAAGAGCCGATGTTCCGCATCCTCGCGCGTCGGGCCGGCGGCGAGCCCGCTCGGCACCGCGGTCGAGCGCTGTACGATGTCGCGAATCCGCTCGCCGTCGAGCAACGCCAGCGCGTCGACAAAGACCAGGCGCGAGATCCGGTCGCGCCGCATTTCGGCGGCGCAGCACAGGACCATGCCGCCCGAACTCGTGCCGACCATCACGACGTCACGCAGATCTTCGTAGAATAAGAGATCGGCAATTTCAGCGGCGTGCGTCTCGGTTGTGATCCCGGGTCGCAGAGAGTGCCGTCGCTCGGCGCAGCCGTCCAGCGACGGCGCGTAGACCGTGTTCCCCGTAGCGCGCAGGCGATCGGCCACACGCTGCCAAATCCACCCACCTTGGTAAGAGCCGTGAAGCAGAACAAAGGTCGTCATTGGGTCATTTCTCCATTCTTTTTCTGTCATGCCAGTGAAGGACCGCGTGAAAGAATTGGCGGATTGCCGTTGTGCGTGCTTCGAGACGCGTTCTCCGGACGCCCGCAATTCGACCTTCACTTACAAGGGCCGGCGGTCGATGTGAAGCAGGTCGGCCGTGAATTCACCGCGATCGACGGCTTGTCGGTAAGGGGCGGCGGCTCGGCAGCCGCCACCCCCGTGGTTCGCTCCCCTGCTTGCGGGAGAGGGTCGGGGAGGGGGCCTTCTGATCGGACGCGGTACGCGCGGACTGGCCGCGTCATGTTCTTGAGCGCCTGCTCGCCGATGTCCTCGAAGGCGAGATCGAGGCGGCCCGCGGCATCCTCCTGGACCCGCGCCGAAACGCAGATGCCGCCAGGCTCGGCCGGCGCGCTATCGGCGGCCGATGTCGCGCCGGCAGAAGCCTTCGGGCCACTGGATGCGGTCGACCGCGGCGTAGGCGCGGTCGCGGGCTTGGTGGATGTCGCTGCCGAGGGCGGTAACGCCGAGCACCCGGCCGCCGTCGGCGATCAGCCGCCGATCGTCGCGGCGGGTGCCGGCGTGGAAGATCTTGACCTTGGGGTCGGCTGCGGCGGCGTCGAGGCCGCGGATCTCACTGCCTCTCCGCGCCTCGTCGGGATAGCCCTGAGCCGCCATTACCACGCACAACGCGGTTTCGGCATGCCATCGTAAATCGACCGACTTCAGCACCCCGTCATGCGCGGCGATCAGCGCCGGCAGCGGATCGCTCATCAGGCGTAGCATCAGCACTTGGCATTCCGGGTCGCCGAAGCGGGCATTGAATTCGAGCAGCATCGGCCCCGCTGCGGTCAGCATCAGGCCGGCATAGAGGACCCCCTTGAAGAGACGCCCCTCGCGCTGCATTGCAGCGACCGCCGGCAATATGATGCGCTCCATCACCGCGCCCTCGACCGCCGGGGTCAGGAGGGGACTCGGCGAATGCGCGCCCATGCCGCCGGTATTGGGCCCGGTGTCGCCGTCACCGACGCGCTTGTAGTCCTGCGCGGTGGCGAGCGGCAGCGCATCCTTGCCGTCGACCAGAGCGTGGAAACTCGCTTCCTCGCCGGCGAGAAAATCCTCGACGACGATCTCGAGCCCGGCCGAGCTGAACTGGCGCTCGACGAGCGCGGCATCGACCGCCCGATAGGCGGTGTCGAGATCATCGGCGACGACCACCCCCTTGCCGGCCGCAAGGCCGTCGGCCTTGACCACGATCGGCGCACCATGGCTCGCGATAAAGGCTTTCGCTGCTGCCGGATCGCGGAAGCGGCGGTGGGCCGCGGTTGGGATTTGCGCATTCACGCAAAGGTCCTTGGCGAAGGCCTTGGAAGCTTCGATGGCGGCGGCCGCGGCATTCGGACCGAAGGCCGCAATCCCTTCGGCTTCGAGCGCGTCAACCAGCCCCAGGACGAGCGGTGCTTCGGGACCCACCACGACGAAATCGATCCGCTCGCTGCGGCAAAACTCGACGAGCGCCCTGATATCGGTCGCGCCGATCGCGATACATTCGGCTTCCTCGGCGATGCCGGCATTGCCAGGCGCGCAGAACAGGCGGTCGACCAGGGGCGACGCCGAAATCGCCCAGGCAAGCGCGTGCTCGCGACCGCCCGATCCCACCACCAGCACCCGCATCGCTCTTCCTCCCGCGCTCGGCTATCATGTGGGGATGGATGATACTTCTATCGCGGCCCCGGTTCGCTCCAACCTTGCCGAGTACACCGTCTCCGAACTGTCGCGCGCGCTCAAGCACTCGATCGAGGAAAATTTCTCCTTTGTCCGGGTGCGCGGCGAGATTTCCGGCTGGAAGCGGCACAGCTCGGGCCATTGCTATCTCTGCCTCAAAGACAGCGACGCGGTGCTCGACGCGGTGTGTTGGCGCACCACCGCGATCCGGCTCGGGATCAAGCCCGAAGACGGGATGGAGGTGGTGTGCACCGGGCGCCTCACCACGTTTCCCGGCCGCTCGAAATATCAGTTGATCATCGATACGATCGAGCTCGCCGGGATCGGCGCGCTCCTCAAACTGCTCGAGGACCGCCGCCGGCGCCTCGCTGCCGAGGGACTGTTCGCACCCGAGCGCAAGAAGAAACTGCCGTTTCTGCCGGAGGTGATCGGCATTGTCACCTCGCCGTCGGGAGCGGTGATTCGCGATGTCCTGCACCGGCTTTCCGACCGCTTCCCGCGCCGCGTTCTGCTATGGCCGGTGGCGGTCCAAGGGGAGGGTGCGGCCGCCCAGGTAGCCGCCGCCATCGCCGGCTTCAATCGCCTTTCCGAAGGTGGCGCGGTGCCGCGGCCGCAGCTCATCATTGTAGCGCGCGGCGGCGGCAGCCTCGAAGATTTGATGCCGTTCAACGAGGAGATCGTCGTGCGCGCCGCTGCCGCCTCGGCGATCCCGCTGATCTCGGCGGTCGGGCACGAGACCGATACGACCCTGATCGACCATGCCAGCGATCGCCGCGCACCGACCCCGACCGCCGCGGCTGAAATGGCGGTGCCGGTGCGGCTCGATCTGATCGCCGAGCTCGGCGGCAAATCGAGCCGGCTCTCCACCGCTCTCTCCCGGTTCTTCGGCGAGCGCCGGATGCACCTCGCGGGCCTCGCGCGTGGGCTTCCCGATCCGCACGACCTGATCGGATCGGCGGCGCAGCGCCTGGACGACCGTGCCGAGCGGCTGCGGCTGGCCGCCGACCGGCGCCTGCGGGCGGCCCAGCACAGCCTCGATCTCGCGGCGGCGCGGTTGCGTCCCGCAGTGCTGTCGGCCGATCTCGACCGCTCACGCGCCCGCACCGCCGAGTTCGAGCCGCGACTGCGCGCCGCGATGGCGCGCTTCATCGACCGAAACCACCACGCGCTCGACAATTTCGCCGGACGGCTCGCCACCCATTCGGAACGCCACGAAAGTCTGCTCGCCCGCGGTTATGTCGTGGTCCGCAACAGTGTCGCGCGAGTTCTGACCGGAGTCGCGGAAATCAGCGCCGGCGATCCGCTTGATCTCGAATTTCACGACGGCCGGGTCGGCGTGGTTGCCGGCAGCAGACCGCGGCCCCGGACCCGGCGCATGGGCGTGCATCCGGGGCAGGGCAGCTTATTTTGACGCCGCCGTATTGCTCGGAAGGGAGGGTGGTGCGCCGTGACCGACCCGCAACGCTATTCGCCTCGACGAACGGTGAGTCCTGATGCCGAAAGCTCACGACCGCTTTGGCAGTATTACGTCGGGATAACCGCGCTGCTGCTCGTGATGCTGGTTGCGCTCACGGGCGGGATCATCTGGTACAATGCGAAGAAATCGAACCAGCTGGCGATTGCCGCAGCCGAGCGAATGATGCTCGAAGCGGGCGACGACATTTCGACCCGCATCAAGCTGCTCTATGACCCGATGTACGCCATCGTCGGGATTGCATCGCTGGTGCCTCAACTGATCTCGCCGGCGATCAAGGACGACCCGCACGCGACATCGTTGCTCATGCGGGTGCTGAGGATATATCCGCAAATTTTGTCGCTCTATGTCGGCTTCGACAATGGCGAATTCTTTATGGTGACCCATATCACGGGCGAGAACAGCGCAAAGCTGCGCGATGCGTTGCACGCCCCGGCAGACGCGGCATTTGCCAACGAGATCATCTCTGCGGAAACTGCGGGTGATCGCAAGAACTCGGTGGGTCTTTCTCAGTGAAGACGGCACGGTCGTCGGGCGCCTCGATCCGGCTCCCGCGGAGTTCGATCCCCGACCGCGTCCCTGGTACGATAGCGCCAAACGCAGCGACGCGGTCGAGCAGAGTACTCTTTACATCTTCGCGACCAGCGGCGAGCTGGGCGTCACCCTGAGCCGCAGCTTCACCGAGCAAATGCCGGGTGTCATAGGTGCCGATCTCGCTGAGATCGACCTTGCCCGCTTTTTGCGCGATCAGCAAATTAGTCCCACCAGCACAGCCTTCATCTTCACAAACGCGGGCGAGGTAATCGCGCTGCCGGACGCCGCCCAATTTGCCAAAGTGCTTCATTCCGATGGTCAGATGCGGGTGACGCCGCCCAAGATCGGAGATCTGAACGACCCGGTGATCGCCGGTCTCGTCGGCGCCTACGAAGATGGGCACATGTCCGGGACCCGCTTCTACGATGTGGCCGGCCGGACCTGGGTCGGGCACGTCCTCGATATCCCGCCCCGCTACGGACGAGATCAGCTCCTCGCGATCATGGTGCCGCTCGACGAGATCGAAAAACCGATCACAGAGATTCGTAACCAAACGCTTCTGTACTCGATTGCGTTTCTCGTCTTCGCTCTACCGCTTTACGTGACGCTCGTCGTCGCCTGGATCGATCGCCGCTTCGAAGGCCGGATCCGCTGGCCCGGATCGAGAGATGACGATTGAGGGCTTGGTCCGCGTAGCACCATTTTTGTTTTCAGGGCATTTCAGACAAATATTATCCACCCTGACGCGTAATGGACGTGATCCGCCACGTTTGCAGGACGAAGAGGATGCTATAGTCCGTTCAGTTCATTAGCAAATATTAATGGCGATTATGAAAACTTCAGTAAGACGCAAGCTGGGACCACAGCATCCGGAGCCACAAGAGCATAAAACTCCATCAGTCCCTCTTGAATCACTTGAGGACATTGCCTGGGAGCTTTGGCTACTGATCGAACTTCTAGCACCTGTGCGGCGCAGATTACCGAACACGGCTTCGCAGAAGCTCGTCGATTACGTCAAGGATCGGCTGATCGCAAAAAGTGTCGCCTTAGCCAAGTGGAAGAAGGCCCGCCCGGAATTGTTCCCAGACTCCCCAATTCGGGCTCGGGACGTGCTGCCCGGCGAGAACTGGACCTTCCCGGACCACCGGACCTTGGCGGATGTGATCGAGGACGAGCAAACTTCGGCTAAGGTGCTCGCGAAGGCTTCCTGATCCGTTCTGCTCGGATCCACGACGTTCGGGTGAAGGTGGCGCTGGCCGGTCAGGGGCGATCGGATCCGATCGCCGGATACGGTGGGCCGGATCGACAGACGACGATTGAAATCTCGGTGGGGAGGACTGTTTCCAATTCCTCAGGTTGCTCTTGTTCGTATCGTTCTCAACCGTTAAACTACAATTAGTTACCGTCGGAGGACAGCAATGGACAGCGACATGTCACGGCGCGTTGTCGCCGAGTTCTTTGGCACGTTCTGGCTGGTATTGGGCGGTTGCGGCGCTGCAGTCCTGGCCGCCGGCTTTCCGAACCTTGGGATTGGTTTTCTCGGCGTCGCCTTCGCGTTCGGATTGACGGTGCTGACGATGGCCTATGCCGTCGGTCACATCTCCGGCGGGCACTTCAACCCGGCGGTCACGCTCGGCTTGTGGAGCGCCGGACGTTGCGCCAGCAAGCACGTGATCCCGTACGTCATTGCCCAGGTCGTCGGCGCGATTGTCGCCGCCATAGTTTTATGGTTGATCGCATCGGGCAAGCCCGGCTGGGTCACCGGCAGCTTTGCCGCCAACGGTTATGGCGAGCTGAGCCCCGGCAAGTACGGTCTCGGCAGCTGCTTCCTAATCGAAGTGGTAATGACATTTTTCTTCCTCTTCGTCATCATCGGGACGACGTCAAAGGGAGCGGCGGCCGGCTTCGCCGGAATTCCGATCGGCCTCGCCCTGACCTTGATCCATCTGGTCACGATCCCAGTCACCAACACTTCGGTCAACCCGGCGCGCAGCACCGGCCCGGCGCTGTTCGCCGGCGGCGCATATATCGGCCAGCTGTGGCTGTTCTGGCTGGCGCCGATCATCGGCGCGGTGATTGCCGGCCTGCTGACCCGCTGGATGTATGAAACGGAAGCCATCATCGAGACTGTCGTCGTCGAGGAAAGGCGGATAACAACCTAATCGGGCCAGCGCCGGTGCAGCCAGAACCACTCCGCGGGGCGATCTCGGATCCATATTTCTAAAGTCTGATTGATCCGCGTCATCAGGGCGGCAACTTGGGCATGATGATCGCCGCTGCGCGGCAGTGGTAACGGCGGGAAGATGGTGAGCCGAAAGTGCGCGCCGCCGAGCCGCTCGACACGTGCGGGCAGCACGTCGCAGTCGAAGCGCAGCGCGAGCGCGGCGAGGGCGGATGATGTCATCGCCGTTCGGCCGAAGAAGGGCACCGGGATTCCGTCGTTCATCTTCTGGTCCGCGAGCATCGTCAGATGCGCACCAGTCCGCAGCACTGCGATCGCGCGCCGGGCGGCGACGCTGCCTTTGGGGATCAGTTCGCCGCCAGTACCGCGGAAACGGGTCATCATGCGGTCCACCAGCGGATTGTTGGCGGCGCGGTAGATCTGCGCCACGGAGATCCCGTATTGGACCGCCGCGAGCATGGCGATCTCCCAATTGGCGATATGCCCGGAGAAGATTATCATGCGGCGCCCCGCCGCGACCGCCCGATCCGCGTGCTCGAAGCCGTGCGTCTCGACGCGGCCGCCGGGTTCGAACACGCGGATCTGACGCAGATGCGGATATTCGGCCGCGACCCGGCCGAGGTTGTCCCACATCTCCGCAACGATGTTCGCGATTTCGTGGTCTGTGAGTTCCGGCAAGGCTCGCCGGATGTTGAGCCGAGCGCGTTTGGAAACCCCGAGCCGCGGGCCGATGAGGCGCGCCGCCGCGCCGCCGATGGCTGACGCCCAATCGAGCGGCAAAAGCCCGAACGCGGAAAAGCACAGCGCCGCCCCCCAGCCCTGCAGTCGGTGAGCAAGACTGATTGGCTTTTCCCGGCGCGCAGCTGTTTCCCCGCTCGTCCGCCTACGCGCATACACCACGCCGGGAGCAATCTGGGGGGGTAGCTTCCCTGCCAAATCAAGCAGTCTCTCGAGTAACCGCGATGGATCTCAGCAACTCGTCGAGCGCATCGGGATCACGCCACGAAATTTCAACTTCGAGAGCCTCGATGGCCGCCCTCTTTTCTGCCGGCACTCGGACGATGTCTTTTGCGGTCGTAATCAGGCGAGCCCGCGTGCGCTCGGCGGCATACAGCAGCTCGTCGATTTCGCCGGCACGAAACGGGTGATGATCCGGAAAGGACCGGGTTTCGACCAGTTCGGCGCTGAGCCCGCGCAAAGTCGCAAAAAACTTTTCCGGTCGGCCGATCCCAGCGAACGCCAGCAGGCGCTCCCCGGCCAGCCGTTCCCAGGCGACTGGCCGCAGAGCCGCAGGTATGACCGGCAGGGTAGCGCCGATTTCGAGCGTTTTCGGATCGTGAGGAGAAGTATCGGCTCCGAGCAATACAACCACGTCGGCACGGGCGAGGCCGCGGGCGAGGCCTTCGCGCAAAGGGCCCGCGGGGATCACCCTTCCGTTGCCGAAGCCGTAGGCGTCATCGACGACCAGGAGCGACAAGGTCTTGGCGATGGTCGGATTCTGGTAGCCGTCATCGAGAATGACTACCGCAGCCCCCGCAGCGACCGCGGCGCGGACGCCTTCTGTCCGGTCGCGCGCCACCCAGCACGGCGCGCGTGCGGCGAGCAGCAGCGCCTCGTCGCCGACTGCCGTGAAATCGTGGCGGGCCGGGTCGACCCGCACCGGACCACTGAGACGGCCGCGGTAACCGCGGGTAACGATCTGGACTGCGGCGCCGCTCTCGGCGAGGCGCGAAGCCAGCGCCAATGCGACCGGTGTCTTGCCCGCGCCGCCAGCCACCAAATTGCCCACGCAAATCACCGGAACTGTTGCGCAATGGGGTCGGGCGAGAGCCCGCCGCAACCGTCCCGCGGCATCCCAGCCTGCAGCGGCCGGCCACAGCACGGCGGAGAGAAGCCCCGGAGGTCGGGCCCAGAAGTCTGGGGCTCGGCGCATCACGCTCGCGACGAACGCGGCGGCGCAAAATCCCGAACCGGCGCGAGCCGATCGAGCCACGGCGCAAGCCGTGCCGCCACCTCGTCAAGAATGCCGAGACCGGCCGCCGCGACGCGGGCAGCGGCGGCAGCGCGCTCGGCGCACCGTTGGGGATCGGAAATCAGCGCGGACACCGCTTGCGCCAGCGCCGCTTCGTCCCGCACGGTTTCCGACGCGCCCGCCGTGGCAAGCAAGGCCGCTATCCCGGTGCAATTGCTCATATCGGGGCCATGCAGAACGGCGCAGCCGAGCCGGGCCGCCTCGAATGGGTTGTGCCCACCCTTAGCGATAAGCGAGCCGCCTATGAAGGCGATTCCGGCCAAGCGGTAGAACAGCCCGAGCTCACCGATCGTGTCCGCCAGATAGATTTGCGTGTCGGGCGTGAGAGGTTCGCCGCGCCCCCGCCGGGCCACTCGCAGTCCTTGTCCTGTCAGCATTGCGCAGATCGCGTCACTACGCACCGGATGACGGGGAGCGATGATCGTCAGCAGATCGGGATGCCTGGCCGTGAGACCGCGATGAACCCGCGCGGCGATTTGCTCTTCGCCCGCATGGGTGCTGGCGGCGAGCCAGAGCGGACGCCAATCAGTCAGACGGCGCAGGCGGGCCAGCTCCGATCCGTCGCACGGCAAATCTGGAGCAGCGGATTTGAGATCGCCTACGCAGTCCACACGCAGGGCGCCGAGAGACCGGAAACGTTCGGCCTGAACCTCGTCCTGGGCGAGGCACAGTCCGAATGCGCTCATCACCTGCCTGATCAATCCAGGCCAACGACGCCAGCGGCGGTAGGATCGCGTCGAGAGCCGACCGTTGACCAGCACCATCGGGATGTCCCGTGAGTGGGCCGCGAACACCAGGTTGGGCCACAGTTCGGATTCCACCCAGATCCCCAGATTGGGCTGCCAATAGTCGAGAAACCGCGCGGTCCAGCCCGGCAGGTCCGCCGGAACGAATTGGTGACGCGCGCGCGGCGGCAAACGCGTCTCCAACAATCGTGCCGAGGTGACCGTCCCGGTCGTGATCAGTATTTCGAGGCTCGGCCGAGTCGACAGCAGGTGTTCGATGAGCCCGAGAACCGAGGTCGCCTCGCCGATGCTGGCGGCATGTATCCAGACCAGCGGGCCCTGCGGGCGGGTCACGCTTGCGGTGCCCAGGCGCTCGCGAAAGCGCACCGGGTGTTCCTTGCCTCGCTTGCGCCGATGCGCCAGATAGGCCGTCGCCACCGGCGTCAGCGGCCATGTCAAGGCGCTATAAAGCCGAGGAAGCATCAGCCGCCGGCAATGCGCTGCAGAGGCGGGGCCGCGTCACCGGCAGTCGGCGCCGGCAGGCGATGGCCGACAAGACCCTCTGCCTCGCGAACCATTTCGACCATCCTGCTCTCGACCAGACGGCGAGCGCTCTCAATCCCTGCTTCGTCCAGCTCCTCGCCAATCGTGATCGGCTCACCCCAGAAATAGATGCCGTGGCCGAACGGCCACGGGAGATGAAAGCGGTCCCATGTAGCAAGCACTCTGCGCCGGCTGGTCGCGTAGGTGATCGGCAGGATCGGCACCCGGGCGAGCCGGGCGATATTGACGATCCCGGTGCTCACAGTCATTGCCGGGCCGCGCGGGCCGTCCGGGGTGATCCCGACGCAATCCCCCGCTTTGAGCCGCTTCAGCATCGAGCGAAGCGCAGCGGAGCCGCCTCGGCTGGTCGAACCGGCAACCGAATCGACGCCAAAATACGTCACCGCATCGGCGATGATCTGCCCGTCAGGATGAGCCGATATCAGCATGTGCATCGGCGCCAGCCGCTGCCATGCCATGGGAATCATCAGCAGGCGCCCATGCCAGAAGGCAAGGATGAAAGGCTTGTCTTGGGCGCGCAGACGGTGCGGCCATTCCGCCCCCTCGACGGTCCAGCTCGTAGTCACATAGACGAAGCGGATATACCAGTGGATGAACCAACACGCGACGCGACGCAGCCGCGCGTTGCGCAAAAGACGCCGGAAGGCCACCGGTCGGGTCGGTCTCGGCACGCGCTTCTACACCGCGGCGTGCTGCTCGGCAAACTGCATCGCGTAAAGGCGGGCATAGAGCCCGCCGCGCGCCAGCAACTCCGGATGCCGGCCGGTCTCGACAATCTGCCCGCGATCCAGAACGCAAATCAGGTCAGCGCCTTGGACCGTCGACAACCGATGCGCGATGACGAGTGTGGTGCGTCCCCGGATCAGCGCATTCAGGGCGCGTTGCACGTGTCGTTCCGATTCGCTGTCGAGGGCCGAGGTTGCTTCGTCGAGCAGCAGGATCGGCGAGTTCTTGAGCATTGCGCGGGCTATCGCAATTCGCTGGCGCTGGCCGCCGGAAAGCCTGACGCCATGCTCGCCGACCATCGTGTCGTAGCCCTGCGGCAGCTCGTGAATGAAATCGTCGGCGGCGGCGGCCCGCGCCGCTTCCTCGATTTCAGCCGAGGATGCGCCGAACCGGCCATAGGCGATGTTGGCGCGCACCGTGTCGTCGAACAGACTGACCTCCTGGGCGACTAGCGCAATGGCCTCGCGCAGCGAGGCGATGGTCACCTGCCGCACATCCTGCCCGTCGATCGTAATGCTTCCCTGTTCGATGTCGTAGAAGCGGGGGATCAGGTTGAGGATCGTCGATTTTCCGGCTCCCGACGGGCCGACCAGCGCCACGGTGCGACCGGCCGGGATCGTCAAGGACAGGCCGTCGATCACGGGTGTTCCGGGAACATAGCCGAAGCGGACGTCCTCGAAGCGGATTTCGCCGCCGCTGATCCGCAATGGCCGCGCTTCGGGCAGGTCGCGGATTGCCGGCTCGACATCGAGCACTTCGAAGATCCGCTGGGCGGCGGCGAGGCCCTCCTGCAGCGACGCGTTCAGATTGGCAAGGCTCTTCAGCGGCTGGTAGGCGAGCAGCAGCGCTGTGATGAACGAGAACAGAGCTCCGGGGGTGCGCGCGCCGCTGATGACCTGGTGACCGCCGTAAAGAATGACGACGGCGATCGCCGTCCCGCCGAGGGCCTCCATCATCGGCGAGGCGCGCGAGCGCGTCCGCGTACCGCGATCGATCAGTGCGAAAAGGCGCTCGATCAGCCCGGCGGCGCGGCGCTCCTCGTACTCTTCCATGCCGTAGGCTTTGACGTGCCGGGCGCCTTGAAAGGTTTGACTCAACAAGGTGGTGAACTGGCCGATCTCGGCCTGGGCACTGGCGGTCACCCGGCGAATGCGCCGGCCGATCGCGACGATCGGGCGGATCGCCAGCGGGAAGACGAAGAACGAAATGAGGGCGAGAAGCCAATCCTGATAGAACATCACGCCGACCAGGAAAACGACCGTCACCGCGTCCTTGCCAATACCTGCGAGGATATTTGCCGCGGCACTGCGCAACAGCGCCGCGTCGCTGGTGAAACGCGAAATCAGGGTGCCGCTCGGATGCGCGTGAAAATAGGCGAGATCGGCGCGCATTAGCCGGGCAAAGAGCGCGATCTGCACATCGGCGATGACGCGCTGGCCGATCCGGGTCATCAGCACGGCCTCGCCGTAATCGGCGAGCCCCTTGACCAGGGCAAGGGCGAGTGCGCCGCCGGCGATCAGCAGCAGCAGCGACCCCTCGCGCGCGACAAAGATCCGGTCGAGCACCGGCTCCATCAGCCAGGCGCGCCCCGCGGTGCTGCCGGCCGCGAGCCCCATCAGCAAAAACGCGAGCAGGATGCGTCGGACGTGCGGGCGCATGAAATCGCGCGCCAAGCGCCAAACGAGGGCCGCCGAGCGTCCCCCCATTCCCACGATCGCCGGGTCTATTCGCATGCGTTCCCCGGCACTGTTAGAGCGGGGCACTGGCGTTGGCAAGCGTGACGGCGTGGGGCTTCGGCCAGCTTCGAGGACTGCTGACGCACGCGGCTTATTTGAAATCGCCGAGAAGCTCGGGCCTTTTTCAGCGTTATGCTATAACAATCAATTCGACCTGGATTGCCGTTAGAGGGCTGCTGTGACGCCTCGGCAAATCGAAAACGCGCTGTCGCGCGCGCAACTGATCTGCAAGTTGCGCGGAGCGCGGCTGACGCCGGTCCGCCGACGCGTTCTCGAGCTGATCCTATCGTCGGACCAGCCGACGGGAGCCTATGCTCTGCTCGCCGAACTGCGGCGTGGGCGCGGCAAGCTGGGGCCGCCTACCGTTTACCGGGCGCTCGAATTCCTGCTCGCGAATAAGCTGATCCACAAGGTCGAGACTTCAAGCGCGTTCATCGCCTGTTGCGATGTCGAGCATCCGCACGAAAGCCAGTTCATGATCTGCGACGATTGCGGCGCCACCGAAGAGCTCCGCGACAGTGAGATCGTCCAGAGCTTGCGCCGCCTCGGGGAGGACAGGGGTTTTGCCGTCGAGCGGCAAGTCATCGAGGCCCGCGGACTGTGCCCGGCCTGCCGCTCTGTGCAGCGGTGAGCGCTTCCCGGCGCGTCGTGCTCGGACGCCTCCGCGATTTGTTGGAACGCGAGCTGCTGGAACAGAGCGTCTGCGCCCGGGGCGTTATCTGTCCGAGGCTTGGTCGGGCGAAGGCGAAAATGGCCGACCCGCCCCAGGTCCCTGGCTAGCCGGGCTCACCGGTTACGGGACCCTCTTCCGGCCCCCTCTCTGAGCCTCCCCCGCTCGCGCAGGGCCGTCTGGGGAAGCTGACGGGTGAATTTATTTATCGCAAGCGCATGCTCCGCTTATCGCAAGCGCATGCTCCGCCAGACGGCGATTTTCATCACTGCTCTGCTTGGCCCGTCACGGCACGGCAGAGCGGGGGCGGCGGGGCATGGCCTGGCAGGGCTCGGCATGGCGCGGCACACCAGTGGGAGGCCGGCCAAGCCAGAGGCGGGACTGGTCAACTCGATTACATCGAGTTTTCCAGCCTCCTTGCCCGCCCCCGACCCGAGGTGAGCCCCGGCTATGCCGCCACGGCTTTACGGAGCCGAGGTCAACACCGCCCCGTTACAGGCGTTGCCCGGCGTATTCAGCGTCGCTTTCCAATTTGCGCAGGTCCAGACCCTTACGTCCTTGACGAGCATGTCCATCGTCGCGGCCACGGGCGTTGTATTTATCGGGCCGACCTGCAGGATGAGAAGATTCCGCTCGTTCAGCTGTGCCGATGTGATCGCTGTCGCGCCGCTGTTACCGTTGCTTACCATGTCTCCACAATTCTGGAACTGTCCGTCGATGTACATACACATCGCCAAGTTGGACGTACCATCCTGCGTGATGCGAGCGGCAATCGTGTGATAGGCGGTCTGGTCTACGTGATACTCGGGGACTACATACCCCGCCACCGAAAGACCACGCTGACCATCCGGGACCGCGCCCCACATGTGGATGGTGCTGCCCTGGTGACAGCATCCGCCGGCATAGTCTTCCAGGAAATCGAACTCCAAATACGAACTCGACGCGCCGAGTTGGCCGCTATTGCTCCACGTAATAAAGCCGTCTAGCAACCAGCCGTATGGGTTGTTGTCCGGTCCAGCAGGCGTCACCCGATACGTTATTTCCCAATAGGCGCCGTTCGGGAAATCAACACCACGAGTGAGGGCGCTATTGACTGTGGTCAGCGCGGTACCGAGATTGGCAGCGTCCGCCGAGGTGAATTTGATGTCCAGGACCTGCACGCCACCGTCATTGATCATGCTGATGCGCGAGCACGGCGGCGGTGAATGGCCGCTGCCGCCGCCGAGGAACCATTCCGGCGAGGCGGCGCCGGTGCAATCGAGCCAGTTGGATAAGTTCGCGTAAGCCGGCTGCGTGAAGTCGCTCTCGAAGGCCAGCGTCGTATATCCCGCCGCCTGCGCACCTGGTGGAACCCCCCCCGAAGGCGGTGCCGCCGACGCCGTCGGCGGGGTCACCGGGACTGTGATTGAGAACATATTGCCGGTTGTATATAGCTCCGTGGGCGTCGCGTTCTGGTCAACTCCGTCGTATTTCACATAGCCGACATATAGATTCCGGTCGCCGACGCCAGGGTTATAGGCGTCATTCAGAAACGTAACGGTTATCTGGTGCGACCCGCCGCCCAAACCCACGGCTACTTCCTGCGAGGCCCCTGACGAATGTAGGGTCGTGACGGTACCCGTCCCTACAGTAACCCCGTCGACCGCTATCGCGTATTGCGCGTCTCCCTGGTAGGCGTCTTCCGACATGCCGAAGACCACACTATCCGTCGGATCCGACGTGGCAGATGCGGTGCAGGTCGGGGAATTGGAGCCGCCATTCGCGCCTAGGCACGTCCAGCTCCAGGGCCCGCTGCCGGACAGTGCCGTCGCTGCCCCCGAAGAGCATAGAGCACTCCCGCTGGGCGCAGACATCAATTGCTGACCGCTCGCTGAACCGCACTGGCCGCTTATCGGCTGTGGACTCGGTTTTGCCACCGCCGATGACGCCACGGCTGTGGCTAGCAAAAGCACCACAATCGGTCGCAGGTATGGCAATACCATTCTCCCTTATCTGTGGATTCTCCGTGCTAGGATGGCGTCAGCTTCCCGACGCGAGGCTACGAGGTGACGATTCAGCCTGGCGGCCGCCCCCGCATTCCTTGCGGATCTGAGCGTAGCCTGATCCGCACGACCGCTATACCCTCGCTCGGCGCGTAATACTAGCATTAACCGGTGCGCATTGCGCGAAACATTAACGCACCCTTCGAAACGCTCTTCTCAGACCTGCAGGAAGTTCGTTTTTGAAGCGGGCCACGCTTAGCGGATAGCGAACGGTTCCGCCGTGCACGCGCCGCTCCGGCGGGGTCGGCGGGCGCGTCGCCGACCCAGGAACAACATCTGAAATCCGGGGGCGCCTGGACGGCCGGGGATCGCGCGTCACCGGCGCCGACCTCCTCTCGGCTAGCACGGTTAAACCGAGCAAGTCATCCAGGCCACCGCCGTCGATGCCGATCACGCAAGTATCTGACCGGTGTAAAACGCGTCGAAAGTGAGCCCGGTCTCGATGATCGCGACCGAGCGGAAGCGTGGCTCTGGGCCGTCGTGTTTATGAGGAAGCCTCCTGTCGCGCCGAACGTCTTGAACGGGTCACCACGGCGCGTAAATGTAACTCCGCCCGAGACGGCCTCGATCGGCCCATAGCGCGTCGAATACAGGCCGTTTCGAATATTCGGCAGGGAGGAAGCGCATTACCGTGCTGCGGGAGGCGCTTGTTATGTCCGGAATCCGGCGTTTGCACCGAAAAAGTCATGTCGTAGCCGAACGGCCGCCCTTCGAGCGGATAGCCTTGCTCCTGCAAGGCGGCGGCGCCCTCGGTTCCTATCAGGCTGGCGTCTATCAGGCGCTGGCAGAGGCCAACCTGCATCCCGACTGGGTGGCCGGCATTTCGATCGGCGCCGTCAACTCGGCCTTGATCGCCGGCAATTCGCCCGACAAACGCGTCGAGAGATTGCGCGAATTTTGGGAAGCGATTACCACCCCTCCGTTCGGCATAGCGGACTTCGAGTGGTTTCAGCTGAGGGGCGAGTTAGCCCACAGCCTCGTCAATCAGGCGCGCTCATGGGGTGCGTTGTTGGGCGGCGCCCCCGAGTTTTTCAAGCCGCGCGTGCCGCCACCCTATTTTCAGCCGAACGGCACACTGGAGGCGATCAGCTTTTACGATGTCGCCCCGTTGAAGGCGACGCTCGAACGCCTGGTGGATTTTGACCTGATCAATGCCGGCACAACCCGGTTCAGCGTCGGCGCGGTCAACGTTCGCACCGGCAATTTCGTCTACTTCGACAACATCACACACCAGATCTGTCCGGAACACGTCATCGCCAGCGGTTCGCTGCCGCCCGGTTTCCCGGCCACCGAGATCGAAGGCGAGTACTATTGGGACGGCGGCCTGGTTTCCAACACGCCATTGCAATGGGTGCTGGACAGCCGGCCGGGTCAGGACACGCTCGCCTTTCAAATCGATCTATGGAGCAGCCGCGGCGAGTTCCCGCGCAATCTGCTCGAAGCAGAGACGCGCCAGAAGGAGATCCGATACTCGAGCCGCACCCGGATGGCAACCGACCAGTTCAAGAAAAAGCAACTGCTGCGTCGCGCCACGGCCAAGCTTCTCGCCAAAATGCCTCCTGAGCTGCTGCAGACGCCGGAGGCGGATATCCTCGCCGCAGAGGCGGACGAGAAGGTCTACAACCTGATCCAGCTGATCTATCGCGCCAAAAACTACGAGGGCAACGCCAAAGATTACGAATTCTCGCGCCGGACAATGGAGGAGCATTGGAGATCGGGTTACAACGACGCGGTGCGTACACTGCGCCATCCCGAGGTATTGCAGCGCCCGAACGGCTCGGACGGGGTCTTCACCTTCGATCTCGCATTTGATGGCCGCGAATGATTCGGCCAACCATTATGTCACCGACCTGACGCGGCCAGTCGCTCGTCCTCAGCCACGGATGGTTCAGGGAGTAGGCAACATGCTCATCGGGGCAGATGCGCTCCGGATAGCTCTTCGCTTCGCCTACGTCAACCACTACATCCTGAAGCTGCCGCGCAACACGGGCGGGGTCTCGGTTGCGCTGGCGCCGACTCCCGAAAGGGATGCGGTATTAACCGCGTGCTACGGCATTGTCGTCTTCACGATGGTCGTACGGGGTTTGACGCTGTCCCGGTTAGCCCGAAAACTGTTTCCCGAAGGCTCGATCGCGCCCGACCCGCTGAATTCGGTTTGGCGGGAACGATGACGGATCACCCCCGTGCGCGTATTGCGCGCCAGACCCGCTCGGGTGTCGCCGGCATGTCGATATGCTCGATGCCGAGCGGGGCGAGCGCGTCGACAACCGCGTTGATGATTGTCTGCGGCGCCGCGATGCAGCCGGCTTGTCCCGAACCCTTGACGCCGAGCGGGTTGGCCGATGTCGGCAGTTCGGCGAAGGTGATATCGAACGGGGGCAGGTCGTCGGCCCTGGGCAACGCGTAGTCCGTAAGCGAGCCGCTCAGCAACTGGCCCGAACCCGGCTCGTATACGGTATGCTCGATGAGGGCCTGGCCGATACCCTGGGCTACCCCGCCCTGAACCTGGCCCTTGACCAGCAACGGATTGATGAGCCGCCCGTAATCATCGACCGCGGTGTAGCGTTCAAGGGTCGCCACGCCGGTCTCGGGGTCGATTTCGACCTCAGCGATATGGCAGCCGTTCGGAAACGTGAATGCGTCCAACGAGTTGTACACAAAGCTGTCGAGACCGGGCGCCATGCCCTCGGGGAGGTTCGCGGTGTCGGCCGCCGCACGGGCGACGGCGAGGAGGTCAATTTCGCGCTCCGTCCCCGGCACGGTGAACCGGCCTTTCGCGAAGACGATTTCGGCGCTGTCGGCCTGGAGCAGACCCGCCGCGATCCTGCGGCCCTTTTCGATGACCATTTCGGCCGCCTTGACCAATGCGGTGCCGCCCTGATGCATCGAGCGCGCGCCGCCATGGCCTGCTCCGCGCTGTACGATCCGCGTATCGGCCTGGACGAGGCGAAATGTGTCGATAGGTAGCTCGAGCAAGGATGCGGCGATCTGCGGATAGCTCGTCTCGTGCCCTTGGCCGTTCGACTGTGTCCCGAGGATCAGGGAAACCCGGCCGTCGGGCTCGAAACGGATTTCGGCGGCTTCGTTCGGCGTCCCGCGCGCCGTTTCGAGAAAGCAGCCGACCCCGAGCCCGCGCAGCCGCCCGCGCGCTGCCGCTTCGGCGCGCCGCGCCGTGAAATCGGCAGCGCGGGCCTGCGCCAGCCCGTCGTCCAGATTGGCGGCAAAGCGCCCGCAATCGATGGTCATGCCAAGCGCGCTGCGATAGGGGAATGCGGCGATCATATTGCGCCGCCGCAAGCCCACGGGTTCCCAGCCGATCCGGCGCGCGGCGATGTCGATCAGCCGCTCGATCAGATAATTGGCCTCGGGCTTGCCGGCGCCGCGATAGGCATCGATCGGCACGGTGTTGGTGAAGGCGCCGCGCACATCCATGAAGACGGCCGGGATCGCGTAGACGCCGCCCATCGCCGTCGCCGGCGAATTGGTCGAGCTGCCCGGTCCGTTCGACGACAGATAGGCGCCGAGATTGGCCACGGTTAAGACGTCGAGCGCGAGAAACCGGCCGTCCTCGTCGAGCGCCAGACGGGCCTTCGTATGGTTGTCGCGGCCCTGTGTGCCGCTGACGAATTCCTCGCTGCGCTCGGCGACCCACTTGACCGGCCGCCCGAGCCGCCGCGCCGCCCACAAAACCAATACCCATTCGGGATAAAGAAAATTCTTCATGCCGAACCCGCCGCCGACATCGGGTGCGGTCAGCTGGATGCGCTCGGCGGATAGGCGGAACACCGCCTCGGCGAGCTGATTGCGGATGCTGTGGACGCCTTGTCCGGTCAGTAGCAGGTCGAGGCGGCCGGCGGTCGCGTCATAATTGCCGATCGCCGCCCGCGGCTCGATCGGCGTCGGCACGAGGCGGTTGTTGACGAGCTCGACCTCGACGATGTGGGCCGCCGCGGCGAACGCCGCTCGGGTCGCGGCCTCGTCTCCCCTCTGAAATCGGAAGCAGAGGTTTCCCGGAGCTTCGTCCCAGATCGCCGGCGCCCCCGGCAGCAGCGCCGCCGCAGCATCGGCGACCGCATCGAGTGGCCCGTATTCGACTTCGATCCGCTCGGCAGCGTCACGAGCCAGATCGCGGGTTTCCGCAACAACCAGCGCCACCGGATCACCAACATGGCGCACCCGCCCGCGCGCCAGTGCATAACGCGGCGGCACGATCATCGGATCGACCGTGCTGACCTGCGCGATGCATGGAAGGGGACCGATACCGTCGGCCAGCAGATCGCTTTCGGTAAACACCCCGAGGACGCCGCTGCCGCCCCGCGCCGCCGCTGTGTCGATCCGCTCGATTGCGGCATGGGCATGCGGCGACCGCAGCACATACGCATGGACCTGCCCGGGCAGAGCGAAATCGTCGACGTAGCGGCCAGCCCCGGTCAGAAACCGGAAGTCCTCTAACCGGCGGACCGAGCGCCCGCGATCTTCGGTCTTCATCTAAGTCTCGTTCAGTGCGGCGCCGGCGGGAGAATAGCGCGTCGACACGGGACCCGCTGAGCCCGGGAGCGGGGCGCGTTGCCGATCTTGGGTCAGTCGGCGGCCGCGAGCTTGTCCTGCGTCTTCGTCTCGAAGTCGCTGGCGTCGTGGCGCTCGTGCAATTGCTCGGAGGGGTCGCCGGAGAGCCGGTTGACCATCCGTCCGCGCCTCACCGCCGGCCGTTCCAGGAGCATGTCGGCCCAGCGCTGGACGTTCTTGTACTCGTGGACGGCGAGGAATTCGGCCGCCCCGTATTGATTGAACTTCGCCAGCCCGCCGTACCAGGGGAAGATGGCGATGTCGGCAATCGTATAGGCGGGACCCGCGACATACTCGCTCTCCGCCAGCCGGCGATCGAGCACGTCGAGCAGGCGTTTGGTCTCCATCGTGAACCGATCGATTGCGTATTCGATCTTGAGCGGCGCGTAAGCGTAGAAGTGGCCGAAGCCGCCGCCCACATAGGGCGTGCTGCCCATTTGCCAGAATAGCCACGACAGGCATTCGGCGCGCTCGCCCGGCTTCGGTCGGCAGGAACTCGCCGAATTTTTCGGCGAGGTGCATCAAGATCGCGCCGGTCTCGAAGATCCGGATCGGCTTGGGACCGCTGCGATCCACCAGCGCCGGGATCTTGGAATTCGGGTTTATCGCCACGAAGCCGCTGCCGAACTGATCACCCTCGCCGATCCGGATCAGCCAGGCATCGTACTCCGCACCTTTGTGACCGAGGGCCAGCAGCTCTTCGAGCATGATCGTGACCTTCACGCCATTCGGCGTCCCCAGCGAGTACAGCTGCAGCGCGTGGCGGCCGACCGGCAGCTCCTTCTCGTGTGTGACACCCGCGATCGGGCGGTTGATGTTCTCGAACCTGCCGCCACTCGGCTTGTTCCAACTCCAGACCTTGGGCGGCGTATAATCGGGGGTATCGGTCATTCCTGAGCCTCCAGGCGTGTACGAGCGCACCCGGACACGGCGCGCCATCGCCTCATCATACACGATAACTCGGCCGTCGGGCACGCGCCCGGAGTAGTGCTCCGCGTTCGTGATAAAACGAGACAGCGTTTTCTCAGGAGCCAGCTTATGACGACGTATCGTGCGCCGGTTCGCGACATGCAGTTCGTGATCAACGAACTGGCGGGCCTGAAAAGCCTTGCCGCCCTGCCCGGCTACGAGGAGGCGACGCCGGAATTGGCCGAGGCAGTGCTCGAGGAGGCAGCGAGGCTCGCCGGCGAAGTGCTCGCGCCGCTCAACAAGCCAGGTGACGAGCGGGGCGCGTCCTTGACCAAGGACGGCGTGGTCGCGGCCGACGGCTTTGGCGCGGCGTACCGCCGGTTTGTCGACAATGGCTGGAACGGCCTCGGCGGCGATCCCGAATATGGCGGCCAGGGGCTGCCGGGGCTGCTGGCAGCGGCAGCGGTGGAAATGTGGAACTCGGCCAACATGTCTTTCGCCCTTTGCCCGCTGCTGACCGCTGGGGCGATGGAGGCGGTCAAGGCGCACGCTTCCGACGAGCTGAAAGCCCGCTTTCTGCCGAAACTCGTCAGCGGCGAGTGGTCGGGGACGATGAACCTGACCGAACCGCAGGCCGGTTCCGACCTGTCGGCAGTCCGCACCAAGGCGGTACCGGAGGGCGACCACTACCGGATCTCCGGCCAGAAGATCTTTATTACCTGGGGCGATCACGATATGGCCGAGAATATCGTGCACCTGGTGCTCGCCCGCCTGCCAGACGCGCCTGAAGGCACGCGCGGCATCTCGCTGTTTCTGGTGCCCAAATTCCTCGTCGGCCCGGACGGCTCGCTGGCGGGGCGCAATGACGTGGAGTGCGCGTCGATCGAACACAAACTCGGCATTCATGCCAGTCCGACTTGCGTGATGAGCTTTGGCGAGAAGGAGGGCGCGATCGGCTATCTGGTGGGCCGCGAGAACGAGGGTCTGCCCCACATGTTCACGATGATGAACGAAGCCCGCCAGAAGATCGGGCTGCAGGGCCTGGCGATCGCCGAGCGCGCTTACCAGGCGGCGCGCGACTACGCCAAGGAGCGGGTCCAGGGCCGGCCGGTGGGGCAGCGCAGCGGCGAGCGGGTGACGATCATCCATCACCCCGATGTGCGGCGCATGCTGCTCACGATGAAATCGCAGATCGAGGCCATGCGGGCCTTCGGGTATGTGCTGGCAGCCGACGTCGATCTCGCGCACAAGCACCTCGACGCCGCGGAACGGCAACGCCGCCAGGAGCGGGTGGATCTGCTGACCCCGATGCTCAAGGGCTGGTGCACCGAGCTCGGCGTAGAAATCGCGTCCCTCGGCATCCAGGTCCACGGCGGCATGGGTTTCATCGAGGAGACCGGTGCCGCCCAATACCTGCGCGACGCGCGTATCGCGCCGATCTACGAGGGAACCACCGGAATTCAGGCGGGGGATCTGGTCGGGCGTAAGCTGCCTGCCGATAACGGCCACGCAATGGCCGCGCTGATCGGCGAGATGCGTGCAGTAGAGGGGCAGCTTAGCGGTTCCGACAACCTCGACTTCCCGGCAATCCGCGAAAATCTGGCGGCGGGTATCCAGGCCTTGGAGCAAGCCACCCAATGGATGCTGCAAACGATCGGCAAGGATCCTGACGCGGCACTAGGTGCTTCGGTAAATTACATGATGCTGACGGGCTACGTCTGTGGCGGCTGGCAGATGGCGCGCGCCGCATTGGTCGCGCGGGCCCGGCTGAATGCGGGCGAGGACGAAGGTTTCTGTCGGGCAAAGATCGCGACCGCACGGTTCTATGCCGAGCAGATCCTACCCAAGGCAAACGCCCTGCTGACTGTGGTCAGAAGCGGCGCGTCTACCGCTTTGGCGCTGGAGGAGGAGCACTTCTGAGCGCCACCCTCCGAACGCCGGTAAAATCGGGGCGGCAACGGCGAACCCCCGACGCGCGGGACGTCGGCTAGACCGGTTTCCGATCAGATGGGATTGCCTCGTGTATTCGTCATGGCCGGGCTTGACCCGGCCATCTCAGAGATCCGCGGGTCAAGCCCGCGGATGACGCTCTTGGGAGGCGATGCAACTTGATTGGAACGCGCACTAGTGTTCAGATCCATTCAGAAGAATCACTCTGCAAGAGCGGACCAAGGCTCACATCAAAATTCCCGCCACACCGGCGAAGCCTGCCCCTGGCGGGGAACAGGGGGCCGGTGCCCATGGGAGAAATGGGTCCCGGCCTTCCCCACGGAACAAGTCCGTGGGCTGAAGGCCCACGGGAACACGGGAACACGAGGACGCGCGCATCGCGGTGAATCGACCGTACTAGGCCGTGCCTCCGCTCTGGGATGAGCGGAACCGGTCCGCCGCCCGAGCCCGGGCCTTTGCCGCCTCGAGGTCGCGATGGCGGGGCGGGGCGTTTGTCACCAGAGAGCCGAGCAATTCGTGCGCCGCGCTGGCGACCTGGTCAACGGCCCGGTCGAAAGCGAGTTGGTTCGCCTTGGAAGGCCGGGCAAAACCACTCAACTTGCGGACGAATTGTAGGGAAGACGCCCTGATCTCGTCCTCTGTCGCGGGCGGTTTGAAGTTATGCAGCGTCTTGATATTGCGACACATCGAAATCCTCATCACCGAAACACGGCTGCCATCAGGCGTGACGAGCAACAAAGCCATAAGCGGTGTTGCTCGGCGCACGGCCATCCTCGAGATACGCAGCCTTCAGCTTGGCGATCCCGTCCTCGTGCATGGGCGGTAACTCGGCGCGCAGATCGAGCTTGTAGAAGCGCGCCGCGTTGTAGCCGAAGATGGCGCTCTTGACTGAACCGTCGGCAGGTCCGAGGGCGGCAAAACCATGTTTTTTCTGCATGTCCTCTGGGATCTCGAGCCGGCGGAACGCCTCGATCTGCCACTGGGGCGAGCCGTACCAGACCGAGTTCGGTGCCCCAGAACACGTGATCATGCCCGAGCCCCTTGATCAAGGTGCCCATCATTGCAGCGCAGAAGCGCGGGTTTGACACCGCCGAAATGGCAAAGGATGTGCCGATATCGGCGTAGACATTGCTGACGCCGGATTTCTCCGGGATCGAGGCAAGATCGGAAACCCACCGGATGTAGCCGTTCTTTTCGAACTCCGCGAGCTCGCTGTCAGGATCCTCGAGGAATGCGCGAAGGGCGGAATGGTAGATGACGAAATTGATCTGCGGCCAATCTTTCGCGGCTTTCGGCAAGTCGTCAACATTGGCGTATTTCCAGGCTCCGCCCGGGATCGCGGTCTCATAGTCCTTGGGCAATAAGCCTTTATGGATGCAGACCGTGGTGATGCCCGCCTTTACCGCCTTTTCGTAGAAGGGATAGACGAGCTTCTCGTCATCGAGCCGCCACGGATATTTCGTGGTCCGGGGTTGCAGCGGGTCGCCGATCGTGTAGCCTTTCCAGCTGTTGGGTTTGACCTCGGCGATGCAGCGGTCGACCTCTTCCATCCAACCGGGCTGGGCCGGGGTGAACAGTGAATGAAACAGCAGCCGCTTGGAGCCGGCTATGCTGTTGACCGTCTGGTTCGCGAGCTTGATTTGATCGTTGGACAGGAACCATGCTGCGGGGTTGTCGAACGGCGCGCCGCTCAACAGCGCTACCTTGGTGTCGCTGTCGAGATAGATCTCCTTCAGGAAGTTGTCGAACTTGTAGCGATCGAGCGACAGCCCGTACGCATCCTTCAGCAGCGAGGCGTTCCAGTGCGCGCCCGCATATTTGGCGAGACCGAGAATGTCCTCGACCTTGTAGTCGTCGCGCACGAAATGGACCTGGTCGTCGAGGATGAACTGGCCCGCTAGCCCGTTCGCCCGCTCGGCGGCAGCTTCAGGCTGGGCCGCTTCGGCGGCCGAGACATCGAAGATCCGCCCAAAGACGTCATTCAGCGCGACAAACGCCGCCGCCATACCGCAGCTGGTGCGCAGAAACTGGCGGCGGTCCATCCCGAGCTTTCTGGCGCTCACCTCGGAAAGATCTTTAAGCCGCTCCTCGAATTGTCTTTGGCGGCGCGTCTGCGGCAGAGGATTGAACTCGCCGTTCGACACCATTCGCGTAGGCACGGGCGATTTGAAGCCCAGCCTCTCCGCCGGCTCGGTTTGCGCGAGCTCGCGCTTGCTCAGGAAAATCGCCATGGCCTCTCCTCCCTAGGGTATAGGTGAGCGACGAATTGACGGACAGCCGCCGCTGAAAGAAGGTTCGTTTCTTGCCTGATTAGGCCAATACTCGTCTGCGGCGGCGGCCGTCGTCAAGACAATGGTAAACACAGCCGCTTCCGACGGTTCGAATCACCGTACCTTTTGTTCATTGACGCGCGTCGCTGTGGAGGGATCGTTGCGGTCGTCCCGCCACGTCGGGTGATTGAAGTGAATGACGAAATCGCCATTGTAGGAGGCAACCGCTTCATTGAACTCCAGTCGCCCAATACGCGTCCAATTACCGAACCTGCGCCGCTGAAAGAAGGCGGGGCCGTGCGTCGAGCCCTCGTCCGTCACCTCGATGTGAAAAGTCAGGCTGCGCTTTGGGGTGGGGTCGCCGCGATCATAAATTTGCGCCATTATTTCATTGCGAAAATCCAATGCGTCACCGGGAATCCGCGGCTGGGCAGGGTCGACCAGCAGCCGCATGAAAGCCGGCGCTCGGGTCGGTTCGCCCTCCGGTTTACTCAATTCGGCAATCTGGTAGAGCTGTCGCTGCGTAGGTTGCTTGTCGGTCTTGCTAAACAGAATGGATTCGACGAGCAGTATCGGCACGCCGAACCCGCGACGCCAGCTCGTAGTATTGGGCGCGTTACGCAGCTCGGCGTCATTGATGTAGTCGGTCCGCTCGCCGCCGAGATCTTGCTGCGTGATGAAATTGGCTGTGCGGAGCGGCTCGCCGTGCCCCGGGTCTGTGGTCGGGAACAGTTTGCCGACCAGCGACAGGGATCGTTCGTTGCCGCGCCGTGTCTCCTTGCAGCAAGTGGAGTAGCGACAGACCGCCAGCGCTCGACTCCCCGTTCGAAAGTAGCCGGAATAGGGCGTCTGTTCGGATATTTGCCACAGGCCGGTCAGGCATATTCCGTTCGGATGAATGATCCGCCGGAAACCTTTGCGATCGGCGCCCCAGCGCAGATCGGCCTTTGAAATCGACGGCTCTTGCGACAGCCTGCCGAAATAGATGGGGCGGACCGAACGGTAGCGCCCCTCGCAGCACGTTCGGCAACGTAACATCATAGACCGGGAGCGGCGGTTCGCCGGGACTGCCCCACACCTTCTGGTAGGGGTTGGCAAGTATGGCATCGCGGACTTCGGAAAAGCGCGATCCGCGGTAAGCCCGATCTTCGTCGGTTACCTGTTCTGCTCCAAAATACGTCGAGTCCATGCCGTCGGCCTTTCACATGAAGGGAGCCGTGGCGCTTGTTCGGCCGAACTGCGAGCTTGCCGGAATGGACCCATTGCGCAAGGCTGCGCGCCGACCAGAGGAGAGGACGCCCATGCCTGCATCCTACGACAAGCATCGCGCACAGCTCAAAGCCATCCTTTTGGCCTGGGGCATGTCGGAAGACAACGCCGAAGCGACGGCCGACATCCTCTCCTGGGCGGATCTGCACGGCGTCGACAGCCATGGCATATCGATGCTCCCGGGTTATGACCGGCTGCGCCGCAATGGGCGGGCGAACATGGATGCGCGGCCGCGCATCATCAAGGAAACCCCGGTTTCCGCGCTGGTGGACGGCGACGGCGGGCTCGGCCATGTGCCGGCGCGTTTTGCGATGCAAGTGGCGATCGACAAGGCCAAGCAGTCCGGCATGGCGATCGCCGCGGTACGCAACTCGGCCCATTTTGGCGCGACCGGCTATTACACCTTGATGGCGGCGAAGGAAGGGCTGATCGGCATGGCGTGCACCGGCGCCTCGAGCATCCAGGTGGCGCCGACCTTCGGCAAGGAAGCCAAGCTCGGCACCGACCCCTGGTCCTTTGCCGCTCCGACGACCGACGGGCGGCCGTTTCTGCTCGATATGGCGACCACGACCGTGGCCGCCGGCCGCATCCGCAACAAGGCCAACGAGGGGCTCTCATGCCCGCCCGGATGGGTGCTCGACAAGGAGGGGCTCCCCAGCACCGACCCGTTGGAGGCGCGCGAGAAGGGCGGGTTCCTCACCTCGCTCGGGGGCTCTCCGGAAAACTCCAGCTACAAGGGGTACGGGCTGGCGGTGATGGTGAACATCCTCGGCTCATGTCTGTCGGGTGCGACCTTGATCACCGACCCGATGCACACCAAAAAACCTCATGGCAATGACATCGGCCATTGTCTGATCGCGATCGATCCGGGGCTGTTCCGCGACCGCGAGGAATTCACCGCCGACGTGACCCGCCTGTGCAACGACCTGCGGGCAACAAAGCCCGTCGATCCGGCGCAGCCGGTCATGGTGGCGGGCGATCCGCAGCGGGACAACGCAGCAAAGCGTATGCGAGAAGGGATCCCGGTCGGCCCGGGTCTGCTGAACCAGATACGGCAAATTGCTCAGGCCTGCGCGGCACCCTGGCTGCTGGATTGATGTATGTCGAGCGACAGCCGCAGAAATGGGCCTCGCGGCCGATTTATCAGTCTCCTCGACACAATATTTTATCCGCTGTTGCGCAGACCTGCGGCAATGCCGTTGATCGTCAGGTGGATCCCGGTCACGACATTCTCGTCGGTATCGCCGGCGCGATAGCGCTTCAACAGCTCGATCTGCATGTGATTGAGCGGATCGAGATAGGGGAAGCGGTTGCGGATCGAGCGCGCCAGCAGCGGGTTGCTTTGGAGCAGGCTCTCCTGGTCCATGATCCTCAGCAACGCGTCGACCGTGCTCTGCCACTCCGCCCGCAATCGGGAAAAGACACGGTCGCGCAACTCGGCATCGGAGACCAGCTCGGCATAGCGCGAGGCGATTGCGATGTCGCTCTTTGCCAGCAGCATGTCCATGTTCGACAGCAGCATCTGAAAGAATGGCCACTCGCGATACATCGCCTGCAGCATCTGCATGCCGCCGTTCGGCTGCAATTCGAGCCACGCCTTCACCGCGCTGCCGAAACCGTACCAGCCCGGCAGCATCAGGCGGCATTGCGCCCAGCTGAAAACCCACGGGATCGCGCGCAGATCCTCGATACGTTCCGAAGGTTTTCGCGACGCGGGACGGCTGCCGATGTTCAGGTTGGCGATCTCGCCGATCACCGTCGACTCGCGGAAAAAGCGGTCGAAACCGTCGGTTTCGTAGACGAGGCTGCGATAGGCCCGATAGGCCTCGCCGGACAGGTAATCCATCGCCGCCAGATGGCTGACCGGCGGGTCGGCCGTCTCGGGTTGCAGCAGGGTGGCTTCGAGCGTCGCCGCGGCGAGGATCTCCAGATTGCGCCGGGCGAGCTCGGGGTTCGAGTATTTGCTGGCGATCACCTCGCCCTGCTCGGTGATGCGGATTGCGCCCTGAACCGCGCCGGCGGGCTGCGCGAGGATCGCCTGGTAGCTGGGCCCGCCGCCGCGGCCGACCGAGCCGCCGCGGCCATGGAACAGGCGCAGCTTGACGCCGTGAGCGGCGGAACACCTCGACCAGCGCGATCTCCGCCTTGTAGAGCTCCCAGCCGGAAGTCAGGAAACCGCCATCCTTGTTGCTGTCCGAATAACCGAGCATGACCTCCTGCACGCGGCCGCGGCTTTCCAGCAGGCGCGCGTATTCCGGGAGGCCGAGCAGCTCATCCATGACGGTGCTGCAATTGCGCAGATCTTCGATCGTCTCGAACAGCGGGACGATGTCGAGATCGAGGCTGCCGTCACGCGGCCGCAAAAGACCTGCTTCCTTCAGAAGCACAGCGGTTTCGAGGATGTCGGAGACACCGGTCGTCTTTGAAATCACGTAATGCGGGACCGAGCTCGGCCCGTAGCGGCGATGCGCGTCGGCAGTCGCGCGAAGGATCGCAACTTCGCTCTCGGTCTCGGCCGAATAGGAGAGAAAGGGAGACGACAGCGGACGTGCCGTCGCCAGCTCCGTGAGCAGCAACCGGATGCGCTCGGCTTCGGGAAGAGCCGCGTAATCGAGGTCCGGTTGCACGAGGCCGAGCATCTCGCCGACCGTGCGCTCGTGCACGTCCGAGTTCTGGCGCAAATCGAGCGCGGCTAGATGAAAGCCGAAGACGTCGACGGCACGGCGCAAGTCCTTCAAGCGACCCTCGGCCAGGATCTCGGAGCCATTGGCGACGAGTGAGCTGTCGAGGATCGAGAGATCGGCCAGCAATTTCCCGCTGTCGCGATAGGGCGGCGCGTCGCTGACGGCATGCTGCGGAGCTTCGAGATCGTCGAGCACACGCGCCGTCGCCGCCAGCCGCGCGTAGATCCCGGTGATGGCGCGGCGGTAGGGCTCGTGCTGCCGGTTGGCGGACCGATCCGGCGATCGTGCGGCGAGCTCCGCGAGGGCATCCGAAACGCCCACCAACCGGCCGTCGAGAGACAGCTCGCCACCAAGTCCATGCAACTCGTCGAGGTAGTAATTCAGGGCGCGGCCGCTTTGGGCCTGCAATGCCGCGCACAATACGCTCTCGGTCACAAAGGGATTGCCGTCGCGATCTCCGCCGATCCAGCTGCCCAGCCGCAGAAAGGAAGGGAGACCCTGCGCGAGCGCGACGCCCGCGCCGGCAAGCTCCTCTTCCAGATCGGCGTAGAACCGCGGCAACCCGGCGAGAAAGGTATGATCGTAATAGGAAAGGCCGTTGGCCACCTCGTCAATTACACGCAGGCGGGTGCTGCGCAGCGGATTGGTCTGCCACAAGGTCAGCACGGCGCGACGCAGCGCCGCCTCGTTCGCAGCGAGTTCAGCCGTGGTCGGAGCAGACCGGTCGCGTTCGGCGATCAGCTCGGCGACTTCCATCTCGCGATCGATCGTGCTTTTGCGCCGCACTTCGGTCGGATGCGCGGTCAATACCGGCACCACCATGGCGCCGGCAAAGAAGGCGCCGAGGCGCGCCGGCGGGATGCCCGCCTGATGGGCGCGGGCGAGGGAATGCGCCAACGTGCCTTCGCGTGGTGTCGCGGCGCTCAGGGAATGGGCGCGGGTCCGGCGGATGTGGTGCTGATCCTCGGCGATATTGGCGAGGTGGGAAAAGAAGCCGAAGGCGCGAATAATCTGCAGCGCGTTCTTCGGTTTCAGAGCGTTCAGTGTGGCTTCGAGATCGCGTCGCGCGGTCAGATCCTCGTCTCGGCGGAAGCGCACCGAGTTTTGCCGAATGTTCTCGACGGTGTCGAAGACTGCTTCGCCGCCCTGCTCGCGTATCGTGTCGCCGAGAATGCGACCGAGCAGCCGGATATCCTCGCGAAGAGGCAGATCCTTGTCTTCGGTCTCGATTGCCGGGCTGGTCTGCATGCGCCTCCCCTTCTCGATCGCCGTCGTCGACGGATTCTGTGCAGGAAATGTGCCTTTCCAGCGAGCGGCCTCCAAGCACCGCGATCAATTCTGACAAAGTGCTATCGTGCGACCGGCATGACCCTCTATCGACGTTGAAACTGCCGGTATTGAGCCGAGCTTGCAGCACGGGAGATTGCTGGGATGAAGACGAGCACCGAACGGATTCTCACCACCCATGTCGGGAGCCTGCCGCGACCGCCCGATCTGCTGGAGTTCCTGGAGGCACGCGAAACCGGGTGGCCGTTCGAGCAGGCAGCCTTTGACACGTGTCTCGCCGTGGCGGTGCGCGAAATCGTCGAGAAGCAGGTCGCAGCCGGCATCGACAGCGTCTGCGACGGCGAGCTCGGCAAGATCTCCTACACCTTCTACGTCCGTCATCGCCTGTCCGGCATTACGGCATTCCGCGGCAGCGAGGTCGAGAAGCCGCCGCAGACTGCGGCCCACCGCGACCTGCTCGACCACCCCGATTTCCTGCAGCGTCTCAGCGAGGCGCGCGGCGGCACCGCATGGTTCAGCCGCGAGGCGGTGCCGTGCTGCACCGGCCCAGTCGCCTACACGAACCGGGCGCCACTGGAAACCGACCTGGAAAATCTCGCGGCGGCCTGCGCCACGGTAAAGCCGGCCGAGGCCTTCATGAACGCCGCCTCACCCGGGGTGCTGACAAAATTTGTGCCGGACCGGTATTACCGGGACGAAGACGCCTATGTCGACGCGCTGGCCAATGCACTGAAGGCGGAATACGAGGCGATCACCGGGGCCGGTTTCATCCTGCAGATCGATGCGCCCGATCTCGGCTCGGCCCGGCACAACCAGTACCAGCATCTGTCGGACAACGAGTTCCTGCGCATTGCGGAGCGCAACATCGCCGCGCTCAACCAGGCGACCGCGAATATTCCGCCACAAGCGATGCGCATGCATCTGTGCTGGGGAAATTACGAAGGCCCGCACACTCACGACATCCCGCTGGCCAAGATCCTCGACGTGGCTATGCGGGCGCGTCCGGCCGGATTGTCGTTCGAAGCAGCCAATCCACGCCATGCGCATGAATGGGAGGATCTGCGCAGTAAAAAAATCCCCGACGACAAGATCCTGATCCCCGGGGTCATCAACTCGACGACCAATTTCGTCGAGCATCCCCGGCTGGTCGCGCAGCGCATTTGCCAATACGCCGACATTGTGGGGCGCGAGCGGGTGATCGCCGGCGCCGATTGTGGCTTTGCGACCTTCGCCTTCGTCAACAACGCCGTCGCCCCGTCCGTCGTGTGGGCAAAGCTGGCGGCGTTGGCCGCAGGCGCGCGTATCGCGACCTCGCGTCTGTGGGGCTGAGCTTCTATCCGTCAGCCAGAGATCGTCGAGCGGCGGCGAGACAATCCTCCGCCCGGCCGCTGGCGTCGATGCGGACCCAGTCGATCTTTCCGGTGTCGTGACGCAGCTGTTCGGCGAGAATTTCCGGAGATGCGTCGGAGGCGTCATGAACGCGTCCGCGGATGCGGTTCGCCATCGCTTCCGGCCCCGCTTCGAGCCAGAGCCCCGAAAACGGGACGCCGGCAGCACGAGCGACCTCGGCAAAGGAACTGCGTTCCTCCGCCGTCAGCGCCACCGCATCGATTACGACCGTATACCCGGCAGCGAGTCCCACCGCTGCCTTCCGGCGCAGCGCGTCGTAGACACGGGCCGAGGTCTCGCGGGTATAGGCGGTGGCCGGCAGCCGTTCCTCCGGATCGACGCCGAGCAGCAGCTTGCGTGTCACATCGCTGCGCAGCACGCGGGCACCTGGGCGCAAATCGAGTTCGGGAGCGAGGCCGGCCGCCAAGGTCGACTTGCCGGTGCCGCTGAGCCCCCCGATGGCGACGAGGCGGCACGGCTGCGGCTGGAGGAATCGGTGTGCCAGATCGAGATAGCGACGCGCATCACAGGCCATCTTCGCGCCCGCACCGGCGGCGTGTTCCAGCGCGGTCGCTGTAACATGGGCGCGGATTGCCGCCCGCAACGACAGAAAGAACGGCATCGCCGCGAGCCCGTCATCTTCCTCGCTGCGGTCGAGGTATCGGTTGAACACGCGATTGGCGAAATGCCCGAGCCCGCGATGCTCCAGATCCATCAGCAGAAACGCAAGGTCGTAGAGAACGTCGATGCTGGCGAGGGCCTCGTCGAACTCGAGGCAGTCGAACAGTGTCGGCTTCCCATCGAGCAGACAGATATTGCGGAGGTGGAGATCGCCGTGGCAATGGCGCACTTTACCTGCTGCACGGCGGCGCGCGAGCAGCTCCGCCAAAACAGCGACCCGTTCTTGCCATTTCTGCAGAATGCTCTCGACTCGATCCGGACGGAAGCCGGCACGGCTCGGGGCTGCGAGGCAGCGATATTGCACCTCGGCAAGCTGGGCCATTTCCGCCGCGCCGCCACGGTCGAAGTGCCGCTCGGCAGAAGCATGAAACTGGGCAATATGGTCGGCGAGCTGATCCATCACGTGCCGATCGAGGCCACCCGTCTCGGCGAGTGCATCGAACAGCACATCCTGATCGAACCGCCGCATCACGACGACCCAATCGACAGCCGCGCCGTTCGGCGAGAAGCTGACGGCGGCGTCGGCGCTGCGGAACAGGCCGCGAACTCCCTCATAAAGCGCCGGCGCGGTGCGGCGGTTGAGGACCAATTCGGCTTCGCAGGCGCGCCTTCGCAGATCGGCGGTCGAAAAGTCGAGATAGGCATACGCTACCGCCCGCTTCAGCTTGAAGACGCGGTCCCCGGCGATAAAAACCAATGAAGCGTGGGTTTCGATGACCTCGACGCGATCCACACCAGGTCCGTAGGAGGACGGATCCTTCAGAAAGGCGACGACATCCCGCTGATCTTCGCTCAAGAGCGGATTACAGCGTCTGAAACCGCGCTCGGGCACTCCGTTCGATAGCGGCCGCGATCAGCCGGTCGATTTTGAGGCGGTCGCGGATCAGCTCGATGATCCGCAGCTCCTCCTGGGACGCCTCGCCGTCGGCGGCGACGAGATCACAGGCGATGGCATAGGCGGTCTCCCGCAACTTTGCCGGCAGAGCGGTCTTGATCGCCTTCAGCGTCTCTTCGAGCCCGTGCTCCCGGCCCATCAGCTCGGTGCAGTCATTCAGCGCCTGAGAGAGATCGCGCCGGTCGAAATCACGGAAGACCGGGAGGTCCTTGACGATGTCGTCGATGATGCGGAGCTCCGCATCCGGCAGATCGCTGTCGGCCGCCGACACGATGACCATCGTGTAGATGAGCGCGCGGTGGTGGTCGAGCATGCGGGCTCCTGTTGCGGTTCGGCCTTCCCACAGATCAGGAGACGCGCGCGGCTGTCAAGGCGTATCCGCCGTCGGGTCCAAAAACCGGGCTGTCGCCTCGGCCGCCTCTGCGAGCGGCAGGCGGGCAATGGCAACACCGTCGGGAAAGGCGGACAGCAGGCGAGAAGGCAAGGCGCGATCGAGCATCACGAAGACGCCGCGATCGTCGGCGCGGCGGATCAGCCGGCCATAGGCCTGCCGCAGCCGCAGTCGGGCGATGCGGTCGGCGTATTGCGCGCCACCGAAGACCGGCTTGCGGGCGCGATGCAGGACATCGGGGCGCGGCCACGGCACCCGATCGAAAACGATGAGGCGCAGCGCGCGCCCTGGAACATCGACGCCATCGCGTACCGCGTCGGTGCCGAGCAGGCATGAATCCTCCTCCGCCCGAAAGATATCGACGAGGGTCGCTGTCGACATCGCGTCGACATGCTGAGCGAGGAGCATCAGGCCGCGCGCCTCGAGGGCCGGGGCAATGCGCTGGTGCACGGCGCGCAACCGCGCAATCGCGGTGAACAATCCGAGTGCTCCGCCGCGTGCCGCAACGAACAGGGAAGCGTAAGCCGCCGCCAACTGCCCGATGTCGTCGCGTGGAACATCGGTGATCATAAAGATCCGTGTCTGCGCCGGATAATCGAACGGCGAGGCGATACGCGCGGCGGTCGGAGCTCGCCGGCAAGTGCCGCAAACCGGTGCCGGCCTCGGCACCGCGCCACGCCTGTTCGGGATCGGCCGAATCGTCGGTTAGTGTCGCCGAGGTGACGACGAGCCCGTGCGCCGGCTGTGCCACCAGCGCGACAAACGGGATGCCGGGATCGACCCAGTTGCGGTTGACCGCGACGTCGTTCTCCAAGCCGTCGATCCGGTCGAGGGCGAACCACTCGATCGTATCGGCTCGGGGCTCTTCGACGAGATCGCGAAGCAACCGGCTCCAGGCGGCGAGCTGCAGTCCGGCGCGGCGGTCGAGACTGCGGATCGTCGCGTCGAGGCGTTGTCGCAAACCGGGCTCGGGCGGGTCGTCGGGATCCTCGAGCCGGGTTCGCAGCGCTTCGGACACCTTCAGCAGCGCGGCGGCGAGCCGTTCGAGGCTTTCGGCCA
Source organism: uncultured Alphaproteobacteria bacterium (assembly GCA_963700185.1). Classification (GTDB taxonomy): domain Bacteria; phylum Pseudomonadota; class Alphaproteobacteria; order ATCC43930; family CGMCC-115725; genus AP-15. Next base: position 89,087 of record CAVOWP010000027.1, read on the forward strand.
GCGACAGAGCCGCCTCGACCAACCCCTCGATCGGCGGCCGCGCCTCGGCCTGCAGGCCATAACCGCTATCGGCCAGCACGGCGCGCGCCAGCACCTGCTGCCGAACCAGCACGAGAAATCTTTCGAAGCCCTGATGGCCGCGCGCTTCGGCGACGCGCTGCGCCCAGCCGTTGCCGGGGAGGATTCGCGCGGCGGCGAGAATGTCGAGCAATGCCTTGGCGCCAGCGTCATCGCCTTCGACGAGGTCGCCGATCCGGCGCCGCAGGCCTCTGGCGCGCGAGCGCCCGCCGGCTTCGGCGCCGACGATCCACCGCCGCAATTCACGCCCTTCCTGGCCCGACAGACGCACCGAAAAGGCGCTGTCGGCGGCCTCCAACAGGTGGTGACCTTCGTCGAAGACGTAGCGGGTCGGGACGGTTGCATCGTCGAGCCCGCCGAGAGCAGCCTGCGCCATGACCAGCGCATGGTTGGCGACGACGATGCGCGCCTGCCGCGCCTGGCGGATGTTCTTCTCGACAAAACAGCGGCGAAAATGAGGGCAGGCCGAGTGTATGCACTCGCCGCGCCGATCGGCGAGCCAACCTACCCGACCGCGTCCGATGAGTTCGCCGAGCCATCCCGGAAAATCGCCGGCCACGAGGTCCCCGGCCTCGCTCGCAGCGATCCAGCGGGCGATCAGCCCGAGATGCCCGGCCGGCCTTCCTGTCCGGCCCATCGCGGCGCCGAGCGCGTCCTCGTAATTCAGCAGACAAAGAAAATTTTCGCGCCCCTTGCGGATCACCACGTTACGGCGTTTGAGGCCGGGATCGGGATAGAGCCGGTCGAGCTCGCCGGCAATCTGGGTCTGCAGGTTGCGGGTGTAAGTCGAGATCCACACGGAGCCCCGGTTCTTCTCCGCCCAAAGGCTGGCGGCCGCGATGTAGCCGAGCGTCTTCCCGACACCCGTCCCGGCTTCGGCAAGAACCGCTCGTGGCTGGTCGGGCTGGTCGCGCGGAGCAAAAGCGGGGGTGACCGCCGCGGCGTAATCGCTTTGCTGCGGCCGCCGCTCGGCGGTGGCGCCGAGCAGCTCGGCGAGCCGCGAGCGAGCCTCCTCGGGCCACACCGGCTGGTTGCCGGGCGGCGGCGCCGGGGCCGGCTCCGACCACTCGTCGAGCGCTATCCACACGCGCAGCCCGGCCGCTTTCCGCAATTCGCCGGCCTCGGCGGCCGGCAACGCGGCGAGCACCGCGGGGCCCCACAGCCACCCGCCGCGATCCATCACCTCGGCGATCGCGCGAACCTCGGGATCGACCTCCTCGGCTAGCTTTTCGAGCAGGGCGCGCGCGACGGTCGCGAGGGTGACGCAAGCCTCCGGCGAGCTGCCCGGCGGCGGCAGGCCGAGCGCCTCGGCAAGACCGCGCGGCGTCGGCACGCAGAACCGCGCCGGATGAACGAATGCGAAGAGCTCGAGCAGATCGAGGGCAGGGAACCCGGGCATATCGAGCCGCCGGGCGGTAGCCGGGCCGTGGCACAGCATCGGCGTTTCGCGTTCCACGCGGCTGCGCGCGTCGGCCGGGGCAAGCGCTTCGATCTCGCCGTCGGGGTCGAGCCACAGCACTTCCCGAAAACCGGCGACCAATACCGGCGCATGTGGCACCAGCACCCGCCGCGGCGCTCGATCGGGAGGTCGGGACATGAGCTATGATCTAACAAATCCACATTCCGGTATACGGATGCAGTCTGCCATGCCCAATCTATATCCGCTGATCCGGCCGGTGCTCCGCCGGCTGGCGCCCGAAGCCGCGCACGCCCTCACGGTGCGAGCCCTCGAGGCGGGACTGGGCCGGTTCATGACCGATCGCGCTGCGCGACAGCCCGACCCGAGGATCCTGGCGCAGCGCCTGTGGGGGCTGGACTTTCCGAACCCGGTCGGGCTCGCCGCCGGCTTCGACAAGGATGCCCGAGTGCCCGAAGCGATGCGAGGCTTCGGATTCGGATTCGTCGAAATCGGCACCGTCACCCCCCGAGCCCAGCCCGGCAATACGAAACCCCGCCTGTTCCGCCTCGAAGAGGATCAGGCGATCATCAACCGCATGGGGTTCAACAGCGGCGGGCTCGATGCCGCAATCGACCGCCTCCATCGGCGTCCCCGCACCGCGATCGTCGGGGTCAATCTAGGCAAGAACCGCGATTCCGGCGACGCCGTTGCTGATTATTCCGAGGGGATCCGTCGGGCATCGGGAGTGGCCGATTACCTGGTGGTCAATATCTCTTCCCCGAACACCCCGGGTTTGCGCGATCTGCAACGCCGCGCGAGCCTACAAGCGTTGCTGGTCCCGCTGCTGCGAACCCGCGACGAGAGCCGTCGCCGGGTGCCGTTGCTGCTAAAGATTGCGCCCGACCTCACCTCGGAGGAACGAGAAGACCTCGCCTCGGTGGCTCTGGCTGCCGGCATCGACGGCCTGATCGTGTCCAATACGACGGTGGACCGGCCAGCCGGGCTCGTGAGCACTTACGCGACAGAAACGGGTGGGCTCAGCGGGCGACCACTCTTTGCGGTATCGACATCTCTCCTCGCCGACATGCACCGGTTGACTGGAGGCAAATTGCCGCTGATCGGCGTCGGGGGAGCAGCTAGCGCTGCAGAGGCATACCAGAAGATTCGCGCGGGCGCTTGTCTCGTACAGCTCTATACGGCTCTCGTGTTTGCCGGACCTAGTCTAGTGACCGACATAAAGCAAGGTCTTGCCGAACTGCTTCGCCGCGACGGCTTTGCCTGCGTCGCCGAGGCCGTTGGTGCGCAAGCAGCGCACTCCCGCAGCTCCTTGGAAGGCGTCCGCGCGCCGCCCTAGTCGTCTTTTTCGGGCTCCACTGCGACCGCGCTCTGAGCAGTCACCGCATCGACGAGCTGCTCGAACGCGCTCTGGGTCTCGCAAATGCGCACCTTGCAACGCGGATTGCGCCGCGCTTCGGCTGCCAATGCGCGCTGGTCGTACCTCGCCGCGTCGACGCGCGGATACCGAAACGAGCGCCTCAGCCCCTCTGCCCGAGTGAAGGTATCATAGCTGTACCCCCCATTTCGCTCGAGCAACGGTCCGATCAACAATTCCATTTCGATCACTGCTCCTCCGTAAGCGGAACAAAACCCAGCAATCTTTGTGCCGAGTGCTCGCGCAAGAGAGTTCTATCAAAACCAGCGTCCGTTTCCCGACCCGAAGCTAGCCCTCGACCGTTCCCTTGTGGTTCAGATGGGCCTTATGTCGCTTCGCTGGGACCGACTGCCGATAGAACGTGTACCCCGGTAGCATGTTCCGTTAAGTTCGGAAACATTCAGTAAACGAGAGACCTTTTAAGTACGCTGGTAGTAAATTTTGCGCACCTTAAATTAATGTTACCGGTTGAGACGTGATTGGCCGATAGTCGTCATCTCCGAGGTTGCGGAACGCATGCCAGTTCACCTGATCGCCGCCCTGCGCGAGTTGGCGCCGCGCTACGACGGCTTCATTCTCGATCTCTGGGGCGTCATCCATGACGGAGTCGCCCCGGTCCCTGGAGCTATCGACTGCCTGCGCTCGCTGATCCGTAACGGGAAGCGAATCGTCCTGCTGTCCAACGCGCCGCGGCGTGCCGACGATGTCGTCCGGCGAATCACCGAAGTCGGCGTGCCCGCGGAACTCTACCATGACGTAATGTCCTCGGGCGAAGAAGCTTGGCAGCGCCTCAAGCGGCGCGATGATCCGTTTTATGCCGCGCTGGGCCGGCGATGCCTGCACATCGGTTCCGAGCGCGACCTAGAGATCCGGGAGGGACTGGAGCTCGAATATGTCGATTGCCCGGAGGAAGCTCAGTTCATCCTCAATACCGGGCCGGCGGGGTGGGACGACCGGATCGAAGATTACGAGCCGCTGTTGCGCAAGGCGATTGATCGCAATCTGCCGATGGTGTGCGCCAACCCCGATCTCGTCGTTATGCGCGGCAGCACCCTTCACCTGTGCGCAGGGGCATTGGCCAAGTGGTACGAGGAGGCGGGGGGCCGAGTTCGCTGGCACGGCAAGCCCTTTCGCTCGGTCTACGATTCCTGCCTACGGCTTCTCGATATCGCCGACCGCTCGCGCATCCTCGCCGTCGGCGACAGTCTGCGCACCGACATTGCCGGCGCGGCCGGAGCGGGGATCGACAGTCTGCTGATCGCCGGCGGCATCCATGCCGAAGAATTCGGCACAACTGGTGAGCGGCTTCCCGATCTCGGGCGCGTCGAAGCCGCTCTGTGCGCGAGCGGTTACAATCCTGTCGGTGTAGCCTGGAGACTCTGCTGGTGACGGACCTTCAGTGTCCGCTCTTGTGGAGGATCACCTCGCGCAGCCCCGTCTCGTAGTCGAGACCGAGGGGGGTCACAACCGCTCCATGCGGGTACATCGACCGAATCAATCCCTTCCGCTCCAGCGCCACCCAGACCGCGGGATTGCGCAACCCGCTGGCATCGCGGGTTGCGACCACGGCGTCGCCGAGGTGGAAATGATCGCCGTGGGGATCGGGCGGGCGCACGGCAATGCCCGCATCCTCAGCTGACCCGGTCTTGCCGGTCATGCGTGCGAGCTCCTGAAACAAGGTCAGGGTCTTGAGCTGCAGGGCGTTGAGGCCGAGCGGGTTTCTCTTGGGCGGCATCCGGGTTGATTATAGCACCATCCGACCAGGTTGCGTCGGCCTTCGTCGCCCCCGCGCAAGCGGGGGGTCCGGGGTAACCGCGAGGCCGCTTGCCCCTGGGTTCCCGCTTTCGCGGGAATGACGAACCAATATGGTCGAAAACCGGTCTCTAGACTTGGGCCGTGCCCGATGCAACGCCGAGAACGGGATTGGCGGTGCGGCGGGTCAGGACAGGCGGGTCTGAGCCTTTGCCGAGTTGTTCGCCTCTCTCGACCGGCGCCTCGATAAGCGAGACCGCTCGCGCCGCCATGCCGCGTGGCCGTCCCAGCACAAATTGCCGACCAGCGGCAGGTGATCGGAAGCGAGCCGGGCGAGCGGGCTGCGGTAGACCTCAACGTCGCGAAGCACCGCCGGCCCGTCGGCATAAATGCGGTCGAGTGCCAACACCGGCATCCACGAGGGGAAGGTGCGCTCCGCGGCGCTCGGTCCGAGCTGTCGGTCGAAGGCCCGGATGGCGCCGCTTCGGCCGCGCCACTCGTTCAAATCGCCCATCAGCAGCACCGCCTCCGCCTCGCGCCGGTGCGGCGGCAAGCTTCCGGCGAGCGCGCTCACCAACCGGTTCGCTTGTAGTCGCCGCTCCGCGGCGCGCAGACCGAAATGCGTCGCGATGACGCGCAGCACCCGGTCGCCGAACAGGAGGTCGGCGTCGATCGCGCCGCGAGGTTCCCAGCCGCCGACACTGAGATCGATCGAGCGGGCCGTCAGCACCGGAAAACGGGTGAGAATGGCATTGCCGAAACGCCCGCCCTGGTCACGGACGCCGGCTCCGAGGACGACCCGGCACCCGGTCGCCTCACCAAGATAAGCCCATTGATCGGCATGCCGCCCGGTGCCGCGCCGGGCATCGACTTCCTGAAGGCAGGCGATGTCCGCGTCGATTTCACGCAGCACAGCGGCGACTCGCCCGGGGTCATAGCGCCGGTCGACCCCGACGCAGGTATGGATGTTGTAGGTCACGACTTCGAACCGAAAGGCCGTGCCCAGGCCCAATGGATTGCGGTCGAATGCCGGCGCGGTTGTCGATTCTCGCCCGCCCGCGAGCTTGGGCGTCCAATAATGATTGAAGCACGTTCTAAAGACTCGTCCTCAGTGACAAACTCAGTACAAAAAACTCTCGGCGCGCTGGATATGGCACGTCGCTGCCGAGGCGGCGAGAGGGTCACCGTCACTATCGCAAACCGCCCGTCCAAAACCTGCCCGGCAGGCAGGGCAACCAAGGCTGTGCATGGGATAGGTTACGGCCGCGCCTTTAGTGCCGCGCCGCAAGCCGGCGTTCGTGGACCTGGAGATGGCAAACCGCGATTCGCAATAACGGTGCCTCAGTTCCGCTAGCGCGGGCGCGGCGCAGCATGTCGCCAAGAACCTGATCGCCCTCGGTGCGCAAATCGGCTTCGAGGTCGCGCCGCATCGAGGCGCTGAAATTGCTGCCCCGCTCGGTCAGCATCGCCCGGCACTGTTCGCGATGCCCCTCGCGCGGCGGGAACCCCGACGCGGTTGCTACCGCCTGGCATTCCGCCAGCAGCTCGAGCATCAGGCTCTCGCCCTCGTCGGCGGCCAGGATGTCGCCGACAGACCCGCGCATCAGGCAGTTCATGCCGGCGAGGGAGCTGATCATGACGAACTTCTCCCACATATCGAGCAAGATGTTGCCGCTTATCGAAGCGTCGACCGGCGTCGACGGCAAAGGTTCCGGCGATCGCCTCGACCCGGCGGCTGACTGCGCCCGAGCGCTCGCCGAATGCGATGCCATGCACGCGGTTGAGATGGCGAATCGTCCCCTCCGCGGTCAAGGTCGCCGCGATGTAGGCGACGCCGCCCAGGACGCGCTCGGGGCCGAAAGCGGCATCGAGCACGTCGAGATGCCGCAGGCCGTTGAGCACCGGCAATATTGCCGTTCCCGGTCCGATTGCCGGCCGGATGGCTGCGATCGCTTGCTCGAGATCATAGGCCTTTGCCGTCAGCAGCACGGTGTCGAAAACCCCGTTGAGGGTATCGGCGGTCGCGACCCGAACGGGCAGCCGCAGATCCCCCATGGGGCTTTCGACGACGAGCCCGCGCTCGCTGAGTGCTGCGGCGCGAGCAGGACGAACGAGAAAGGTTACATCCGCCTTGGCCGCCGCAAGGCGACCGCCAAAATACCCGCCAACCGCGCCAGCCCCGAGCACCAGAAACCGCGGCCCGGCTAGGCTTGCCCCGTCAAGGCTCACGCCCGCTAGCCCGCCCGGCCGCTGACCAGCGCCAACCCGCGCAGCACGTCTGCGGCTTCGCTGAGCTGCTCGTCAGCCGCCGAGCCAATGTCGGCAGTCGCGAGCGAGGGAGCCGACTCCTTGGCGCCCGCATCCTTGGCGCCGGCATCCTTGGCGCCCTCGGACACCGGGTCGGTATTCTTCAGAGCGCCGCGCAGATCGGCCTCGCGCAGGCGGTACCCCTGGGGAAGTTTCGCCAGCTTGACGGGCATTACAGTGAGATCGGGAGTGAGACCCTTGCCCTGAATTCTTTGGCCGCTCGGCGTCAGGAACCGGGCGGTGGTGAGGCGGATGGCACCGTTTCCCTGGAGCGGGATCAGGCTTTCGATCGAGCTCTCGCCAAAGCTTCTCGTCCCGACCAGCACCGCCCGCCGATTGTCCTGCAACCCGGCGGCGACAAGCTCCGCTTCCCGTCGCCGTCCCCCCATTGATCAGGGCAACGATCGGCAGCCCTTGAGCGATATCGCCGGGAGTAGCGCTGATTCGCTTGAGGCTGCCAGGTTTGCGGCCCTTGACGACGGCGATGTCACCTTTGTCGATGAAGGCATCGGCTACCGCGACAGCCGCCTCAAAAGCGCCGCCGGGATTGTTTCGCAGATCGAGGATAAAGCCGATCACCTTGTTGCCGGCCCGTTGCCGCAAATCCTGCACCGCACTGGTGAGCGCCGCCGGAGTTCCGGGGTCGAAGCCGGCAACCCGGAGATAGAGGATATTTCCTGCCTCGATGCGAGCGGTCACCGCCTGGAGCTTGTAGCGCTCGCGCTTGACCGTGACGTCGATGGGCCCGTGATTGTCGCGCCGCAAGCTTAGTTCGACTTCGCTGCCAGCCGGGCCCCGCAGCTTCTGCTCGGCCTCGCCGAGTGTCAGGTCGTAAGTCGGATCCTTGTCGATCGCGTAGATCAGGTCTCCCGGCTTGATCCCGGCCTGCGCCGCCGGCGAGCCGTCTTGGGGCGCGATCACCTTCAACTGCCCGTTTTCGATCGTCACCACCAGACCGAGGCTCGCCTGGTCGTCATTGGCCGGCGTCTGCATCGCCCGGTACGCAGCTTCGTTGATGTAGGCCGAGCGGGCGTCGAGCCCGGACAACATACCGGCGATCGCGGCGCCGATCAGTTTTCCTTCACCAACCGGTTCGACCGCATCCTGGCGGATGCGGTCATAGGCTTCACTGAACAGGTTCAGCTGCTCGTAGCCGCTCCCCTTGCCGCTTTTCGCCTGCGCCAGGGCCGGGCCCGCCGCAAGCAACGCGCCCACGACGAGCGCCGTAACCACCTTCCGCATTCGCCCCAATCTCCACATGAGCGGCCGCACATTAGCCCAGGCGCCGGCGGTTGTAATCCTCTCACCGATCGACGACGTTAGCGGCTCAGATGTCCCGATCAGCCTCGACTGCCATGCTCGACAAGAAGCACGTCGCCTTCCCCGGCCGCCTCGTCATCGTCGGCTTCGGCAGCATAGGGCAAGGCGTCCTGCCGCTGTTGCTGCGGCATCTGGAAATCGCTGCAGACCGGATCACGATCATCACCGCCGAGCCGCGCGGACACGATGTCGCAGCCGAGTACGGGATCCGTTTCATCGAAACCGCGCTGACCCGCAGCAACTACCGCGCGCTGCTCGAACCGCAGCTCGGCAAAGATGATTTTCTTCTCAACGTCTCGGTCGACGTGTCCAGCGTCGCGCTGATCGAATTATGCCAGGAGCGGGGCGCTCTCTATCTCGACACCTGCATCGAGCCGTGGCCGGGCGGCTACACCGATCCGAGCCTGCCGCCTTCGGCGCGGTCTAATTATGCCCTGCGCGAGAGCGCATTGGCGCTTCGTGCCCGTTATCCCCGCGGCCCGACTGCGGTGCTGACCCATGGCGCCAATCCCGGTCTGGTGTCGCATTTTGTCAAACAGGCGCTGATCGATCTGGCGAGGAACGCCGGTTTGCCGGACGCGGCCCCGGCGACCCGCACCGAGTGGGCCCACCTTGCCGAGACGCTCGGCGTCAAGGCGATCCATATCGCCGAGCGCGATACGCAAGTGTCGACCATGCCCAAGGAGCCGGGCGAATTCGTCAATACCTGGTCGATCGACGGATTTGTCAGCGAGGGCTCACAGCCCGCCGAGCTCGGCTGGGGGACGCACGAGCGGCACTTTCCATCGGACGGCCGCCGCCACGACTTTGGCTCCGGTGCAGCGATATACCTGCTGCGGCCGGGAGCGGTCACTCGCGTGCGCAGCTGGACCCCACTCGAGGGGCCCTATCACGGGTTTCTGATCACCCATGGCGAATCGATCTCGATCGCCGATTATCTGACCGTCCGGGACGGCGGCACGGTCCGCCACCGGCCGACCTGTCACTATGCCTACCATCCCTGCGACGATGCGGTGCTGAGCCTGCACGAGTTCGCCGGAAAGAATTTTCAGCTGCAGCGGCGCAAGCGGCTGATGATGGAGGAGATCGCCGAGGGGATCGACGAGCTCGGGGTGCTCCTGATGGGCCAAGCCAAAGGTGTCTATTGGTACGGCTCGCGCCTGTCGATCGCCGAAGCGCGGCGGGTAGCGCCGCACAACAACGCCACCTCGCTGCAGGTCACCGCGGCGGTGTTGGGGGGAATGATCTGGGCAATCGAGCGGCCGCGGCAGGGGATCGTCGAGCCCGAGGAGATGGATTTCGAGCGCGTCCTCCAAATCGCCAGGCCGTATCTCGGCGATGTCGTCGGCGTGTATGGCGATTGGAGCCCGCTCGACGGCCGCGAACGGCTGTTTCCGGAAGATCTCGACCGCGATGACCCGTGGCAGTTCAAGAATATCCGCGTCGTCTGATCCACTCGGCGGGCGTCGCTCAGCGTGGCTGGCGGCGCTTCTGTTCTACGCTCTCGCGGGCAGCGGCGATTTTGCCTACCACCTGATCGAGGATCTGAACACCGGGAACCAAGCGATCGAAGTCTCAGACGTCGCGGTCGCCTTCTCGGCGGCGGTGTTCTGGCCGGTCGACCTGATCGCAATGGCGCTGCTGGCGGCCCGATGAGCCCACTTTCCGGGTGGAAAGTGCCCTAGAACGTGCCGGCGGAACAGAAATGCCAGCTGCCGCCTTCCTGGCCGTAAAGCAGCGCCAAGCGTTGATCCCCGCTATGGGCGACGACCACGGTAAACCGCTGGCCGGTGCAAGACGATGCGGGGGTGTCGGGTTTCGGCATCTTCTTTGCCGCGGCGCAGGTCACGGCGGCTTCCGGCAGGCTGGACGGGGCTGCAGCGACCCGCTTGCCGGCAGACGTTACGTAATAGTCAGACGGGTTTCCTTGCTTGACCTCGGCGCGCAGTTCGAGGCGCCCGTGGCGTGATTTGTACATGCCCGCCTGCTGCTCGCCATCAGGCATGCCCGGCGGGAGCGGCCGAAAACTGATTAACGAGCAAGCGGGAGCCGCCTTCCCCGGCGCCTTGGTCGCCGACTCCGCCGGGAACGCCGCCAAGGAGAGCGCCAACCCGACGGCAACTCTGATCGTTGTTTGCATTGTACTCTCCCCCTGTCGCAAAGCTCTCGCTTATACGCCAGCAGTCCAGCCGGCAGGAAGTAGAGTTAACGAACGATGGGGCTCGTCGCTTAGCGCGAGCTCGGTCAGCTGAGTTCGATCAAGGTTTTCATCAGATCGGCCGGCCAGACCAGGCTCAGCGGAGCGCTCGTCAACGCCTCGCTCGACGGGTTGCTGCCGTCGGGCAGGGCAACCATGTGGTGACTGAAATGCGCCAGCACTCCGGCAAGGTAGAGGCCGGTGACCCATTTCCAGGCGTGCTGATGCTGCCGCGATCGGCTCCGTTTCGGTGCAGCAAACGCAAAGACCCGGCGTCCATATTTGGGCAAACCCGGAGGGCCGATCATAATCTCACCCGCGCCTTCACAGTGTTCGTTAACGGTATTCGCGAAAGCCGGCCGGAGCATCCCCAAAACCAGGCGAAACAGTCGGTCGCAAGCGATCGCGCAACGCAGCCGATCATACCCGGATTTGCCGATTTCGTCACGGCTCTGCGTGATGATTTATCGATCCCTGTGGCCCGTTGAGATCTTCATGGCTGGCGAGTCGCAAGACCGATACCCGCGGCGGCCACCGTGTAAAGCCCGGCGGCGGTGAGCAACGCGATCGCCAACAGGGCAAAGCCGTCGCTGCCAATGCGGTCCCCGATCGGCCTCCCGACAAAGCCGCCGAGCAAGGCGAAGGGCGCGAGGATGCCGGCCGCCACCCAGGTGGGGCCGGGGATGCCGACAGTCGCGGCATGCGATGCAAGTGTTGCCCCGTATGACAGCGCAAAGAATGCGAGAAGCGTCGCGCGCAGGGTTTGCGCCGCCGTCCCGGCCAGCAACAGATAGATCAGCACCGGCGGCCCCGCCATCCCAACCAGCGCGGTCGCAGCCCCCGCGACGGCCCCGGCGGCGAGATCGCGAGTGCGTGTCCTGCCGAAGGGCGCCCAGGGTTGCCCCCCACGAAATCGAAACCCTGCCATCATCACGCCAAAGGCGAGGATCGTGGCTCCGACCACGAACCGGACCAGCAATCTGTCGGCGTGCCGGAATGAAAACAGCCCGATCGGCAACCCGGCGAGACTGCCGGCACCCAGGCGCAGCAACAGCGCCGGAGCGATGGTTCGCCGCAATCCCGGAAGCACGGCGAATGAGAGCGCCGTCGAGAGAATAATGGCGAGTTGAACGGCCTGCGCCGGGTCGACCAACAGCAGGTAGAGCGGAACCGCGAGCACGGCAAAACCAAACCCGCTCACCGCCTGCAGGAGTGCCGCGGCAAAGGTCGTCCCGGCCAGCCCGGCCCAGCCAAACAGGGTCATGACCCCGGCCCGGCCGGTGTGGGTCCCTTACGGCGTCTTATGTACGAAGGCGCCTCGCCGCAGCAGTGGCGTGTCGTTGCGAAGAGCGAAGGCGCCCTCGACCGCTTCTACCCGATAACCGCAACAAAAGCGGGCGACAAACGCATGAGCGAAAGCTGGGTCGTCGAAATAAAACGCAATCGCATCGTTGAGGACGCCGGCCAACCCGGCCGGAGCCGTCCCCCAGCCCTCGGTCCCGCAGGTCTCGTCGAGCCAAGCATGCATGATCTCGATCTGTCGGCCCAGCCCCTCGGGCGGCACGGCGATCCGAACCCGCACCGGAAACCGCCGTTCAGTCTGCTGCCGCGCCTGGATCGATGCCCGTGTCATGCCGCGCCCTCCGTTCATGTTCTGTTCGAACATGTACACGACCCGAGCAGCGCTGTCGAGAGATGGCGTATTTTCGATCGGATGCCGCATGAGCTCGCCCGCTCAGGGGTTTGGATAAGCGGTGATGAACCTCGGATTGGGGTCGGGCGGCTCGCTGATCCATACCGAGATGATGCAAGGGTTTCAGCCGTCCGGCGCTACAAGCGAGCAACCGACCTCGAATTTTTGACCAAACGGGTTGCTGCTTTGGCTCGTCACCGGATTATTCAGCGGATGGTTCAGCAACGCGCTTTCGAGCTCAGCCCAATTCCCCGGCGAGAAACCGAAGGAGATGAAGAATTTTGCCTTGGATGCCCCGGTGGGATGAACGGTACTCAGCAGATAGTGGGTGATCTTCCTATCGTCCAGGATCGCGTTTGCGACCCTTGGCAGTTGGCTCATTCGGGATGGATGTCGTCGCGCCGCAGCGTGATCGTGCAAGGGAAGGGCTCCGCAAACTCGACCTCGTAGTGCTCGCCGTCACGATAAACGTGAACGACAGTCCCTTTTACCGCCTTGGGGCAACACGCCGCCCTTGCACTCGACGGGATGCCTGAGAGCCACGACGCTGAGTTCCGGGATGCTGCGGCTTTTTGCGAACAGCTTGCCCTGCCTAATACGAACAAATCCTCATATTCGGTAGGTTTAAAGCTGTTTATACGCTGTTTGCAATACCTTCAAGTAGGCCCACGACTTGCCGGTCAGCTGCGCCGCATTTTCACACCATAGCCGTGCAGCGCGATCCTTATTTGCGACGTTTGTATCTTCTAGCCCCTTGGTCTCGACAATGTAATGCATGCCATCGCTGGTCAGTAAAACAAAATCTGGTTCGTAGTAACGCAGATTGCCTGCATTATCCGTGTACTCGATTGCGAATCCAAATTGTTCCGGCAGCTTGGCAAAGCGCTGTAGATCCGGAGCCTTCTGGAGGAATTGCGCGAACTCCCGTTCGAACTCGTTATGGAACGGGAACGAGATTGAAGGTGCATTTGTCTGCCGCGAGTGGCGCGTGAGGTCGTTTTCGCGCCGGAAGCGCGGGATGACTTGTTACAGCTCTATGACTATATGGCAGCGCGATCTGGAGCCGCTCGCGCCCGCGTCAACCGATCAGCAATCGGTTTGCTTGAATTCATCGCCCGGTGCGCGTGTCCGGATTCGCTCTTTATCCGATTGAGATCAAGAGCCTCTTCGGGCCAACTGCGGCAGGATGAACTCACCCGCTCAATCCCCTTGGTTTCCCTGGGGTTTGCCTATTGCTCCGACATTCGAAACCGGAGCTTGCGCGTCAGTCCGCTACGGATTGCCTAGGCTGTGGTGGGCTGGCGTGGTCGCAGTGTGTCGTTAGTGTGACGTGGGTGGCCTAATGGTCAACATGTGTGCTGCGCGTGGACGCTGGCACTCCTGGGTGCCAGGGATGGTCGGAGGGTAATCGGCCCACTGGCCGCTTTGGGGGGTCATGGGGGCATTTGGCTTCGCGCGGCCGTCAAAACACCCCCGCAAATTTCCGGCAAATTTTAGGCCACCTCTTGTATTAAGCAGATCTTAGTCCGCCTCTTGTATTAATCGGTGATGCTCGACTGGCTTCTCTACCGCTATAAGCTGGCACGCGTTCAACGTGCCAACCGAAAGGCATTAATTCCCCTGGAAGAGGAATATCGGGGAGCCAGAAAAGCCGCTAAATCAGACGATGAAAGAAGTGAGGCATTCGCGGCACTCGTGCCTGAAGTGGAGCGCCACCGAGACGAGGAAGCTACTCTACAAACCCACTATTTATGCGATCTGGCAGCGAAACGACTGATCCCGCTGCCAGAAATGAGTGACGCGGCTCTTCTCGGGAAACCAGAACGACCCAGCAAATGGAGACAAGGGACGACTTATGTAGGTCTTATACTGACAGACGAAGGCCTCAGAGAACTTCACGTGGCTCTCCGAAACGATTGCAGGGAGCGCCTTGAAATTGTTCGCTCGTGGGTGGCCACGATAGTCCCCGGCCTGACCGGCCTCATCGGTGTCATAATTGGTCTGTTGGCGGTCATTCTAGGGCGTCGATAGCGAGCCAGCAGGGGACCGCTAGGTCCCCAATGCCTCTCCAGTGCCCCTCCCGTCCACTCCAGTGACCCGTGAGTGGGGGGAAGGACTTTTCAGGTGTCACACTTTCGGATCTCCAGCTATTCCGAAACCTCGTGCTACCCACCGTACTACCCACAACGCTATCAAACCCAATATGAATAGCAGAACGGGTACCAGAAAAATTGGAAAAAGTAACTCCGCAGCAGAATAATAATGCTGTTCCCTACCACTACATTCAAAGAACCAGTCGTGGGAGTACTGCGGTCTGGCGATTTGGCAATGCACGTGATAAGACCACGCAGAATGGATTAGCCAAACTACCGTGGCAACCATCCAAAGACGACGCAAGCCACGAGCCATATTCATGATTAGGCGCAGTCGCCGCACTCGTTGAGTAATTCCTGCCGAGCATGCGCTAGATATTTCTGTCGAGCCTCCCGTTCTAAGACTTGTCGAAGCACAACCTTGGAGTATTTCGGTAGCGGCATCTTAAACTCTAAAAAACCATCCTCTTTGCAGAGCTTCTTGGCTCGCTCCAGGACAGCCGCCTCATTAGGTTTTGCCATCTTCCACTCCGTCTGGCGATTGAGATGCGGGCAAACTTGCGTGCTGCTTATTAAAAAGTCCTTGTCACGCGAGATGCTGCGATTGGTTAGCCTCTACAGCCCACTCATGCCCCTTTGGCTGCTCCAGGTTGCCACCCGGACCCCATTGACCCGCATGCCGCGGTAGGTGGGCTGATTGAAGCCTTCGAGGAAGTCCTCGATCTCGGCCTCGATCTTCGCATCCTTCATGGCCTTGGCCGCCTGGTCGACATCCATCATCATTGCCCCGCTGGAAGTGCGCCACGGCGCCGGCTACCGCGTCGATGCGGTCATCGTGCGCCAGGGCGCCCCGATCGCGGGTGATGTCGCGTGCGCGTCGGCAATTGGCGGCGCGCTTTACCGAAAAATGCAACCGCGTCAGCCGCGTTGAAAGCCAATTGCCCGCACCAGTCAAGGAGAGGCACCCCTGAGATTGCCATGATCGCATGGTACGTTGCAGGTGAACCGGAAGTGGGGTGCGGCGCAACGTGACGGCGAGACCTGAAAGTTTTGGGGAGGCGGATGCCGAGCTAGCTGCACTCATTCCGGGAATCCGGCCTGTTCTTCTTCTGATAAAACAGGTCGATCAGGTCAGCGCGCTCAACGGCCGGTTGCCTCCGGCCGGCGGGTCGCCTGGACCTTCACCGCATAGTCGGCATGACGTATTCGGCGCCGGCGCGGATGCCGGTGGGCCAGCGGGCGGTGACGGTTTTGAGGCGGGTGTAGAAGCGCACGCCTTCCATGCCGTGCACCGCCATGTCGCCGAACAAGGAACGCTTCCACCCGCCGAAGCTGTGGAAGGCCATCGGCACCGGGATCGGCACGTTGACGCCGACCATGCCGATCTGGATGCGGTTGGCGAATTCGCGCGCAGCATCGCCGTCGCGGGTGAAGATAGCGACGCCGTTGCCGTATTCGTGGTCGTTGACGAGTTTTGCCGCGCTGTCGAAATCGGGGGTGCGCACGACCGAAAGCACCGGCCCGAAGATCTCCTCCTTGTAGGCCGGTATTCGGCGGTGGAACGGATCTGGCCTTCACCCACATTAGTGTACATATGTCTGGATGGAGTTTGAATGGTCGGAAGCCAAGCGGCTCGCGGTCCTGGATGCCCGCCGGCTCGATTTTCTCGAGGGTAGCCGGTTGTTTGACGGCCGCCCAATCTGCACGGCTCCTTCTCCGAGAAGCGGCGAGCAACGCTGGGTCAGCATCGGCGAACTTAACGGCGAAATGATCGCGGTCGTTTGGACGCGGCGGGGTGAGGCCGTTCGCATCATCACGATGAGGAAAGCTCGAAATGAAGAAAAAAGGCGATATCGCGCACTATACGGCTAGGGAAATCAGCGCGATGCTGGCGCGAGGCGAGAGCCGGACCGACTGGGCCGCTGTAAAAGCCATGACGGAGGCGGAACTCGAAGCGAGCATCGCCGCCGATCCTGATGACGTTCACGAACCCATCGACTGGGCGCAGGCCGTCGAGGGCATGCCGCCCCGGAAACGCGACATCCACATCCGGATCGACGAGGATGTGCTCGACTGGTTCCGGCAAGCCGGTCGCGGCTATCAGACCCGGATCAACAACGTGCTGCGCGCCTTCATGGACAGCCGCAAACGTGTATCGCGCTGACCAGCGCCCGCTAGCGCATCGTCGGCATCACATATTCGGCACCGGCGCGGATGCCGGTGGGCCAGCGGGCGGTCACGGTCTTGAGGCGGGTGTAGAAGCGCACGCCTTCCATGCCGTACACCGCCATGTCGCCGAAGAGGGAGCGCTTCCAGCCGCCGAAGCTGTGGAAGGCCATCGGCACCGGGATCGGCACGTTGACGCCGACCATGCCGATCTGGATGCGGTTGGCGAATTCGCGCGCGGCGTCGCCGTCGCGGGTGAAGATCGCGACGCCGTTGCCGTATTCGTGGTCGTTGACGAGCTTGGTCGCCGTGTCGAAATCGGGGGTGCGCACGACCGACAAAACCGGCCCGAAGATCTCCTCCTTGTAGATACGCATCTCGGGCTTGACCTCGTCGAAGAGGCAGCCGCCGAGGAAAAAGCCGTCCTCGTAACCCTGCAATTTGAGCCCGCGGCCGTCGACAACGAGTTTGGCCCCTTCCTCGACGCCGAGATCGACATAGGAGCGCACCTTGGCGAGATGCTGGCCGGTGACGAGCGGACCCATTTCCGCCTCGGGGTCGGTGCCGGGCCCGACTTTGAGCGAGCGCACCCGCGGCACCAGCTTGTCCATCAGCTTGTCGCCGGCGCCGCCGACCGCGACGGCGACCGACACCGCCATGCAGCGCTCGCCGGCCGAGCCGTAGGCGGCGCCCATCAGCGCGTCGGTCGCCTGGTCGAGATCGGCGTCCGGCATCACGACCATGTGGTTCTTGGCGCCGCCCAATGCCTGTACGCGCTTGCCGCTCTGCGCCGCGGTCGCGTAGATGTACTGGGCAATCGCCGTCGAGCCGACAAAGCTGACGGCGGCGACGTCCGGATGATGCAGCAACGCGTCGACCGCTTCCTTGTCGCCGTTGACGACATTGAAGACGCCTGGCGGCAGGCCGGCCTCGGTCAGCAATTCGGCGATGCGGAAACCGGCCGACGGGTCGCGCTCCGACGGCTTCAGCACAAAGGTGTTGCCGCAGGCCAGCGCCACCGGGAACATCCACATCGGCACCATGGCCGGAAAGTTGAACGGGGTGATCCCGGCGCAGACGCCGAGCGGCTGGCGCAGCGACCAGCTGTCGATGCCGCGCCCAACCTGCTCGGTGAAGTCGCCTTTGAGGAGATGCGGGATGCCGCAGGCAAACTCGACGACCTCGGTGCCGCGTGTCACCTCGCCGGCGGCGTCGGAGAGGACCTTGCCGTGCTCGTCGGTAATGAGGCGAGCCAGGGCGCCGGCTTCGCGGTCGAGCAATTCGCGAAATCTGAACAGAATGCGGGCGCGGGTGAGTGGCGGCGTTGCCGCCCAGGCTGGAAAAGCCGCCGCGGCGGCCCGCACCGCCTGGTCCACCTCGCCGGCACCGGCAAAGGCGACGCGACCGCTCTTTTCGCCGGTCGCCGGGTTGTAAACGTCGCCCCAGCGCCCACTAGCCCCCTCGGCGTGCTTGCCTTCGATGTAATGGTGGATGTCGCTCATCCCGCTACCCGCTGGTTGGTCTGCCGCAATCCGCATCATAGGCCCGCGGCGCCGGTTTTTCATGCGGGATTTCCTCGGGCAGGCACCCACCGTAGGATCGGCCGAGTGGCCTCTCACCCTCCCGCTAGGTGGCCATCCTCTCCCGCTTGCCCCCACCCTTCTCTCCCCCGCGAGCGGGGGAGGGTCGCGGAGGGGGCGAGGGTCGGGTGAGAGGCGGTCGAGTGTCGTAACAGATGTTCCTTTCAGGCAAGCTCGTATGGGCGGTGGTGCAGCCGGGCAATCTGCTGTTGCTGTGCCTGCTGGCCGGCGTCCTTCTCTTCCTGCTCTCTCGCGGCCGGCGCGGCCGAATGCTGGTCGGTCTCGCGGCCTTGGGTTTTGCGCTGCTCGCGGTGGCGCCGATCGGCCCGGCAATGCTGCTGACCTTGGAAATGCGGCTGCCGCGGCCGGCCGTGCTGCCGGTTAAAATCGACGGCGTCCTCGTGCTAGGGGGCGCTGTCGACCCGGCGCTGTCGCTCTCCTACGGCGAGACCGTGTTCGGCAGCGCGGTGGCGCGGGTGCTCGCCGGGATCGCGTTGGCCCGGCGATATCCCGGGGCCAAGCTGGCGTTGATCGGGGGGGAAGGCGGGTTTGTCCCGGTCGGGTTGGCCGAGTCGCGGGCTACCCTCGGCTTTGTCGTCGAGGAGGGGATTGCTCCCGAGCGCGTCATCCTGGAGGAGCGCTCGCGCAGTACCCACGAAAACGCGGTCTACGCCAAAGAGCTGATTCGGCCGCCGCCCGGTGCTACCTGGATCCTAATCACCTCGGCGTACCACATGCCCCGGTCGATCGCCTCGTTCGATGCGGTGGGGTGGCCGGTGATCCCTTATCCGGTCGATTACAGGATCGATCCACGGGCGGGTCTGGGCGCCAATTTCAACCTTCTCGACGGGCTCAGCGCCGCCACCCTCGCCGGCAAGGAGTGGGCGGGCCTTTTGGGCTACCGGGTGATGGGATGGACGCGACAGCTGTTTCCCGAATCGGCCGAGGTCAAAGGCCGTTCAGCGCGCTGACGGCGGAAAATACACTCCACACCACGAGCAAGGTAACCCCGCTCCAATACACAAACCGATACATCGCCATTTCCCCCCGGAGCCCCGAGATGCACATTCGAATGAATTATAGGTGTCGCCGGCACATCTCCTCCCCGACGGGGACAGTGCTAGGTTAGCTTTGGTCGCCGCGCGCAGAATTTGGCCGGGCCGGTGTTCGATCTCGTCTTTCTCGGTACTGCTGCGGCGGTGCCGTCCGCCAAACGGGGCTTGCCGGCGCTGTTCGTCACCAGGGGCCCGAGCCGGTTTTTGATCGATTGCGGCGAAGGCGCCCAACGGCAGCTGATGCGCGCTGGGGTTGGATTTCGCGGCTTGGCCCACGTGCTCTTGACGCATGCCCATCTCGATCACGTGCTGGGGCTCGCGGGCCTCCTCGCCACCTTCGCTCTCTATCAGGTGGACGGGACGATCGAGATCATCGGCAGCGACGAGACGCTGACATTCGTCAGGCGCTACCTCGCCGATACGATCGGGCCGGAGCGCGAGGGCGGTTATCGGCTGCGCGCGGTCTCGCCCGGGCCTGTTCTGGTGCGGCAGGGTTGGCGCCTGGACGCCTTCGCGGTGGCGCATCGCGGGACCGAGAGCCTCGGGTATCGGTTCCAGGACGAACTCCGGCACCCTCTTATATCCGAGCGCCTCGATACGCTTGGCGTACCGGCGGGGCCGGAGCGCGCTTTGCTCGCGCAAGGCCACCCGGTCGTGCTTGCCGACGGACGCCATATTGCGCCCGAAATGGTGCATGGCGCCGCCGTTCCCGGCGCTGCGCTCGCCATCGTCGGCGACACCGAGGAGATCGCCGGCCTGATCGAGCCGGTCCGCGGTGCCGATACGCTGGTGATCGAAGCAACGTTTCTCGAACGGGACGAGGCGCTCGCCCGGGCGCGGGGACATTTGACCGCCGCTGCCGCGGCGCGACTGGCGCACGACGCCGAGGTCAACGAATTGCTCCTCACCCACATCTCGGGGCGCTACCGCCCGGAGGAGATCCTGACGGAAGCAGCCGGCTATTTTCCCAATGTCAGGGTAGTCGCCGATTTCGACCGTATTTCCGTCCGGGCACGGTGTGACGCGGTCACTTCTTGAGCATGTCTTGCTTATGTCATATCACCCGTCGGCCATTGCGAATGAGCAGCCTCGATGACCGCGCCCGAACAATCCTCGCTGATCCCGGTCACCTTGCTGACCGGGTTTCTCGGCAGCGGCAAGACGACGGTGCTCAATCACGTACTGAAGCAGCCCGACATGTTGGCGACCGCGGTCATCGTCAACGAGTTCGGCGAGATCGGCCTCGACCATCTTTTGGTCGAGCGGTCGAGCGAGGATGTCGTGTTGCTCAACAGCGGGTGCCTATGCTGCACCGTGCGCGGCGACATCGTCGACACTTTGACCAATCTGTTTGTCGACCGGGTCAAGGGCAAGGTGCCGTATTTCACTCGCGTCGCGATCGAGACCACCGGCCTCGCCGATCCGGCGCCGATCCTACACACCTTGATGACCGACCCGATCGTTGCCGCGCGCTATATGCTGGACGGCGTCGTAACGACAGTCGATGCGGTCAACGGCACCGCCACCCTGGATAAGCAGCCCGAGGCGGTAAAGCAGGCCGCGGTCGCCGACCGGCTGTTGCTGACCAAGACCGACCTCGCCGACTCGGCTGCCCGGGAGGAGATCGAAGCGCGTCTGAAGAGGCTGAACCCGAGCGCCACGACCGTGTCTGTCGCGCAAGGCGCCGTCGATCCGCCGCGCCTCTTCAACATCGGCTTCTACGACCCGGCCACGAAGAGCGTCGATGTGCGGCGCTGGCTCCGCGACGAGGCGTTCGAGAGCAGCCGTGCGCATGAGCACCCCGATGTAAACCGCCATGACGACCGCATCCGCGCGTTCTGCATCACCCGCGAGCGGCCGATCTCCTGGGCCGCATTGTCGGCCTGGCTCGACGGGCTGGCGGGGATGCGGGGTGACGATCTGTTGCGGCTGAAGGCGATCGTGGCGCTTGCCGACCGGCCCGATCAGCCCGTCGTGCTCCATGGTGTACAGCACCTGTTCCATCCGCCGGTGCTGCTGCCCGAATGGCCGAGCGAGGACCATCGCACGCGCATGGTCTTCATCACCCGCGATCTGCCGCGCGAGGCGATCGAAGCGACATTGGCGGCATTCGAGGAAGCGGTTACGGAGAGCTGAGATCCCCGGTTTACCGCTCGGTCAGCTTGAGCTCGATGCGCCGATTGCGGCGATAGGCGTCCTCCGTGTTGCGCGGGTCGAGAGGCTGCTGATCGGCGAAACCGGCCGCAGCGAGCCGGGTCGCGGGGACTCCTTCATCTATGGCGAAGCGCACCACGGATATCGCGCGGGCGGTCGACAATTCCCAATTGGACGGAAACTGGGAACTGCTGATCGGGCGGTGGTCGGTATGCCCGTCCACGCGCAATATCCAGTTGATGTCCGGCGGGATTTTGGCCGCGATCTCCTTCAGCGCTCCGATCACCGGCGCGAGCTGTTTCTTTGCATCATCGCCGAGCTCGGCACTCCCCGGTGCGAACAGCACCTCCGACTGGAACACGAAGCGGTCTCCGACAATCCGGATATCCGCCCGATCACCGAGGATCTCGCGCAATCGGCCGAAGAACTCCGAACGATAGCGGGCGAGCTCCTCGACTTTGTTGACGAGCGCCAGATTGAGGCGCTTGCCAAGCTCGACGATCTGCCCTTGCTGGTCCTTGACCTTGGCTTCGGAAACATCGAGGGCTGCCGCGATGCGGGAGAGCTGGTCGCGCAACGTAGCGATCTGGGCATTCAACTCGTCGACCCGGGTGAGCGCCTTCCGGCTGATTTCTTTCTCCGCGCTCAGCGCCTGCTCGGATCCCGCAGCACGGCTGCCGAGCTCGCGCAGCCGGACGTCCCGGGCATCGATCTCCTTTTGCGCGAGCGAGGTCTTTTCCTGCTCGGAGGCGAGCTGGGCTTCGAGCTCTTTCGAGCGGTCGCGCACGGCTGCGGCGGTTTGCTGCTGTTGTGCAAGGGCGGCGACCTTGGCTTCGAGATCGGCCCTGACGGTTTTCAGAGCTTCGAGGTCGCGTCGCAGGCTCTCGATCTCGCGCAGCTGCAGCTCGACCTTCTCCTTGTCGGCGCTGACGATCGCGTCGGCGTCGCGCAGTTTGCCGCTCAGCTGATCGCGTTCGGCGACGGCGCTCTTCAGCTGCGTGGACAGCTCGAGCGTGCCGCTACGCAGCTCGTCGTTGGAACGCCGTTCGACGGCCAGCAGGCTCGCAAGCTCATCTACCTGCTGCTGGAGTTTCTGCAATGCCTGGTCGCGGCCGGACAATGCGACCCCGAGATAGAATTGGCCGGCGGTGAACACCAGCAGGATGAAGATGATCACCATCAGCAACTGCGCCAGGGCGTCGACGAACCCTGGCCAGATGTCGATGCTGGAGCGGCGGGAGCCGCGTGGTGTTATTGCCACGCGCGGATAACGAGTGCGGTCAGCGCCGGGCTTCTTCTGCCAGGGCGGCGATTGTGCGGGCGACAATGCGGATATCGCCGCGCAGGTCTTGCACGCTTTGCTCCCGGCCTTGGACGACATCTTCGCTGAGCCGCGCGACATAAGCTTCGATGTTGCGCAGATGGTTGCGCAGCACGTCGTCATGACCGAGCGAGTTCTCGACCGCCTCCGCAAGTCGGGCAAGGGACGGCCTCAGCTCCAACTGATTTTCGGCGAGCCGCACCATCAGCATCTGGCCGGCCTTCATCTGTTCCCCGAGAACGCCGAGACGATCGGTCAGGCTGGCGAGCGTGGCATTGGCGCCGATCCGGCTCTCCTCGCCGCGAGCGATGATGCGCTGGAGGTTTTCGAGGCTGTCGGCAGTCTGCTCAAGTAACGCCTGAATATAGGCCGGCACCGATCCGTCTCCCGCGTCGCTCAACGGGCCGCCGGAAAGCCGCGTATACGCCGACAGCAACTCTTCGAGCTCGTTGTAGAACCGGTTCTGCGCCTGGCCCGCTTGCAGGTCGAGAAAGCCCAGGACGAGGCTGCCGGCGAGCCCGAACAAGGATGCGCTGAACGCCGTTCCCATGCCATGAAGCGGCAACTCCAAACCGGATTTGAGATCGGCGAACGCGCGAGCGACGTCGCTGGCTCCGATGTTCAGCGCTCCGATCACGTCGCCGACCGAGCGTACCGTCTCGAGGAGCCCGTAAAAGGTTCCGAGGAGACCGAGAAAGATCAGCACGCCGATCAGGTAGCGCGAGGTCTCGCGCGTTTCGTTGAGCCGCGACGCGATCCCGTCGAGCAAGGCCTGCAACGAGGTCGCCGACAAACTGACGCGCCGGCCCTGTTGCGCCTCCAGCATCCGGGCCATCGACCCGAGCAGCCTTGGCGCCGGCTCACCCGCAGCCGAATCGCCACCACCGGCTTCGTGGTTGCGAAAGCCCTCGATCCATCGGAGTTCGGGATCGAGCGACAGCACTTGGCGGAAAATATAAACGATGCCGGCGATCAGAATGCCGAGAATGACGCCATTGACTGCGGGATTGCCCATGAACGCGTTGACCAGAGGGCGTCCCAGCAATGCTGCCAATCCAGCCACCAGCACCAGGAACAGGACCATCCGAATCAAGAAACGGCGTGATTGGCTCATCCTGTCAATTCGCCGCCACTAAGAATCGCTCTGACGTTCACTGTTACTCTGAGAAGCCGCCGCAGCGGCGCGCGGGTTGCATCTCCGCGCCGAACAATCAGCGAGGGTAGCGCATCGGGCACCGGCGCAACAACGAAATCTCCAAGAAGGTAGTGACTCACTTTGAAATCTGGGCAGCAAGCCAGATTTCCGCGATCAGTCTCACCGAATTTGGCAGGGGAACGGGTCGGCAGTGGAACCGCCGGGTGGGGGCCGGCAGCATGCTGAAATGTCCTTTCGCAAACAGGTCGCCCTCGGCCGCTCCTAGCTGTTTTCGCTGTTTTTTGCAGCGAAATATCAGCGAAACTAATAATTGGCAAATTAGGAAATACGAGATCACTACCGCCCGGTGATCCATATTCCCGAAATCCTGGCAAAACGCCGGACCGGTCTTTCCAAGACCAACGTGTCACCTGTTCCAACTGATTTATCAGGTCCAGATCAGGCTCGATTCTCCGTTCCTACCCTTCGCGGCCACGGGACAGATGGAAGCATCGTGGGCGGAACGCGACGAGACCGCTAACACCGCGATAATTGGCCATGCTCACGACGATAACTCCCGACTCACTGGCAACCGCCGACCCTAGCAGGTTATTGCCATATTGTCAACAAATCTCCGTGTAAATAAGGCAATACAAAACGGGAGAAGGCTTGGACTTTGTCTGCCCACAGATCAGCGCGCCCGCGTGATCGACTTAATCGTGGCGACCTCTCTCGTGCTGAGCCGTGTATGCTCGAAGGAAGCCACTTAGGGGCGTATGCCGAAAAACCGGTCCCGTCTCTGGCTCCGCCGTCGTCATCGTCGCCAACTCCCTCACACGGGCGTGAGCGCCCGCTTGGAGGCGCTCGCCTTCCCGTATCAGCATGAACCCCCGCCTAAGAACCTGACCCAAAAGCCTACGTCGCCTACTCATCAACATCGACTGCCACCGTCCGCCTTCGACCCCACAACGGCCGCTCAGCCTTCGCGGCGGGAACCGCTCTTCATGCCCCTAAGCAGTCGTTGCCTGCGGGGCGGGAAACGGCCGGGCGTAGGAAAGCGTCGGCGATCGAGCCCCGCTAGCGACGACCATGTCCGAAAACGGCGAAATTCGGATGATGATGTCCGGAAATGGCCAGACTGGTGGCGGCGCGTTGGGAGATACTCATCCAATGGAATTGGATCACGAAGCCTGCTACCGAGCTCTTTCCACCCGCGATGCGCGATTCGACGGGCGCATGTTTATCGCCGTCCGCACCACGGGGGTCTATTGTCGACCCATCTGTGCGGCGCGAACGCCAAAACGGGAGAACGTTACGTTCTATCCCACGGCGAGCGCAGCGCAGGAGGCTGGATTCCGGCCTTGTCTTCGGTGCCGCCCCGAAAGTTCCCCAGATTTGGCCGCCTGGCGAGGCACATCGAACACCGTTTCGCGCGCCTTGGCGCTGATCGCGGAGGGCGCTCTTGATGGTAAGGCGGTCGATGCGCTGGCGGAACGGCTTGGAGTTGGCGAGCGTCAGCTGCGCCGGCTGTTCAGGCAACACCTTGGGGCATCGCCTATCGCTGTTGCTCAGACACGTCGCGTGCTCTTTGCAAAGCAACTGATCGTCGAGACGACGATGCCGATGACGGAAGTCGCTTTGGCCTCGGGGTTCAGTAGTATCCGGCGCTTCAACGCGACGTTCCACACGCTTTATCGGCGATCGCCTCGTGAGCTACGCCGATCGAGGCTAGTCGACAACGAGCAGGCGGGCGCAGAGGGCATTACGCTGATGTTGCCGTATGCGCCTCCCTACGATTGGGATGCCATGCTCGGCTTTCTTACCGCCAGAGCGATCAAGGGTATCGAAGCGGTTGACAGAAATGGACGTTATCACCGCTCCATCGCATTAGATGGCGCTCAAGGCGTTATCAGCGTCGAACCGGACGGAAGCGGGCGCGGCCTGCGCGTGACGATCCGCTTTCCTCGCATCGCGTCACTTGCGACCATCGTTCGACGCGTCCGACGCATTTTCGACCTCAGTGCGGACCCTCTGGCTATTGGTGAAGACCTCGCGCGAGACCCGCTGCTTGCGCCTTTGGTCGCCCAGCGTCCGGGGCTGCGGGTGCCAGGGGCTTGGGACGGCTTCGAAATGGCTGTTCGTGCCATGCTTGGCCAACAGATAACCGTCACAGCAGCCTTAAAGCTCGCCGCGAAACTGGTTGCCACCCACGGCGAGCCGTTGCCTCCGAACTATGACGGTCGCCTAACCCATACATTCCCGGCGCCCGAGAGAATGGCGCAAAGAGATCTGCGGCCGCTCGGAATGCCGGCGGCTCGCGCGAAAGCATTGTCGTCCCTAGCCGGTGCTGCTGCCGTCGATCCGAGCCTCTTTAACCCGACCCAAACGCTGGAGAGCGCGATCACCAAGCTGCGCTCGCTGCGCGGCATCGGCGAGTGGACGGCGCAATACATCGCGATGCGTGTCTTACGCGAGCCGGATGCCTTTCCCGCGGCCGATATCGGTCTGATGCGGGCCCTAACACCATCGGCCGGCGGCCGGCCCAGCGCTAGTGACGTGCTTGCCAGAGCCGAGGTTTGGCGGCCGTGGAGAGCCTATGCGGCGCAGCACCTTTGGACAGCCGATGCTGAGGCGCCACAGGCGAACACCCATGCTAACTCAAAGGATGAGGTCGATGCCCAGCCCGACGCTACCTCGAACGTTGTTTATCGACCAGCTCGAAAGCCCGATCGGAACGATGCTTCTTATTCACGATCCCGAAGAGCGTTTGCGAGCTCTCGATTTTCATGACTTCGAAGCACGCATGCGAGATCTCCTGAGGCTGCATTATGGAAAGGACGGCGTTGATTTTGTCGCAAAGAGCCGCACGGCGCCCTCGGCAATCCGACAGGCGTTGGCGGGTTATTTTGCGGGTGATTTAACTGCGATCGATGCCGTTTCTGTCGCCACCGCTGGCACTTCCTTTCAGCGGGAAGTTTGGACGGCTCTGCGAAAGATCCGACCCGGGACGACGCTCAGTTATGGAGGGTTGGCGCGAGAGCTGGGACGCCCGAAATCGTTTCGTGCCGTCGGCCTTGCCAATGGTGCGAACCCCGTTGCCATCGTGGTTCCTTGCCACCGGGTCATCGGCGCAGATGCCAGCCTTGCCGGCTACGGCGGCGGCATCGACCGCAAACATTGGCTGCTGACACACGAAGGCGCCGCTTTCGGAAAAGAAGCGGCGAGACGGACTCCGAAGGCCGCCTGAAAGTCGGAAAATCGATGTTAGCGGGCACCGGCAACGCACCATCCCCAAGACGAGGCTCCCTATGACCGACATTATCTTGCACCATTACGGCACGTCTCCCTATTCGGAGAAAGTTCGGCTCGGCCTTGGGCTCAAGGGTCTCGCGTGGGCATCGGTTGAGATCCCCATCATCATGCCGAAGCCTGACCTGACGGCGCTAACCGGAGGCTATCGCAAGACGCCGGTGTTGCAGATCGGAGCGGATATCTATTGCGACAGCCAGTTGATCATGCGCGAACTCGAGCGCCGACATCCCAGTCCGAGTTTTTATCCCGCTGGTCGCGGCACGGCCGATGCGCTTGCTTGGTGGGCGGAGAAGACGATGTTCAGCCCCGCTGTCAGCATCGCCTTCGCAAAGAAGCCTGAGGTATTGCCCGAAGGGTTTCTCGAAGACCGTACCAAATTCTCCGGCCGCAATATCGATCCCGTGGCAATGATGGCGGCCGTGCCGCATCTCCTCGATCAACTGCGCGCGCATTTGGATTGGCTGGATCAGACGCTGGCCGACAGCCGCCCGTTCTTGCAGGGCACCGCCGCCGGCCTCGCCGATCTTGCCGCCTATCATCCCATCTGGTTTTTGATACAGAATTTTGGACCGGCAGCGGCGCCGCTCGATGGCTTTCCGA
The DNA here is from genome assembly GCA_963700185.1 of uncultured Alphaproteobacteria bacterium. Classification (GTDB taxonomy): domain Bacteria; phylum Pseudomonadota; class Alphaproteobacteria; order ATCC43930; family CGMCC-115725; genus AP-15. The sequence continues at coordinate 116,681 of CAVOWP010000027.1, forward strand.
GACTGTCGGCCTGGGCCGACTGCGTCGCCGCCATCGGTCATGGTAGGCGAAGCAAAATGGCGTCGCAGGAAGCGCTTGCCATAGCCAGGGCCACCACCTCAGTCGCCAGCGCAACCGCCGATCCGCACGACCCTATTAGCCGGAAGCCCGGCCAGAGGGTTACCGTCACTCCAGACGATACCGGACGCGATCCGGTCTCCGGCGAATTAGTCGCCTCGGCCGTCCATGAGATCGTCATCAAACGTAGCGATCCCGTTGTCGGAGAGGTGTGTGTGCATTTTCCGCGCGCGGGCTTCGTGGTTGCACCCGGCTAATGGGCGCTGGCCGCGGTAGCGCTGCCTGGTCGCTCCCTGGACGATAGGGTCAGCCATGCTTATCCGGTGTGAAAACCGGATAAGCATGGGGTCAGCGATGGCAATCTCGGTCGCATCGGTCCGGTTAAGGGCATAACCAATAGCTCGGTCGGGCTCCCATAAATGTCTGCTTCCGGCGCCTAGCGGAACAAGAGGCGTGTCAGCGGAGCCTTCCGCTCATGCCCCCTTTGCCGACCTTCGCATCCGCGATTAGACGAGCTGCGGGGATTTCGGTGATCTCGTAGCGGATTTTGCCGCACTGGCAGCCGCCGGTCTGTGGCAGGTTCATGTTGGCTCTCTCCCCAGGACGTGCTCAGGCCTTCGGTTGCAGAAACGTGCCGTATTGCTTGCTGGCGGCGACCGCGGCGGCGGCCTGTTCAATGACACGCATCGCCGCCATCATGGGCCACGGCCCAAGGCTCACCCGCCGAACACCGACGCGCGCGAGATCCGGGATTTCGGGAACACCTTGCGTCACCATGATGTTGACCGGCAAAGGCGTGAGTAGAGCGAACTTCTCGATGAGCACGAGGTCGGTGAGGCCGGGCACAAAAATTCCGTCAGCACCGGCATCGGCATAAGCCTTTGCACGCTTTGCCGCTTCATTGAGGCATTCATCCGGCGATCCGAATTTCAGCAGAAACGGATCGGTTCGCGCATTGATGAACAGATGAATTCCGAGTTTTTGCGCAGTTTCTCGCACTGCTTTGATCTTCGCTGCATGCTGATCGGGACTGACGAGTTGCCGCTTTCCCCCGGAGAGCCCGTCTTCGATATTGATCCCTATCGCGCCGGCCTTCAGAATCTCGGTCACCGACTCCGCGGCGGCGTCCGGCGTGTCGCCATATCCTGCCTCCAGATCGATTGATACTGGAACCGACACAGCCGCGGTCATCCGCGACACCAGACCTGTCACCATATCCAACGGGACATCTTCCCCGTCGGCGTATCCAAGCGCGGACGCGACCGCCGCGCTACTGGTCGCAACGGCCGGAGAAGTGTTCGCGATGGCCTTGGCGGTGGCGACGTCCCAGGCGTTGAACAGGACGAGCGGATCCCCCTTCCTGTGAAGACCGTGAAACGTCTCGGCGTATTGCTGCTGCGTCGTGGCGTCCATCGCGCGCACTCCTGGTCAGAGAAACCCGAAAGATGTTGTAGCCATAGGGTGCCCCCTGCGGCCGATCTATCAGGCGCCTGCCAGAGATTCCTCTCTCGCTCGCCTGGCTTCTTAGGTCTTCAAATGTAGATAGCCGAGCGGACGGCGGCCTGTCCTGCGTAGATGGTGCCGTGCGGCTCACGCCCTCTCGTCACTTCCCAGACGCAATCGTCGGTCATCAGCGCCAACGCGCCGTCGACATCGTGTCGGTTCCACGGCGCCAAAAACCGGTCTACGAAGGCTTCGTCATAGTGTGCCATTTCGACCCCTCTTGATCGCCTACAAGTGGTCAGCCACGCGGCTGCGCGAGCGCCGACAAAGTCGGCGACGGCGCGGGTAACGGCTTCGGGCTGCTCCAACAACAGAAAGTGCCCGGCGCGAGGCAGGTCGATGAGCCGAACGCGCTCGCCCAGTTGCTCGCGGAGCGCGTGGCCATTGCCCGGCGGAGCCGCTTCGTCATCGAGACCTTGGATCACGAGAAGCGGGGCGGTTCCGGCGCCCCACCAATCCTCGAGCGGCACATTCCGACTGGTCGCGAGATGCGCGACATGAACCGCAGGCCAGCATTCGACCCCCGCGAGTATCTTCGGGTCGGACGCCGGCGACAGCCAGCGCGCTCCCAGCGCGGTGACGCAATCGCTGCCGTTCATCCTGACCTCCGTGGCATTGCGAAAGCCGGTGCCGAGCGGCGTTGGGGGGGCGATAAGACCGCCCGCCGCAAGCACGGTCACACTGCGGACCAGCAACGGCCGGTCGGCTGCCAGGCAGCGCGCGATCCGGTTGCCGAAGGCATGTCCGACCAGGTGCGCTGGGCCGCAATCCAGGACTTCAATGACGCCGGCTACATCGGCCGCCAGATCGTGCACCGTTGCGTCTTCGAGCGAACCGCGGCTTCCCCCGACGCCGCGCATATTGACGGCGATGGCCTGCAACCCTCCGGCAGCGAGCACGCGCGCCAGGTCGTCAAAATATCCGGTGCTGCAGCCGGCATTCGCGAGCAAAACCACCGGAATGCCGGACCCGTAAAGGGTGCATTCGAGCGTCGCGCCGCCGACTTCAATGTTCCGATGCTGCTGCAATCTCAACTCTCCCGCGAGTCGGCTGACAATTAGGTGGCCAAGGCGTCTCGTGGCGGGCCGATCACTGTCCTTAGCGCCCCGCTATCAGATGTAGTGGAACCAAGCCGCTGTTGCTGGCCAAAACCGGACTCCATCCCCGAAAGAGTGTCTGGCAGAGGAGCGGCAGCGAGTATTATCGTGCGCATGTCGCTCGACTTTGCGGAATGCGATCGGGGGCGCCTGGCGCGAGACCCGACCTATGACGGGCGGTTCTATACCGGTGTCCACACCACGGGCATCTACTGCCGTCCGGTCTGTCCGGTGCGTCCCGCTCGGTCGGCCAACGTTTCGTTTTTCCCGTCGGCCGCCGCCGCGGAGGCGGCCGGCTTCCGCCCTTGCCTGCGCTGCCGGCCGGAAACTGCTCCCTTTTGCAGTGCCTGGATCGGCAGCCGGGCGACCGTCGAGCGGGCGCTGCGGCTCATCGCCGAAGAGGGAGCACTCGATCAGGAGGGAGCCACTGTGGAGTGCCTGGCCCAGCGCCTCGGAATGGGGTCAAGGCAACTGACGCGACTATTCGCGCGTCATCTTCAGGCTAGTCCTTCAACAGTGGCGAGGACCGCGCGCGTGCAGCGAGCCAAACGCCTCCTCGACGAGACAACCCTCCCGATGACGGAGATCGCGATGCGCGCAGGCTTCGGCAGCCTGCGACGGTTCAACTCTGTCTTTGCCGAAATCTACGGCAGGCCGCCGACCGAGATTCGCCGCACGCGGCGATCGGCCGATAAAGCGGAACAAACGGTCGAGGATGTTGCCAACGAGAATAGCCTTACATTGTAGGGTGGTCATCGCCGCCCATCGTCCAACCAGAAAACGGACCGGGCGCCGGTTACAGCGGGTCAGGCCGGAGTTCCGTAATGGTTTGGCCCTGGCACGGCGGACGACTGCTTACGGCGCTACCTAGTCGTTGCCGCGCGTTCCGGCGAAGGTCCCTTCACCGACCCTTTGCGGACCCATTCCTCGCGCATTGCAAACCGGTACTTTGTTGAGTTCACGGCCTACGCCCGGGCAAGCCGCCTGACCATGGGTTTCGCTCAGCTCAACCCATCCTACAGGGAGACTACAGAGGACGAATTCAAAACGCCGCCCGGCCGGCGCGCATCGCCTCCTTGATCAGCGCGGCGAGCGGCAGGTGCAGGTGGGAATTCGCCGCCAGGATGTCGCCGCTCGACATCATGTCGTGACCGCCGGCCATGTCGCTGACGTATCCGCCGGCCTCGCGGACGAGGAGGAGCCCGGCGGCGATGTCCCAAGGCGACAGTGCGAACTCCCAAAACCCCTCATAGCGGCCGGCCGCGACATAGGCGAGGTCGAGCGCTGCCGAGCCCATGCGCCGGACGCCGCTCGTCGCGCCGATGACCGCCGCGAGCGTAGCCATGTAAGCCTGCTGGTCGGCACGGTCGCCAAACGGCATGCCGGTGCCGATGACCGCCTCGCCGAGCTGACGGCGGGCGGAGACCCTCAGCCGGCGATCGTTGACGTAGGCGCCCGCCCCTTTCTCCGCCCAATACATCTCGTCGCGAATGGGCTCGTAGATCACGCCGGCGACGATTTCGCCGTCGCGCTCCAGCCCGATCGAGATCGCGAAATGAGGGATGCCGTGCAGAAAATTTGTCGTGCCGTCCAGCGGATCGACAATCCAGCGGTGCCGCGGGTCCGATCCTGCTTCCGCTCCGCTCTCCTCGAACAGCATCGCGTAGCCGGGGCGCGCCCTCTTCAGCTCGGCCTTGAGCGTGCGCTCGGCCTTCAGATCGGCAGTCGAGACAAATTCGCCGGGACCCTTGACCGAGACCTGGAGGTGCTCGACCTCGCCAAAATCGCGAATGAGGCCGCGCGCCGCCTTCAGCGCGGCGTTTCCCATGACGTTGAGGATCGGTGACCGAATGGCCATCTCGACGAATTCCGACGGAGTTAGCCGCCGAGCACGGTCCCCTCGGCGATGCCGGCGTCGGTCGCTGCGATCTTGGCTCCATCGTCGAGACGCACCCGCGACACCTCCACGAAGCCGCCCTGGGCGAGAATCCGCATGCCGGCCTCTCCGACCGAGACGATCTCGCCGAGCTTGCGTCCGCGCACCGCGCCAAAGGTCGGGGCGATGATCTTGCGCGCGTCGAACAGATAGAGCTTGCGCTCTCCTGCGGTGGTCCAGGCGCCGGGCGCCGGGTTGCAGCCGCGGATCAGGTCATAGACGAAGTCAACATGGGCCGCCCAGTTGATATGGGATTCCGCCTCGCGCACCCAGCCCTCATAAGTCGCCCGGCTTTCGTCCTGCGTCGTTTCGGTCGCGCGACCCGAGACCACCAGATCGGCGGCCTGTACCAGCGCTTCCACTCCGAGCGGGAAAATCTTGTCGAAATACAGCGAGCCGGCAGTCTCGTCCGGTCCGATCGGCACCTTTTTTTGCAGGATCACCGGACCTTCGTCGAGACCCGGGGTCGGGCGGAAGATCGATAATCCGGTCTCGCTGCGTCCGCGGATGATCGCCCATGGGATCGACGAAGGCCCGCGATGCAATGGCAACAGCGAGGGGTGGAACTGGATCATGCCGTGTTTCGGGATGGCGCAGAATTCCGGCGGCGCAAACAGCAGGACATAGGCCATCACACCGAGATCGGCGTTGAGCTCGGCGAGCGCCTGTTTTGCTTCATCGCTCGAGTATTTGGCATGGCGATGGACGGTCAGCCCGCGTTCTTGCGCCGCGACGACGAGCGGGTCGGGTCTGGCGCCCGCCCGCTCCGGCGCCGCAAACACGCCGGCTACCTGGTCCCCGCGTGCAAAAAAGGCCTCCAACACGGCTTTGCCGAAAGCCTGCTGGCCGACGATTACGATGCGCATCTCGTTTCCTCCGACTATCCCGCTCGGCGGCAAAGTTTCATGCTGAAGCGTCTGAGGGCAAGCTTATCACGCCCGGTTCATCCGAGGTACCGGCCTCGCGGGCCCGCGGCAGCAGCAGGGTCACCGTGGTGCCACGGCCGACCTCGCTGCGGATCGACGCGGAGCCTCCGGATTGGCGAGCAAACCCATAGACCAAGCTGAGGCCGAGACCAGTGCCTTTATCCGGTCCCTTGCTCGTAAAGAACGGCTCGAACGCCCGCGCCAGTATTTCGGGAGGCATACCGGTGCCGGTGTCGGAGATCTCCAAACCGACAAAATCCCCGGCCTCGCCGGGCACGCCTTCGGGCCGGGTCGTTTTGAAGGTCCGCACCCGCAGCACCCCGCCCTCGGGCATCGCATCGCGAGAGTTGATCGCGAGATTGATCACGGCAAGCTCGAGTTGCGTGGCGTCGGCATCAACCGGCCACAGATCGGGCGCAAGATCGGTTTCCACCCTAACTCTGCCCCCGACGGTGCGAGCCATCAGTTCCGCCATTCCCCGAAATATGTCGTTGAGGTCGAGGCGCGCAACCGTAAGCGGCTTTCGCCGCGCAAAGGCGAGAAGCTGGCTCGTCAGCCTTTCGCCGCGCTCGACGGTGGCGAGCGCCATCTCGACCCTGGCCTGCAGTGTCTGCTCACACTGACGGCCGCTCAGAATTTCGAGGCAGCCTTGCAACACCGTCAGCAGATTGTTGAAATCGTGCGCCACCCCGCCGGTCAGCTGACCCAGCGCCTCCATTTTTTGCGCCTGGTGGAGGTCGGTCTCCGCGCGTATCCGCCGATGCATTTCGCGGTTTAGCCGCCGCGCGGTGGCACGCCACCGCCAGGTGGCCACCCTTTGCTGCTGCAGCTGGCGTACCGCGAACAAAGTCATGCAGAACAGCCCGAGCGATGCCGGGACCGCAAACAGCAGATAATCGACAAGGTTGGCTCGCCACAGGGCCAGAACTCCGTGCCTCGGGATCCCGAAGGCGACATATAGGGGGTATTCGCCGATCCGCTGATATCCGAAAAGGCGCTCGATTCCGTCGATCCCGCCTCTACCCCAAAACAACCCGCGATCCGGTTCGGCAGCGATCGCTCGCATGACGGGCGTTTCGGAAGAGAAGACCCGCGGGCTAGGCAGTGGCGGATACCGCACGAGAACCGAGCCGTCATCGCGCAGCAAGAGCGCCGAGAAATTTTCATCACGAGAGATCGTGCCGAAAAAATTAGCGAAGTAACCGGGGTTGGCGGAAATGATGATGACCCCGTCGAAACTTTCGTCCGGCGTCGATCGGCGTCGGCTGATGTCGAAATCGGAAAAGCGGGTCAGTTGGTCCAGATGTTCGCGACCGATAAAAATGCCGGCATCGCGCGCCCGTTGCGCGACAAAGGCGTCGCGATTGGAAACGTCGGCGGCCGCGGCCGGGAACGGGCTCCCGCTCGCTCGCATCTGCCCCTGCGGGTCGACAACGAGGACCGCGCCGATCTGCGGCAAGGTTTCGAGGTTCGAGAGAAACCGATGGAGCTCGGCGTCATGCTCGATGCGGTCCCAGTCGAGGCCGCGGATGCGATCGTCGATCCACGCAAGTATCAGCGTATAGGTCTCGATCGCACTAAGCGCATGTTCGTGCAGCTGGCCGGTCTCGATGGTCACTCGTTGCTTGGCTTCGAGCTGGACCAGCCGGAAGTTCTGCCATGCGGCAATCGTAAGGAGCAGCAACGGTACGGCGAGGGCGGCGACAAGCAGCAGACGCGACGTCCACGCAAGCCTTCGCTTCGGGCGCTCCGCGACCGCATCCTTCCCGGTGACGGCAGAAAGGCCCGAGGCCTCCCGGCCGAGGCCGAGGTCGCGGCTAACCCTCGCGCTGGCCCAAATGGCAGACCCGCTGACGCGCTTGATAGCCGTGCTCGTCGTCCGCGCTAGGCTGACCGCGAGCCGGTTGACTAGCGTTCCCGCTCCCTTCATTCAGCGATTTTACGCCGGTAACGCCGCCAGGTCGAAGGCGGCGGCCATCAGCGCTCGGGTGTAGGGGTGCTCGGGGGCGGTCATGACGCGGTCGGTGGGGCCGGCCTCGACGATCTTGCCGTCCTTCATGACGAGGATTTCGTGCGCCAGAGCCCGCACGACCCGCAGGTCGTGGCTGATGAACAGGTAGGCGAGGCCGTGGCGCGCCTGCAGTTCGCGCAGCAGATCGACGATCTGCGCCTGCACCGACATGTCGAGCGCCGAGGTCGGCTCGTCGAGCACGACAAAGCGCGGCTTCAGGACCAAGGCTCGGGCGATCGCGATGCGCTGGCGCTGGCCGCCGGAGAATTCGTGCGGGTAGCGCTCGGCCGCCTCGGGATCGAGCCCGACTTCGACGAGCGCGGTCTCGATCAGCCGCCGGCGCTCGGCGGCGTCGGCCGCCAGGCGGTGCACCTTGAGCCCCTCTTCGACGATCTGCGCGACCGAGAGCCGCGGCGAGAGGCTGGAGAACGGGTCCTGAAAGACCACCTGCATCTCGCGCCGCAGCGGCCGCAATTGGCGCTGCCCGAGCGTCGCGATGTCCCGTTCCGCAAAACGGATGTGCCCTTGCGCCGCGGTCAGCCGCAGCAATGCCAGACCGAGCGTGGTCTTGCCGGAGCCGCTTTCGCCGACGACGCCCAGAGTGGTCCCGCGCCTGACCGCGAGTGAGACGCCGTCGACCGCCTTGACATATCCACCCACCCGGCGCAGCACACCGCGCCGGATCGGAAACCAGACCTTGACGTCCTGTCCCTCGATCAGCTCAGGCGCTGCGGGATCGGCCGGCGCCGCCCTTCCCTTCGGCTCGGCGGCGAGCAGGCGGCGGGTGTAGGGATGGCGAGGGTGGGCGAAGATCCCGGCGGTCGGGCCGGCCTCGACGATCTCCCCGGACGTCATGATGCAGACCTGATCCGCCATCTTTCGGACGATCGTCAGATCGTGGGTGATCAGCAGCAGTGCCATGCCGAAGCGGTCGCGCAGGTCCTTCAGGAGCTGCAGGATGTGCGCCTGGATGGTCACGTCGAGCGCGGTCGTCGGCTCGTCGGCGATCAGAATATCGGGCTCGTTGGCGATCGCCATCGCGATCATGACGCGCTGCCGCTGGCCGCCCGACAACTGGTGCGGATAGGCGCCGAGCCGGTTCTCGGCATCGGGCAGACCGACCAGCCGCAACAACTCGAGCGTCCGCTCGCGCGCCGCCGCGGCTGTCATGTGCTTATGGATCAGCAGAGTCTCGGCGATCTGCCGCTCGAGAGTGTGCAGCGGGTTCAGCGAGGTCATCGGCTCCTGAAAGACCATCGCGATCCGGTTGCCGCGTACCCGGCGCAGCTGCTCCGGCGGGGCGCCGACCAGTTCCTCGCCGTCGAAGCGGATGCTGCTTTCGGGCCCGTGCGCCGCGATCGGATAAGGCAGCAGCTGAAGGATCGACAGCGCCGTCACACTCTTGCCCGAGCCGCTCTCGCCGACCAATGCCAGAGTCTCGCCGCGATCGAGGGTGAAGGAAGCCCCCTTGACCGCCTCGACCGCGTTCGCGCCGCCACGGCCGGCGAAGGTGACGCTGAGATTGCGGATTTCGAGAAGCGGCGCGGCGCCGCTTCCGTCTTTCAAAGCACGACCTTGCGCGGGTCGAAGGCGTCGCGCACCGCCTCGCCGACAAAGATCAGGAGGCTCAGCATCAATGCGAGCACGAAAAAGGCCGTCAGGCCGAGCCAGGGCGCCTGCAGATTGGACTTGCCCTGCGCCAGCAACTCGCCGAGCGACGGCGAGCCCGGCGGCAGGCCGAAGCCGAGAAAGTCGAGCGAAGTGAGGGTGGTGATCGATCCGTTGAGGATGAAGGGCAGAAAGGTGATCGTCGCAACCGTGGCATTGGGCAGGACATGGCGCAGAATGATGGTCAAGTCGGACACGCCCAGCGCGCGCGCCGCCCGCACATAATCGAAGTTGCGCGCCCGCAGAAACTCGGCGCGCACGACATCGACGAGGCCCATCCACGAGAACAGCAGCATCAAGCCCAAGAGCCACCAGAAATTGGGCTCGATAAAGCTCGCCATAATGATCAGCAGATAAAGGACCGGCAGCCCCGACCAGATCTCGATGAAGCGCTGGAAGCCGAGATCGACGAGGCCGCCGAAATATCCCTGGACCGCACCGGCCGCGACACCGATTACCGAAGACAGCGCCGTCAAGGTGAGGCCGAAGAGCACCGAGATGCGGAAGCCGTAGATCAGCCGCGCCAGCACGTCGCGGCCCTGGTCGTCGGTGCCGAGCCAATTGATGCTCGACGGCGGCGACGGCGCGGGGCTCGGCAGGTTGTAGTTGATCGTGTCGTAGCTGAACGGGATCAGCGGCCAAACCATCCAGCCCTTCTCCAAGATCAGCTTATCTACCGCAGGGTCGCGGTAGTCGGCCGGGGTCGGAAATTCGCCGCCGAATGTCGTCTCGGGGTAGTCGACGAAAACCGGAAAGTACCAGGCGCCCTCGTAGCGGACGACGATCGGCCGGTCGTTGGCGATGAACTCGGCAAACAAGGTGACGAGGAACAGGGCGAGAAAGATCCACAACGACCAGAAGCCGCGCCGGTTGCGCCGAAAGGCGTCGAGCCGCCGCCGGGTCAGCGGCGTGATGCGGATACCGAGAAAGCGGTCGGCGACGGGTGGCGCGAAGCGAGCCAGTTCCGACTGGTCAGCAGTGCATTCCCGGACGCTGGTCATGCCCTCTCCGCCCCCAGGGCGGGAGAGAGGGGATAGACTGGCGATCCCCGAGCACTATACCGTCGTGCGGCGCAGCGGCTCGACGTTGGAGCGCGCGCCGCGCCGGCCGCCGAGATGCTGCTTGACCAGGATCTCGGCGATCTGGACGGCGTTGAGCGCCGCGCCCTTGCGCAGATTGTCGGCGACGACCCACAGATTGAGCCCATGCGGCACGGTCGGGTCGCGGCGGATGCGGCTGACATAGACCGCGTCCTCGCCGGCCGCCTCGGCCGGGGTCACATAGCCTTCGTCGGCGCGGTGGTCGACGACGGTGACGCCGGGCGCCTTGCCGCAGCGCGGCGCGCGCCTTCTCCTCGCTCGAGCGGCCGCTCGAATTCGACGTTGATCGCTTCGCCATGCCCGATGAACACCGGGACCCGCACGCAGGTCGCGGTGACCGCGATGTCGGGATCGAGGATCTTGCGGGTCTCGACCGCCATCTTCCATTCTTCCTTGGTCGCGCCGTCATCCATGAAGATGTCGCAATGCGGAATGACATTGAACGCGATCTGCTTGGTGAAGTGCTCGGGTTTCAGGGGGTCATTGACGTAAATCGCGCGGGTCTGGTTGAACAATTCGTCCATCGAGGCGCGGCCCGCCCCGGAGACCGACTGGTAGGTCGCGACGACGACCCGCTTGATCCGGGCGAGATCGTGCAACGGCTTCAATGCGACGACCATCTGGATCGTCGAGCAGTTCGGGTTGGCGATGATGCCGCGCTTCGAGTGTTGCGCGATGGCCTGCGGATTGACCTCCGGCACGACCAGCGGCACGTCCGGCTCCATCCGGAACCGCGAGGTGTTGTCGATCACCACGGCGCCCGCCTTTGCCGCGCGCGGCGCAAACACCTCCGACACCTTGGCGCCCGGCGAAGAAAGCACGATATCGATGCCGCGGAAATCGTAGGTGTCGAGGCCCTGGACCTTGAGGACGTCGTCCTCGCCGAACGAAACCTCGCGTCCGATCGAGCGCGACGACGCCAGTGCGACGACATCGTCGGCGGGAAACTCGCGCTCGGCGAGCGTGGTCAGAATTTCGCGTCCGACATTGCCGGTCGCGCCGACCACCGCTACCTTGAAACCCATATCGAAACTCCGCGAGCAATATGTGTGAATATGGCTGCTGACTTACGATGCCGGGCTGCTCCATTACAAGGATTGCGTGGCGTGACTTACCCGGAGTTCTGGCGACGCTATCTCGCGGCGCATTCCGACCCGCGCACCCGCGGGTTGCACTATCTCGGCACCTCATTGGCCACGGCCGCGATCGCTGCCGCCGCGGTCGAGCACGATTGGCGCTGGCTGCTCGCCGCGCCGGTCGCCGGCTACGCTTTGGCGTGGTTCAGCCATTTCAAATTCGAGCACAATCGGCCCGAGACCTTCGGGCATCCGGTCTGGTCGCTGATCAGCGATTTTCGTATGCTCGGCATGTTTCTGTCCGGGCGGCTCGGCGACGAGCTGCGGAGCGCCGGCGCGGGAGAGAAGTGACGATGGTGCGGCTGATCGAGTACGGTGAGGCGAGCGTCGAGGTCCGCGCCGTCTACGACGACATCATGACGACGCGCGGCATCGACTGGATCAACAATTTCTGGAAGGCGCTGGCGAACGACCCGCCGACCTTGCGGCGCACCTGGGAGAGCATCAAGGAGGTGATGGCGCCGGGCGCGCTCGATCCGTTGACCAAGGAGCTGATCTATCTCGCGGTCAGCGCCAGCAACGGCTGCGCCTATTGCATCGCCTCGCACGGCGCCGCCGCGAAGAAGCAGGGCATGACCCCGGAAATGCTCGGCGAATTGATGGCGATCGTCGGCATGGCCAACGAAACCAACAGTTTAGCCAACGGCTATCGGGTTCCAGTAGACGAGAGGTTCGAAAAACTGTTTTGATGGCGGGCGTTTACCGCCGAACTACGGCACGGCCGCTCAGCACCGGCTGATCGGCAACTTTGGAGGGCCCTCATGGCAGCACAACAACAACTCTACGACCGCACCGCCGAGGATCTCGGCAACCTCGTCGGTCTCGAACACGTCAATCTCAGGATCAACAATCAAGGGCTGGCGTCCGAGTTTTATCTGTCGGCGCTGGGCCTGACCCGCGACCCCTTCATGTTCCCCGGCACGAACAACATGTGGGTCAATGTCGGCAAGAGCCAGTTCCATCTGCCGACCGGCGACCCGAACGTGTTGCGCGGCCATGTCGGCCTCGTCGTCCCGTCGCTCGAGGAACTGTGCGAGCGTCTCGGCGAAGCCAAGAAAAAGCTCGCCGACACCAAGTTCGACTGCAAGCAGCACAACGCCTATGTCGAGGCGACCTGCCCGTGGGGCAACAAGTTCCGCCTCTACGAGCCGGATGAAGAGCGGTTCGGCGCGATCAATCTCGGCATGGGCTATGTCGAGTTCGCCGTGCCGGAAGGAACCGCCGACGGCATCGCGCGCTTCTATCGCGAGATCTTCTACACGCCGGCGTGCGTGAAGGAAAACGGCGAAGGCCGCGCCGCCCATGTCTGCGCCGGGCACAAGCAGGAGCTGATCTTCCGCGAGACCGACCAGAAAATACCGGATTTCGACGGCCATCACCTGCAGGTCTATGCCCAGGAGTTCTCGGGCCCGCATGACGAGCTCGAAAAGCGCGGGTTGATCACCGAAGAGAGCGATCAGTACCAGTATCGCTGGCAAGACATTGTCTGCCTCGACACCGGCAAGCACCTGTTCACGATCGAGCACGAGGTCCGCAGCGTTACCCACCCGCTCCACAACCGCCACATGGTCAACCGCAACCCATCGCAAAATAATCGCCACTACCAGATGGGCGCGGACGAGTGGGATTGGACATTGCCACGCTCGACCAAGAAGATCCAACCGTCGCCGGCTCCGGAGCCCGCCACGCCGCTGGCGCGGCGCCGTACCGCCCGCATGGCCGCGATGTAAAGCCCCGCGGGCTCCCTCTCCCCGCTCGCGGGGCGGAGGAGCGTCACGCGCTAACCCTCACCCGCCTCGCTGCGCTCGGCACCCTCTCCCGCACCGCGGGAGAGGGGGGACCGAGCCCGAAGGGCTTGGTGGGTGAGGGCACCCTCATTTGATTACAGAGGGCTCGATAAACGGGGGCTTTCCCAGCCGATGGCGTAGGTGGCGCGGCGCGGGTCGGCGCCGGCTTTGAGCACGCCGCGGCGGTCGGCAAGGCGACCGAGTAGCGGATGACGGATTGGAGCTAGCTTTTTGCTACGAAAACCCTCCCCCTCGATGGGGGAGGGTTTGGGTGGGGGTGATGCGGCCCAGCTCGTCGGCGATCGTCTGATGGACGCCGTCGAGATTGGCCAGGACCTCGTTGTTCCAAAACCGCAAAACGCGATAGCCTTCTTTCTGCAAAAACCGAGTCCGTTCGGTCTCCCGCGACGACGAGGGGTCGTGTTGGCCGCCGTCGATTTCTACGATCAAACGCCCCTCGTGACACACAAAGTCGACAATGTAGCGACCGATCGGCACTTGGCGGCGGAACTTGTACCCCTTCATCTGATGCAAGCGCAGTATTTGCCAGACTCGGCTTTCCGCCTCGGTCATGTTCTGCCGCAAACGGCGCGCTCGGCTGCCTGCGCCATCGACGGGATGCTTCTTCATAGCCGAGTTACGCGGGAGGGACCTTCACCCCCTCCCAACCCTCCCCCATCAAGGGGGAGGGCTCGAAGGAGAGGCACAAATGTTCTAACGAAAATTATAAACAACAACGCTAGCGAATGGCGGCTACCACCCGAGCGCGTAGGCGGCGCGGCGCGGGTCGGCGCCGGCTTCGAGGGTGCCGCGGCGGCGGTCGGCGAGGATCGCGCAGACCGCGCCGGCGCTCCAGATCCAGTCGGGCCAGCGCTGGATCTCGTGCCCGCGCCGCGCCAATTCGGCAATGACCGGCTCGGCAATGCGGCCTTCGACGGCGAGCCGCCCGGGATAGTAATCAAAGGGCGCGAAGGACGACGGAAAGCTGTAGGTCGCAAAACGCGGCGCTTCGATCGCGGATTGCACGTCGTTTCCGAAGACGAATAGGTTCAACAGCACCTGCAGCATCGCCTGGCTCTGCACATCGCCGCCCGGCGTGCCAAAGGGCAGGAATTGGTCCCGCCCTTTTATCGCGAGCGCCGGGTTTGGCGTCAGGCGCGGCCGCTTGCCGGGCGCGACCCCGGCGGGATGGCGCGGGTCGGGGCGCGACTGCGACCCGCGGTTCGACGGGATGAGCCCGGTCCCGGGCACCACCGGCGAGCCGTAAGAGCCGTCGCTCGGGGTCGCCGAGAACAGATTGCCGAAGCGGTCGGCGACGCAGACATAGGAGGTGTCGGGCTCGGGGTTGGGATCGCCGAGGCTCGCGCGGAAGCGGGCACCTTCTCGTCCGAGATCGCCCGGAGGGCGGCATCTCGGGCATAGCTCGGTCGGCGCGGATGAGTTTCCGGCGCTCGGCGGCGTATTCCGCAGAGATTAAGGTTGCCAGAGGCACCTCGACCTTGGCCGGGTCGCCGTAATAGGCCTCTCGATCGGCAAAGGCGAGCTTTAGCGCTTCCGTCAAGTAATGGATGTAGTCCGGGCTGTTCTGCCCGAGACCCGCAAGATCTGTCCCCTCGAGTAATGCCAGAGTTTGGAGCAGAACAGGTCCTTGGCACCATGCGCCGCAGGTGAAGACTTCGAGATCGCCAAAGCGGCGGCGCTCGGGCGGACCGACCGGCGAGCGATATTCGGCGAGATCTTCGGCTGAGAGGAGCCCGCCCTCCTGCTTCATAAAGGCGACGATCTTGCGGGCGATGTCGCCGCGATAGAAGGCATCGCGGGCCGCTTCGAGACCCGCCTCGCGGCCGCGCGACGCGGCGGCGCGTTCCTCGTCGGCCATGTATTGCAACGATGCGGCGAGATCGGTTTGCCGGAAGACGTCGCCCGCTTCCGGTGGCCGTCCCTTCGGTAGAAAGATGGCTGCCGTCGAGGGCCAGGCGCGGTGGTCCGCCTCGTGCCGCTTGAGGCTGGCGGCCATCAGCGGATACATCGGAAAGCCGTCCCGCGCCAGGCGGATCGCCGCTGCCGCGACCTCGCCAAAGCTCATCGTGCCATAGCGCCTGAGCGCCGTGATCCAGGCGTCGGGGGCGGCCGGCACCACGGTTCGCAGCACGCCCTTCGGGATTTTGCCGCCGTGCTCGCGCTGAAAGAGCTGCGGGTCGAGGGCCCTTGGCCAGGGGCCGAGACCGGCGATCGTCACGACCTCCTCTTTGTCGGCGAGGTAGATCATGATCGGCGCGACCCCGGCGACATCGACGAGATCGCTCTGCAGGACACCGAGCGCGATCCCGGCAGCGCAGCCCGCATCGATCGCGTTGCCGCCGGCCTGCAAAATGTCGAAGCCTGCGGTCGCCGCCAGATAGTGGCCCGCCGATATGGCGTGCCGGGTCACAGCGATGGTCGGCCGATGGGCGGTTGCTGTGGTCATGGCGATCCCTTCCTGCGGTGCTTTCGATGCGCCACAGTAGCGCTTGACCGGCCACCGGTAGAAGAGGCGTTGTAGATCGCTGCAAGGAGGGTGAGGAGATGAGCGACTACGATCTGGTGATCCGCAACGGCACCGTAGTAACCGCGGCCGATACCACGGTCTGCGATGTCGGTATCAAGGACGGGATCGTCGCGACGCTCGGCTCGAATATCGGTTCGGGCACTGGGGAGATCGATGCAACCGGTCGGTTTGTATTGCCGGGGGGCATCGACAGCCATTGCCATATCGAGCAGCGCTCCTCGGCGGGCGTCGTCTGCGCCGATGATTTCTACAGCGCAACCGTTGCGGCGGCGTTTGGCGGCACGACGACAGTGATCCCGTTCGCCGCGCAGCATCGCGGCCAGTCATTGCGCCGCGTCGTCGAGGAATACCACGAGGCGGCCGGCCCAAAGGCGGTCATCGACTACGCTTTCCATCTGATCATCTCCGACCCCACCGAGCAGGTGCTGGGCCAGGAATTGCCGGCGCTGATCCGTGATGGGTATACCTCGTTCAAGGTCTACATGACCTATGACTTGCTGCAGCTCGACGACGGGCAGATGCTCGACATCCTGGCGGTGGCGCGCCGGGAGGGCGCGCTCGTCATGGTTCATGCCGAGAACCACGACATGATCAAATGGCTCACCAGCCGCCTGTTGGATCGCGGTCTCGCAGCGCCGCGTTACCACGCCGTCAGCCATGCCCGCCTTGCCGAGGGCGAAGCGACGAACCGGGCCGTTACCCTATCGCAACTGCTCGACGTGCCGATCCTGCTGGTTCACGTCTCGGCGGGCGAGGCGATCGAGGTCATCCGCAACGCCCAGACCAGGGGCCTCAAGATCTACGGCGAAACCTGCCCGCAATACCTGTTCCTGACAGCCGACGACATCGCCAAGCCCGGAATGGAGGGCGCCAAATTCTGCTGCAGCCCGCCGCCGCGCGACCACGCGGCGCAGGAGGCGGTATGGACCGGTTTGCGCAACGGCACCTTCCAGGTGTTTTCGTCCGACCACGCGCCCTATCGCTTTGATGCTTCCGGCAAACTTCCCAACGGCGACAAGACCACCTTCAAGGAAATCGCCAATGGCGTACCCGGAATAGAATTGCGGCTGCCATTGCTGTTTTCCGAGGGGGTCGGAAAAGGGCGCCTCGATCTCAACGCCTTTGTCGCGCTCACCGCGACCAACCATGCGAAGCTTTACGGGCTCTATCCGAAAAAAGGCACGATCGCGGTCGGCAGCGACGCCGATATCGCGATCTGGGACCCCGAGCTCGAAACCACGGTGACCGCCGGCATGTTGCACGACAATGTCGGCTACACGCCCTATGAGGGCCGCCGGCTGCGCGGCTGGCCGGTTAGCGTCCTCAGCCGCGGGCGCGCCGTCATCGAGGACGGCAAGCTTGCTGCCGCGCGGGGCAGCGGCGCTTTCCTCCCGTGCGCTCTATCGGAGGCGGCCAAGCCCCTCGGCGCTCCGGTTCCGGAGCTCGCCTTTGTCGCCGAAACCGGCCTCGCGCTCGTGTAAGGAGAACCAGCATGGCCCGGAAATTGAAGGCGTCTGTCGCACAGCTCGGTCCGATCCACCTCGCCGACACGCGCAGCGCCGTCGTCAGACGGCTGATGGCGATGATGCGGGAGGCGTACGCTGCGGGCGCCAGGTTTGTGGTGTTTCCCGAACTCGCGCTGACGACCTTCTTCCCGCGCTATTGGATGACCGACCAGAAGGAGATCGACCGGTTCTTCGAGCGCGAGATGCCGGGAACTGAAACCCGCCCGCTGTTCGATCTCGCGGCCGAGCTCGGGGTGGGTTTCTATCTCGGCTATGCCGAGCTGACGCAGGAGAAGGGCACGCCGCGTCATTACAACACCTCGATCCTGGTCGAGACCGACGGGCGGATCATCGGGCGCTACCGCAAGATCCACCTGCCGGGGCATTCCGAGCATTTGCCCGAGGCTCCCTTTCAGCATCTCGAAAAGCGCTATTTCGAGGTCGGGAACGAGGGCTTCAAGGTCTGGCGCGCCTTCGACGCTGTCGTCGGCATGTGCATCTGCAACGACCGCCGCTGGCCGGAGACGTTCCGCGTCATGGGCCTGCAAGGGGTGGAGATCGTCGCGCTCGGCTACAACACGCCGACCGAGAACATCCACCATCCCGAACCGATGCACCTGCGGATGTTCCACCACCTCGTGACGATGCAGGCCAACGCCTATCAGAACGGCACCTGGGTGCTCGCCGCGGCTAAGGCCGGTAAGGAGGATGGGTTCGGCCTGATCGGCGGCTCGGCGATCATCGCGCCGACCGGCGAGATCGCCGCCCGCGCGCTCGGCGAGGACGACGAAGTAATCACCACAACCCTCGATCTCGCGCTCGGCGATTACATCAAGCGCACAATCTTCAATTTCGAAAAACACCGGCGCATCGAGCATTACCGGCTCATTACCGAGCGCGTCGGCGCGAAGGTCGAAGTGTAGCTCCAGCGACCGCTTGGTCCCACCATCCCCCATTATGGGGAAGGGTTAGGATGCGATTACGCAATCAGCACGATGGGTCGCTGCTGCTCCAGTCGCCACCGCCGCCGCCCCAGTCCTGATCGGAGCTGAAGTCCTGGCCCGGGTCGGAGCCGGCATCGCTGCTCCAGTCACCGCCACCACCGGTTGCGCCGGCATCGCTGCTCCAGTCACCGCCACCACCGGCTGCGCCGGCATCGCTGCTCCAATCGCCGCCACCGCGGCGCGCCGGCATCGCTGCCGTAGTAATTGTTGACGACGCTCTCACCCAGACCCGGCGTCATGCCGCCGCTCATCAGACCGCCGGCGTAGTGGTTGCCGAACAGCGACTCGATGCCCTGGAACAGCAGCGCGCCGCCCGCGACACCCGCCGCCGTCGCCGCCGCCGAGCGCAGGAACCCGCCGCCGGCGCCACCCATGCCGCCGCCCATGAACCCGCCACCCATCGGCTGTTGGCCGTAGCCGGGCTGCGGCGCATAACCGGGCTGTCCGTAAGGCTGCGCCGGCGGCGCTGCCGCGACCTGCGGTGAGCGCGTCCATGGACCGGCCTGGGGAGGGCCGGCCTGAGCTGGGCCGCTCGCCTGGGCCGGCGGCCGGCTCCCGAACAGGCCGCCGAGGAAGCTTCCCACCGCTCGGCTTCGCAGCCTGCTGCGCATCGGCGAGCTGCTTCTCGAGATCGGCGATCCGCTGCTGCGCCTGGTGCAGGCTCAGATCCTGGATCAGCACGGTCTGCGTCAGGTAATAGGGCAGATCCGGCTGGGCGGCCATCGCCTGACGGATCAGAGCATCGGCCTCGGGATCCTTGTCTTGCCGCGGCGCATTTTTCACGCGGTCGAGCAGCGTCGTAAGAAGCTCTTTTTCCTGGGGGTTCATGAATGCCTTCCGATGCTGGAAAAGCGGTGTCTTCCCATGAAGAACATCAGCGCCGCCGTAATCGGCACGCCGCATTAGATGTGGGAAGGCCTAACCAGCGGTCAATGATCGGGCGTCAGAGGCCGCGGCCGCCCATCGCGAGGAATTTTTCGCGGCGCTGCAGGCGCAGGGTGCCCCCGTCGAGGGCGAGCAGCGGGCGCAGCGCCTCCTCGATCGCCTCGCCGAGCTGCTCGATGGCCTCTTTCGGGGCACGCTGCGCGCCGCCGAGCGGCTCGGCCACGATCCGGTCGACAATCCCGAGCCGCTGCAGATCCTCGGCGGTGAGGCGCAGCGCTTCCGCCGCATCCGGCGCGTGCTCGGCGCTGCGCCACAGGATCGAGGCACAGCCTTCGGGAGAAATGACCGAATAGATCGCGTGCTCCAGCATCAGCACGGTATTGCCGGCGGCGAGCGCAATCGCCCCGCCGGAGCCGCCTTCGCCGATGATCGCGGCGACGAGCGGCACCTTGATGTCGAGACAGGTCTCGATCGCGCGGGCGATCGCCTCGGCCTGGCCGCGCGCCTCGGCATCGATGCCCGGGATAGGCGCCGGCGGTGTCGACCAAGGTCAGGACCGGCAGGCCGAAGCGCTCGGCCAGCCGCATCAGCCGCCGCGCCTTGCGATACCCTTCCGGCCGCCCCATGCCGAAATTGTGCTTGAGCCGTCCCTCGGTATCGGCGCCCTTTTCGGTGCCGAGCACGAGAATGCTGCGCCCGCGAAAGCGGCCGATGCCGCCGACGATCGCCGCATCCTCGGCGAATGCGCGGTCGCCGGCGAGCGGCACGAAATCGGTGATCAATCCGCCGATGTAGTCGAGGCAATGCGGCCGTTCGGGATGCCGGGCCACCTGAACCTTCTGCCACGGCGTCAGGCGCGAATAGGTCTGGCGCAGCAGCCGGTCGGCGCTGCTCTGCAACCGGCCGACCTCGTCGGCGATGTTGAGTTCGCCGGTCGTCGAAAGCCGGCGCAGCTCCTCGATCTTGCCTTCGAGCTCGGCGATCGGCCGCTCGAAATCGAGAAAGTGACGGATCATTTGCGGCGGGCCAGCGGATGGGCGCTTTCCACCAGCTTGCGCAGCCGCTCGGTCTCGACATGCGTGTAGATCTGCGTCGTCGCGATGTCGGCGTGCCCGAGCATCTGCTGCACGCTGCGCAGGTCGGCGCCGTGGTCGAGCAGATGGCTGGCAAAGGCGTGGCGCAGCACGTGCGGCGACAGCCGGTCCGGGTCGAGCCCGGCCTTGACCGCGAGCTCCTTCAGCAATTGGCCGGTGCGCTGCCGCGTCAGGTGGCCGGCGCGGCCGCGCGACGGAAACAGCCAACGGGACGGCCGGGAGTCGGGCAGGAAATCCTCGCGGCACTCGAGGTATTTGCGCAGCGCGACCCGCCCCGGCTCGCTCAACGGCACGACCCGCTCCTTGCCGCCCTTGCCCGAGATCACGAGAAAACGCGGATCGCGGCGTGCTGCGGCGAGCGGCAGGGTTACCAGCTCGGACACCCTGAGACCGGTCGCATAGAGCAGCTCGAGGACGCAACCGAGGCGTATCCCTTCCTCTCCGGGCCAGCTTTGCGCTGCGTCGATCAGAGACTTGATTTCCGTTTCCGATAATATCTTGGGCAGCGGCCGGCCGAGCCTCGGCGTATCGAGCTCCGCCGTCGGGTCATCCTGCCGCACCCCTTCGAGCAGCAGAAATTTATAGAACTGCCGCATCGCCGAGATGCGCCGGGCAAGCGTACGCGGCGTCAGCCGAGCAGTGGCGGGGCTCGCCAGGTAGGCGTGCAGCCTCTCGCGGTCCGCCGCCTCCAGCGCGACGCCGCCTGGAGCCAAGAAACCTGCAAGATTGGACAGATCGTTCTGATAGGCCGCCAGGGTCAAAGGCGCGGCGCCACGCTCGGCCGCCAGCATCTCGAGAAACGCTTCGAGATGTTTCGAGACGTCAGAGGCCGGCGGCAAGAGCAGCTTCGACGGCTAGCCGCCCGTCACTTGGGGAAGCGCGCATCGGGAATCACCTTCTCGACGGGCGCGGAGGGAGGCGGCGGGTTCCAGAATGCGAGGAAAGCCATGCCGCCGAGCAGCAGCAGGGCGATCACGATGACGAACGCGACAGTGACCTTCCCCATGCCCCCACGGCTCGCAACTTGCACTACCCCGATGTCCATGTCCAATCTGTCCCGTGCGGATTGACGACAAGGTTGGACGATATGCTAGTACCCCGTCGGTCGGCATGGAGAAAGAGCGGTGAGAGGCGAGGCGCAGATCGAGGCGGTGCTGTCGGACCGAAAAGTGGCGGAAATCCGCCGGTTCGTGCCGAGCCGCGCCATCGTCCTGGTCGGTCTGATGGGAGCCGGGAAGAGCAAGGTCGGCCGCCGCCTCGCGGCGCGCCTCGGCTTGCCGTTTTTCGATTCGGATCCCGAGATCGAGGCCGCCGCCGGCGAGACGATCGAGGAGATCTTCGCCAATCGCGGCGAGCGCGTCTTCCGCGCAGGCGAGCGGCGGGTCATCGCCCGGCTGCTGGCCCAGCCGGTTCACGTGCTGGCGACCGGCGGCGGCGCCTTCATGGATCCGGCGACCCGCGAACTGATCGCGCGCCGCGGCGTCTCGCTGTGGCTGCGCGCCGATCTCGATGTGCTGGTGTCGCGGGTCCTGCGCCGCAGCAATCGGCCGCTGTTGAAACAAGGTGATCCGCGCGCGATCCTCGCCGAGCTGATCGAGCGGCGTTATCCTCTCTACGCCGAAGCCGATGTCGTCGTGGACAGCGGCGAGGGATCGCCGGAAGCGACGGTGAACCGAGCGATTGCGGCGTTGGCCGCATGCCCGCGCGCGATCTTGCCGCCCGAAATGTAGAGCGAGGAAAAGATGGAAACGATCGAGCGGCTGCGCGTCGAGCTCGGCGATCGAGGCTACGACATCCTGGTGGGACCTCAGCTGATCGAGCGCGCCGGCCGCGAGATGCTCCCTCTGATGCGGCGTCGCCACGCCGTCGTCGTCTCCGACGAAATCGTCGCCGGACACTACCTCGCCGCTCTGCGGGACAGCCTGTCCGAGGCGGGGATCGCCCATCATGCCGTGCTTCTGCCGCCCGGCGAGGAAACCAAGGACCTCGCTCACTTCGGCAAGCTGGCCGAGGACATTCTGGCGATCGGCATCGAGCGCGGGTCGATGCTGGTGGCGCTGGGCGGCGGCGTTGTCGGCGACGTCACCGGGTTCGCCGCCGCGACCTTGTTGCGCGGCATCGACTTCGTGCAGATCCCGACGACGCTGCTGGCGCAGGTCGACAGCTCGGTCGGCGGCAAGACCGGGATCAACACGCGGACCGGCAAGAACCTGATCGGCGCCTTCTACCAGCCGCGCCTGGTCCTCGCCGACACCTCGGTTCTGACCAGCCTGCCACGCCGCGAGCTGCTCGCCGGCTATGCCGAAACCGTCAAATACGGCCTCATCCGCGACGCCGAATTCTTCGCCTGGCTCGAAGCCGAGGGTCACCAGGTCTGTGCGCTCGCGCCTGAGCCGCTGCGGCGCGCGGTGATGACCAGCTGCGCGATGAAAGCCGAGATCGTCGCCGGCGACGAGCGCGAGGAGGGCGACCGGGCGCTGCTCAATTTCGGCCACACCTTCGGGCACGCTCTGGAGACCGAGACCGGCTTCAGCTCGCGCCTGCTGCACGGCGAAGCGGTGGCGCTCGGCATGGTTCTCGCGACCGACTTCGCCGCGAAGCTCGGCCTCGCTGCGGCGGAGGACGCGCAGCGGGTGCGCCGCCATCTCGAAGACTGCGGCCTGCCGATGCGCCTGGCCGAGATCGGGCTGACGGGCATCCCGGCCGACCGGCTGCTCGGCCATATGAGCAAGGACAAGAAGGTCCGCGACGGCCGCATCACCCTGATCCTGCCGCGCCGCATCGGCGAGGCGTTCGTCATGAAAGACGCGCCACTCGAGCCGCTGCGCGATTTCCTCACCACCGCCGCGGCTTAGCCCGTCGCTGGCGAACCGCGCAATCTCAAATTGAGTCATCTATTGCAGTTTGGCTGCACCTGCAGCGAATCAGCAGCTAAATTCAGGTAGAGGTTGTCGTGGGCAGCCGTCAAATTTGCCCGACCGCCCCGCTTCGAACGACCGCGGATCGGCAACGATTTCCGGCATCAACGGGGGTCCAGAGAGGACGGGGTCAAACACTTAAGTTCATGGTATGTTCCATTCAACAGTCGTAGGCAGGTAAAGCGCAGCGCAACCCGCCATTCGTTCGCGGCCGGCACGGCGGGTTACCCCGGGCTTCCGGCCGGGATCACCCACCCTGCGCTCGCTGGCTACTTATCCACCTCTCATTGTCCGGACCCCACAATGTGGTAGAGGCTGTGTGAAACGCGGTCTTCTGCCCGGCGTTGGGCTGGACGTCTGTTTGGGGTGGACAGCGGCCATTGGGTCTATACCTGAAGGCCCGGCGCATTCGTATGCGGCCGCGGAGTTAATGCAGTTAGACGGGACCACCAGCGGAGGAAACGGGGCTCGAATCCTGACCCCCTTTCAAGAGGGGAGGCGAGCGACCGTGATAGGTCTCTTATACCCTGAGCGATCTTGGACCGCTGACGAACGGACTGCCCCGAAGATAAAATCGCAGGAGCCGGTTCGCATCCCGCGCGATGCCGATCCTGATGCTCTGCCCGATTTCGCCGGGTTCGTGATCACCGCGTCCGAGCCATAGAGGGCCTTCTCGGCACAGATCGAGCCCATCGAACCGACGATCGACCCGCAACGCCGCGGTGAGCCTTCCTGGTCCTCGCGCCAAGTCGCGCAGCCGCTCGATTTGACGATTTCGCTGCATGATCGGGATGCCGTCGCGCGGCTCGAGCGCCCTGATGAGGACGCCAGCCCCAATCCCCGCTATCTCGCTCGAGACGTTCAGCATGTAGGCGCTGCCATAGACGAGGTACACGTAGGCATGCCCGCGCTCGAGAAAGAGCGACCGATTACGCGGCGTCATCCCGCGGTAGGCGTGCCCCGCGGCGTCGCCGACGACATACGCCTCGGTCTCGACGATGCGGCCGCTGGCGACGCCTTCGGCCATCTCCCGCACCAGTATCTTGCCGATGAGATAACGAGCGAGCGAGACCGTATCGACCGGCAGCTCCGCACGAGGGAGCGGTGGATGGCCACCCTTATGCCGGCGAGGTTTCAGCGCATCCGCTCGACCCATTGAGCGCGCGAAGGCCCCGGCTCAAACGGATCGCCGAAGTATTGGGTCTCGCGGGCCACCTTCCCGTCTCTGAACTCCATGATGCTCACCGTGTAAGACGGCCGTGCATCGTAGGCGATGACGAATTCAGTGATCCAGAGGTCGGCAGCGCCGAGTATCCGCCGCACTGTGAAGCGCTTTCTGCTCGGCTGAGCAAAGCGAGACGCCTGAATGTTGCGCCGGCCGCGGATGCGCTCGCCCGACTGCGGGTACTCGAGCACCGCATCCTCTCGGTAAATCTGGTGCTCCGCCTCGAAGTCGTTTGCGTCGGAGGCGGCCCAGTGGCGATCCAGGGCCGCTCTGATGTCGTGGTCTTCCATCTCGATCTTCCCTCTCAGCGCGCGGTGCACGCATGCCGCACCGGCAAAGGCGCGTCACAGCGGCTTTAGCTCGCCCAGCATTGCGGGTTTCTCGCCCCGACCCGGTGCGACGGGTTGATGTCTCACCTTCACCGACTTTGCGGAATAAACCCAGGCACCCCGGTCTCTACCACGGCATTGAACTGGACCCTCGTCGTGATGCCATCCCGGATCTCGAGCATCGCGTCTTCCGGCAGAGGGGAGACCTCAAAGTTCTCCTCGATGTAGCGGGGCGTGATCGAGGTGGTCAGGAGGGCTGTGCCACGTTGTATAGCCCAAGCGAGCACGACTTGGGCGGGGGTTTTGCCAACGCGCTGCGCGATACCGGTGATCACCGGATTTTCCAGTAATTTGGGTTCCATCCCGTGCCCTAACGCCGCAAATGCGAGCAGTACAATTCCATGCTGCTGACAAAAGTCGAGCAGCTCCAATTGGGGGAGATACGGATGGGCTTCAACTTGCACTACGGCAGGCTTGATCCGGGCGGCTTTGACGATCTCTTGCACCTTCTCCAAACTGGTATCCGATAAACCGATGGACTTGCATCGGCCCTCGTCGACCAGGCGCTCCATCGCCTGCCACGTCTCCACCAACGTCACCCCGGTGTCATAGATCACCTGGCCGCGCTCGTCCCTCGGGTCTTGCTCGTCGCCCGGCTGGAAGGCAAAGGGGGTATGGATGAGGTAGCAATCAACGTAGTCGAGCTGGAGTCTCTGGCGACTCGCCTCGAAGGCCGGTTTGACCCGGTCGGGACGATGATTGTTGTTCCACAGCTTCGTGGTGACAAATATGTCCTTCCGCTGAATTGTCCCTGCCTTGATTACCTCTTGCATGGCGTCGCCGACCGCTTGTTCATTGCGGTAGCGTTCCGCACAGTCGAAGTGTCGAAATCCCACTTCCAGTGCGGTCTTGGTTGCCTGTTTCGTGGCGACGGGATCGGGGATCAGCGTGCCGAATCCGAGGGCGGGGATCGCGCCAGATCCGTCCGCGAGGGGAATCCGGGTGTAGCTAAGGGTGTCGGGGGTTGCCATGCTTGTATTCCTCCGTTCGGGACCTTGACCACGAACCGGGCGAGAGTGTCTCGCATAGGCTCCGGAATAATCAAAGATCGATGACGATGTCGCCCTGAGGTCGGCAGCAGCAGATCAGCGCATTGCCGTCGGCCGGCGGCTCCACGGGCTCCGGCTGGTAGCCGACCGTGCCGATGATCAGCCCGGTCTCGCAAGTGTGGCAGACCCCGGTCCGGCATGCCCACCGTACCGGCACATCGCATGCCTCGGCAAGTTCGAGGAGGCTCTGGAAGGCCGGGGCCCAGCGGACATCTAGGCCGCTGCGTGCAAAGGACACCAATGGTCCCACGCCGGCAGACCCAGCGGGCTGGTGCGGTGACCGGCGAGGCGCCGCCGCGATGCCCGGTGTCCTCGGCGGAGTTGAGCCGAAAATCTCGGTGTGGATTCGGTTGGCAGCGACACCCCAAGTCCCAAGCTCGGCCGCAAGTTCGTTCATGAAAGCCGACGGGCCGCATAGATAGAAATCGGCATCGCGCGGCGCCCCGAGTTCCTCGACCGCATGCATATTCAAGCGTCCGGGAGCGTCGAAATCGACAGCCAACCGGTCTTCTGGACGTCGAGAGCTGTAGCGGATGTGGCTGTGGCCGCGGGGCAGAGCCTCGAGGAGAGCGCGCGTCTCCGCCGCGAACGGATGCTCGCCGCCGTGACGGGCCCCGTAAAACCACCAGACCTCTCTCGACGAGGCCCCAGCGGCCAATGCATGGAGCATAGCGAGTACCGGGGTTGCACCCACGCCGGCACTCAGCAAGATGACGGGGCCGTCGCCTGGCCTCAGCGTGAAGCTGCCGCGTGGCGCGCTTGCGTCCAGAACGTCGCCAATCCGAACCCGAGTCTCGACGTAGGCCCCGGCTGCGCCCTGGGTCTCCCGCTTGATGCTCACGCGATAGCGATCGTCGCGCGGCTCGCTCGACAGCGAATAACTGCGCAGTAAAGCGGGCGCGTCGGGTGCCGGCCTCAGCCGCAGCACGATAAACTGCCCGGGCAGTGCCGCCGCCAGAGGCCGCCCATCCGTCGGCTCGAGCACCAGCGAGGTCACGCTGGCGCTTTCACGGTCCTTGCGCGATACCCGCAGCGGGCGGAACCCCGTCCAGGCCGGAGGCGGGCCGGCCGCCGGGGTGAGCCCAGGGTTACCCGTCACCGCGCTCCAGCTCCGCTCCCGGTCGAGCAGAGCCTGGAAGGAGCTGCGCCAGCCGGCGCTCAGGGCCGGGATCCGCACAGCCCGCTCCAGCTGGCTCCTTGAATGACCGGGCCTGTACAACAGCGCATTGGCCTCCGCGACGGTCATACGCTCGGGACCCGCAGTAACCTGCACGATCTCTTCGCCGGCTTCGACCTCTCCCTCCTCGATGACGCGAAAATAGAAGCCGGGTCTGCCATGCGATACGAGCAGTGCCGCCATCTGCGGTTCGTTCATGCGGATGCCGACCCGATAGCAGGTGACGCGCGGCTGCGTCACTTCAAAGACGGCACTCCCGATGCGATAGCGATCCCCGATGCACACCTCGCCATCGGGCAGTCCGTCGACGGTGAAATTCTCCCCGAATTGCCCATAGCTGAAATCGCTTCTATCGAGCTGGGCTTGCCAATACCGGTATGAGTCGATCTGGTATACAAAGACCGCCCGATGCTCGCCGCCATGCCCCACCAAATCCCCTTGCCCGTCACCGTCGATGTTGAGCCGCCGCGCAACACGACGACCTTGAACGGGGGTCTTCCAGACGGCGGTGTGGACCGTCTTCCCTCGCCACGCGACATCGCGCGGCAGACCCACGTTCACCGAAAGCAGGCGAGGCATCGCGCGCTTCTCCCGGTCTTCCGTCGAGGCCATCCTCTCACGTCAGGGGTATTATGCACCGAGGATTGCGGCGAGTGTAGCGACGGATTGCGGGTGGCATCGCAAGGCCAGGGTTTCCACCCCAGATTGGGACCATCGCCGATCGGTTGCCTTTTTGTAGATCCTAAGAGAGCGCTGTCGCCCGAGTCGAGGAGCTAGCCCTCATGGCGGAACAGCCGTTATCCTCCGATCACGAAGCTGCGTCGGTGCTGTCCGCGCCGGCGCAGCGAGCGCCTCCTGATATGCCGCGGGCGCGACGATGGCCGTGGTCTGGGATTACGATTGTCCGGCTCGCCGTTCTGCTCGCCGCCGGGGTTATCGTCGTCCTCTTCGCTACTCAATGGGACCGCTGGGTTGGTTTGGCGGTCCGGCAGGTCACAGACGATGCTTATGTTCGCGGCGACATCACGCCGCTCAGCGCCCAGGTCGAAGGCTATGTGCGCCGTGTGCCCGTGGATGATTTTCAGCGCGTCAAAGAGGGCGAGGTGCTGGTCGAGATCGAGGATGACGATTATCGGGCCAGGGTAGCGCAGGCCGAGGCGGACCTGCTAGGCGGCCAAAGCCGAGGCGCGCGGTATTGAAGCCGAAGCCAGAAGCCGGCGCTGGAAATTGCAACGCGCCGTGGAGGACCTCGACAACCAAATCGCCCTTTTGCACGCTCGCGTCGCCGCTCTCGATAAGAGCAAGGCGGTGCTGACGCTGGCGCAAATCGACTTCAGTCGGGCAAAGCAACTGCTCGGGACCCCGGCTGAAAGCCGTCAGCAGTACGATCGGGCGCAAAAAGCGTTGTCGACTGCCGACGCACAAGTCAACGAAGCCCTGGCCGAAGTTTACCAAGCCCGTGCCTCTTTGGGGCTGCCGGCGCAACCCAGTAGCGGCGAAGATCTCGGCCAAGTGCCGCCAGATCTCGATGAGACCTTTTCTTCTGTCCTCGAGGCGCAGGCAGACCTGATCCAGAGCGCGGCCCAGCTCGGTGTTGTCCATTCCTTCGACCAGAGCCCGAAGCAGATGCTCGAGCGAGTTCGCAAAACGGGCGACATCGACCGCTATTTCGCTCAGCTCACGACCGAGGCTCCGGCCGTCAAGCAGGCGGAGGCCAAGCTCGATTTGGCCAAAATCAATCTCGGCTATACCCGCATAACCGCCCCGGCTGGCGGCGAAGTCAGTGAACGCGACGTCCGCGCCGGGCAGTACGTCCACGCCGGGACGCAGGTCATCACAGTCGTGCCGCTCGACAATGTCTGGGTCGTCGCGAACTACAAGGAAACCCAGCTCACCCATGTCGCGATCGGCCAGCGCGCCGAGATCCGCGTCGACACTTTCCCGGGAATCGCGATCAACGCGATTGTCGACAGCATTGCGCCGGCAAGCGGCGCGCAGTTCAGCCTGCTGCCGCCGGACAATGCGACCGGCAATTTCACCAAGGTCGTGCAGCGTATCCCGGTCAAATTGCGGATCAGCCCCGACAACCCGCTGGCGGGCAAATTGCGGCCGGGGATGTCCGTCATTGCGACAATCCTCACCGACACCACACCGCCACCGCCATGACCGTGTCGGGGGCAGCAGCGGCTGCGCCGATGCCGCTGCCCGCGATCGGGCGCTGCGAGTATCCGGCCGTCGGGGTTGTTGCGGTGATGATGGGCGCGCTCATCTCGACCCTCAACGCGCGGCTCACGACGCAAGGTCTCGCCGATATCCGCGGCGCGCTCGGCCTCGGCTTCGACGACGGATCGTGGATCAACACGATCTTCTCGGCCGCGCAAATGGTCGTCACGCCGGCGGCGGCATGGATGGGCACCGTGCTCAGCACCCGCCGCGTGCTGCTGTGGACTGGCGCGATTTTTGCCCTGGCTTCTCTGCCCCCGCCGCTCGTGCATGACTACGACACGCTGATCGGGCTGCAATTCGTCCGCGGGCTCGCGGTCGGCGCCTTCATTCCCGCGGCACTCGGCTTCGTCCTGCGCAGCCTGGCCCCGCAATGGCGGATCTGGGGCATCGCCGCCTACGCGTTCCGCTTCGTCTTTTCGCAGAATATCGCCAGTTCGGTAGAGGGATGGTATTCGGAGACCGGGCATTGGGAATGGATCTTCTGGCAGAACGCGGCCCTGACGCCGGTGATGATGCTGCTCACCGCCGTGGCGATGCCGCACCGACCGGTGGACCGCGATTTGCTGCGGCGAACCGATTGGGCCGGCATCGTCTATGCGGGTGTCGGCTTCGGCCTCATCTATGCCGGCCTTGATCAGGGCAACCGGCTCGACTGGCTCAATTCAGGAGTGGTGACCGGGCTCCTGCTTGCCGGCGGCATGCTCGTCGTCGCCTTTATCATGCACGAGGCCCGCGCCGAATACCCGCTGATCCGTCTGAGCGTGCTGGCCCGGCCCAATATCGCAGTGGCGGCTCTCCTGATCGTGATCTACCCCGGTTTCGGGACCACCGGGGCTTCCTTTGTGGTGCCCGACTATCTGACCCGCGTCCAGGGATTGCGCGCCTTGCAGATCGGTGACGCGCTCAACTGGATCGCGCTGCCGCAATTCGTGCTGGTGCCGCTCGTCGCGCTATTGCTGAAGCGGATCGATGCCCGGCTGTTGCTGGTGTTCGGGGCCACGATGCTCGCGATCGGCAGCTGGATCCAGACCGGACTGACTCACGATTGGGCCAGCGGGGATTTCATCGTCTCGCAGCTGATCGAGGCCGTCGGTCTCGCTTTTGCGATCACCTCGGTGATCGCCTTCGCCGTCGCCAACGTCACGCCGGCGCTGGCGGCGGCGATCGCCACAACGATCCAGATCGCGCGGTGGCTGGGCAGTGAAATCGGCAGTGTGGTGATCCAGACCTTTGTGCGCGTTCGCGAGCAGGTCTATTCGAATTTGATCGGACTGCACGTGGTGACCGGTCTGCCGGCGACCGAGCAGGCGACCGCGCAGTTGGCCGGCCCATTCGGCAGCCGCGCGACGGGAATTGGCGAGCCTGCCGCGCAAGGCACGGCGGTGCTCGCCAGCATTGTGCGCCGCGAGGCCTATGTGCTGGCCTACATCGACGCGTTCTGGCTGATTGCCTGGGTTTCGCTGCTCGGTATTCTGCTCGTGCTCCTGCTGCGCCCGCCGCCGCCGAACCCGCTAATTCCATCGCGCGGAGCCTCATGAATTTGTGGCTGATCTTGGTTGGACGACCCGGTCCAGCAAGCGGCCGTAACGCAGCGGGAAAAGCACAGCGTCCGACAGCAGTGATTGGCGGCCGTTTTCCACCCGACCCGTTTCTCAGGGGCGCCCTGCCCGAGGTCGGCTTTGGGGTCGCGATGAGCCATCGCGCTGCAGAACCAGAAGGGACGGCGTTGGGTCGGAAGAAGAGCTACAACCCTGAGATCCGGCGGCATCAGCTTCCGCGACTAGATTGGTCGGAGCGATTTGCAACGTCTGGGAGGGTCGAGATGCCGCGGGGCTGGTATGCCACCCGCCCATTGGCGATGCCCCGTCGGCCCCTACTTTAGAACAAGTTTAAACTGTCAGGGGCGAAGCCCCAAAAGGAGGTTGCGATGACCCGCAGCAAGCTTTCGACGAAAGTAATCTTGTTGGCTGGCGGCATCGGGTTGTCAACGGCTGCATTTGCCGGAGCCCAACCGGCTGCCGCGCAATCCTATCTCGACGAGTACGAATGTCCGATCGGGTCGGTATACGATCCGACCTATGGCTGTACAGTGACGAGCGACGCTTATCAGCCCTATGACTATGGCTATTACGGATATCTACCCTACGGGACCTATGGCTCCTACTATGGCGGGCACCGCGAATTCGGCCACGGCTTCGGCCATGGCATGGGTGGCGGCGTCAATCGTGGTGTAGGTTTCGCCCATAGCGGCGGTGGCGGTTTCGCCCATGGCATGGGTGGCGGCTTCGGGCATGGCGGAGGCGGCGGGCACCGCTAGAGCGGTCCCCTCCTCCCGGGTTTGTGGGGTCTGTAAACTAGCGGGTGTCCTCGTCCGGGGCGAGGGTGGTCAGCGATAGCGCGTGAACTTGCGTGGTGAGTTCGGCGGCGAGAGTCTCATAGACGAGTCGTTGCCGAGCCACCCGGCTCTGACCCGTGAAGGCTGCGCAAACAATCGTGACGGCGAAATGCGTCTCGCCTCCCGGGCGCGCCCCTTCGTGCCCGATATGAAGGTGCGACTGGTCCTCGATCTCGAGACGGGTCGGAGCGAACCTCTCGGTCAGCTTGCGGCGGATCGTGTCGGCAACTGACATCTTATTTCGGCGGCGGGCGGTTGACGCCAGCCATGGCGGCCGCGGTGAGGAACGCGCCGAGGTCGTCGACGATATGGTGAACATGGTCGCCCGCGCTGCCTTCGACGGCCCAATCCGCCGTGTTGCATACCCAGGCCGTGGTCATGCCGAGAGCGGCGGCTGGAACCAAGTTTCGCGCAATGTCTTCGACCATCAATGCGGTGCCGGGGCTCACCTCGTGCCGCCGCAGCAATTCGTGATAGCCGGCGAGCGCGGGCTTCGGGTCATAGCCGGCGGCGGCGATGTCGACGACGCCGCAGAACGAGCCGGCGATGCCCAGGTGGTCGAGCAGCCGCTCGGCGTGGCGCTGCGAGCCGTTGGTATGGACGATCTTGCGGCCGGGCAACCTCGTCAACACCTCGACGAGAACCGGGTCGGGCGGCACGCAGGCGAGGTCGACTTCATGCACGTAGGCGAGAAAATCCTCCGGGTCGATCCGGTTGACCGTCATCAGACCGCGCATCGTCGTTCCGTGCTCGCGGAAATACGTCTTTTGCACCGTCAGCGCCGCTTCCGGCGTCAGGCCCAGCCGGTCGGCGATGAAGCCCGTCATGCGCGCGTGGATCTGGTCGAAGAGCCGGCATGAGGAGGGATAGAGCGTATTGTCGAGATCAAAGATCCAAGTCTCGATTTCGACCAAAGGCCGGCCGCGCGCGGAAATCATTCGGTATTGCCTAACCCGCCCGGATCAGCGTTCCCGCGCCTTCTGTGAACAGCTCGAGCAAGATCGCGTGCCGCACCCGGCCGTCGACGATGACCGCCGCCTCGACCCCGCCATCGATCGCGTCGAGACAAGTTTCGATTTTGGGGATCATGCCGCCATTGATGATGCCTTCGGCGATCAGCTGCCGCGCCCTGGCGGCGGTGAGCTCTGCGATCAGGTTCTTGTCGGCATCGAGCACTCCGGCGACATCGGTCAGCAGCAACAGCCGCGTCGCCTTCATCGCCGCGGCGACCGCGCCGGCTACGGTGTCGGCATTGATGTTGTACGTCTCGCCCTTCGCACCGACGCCGATCGGCGCGATGACCGGGATGATGTCCGACTGCTTGAAGGTGTCGAGCACTCCGGAGGCGATTCGCTGCGGCTCGCCGACAAAGCCGAGGTCGATTTCGGTCCGGATGCCGGCCTCGCTGCGGGTACGAACCAGCTTTCTCGCCTCGATCAGCCCGCCATCCTTGCCGGTTAGGCCGATCGCACAGCCGCCCTCGGCGTTGATTGCCGAGACGAGCTGTTTGTTGATCGTTCCGGCCAGGACCATCTCGACCACTTCCATCGTTTCGCCGTCGGTAACCCGCAACCCGTCGACGATGCGGGTCGCGATGCCGAGCCGCTTCAGCATATGAGCGATCTGCGGCCCGCCGCCGTGCACGACGATCGGATTGATGCCGACCTGCTTCAACAGCACCACGTCGCGCGCGAACGAATCCTCCGAGATGCCATCGGCCATGGCATGGCCGCCATACTTGACGACCAAGGTGTGGCCGGCATAGCGGCGCATATAGGGCAGCGCCTGCGCCAGGACCGCGGCCTTGACGACCGGGTCCGGGTTGGGCTCCGGGGCGGGTGTGGGAGGGCTGGTATCGGGGGCCATCGCGCCGCGCACTCTATCGCGATTGTCCGATGGGAAACGCAAAATCGGCCAGAGTCTCGCGCAATTCTGCAATGCCGCGACGATCGAGCGCGCTCGTCAGATGGATCTCGGGATGCGCCGCGACATGGGGGGCCAGCTCGGCCATGATTGTGCCGGGAACCGACGCGAGGTCGCCTGTTCCGGCCTTGTCGGCCTTGGTCAGAACGACTTGATAGGACACCCCGGCATCGTCGAGCATGTGCATCAGCGGCCGGTCGATCTCCTTTATGCCGTGACGTGAATCGATCAGCAGACAGACCCGCCTCAGGGCAGCGCGGGTCTGGAGATAGTGCCGCACCAGGCTGGTCCAGCTCTTGACGGCGGATTTCGGCGCCTCGGCATAGCCATAGCCGGGGAGGTCGACGAGCATCAGCCGGCCGCCGAGATCGAAGAAGTTGATCTGGCGGGTGCGTCCGGGGGTGTTGGAAATCCGCGCCAGCATGCGCCGGCCGGTCAACGCATTGACAAGGCTCGACTTCCCGACATTGGAGCGGCCGACAAAGGCAATCTCGGGCAACCCCTCCGGGGGCAGCGCCGACGGGCTCGGCGCGCCGGCGATGAAACGAGCCTCCGCGGCGAAGAGCCGCCGGCCGGCCTCGGCCAAACTGGAATCCACCGTGCGCGGAGGGACGATTTCGACCGAAACGCCGCTTGAACCGTTTGCTCCCCGGTCCATCGCCGGTCAATCCACCCGGTTAGGCGGCGCCCGCTCGGTGCATGATCGTCCATTGCTGGGCGATGCTGAGTAGATTGTTCCACGCCCAATAGATGACGAGGCCCGCCGGGAAGGCGGCGAGCATGTAAGTAAAAACGATAGGCAGCAGCATGAACATCCGCGCTTGCACCGGATCGACCGGCTGCGGATTGAGCTTTTGCTGCAGGAACATCGTCAACCCCATAATCAGCGGCCAGGCGCCTATCATCAGCATATGCGGCGGGGCAAACGGCAACAGGCCGAAAAGGTTGGCGAACGAGGTCGGGTCCGGCGCCGACAGATCGTGGATCCAGCCGAAGAACGGTGCGTGCCGCATTTCGATCGTGACGAACAGCACTTTATAGAGCGAGAAGAACACCGGGATCTGGATGACGATGGGCAGACACCCCGCCAGCGGATTTGCCCCTACACGCTTGTAGAGCGCCGTCATCTCCTGCTGCTGCCGGGCCTTATCGTCGGGGAAGCGCTCGCGCAGCTTCTGGATTTCAGGCTGCAAGAGCTTCATCTTACTCATTGCGTTGTAAGATTTGTTCGCGAGCGGGAAGAAGAGCAACTTGACACACAACGTCAGCAACAGAATGGCCAACCCGAAATTACCCAGAATTCTATAGAAGAACTGAAGGACCAGAAAAATCGGCTTCGTCAAGAAATAGAACCAGCCGAAATCGATGGCCCGGTCGAACAGCGGAATTCCAGAATCCTTATAGGCGTCGAGGAGATTGACCTCCTTTGCACCGGCGAAGAAACGGGCCGATGACTCCGCTGTGCCGTCTGCTGGGACGGTGACTTCCGGCCCGAGATAATCGGCCTGGTAGCGATCGACCCCGGCGTCGACCGTATGGGTGAACCGCGCCTTTATCGCCTCGTTCTGCGGCGGGACCAGCGAGGTCAGCCAATATTTGTCGGTAAACCCGAGCCAGCCCCCCTCGCTCGAATAGTCGTTCGGCGTTCCCGGGGTGAGCGAGGAATACTTCACTTCCCGCAGCGAGCCGCCGAGATAGCCGATCAGCCCCTCGTGCAGGATGTAGTAGCCGGCCACATGCGGCGTGCCGGTGCGGCTGATGAGCCCGTAGGGCAGCAACTTTACTGGGGTCTGGCCGGTATTGCGGACCGAATCACGAACCGTGAACATGTAGTTCGGATCGACGCTGATCATCCGCGTGAAGACCAGTCCCTGCCCGTTGTCCCAAGTCAAAGTGACGGGGTTGGTCGGAGTGAGAGGGCCGCCCGAGGCGGTCCACCGGGTCTGCGGCCCCGGCACGTTGACGTCCGGGCTCGCAGCGACCCAGCCGAATTCGGCGAGATAAGGATCCTGCGTGCCGGGCGGCGACAGCAACTCGACCTCGGGGCTCTTCGGATCGACGGTTTCGTGGTAATTGGCGAGTGTCAAATCATCGAACCTCGCCCCCAACAGGTCGATAGAGCCATGCAGCCGCGGCGTCGCGATTTTGACTCGCGGTTGCTCCTCGATAGCGACTTCGCGTGTCTCGAAAGCGTGCGCCGGTGCAGCCCCCGGAGCAGCGGCGCCCGGGGCATTGGCCGAAGCCGCGGGAGAGGGAGCTGCCGATTGGGACGCCGGACCGGTCGTCGCCGGCGCCGTCACTGCGGGTCCACCCGACGGGGCGGAAGGTTGCGCCGGCCGCATGCGCTCGAATGCGAACTGAAAAGCGATCAAGATCCCGACCGAGAGCACGATCGCGATGAGGAGATTGCGTTGTTCCATTTCGTGGCGGTTGGAATGCAGATCGGGCGAGGCTGGCCTATCGGCCCGAGCCGGCACGCGGGCAATCGAAGCCGCCGGGGTCGGGTACGGGATCATAGCCGCTCCCGCCCCAAGGATGACAGCGGGCCAGCCGTAGCGAGGCGAGAATAATGCCGCGCCAGGCCCCGTGCCGCTCGATTGCTTCCGCGGCGTATTCCGAGCATGTCGGCAAGAAGCGGCAGGCGGGCGGCAGCAAGGGCGATACGAGCAGCTGATAGCCGCGCACGGCGGCGCTCAGCGCCACCCTCGTCACCCCCACAGGATTGTGCCGTCCCATCTCATAACTCCTGCGCGACGCCCTGAGCACCGCGCGCGACCGAAGCTTCATGCCCGCACGGCCCCTCACCACGGGGGTATGGGGTCGCCAGGGCAGCCGAGTATGCGCGATTGCAATCAGTTTTTACCAACCATTCGGTTCGGGGTGAACCCGGCCCATGGGGATATCGCGCAGCGCCGGCCACCGGGCGCGTCGCGATCAGCGAGCCCCGCTGCTTTGCCGGCACGACAACGAGAGAAAATCGGAGCGGACCTCCGGCCTTACAACCCCGCGGCGCGAGGAAATCAAGACTGGTTGGGCGAGACGATCGGTTGTCCTCGCCTTTGGCTCAGCAAACACCGACCAATCATATCCTTGTCCGCTCGGAACCCGAGGTGGCGCTTGCGAGCGGAGTTGTTCCACTATTAAGTAGGATCGGTTGCGCGTCACGAGACACGATTCTGACGCACGCTTGACGTATCGGGGGTATTTGCGGCCAGCCGTCTCAGCGGGTAAGGAGCATCATGTCGGAGGCGATCGAAAGAGGGGGAAACGCGCTCGATCTGAATGCTGCCGAAGTCCGGGGCGCCGACCGTGCCGCCCGGACATGGGAAGCCGGCGAGTGTGGCCCGATAGTTCTCGGCAGCGAGGCGCACAAGCAAGCCTTCTGCCGCATGCTGCTCGACACGCATAATCCATACCGGCCGTCGATTGTCGATTGGCCCGCTCTCTGCCCGGAGGCGCGCGATCGGCTGGTCAGCCTGCCGATTTGGGACATCGCGATGCAGACCGAAGGCAACGCGAGCCTGCGGGTGCTGAGCTACGCCAACACCGTCGCCGACCCGCTGCTGCGGGAAGCGATCGAAATCGACGGTTTCGAGGAAACCCGGCACAAGCAGGTTTTGTCGAACCTCGTCGCTGCCTATAGGATCCGCCTCGCGCCGGAGCCCGAATATCTGCCGCCCAAAAACCCGGAATGGGCCTTCCTGCTCGCCGGCTTTTGCGAATGCGTCGATACCTTCTTTGCCTTTGGCCTTTTCGCGTTGGCCAAACGGTCGGGTTTTTTCCCGCCCGAACTCGTCGACACTTTCGAGCCGGTCGTGCAGGAGGAAGGCCGCCATATAATCTTCTTCGTGAACTGGGTGGCGTGGCACCGACGCAACCTGCCGGTGTGGCAGCGCGTTCTTTTCGCGGCTAAGATCGTTTCGGTCTGGGCATTCCTCATCTGGGAGAGGATCGGGTTCGCCCGAGGTCTCGATGGTGACGGCGGGGCTCCGCCGGGAAGCACCACACAGGACAATAATTTCGTGTTCACCGGCAGCCGGGCGATCGGTAGCGGTAAGGTCTCCGCCGCCGCCGTGATCGACATCTGTTTGAGTGAGAACGACCGCCGCTTTGCCGGCTATGATCCGCGATTGTTGCGGCCTCGGTTGATGCCGCGCCTAATGCGCTTCGTCCGACGCTTCATGCGATAACAAGGCTTGACCGGCGGCCTCGTCGGCGCGCGGCGCCGCTTCGGGAACGAGGGCCGATGGCCTTTGCGCGGCGCCACGCCCGATGCGCCGCAGAGCCGCTTCGAGATCGGCAATGAGTTCCGCAAAAGGCCGATCGGCGGTGCCGGCCCTGGCAATCAGCACATAATCGGTGCCCGGTCGTCCAAGAGTTGGCAAAACCCTCGCCGCTGCCGCGCGCATTCGCCGCTTAGCGCGGTTGCGAACGACGGCGTCGCCGACTTTTCGGCTCGCGGTGAACCCGACCCGTATTCCCGTCGCGGCGCTTGGTTGGCGCGGATGCGGTGCGGCTTGTACAACCAAGCCCGACCCCGCCGATCGGCGCCCGGCACTCGCCACCCGGAGAAAGTCGGCGCGGACCTTCAGCGTTTCGAGTTTGCGGCCCACAAAGCCTCGCGCCGACCGGGAAAGCCCAGCCTCAGGCGGAAAGGCGTTTGCGGCCCTTCGCCCGGCGCGCCGCCAAAACACGTCGGCCGGCGACCGTCGCCATCCTCGCCCGGAACCCGTGACGGCGTTTGCGAACCAGTTTGCTGGGCTGATAAGTACGCTTCACGGCTGCAGTTCCGATTAGGGGTCTCTCTCGAGCGGAGGCAGCTATATAGTGGGGCCAGCCTGGGGCGTCAACGGCGGGTCGGGAGAGGAAGGATGTAACCGTCCCGCCAAGGCGTTCTCTATTCACCAGGCATTAGCGATCGGCGAACGGGTGGGCCGAGTGGGGCTCCAACACAGGAGGTCGTGCGGATGTTCGATGATGCGGCGGCCGAGGCTGCCGACCGCGCCGCCCGGATTTGGGCAGCAAGCGAACCGGGGCCGATCAACCCCGGCAGCGAGGCGCACAAGGCGGCCTTTTGTCGTATGCTGCTCGACACGCACAACCCGTACAAGCCGTCGATCATCGAATGGCCGGTGCTCGAGGCCGAGACTCGCGAGCGCCTCGTCCGCTTGCCGATCTGGGATATCGCGGTGCAGACCGAAGGGAAGGCCCGTCAGCGCGTGTTGAGCTATGCCGCAATGATCAAAGACACATTGCTGCGGCGCGCCGTCGAACTGGACGGGTTTGAGGAAGGGCGCCACAAGGAGGTCCTTTCCAACCTTGTCGAGGCCTACGGCATCCGCCTGGCGCCGGAGCCTGAATACCGCCGCCCGCGCGATCCGGAATGGGCTTTCATGGTGACCGGCTTCAGCGAGTGCATCGACAGCTTTTTTGCCTTTGGCTTGTTCGCGCTGGCCCAGCGATCGGGCTTTTTCCCGCCTCCCCTCGTCGATACCTTCGAGCCGGTCATGCAGGAGGAAGGCCGGCACATCCTGTTCTTTGTCAATTGGGTGGCGTGGCACAAACGAAACCTGACGTGGTGGCGGCGCCCGCTCTTCGCAGCGAAGGTGCTGGCGGTGTGGGTTTTCCTCGTGTGGGAGCGCATCGGCATCGCCCGCGGCGTCGGCAGTGCCGGAGACGCGGGAACGGGAGACGCGGGAACGGGAGACGCGAGAACGGGAGCCACGGTTCAGGACAACAACTTCACGTTGACCGGCGGCAAGGCGGTCGGTGCTGTCGACATGTCGGTTGCCGGGCTGATCGACGTCTGCCTCGAAGAAAACGAGCGACGGCTCTCCGGTTACGATTTTCGTCTCTTGCGGCCCGATTTCGTGCCGCGCCTGATGCGGTTTGCGCGCCGCTTCATGCGGCGGCCGAGTGTCATTCCAGTGCCCTCATGAAGATCGGATCCGACGAGCACAAGGAGCGCTTCTGTCGAGACTTCGTCGCCAGTCATTGTCGCTTCGACCCCGCGACACTGACCTGGCCCGACCTCGACGACTTGGCGCTCGACCGTTTGCGCGCCATCCCGTTTTGGCAGGAAGTCCTCTACACCGAACGGCGAGCGGGTGCCATCGTCGACGCCTACGCCCAAACGATCGCCGACCCGCTGGTGCGCGACGCGGTCGCTCTCCAAGGGTTCGAAGAGGCGCGCCACGCCGAATTGCTGCGCGAGATGATCAGGCGTTACCGCATCGCTGCCGAAGAGCGTCCGCTCGACGAGCCACTCGGCCCGGATCTCCGCCGGGCCTTTGCCGATTTTGGCTACGGCGAATGCCTCGATTCGTTTCTCGGTTTTGGTGTCTTCAAGATTGCCCGCCGGGCCGGTTTCTTGCCAGAACGGCTTTTCGAGATCTTCGATATGCTGATGCGCGAGGAAACCCGGCACATCGTCTTCTTTATAAATTGGATGGCGTGGAAACAGGCGGCGCGCGGAGGCATGGCTGGCTGGCTGCGCGGCGTTACTGCGGTTCGGTACTACGGCCGCGCGATCGGGCGGCTGCTCGGCACCGTGCGGCGAGGCCGCCGGGCAAACGACGGGAGGGATTTCTCGGCAACGCAGGCGAGCGTCTTTCTCGAAGGCTTCACGCTGCGCGGCTTTGTCGAGGAGTGTTGCGCCGAACACGAGAGGCGCATGGGGGATTTCGACCCTGATCTCCTGAAGCCCAGTTTCCTGCCCAAACTGGCGGCGATCACCCTCACCGGCCTACGGATGGGCAGCGGGTTTCGTGCAGTACGGGAAGAGCGCGTGTGAAGCTCTTTTCAGTGCTTGCGGCGGTTGTCGGCCTGAGCCTGATCGCGGCGCTGGTCTTCCATTTCGGACCGCAGGCTGTCACCCGCTCGCTGATTGCGGTCGGTTGGACCGGTTTCGCGGCGGTCTGCTCGATCCACCTCGCGCTGATCGCCGTGATGGGGATAGCGTGGGGTGTGCTGATGCCCGGCACGAGGCTTTGGGTGCCGGTTTGGGGTCGTCTCGTCCGCGACTCCGCGTCCGAGTTGCTGCCGCTTTCGCAAATCGGTGGGTACGTTCTGGGTGCCCGCGCCGTCGCCTTGGCGGGTGTCGACGGAAGCATGGCTACGGCGAGCACCATCGCCGATGTCACTCTCGAGCTCTTCGGACAGCTGGCCTACACAGCCCTCGGCCTCTCATTGCTCATCTATGTCAAACCGGACGCGGCAATCGCCACCCCCGTCGCGATCGGTCTGGCTGCGGGGGCGCTTCTCGCGGCGGGGTTTTTCGTGGTCCAGCGCCGCGGCTTTGACCTGTTCGGCCGATTGGCCTGGGTGCTCGGCCGCGGCTGGGCGGATAAAACCGCCGCGGGCGCGGCAGCCCTCCATACCGCGCTGGCCGCCATCTACCGCCGGCGGTGGCGAGTGCTGTCCAGCTTTGCGCTCCACCTCGGCTGTTGGATCGCGAGCACGCTGGAAGCCTGGGTTATGTTGCGCTTCGCTGGCGCCGCTCTCGGCTTTGCTACGGTACTGGTGATCGAGAGTCTGCTGTACGCGGCACGCAGCGTCGCTTTTGCCGTTCCGAACGCGGTCGGCGTCCAAGAAGGAGTTCTATGTTCTGCTCGGCGCCGGCTTTGGCCTGACGCCGGAGACGGCGCTCGCGCTTTCCCTCCTGAAGCGGGCGCGCGATCTGACGATCGGCCTGCCGGCGCTCGTTGCGTGGCAGCTCCTCGAAAGCGGAAGACTGTGGCGTCGAATTGCCAGCCTTCAGGGGGGAGAGGGGCGCGGGCGCATTCGGCCTGCGAAAAATCGAAGCCCCGGTCGCGACGACCGGGGCTTCTCCCTCGTCAGCTGGCTGCGGTGACGGGGGCAATGAGCATCTGCGAGATAATGCAATCCGCGCTTCTAGGTTGCAATCGATATCCGAAAAATTAACTATAAATTCTCAGGAGTGGGCGTTTTGTGACAGCCCGTTGCCCGGTAGATCGCAAAAGAGACGAGCCAAGCCGCTACGAATATGGCGACAACGAGAGACACCCGAGCGCTTCGGGACGAGCCCCCGTGGCGGCGGCCATGACGAATAAGCCGCCTTCCAGACCGAACTTATCCCCGACCAAGCCCAACGCCTCTCGCGCGCCGACGAACACGGCGACGACCACCGAAAAGCTGTCGACCAGCGACATCCCCGCGGTAAACAGAACACCAAGATCGACCAGACGGACAGTCCCCTGGATGCTTCCGCTGCCGAGATTTAGGCGCAGAGGCAAGCAGCAGAGTCGTGAATTCAATAAGGACCATTATCGCTGAAACGTCCGTTTTGGCAAAGCCGAAAAAAATCATAATTGATGCGAGTCCTTTTTTGGGGGGCCACCCACTTATCTTGGGCAGCTGCTGACGCGCTAATCATTCCTGTTCGTACAGATCAGCATTCAATTGAGGCGTTAAGATTGACGCTGAGAATGCTTACCGAGGAAAATTTGGATTTCCACAGATTTAACAAAAAAGCCGGGACCTCACATCAGCCCATGGTTCATGCGGTTGTCATGACGCATTGCGGATGGAGTCGACAAAAGGCAAATACACCAGATTCATCGACGCGCTTTTTTGTCGAAAGCGCTCGGTCGCTTGGGGGTGGCTTCCGAGTTTGCTACATAATCCGGAACTCGCCGCGGGTGCCATTCACGCGCCGCCTCCGAGGCGCGCCAGCCCATCGTCACCAGTTGCGATGCAACAACCTGCGCCCAAATTGGTCCCCTCGCTGAGGCGCTAACGCTTACACTCACCCCACACCCCCGCACGGCTTGCACGCCGAGAAACAGGGATTTGCTGCGGCTATGGAGCCTTCAATCCGGACTTTACCAAGAATGCCGAGCGGGTCATCCCGTGCGCCCGCGCATGCTGGTCGATCTCCTGCAGTTCCTGCTCGGTTAGGGTGACGTTCACGCGCACCGTCTTGCCCGGCTCCTCGACGCTCACGAGGAACGCAACGCCGTCTCGGAAGTCGGGCGTGCTCATCACCTCCTCGAGGGTGGATGGATCAGGCACAGGTTCACCCGTCTTGCGCATAACCTCGATGTGCCCGGTCAAGGCCTCAGCCGCCATATGCTTAGCCTCGTCGAGCGTCCGACCCGCCGTGACGCAGCCGGGAAAATCAGGGAAGCTGACGCCGAAATCGCTGGTCGGCTCCTTGTGAACGATGGCGATGTAATCCATGGCCGTTGCTCGTTAGCGCAATTTCAGGTCGGCTTGCCGTTCAATAGACCGCAGGGTTCCAGTCGGTATATCCCGCCTTGGATGCGGCACAGTCGTAACGCCCGGCTTCACCGGGTGCCTAA
This sequence comes from uncultured Alphaproteobacteria bacterium, assembly GCA_963700185.1. Classification (GTDB taxonomy): domain Bacteria; phylum Pseudomonadota; class Alphaproteobacteria; order ATCC43930; family CGMCC-115725; genus AP-15. The sequence continues at coordinate 159,563 of CAVOWP010000027.1, forward strand.
AATGATGGTGACTGCCTGTCACCCGGACCAGTTGCCAACCGTCTTTTTCGAGCGCGCTGATTACCTCCCTGCTGTTCATCACGCGAAACACACACGATAGGGAGCGATACAACGTCCGATCTCAGCGGTTTCGCAGGCCGAGTGCGCTTTTTCCCTGTGGCTTCCCGTGCAGCAGGGAAACCCCGGCTCAAACCGAAAAATACTTGGCCTGGGGGTGGTGGAGGACGATGGCGGAGGTGGATTGCTCGGGGTCGAGCTGGTCTTCTTCGGAGAGGGTGATGCCGATTTCTTCGGCGCGCAGCAGCGACAACAGCTGGCTCTGGTCGGCGAGGTTGGGGCAGGCGGGGTAGCCGAAGGAATACCGGCTGCCGCGGTAGCCTTGGGCGAGCATCGCCTCGGGGTCGCGGGCCTCCTCGGCGGCAAAGCCCAATTCGCCGCGGATGCGCTTGTGGACGTATTCGGCGAGGGCCTCGGCCATCTCGACCGAGAGGCCGTGCAGGTAGAGGTAATCCTGGTAGCGGTTCTCGGCGAACCATTCGCGCGCCGCCTCGGAGGCGCGGCGGCCCATCGTGACGACCTGCAGGCCGATCACGTCGCGCGTCCCCTCGGCGACGTCGCGGAAGAAATCGGCGATGCAGAGCCCGCCATCCTTGTTCTGGCGCGGGAACGAGAAGCGGGTCAGCTCGCGCTCGCCGTCGGTGTCGAAGATGATGACGTCGTTGCCTTCGGCCGCGCACCGCCAATAGCCGTAGGTGGCTTGCGGGACGAGGATGTCCTCGCGTATCGCGATGTCGAGGATGCGGCGCAGTACTGGGCGCAACTCGTCTTTTGCCCATTCCCGGTATTCGGCGAGGCTGCGCCCGTCCTTCCGGTAACCCCACTGGAATTGGTAGAGCATGCGCTCGTTCAGATACGGCACGACCGCCTTGGCAGGCACCCGCGCGATCGTCCGCGGTCCCCAAAAAGGCGGCTCCGGGATCGGCACATTCCGGGTCAACTCGGCCCGGCGCAGGCGGATCTCTTCGACATCGACCGGCCGCATCGGCTTGGGGTCGGCGGCGCGCCCGAGCTTGCGGCTCTGGTTGACTGGACGGCCCTCGTTCTTGCGCTTCATTTCCGCGAGATGCGCGTCGAACCGGCCGGTGACGATCTTGTCCATCAGATCGAGGCCGTCGAACGCGTCGCGCGCATAGGCGACGCGCCCCGCCTCATAGCATTTGACGCAATCCTCTTCGACATAGCGCCGGGTCAGCGCGGCACCGCCCAGCATGACCGGCACGGAGAGGCCCTGCCGGCTCATCTCTTCGAGGTTCTCGCGCATCACCACCGTCGATTTGACGAGCAGACCCGACATGCCGACGGCGTCCGCCTTGTGCTGAATTGCGGCTTCGAGGATCGAGGAGATCGGCTGCTTGATGCCGAGATTGACCACCCGGTAGCCGTTGTTGGTCAGGATGATGTCGACGAGGTTCTTGCCGATGTCGTGGACATCGCCGCGCACCGTCGCCAGCACGACCGTGCCTTTCTCTTGCCCTTCGACCCGCTCCATGTGCGGTTCGAGATAGCGGACCGCCGTTTTCATGGTCTCGGCGGACTGCAGCACAAAAGGGAGCTGCATCTTGCCGGCGCCGAACAGCTCGCCGACCGTTTTCATGCCGCCGAGCAGGATGTTGTTGATGATGTCGAGCGGCTTGTAATTCTGCATTGCCAGGTCGAGATCGGCTTCGAGATCGAGCCGGTCGCCGTCGACGATGCGCTGCGCGAGCCGGTCCTCGAGCCTTTCGGGGCGGCCCTTCTTTTCGCTCTTCTCGGCCGCGCGGTTTTCGAACAGCGCGATGTAGGCCTGCAGCGGGTCGTAGCCCCCGTTTGGTCCGTTTGGGCGTTGCCGGTCGAAGATCAGATCCTCGGCGACCCAGACCTCTTCTTCCGGGATCTTGTGCAACGGCACGATCCGCGAGAAATGCACGATCGCGCCAGTGAGGCCCCGGCGCAGCGCATGGTCGAGGAAGACCGAGTTGAGGACGTGGCGCGCCGGCGGGTTCAGGCCGAACGAGATGTTCGACAGGCCGAGAATGATCTGGCACTCGGGCATGTCGCGCGAGATCCGCTCGATCGCCTCCAATGTCCACAGGCCGAGCTTGCGGTCGTCGGCATTGCCGGTGCAAATCGTGAAAGTCAGTGGGTCGAACAGCAGATCCGACGGCGGCAGGCCGTGCTTCCCGCAGGCGAAGTCGTAGAGGCGCCGCGCCACCTGAAGTTTGTGCTCGACCTCCTTCGCCATGCCGGTCTCGTCGATCGTCAGCGCGATGACCGCCGTCCCGAAGCGGCGCGCGAGACGCAGGCGCTTGTCGGCTGCCTCTTCGCCGTCCTCGAAATTGATCGAATTGATGATCGGCTTGCCGCCGTAGAGCTTGAGGGCCGCTTCGAGCACCGGGTATTCGGTCGAGTTGATGACGAGCGGCGCGTTGACCGCGCCGCGCATGCGGGTCACCGCCTCGGTCATGTCGGCGATCTCGTCGCGTCCGACAAAGGCGGTGCAGAGATCGAGCGTGTGCGAGCCCTCCTTGACCTGCTCGCGCCCCATCTCGACGCAGCCGTCCCAATCGCCTTGCTCCTGCAACCGCCGGAATTGGCGCGAGCCGTTGGCGTTGCAGCGCTCACCGATCGACAGGTAGGCGTTTTCCTGGCGGAGGTTCACCTGGCCGTAGAGGGAGGCAACGGTGGGGGCCCACGCCGCATTGCGCCGCCGCGGCAAAGGACGCGACCGATCGCGACCGATGCGCCGCAGCATCGCGTCGAGCGCGGCGATGTGCGCCGCCTCGGTGCCGCAGCAGCCGCCGATCAGGCCGACCCCATCCTCGAACACGAAACGCTCGAGCCACTGCGCGAGTTCGGTGGGGCCGAGGGGGTAACGCGTGCGGCCGTCGACGAGCTCCGGTAAGCCGGCATTGGGCTGCACCGAGATGTGCCCGGGCCAGTTCTCGCCGAGCCATTTGACGTGCTCGGCCATCTCGCGCGGGCCGGTCGCGCAATTGAGGCCGATCACCGGCACGGTTAGCGCGTGCACCACTGTCGCTGCGGCGGCGATGTCGGCGCCGACCAGCAAAGTCCCGGTGGTTTCGACCGTCACGCTGACGAGGATCGGAATGTCCTTGCCGGCTTCGTCGCGGGCGCGCTTGGCGCCGTTGACCGCGGCCTTGATCTGCAGCGGATCCTGACAGGTCTCGATCGCGATCACGTCGCTGCCGCCGGCGATCAGCCCGGCGCATTGCAGCGCTAGCCCGTCCTCGAGCTCCTGGTATGAGATATGGCCGAGCGACGGCAGCCGGGTGCCCGGTCCGAGCGAGCCGAGCACGAAACGGGTGCGGCCGTCATGGGCGAATTCGGCGATCGCCTCGCGCGCCAGTTCGGCGGCGCGCCGGTTCAGCTCGAACGTGCGGTCGGCGATGCCGAACTCGCCGAGGGTGACCGGCGAACCGCCGAAACTATTGGTCTGCAACGCGTCGCAACCCACTTCGAGATAGCCGCGATGGATCTCGCGGATCAGGTCGGGACGGCTCTCACACAGAATCTCGGTGCAGTTCTCGAGCCCGAAGAAATCGCGCTCGATGTCGAGATTGCGCGCCTGCACCTGCGTCCCCATCGCCCCGTCGCACAGCACGATCCGATCGGCGAGGTATTCGAGAAAATGGGTCATCACAGCGATGTCCAGCGCAAGATGGCGCGTAGCGTCGCTTCGACGGGGATACCCGTCACCCCCGCGAAAGCGGGGGTCCAGGGCCGCTTGCGCCAGTGCTTGCCGCCCTGGATTCCCGCTTTCGCGGGAATGACGAATGAATGAATTGATTTCGTCAAAATCATCTCACGCCACCGCCGCAGCGGGTTTGGGGGCGCGCACGCCGAGCAGGTGGCAGATCGCGACGAGCAGGTCGGCGCGGTTCAGCGTGTAGAAATGGAATTCGTGCACGCCGTTGGCTTGCAGACGGCGGCATTGCTCGGCGGTGAGCGACGCGGCAACCAGCCGGCGGGTGTCCGGATCGTCGTCGAGGCCGTCGAAATGGGCGCCCATCCAGGCTGGGATCGAGGCGCCGCAGGCCGCCGCCATGCGCTTCAGCTGCGCGAAATTGGTGACCGGCAATATGCCGGGAACGATCGGGACCTCGATGCCGGCGGCGCGGGCGCGGTCGCGAAAGCGCAGGAACACGTCTGCATCAAAAAAGAACTGCGTGATCGCCCGGGTGGCGCCGGCGTCGAGCTTGGCTTTCAGATTATCGAGGTCGTGGCCGGGGCTGCGCGCCGAGGGGTGAGTTTCGGGGTAGGCGGCGACGCTGATCTCGAAATCCGCCACCTTCTTCAAGCCTGCGACGAGATCGGCCGCGTAGGCATAGCCGCCCGGGTGCGGCGCATAACCCGTCCCGATGCCGCCGGGCGGGTCGCCGCGCAGCGCGACGATGTGGCGGATGCCCGCCTCCCAATAATCGCCTGCCACCGCATCGATCTCCTCGCGCGCCGCAGCAACGCAGGTCAGATGCGCGGCCGGTTCGAGCGCGGTCTCCTGGCGGATGCGGCGCACCGTCGAATGGGTGCGCTCGCGGGTCGAGCCGCCGCCGCCGTACGTCACCGACACAAAGCGCGGCCGCAGCGGTTCGAGGCGCTTGATCGAGGCCCACAGCCGTTCTTCCATCTCCTGTGTCTTCGGCGGAAAGAACTCGAACGAGATGCGCGGCGGGCCGGCGTCGAAATCGCTCACCGGGTCGGCGCCGAGCAGCCCACGGGCGGAATTCTGCATCAGTGAAGTTCCCCTTCGACGAGTGCCGGCGCTCCCGGCTGTAGGGCCTGGGCAAAACGCGGATTTGTCGCTTGGCGATGCGCGGTCCAGATCACGACGGTCAAGGGGTCGCCGGGTAAATGCCGCGGCGGCGCCGGATCGAGACCGGCGGCGCGGCACCATTCGGCCACCTCGGTGTTGGAAAAACCGAGCCGCCGGTGAGCGTGCTCGTCGCGCAGGAATTCCAGTGCGTGCGGCGCGAAATCGACGAGAAGGAGGACGCCGTTCGGCCGCAGCACGCGCGCCGCCTCGGCGATCACGGCGGCGGGCCGGTCGGCGTAGTGCAGAACCTGATGGATAACCACCGCGTCGAAAGAGGCGTCCGGCACTGCCAGCTGGTACATGTCGCCGAGCCGGACCGACCCGTTTTCGAGGCCGGCCCGCGCGAGGTTGACCCGCGCGATCGACAGCATCTCGCGCGACTGGTCGATGCCGAGCGCGTGCTCAACCCGCCGCGCCAGAATCTCCAGCATGCGCCCGGTGCCGGTACCGATATCGAGAAGATCGCGGGGATCGGCGGCAGCGATAACCTCGACCAGGGCCGCCTCGACCTCGCGCTCATCGATGTAGAGCGAGCGGATGCGGTGCCATTGGTCGGCATTTTCGCGGAAGTAGGCGCTCGCGACATCGGCGCGCTGCCGCTTTATCGCGTCCAGCCGCTGCAGATCGAGGGCGATCGTCGGGTCGGCATCGTCGCAAGCGCCGACCAGCTGACGGGCGAGGGCGCTTGCCGGGCCCGATTGGCTGAGACGATAGAACACCCAGCTGCCCTCGCGGAAGCGGTCGAGGAGCCCGGCTTCGCACAGCAGCTTCAGATGGCGCGAAACCCGGGGCTGACTCTGCCCGAGGATCTGTGTCATCTCGCTGACCGTGAGCTCGCCGCGTGCGCATAAGACGACGAGCCGAAGCCGGGTCGGTTCGGCAACTGCGCGCAATGCAGCCAGCAGGTGCTCCATAAGCCAAGTCTCTTTCTTGTGGCTGGCAGCAACATATACATATATCTTTATATGTGCAAGCGGATTGTGCAATTTGAGGCATAGGTTTCCCTGTGCCACTTGCCGATCCCGCGAATTTCCCGCAATTATCTCGCCCTTCGGCCAAGACGCCCGATTGATGCGAGACCGACCGATGAATCTTCGCCCCCTTCGCCCCGGCTTATCTGAACTGTTTGCCTTCTCTGTCGTGATCCTTTCCGGTTGCGCCTCACACCCCGACACTGCGCAACAGGCCGCCACCTACGAAGAGGATTTCAACGATCCCTTCGAGGACGCCAACCGCAAGGTCTTCGAATTCAACCAATTCGTTGATCGCAATGCGATTGCGCCCGTAGCCAAGGCCTACCGCGATTCCGTGCCCGATCCGGTGCGCGATTCATTACGCGATTTTCTCAATAATTTGCGCGCGCCGTTGGTCTTTGTGAACGACGCCCTGCAGGGTCAATTCCAGCAGGCAGGAGAGACGATGGGCCGCTTTGTCATCAATTCGACGATCGGCATGGGCGGAGTGGTCGATGTCGCCGGACGCTGGGGCGTTCCCTTTCACGAGGAGGATCTCGGCCTGACGTTCGGCACATGGGGGATTCCCGAAGGACCATATCTCGTAGTGCCGGTCCTCGGGCCATCGACCCCGCGCGACCTCGGCGGCCAGGTAGCCGAGGGGTTCGGTGATCCGTGGAACAGACTCGTCACCGGCAGTCCATGGAACCTCTATTGGATTCCGTTCGTGCGCGGTGGGGTCGCCGGCATCGATCAGCGGTCCCGCTACATTGAGACCCTCGCCGACATCGAGCGCACCTCGCTCGATTATTATGCGACAATTCGCTCGCTTTATCGGCAGCGGCGGGCAGCGCTAATCCGCCACGAGCGGGAGAACCTGCCGCCGCCCGCCGGCTTCAGCCAGCGCGATGATCGCGGGGCGCCGGCGGCATTCACCAATACGGCGGCCCGACCGGCTATGATGTCTGAAGCGTCCAACGTATCCGAGGTAGCAAAATAATGGTGCGACGTAGCTTCCTGACTGCCGCCCTTGTCCTGGTCGCGGGAGCATTTGCTCCCACCATCCCCGCGGCCGCAGCGGCCGACCCTACAGCCCTGATCAGCAATCTTGGCGCCCGAGCCCTCGAAGTGCTCGGCAAGGACGCCACCCAGTCGCAGAGGGTGGCGCGGTTTCGCGAATTGCTGCGCGAGGATTTCGACGTTCCGGGCATCGCCCGTTTTGTCCTGGGCCGGTACTGGAATACTGCAACCGAGGAACAGCGGGCGGAGTACGTCAAGTTGTTCGAGGACTACATCGCGCTGGCCTACAGCACCCGCCTGGCGGAGTACACCGGTGAGAATTTCAAGGTGACCGGCAGCCGGCCCGATGCCGACGGCGCCATCGTATCGAGCCAGATCATCCGCCCCGCAGGCGGCGCGCCGGTCAAGGTCGACTGGCGCCTGACTGGACGCAATGGCGTTTACAAGATCAGCGACGTCTCAGTCGACGGCATCAGCATGGCGGTCACCCAGCGCTCCGAGTTTGCTTCCGTCATCCAGCATAATGGCGGACAAGTGCAGGGTTTGATTACGATGCTGCGGCAAAAGACAGCAGGCAGCGGAGCGCGATAGGCCAGCCCACCGAAGCGCGGGAGGGTCCCGGCCAACAACCTTCCTGGTCAAGTTTTGACTGTGCGGGTGTTGGCCGCAGGAAGTCGCGATCCGGCTGCCGATGGCGGCGAGGGAGGAATAAGCATGCGGCTCAGCTTCACCAACCCTTGGTGGGTGGTAGTCGGCGCGGTCGGTGGCCTCGTCGTATGCAACGGCCCCGTACTGGGGTTCACCTTCGGTGTCTTCCTGAAGCCGATCATGGCCGATATGGGATGGCAGCGGGGCACCGCGTCATTCGCATTGTCGTTCGGCGGAATCTGCTCAGCGCTGACTGTGCCGGTACTCGGCCGGATGATGGACCGCTGGAGCATACGCCGGGTGGCATTGCCCGGCCTCGTCATCTACGCGTGCGCCATGTGCCTGTTGGGGCTCAGTCCGAAATCTTTAGTGATCTTCACCTTGCTGTTCGCGCTCGCCGAAGCGGCCAGCGCGGTTCAAACCCCGATCGGCTATGCCAAGGCGATCTCGGCTTGGTTCGACCGCCGGCGCGGGTTGGCGCTCGGGATCGCGATGTCGGGGGTCGGGCTGGGCGGTTTCATCATGCCGCAGCTCGCTCAGATGTTGATCGAGCGGGTGGGCTGGCGCGGCGCCTATCCGATCCTCGGTTTGTTGACGCTCGCCATCGCGTTTCCGCTCGTCGCGCTGTGGATACGGGAGCCGCGACCGGGCGAGGGTGAACGCCGGGCCGTAACGGCAGTCGAGGCGACAGGTTTGACCGTGCGCGGCGCCGCTGGCACCCGGCGCTTTTGGCTGATGGGCGCGGCCTTCTTTCTAGTCGCGATCGCGATCAACGGCACGGTTGCGCATGTCGTACCGCTGCTGACTGATCACGGCATTTCCGCGGCGGCAGCGGCGGCAATCATGGGAATCTTCGGTCTGGCGACGATGGCCGGCCGGCTGCTCGCCGGCTATCTGGTCGACCGCATCTTTGCGCCCTTCGTCGCAACGGTATTTTTCCTCGCCCCGATCGCCGGTTTAATTCTTCTGAGCAGCGCTGCCGGCGTGCTGCCGGGGATCGGGGTAGTTCTGCTGGGATTGGGGCTCGGCACCGAAATCGACCTTATCGCGTTTCTGGTGTCGCGCTATATGGGACAGCGCGCGTTCGGCGAGATCTATGGCTACTGTTTCATGATCTTCGGCCTCGGCTCCAGCCTCGGGCGGTTTCTCGGCGGCTTCGTATACGATGTTGCCGGCTCCTATAACCCTGCGCTGATCGGCGCCGCCGGCGCGCTCATCCTAGCGGCGGTCCTCGTCAACCTTCTCGGCCCCTACGCCTATCCGGCGCGCCGGGAAATCGAACCCCTCCTCGCGCGTCAGCCCGCGACACCCTGAAACAAGCAGCTCAGCGCGGCTGTCGTTCCAGAATTTTGAGGCGTTCCGCGGCAGCGGTATCGCCGAGGTCGCGGGCTCGACGGTACCAGGATGCGGCCTGAGCCGGGTCGCCGGGATTACCGCGGATACCGACGCGACCGAGAAAATTGGGGTCGAATGTCGCACCGAGCCGAAGCGCCGCAGCGCTGTCGCCCGCATCGGCGGCGCGTTCATAAAATAATCGCGCCGACGAAATGTCCCCAGCGCTGAGGAACGCGTCGCCGCGAGTTACCAGGGCGGCGATCTCCGTCGTAGAAAAGTGCTGCCCCGCCGGAGGTTGCACCGGTGGAGGAGACGCTTGCGGTGTCGCGGTCGCAAGGGGCGCAGCCGGGGTTGCGGCGGATGCGTTGGGCTGCGGCATTTGCTCGGGCCGCACCGGAGCAGGTGCCGGTAGCGTCGGTGCTGCTTGTGGTTTCGGCGGCTCCGGCGTCGGCGGAAGGGCGGCAGCAGACGGCGCAGTCTTGGGCGCGGACTGTGGCGGCGCGACACTCGGCGGGGGATTGCCGGCCGGGGGGAACGATCGCTCATCCGGGGTCTTCACATCCGGCATTCTGACATAGTGCACGGCCAAGGAGGCCCCGACCCCGAGCGCCGCGAGCACACCCAGCACGGCCAAACTCCGAAACAAGATGGGCCGACCACGGCGCGTTTCCTCTTGACTGTGCCGGACCGCGAGCTGATGGCGAAGGAAATCAATGCCTTCGCCGTCGCCAATCTCATCAAAGCGCAACTGCAACGCGAGCGGCTCTCTGAGAAACTGCAACGGCGGCTCCTCCAGCCGGGCGAGAAATCGTCGGCGCGCGAGTAGCACCCCGGCCGCCTTCTGCCTTGCGCCGTGCTGTATCGTAGCGCAGATTTCACCGAGCTGTTGATCGGAGAGCCGCTCGGCTTCATCAAAGACGAAGAGCGGGGCATCCGTCTCAGGCGTGTCCGATGTGGTTACTGTCCCGCCACCGGCGGGCAACATCGTCACGACGGAGCCGGCGCGGGACACCTCCTCGCCCGTGAGTTCCGGCCCGCAAGGGATCGCGATCACCTTGTGACGCGGCCCTCCCAGCTGGCGGAGAGCCCGTGCGAGAGGCTGTGGATCCGCCGGCGGATCACCGGTGACGAGAACAAGGTTACCCTTGTCGCTCAAGGCTCCGAGGATGCGGCCGGCAACAGACAAGTAGTGCGGCTCGCTTGCAAGATAACCGGAAGCCGCCTCGACCGCAGCAGCCCCGTCGGAGGAGCTGGATATGCCCGCGGGCATTGCTATGAGGTACTGCCAAAGCGAGTGAGACGGCCGACCTCACGACGGCCGCATCGCGGAGGCTGCGCCGTGTACCGTATGCCGAAATCGCAAGCCGCGCCGAAAGCCACCGGGTCCATCGCGGAAATCCTCAGTGCCAGTTTACCGTACGTCCGGCGGCTGACAAAGCCGTTGCGGCTGGCCTTGGCACCGCGCGAAGGAACAGACAGCAAAATGCAGACCCTCTGCATTTCCACAACCATATTGGGCGGGAGCCCGTCCGATGCGGGGCTCTTTTTGTGTCCTTAGCCATCCCGACCGCGGGTGAGCTCGTAGAGGGCGACTGCCGCGGCGTTTGAGACGTTGAGGGTCGGCTGCGCCGGGCGGGTCGGCAACCGCGCGCGAAAATCGCAGCGCTCGCGCACCAGACGGCGAATGCCGCCGCCCTCTGAGCCGAGCACGATCGCCACACGCTCCCCGGCGTCGAGTTGGGCCAGCGGCTGCGGCGCGGTCTCGTCGAGACCGCAAATCCAGAACCCCGCTCGCTTCAACCGATCGAGCGCGCGCGCAATATTGACGACGCGCACCAGGGGCACACTCTCCAGAGCGCCCGAAGCAGCTTTGGCGAGCGCCCCGGTTGTCGGTGGCGCCCCGTGCGCCGGGATGACGACCGCAAATGCGCCGAACGCGGCTGCCGAACGCAACACCGCGCCGATGTTCTGGGGGTCGCTCAGCTGATCGAGCACGACGATGATACATGGTCCCGATGCCGCGCTAGTGCGCAGCACATCATCCAAATCGGGTTCGGGGAGTGGTTCGACTTCGAGCGCGAGCCCCTGGTGAACGGCGTGGCGCGGCAGGATCGCCGCAAAGCCGCTCTGGTCGAGCACAGAGACTGCCGGTTCGCTGTCGCGCCGCGCCGCCCGCGCACCAGCGACCAGGGTGGTCGCCTCATTCTCATTCCCGGCGAGGACGACGAGACGGCGCCAGCGCCGCTCAGGGTTGGCGAGGGCCGCCGCCACGGCATGCCGGCCATAGAGCCAAACGCCGGCGCCGGAGGGCTTGCGGCCGGATTTGGCCATGCACACCTTCCCAATCGCTGCCGAACGGCGGCGGAAAGCACGCGCCGTTTTCGGACCGGTTACTTATTGCCGGGTGTGTATCGCCGGGTGTGTATCGCCGGCTGTGTATCGAGGGCCCGGATTGACAAAGTCAAGCCGACATCTTATCACGCGCGTTCCGCTGCGCCGGGCGGCACGCGATCCGGAGGGGTTGCCGAGCGGTTAAAGGCAGCAGACTGTAAATCTGCCGACGTACGTCTTCGTAGGTTCGAATCCTACCCCCTCCACCAGTCCCCCAGGACCGCGGCAGGCGGGGTCGCGGCAGGATCGAAGACTTGGTGTAATGTCTACGAAAGGCCATTCAAGCGGGTGTAGCTCAATGGTAGAGTTCCAGCCTTCCAAGCTGGCTACGTGGGTTCGATTCCCACCACCCGCTCCAGGTCCACGGTAGTCGAGGAGCAGCATCATCCCCTCTATGACGGAAAGCCGTTAGCAATGTCGAAGGCGAGATTTCAGCGGACGAAGCCGCACTGCAACATCGGGACGATTGGTCACATCGACCACGGCAAGACGACATTGACGGCGGCGATCACGAAGGTGTTGGCGGAGAAGGGCGGGGCGACGTTTGTGCCGTTCGACCAGATCGACAAGGCGCCGGAGGAGCGGGCGCGCGGCATCACGATCGCGACCGCGCATGTCGAGTACGAGACGGGCAAGCGCCACTATGCGCATGTCGACTGCCCGGGTCATGCCGACTACATCAAGAACATGATCACCGGGGCGGCGCAGATGGATGGCGCGATCCTGGTGGTGTCGGCGGCGGACGGGCCGATGCCGCAGACCCGCGAGCACGTGCTATTGGCGCGCCAGGTCGGGGTGCCGGCGCTGGTGGTGTTCATGAACAAGGTCGACATGGTCGATGATCCGGAACTGTTGGACCTGGTCGAATTGGAGGTCCGCGAGCTGTTGTCGTCCTATCAGTTTCCGGGCGACGACATCCCGGTGGTGCGCGGCGCGGCATTGTTTGCATTGGAGGGGCGCAACCCGGAGCAGGGACACGACTCGATCCTGGCGCTGATGGAGGCGGTGGACAGCTTCATTCCGCAGCCGGAGCGGGCGAAGGACCGTCCGTTCCTGATGCCGATCGAGGATGTGTTCACGATCTCGGGGCGCGGCACGGTAGTGACGGGGCGGGTCGAGCGCGGGGTGGTCAAGGTCGGCGACGAGGTCGAGATCGTGGGGTTGCGGCCGACTGCCAAGACGGTGGTGACCGGGGTCGAGATGTTCAGGAAACTCTTGGACCAGGGCGAGGCGGGCGACAACATCGGGGCGTTGTTGCGCGGCACCAAGCGCGAGGAGGTGGAGCGCGGCCAGGTGCTGGCGGCTCCCGGGTCGATCACGCCGCACACCCGCTTTCAGTGCGAGGCCTACATCCTGACCAAGGAAGAGGGCGGCCGGCACACGCCGTTTTTCGGCAACTACCGGCCGCAATTCTATTTCCGCACGACCGATGTGACCGGCACGGTGCACCTGCCGGAGGGCACCGAGATGGTGATGCCGGGCGACAACATCTCGATGGAGATCGAACTGATCGCCCCCATTGCGATGGACGAAGGGCTGCGCTTTGCGATCCGCGAAGGCGGCCGCACCGTCGGCGCCGGCGTCGTCGCCAAGATCATCAAGTGACGTTCGCCAATCGCGAACGTCATCCCGGACTTGATCCGGGATCCACGCTAGGAGTGTAGCTCAACTGGTAGAGCACCGGTCTCCAAAACCGGGGGTTGGGGGTTCGAGCCCCTCCACTCCTGCCACTACTTAACCGGGGTTCCTGGAACGTAAGCAAGCAAGGGCCCATATGGGCCGGGGCGGGCATGGCCGCCCGGGGTGAACAGGTTCATGGCGAAGACGAGCCCAATCGAATTTTTTCAGCAGGTCCGGCAGGAAGTCTCTAGGGTCACTTGGCCAACCCGCAAGGAGACCATGGTCACCACGGCGATGGTGTTCGTGATGGTGTTCATCGCGGCCATCTTCTTTTTTGTCGTGGACCAGGTGTTCTCGGCGGGTGTGCGGCTGATCTTCGGGTTGGGGCACTAGGGTTTGGGATGCTGGAGATGGTAAGCCGCTGGTACGTGATCCACGTTTATTCGGGTTTTGAGAAAAAGGTCGCGGCCTCGATCCGCGAGCAGGCCGAGCAAAAGGGACTTGCCGACGAATTCGAGGAAATCCTCGTACCGACCGAGGAGGTTGTCGAGGTCAAGCGCGGCGCCAAGGTTAGCTCGGAGCGCAAGTTTTTCCCTGGCTATGTGCTGATAAAGATGGATCTGAACGACGAGACGTGGCACCTCGTCAAGAACACCGCCAAGGTCACCGGGTTTCTTGGCGGTCGCGGCCTCAAGCCGTCGCCGATCAGCGACCACGAGGCGGTGCGCATCATGCATCAGGTGCAGGAGGGCATCGAGCGGCCGAAGCCTTCGGTCACGTTCGAAGTCGGCGAGCAGGTCCGCGTATGCGACGGCCCGTTCACCTCCTTCAACGGTCTCGTCGAAGAGGTCGACGAGGAGAAGGCGCGGCTCAAGGTCGCGGTGTCGATCTTCGGACGCGCCACCCCGGTGGAGCTGGAGTATTCACAGGTCGAGAAGGTATAGTCTCCGGTCCGGCCCCCACTCTCGCCTCCTTCGTCATTCCCGCGAAAGCGGGAATTCAGGGGCAGCTAGTTTGCGTCGGTGGGCGCTGGACTCCCGCGTTTCGCGGGAGCGGCGACCTTAGCGAGAGATCGGAATAGATGGCGAAGAAGATCATCGGGATAATCAAATTGCAGGTGCCGGCGGGAAAGGCGAACCCTTCGCCGCCGATCGGACCGGCGCTGGGGCAACGCGGGCTCAACATCATGGAGTTCTGCAAGGCGTTCAACGCCGCGACGCAGAACCTCGAACCCGGCATGCCGATCCCGGTGGTGATCACGGCCTTTGCCGACCGCTCGTTCACGTTTGTGACGAAGAGCCCCCCCAACAGCTATTTTTTGAAAAAGGCCGCCGGCGTCGAGAAGGGATCGCAAACGACCGGCAAGGGCCGTCCGGTGGGCCGGGTCACGATGGCGCAGATCCGTGAGATCGCCGAGCAGAAGATACAGGACCTCAACGCGAATGATCTCGACGGCGCCTGCCGCATGCTGGTCGGCTCGGCGCGCTCGATGGGCCTCGAAGTGGTGGAGCAAGACTGATGGCGAAGACCGGAAAGCGGTTGAAGAAGGCTTACGAGGGTATCGATCCGAGCGTGGCGCGTCCGCTGGAGGATGCGCTCAAACTGATCAAGGAACGCGCCTCGGCGAAATTCGACGAGACCGTCGAGGTCGCGATGAACCTCAATCTCGACCCGCGCAAGCCCGATCAGAACCTGAGAGGCGCGGTAATGCTGCCGCACGGCACCGGGAAAACGGTGCGGGTCGCGGTGTTCGCGCGCGGCGACCGGGCAAAGGAAGCCGAGACTGCCGGCGCGGACATCGTCGGGGCCGAGGATCTCGCGGAGAAGATCCAGGCCGGTCAGATCGATTTCGATCGGGCGATCGCCACGCCGGACATGATGTCGCTGGTCGGGCGGCTCGGGAAGATCCTCGGGCCGCGCGGCTTGATGCCGAACCCGCGGCTCGGCACGGTGACCCAGAATGTGACCGAGGCGGTGCATGCCGCCAAGGGCGGGCAAGTCGAGTTTCGCGCCGAGAAGGCCGGCATCGTCCATGCCGGGGTCGGCAAAGCGAGCTTTACCGACAACGCGTTAGCCGATAATGTGCGCGCGTTTGTCGGCGCGATCACCCGCGGCAAGCCGAGCGGCGTTAAAGGCACCTATATCAAAAAGGTTGCCGTCAGCTCGACGATGGGTCCGGGCGTCAGGGTCGAATTGTCGGGGTTGGCCGAGGAGCCGCGGGCTTAGCAACCGCACAGGCTTTGCCGACCAGTAGGAGATCGCAGTGGACCGCGCACAAAAGCAAAGGGTGGTCGAGGCGCTGCAGCAGGACCTTGCGGGCACGGCTTGCGTCGTCGTCACGCACCAGTCCGGGCTGAGTGTCGCGGAGGTCACGGTGCTGCGGCGGCAGGTCCGCGACGCCGGGGCGACCTACCGGGTGACGAAAAACCGGCTAGCCAAGCGCGCCCTCGTCGGGACGCCGTTCGAGTCGCTGTTATCGCTCTTTACGGGCCCGACGGCGATTGCCTTCTCGGACGATCCGGTCGCGGCGGCAAAGGTGGTCGTCGGATACGCCAACCGCAACGACAAGCTAACGATCGTCGGCGGCGGGCTGGCGGGTCGGCAGATCGATGTTGCCGAGGTCAGGGAATTGGCGAGCCTGCCCTCGCTCGATGCATTGAGGGGCAGGCTAATTGGGTTGCTGCAGGCTCCGGCGGCGCGCCTCGCACGAGTGCTGCAGGCACCTGCCGGGCAGGTTGCGCGGGTGTTGGCCGCCCATGCGGAAAACCAGGGCGAGAGTGCGTAGTCATACCTGTTTCATAGGCGTTTATCGGCATTGGGAAATCGGGAGTAGAACATGGCGGATTTGGCAAGGCTGGTCGATGATTTGTCGGCCTTGAGCGTCATCGAGGCGGCGCAGCTCTCGAAGCTGCTCGAAGAAAAATGGGGCGTCTCGGCGGCAGCGACGCTTGCGGTGGCGGCTACCGGTGGCGCGGCCGCGGCCGCGCCCGAAGCGGCGGTAGAAAAGACCGAGTTCGACGTAATCCTCGCAGCCATCGGCGAGAAAAAGATCAATGTGATTAAAGAGGTCAGAGCCATTACCAGTCTCGGCCTAAAGGAAGCCAAGGATCTCGTGGAGGCCGCGCCTAAGCCCATCAAGGAAGGGGTCAACAAGGAAGAGGCGGCAAAAATCAAAAAGCAGCTTGAAGACGCGGGTGCGACGGTTGAAATAAAGTAGGCCTGTCACGATATTAAATTTTCTCCGGCGGCGTTCGTTCTCGCGCGGACGCCTGCCGTTCAGGTTCACGAACCGGGGCGCGAATCCATCGCGTACGCCGGGTTTTGGCGTCTTGAGGTAAGAGAGCTTGGTCGCCGGGTTAGCGGACTGCCCGTATCTGACAAAAACCGGAGGGGGTGACGGCGCCGAGTAACCGCTCGCGGTTCGGCAACATTCTTACGCAATCGGGGCGCGACAGCGGCCCACACCGAGGAGCACGCATGGCTACATCCTTTACCGGCAAGAAGCGGATCCGCAGGACCTTCGGGCGCGTCGCCGAAGTCGCGCCGATGCCAAACCTGATCGAGGTTCAAAAGAGCTCCTACGATCACTTCTTGCAGATGGGGGTTGTGCCGGAGCAGCGCGTCGGTGTCGGGCTCCAGGAGGTTTTCAAATCGGTCTTCCCGATCCGTGATTTCTCGGAGCGTGCCCAGCTCGAGTTCGTGCGGTACGAGCTCGAAGCTCCGAAATACGAGGTCGATGAATGCCAACAGCGCGGCATCACCTTCGCCGCGCCGCTGAAGGTGACGTTACGCCTGGTCGTGTGGGATGTCGACGAGGACACCGGGTCGCGGTCGATCCGTGACATAAAAGAGCAGGACGTCTACATGGGCGACATGCCCCTGATGACGAAGAACGGCACTTTCGTCATCAACGGCACCGAGCGCGTGATCGTCTCCCAAATGCACCGCAGCCCGGGGGTCTTCTTCGACCACGACAAGGGCAAAACGCATTCTTCGGGAAAATACCTGTTTGCAGCGCGGGTAATCCCTTATCGCGGCTCGTGGCTCGATTTCGAGTTCGACGCCAAAGATCATGTCTATGTGCGGATCGACCGGCGCCGCAAGCTTCCAGCGACAACCTTGCTGCTCGCCCTCGACGATGCCGCCACCGAGCGACTGCGGGCGGCCCGCAGCTCCGAGAACCGGGTGCTGCAGCCGGGCGAAGCCATTGGCATGTCCAAGGAGGAGATCCTCTCCAACTTCTACGGGACGATAACCTTCCGGCGCGGCGATCAGGGATGGATGACGACATTCCGGGAAGAGAGTTTCAAAGGCAAGCTGGCGAGCGATCTGCTCGATGCCCGCACCGGTGAAGTCGCGTTGGCGGCGGGCGAGCGGATGACGCCGCGCGTCGCGAGGCGACTGCGCGAGGGCGGACTGACCGATGTGCTCGTTCCGGATGAGGAGCTGATCGGCCGTTATTTCGCTTCGGATCTGATCAATGAAGAGACTGGCGAGGTTTATTTCGAGGCCGGCGACGAGATCACCGGCGCGACGCTTGCACAACTGGCCGCCAGCGGCATCGAGGAGTTGCCGGTGCTCGACATCGATCACGTCAGCGTCGGTCCCTACATCCGCAGCACGCTTGCGATCGACAAGAATGCGACCCGTGAGGACGCGCTGATCGACATCTACCGCGTGATGCGCCCGGGCGAGCCGCCGACCCTGGAAACGGCCGAGGCGCTGTTCAACAGCCTGTTCTTCGACCCGGAGCGCTATGATCTGTCGGCGGTCGGCCGTGTCAAAATGAACTCGCGGCTCGGCCTCTCGACGGACGATTCGGTGCGCACTCTTCGCAAAGCGGACATCCTGTCGATCCTCAAGGTTCTGGTCGATCTGAAGGACGGCCGCGGCGAGATCGACGATATCGATCATCTCGGCAACCGCCGGGTCCGCTCGGTCGGCGAGCTGATGGAAAACCAATACCGCGTTGGACTGCTGCGCATGGAGCGGGCGATCCGCGAGCGCATGAGCTCGGTCGAGATCGACACCGTCATGCCGCACGACCTGATCAATGCAAAACCTGCGGCGGCGGCGGTGCGCGAGTTCTTCGGCTCGTCGCAATTGTCGCAATTCATGGACCAGACGAACCCGCTGTCGGAGATCACCCACAAGCGGCGCTTGTCGGCCCTCGGTCCCGGCGGGCTGACCCGCGAGCGCGCCGGCTTCGAGGTGCGTGACGTGCACCCGACCCATTACGGCCGGATCTGCCCGATCGAGACCCCGGAGGGCCCCAATATCGGCTTGATCAACAGCCTGGCGACTTATGCCCGCGTCAATCAGTACGGGTTTATCGAAAGCCCTTACCGGCGCGTGGTCGACGGCGGGGTGACAGACGAGGTCGTCTATTTGTCGGCGATGGACGAGGGCCGTTACGCGATCGCGCAGGCCAATGTCGAAACCGATGCGGAAGGCCGAGTAACGGCCGACCTGACGAATTGCCGCAAGGGCGGCGATTTCGTCATGACTTCGTCCGGAAGACATCGACCTGATCGATGTCTCGCCCAAGCAGCTGGTTTCGGTCGCGGCGGCGCTGATCCCGTTCCTGGAGAACGACGACGCGAACCGCGCCCTGATGGGATCGAACATGCAGCGCCAAGCGGTGCCGCTGATCCGCGCCGAGGCGCCGCTCGTCGGCACCGGCATGGAGGAGACGGTCGCCCGCGATTCCGGCGTCACGATAATCGCTCGGCGCTCGGGGATCATCGACCAGGTCGATGCAACCCGCATCGTCGTTCGCGCGACAGAGGAGACCTCGACGGCCGCTTCGGGCGTCGACATCTACAATCTCCTCAAATTCCAGCGTTCGAACCAGAACACCTGCATCACCCAGCGCCCGCTGGTCAAAGTCGGGGACCAGGTGACGGCCGGCGACATCATCGCCGATGGCCCCTCGACGCAGCTCGGCGAGCTGGCTCTCGGACGCAATGTGCTGTGCGCCTTTATGCCCTGGAACGGGTACAATTTCGAGGACTCGATCCTGATTTCCGAGCGGATCGTGTCCGACGACGTGTTTACCTCGATCCATATCGAAGAATTCGAGGTGATGGCGCGCGACACCAAGCTCGGGCAGGAAGAGATCACGCGCGACATTCCGAACGTCGGCGAGGAGGCACTGAAAAATCTCGACGAAGCCGGGATCGTCTATATCGGCGCCGAGGTCAAGCCGGGGGACATCCTCGTCGGCAAGGTCACCCCGAAGGGCGAGTCGCCGATGACCCCGGAAGAGAAGCTGCTTCGCGCGATTTTTGGAGAAAAGGCGTCCGATGTGCGCGACACCTCGCTGCGGCTTCCGCCGGGCGTGTCGGGCACGATCGTCGAGGTGCGGGTATTCTCGCGGCGTGGCGTCGACAAGGACGAGCGCGCACTGGCGATCGAACGGGCCGAGATCGAGCGGTTGGCCAAGGACCGTGACGACGAGCGCGCAATCCTCGAGCGCAGCTTCGCCGCACGGCTGAAGGAGCTGTTGCTCGGTCAAACCGCGGTCGGCGGCCCCAGGGGAATGAAGTCGGGGACCGAGATCACCGAGGAGGTGCTGGCCGAAAATCCCCCGGCGCTGTGGCGGCAAATCTCGATCCGTGACGACGCAAGAATGGCGGATATCGAGGGTCTGAAGAAGCAGATGGAGGATGCCGTCGCGACGCTGACCGCGCGATTTGAGAGCAAGGTCGAAAAACTG
Source organism: uncultured Alphaproteobacteria bacterium (assembly GCA_963700185.1). Classification (GTDB taxonomy): domain Bacteria; phylum Pseudomonadota; class Alphaproteobacteria; order ATCC43930; family CGMCC-115725; genus AP-15. The sequence goes on from CAVOWP010000027.1 coordinate 179,118, forward strand.
CAGCGCGGCGACGAGCTGCCGCCCGGCGTCATGAAGATGGTCAAGGCCTTTGTCGCGGTGAAACGCAAGCTGCAGCCGGGCGACAAAATGGCCGGCAGGCACGGCAACAAGGGCGTCATCTCACGCATCGTGCCCTCCGAGGACATGCCCTATCTCGAGGACGGGACACCGGTCGACATCGTGTTGAACCCGCTCGGGGTGCCGAGCCGCATGAATGTCGGCCAGATCCTCGAGACGCATCTCGGGTGGGCGGCGGCAGGGCTCGGACGGCGCATCGGCGAGGTGCTCGCCAATGTGCGGCGCGGCACCGCCAACGGCGAGCTTCGCGGTGTCGTCGGCGAGATGTACCAGGGCGAACAAAAGGCCGAAATCGATGGTCTTCCGGATGAGGATCTGATCGAGCTGGCCGGCAACCTCGCTCACGGCGTACCGATGGCGAGCCCGGTATTCGACGGTGCTCGGGAGGAAGATATCGTTGCGATGCTGGAAGGAGCGGGTCTCGCGTCCTCAGGCCAAGTAACCCTGATCGACGGGCGCACTGGCGAGGCGTTCGATCGCCCAGTGACAGTCGGCTACATCTACATGATGAAGCTGCACCACCTGGTCGACGACAAGATCCATGCTCGTTCGATCGGCCCGTATAGCCTCGTCACACAGCAGCCGCTCGGCGGCAAGGCGCAGTTCGGCGGCCAGCGTTTCGGCGAGATGGAGGTGTGGGCACTGGAGGCTTACGGCGCGGCATATACCTTGCAGGAGATGCTTACGGTGAAGTCTGACGATGTTTCCGGCAGGACAAAGGTGTATGAGGCCATCGTGCGGGGTGACGACAATTTCGAGGCCGGCATTCCCGAATCCTTCAACGTGCTGGTCAAGGAATTGCGGTCTCTCGGCCTCAATGTCGAGCTCGAGGAGCACGG
>CAVOWP010000028.1:0-15369 GCA_963700185.1 uncultured Alphaproteobacteria bacterium
GCTCTGTCCCAGCGCGACCATCTGCCCGGAACCGGCCGGCCGGGATTGCGGTCGCTGCGCCAGCAGACATCGGCCCCCGGCGGCGCCTCGATGAACTTGGTCGCATTGTTGGGCATCGCAAATTCGAGGGTCGAGACGTAACCGTCATCGCGCGCCGCGCAGTCCGGGTTCGCGGTGATCACGGCCTCGACATTGATCAGCCCGAAATTGGGGTTGCTCAGCTGCAGCCTGCCGGGCAGCGGCACCGGCGGCGCGCAAGATCCGGCGCAGAGCGAGACAATAGCCAGAACGGCCAGCAGGTTTCGTGCTGTCGACAATGAGATCCCCAGAAAGGAAGGTGCCGGGTTTTGGGCTTTTTGTGCAAGCTGCGATCAGCTTATCATGGCCGGGACCGGGTCAAAGAAGGACGAGATCATGGACAAACGTATTGCGGTGATCGGTGCCGGCGCAATCGGCGGCTACACCGGCGGTCATCTCGCGCATAACGGGTTCGACGTGACATTGATCGACCCTTGGCCGGAGCATATCGAGACGATCCGCAAGGACGGGCTCGCGATCGAAGGCGTGACCGAGGAGGAATATGTCTGCGCCAGGCCGAAGACGATGCATCTGACCGAGGTCCAGGATCTCGCAAAGCATAAACCGATCGACATCGCGATGGTTGCGGTCAAGTCCTACGACACGGAATGGGCGACGACGCTGATCGCCCAGTACCTGGCTCCCGACGGATACGTCGTATCTTTGCAGAACTGCATGAACGAGGAACGCATCGCCGGGATCGTCGGCCCCGACAAGACGGTCGGCGTCATCCCCGCATTGCTCGGCGCCGAGCTCTACGCCCCGGGCCGGGTGCGGCGCACCGCCGCAAAGGGGTCCTCGCCCTACGAGGTCTACCGCGCCGGCGAGCTGCATAGCCGCATCACCAAGCGAATCGAAGAGCTCGCGGACATCATCCGCACGATCGACAGCGTCAAGGCGACGACCAACCTGTGGGGCGAGCGCTGGTCGAAGCTGTGCGTCAACGGCATGGCCAACGGCGTCGCGGCCGCCACCGGCATGTCCGGCAACGACATGAACCGGGACGACAAGATCCGCCGCCTCAGCATCCGCCTCGCCGGCGAGGGGGTGCGCGTCGGCCAGGCGCTCGGCTACCAGCTCGAGCATATCCGCATGCACGAGCCCGAGGTGATCGCGCGCGCCGCCGAGGGCGACCGCGCCGCACTCGACGAGGTCGAATCGGCGATCCTCGCCGCCTTACAGTCGAACACCCGCAGCGAATTCGCCCGTCCATCGATGGGTCAGGACATGCTGAAGGGCCGGCGCACCGAGATCGATTTCATCAACGGCGTGATCGCGGCGAAAGGCCAGGAAGTCGGCGTCCCCGCCCCGACCCACGTCAAGCTCGTGGCAGCGGTCAAGCAGGTGGAGCTCGGCAAAATCCCGGCCAAGCCGGAAAACCTCTATGCGATCTAGATCCCCTCCTCCGCCGCCATGAATCTCAACTCGGACTTCGACGCTCGCGCGGCAGTGCATGCGGCCCGGCTGGACTGGATGCCCTCGCCGATCCCCGGCGTGGATCGCCGCATGCTCGACCGCATCGGGGACGAAGTGGCGCGCGCCACTTCGATCGTTCGTTATGCGCCGCACAGCCATTTCTCGCCGCACACCCATGGCGGCGGCGAGGAGTTCCTCGTGCTGGACGGGCTGTTCCAGGACGAGCACGGCGACTACCCCGCCGGCACCTATGTCCGCAACCCGCCGACCACCAGCCACACGCCCGGCTCCGAGCCCGGTTGCACGCTCTTCGTCAAGCTGTGGCAATTCGACCCGGACGACCGGACACCGGTCCGCACCGACACCTCTACCCTCTCGTTCCTGCCGGCACCCGACCTCCCAGGTGTCGAATTTACTGTGTTGTACGACAGTGCCTGCGAACTCGTTCTGCTGGAACGCTGGGCGCCCGGCGTTAGCATCGCAGTGCCAATTCCCCGCGGCATCGAGTTGCTCGTCCTGGACGGCGGCTTCACGGAGGGCGGGGAGGAGTTCACCCAATACTCCTGGCTGAGGCTGCCCGCCGGGTCGACATTACAAGCCGCGGCCGGGCCGCAGGGTTGCCGCCTTTGGGTCAAATCGGGCCACCTCTCGGATGAGCCGCGGTCACCCGCGCCGCCGAAAGCACACGTCGTCGTAAATCTGTAGCGACCGAGGAAGGAGGATCTCCCTCTCCGCCCCCGGGGGCGGAGAGGGCCGAGGTGAGGTGGGGGATTCGGAGCGATGCGGTCGCCCACCTCACCCTCCCATCGCTTCGCGACGGGCCCCTCCCTCTCCCCCCTGAAGGGCGGAGAGAGTTCCTCGTCGGCCCGGAGCGACGTGTGCATGCTTAAACGCTTTCGCGGGGACGATGCGTAACAGACTTGATATTATTTTCGCCATTTGGGTTAGATTGTTGTGAAAGGGCTGCCGAACCTCAGCGTTCTCTCCTCCTGTTTCTGCAAGAAAAATACAGGAGGGGCTATTCCTGTCGCCGTCGCAGCGAGGCCGCTGCGCAAGGCACATCGGCGGTACATAGCGCGGCCATGACCATCACCCGGCATAAGCGTGGTTTACAACAATTTCAATCAGCGCACTCATCGGAACGACAGTGCTGTGATATTACAACAATTATGCAAATTCGTCAATAGCCAATTACTGCTGCCCATGGCCGCAGCCACCGGTACTGAACCCGCCGTGATGATCAAGAATGGGCGTGGCGCAACACCGGGAGGACTGGCCGGACCTTCCACTGTTGTGACCGACCCAGAGGATGTCGGGTCGCTGCCAAATTTTGAACGGCGTAGCAAAATTAGAGATCCGCTCACGTTCGTTTTTCGGTTGCGACTGGTAAACCGCCCGGCAAAGAACGAAAGCAACACGACTTGAGCGGGTGGTATGAACTAGCACTTCAATTCGGGCTTCCCGATGAGCCGGGCGTCGCGGAACATATCGACATTCTGAATGAGCTTCACCTTACCCACTACACGCGGTATCCACAGCGTCGGGCAACTCCAATTCCCGCCGCATCAGGCATTGCTGACTCTACAGTTGAGCATCTGATTTCTACATTCACGCGGTCGATCAATCCACCTTAATTCCGCCCCGCCCGGATCAACCGCCGGGATGGAATTTTCCAGAACTAGCCTATCGGACTTCCAAGGGATAGCCGGTCACGACCCCTCCCCAAAGCCGTTGGTCGTCAGTCGCCCGCTTCGGTGTCAAAGGCTTCGCGCCCTTCTTTGATGAGGAACCAGACGATTGCGAGCGAGGTGACGGCGTCGATCCACCAGGCGCCGAAGGCGAGTTGGGCGACGAGGCCCGCCACGACGACAACGGAGAGCCAGAGGCACGCCACCGACTCGGCGGCGTCGGCGCGCAAGGCGCGGCTGCCGAGCCGATCGGCGAGAGCGAGCTTGCGGCGCGCCAGTATGAGCATGATCGGGATCGACAGAAGCGCAATGGCCAAGCCGGGCCAGGAGAACGCCTCGCCCTCGCCGCGCCACAAGCTCCAGCCGGCGGCCACGACGACATAGGCGGCGAGCGCAAGGAGCAAGCCGCCGGCGATCCTCCGGGCGATTCTTTCCGCCGCCTCGGAGACTTCGCGCCCGAACCTCAACTCGTGCGTCAGGCGCCAGATGAGGACGCCCGCCGAAGCCAGTTCGATCACGCTGTCCAGCCCGAACGCGACCAGCGTGATGCTGCGCGCCGCGACGCCGGAGACGACCGCGACCGCGGCCTCGATCGCCATCCAGCCGACGCTCAGCCACTCCAGCCGAAATGCCTGCCGGATCAGCCTCTGCCGCTGGAGATCGCCCTCTACCAAGTGATCGTGAGCTTGCCGTCCCGCATTTCGTAGCTCTGCAGCCGGCTGAGCAAGCTCATGCCGAGCAGCGAAACGTTGAGGTGTTCGAGCACGGATGCGGGCACATCATAAACCGACAACTGGCCGATGCGGATTTCGCGCAGGGTCACCGGCGCCATACGCGCGGTGCCATTGGCGGTTTGGACACGTCCGCTGAACGCCAGGCTGGCGGGATTGATGCCGGCAGCGAGGGCATCCGCTGGGGTCAGCGTCACCAGGCTGGCTCCGGTGTCGACGAGCACGCGCATCGGAGCCCAGTTGACCGCGGCGTCGAGGACGACATGGCCCCGTCCGTTGCCGAGCGACGGGGCGCGGACCGCGCGCCGGGGTGGCGGGGCAATGCCCGGCAACAGCGCCGCGCCGCGGTCCAGCAGTCCGACACCGAGAAGGACGACACCGCAGCACAGCAATACCCAACGAAACGCCCAGCCGATCACGATGCCCACTCCCGTCTCAATATATCCCGGTCGCACTCTGCGAGAGGGCGCTTAACGCAGCGAGCTGGCCCGTTGCCGCCTCTGGGTCAAATCGGGTCACCTCGCGCGGGTGCACCGGTCAGCCGGGCCACCGCAAGAAATCGCATGATAATCCTCAGACGGCCATCTAGCTGTTGGAGTCCAACACCTATAGTGCAACACAATAAACACTGAAGCGAACCTATCGGAAACTTGCGGGAATACTCGTGTCGGCGGTTGTCGACATGTTGCACGGCAGCATATTTGACGATTACCGCACCAGCTTTCTTTGTAGCGCGTCGCCGGTTCGCGTCCATCTGGAGGGCGCGATGGGGAGTGTGAGCGCTGGATCGAGCAAAACGGGGTTAACTGTGAACTGCTTCACAGCCCTTTTTGCCGCTCAGCTGCTACCTCTGATACCCCAGATGTCTGAGGGTGACTGCGATGTTGCGACGTACATTTTTCACCGCCACTATGGTTCTGTTCACTGGGGCGGCCGCGCCATCGATCCCCGCTGGCGCGGGCATGGATCCAGCCGCGTTCGTCGACAACCTGGGCAACCAGCTGCAGGCGGTGACCAGCAGCACGTCCCCGCAGCAGAGACTGGCGGGCTTCCACCAGCTGTTCCGTGAGGACTTCGACGTCCCGGGTCTCGGCCGCTTTGTGCTGGGCCGCTTTTGGCGGATTTTCACTTCGTCGGAACAGCAGGAATTCCTCGGACTCTTCGAGAATTACGTCGTGCTCACATACAGTGAAAAACTGTCCGATTACACCGAGGATGGCGGGCGCCCCAGCGTGACCGGCTGCCGGACCGATCCGGATGGGGCGATCGTCTCCAGCAAAATCATCCGCGGGTCCGGGGCTTATCAGCCGATCAGAGTCGATTGGCGTCTCACTGCGCAGAACGGATCCTACAAGGTCAGCGACATTGTCATCGATGGGATGAGCATGGCGGCGAACGGACGCTCGCAACTGGAGGGTGTGGTCGAGCGCAACGGCGGGAGGCCCCAGGCCATTCTCGCCGTCATGCGGCAACAAATTGCCAGCGCATCTTTCCAATAGGACGGCGATCCCGCAATTATCGTCATCACACACGGCACCAAGCTGGCCTTCGAGGACCGCGGGGCGGCTAACCCCGGCTACGTCTTTAGGATGCGGCCTTTTGGGCACCGGTCAGCCGGTGATGTGCGAGGCATGCGCCGGTGAGGGCGGATACTTTTCGCGGTCGATGACGAATTGCGACTGAGCTAAGCGCGCGCCGGCTGCTCGGTGAGTTCGCGGCCGAGCGCCGACAGCGCCATTGCTGCAATGTGGCGGGCGTTGAGCCCGGCCTGGTCATATTGCGCCAGCGGGGAATCGTGGTCGAGGAAGACATCGGGCAGCACCATCGTGCGGATCTTGAGCCCGTGGTCCAGCATCCCGGTCATCGCGAGCTGGTGCAGCACATGGCTGCCGAAGCCGCCGATCGCGCCCTCCTCCACTGTAATCATGACCTCGTGTTCGCGGGCCAGGCGATTGATCAGCCCCATGTCGAGGGGCTTGGCAAAACGCGCATCGGCGACCGTCGTCGACAGCCCATAGGTGCCGAGTTCCTGTGCCGCCTTCATGCACTCCGCAAGGCGCCCACCGAGGCTCAGCAGAGCGATTTTGGTGCCCTCGCGCATGATGCGGCCGCGGCCGATTTCGAGCGGCACACCCCGTTCGGGCAGTGGTACGCCGATGCCGTCGCCGCGCGGATAGCGTACCGCCGAGGGTGCGTCGTCAATGGCCGCGCAGGTTGCCACCATGTGGAAAAGGTCGGCTTCGTCGCCGGCCGCCATGATGATGAACCCGGGCAGGCAGCCGAGATAGGTTACATCGAACGAGCCCGCATGGGTTTGGCCGTCATTGCCGACCAGACCGGCTCGGTCGATCGCAAAGCGCACCGGCAATTTCTGGATCGCAACATCGTGTACGACTTGGTCATAGGCGCGCTGCAGGAACGTCGAATAGATCGCGGCGAAGGGCTTCATGCCCTCGGCGGCGAGGCCGGCGGCGAAGGTCACCGCGTGCTGCTCGGCGATGCCGACATCGAAGCACCGCTTCGGAAATTTGTCGCCAAACAGGTTGAGCCCGGTTCCCGACGGCATCGCCGCGGTGATCGCGACGATGCGGTCGTCGGCCTCGGCCTCCTTGATCAGGGATTTGGCGAACACGCTGGTGTAGGAAGGCGCGGTCGATTTCGATTTCACCTGGGCGCCGGTGACGACATCGAACTTGGCGACGCTGTGCCACTTGTCCTCGGCCTGCTCGGCCGACAGGTAGCCGTGGCCCTTTTCGGTCACGGCGTGGATCAGGACCGGTCCCGGTTCCTTGCTGTCGCGGACGTTCTTCAATACCGGCAGCAGGTGATCGATGTTGTGACCGTCGATCGGACCGACATAGTAAAAGCCGAGTTCCTCGAACAAGGTCCCGCCGGTCACAAAGCCACGCGCGTATTCCTCGGCTCGGCGCGCCGCATGCTCGAGCGGCTTCGGGAAGTGGCGCGCCACCTCCTTGGCGATGTGGCGCAGCGACATGAAGGATTTCGAGGACAGCAGGCGCGACAGATAGGCGCTCATCGCGCCGACCGCCGGCGCGATCGACATGTCGTTGTCGTTGAGGACGACGATCAGCCGCGAATCCATTGCGCCGGCATTGTTCATCGCCTCGTAGGCCATGCCCCCGCTCATCGCGCTGTCGCCGATCACCGCGATGACGTTGCGAAGCTCGCCACGGAAGTCGCGGGCGACGGCCATGCCGAGCGCGGAGGAGATCGAGGTCGAGGCGTGCGCAGCGCCGAACGGGTCGTATTCGCTCTCCGAGCGTTTGGTGAAACCCGAAAGCCCGCCGCCCTGCCGGATCGTGCGGATCCGGTCGCGCCGGCCCGTCAGGATCTTGTGCGGATACGCCTGATGACCGACATCCCAGATCAGCCGGTCGTGCGGCGTGTCGAAGACGTAGTGCAGCGCCACTGTCAGCTCGACGACGCCGAGGCTGGCGCCGAAATGACCGCCGGTGATCGAAACCGCATCGATCAGCTCGGCGCGCAACTCGTCGGCGAGCTGCCGCAGGTCCTCCTCCGGCAGCTTGCGCAGATCGGCCGGAACATCGATCTGGTCGAGCAACGGCGTCCGATTAGAAATCGGGCGTGTTGGTTTTGAATCCAATTCTGCGCTCCTCACGTACGGCGGGTGATCACGAATCGCGCCGCCTCGCGTAAAAGTTCCGCTCTTTGTTCGAACAAATCAAGGTGGGCGACCGCTTGGTTAACCAGCAGCTCGGCCTGCGCTCGGGCGCGCTCCGCCCCGAGTATCGAGACGAAGGTGGCCTTTCCGGCCGCGACGTCGGCGCCGACGGGCTTCCCGGTCTCAGCCGCGGAGCCTTCGACATCCAGAAGATCGTCGGCGATTTGGAAGGCGAGGCCCAGATCGTGGGCATAGCCGCGTAGCGCTGTTCGGGCTTCACCAGGCGCCTTGGCGAGAATCGCACCAGCTTCGCACGAAAAGGCGATCAGCGCGCCGGTCTTCATTCGCTGCAGTCGGGTTATCGCGCCGATGTCCAGGTTCTGGTGCTCGGCAATCAGGTCGATCATCTGACCCCCGACCATACCGGCTGCACCGGCGGCGGCAGCGAGTTCCGAGACGAGCTCACATCGAACCGCAGGATCACCGTGGGTGTCCGGGTGGGCCAACACCCCGAACGCTGCGGTCAACAGACCGTCACCGGCAAGAACCGCCGTCGCCTCGTCGAATTGCTTGTGGCAAGTCGTGCGACCGCGGCGCAGATCGCTGTTGTCCATTGCCGGCAGGTCGTCGTGAACGAGGGAATAGGTATGGACCATCTCGATCGCAGCGGCTACCTGCAGGGCGCACCGCCGGGCGACCCCAAAAAGCCCGGCCCCAGCCAGGACAAGGAAGGGCCGCAACCGTTTCCCGGGGGCCAGGGCCGAGTAGCGCATCGCGTCGTAAACCCTGGCCTCGAGACCGGGGGGCACGATCAGCAGCCGCTCCAACGCGGCATCGGTGAGCTTGGCAGCCTCGTCCAAAGCGCTCGGAAAGGAAATCCGTTCGGACCACGTCGTTTCAGTCAAGTTTGGCGGGCTCCGCGCCGATGGCGCCCTCGGGACTAATAACGATGCGGTCCACCCTTTGCTGCGCCTCGTTCAGCTTTCTTTCGCAATGCCGCTTCAGTCGAGCTCCGCGCTCATAAGACATTATTGCTTCGTCCAGCTTAATCTGGCCGCCCTCGAGCCGGCGCACGATCTGCTCCAGTTCGGCGAGCGCATCCTCGAAATTCATCGCGGCGATATCGGGGGGAACGCCTGGGTCGACCATCGGTTTTCTTCTTTAACAAAAAACGCGAGGATGGTTCTTCGGTTTAAGGGCGAAAGCGCGAAATAAGATTGTCGTTGCCGAATTACAACAGCGGGGCCGGGCGATCCGTCACGCCGACATCAGCACCCGGACATGAGCCGCGGCGCTGGCCGCGAGCGCACCCAGATCGTAGCCGCCTTCCAGAGTGGCGACCAACCGGCCGGCAGCATGGCGATGGGCGATTTCGAGCAGCTTCTCGGTGACCCAAGTGTAGTCTGCCTCTTCGAGCATCAGCTGGGCGAGGGGGTCGCTCCTGTGGCCGTCGAACCCGGCCGACACCAGTACGAGTTCGGGCCGGAAGGCGTCGAGCGCCGGCAAGATCCGCTGTGCCACGCCGAAGCGGAACTGGCTCGAGCCGGCCATCGGGCGCAGCGGCACGTTAACGACATTGCCGACCCCGGTCTCGCTCGCTGCGCCGGTTCCGGGATATAGTGGGTATTGATGTGTCGAGGCATAGAATAGACCGCCGTCCGCCTCGAAGGCCGCCTGCGTTCCGTTGCCGTGATGGACATCGAAATCGACGACAGCCACGCGGGTGAGCCCGTGCACCTCGCGCGCCCGCAGCGCGCCTATCGCAACATTGTTGAAGAGGCAGAACCCCATCGCTCGCTGCGGCTCGGCATGATGGCCGGGCGGACGGACCGCGCAAAACGCGTTGTCGGCCTCGTTTGCCACGACGGCATCGACCGCGGCGACGACCGCGCCGGCGGCGCGCAACGCCGCTTCGCCCGATGCTGGGGACAGCACCGTATCGGCGTCGATTGCAATATGGCCGGTTTTTGGGACCGCGGCGAGAATGCCCTCGACGTGCCGCCGGGGGTGGACACGCAACAAATCCTCGCGGGCTGCTGCCGGTGCTTCGCGGCGCACCAGCCGGGCGAATTCCGGATCGTCGAGCGCCGCCAGCACTGCCCGCAACCGGGCCGGCAATTCCGGGTGATGCCGGCCGGGGTCGTGGTCGAGACAGGCTGGGTGGGTATAAAGGAATGTCGTCATCGGAGAGCCCTTTCAGCCGGGTCGAATGTCGCACACCCGCCCAGATGATAACTATAGACTTGGCGCGACGGCTCCCTAGCTACGGCTCAGGGCATGGACGGCGAGCGCGGCCCACCCGAGGAGCAAACCGGCGCCGCCGAACGGCGTAATCATACCGAGCCATTCGCGTCCGGTCAGCGCCAGTGCAAAGAGGCTGAGGCTGAACAGCAGCATGCCCGCAGCAAAGCCCCAGCCGGCGACGGTCAGCGCGAGACCCGATCCGACTGCGGGGCTGCGCAATCGCCGCGACGGCGATCAGCGCTGCGGCATGCACCATGCCGTAGAGGGCGCCCGACCGCAGCAGTTCGGCGGCTCGCTCGCCATGGACGATGTGCGCCGCGGCGGCGCCTGCCGCAACCGACAAGAACCCGCCGAGCGCTGCGGCGATGAGCCACGCCCGGATCATTGTCGGGCCGCCCTTTCGCGCAGCGCGGCGTCATAAACTGCGAGCGTTTCGCGGGCGACGATCTCCTCGTCAAAGTCGCGCTCGACCAATGCGCGTCCCGCACGCCCCATCGCTCTGCGGCGCGCCGGATCGCCGGCGAGCGCGCTGATGGCGTCCGCCAGTCCCTCGATGTCGCGCGGCGGCACCAGAAGGCCGGTCTCACCGGGGCGCACGACCTCGCGGCAACCGGGAACGTCGCTGGCGACAATGGGACGCGCGCAGGCGGCCGCCTCGAGCAGGGTCTTCGGCACGCCTTCGCCATAAGTCGATGGCAGCACGGCGATCGCCGCGCGGCGCCATAGCGCGCGGACGTCGGCGACAGGGCCGAGCCATTCTATCCCGTGATCGGCAGCCCCCAGCGAAAAAAGTGTTTCCGCGGTAAGCGAGCCGCGATTGTCGGGATCGGTCGGTCCGGCGAGCAGGAGCTCGACCGGCAGGCCCCGCCCGCGAAGGAGGCCGATTGCGGCGGCAGCGTCGAGCACACCCTTGTCGCGCAGCATACGCGAGACGAGCGCGACCGTGACGGTCGCGGCTTCGGGATCGGGTAGCGGGCGAAAATCGTTACAATCGACGCCCGACCCCCTGATCATCCTAATGCGCTGCGGCGGAATCCTGAGTGTTATCAAGGCGTCGCGGTCCTCCGGGTTCTGCACAACGACCCACCGTCGTTCGCTACTCGCCGCAAGGCGCAATGCGATGCCAAGGGAGGGCCGCCGCAACCTCGCGGCAAAGCTCGCGGCGGAGAAACGGGAACCCAGACCCATTATCGAATCGATCGCCACCGGAGCACCTTCCGGGGCAGGGAAGGCGCGGCGCAGGGCGATGCCCCCGAACAGCACCGGTTTCAGCGCGATGTGATGGACGATATCAGGCCGCTCGGCGCGATAGAGCCGGGCGATTTCGGAGATCGCCCGGGCCGCGCCAAGGAGTCCGTCCCCGCGCCGCCGCCAGCCGATCGGGCGCACGGCAAAGCCTTCGTCGCGGATCCGATCGCCATGCGCGCGCACGCGGGTCGCGACGACGACATCGAAGCCGGCCGCCCGGGCGGCTCGCGCCGCCGGCAGACGGTGCGAGCAGAAATACCAATCCTCGGTTACGAGAAAGAGCAGCTTTGGCCGCCGCGCCGCGCCGGGCGCCGTGGACCTTGGCGGCGGGTTCAGCGGTTCTGTAATAACGGATAGGGCCACATCGAAACGCCGGAGGATGGGATCAGCACCGGGATCTCTCTAATGCATCTGTGGTGGGATCGGTTGCACAATCGGCAAGGCGAGGGCGGCGATTGGCACGAATACTGGTGACCGGTGCGGCCGGCTTCATCGGCCGCGCGCTGTGCGTCGGCCTCGTCGAGCGCGGCCATGCGGTGCTCGGGTTATCCCGGCGTCCGACGGAACCGATCCCGGACGTCGAACTTCGCCCGATCGGGGATATCGGCCCGACGACCGACTGGTCGGGCCATCTCGACCGTATCGACATTGTCGTGCATCTCGCCAACCGCGCCCACCGTTCAGGGCCGGAGGCAACAGGTGAAAGCGAGGCGCAGGCCGGGCGCGGTCCTGGCGGATTCTGCGGCCAAGGCCGGCGTGCGCCGGCTGATCCATATGAGCTCGGTTCGGGCGATGGGCGAAGCCACGCTGGCGGGAATGCCGCTTCGCGAGAGCGACCCGCCGCGTCCGCGCGATTTCTATGGCCGCGGCAAGCTCGCAATCGAGCGCGCCTTGCAGGTGGCGGCGCAGGAAACCGGGATCGAAATCGTCATTCTCCGTCCGCCCCTCGTCTACGGTCCTGACGTGAAGGGAAATTTCCGCGCTCTCATGCGGCTCGTCGCGAGTGGGCTGCCGCTGCCGTTAGCCGGGATCGACAATCGCCGCAGCCTGATCTTCCTCGACAACCTCGTCGATCTCGTTGGCGGCGCTTGCCTGCATCCCGGCGCAGCCGGGCGGGTGCTGCTGGCGCGCGACGCGGCCGACCTGTCCACACCCGAGCTGATCCTGCTGCTCGCCGCCGAGCTGGAGCGGCCGGCCCGGCTCTTCAGTGTCCCAGGGCCTGCTCTGGCCGTGCTTCGCAGGCTTCCGAAGCTGGGACCGCTGCTTTCGCGACTGACCCACTCGCTGCAGGTCGACGACGCGGAGACGCGCGCCGCGCTCGATTGGCGGCCTCCGGTCTCGCCCGAAATCGGGCTCGGAGCGACTGCAGAAGCCTTTCGTGACCGGTCGTGACGAGAACCCGCCGAGTGCCGCGGTGTTCTCAATGCGAGCATCCAGAAACGAGGCCGCATGTCCGCCATTACCGAAGACACCCTATTGATCCGGCAAGCGCTCGCCTATGCCATCGAACTCTACCGGGAGTTGAGCGAGGAGAACGGCGCTCCCAGCCTGGGCACGCAGAACCAAGTGGTAGATTTCATTCTGACCGATCCGGAGCTGCGCGACGCGGTCGCGCATTGGGGTCGGCTCGCCGAAAGCGGCGAGGCGACGACCGCGCCGCCGCGGCGGTTGCCGTGCGACGCCGCCTACCGGCGGATCAAGGCTTACCTTCAATCGATTATGGATCAGCCCGTCTTTACTCGGGCCGGACAGGAGCCACCCGATCGGCGCTGATTTTGGTTTTCCGGCGCGCTATATCGTACGGAAATCGCTTTTGAAGCGGAGGAGGCGGCCATGCCGAGCTTCGACATCGTTTCACGGATCGAGCTTCCGGAAGTCGACAACGCCCTTGCCGGAATTACGCGCGAGATCGGGACGCGCTTCGACTTCAAGGGAAGCAAATGCAAGGTCGAGCGTCAGGAGGGCGTGCTCAACGTCATCGCCGATGATGAGCTCAAGCTGAAGCAGATGCACGAGTTGCTGAAAGTGCATATGACGCGCCGCAAGGTCGACCCCGCGGCTCTGGATTACAAGACGCCGGAGAAGGCGTCGGGCAATATGCTGAGGCAGACGATTGTGCTGAGGCAAGGCGTCGACGCCGATCTTGCAAGGCAACTGATCCGCGAGGTCAAGGACAGCAAGCTGAAGGTACAGGTGTCGATCCAGGGCGACGAACTGCGCGTCACCGGCAAGAAGCGCGACGATTTGCAGGCGGCGATCACCGTGGCGCGCGGCATGAAGATCGAGCAGCCGTTGCAATACGTCAATTTCCGCGACTAAGGACTTGATGCGGAATAATCGCATCAAGGTGGTGCTTGTTGCCTCGGAGAGATGGTGTAGTTCCAGTCGCCCTGGAAGGTATGGCGCTGAATGTTGAGGGTGTCCAGTTCGGCATCGCTGACCTTGACGCCCTTCGGATAGCGGCTTTGGTCGATGTCGCAAGTGACGGTGAGGCCGGTATTGGTCGTCGTGGCGCCGATCAGCTGGATGATGACGTGGTGGCTGACGAGCGGTTTGCCGCGCCAGTTCTGCGAGATGTAGGCAAAGAGGCGGTGCTCGATGCGGTTCCATTTGCTGGTGCCGGGCGGCAGATGGGCGACGGTTACAACCAGGCCGGTTTCGTCGGCAAAGCGTTGGAGTTCACGTTTCCAGAGGCGGACGCGGGTGCCGTTGCTGCCGCCGCAATCGGCCGTTATGGTCAGGGTTCGCGCCTTGGGATAGCGTGCGCTGCCGAGCCGTTGCCACCAGCGGCGAATGCTCTCGACCGCAAATTCGGCAGTATCGGCATCGACCCCGACATTGACCCATCCCTGGTTGGCGGCAATGTCATAGACGCCGTACGGCGCCACCTTACCCAAGCCCTTGATCTCGAAGTCATGGACGCGCACCGGCTCGGGATCTCCCTGGCGCCGCAGCTCGCGGCCGCCGTTCTTGAAGTCGCCGACCAATTCCTTCTTCTTGGTGTCGACGGAAATCGCCGGATTACCGACGGCGATCGCCGCTTTTACGGTGGTGTTGATGTGCTCGAACTGGGCATTTCGGTCGGGGTGGTGGGATCCCTCGCGGGTCTTGCGATTAGCCTGACAGCTATACTGTTGCTCGCGCAACAACCGGCCCACCAGCTTCTGGCTCACCTGGAAGCCTTGCCGGCGCAACGCTTCGGCAATGTTCCGCTGACTGCGGCTGACCCAACGCAGCGGAGCCTCGGGATCACCGCGGATCGCGTCTTCGATCAACCCTTCGAGCGCAGCCACAAGACCTGGTTGGCGCGCCGTCTCTCGCTTGCGCCCGGCTCCGCAACGCCGGATGCTACGACCGATTTCATTGCGAGCGGCTTTTAGTTCGGCAACCCCGCGATTGATTGTGCTCCGGGCCAGCCCGATCGCTGCCGCAACCGCTGTCACCCCGCCGCGGCCGAGCGATATCGCCTCATTGGCGGCAAACAGCCGACGTCCCCGCTCGTCCAGGAACGGCGACATCCTCGCAAATCGAGTGCGAACGCTGTTGACGTCAATCACAACCACAAGATATCGCTATGCACCACTCCACCGTAACGATATCTCGATTCTATCATTGCGTTCTTTAGACCACTTTGATTCTATTATTTCGCGTCGCGCCGGTTGTCTCGACCGGCGCCGCGGGTTAGCTTCTTTGCCTCGGGCGAGAGGTTAAATCAGATGCGGCTGGGTTTTGTCGGCACGGGGACGATGGGTGCGCCGATGGCCGGCTGTCTGATCGATGCCGGCCACCAGCTGACGGTCTACGACGTCAGGCCCGATGCCACCATTGCGCTTTGCACCCGCGGCGCACGCTCGGCCGAAGATCCAGCTGCCGTAGCCCACGCGAGCGAGGTCGTGTTCACGTCACTGCCCGGTCCCTCGGAAGTAGAGCACGCCGCGCTCGACCCGGCGAGCGGGCTCATTGCGGGGCTGCAGCGGGGCGGCGGCTATATCGATATGACGACGAACTCGCCGGCGGTGGCGCGACGCGTCGCCGAGGCTTGCCGGGCGCGCGGCGTCGACATGCTCGACGCGCCGGTCAGCGGGCGTCCCCCGACAATGACGGTCATGGTCGGCGGCGACGAAGCGGTCTTTGATCGCTACCGGACGTTGCTCGCGGCGATGGCCGGAAACATTTTCCATGTCGGCGGGGCAGGGGCCGGCTGCGTCGCGAAGCTGGTCACCCAGTATCTCGGCTACACGAATTTCGTCGCGGCGCTCGAAGGCATGCTGATCGGCGCCAAAGCAGGGATCGATCTCGGCGTGCTGGCGCAGATCGTGCC
>CAVOWP010000029.1:0-119179 GCA_963700185.1 uncultured Alphaproteobacteria bacterium
CTTGAAAAAAGAAACCGTCCCGCTGGCGGGCGTCCATGCCGCGACGCTACAATGCCATTGTGGCAATTCTTTGGTTGCCGTTTTCGGCAACGCGCGTACCGCGATGAAACCCCCGCTATGATTGAGAGTTGAAACTCGGCGCGTAAGCCCAATACCGGCAGCATCATGGACCTTCAGCGCAAGTATGCGGAATTGTCCGCGGCATGCCCGAGATCCCGGAAAACCAGATGTTCAACATGAAGCCGAACTCGCTGATCTACGGCGCCCGCTACGATAGGATGATGGAAGCCTTCAGCGGCAAGGGCTTCTTTGTCGAGGACCCGAAGGATTTGAAGGGCGCCCTCGAAGAAGCGATGAACTTCCGCGGCCCCGCCCTCGTCAACGTCGTGATCTCACAGGGCTCCGCGAGGAAGCCGCAGCAGTTCCGCTGGCACAGCTAATCGGCTAGCCTCAAACGCGACAGGGCCGCGCCACAACCGGCGCGACCCTGGCGTCGCGGCGATCACCGGTCCAGAACCGGCTTTCGGCGCAAAAAAGCTAACGGTCACCACGCCTTTTTCCTTATGGTATTCGCTTGTTATGGTATTCGCTTGTTATGGTATTCGCTTGTTTCTGTACCAAATTCTGATCCTTAGAACGGCTGCAACTAGCGCACCTAGTATTGCCAACGATACCGCTGGATAATGACTTAACGAATAGTCCCATATCGTGATATCCCTCGAATATCCTGCCAATAGATTTGCGACGAGTCCAGCTGCGGCTACCACTGCCGCGAGCTCTATGAAATATTTGTATCTTCCACGCTCCTCGACCAGTTTGTCAATCCGCTCCGCTACACCTGTTACATCGTCAATTCCCCTAATAAACCTAGACCAATTACCTATTTCTTTAAATTTATTAGCTACCCCAACCTCTTTGACGCAATCCTTACAGAGTTCACAAAGCCCTTTCGCTTGGTATGATGCCTTCTCTCCGCCTATCCAGTTGGCTTCCGCCACACACAATGCTTGATGATCACGATCTAAATCTTGTGAGAATATTCTCCCTGCGAGAAAATGCGCTATATTAGTAACAATATATCTGGATATGATCGCCCGTCTTGCATGCACGTCGCGGTCTTTATCCCACGCTTCAGGAAATATTAACCCAACCCTAGCTAGTGAGATAATTGCTATATTATTAAATTGTTTTTCTTTATTATTATCAATATCATTTATGGTTACCCCACTTCCTAAGCAAGAATAGGAATCACTGGCTGCCTCTGAGTCAAATGCATTATCTGGTATGTCTGGAACATAAACATCCGAGCTGATAGCGATCGCTAAATCGTCATCCCTAAATCCATTCGAAACATTTTTTTCAAGAAATCTTTTAATTTGTGTAAAGGCGTCTAAGTCTACGATGTATGAATTAACAGCTTCTCTCTCCACATCTGGCGGTTTTCTGTGGCTGGGATTAAAGTTTATATACTTGAGTTGCGTTTCTTTAATTATCGGTAATCCGCGAGCAGTTTTCCCACCCATTACGATGAACTGGAAAATTTTTTGGGAATCATT
This sequence comes from uncultured Alphaproteobacteria bacterium, assembly GCA_963700185.1. GTDB lineage: Bacteria > Pseudomonadota > Alphaproteobacteria > ATCC43930 > CGMCC-115725 > AP-15. Next base: position 1,557 of record CAVOWP010000029.1, read on the forward strand.
GAGCAACGCAGCCAACGTATTGATATTACATTGTTGGCTATATGTAATATACGACGTGGTTGGTACCAAAAATACGCGGACATAGGCTTGTGACTTTGCTGCCATTTCTTCCGACTCCCAGCGCGAGGAAAGGGCTCATATTATTGGTAATCGCCATGGGCGCTTGGCATTGCGCCGAGAGGCGCTTGATAGCGTACTATAGGGAGCGCTTGTTCGGATATCGACACGCCGTCTGCGATTTCCGCGAGGTATTACAAACTAGAAGTCGCCGTTGCGTTTCCTCCGTATTCCCTCGCTTATCCCACGAAGTATAGCGAATACGAAGATAACGCCGATGAGGTAACCGAGACCTTCTGTCCAAACATTCGGCAAGTACGCGAGTAGCTTAGGCCAGTCCCATAGCAAAACGAAAGGCCAGAGCGCGACATCCGCCCATAAGCGCCAGTCGTGGAGGTCCAACGGCATCTGCCAATAGCGAACATGGACGAATAAACCGATACCGAAGTAAATAAGATATCGTTTCATGTCTGTGTGCTCTAGCCGGACGCGACAAATGCGTCTTAGCCGGTATCCTCGGACTCCGGGCCGGTGTCGGAGTATCAAGGTAACGATTAGGCACGGCAGCGCACTAGGCAAGCAAATTCGAGTGCGATCGTGAAGCGCCAGAGGAGGCCGTTGCTGGAGGAGCGGCGATGAAAACCTCGCGGCAAGGGCGGGATGCCGGACGACCATCCGCTGTCGGTCGCGGCGGCGCGCACCTTGACATTGCAGAACGTCGACGTCGTGTTCCTGATGGGCGCCCGCTTCAACTGCGGGATTACGGGGACAGTTTACTCGAAGCTTCACAGCAGCCGCGTTTGCCGTGCGCTGTCCCGCTCTACGCGCCGCTTGGGGCCGGGTTTGCCGGGTGCCAGAGGCCGGCCGAGCTGGCGCTCGAGCGTCGCGATCCATTCCGGCGCCCCAAGCGGTCGGCCGATCGTGGGGGCCCGTTCAATTCGGGCCGCCACCGCCGCGTCGACCGGCATCGCGAGAAGCCCGGCAAAATCGGGGATCAGCGCGTGCAATGGCGCGACCGTCGCCAGCTCATCATGCTTGCCCGCGAGATGAGCGCGGGCGCTCGACCATGGCCAGTCTTCGGCACGGGTCACCAACCCCGCGACCACCGGATTAAGAGCGATGTAACGCGCTGCCGCCAGCAAATGCGGCTCGTCCATCACCACTGCGCCGAAGCGGCCCTGAAATAGATGGCCTGTCCAGTGGAACCGCGCGTTGATCGCCCCCCGGATTACATTGACAGTTTACTCAAACCTCTGCAGTTAGCAGGTTCTTACTCGACATCCTCAATCCTGACGCCGTCACCCGCTCGTAGGCTCTCTCGTGCCTTTTCGATGCGGCGCAGAAAGCGCGTGTCGTTTTCGAGCCGGTAATCGAGCCAGTCATCCTCGGACTCGAAGCCGATCAGCACCCCAGCCGGTTTCCCGTCGCGGGTGATGACGATTTCCTCGTTTTCCGCTTCGTGCAGATGCCGCGAGAGGTCGTCCTTGATTTCGGATAGCGGAACCCGCCTCACACCGGATCTCCGAATTGCCTTAGCCATGCCTCGGCCTTCGATATGGTGACAGTTCGGGGGCGTGGTCCCGGCGCGGTCGGGCTATGCGGCCAATGTAATTTCCAAATGAACCGAGAGCCCGGCGCGAGCGGCGAGCGCCACAAGGGCATCGAGACTGAACTTGCCGACACGGCCGCGAAGCAGGTCGTTCAGCCGAGGCTGCGTCACGCCGAGGCGTCGCGCGGCGTCCATTTGGGTCACACCCCATGCCGACACGACCTCGTTGATGGCGATCATCAGGCTCGAACGGAGCTTCATGTTCTCCGCTTCCGTCGGGGTGTCTTCCAGCGCATCCCACACGCCTTCAAAGACCTCGGTGGTCATCGCATTCTCGCCATCTGTTCCCCAATCGAGACGTCGCCAAATCCACATCCCGTTTCGCCGTCTGCCGCGTCTTCTTTTGGAACGCGTGAAGCATATAAACCGCGTCCGCGAACGTGGCGGTGTAGATTACCCTGAAGGCACCGGCGCGCACGCGAACCCGGATCTCACGAACTCCGCGCCGATCGACGGCATGGGCCTCCAATCATCCGGGTCGAGTCCGCGCTGTACACGATCCAACTGGTATCCTGCTTCCCGTCGTGCGTCCGCGGGGAAACCCCGAAGATCGTCCAGCGAGCCGCCGAGGAACGCGATCGGTTTCACACGCCTTCCTATATCGATAACGATATAATGGACCCGAAACTGCGGTTCAAGCTCGCCATCCTGATTGCTGCTGCGACCGTCAGCATTACGGTGACAGTTTACTCGAAGCTTCACACAGCAGCCGCGCTTGGCGTGCGCTGTCCCGCAGGCTGATCCGACGGGTTTCGCTGCGCTCAACCCATCCTACGCGCTTGAAGAAATCACCCTTGTGCTATAAGTGACCATCTGATTGGTCAGGAGACAGGTGTGATAAGGTCAGTCTCGCCGACGCGAAGGCGCATTTGAGCGAACTGGTCGAGCGCGCCGCTGGCGGCGAAGCGGTTTGCATCACGCGCCGCGGCAAGCCCGTCGCACAGATCACCGCAGTTGACGCCCCACGCAAGCGCATCGATGCAGCGGCTTTGCAGGCGGTGACGGATGCCATGCCGGTGCAGCCCGAGAGCGCCCGCGACTTTATCCGCCGGATGCGCGATGACGATCGGTATTGATGCTCTATCTCGACACCTCGATGCTCGTTGCGGCTTTGACGAACGAGCCAGAAACCGCGCGGATGCAGGGCTAGCTGGGACAGCAACCGGGCGGCCACCTGGCAATTAGCGACTGGGTGACGACCGAGTTTTCTTCCGCCCTCTCAGTCAAGCTGCGCACCAGGCAAATCGGACCCATTCACCGCGCGGACGCGTTGGCGGTGTTCAACCGGTTGGCCACGGACAGCTTTACAGTGGTCCCGGTGTTTCGGCTGCAGTTCCGCACAGCGGCCCGCTTCGTTGAGCAACACACATTGGGCTTGCGCGCCGGCGATGCCTTGCATCTGGCGATCTGCGCCGATCACGGTGCAACCCTCGGCACACTCGATCGGCGGCTGAGCGATGCTGGTTCGGTGCTCGGCATCAAGACGATGTTGTTGTGACCTGGCCTTGTTCGGCCCAACATCGCCCCCGAGGAGGGCCTTGCGGCGACGCGCGGACCGAACTAACCTAAGTTAGTTTAGTTCTAGAATGCCGATGCTGATCGTCAACATACACGAAGCAAAGACCGCTGACCCGACCGTCGCACAATACCCCGGTCCCGTGCGCAAGGTGTGACACGCCGGCGACGCTATGCCGAGACGATAGAGGCTCCGGCCAGAAGATCTATGCGCTGATGGCGACAGGGCATAAACTGGGGCGGTGGCCTATCAAACCTTTCGCGTCGAAATTACCCGCGACGAGACGCGGGACGACGGGCCGGTCGGCATCGAGATTACCGCCTACATCGACCGCATGCCCGAGACCAACGAGGCCACGATCGGGCGCTTGAGCCGGGCGCAACGCGGAGTTTGGAACAGCCGCCTGCAATATACCGGCGACTTCGATACATTGGCGGAGGCGCTTGCCGCGATTATCGCGGCCTATCCCGAGGCTGACCGCATCCGCTGCTACGAATATTCGGTCGATGACGAGTATGCGCGCGAAGTGGCGCCGCTCGTGCGATCCGACGAGAAATGGCTGCCCGTGGCTTAGAGCCGCCCCTCGGCACGACGCCTAACTCGCTGATCTACGGCGCCCGCCACCTAGGATGATGGAGGCTTTCGGCGGTAAGGGCACCTATGCCGAGGACCCGAAAGACCTCCCTGGCGAGCTCGACGAGGCGCTGAACTACCGCGGCCCGCCCTCGTCAATGTCAGCCCGGCGCGAAGGAGTGCCTTGCTACATCCCGCACCCGAAGGAAGCCGGCGCGCGCCAACTCCGCGACAGTCGGCGCGCGCGCCTCTTCAATGACCGCGGCTCCGGCCATCGTGATCCTCTTCTTCTACGGCATGAACCTGCCCGCGGATCTCGCCGCCCGGAAAATTTGCCGTGTGTATGTTGACATAGGCGGTGTGGGACGTGATCGCGTCGGTGATCGCGTCGAAATCGTTGGCCGTTACATTCTGCCCCGGTACCGCAAGGACATTGTCCAGCGTGATCGTTCCCGTCACCGTTGCAGTCGGACTCGGGGTCGTCGTGCAAGTCGGCGTGATTGCAGACACTTGCGCTGGCGCGGGCTTGGCCGTCGTTTGGCACAGCCAGACGACGATGCCGCCGGAATCACGCGACTTGCCAAAGTGGATATGAGCCTGCTGCACGTCAGAAGTGAAGGGACCCGTATAGGTCAGGGTATATGCGATCGTTCCCTTCTGTTTATCGAGATCGAGGTGGAGCGTGCCCGTGGCGTCGGTCAGGACCGCCCCGGTGTAGCTGGTGGGCGCGGCCGTGCCGAGCGCCGTCACCGTCACGGTAGTCGGTATCGACCCGATTTCGTTGAACCCCGTCAGGTCCGCAGTAAACTCCTGCGCGCAGGCATAGCTCGCCGAGAACGCGACGGCGGCGGCAGCGAAGGCAGTTGCAGTGATGTCGTATCGACGCATGATTTCCTCCCTTGTGTCGATCTTCGGCGTGCGCCTTCCTGGCACGCTGCCCGATCTTAACGACCGACATCCTACTCCGGGAGTCAACTACAGCGAAGGTTGATCACTTTCCGGTGAAGTACCTCCCTCTCATAGTATTAAGTCGCAGTCGCAACAAGGAGGAGTGACAGTAGCGGCAAGGTTTGGTTCCGGGACTGCGCTGGGCGATGGATCACTTTGTCGTGAGCGCGGCGGCGACGGCGACGAGCGTCGCGTCCGTGCCAGAGCCGCCGACGATCGATAGGCCGACCGGCAAGCCGTCGACCTCGGCGCCGGGAATGCTCACTTGCGGGACGCCGGTCAGCCCGCCATGGGCGCACAGGCAGAGGATGCGGTCGCGCTGGAGGCTTGCGGCCGAGAGCGGCTCGCCGCGCTTGGGCGCCGGGAACGGCGTGGTCGGGAGGCAGATAATTGTGCCCGGCACCAGCAGATGACGCATCCGGCCGCGCGCCTCCAATCGCACCAGTTGGGCCCATTGGCGCTCGCTCTCGGGGATTTGCGACCCGGTAAAAATATTGCGCGCGACGCTGTAGGCGAAGCGCGGGTTGTCCCGCTCGATCCAATCCTTAAAGGTCAGCCAGGCCTCGGAGGGTTGTAAGGTCCGCTGCGCCCGTGCCCATTGCACGATGCCCGCCGGCGCCATGACCTCCTCGCGCGTCTCGCCGACCATCGCCCGCAGCCGTTCGACCATTGGCTGCAAAGCGGCACCGACCTCCGGATCGGCAAACGCGAAGGCGTCGACTACGACGATCAGCCGGTCCGGCAGCTGTCGACGGGATCGGCTCGTCGAGCATGACGCTCGCCACTTTGGCGAAGGTGGCGCCATCGCGCGCGAACCAGCCGGTGGTGTCGGAGCTGGGCGCCTGCGGCAGCATGCCCGCGACGGGAAGCCGGCCATGCGTCGGCCGAATGCCGTAGAGCCCACAGAAGCTGGCCGGCACGCGAACCGAGCCGCCCGTATCGGTGCCGAGGGCGGTGTCGCAAATCCCGGCGGCGACCGCGGCGGCCGAGCCCGACGAAGAGCCGCCAGGTACTCGGCCAGGCGCCCGCGGGTTGACGGGTGTGCCATAGAATGCATTCTCGCCGACGATGCCGAGCGAGACCTCGTCGGTAATCGTCTTGCCGATCAGGGTCGCGCCGGCGTCGAGCAGCCGCTGCACGGCCCAGGCATGCCGGATCGGGACCGGGTTCGCGCGCGCCCAGTCCGGGTTGCCGCCGCTGGTCGGATGCCCGGCGACGTCGAACAGATCCTTGGCGGCAAAGGTCAGACCGGAGAGCGGTCCACCCGGCCGCCCCTCCATGTGAACGCGCGGACCGGGCACAAAGGCATTGATGTCGTCGTCTGGCATGTCGGCCCTCAAAGCAGTGACGGGATCGACGGACAGACTGCAATATGCACGCCGACATCAGTCGAGTTGTGGAAAAACCGCTGGATGGATAGCGACAGGGTCATCTTATGAGCCGCGCCGGAAGTCACGGGATTTAGTGCATGCTGGTACAGATTTATGAGGTTCAGACGCCCGAGGAAGGCGTCTCGTTGGCGCGGCTCGGGGTCGACCATGTCGGGGTTTTGGTCGGAGACGGCGCGTTTCCGCGTGAGCTCCCGGCGGACAGCGCCAGAGCGATATTCGCCGCTCTGCCGCCGGGAGCGAGGCGGGTAGCGCTGTCGCTGTCGGCAGATCCCGCCGAGATTGCGCGAATTGTCGAGCAAACCCGGCCGGACATCATCCATATCGCGGCGGCGGTCGAGCTGTTCTCCGTTCGCGATACGCAGGCGCTCAAGGCGGCGTTCCCGGATATCCGGGTAATGCGGGCGATCCCGATCGTCGACGAAGGGAACATCGAGTGTGCGAAGGACTATCAGAGCATTGCCGACTTCCTGCTGCTCGACAGCCATGCGCCCGGCGACCGACAGATCGGCGGGCTTGGCCGCACGCACGACTGGAGCATCAGCCGACGCATTGTCGATGCCGTGGGTGTGCCGGTCATCCTTGCCGGCGGCCTCGACGCCGACAACGTCGCCGCGGCTATTGCCGCAGTGCGGCCGGCGGGCGTCGATTCGAAGACCAAGACGGACCGTGCCGACGGCAATGGCAAAGATATCGACAAGGTGCGCCGCTTCGTCACTGCCGCTAAACTCACCACGTCAAGGCAGTAGCCCGCAGCTCGACCGCGCCGTTGTTCTGTATCACGCCCAGTAGCTGCCACCGGCAATGTGATCCGGGGGCACAGCCGAGACGCCGGTCGTTCTCCGCCTTAGCTGCGAACTGCGGGTCGAAAATGACCGGCTTGCCGCTGTCTGTCGGATAGGGCAATGGCGCCCACAGCTGCTGTGCCAGTGCGGGCACTGCGACAAGTAGCGCCACGAGCGCAGCAGCCAGAGCGGCATAGCGCATCGCGCGTCAGAGCGCCTTCAGCATGGCCTCGGCGCTCGAGACGTCGAAGACACCCGGTTCCTCGACGTGCAGCTGCCTTGACGACGCCATCGTCGACCAGCATGGAATATCGTTGCGAGCGCATCCCCATGCCCTCCTTCCTGCGGTCGAGCTCGAGGCCGATGGCGCGAGTGAACTCACCGCTGCCGTCGCCCAGCATGACGATGTTGCCGTCGCAATTGTGTTCCTTGCCCCAAGCGCCCATGACAAACGGGTCATTGACCGCAATGCAGGCGATCGTGTCGACGCCTTTGACCTTGATCTCGGCGGCATTCGTGACATAGCCGGGCAGATGGCGCTGCGAGCAGGTCCGCGTATAGGCGCCTGGCACGGCGAACAAAGCGACTTTCTTGCCCGCAAAAAATTCGTCGGAACTGACGGCTTTCACGCCTTCCGGGCTCAGATAGCGCAATGTCACCGACGGGATCTTGTCTCCTACCTTGACTGTCATTGGTTGTCCTCCATTCAATCAATGCGAAAAACAGCTTTGCCGGGGATCTGCCGATCGCGCAGTTGCGGGCCGATCTGGGCGATATCGCGCCAGCTCCGCTCGACAAGCTGCGGCTTCAGTGATCCGTCGGCGACCAGAGAGGCCAGCAATGCGAGATCTGGCGCGAACCGGTCCTCGGCTTCGGATGTGAAATACGAGAAGCTCTGCATGCGCGAATTCGGGTGCTCGGCGAAGTCGCGGAAGCTGATCGGCATTGGCTCGCCCGACGAATTACCGAAGACGACGATCGTTCCCTTTGCTTCGATATGGGCGATTGCAGCGGCGAGCGAGGGCCCGCCGGCGGATTCGAGGATCAGCGCGAACTGCCCTTGCGCCTTGTCGATGCCGTCGACGATCTCGTCGGCGCCGCGCAGGTGCCGTCCACGTTCCGGGCTGCCGACTACGGCGGTGACGCGCGCCCCTGATCGCGCCGCAAGCTGGGTCGCGAGGTGGCCGACACCGCCGGCGGCGCCGGTGACCAGCACCCGCTTACCGAGCAGCGGCGCGCCGTGCCGCAATGTCCGCAGCGCCGTCAGGCCGGCGACCGGCAGCGCCGCGGCATCCTCGAAGCGGACATTGTCCGGCAACACCGCGATGCGGTGGGCGGGCACGGCGGCGCGTTGCGCCCAGCCGGCATTGTCGGTCAGCGCGACGACCCTCGCCCCGGCCTGTGGGCCGCTGCCGTTCGCGGTGGATTGAACGACCACCCCGCTGATGTCCTGGCCCGGCCGCCAGCCTTCGGGGCGGGCCTGGAACAGCCGCAATTCGCCGCGGTTGAGCGAAAACGCCCGCACCTCGACGAGCGCCTCGTTCGGCGCCGGCTGCGGCTCGGGCACCTCGCGCAATTCCACTGGCGCGGTGCCCTCGGGTGTATTGACTACGGCCAGCATTGGATCCTCCGGTCGACCCTCACCCGCCTCGCTGCGCTCGGCACCCTCTCCCGCAATGCGGGAGAGGGGGGACCAACCCGCAAGGGCTGGTGGCTCAGTTCAGCCGCAGATCGGTGATGTGCTTCGGGTCGGGCTTCAATTCGCCGCGTTCGACCCGGGTGACGATGTCGGTCAGCACCGCGTTGGTCGGCGCCTCGATGCCGACCTTCTTCCCCTCGCGCACGACAAAGCCGTTGAGGAACTGGATTTCGGTGCGGCGGCCCTTGACCATGTCCTGACCCATCGACGGGCGATGCTCGCCGCCGCCGGCCCGGTTGGCCTCAGCAAGGCGGTGTTCGTCGATCTCGCGTTGCGCTGCCGGGTCGCCCTCCCCGGCGCGGGCCAGGGTTTCCGGATCCATGTGGCTGACTTCGTCGAAGGTGTAGCCAAGCGCCTGCCCGACGCGGATCGCCTCGCCGCCGAGCCGGTTCGAGAAATGACGGATCGCGTCGTTCTTGACCATGTCGCGGGAAATCATGCCCGTGCAGGCCGACAGCCCGTTGCCCATGACATTAGTCACGAGCTTCGACCACCGCTCGCCCCACAAATTTTCGGTCACCATCGCGCTGTCGGCATAGCTGACCAGCTTGCAGACCTCCTTCGCGCGCTCGGTGATGCGGCCGTGCACTTCGCCGACGCGAAAGACGGTGTGGCGCGTGCCCGACTTACCGGCGGCCCGGCGCACCTGACCCGGCGCATGCAATTCGACGGTGATCGAGCTGGCGATCGAGCCCAAGGTCTTGCCCCAGCCGACAATGCCGGCAATCGTCTCCTCGTTCATGCAGTTCTGCAGCGACACGACGTACCCGCCGGGCGCGAGGTATTGTTTGATCAGCGACGCCGCCCACGCGGTGTCGTAGGATTTCATGCAGACAAACGCGATGTCGATCGGCGCCTCTTTGGCGAGCTGCTGCGCCTCAGTCAGATGCAGTGCACGCGGCTTGACGGTGAATGGCTCGACGTCACGGATATGGGTGACCCGGAGACCGTCGGTGCGTATCGCCTCGACATTTTCCGGCCACGGATCGATGTACGTCACATCCTCCCCGGCCTGGACCATGTGAGCGCCGGCATAACAGCCGACGGCTCCCGCGCCGACGATCGCTATCTTTTTGTTCGCCATCAGGTCTCCTCCTCTATCAATTGCCGGTATCAATTGCCGGCACCCGCGTGCTCGCCCGATCCTAGTAAGCTAATGCGTCCGCGTCACGCTTATCGCTTTGCCGAAGGCGATCTTCGCGGAAGGCGAGCCTTGTTCGGGCTTCTTCGCGCCGGGATCTTAGCGCCTCGCGAAGTGCCGGCCGTGCCCCGGACGGCGCGCCGCCAGTCGGTGATCATACCGACCGGGATCGCGGCAATGCCGAGCGCCATCAGCCCGCTCGCGACGCGCTGCAGCGATTTGATTTCGCCGGCGATGACGGCGAGGCCGAGCAGCAATCCGCAGCCGAACACCAGCAGCGCGGCCTTGGTGTAGCGCATCCCTCGAAACGAAAGTCAACGGCGCGGGAAATTGGGACTGAGGACCATCAACGAGAAGATTTCGAACAGCATTTGTGCGCCGACCATTGCGGTGTTGCTGGTCGGGTCGTATTGCGGTGCGACCTCGACGACGTCGCCGCCGATAATGTCGAGGCCTTTGAGGCCGTGCAGGATGGCCTGAGCCTCACGCGGCGTCAGACCCCCCGGTTCGGGTGTCCCGGTGCCGGGCGTGAAGGCCGGATCGAGACCGTCGACATCGAACGAGATGTAGGTCGGGCCATCGCCGACGACTTCGCGCGCCTTCGCGACGACGCCCTCGATCCCGATCCGGTCGACATCCTCGATGTGCAGCACGGTCATCCCCGAATCGTAGGAAAAACCCCAGAAGATCTCGGCCGGGCCGCGGATGCCGATCTGTATCGTGCGCTCGGGGTCGAGCGCGCCCGCGAGCACCGCCTGGCGAAAGGGTCCGCCATGGTGGAACTTGGAGCCGTCGATCTCCCCCATCGTGTCGCAATGCGCATCGATATGGACCAAGCCGACCGGGCGGTCCGCACCCAGTGCTTTGAGGATCGGATAGGTAACCGAATGATCGCCGCCGACCGACAGCGGGCGCACCCCCGCTGTCCGGACGCGGTCGTAAAATGTATCGATGTCCGCGATGCAGCTGTCGAGACTGAAACGCGAGCGCATCGGCACATCGCCGATGTCGGCCGCATTGCACTCGGCCCGCGGCACGATGCCGAGAGCATGATTATAGGGGCCGATACGCTCGATCTCGCGGACTGCGCGCGGGCCGAAGCGGGCGCCGGGGCGGTTCGACACGCCCAGATCCATCGGCACCCCGACGAGCGCAACGTCGAGCCCACCAAAATCCGCCAGGTCGGGGGCGTCGGGCCGGTACGGCAAGTCCAGGAAAGTCGAAACCCCGGCAAACGGCATCGCGCGCCGGTAATTGGTGCCGAATACCAGCGACAGCGCCTTTCTGAATTCGACCGGCCCGATTTCGGTTTCCTTCGCGCCTTCATATTTGGCGCGCAATGCCTCGAGTTTTGCTTTGTCGAACATCGCTCGCGTCGACTAGCGGCCGCCACGCACGCGCGGCAGGACCAGATGCCTCCACGGATCCGGCATTTCGCCGACCGCGACCTCGATGAGGGTCGTGCCGCGTCGCCTCAGCGCGGCGGCGAGCTCGCGGCGCAGCCCGTCGGGGGTCGTCGTGCGCACGCCGGCGACGCCAAAGCTCTCGGCCATTTTCGGGAAGTTAGGGTTGTGCAGATCGACGCCGATCAGCCGGTTGCCGTAATCCACCTTCTGCATGCGCCGTACATTGCCGTAGGCGCCATCTGCAAAAACGATCGCGACGATGTCGATGCCGTGTTTCACCGCAGTGGAGAGTTCCTGCACATTGTACATGAACCCGCCATCGCCCGAGACCGAGACCACCGGCAGGTCCGGCCGCCCGACCTTCGCGCCGAGCGCGGTCGCAAAGCCGAAGCCGAGCGTGCCCTGATAGCCGCTGTGGATATAGCTGCGCGGATGGTAGATCGGGAATGCCACGCGTCCGACATAGCCGACCTGCGTCAAATCCTCGACATAAATACCGTCGTCGGGCAATTCGGAGCGGATCGCCTGCAGGTACTCGCATTGCGGCCCGAGGACGTCGGCGAGACTGGCGAACGTGCGGGACTTCAGAGTCTCGAGTTCGTCCTTGCGCGACGGACGCTTCGGGGCGCGGCGCTCGATCGCACGATAAAGCGCGGCGAGTGACGCCTGAGCATCGCCGACGATGCCGAGCGCCGGCTTCAGAATGCGGGTGATCTCGGTCGGGTCGATGTCGATGCGGATCAATTTCAGATCGGCGTCGACGCCCCAGCGCACCTGCGGCTGGTGCAGGCGGGTGCCGACCGCCAGCACGGCGTCGGCCTCGCGCCACAGCTCGTGTCCCGCAGCCGCCGATTGGGCGAGGTAATGGCGGTCGCCGACGATGCCTTTGCCGCCGGTATAGCTTACCACCGGCGCCTGCAGCATTTCGGCGATCGCGAGCACCTCTTCGGCTGCGCCAATCGCGCCGGCGCCCACAAAGAGCAGCGGCTTCTTCGCGTCGCTCAGCAACGCCGCCGCTTTCTCGATCAGCTCCGGGTCGGGCAATGTGAGGGCCGGCAACGGTTCCGCCTCGGGCAAGGCCAGGTCGGTTTCGAGCGCCATGACGTCGAGCGGCATTTCGAGGGCGACCGGCCGCGGCCGGCCGTCGCGCATTTGCCGGTACGCCTCGTTGACCAGCTTGCCGGTCTGTGTCGGATGATCGATGCGCGCCGCCCATTTGGTGAGCGTTCGCAAAATCCCGAGCTGGTCGGGAATCTCGTGCAGCAGGCCAAAACCGCGCCCGATCAAGTCGGAGGGGATCTGGCCGCTGATACACAGCACCGGCGTGTTGGTTGCGTAGGCGGTAGAAAGCGCCGCAGTGGTGTTGAGCAGCCCCGGTCCCGGCACCACGGCGTAGGCGCCCACCTTGCCGCTCGACCGGGCATAGCCGTAAGCCATGTAGGCGGCGCCCTGCTCATGGCGGGTGTGGATCACCCGAAGCGCTTCGCCGGCCTCGTAAAAAGCGACAAACAGCGCATCGTTCTGCACGCCGGGCAGCGCGAAGATCACCTCGACGCCATTGCGCCGCAGCATTTCGACCAGCGCTCCGCCACCGGTCATCCTCGTCATCGCGTCCTCTCCACCCATTTCGTTATTCCCGCGAAAGCGGGCAGCCAGAGCATCGGGCTCCTGCGGAACGGGCCCTGGACCCCCGCTTGCGCCGGGGTGACGAGAGACCGACATTACTCGAAAGCGTAACTGTAGGCGCTGCCGTGACGCACGATTCGACCGACCGTCGGGCTCGGGAAATGTGCCGGCAGCAGCCGGGTTCCGCGCTCGGCGTGCTCCTCGATCAGGCGTGTCCGGGTCTTGCGCGACAGTTCCGGGTCGGTGCAGGCGAGGGTCGACCACTCCGGTTTCAGCAGTTGCAGCGGATGGTGGACCACGTCGCCCATAAAGACCCCGGTCTGATCGCCGGATTGAGCGTGGATCACGACATTACCCGGCGTGTGGCCGGGGGCGGCTTCGAACCACAGCCCGTCCTCAAGCGCATAGTCATCGTCGACCAGCTCCGATTGTCCGGTGCGCACCACCGGCAGCACGCTGTCCTCGAAGGCTAGCCGATGGGGCGTGTCTTCGCCGTTCCGATGCACCCCTTCCCAGTGCGCGAATTCGCAGCGGGCCATGACATAGCGCGCATTGGGAAATGTCGGGACCCAGCGTCCATTCTCCAGCCGGGTGTTCCAGCCGACATGGTCCCAGTGCAGATGTGTGCACATCACATAGTCGACATCCTCGACACTGACGCCAGCGCGCGCGAGATCGGCGACATAGGAGCTGCGCAGCCGATGGAATTGCGGCCGGGTCGGACGCTCCTTGTCATTGCCGAGGCAGGAATCGATCAGGATCGTATGATGCCCGGTCTTGACGATGAAGCTGTGGAAGCTGAAGAGGAGGTTGCCAGTTGCCGGGTCGATGAGCCGCGGGCCAGGATGATCTGGGTTCGACGTCAAAACTTGCCTGTCGAAATCGGGAAAAAACGTCTCGGGGGCAATAAAAGGCCCCTCATACTCGGCGACGCGATGAACCTCGAAATCCCCGATGCGCGCGATCTGCATCATCCCCTCCGGACCTGCCGCCTGCGAGCCTACGCCGACGCACCGCCCGGGTCGATAGGGACGGGCTCAGACTGCGGGCCAGACCCGTCTGGTAGGCGCGAAAGGGAATCGAACCCCTGACCTCTCCTATGTGGTAGGAGCGCTCTGCCACTGAGCTACGCGCCTATCGCGCCCGTGAGGTCGTGGTGGGCGCGACAGGGATTGAACCTGTGACCCCACCCGTGTGAAGGGTGTGCTCTCCCGCTGAGCTACGCGCCCGAAGTGCCGGTTTTCCTTGCTTTTTGCCGATGAGTTAAGCCGGGAAAAGCGGCCAAAAACTGTGAACATGCCAGTGGTCGTTGGTTTTCGCGCTATAACGGCAGCTTCGACGTCTCGAACCGTTAAATGGGTTTACTGCCTTCTGAAGAAATCTTCCCTTTCCTGATAAGATCCTCGATCAAAATCTTTGCCCAAGATTTTTGCGACAACATGCAATGCGGCCATTCTTGCGGATGGACCGCTACTGCCAAGGCTCGTATCACTCATCACACAGGCCGTAAATTGACAGAAGTCGGCAGCCCAATTGCTCAGTTTCTCCATCTCGTCGAGTGAGGGAAGATATTTCATCTCTTCCTTTACATCATCGCATACCCGGTCTTGATGCGCGACGACTTTATTTCTAAGCACACGAAGTTTGTCTAGTGAGGAGCTTTTTTCAAGATTTGTCAGAGATTTGTTTACTGAGTTCAGTAAATCAATCTTTGAGGCCAAAAAATTGTTTCCGGTGCTAAAGCTGGTTACAATTCTACACGCCGCATCGTGATCGATGCCAAGGTGAATGAGGGTCGTTGTGTCCAATCGAGATACGTAAGTTTGGGTAATTCTGTCCTAATATGGTCAAATAAACTCGGAATTGTATCCTTTTTATGTTGTGGATTGCTGCGATCAAACAATCTACACAGCCCCAATACAGCGCCATCTACTGCATATTTTTGCACCAAGCCAAAGAAGTGTCCATGTTCGGCTAATTTATCCGCGTGCTGTGTAACACCTTCGTATAGCTCCAGAGCATTTTTAACCCAAAACGTATTGGCCCACACGGGATTTAGCAGAACCATCAATTCCCTGTCATCAGCAGCAGAGGGTGACGACATTTCTCTTTCGCTCCTTTACTTAACTGACTTTGATCATGTAGGAGGCCCCCGATCCCGGCGAGCAAAGAACCTTAGGCCCCCCGGAAAATCCACCGCGCCCACCAGGGTCGGCAGTCGTTGTAAGGCCGAACGCCGAAAATCCACTCAGCTTTTGACAGGCCCGCATGATCGGGCTGGCAACCTGTAGCCCGATGCGCGCAGAAGCGATCGAGCGCATCCGCGAACAGTTGGCCGTCGGTTCCGGGATCATCAAAACCGCGAAGCTAATCGGCTGCGGCGTCGGCACTGTCACCGAATCAAACGAGAGATGGTGGTAGGGGGTTGACTAGGCGGCGGATTGCTAGAGAATCTCGCAGCTCGCCTGTTAGCAGATGCGGAAGATCCCAATCATCAATTCTTCTAAGCAACAAGTTGGTTAGTAGAAGATTAAATAAATAATTATTGCCTACTCCTAAAATATTGCTTATCCTTTTTAGAAAAACCTCAGAATAACGGTCGGCCTTCTTGGTTTATTTCGATACTCCACCTCTTGTAATTTACATACACAGCATGCCTTTCACGAAGCAACGCAGAGAAATCGACCTGATCATATCCAACGTTCTTGAGTCCTTGCCTTATATGCCCTTCAACCACCGGCATGAGAACGGCCCGTTCATTGGGTTTCACGAATCGTATTACAAATTGATTAGCAATATAGATTAGGAACGCCGCAGTCTCTGCTCTACACATAAGCTTATCTTGCTGTGTGACCGATGGATATGAAGAATTAAGCTTTGACAGAATCGATAATGCAGCCTCTCCGTCTGCCAATGCCATCGTTATTATTTTGGATATGATTGTCCCCTTTTGAGCTAGGATTTCATCTGTGTTTTTGATACCTCTCAACGCGTTCCATAGCGGAGGACTAGGCTCTTTACCACGCAAGGATGATCCACTACCGCTGTCGGGAGCCTCGATTTCGTCGCTCGTGCCCACAGCCTTTTGGAACGCTTCGGGATCATCCGACACTTGCTCCGCAAGTTTGAGCGATAAAACCCGTTCCTCCTGCCTCAGCGCAACAGTTGATGGGTGATTTAGGAACGAATCAACGTCGGGCGAAAAGCTCGCCTTAGCAGCGCCAACGGCTCTCGTGTCGTTCCCGTGATAAAGTCCGAAGCTATCGGGTGCTGTCGGCGCATGGTCGTCGACCGATCGTCGTCCGCGGAGTACGGCAAGGTCGCGCTTTACTGCTAGGGAAGCCCTGGCGAGGTTTTCCGCTAGCGTAGCGGGCGATGGGTTTTGCCCATTAATCGCCTCATACCTCTCTTGTCGCCGCGAGGCTGAGTCGGCGGCAAGTGGCACGCCCTGGCGCAGCAACGCGTCGATCGCTTGTGCCTGGACGATCTCATCCACGAAATCGACCGCCTCGAAGGCTGACGGTGCGAAGCCGATGTGCGTCCGTCCTTGCCTGATTATCCAGCGGCTTGAAATAAGCGACTGGCCGATTGTATAGCCCAGATAGTTCCTCCGATGCCGCTCGAACAATGGTGTCGCCTGAGGCTGGAACATGAAATGAACCGACTGGCGATCAAAGGGGAAGGGGATTTAGGATTGATTAAAAGCTCGGAGCGGCAATTCCATTTACGGGTCTCGGGCGGCGCCCGGTGAACAACGCCAGCGCTCAGCGCATCTGCGAACAGTTGTCAACCGGATCAGGTATCCTCAAGACAAAGGTCACTAGGCGTCACCGGAACGGTTCATGGGTGCGAGGAGAGACGGCGTATGGCAGCCCTGATCGGAGGTAGCTTAAAAAGCCCGCCCCCAAATCGACGCATCGGTTGACGCACCGCTGCATCCCCCTTTAGCCCTGGTGAGGCTCCATCGGGTCCGAGTGCGCGTGCCGGGAAAACACCCCCGGCCTTTCCCTATATGGGACTCCGGGCCGGGATGTTCGGCCCGGAAATCTCTCTCCGTGGGTAGTGAAAAATTGGTGAAACACGGCTTCACCACCCTCTAAATGATCCAGATTTGCTGGGGTTTTTGCGGGGGAGCATATTCGTGTGAAGGGTGTGCTCTCCCGCTGAGCTACGCGCCCGTCCAGGCCGGCCGCATTTAGCGGGTCGGGCCGGCGACATGTCAAGGAGTGAGGCCGAGGCGTTCGAGAGTATCCGGCAGTTCCGAGAAGCGGTCGAGCAGAGCGTCGGCGCACAGTGTTTCGGGATCGACGCGGGCATAGCCGTAGCGCATCAGCACGAGCGGCACGGAGGCGGCGCGAGCGGCTGCTGCGTCGTTCTCGTTGTCGCCGATCATCGCGCTCGCCGCGGGGCTAGCGCCGAGTTCGGAGATGACCCCCAAGAGGTGACCGGGATCGGGCTTTCTGACAGCAAACCGATCGCCTCCGGCGACGCCGTCGAACAAGGGCAGTAGACCCACACCCTGCAATACCGCGATCGTCGCGCGCTGTGGCTTATTGGTGCAGATCGCGGCGCGGTAACCGCGATCACGCAGCGCCGTCAACGTCTCCGGCACGCCGGGATACGGTCGCGTGAATTGCGCCGCGTTCGCCTCGTAGATTTCGAGAAAGCGCGGCAGCGCTGCGATCGCCTCGGAGGGATCGGCGCCACTGGCGGCGAGGGCGCGCGCGACGAGAGCCGGCACGCCGTCGCCGACCATGAATTGTACCTGCGCCTCCGTCAGCAACCGGCGCCCGCGCTCGCGCAGCATTTGGTTTAGCGCGGCGCGCAAATCCGGCACGCTGTCGACCAGGGTCCCGTCGAGATCGAAAACCAGCAGAAATCCAGCCATAGGGGTATAGTTTGCTCTGCCGTGGCATGTCGCGCAACGAGCGCCGCGATGGGGGCCGCACGCAATTTTAGCGGGCCACGGGGTATTCGATCGGAGTCGCGGTTCCGGCGCTTCGCCAGGGGTTCTCACCCAAATGCAGCCTTTCGGCAATGTCCATGGCCGACCAGTAGAGCGGCACGGCACGGCCCTTGACCAACGGCAGCCCGGCAAGATCGAAACCGAGCCAGGGCAGGAACGGGTTGCGGCGCCCGTAAGCCCATATTTCGAGACGAACCGATGGACGCGCGCTGAGGCCGCGTGCGTGGAAGCCGACAGTGTCGGCCACCACCAGGGTGTTTTGCGGCACCGCGAAGGCCTTGGGCTCGCCAAAACCGAGGCGGCGCACCGTCTCGGGCGTAATCCGCAAGGAGCCGCGGGAGGATTGGAAATCGGCGCTGCGCGCCGCCGTCATCGACGCGCGGCGCTCCCAGCTGAGGCGCCGGCGTGTCGGCCGGTGCGAGCCCGGCACGTAGATCAACGGCCCGTCCTCTTCGGCGACATCCGTCAAAAAGTACCAAGCTTTGATTGAGGGATGAAATGCGTCCGCGTGCAGCCGCGTCTGAGGGTCGGGCGGCGCGTGGCGTACATGCGAGAAGATCGTCTGGATATAGATCAGCGGTTCGAGCATGTACGACCCGACATAGCGCACGAGGCCGAGCCATTCCGAGCTTTCGACCATAGCGCGCAAACCTGGCAGATGGGCCAGGGCTCGGCGGTCGAGAGCGATGCGCCGGGTCATCGCATCGCCCTGGAGCTGATGCCGCACCGGGCCGGGGAACGACAAAACCTGCTCCTTCAGCGCCGCATAATCGGCCACTGGCAGAAAGTTTGGTTTGAGTATGAAGCCGTCGCGCTCGAAAGCCGCTCTATCCTCTTCGCAAACCAGTGAGGAAATTCTCTGGCGGCGCCATTCGGCCATCCGATGGGCCAGCCGCACGCGCGCGACATGCAATCCGGCGCGATTGAGCACCGGGCTGCCGATCACCGGATTGTCGCGGAACGATTTCGCGCCGGTCGCCAGAGCAGCGAGGTGCCACGGCGCCAAAAGCCAGGATAGCCGACCCGATCCCATCCCAGTTCTGTGAACTCGCAGCCGGCCCCTAGTCAAGGTGCAGGGATTTGAGCAACTCGTAGACGACGCGGTCGATCTCGATCCCGTCGCGCAATGCCTGTTCTCGGCTGCGGAAAGCCCGCTCGCCCGGAATGCGGATTTCGTCGCCGCCAGGTTGACGTGGCGTCGCCTTGACCCGGTCAATCAGCGCGCTGATTTGCTGTTTGAAGGCGTCAGGGTCGATCAGCAATTCCGGTTTCAGCACGACGAACAGGTAGCCGTCGTCCCCGTCCGGGTCGAGCGCCGAGCCGGCGAGCACACCCAACGCCTGGACGACGAAGGCGAGCCCGAAGCCCTTATAGCCACCGAACGGGAGGAGTGCGCCTAGCCTTGCCTCGGCCGGATCGCGCGTCGGACGCCCTTCGACATCGACCGCCACCCCCTCGGGCAGCAGCTGCCCGACCCGCGCGCGATAGGCCAGATCGGTGCCCATGAACGCCGAGGTTCCCATATCGAGGACTACCGGCCCGCGCGACGACGGCAGGCCAAAGGCGATCGGGTTGGTGCCGAGCGCCGGCCGGGTGCCACCGAATGGGGCGACGCTGCGCGCCGAGGCGGCCGTGTGGATGCCGACCAGGTCGGCCTTGGCGACCATCTCCATATAATAGGCGCTGCGCCCGCTCATCCAGCTGTTGGTGACACCCACCACCGCGATCCCGCGGGCCGCCGCCTTGTCGATCGCAGCGCGGGCCGCATGGTACATGACCAGCATGCCGACATTGTTGCCGCCGTCGTATAGCGTCGAGATCTCGGTCTCGCGCAGCACCTTCATCGCATAGCGCGGCCGCTTGAAGCGCCGGTGCTCGGGGATGTTGAGGAGTTTCGCGAGCCCCGAATACTCGTACCCGCACAGCGCCGCATCGATCGCGTGATCGGCGATGATCCGCGCCTCCTCGGCATCGTAGCCGATGCCGCGCAGCGCACGCTCGGAATGCTCGCGCGCCTCTTCGACGCTCAGATGGATCCGATCAGCCGACACCTTTGCGTCCTACTCTGCCGCTTGGCGCTGCACCCGGTCCGGGCGCCAACGCAGCACCGGCTTGCGGGCGGCGGCGGTCTCGTCGAGGCGGCGGCGCGGCGTCAAGACCGGTGTCGCGCGGAAACGAGCCGTATCTCCCGACCGCGCGGCTGCGGCGAGCGCCTTGACCGCGGCAACGAATTCGTCGAGCGAGGCTTTGCTCTCGGTCTCGGTCGGCTCGATCAGCATCGCCCCGTGCACGATCAGCGGGAAGTACATCGTCATCGGATGATATCCCTCGTCGATCAGCGCCTTCGCGAAGTCGAGCGTCGTCACCCCGGTGTCCTTCAGAAAGCCGTCGTCGAACAGCACCTCGTGCATGCACGGGCCGGGGAAGGACAGGCTCAGATCGTTAGCGAGCCGGGCGCGCAGGTAATTGGCGTTGAGTACCGCGTCTTCGGCGACCTGCCGTAGCCCGTCTGAGCCGTGGCTCATCGTGTAAGCGAGCGCCCGCACGAACATGCCCATCTGGCCGTGGAACCCCTTCAGCCGGCCGAGCGAATTCTCCGCCGGGCCGGTTTTGTGCTCGATCAGTTCGAGCCCGTCCGGTCCGTGGACGATCCACGGCAATGGCGCGAACGGAGCGAGGCTCGCGCTGAGCGCAACCGGACCGCTTCCCGGCCCGCCTCCGCCATGCGGCGTGGAAAACGTCTTGTGCAGGTTGAGGTGCATGCAGTCGATGCCGAGATCGGCGGGCCGCACGCGCCCGACGATCGCGTTGAAGTTCGCGCCGTCGCAGTAAAAGAACGCGCCTGCCCGATGCACCGCCTCGGCGATCTCGATGATCTCGCGCTCGAACAGCCCGCAGGTGTTCGGGTTGGTCAGCATCAGCGCGGCGACGTCAGAGCCGAGCTTACCCTCAAGCGCGGCGCGGTCGACCCGTCCCGTCGCGTCGGCCGGAATGGCATCGACGGCATAGCCGCATGCCGCCGCGGTCGCCGGGTTTGTGCCGTGCGCCGATTCCGGAACCAGAACCCGGATCCGCCGGTCGCCGCGCGCCTCGAGCGCCGCGCGGATCGACATAATACCGCAGAGCTCGCCATGCGCGCCCGCCGCCGGGCTCAATGCGATCGCGGGCATACCGGTCAATGTCTTGAGCCAATGCGCGAGCGTGTCGATCAGCTCGAACGCTCCCGGCACTGAGGACACCGGCTGCAGCGGGTGGATGTCGGCGAGGCCGGGCAGGCGCGCCAGCTTTTCGTTGAGGCGCGGGTTGTGTTTCATCGTACACGAACCCAGCGGGTAGAGCCCGGTATCGATTGCGTAATTCTTTTGCGAGAGGCGGGTAAAATGCCGGACGATCTGCGGTTCGCTGAGCCCCGGAAGACCGATGATGCCTTGCCGCTCGAGCCCGCCGAGGCGGCTGCGAAACGGCGCCGGCTCGGGCAGATCGACGCCGCAATGCCCCGGCGAATCCTGCTCGAAGATCAGCCCCTCCTCGATCTGAAGCCCGCGATTGCCGGTAACGGTTTCGAACGACGCCGAAGCAGCGACTTGGTGAGCGCTGAGGGCCCGGCTCCAATCATTCATGACAGCACCTCGCGCAAGGCTGCTTCGAGCCGGTCGATGTCTTCTGCGGTCGTCATCTCGGTCGCCGCGACGAGTAGGACATCGGCGAGGGCGTCGTTCTGCGGATAGAAGCGGCTGACCGGAACACCGGCGAGGACGCCCTTGCCGGCGAGCGACTCAACGACCTCCGCCGCAGGCCGCGGCAGCCGCACCGCAAATTCGTTAAAAAAGGTGCTGTTAGCCAAACTCACCCCGGGCACGCGCTCCAGCCGTTCGGCAAGCATGACCGCGGCGGCGTGGTTGAGACGCGCGAGCCGGGTGAGCCCAGCTTCGCCGAGCAACGCTAGATGGATCGTGAAGGCGAGCGCGCACAGCCCGGAATTCGTGCAGATATTACTGGTCGCCCGTTCGCGCCGAATGTGCTGCTCGCGGGTCGAAAGGGTCAGGACCCAGCCCCGCCGGCCATCGGCGTCGATGGTCTGCCCGACGAGACGCCCCGGCATCTGCCGCACGAACCTGTCGCGGGTGGCGAACAACCCGACATGCGGCCCGCCGAAGTTGAGGGCATTGCCGAGCGATTGACCCTCGGCCGCGACGATATCCGCGCCCATCTCGCCGGGCGGCCGAATGGCGCCGAGCGACAGGATTTCGGTGACCACGACGACCAGCAGGGCACCGGCATCGTGGCAGATCCGGGCGAGCCTGGAGTAATCCCGGATTTCGCCGAAAAAATCGGGGGTCTGGACCACGACGCACGAAGTGTCGCGATCGACGAGGCGAGCGGGATCCTTGCCGCCCAAAGGTGTCTCAGCGGCAAGCTCGAACCCGACAAATCGCCCATAGGTCTCACAAACTTCACGGTAATGCGGGTGAAGACCGCCCGACAGCACGGCCTTATGGCGGCCGGTAACGCGGTTGGCCATCATGACCGCCTCGGCGCAGGCGGTCGCCCCGTCATAGAGCGAGGCGTTGGCAACTTCCATCCCTGTCAGCAGCGCGACCTGGGTCTGGAACTCGAACAAATACTGCAATGTGCCCTGCGAGATCTCGGGCTGGTACGGCGTGTAGGAGGTCAGGAACTCGCCGCGCTGGATCAAATGGTCGACAGCCGCGGGTATGTGATGCCGATACACCCCGCCGCCGATGAAGAACGGGACCGAGCCGGCGGCGAGGTTTCGCGCCGCCATGCGCGACACCGACCGCTCGACCTCGATCTCGCCCATCGCCCTAGGGAGATCGACCGGCCCTTCGAGCCGCGCCGCCTCGGGGACGTCGTCGAACAGCGCATCGATCGAATCGACCCCGATAGCGGCCAGCATCTCCGCCCGATCGTTCTGTGTGAGCGGCAGGTAGCGCATCAGTGCTGCTCCTCGACAAAGCTCTGATACGCCGCTTCGTCCAACAGCTCGTCGAGCTCTTTGGGATCGGCAAGGCGCAGCTTGAGAAACCAGCCCTCGCCCATCGGATCGGCATTGACCTTGGCCGGGTCGGCGGCGAGCGCGTCATTGACTTCGGCCACCTCTCCCGAGACCGGCGCGTAGATGTCGCTCGCCGCCTTTACCAATTCGACGACCGCAGCCTCCTTGCCCTTCTCGACCCGCCGGCCGATTTCCGGCAGCTCGACGTAGACGACATCGCCGAGTTGGGACTGCGCATAGTCGGTAATGCCGACGACGGCGAGATCGCCGTCGAGCCGGACCCATTCATGGTCCCTCGTGAAGCGAACCAGGCTCATTCGGATCTACCCTCTGCGAATAAGTGAAGATTCAGCCGCATCGACGTGGTGCGTGCTTCGAGACGCGCCCCCAGTTCAAGCCTGGGGCAGGCTCTCAGGGCGCTCCTCAGCATGAGGTATACTATTGATGGCATTGAGAAATACCTCATCCTGAGGAGCCGCCGCGGGCGGCGTCTCGAAGGACGCACATTGCTAATCCATCTCAGTTCCATCCCTTTATGCGGGTCAGCCGCGGTAATAACGGGTCGGAACGAATGGCAACCGGACGATTCGGGCCGGCCTCGCGGCGCCACGCACAAGAAGCTGCACGGCCGCGCCCTCCTCGGCATGAGCGGAATCGACGTAGCCCATTGCGACTGGCCCCCCGACCGAGGGGCCGAAGCTGCCGCTGGTCACTTTGCCCAGCCTGTTCCCAGCGCCATCGACGATCTCCGTGTCTTCGCGCGCCGGCACGCGCCCGTCCGGGCGGATGCCGACGCGCCTACGGCGCGCTCCTTCGGCCAGTTGGCGCAATATGGTTGCGACGCCGGGAAAGCCGCCCTCGGCGCGCCGCCTCTTGCCGATGGTCCAGGCGAGATCGGCCTCGATCGGCGTCGTGGTTTCGTCGATATCGTGCCCGTATAGGCAGAGGCCGGCCTCGAGCCGCAGCGAATCGCGGGCGCCGAGGCCAACCGGCAACACCTCGGGCTCGGCGATCAGCCGTCGCGCGAACCTCTCGGCCTCGCCGGCCGGCAGCGAGATTTCAAAGCCATCCTCGCCGGTGTAGCCGGAGCGCGTGACGAGGCATTGCCGGCCGCCGATGGTCACCTCCGCCGCCGACATGAACCGCAGCGCGGCGATCCCTTCGATGAAGCGGGACAGCACGGTGGTTGCCGCGGGCCCCTGAAACGCCAGTAATGCCCGATCGGCGAGCGGCTCGATGCTCGCGCTCGTGCCCAGACGATCCCGCAGATGCGCGAGGTCGGCCTCTTTGCGCGCGGCGTTCACGACGAGGAAAAGGCCATCGGGGAGCCGCGTCGCCATCAAATCGTCGAGGATGCCGCCCGCCTCGCTAAGGAGGAGTGTGTATCGCATCCGCTGCGGCGCGAGCGACTCGAGGTCGCCCGGCACGAGCGCCTCGAGGGCCGAGACACAGCCCGCGCCGCTGAGCCGGGTCTGGCCCATGTGCGAGACATCGAAGAGTCCCGCCTGCGACCGGGTATGGAGATGCTCGGCGAGGATGCCGGTCGGATACTGGACCGGCATCTCGTAGCCGGCGAAGGGCACCATTCTCGCGCCGAACTCGCGGTGGAGAGCGTAAAGCGGCGTCCGCTTCAGCGGCACCGCCGTCTCGGCAAGGGTCACCCGCACACCTCCGACAGAGCGGACGCCGAAGCGCCCGAACCTTGCCCCCTCTGTCGTGGACCCTGAGAGATTCACCACGGCCGCGGGCGAGCCACGGCCGGGCTTACTCCTTCGGTGAGCCGCCGGAGCCTGTTTCCGGCCGCTGCTTTCCAGAGCGCCCTTCCGCCCGCGGTCCTTTTGCCTGAGAGTTTCCGGGGCGGTTGCTCCTTCGGCGCCGCGCCCTATCCGCGCGACCTCTCCTGCGGGCGTGCATACAGCCCGATTGGTGTAGCACCGTCCGCCCTTCGAGGCCAGCGCGTTCCATTCGACGTTTAGTCACACGGCATCGGGTTTAAGGACGCCTCGGCGGATCTGGTCGCGTTCGATCAACTCGAAGAGGGCGCGAAAGTTGCCCTCGCCAAAACCCTCGTTGCCTTTTCGCTCGATGATTTCGAAGAAAATCGGGCCGATCACCGTTTCCGTGAAAATCTGCAACAGGAGCCCTTGCCCGTCGCCGGGAGAGCCGTCGATCAGGATACGGTCGCGCTGCAACCGGGCGAGATCCTCCCCGTGCCCCGGCACGCGGCCATCGACCGCCTCGTAGTAAGTGTCCGGGACAGACATGAACGAGATGGCGCGCGATTGCAGCGCCTCCACGGTCGCGTAGATGTCGGCGGTGGCGAGTGCGATGTGCTGAATGCCCTCGCCATGGTAGGCCTCGAGGTATTCTGCGATCTGCGATTTGTCGTCGGCGCTCTCGTTGATCGGGATGCGGATCCGCCCGCACGGGCTGGTCATCGCCTTTGATTTGAGCCCGGTCAGCTTGCCTTCGATGTCGAAATAGCGGATCTCTCGGAAGTTGAAGAGACGCTCGTAGAATTCGGCCCACAGCTCCATCCGGCCGCGATGGACATTGTGAGTGAGGTGGTCGATCGCGGTGAGCCCGACGCCGAAGGGGGCCGGATCGGCGATGAGCGGGACGAAATCGACATCATAGATCGTCCGATCGCCGTACCGGTCGACGAGGTAGATCAAGCTGCCGCCGATACCCTCGATAGCCGGAATATTAAGCTCCATCGGCCCGATCTTGCCATGGACCGGCTTGGCGCCAAGCCAGATCGCGCGCTCATAGGCCGCAGCGGCATCGTCGACGCGGAAGGCGATCGCGCAGACCGACGGCCCGTGCAACCGGGCAAAGGCCTGCGCGAAGCTTCCCGGCTCGGCGTTGAGGATGAAATTGACCTCGCCCTGCTTATAGAGGGTGACGTTCTTGGAACGGTGGCGCGCCGCCGCGACAAACCCCATGCGCTCGAACAGCGCGGCGAGCGCCTGCGGGTCGGGTCCGGTATATTCGACAAATTCGAACCCGGCCGTCCCCATCGGGTTGTCCCAGAGATCGTGCCGCTGCGGTCCTGCCGGCATGGGAACCTCCGCCACCCTCATTCGGGGTTGAAGGCGGCGGTCAGTGCCTTGCCAGCATGTCCCAGGGGGTCTTCCCCTCGGGCAACGGCGGGATGCGGAGCAAATCGGCCATCGCCTCGCCGGCCTCGTAGCGGCGGCAAAGCTCCTCGGGATCGTAAGTCACGCCGACCGGGTTTTCGGCAAAGGCGCGGCTGTGGAAATAGCCGTCGAGCTCGGCCGGTGTCGGGAAATTGTCGATCTGCAGCTCGACCCGGTTGTTGTCGGGATCGCGGTAATACATCGACGTGGTGACGCCATGGTTGATCGGCCAATGGGGCACTATGCCGGCCGCCTTCAGCCGTCGGTAGGTCGACAGCAGTTCGCCGAGGTTGTTGTAGGTGTACGCGACGTGGTCGGTCCCCACCGCCTCGGGATCGCGCACCGGCAGGCCGGGGATGTGGATCAGCGCCAGGCGATGGTGCTCGTCGTCATACGACAGGAAGCACAGCCGCTCGTCGCGGAACACCACCCGCGCCGCGAGGACCGTCTGGTACCATTTGGCCATCGTTTCGAACTGCCCGGTACGCAGCACGAAATGGGCGAATTTGGCCGGGCTGATCGGCTGCGTGACAGGACTGAGCTGGCGCATCGGCGCTACGTCGTTCATCGGAGTCCTCATAGTTTTTGCGTTGGCGGCTGATGCCCCCTGAAGTGCCTCTCAAACCATAGCGGGTTCTCGCAATCCGCGGAATATGAATTGTTCGGAAGAGCCTCTATCGGGACACCCATCCCTTCGTTTCTGTTTGTGGAGGAGGGCAGCTTAAAGCGAGAGACGGCGGAATGAACCTCCTCAACATCCTGATCGGTCGAAGATTAGTCAACGCCGAGGCTCAAGTCCGCAAGATCACGACACTCGAAGGTTTCGCGGCGATGGGCCTGGACGGGCTCAGCTCCTCGGCCTACGGCCCCGAGGCGGCGCTGATCATCTTGATGGCCGCCGGTTCCGCCGGGCTCGGCGAGCTTCGCCCGGTCATGCTCGCCGTTCTTTTGTTGCTGCTGATGCTGTTCGTCTCCTATTGGCAGACGATCGAGCACCCGCCGAAATCGAGGCCGAGCATCCGGGCCGCCCAGTCCTTGTCGTGGTACCCGAAGTCGTGAAGGAGCATTGGTGGGACCCACCTGCTGCTCGACAGCTCGCGCAAACGGCGGCTGCGCACCGCCTTGCTGCACCACGGCGGCCCCAACCTCGCGGTCGTCACGGTGCCGTGGGCGCGCGAAGAGCCGCATCCGGAAGGGGTCATCGCGGAGGAGGAGCCCCAATCGCAAGAGTCGGCAGCGGGCGCGCCGCAACCTGCTTGACGCGCCTCGTCTGGGCTTGCGCAGCGCTCCCGAACATGCAACAGACCTAACAGGGAGGCAACGGGAAGACGGCGATGGCGGAAGCGGCTCTATCGGCGACAGAGACGGCGCTCGAGAATCAGCGCATCGGCCCCTTGCAGATCCGCGTCGCTGCGATCTGCACGCTCATTCAGATGTGCGACGGCTACGACGTCAATTCGATCGGCGTCTCGGTGCCGTCGCTGACCCATGCCTGGAACCTGCCGGGGCCGGCATTCACCGAGGCTTTCCTGTGGTCGAGCATCGGCATCATGATCGGTGCGCTCTCGGCCGGGCCGATCGGCGACCGCTTCGGGCGCAAGCCCTTGCTGCTCGCCAGCCTGACGATTTTCGGCCTGGCCTCGCTGGGCAGCGCGTTCGTCGGCTCGCTCGGCATGATGACCATCATGCGATTCTTCACCGGGCTCGGCATCGGCGGCGCCTTTCCGGGAGCGGCCACCTTGACTGGCGACTACGCGCCGCATCGGCGGCGCGCGTTGATGATCATGGTGAGCTTCACCGGCGCGCCGATCGGCGGCTTTTTGTGCGGTCAGCTCGCCGGGGTGCTGCTGCCGAATTTCGGCTGGCCGAGCATCTTCGTGATCGGCGGCATCGTGCCGTTGGCGTTGGTGGTCGTGATGGCGTTGTGGCTTCCCGAAGTCGCCGCGCTTCCTCGCCGCGAAAGGCAATCTGTCGCCGCACCAGGCCGCATTGCTGCGGCGTCTCGACATCACCCCGGGACGAGACCGCCGCCGCCGGCCTCGATCTCGCCCAGGGCAACCCGATCAAGATGCTGTTCGGCAAGGGCTACGCGCTGCAGACCGTGCTTTTGTGGGTGATCTTCTTCTGCAGCCTGATGAATTTGTTTCTGTTCGTCTACTGGCTGCCCGAGGTGTTGCATCTGACCGGCATGACGCCGCCTGAGGCGGCCCGCGCCACGAGCTTCCGCGAATTGGGCGCGATCGCGGCGGTGCTCTATCTCGGCGTGCTGATCGACCGCTTCGGTCCGGAACGGGCACTGGCGGCAACTATGCCGCCGGCATCGTGTTCATCGCCGCGATCGCGCTCTTCGCGATGCCCTATCTGCTGCTGGTGGTCGTGATCTTCTTCTCCGGGCTGACGATCATCGGCAGCCAGACCGGCGCCAACGCCGCCTGCGGCAAGCTCTATCCGGCGCGCATGCGCACCAGCGGTCTCGGCTGGGCGCTCGGCATCGGGCGGCTCGGCGGCATCGCGGCGCCGGTGCTCGGCGGCTATCTGTTGTCGACCGGCCTGCCGCCGCGGCAAATCTTCCTGAGCGCCTGTCTGTTTGCTCTGATCGCGGCCACGGCGACCGGGCTGCTGGCGCTGCGAGGGACCCGCTCTACACCGATGCGGAGCGAATTGGCGGCGAATTGATTAGTAATACCGCGGTCGTGCGCCGGAACAGAAACTGCGCAAGGAGGAAGCGATGCAATCACTCGCGGGCATCGATGCAGCCCTGAGCCGGGCCGCCGAAACCAAAGAGGTGCCGGGTATCGTTGCATTGGCGGCGACCGGCTCCGGAATCTTGTACGAGGGCGCGTTTGGACTGCGCGACATTGTCGAGAGCCCCGCAATGACCCGCGACAGCGTGTTCCGCATCGCGTCGATGACCAAGGCGGTTATCTCGGTCGCGGCGATGCAGCTCGTCGAGCAAGGCAAGCTCCAGCTCGACGAGCCGATCGGCAATGCTCTTCCAGAACTGGCCGCGCCCCAGGTCCTGGAGGGCTTCGACACCTCGGGCACGCCGCGGCTGCGCCCAGCCAAACGCCCGATCACGTTGCGCAATCTGCTGACCCACACAGCCGGCTTTGGTTACGAGGTGTGGAACCCGGAGCTGATCCGCTACGTCGGCGCAACCGGCATGCCGTCCGTTATGACTGGCAAGCTGGCTGGGTTGCGATTACCGCTCGTTTTCGATCCGGGCGAACGCTGGGAGTACGGCATTAACATCGACTGGGTCGGGCGCGCGATCGAAGCAGTCGCCGGACAACCGCTCGATGCCCATTTCCGCGCGCATATCTTTGCCCCGCTCGGCATGACGGACACGAGTTTTGTTCCCTCCGCGGACCAGGCATCTCGTCTCGCCCGCGTGCATCGCCGCGCAGCGGACGGAAGTTTGGAGCCGATCACGATGGAGGTATCGCATCGTGAGTTCTTCAGCGGCGGCGGGGGCCTGCTGTCGACCGGGCGTGATTATCTCGCCTTCTTGCAGATGCTTCTGCACCAGGGCCGTCTCAACGGCACCGAACTGCTGCGGCCCGAAACGGTCACGCAAATGGGGCAAAATCAGATCGGCAATCTCCAGCTCGGCATCATGAAGACGGCGATGCCGGAACTCTCGAACGATGTCGATTTGTTTCCCGGCGTTCGATGCGGACATGGTCTCGCCTCTGTGGTCAACGCGCAGCAGGGTCCCAATGGCCGCAGCGCCGGGACCCTCACCTGGGCCGGGCTTTTCAACACCTATTATTGGATCGACCCGCAAACGCACGTCACCGGCGTGATCCTGACCCAGATCTTGCCCTTCGCGGACGACCGCGCCGTGAAGCTATATGGCGAATTCGAGCGCGGCGTATACAACGCATTACAAAGTTAACGGGAGGACAGCGAATTACTAGAAGGCGTGAAATTCTCCAGGCCACAGCAACGCCGGAATCCTAAAGACGGCGATGCCGGAGCGCTCGAACGACGTCGATTTCTTTCCCGGCATCCCATGCAAATGGGGCCTCGGCTATATGATCAACACCTAGCCGGGTCCCAACGGCCGCAGCGCGGGGAGCCTGACCTGGGCCGGAATCTTCAACACCTATTACTGGCTCGATCCGCAAAAGCACGTCGCCGGGGTGATTCTGACCCAGCTCCTCCCCTTTGCTGACCACAATGCCGTGAAGCTCTACGGCGAGTTCGAGAGCGGCGTCTACGATGCTCTCAAGGCCGCCTGATGCACATTTGAGATCATTCCGCCGCCTCCTGCAGTTGCACGCTCCGGACCGGCACATTCGCCCCTGGGACAGGGCGCTGCTGCAGCCGGTCACTGATCACGTCCCAGATCTGCCTGAGACGTTGCACGTGTAAATCGTCTCGAATAATAGCGACCAATGCCTCGAGTTCAACCGTGAGATCGAGTTCGTAGGCACTGCTGCCCGGTTCCACAGTGAGGCCCGGTTCCCGTTTCGGTGTGGACGGTACGGAACGCTTGGCCTCGGCCTGCGGCGATAACGGCTCGCCAGTCAGCACGGTCAGCAGCTTGTCGTAGAGCGCGGGATTGTTCAAAGCTTTTTCCAGGTCGAAGATTGTGCGGATATTCATTTGGCGCAACCGGAGGGTACGCGCTGAGCCGACCGCTAGGATCAATTGTGCTTGCGCGACCCAATCTATAACCTCATACAATCCGTAGGGTGTTTCGACAAAAATCTGAATTGGGTTGATCGTCGCCAGGTTCTGCACGTCTTCGATCTCGAATTCACCCAGGCGTAGCTTCATAAATGCATCAATTCCCAGAATCATATCAAGCGGGTACTCCTCCTGCAGTGCTTTGCTCTCCGGCCTCACCCGCCTGAGCCGCAGCCAAGGGAACTTGGCCACGAGGGCGTCTATGCACAGGCTGGGAAAGAAACCCACCAGGAATGCGAGCGCGATTAGCAGGTGAGAACCGATTCCCACAAAGATCTCACTTTGCCATATTGCGGCCATAGTGAATATAGCGAGCAGTATATGGACTATAGATTGAAAGAAGGAAATTGGAGCGAGATCGAAGTTTGAAATTCGACGAATCAGGTACTGAATCGTCCATATGTATGCACCCAGGAATGTGTAAGTCAGGGTCCCGATGAAGGGACGCCCGTTAGCAGGCTCTGTAAAGAGTTCAATCGGAGCAGCGAAAAAGCTGGTCAAATTTGCCTCATGAGGCACGAACGCCATGCGAAAGCCCAGCGCCGTTAATGCGATGTAGATGAGCACCGGCAATACGTAATAACCAAAGTGATTGGGGTCATCGTGAAGATCACGACTCGGATTAGACTCAGGATCATACTTGAATTTCACCAGCTCGAAAGAAGGGATGATAAGTGGTGTACCGCCTGGAAGGGTCGCAAAGTGGAATAATCGTTCGAGATCACGCACAATTTCGCGTCTAAACACGCGGATATTGTTACGGCCGATGAAAATTCCAAGGGGAACAATGCAGCTCAGGAGGATAAGCGCTATCCAACTCAACGCTGTAGCAATGTCGACCATTCCGCGTTCCTTCCGTGTCTTGATTTGGCCTTCGAAGGGAGCCGCCGGCGCCCACGCCCCATCCCCGGCGCCGACCATCCGCCATGTAGCCGGAAACGCGTGTGATTTAGTTCACACTTGACCATGTTTTTTGAGGCATCCCGGCATGCTCCACGCCACAACACAGGTGAAGCGCGCTGCCTAAATCTTGCGCATTGCTGATACGCGCGATGCCCGCTTGTTGATCAGTCGCGTCCCCGATAGATAGCGCCGGCCAGCTCCGCTTTGCGCAATCGGGGGCGTTTTGCTCGATCAACCCACCACCCGCGAACTTGCGACGGAACAAAGCGCCGAAGCCCGGACCACCCGCCGGCTCGTCATGACCGGGGTCATGCTGGCGATCTTCATGGTGGCGACAGACAGCTATATCGTCGCCACCGCGATGCCGACCATCGTCGCCGACCTCGGCGGGTTTCGCCTGTTCAGCTGGGCATTTGCCGCATTTCTGCTGGCCCAGGCGGTGACGATCCCGATCTATGGGCGTCTTGCCGACCTGTACGGCCGCAAGCGGGTGTTCTTTGCCGGGACAAGTGTGTTTCTGCTCGGCTCGCTGTTGTGCGGCTGCGCCTGGGACATGGGGGCGTTGGTCTTGTTCCGGGCGGTTCAAGGGATCGGCGCGGGCGCCATCCAGCCGATCGCCACGACGATCATCGGCGACATCTATACGCCGGTCGAGCGGGCGCGGATGCAGGGCTACGTCTCCGGCATGTACGGCGTGGCCGCGGTCATCGGTCCGACATTGGGCGCCTTCGTGATCGAGCATGTCAGCTGGTCCTTGGTGTTCTGGGTCAATCTGCCGATCGGCGCCGCCACCTTCGTCATGTTCGGCCTCTATCTGCGCGAGCATCGCGAGCCGCGCCGGCGTCGCGTCGATTATCTCGGCTCGGCGCTGCTGATGCTCGGGGTCGGGGCGCCGATGTTTGCGCTGGTGCAGGTCGGCAACGCCGACGGCCCGACCCTCGCGGCGCTGGCGTTGGGCGGTGCCGTTGCTCTAGCGGCGCTGGCGCTGAACGAGAGGCGCGCGGCGGAACCGATGCTGCCCTTGAAGCTTTGGCGCAACCGGGTCGTCGCGGTCGGCTGCCTCGCCGGCTTCTTCAATGGCGCGCTGATGATGGGCGTCTCCGGCTTTCTGCCGACCTATGTGCAGGGCGCCATGGGCCGCGGCGCGACGGCCGCCGGCGTGGTGCTCGCCGCGTCATCGGTCAGCTGGGCCTTCGCCAGCATGGCGGCGGGGCGCCTGATGATCCGCACCTCATACCGCCTGTCGGCATCGATCGGCGGCTTCTGTCTGGTTGCCGGCAGCCTCATGCTGATCTTGCTGACCCCGGCGAGCGGGCTGCTCTGGGCCGGCAGCGGCGCCTTCATGCTCGGCATCGGCATGGGTTTCTGCAATACTGCGTTTATCGTCTCGACCCAGGCGAGCGTCGCCTGGAACGATCGCGGCATGGCCACCTCCTCGACGATGTTCATGCGCATCGTCGGCCAGTCGGTCGGCGCTGCGATGTTCGGCGCCATCCTGAACTTCGGCGTCTATCGCCTGCTGCCCAATGCCGGCGACGCCGTCAACCGGCTGATGTCGCCGGCGGCCCGCCAGAGCCTCGGCGCCAATGAAATCGCCCGTCTGACTGAAGCCGTCGGCAGCTCGCTCCACGTCGTCTACATGATCGCTGGTCTCGTGGCCCTCGTCAGCTTGATCCTGGCCCTAGCCCTGCCGGCGGGGCTCAGCCCGATAAGCCCGCGTCGGGGCGCTTGAGCCCGCGCCTATACCCAAACGCTTTTCGTAAGATGCACAATACGGCGGCCCCGCGGCGGACCTGGCTGTGTTTGCTGTTTTTTGCACCGATTTATCAGCGATCCACATTTCGTCGTCCGCGGAAATCCTCGGCCGCCGAGGATTCGGCGATCTGAGAAAACAGCCAGATCACCCTAATATCAGAATATTCAATATTTGTCAATATAATAAATACGTTTATAGCACGACCAGACCGTCGTTTCCCCTTACCGCCGTTACCGTGTCCTGCATCCGTTTGGTAGGCCCCGACGGCCGAGGCAGAAGGCGCGGTTACGGTAACTTTGGGAAGCGACAGCTGCTCCGTTTGCTGCGCACAGACACTGGCCGCTGACACGATGATCGCGAACCCCCCGATGACGCCCGCTATTTTCGCCAGATGAAGTCATAGTTGCAATTAACACCGCTCAGCTGCGCGCGTACTGTCCCGGTGCCGTCTATCCTGCCGCGTAGCATTCTCTCAGAGCCTGACTAGGAATTGTGATAGTTGTGTATTTTTCGTTTACTTATCCATTAGTGGTATCCGGTCCGCGCAAGACGGCGCGCCAAGAGCTGGACCGACGCCAGATACAGCCATGCCTCGGCGCTGCCGATCGTCGCCTCGAAGTCTTTTGCCAGCCGCCGGTTGCGACCCAGCCAGGCGAATGTTCGCTCGACTACCCAGCGCCGGGGAAGCAGGCAAAAGCCTCTGGCCTCATCTGGTCGCTTGACGATGGCAAGCCTCCACTGCCCCATCCCGGCAAGGGTTGTCGCCAGCTTTTCGCCAGCATAACCGCCATCGGCGAAGACGTGGCGCAGCCAGGGGAAGAGATATCGGATCGACGCCAGCACGCCGACCGCGCCGTCGCGATCCTGGATGTCGGCGCCGTGCACCTGGGCGCCGACCAGGAGCCCGGTGGTGTCCGTGATGATGTGGCGCTTGCGCCCGTTGATCTTCTTGCCGGCGTCGTACCCGCGCGGCCCGCCGCTCTCGGTGGTCTTGACCGACTGGCTGTCGATCACCCCGCCCGAGGGGCTCGCCTCTCGGCCAGCCTGTTCGCGGGCCTGCTGGAGCAGGACGAAATTGATCCGTTCCCACAGTCCATCGGTTTGCCACGCATAGAAGTAGCGCTGCACCGTCGAGCGGTTTGGAAAATCGTGCGGCAACAGACGCCAAGGGCAGGCCGTTCTCAGGATGTAAAGCAGCCCCTCGACAACGCCCCGCAGATCCACTTTGCGAGGCCGCCCCAGCCGCTTTACTGCCGGCATAAGCGGCTCGACCATTGCCCATTCGGCGTCCGTCATGTCGCTTGCGTAACGCAAACCTTCCCGCCGATACTGTTCGCGAGTGGTTTCAGTCCACATCTTGTGTTCCCCCGTGCTTCTTGACACAGCTCGGGTATCACAACACACTGAAATCACTCAATTCATTTCGAGCCAGCCTCTGAGTTGGCCGCGCGCCAGTATTGGGGAGGACAGATCTCATCGCCAGCTCGCCCTGAGACCCGACTGTTCCTCGAACTCCGCCGGTTTCCCAGGGATGGAGATGGTAAACCGCGGCTGACTGTTCACGATGGTGAGCGGCCCCGCTATCCGGTCCGGACATGGGGCCATTCGCGATGTTCCCGTCGCTATGTAAGTTTCAGTCAGTTTCGTCGAAGAGACGAACTTGTACGTTCCGTCAAACGCCGCTCCGGAGGTCGAAGAGGGCGGCGTCTGAGCAACTGCGGGAGCAAGCAAACGAAAAATCCGACCATCCACAACCATCCAATGCCCTTTGCATGAGGCCGCCTTCCCATTTTCGCCCCTCCTGCCGTAGCCCCGGGTTATTCGCCGGGTTTTCGCAGGTTGCCGACCGGGTCATATTGGCGAACCTGCAATGAGCCGAGCACATAGGCGACATCCTCGGGCCGCACCGCGGCCGTGTCGGTAGCGCAGATGCTCGCATGCATGATGTAGATGTAGCCGCCTGCCCACTTTGGTCCGGCCTTTTGAACCGCAATGCAATTGTGAGGCCCATCCGAGAATTCGATCGATTTATCTTCGCCATTGCTCACGAAATTGCGCCAATTAGTGCCGCGACGCGTCACTTGGTTCATGTCTTGAAAGTCTTCCTGATCGTATGCTGAATTGCCGTTGACGTAGCAATACTGCGATGTTTGATGGCCTATGGCGGTAAGCTTGTAGGGATCGAATATCAATGTATCCGCCTCGATCGACAAGTGGCCGGAGCTATAGATCGCTACATCGAGGGCCAGGTCGCAGTTGCTGCCGCCTTTCGGGTTGGTAATTTGATCTGTCGCGCCCGGTAACAACCGATACCCTTGCAGGCACTTGCCCCCCGCGGCAGGGGCGATACGGGTCGTCGTACATGGGACCTCGCGAAATTTGTCCTCCTCGACGCGATATCGACCACTATATGGATTTCGCTGGTAGGCCTTGCCGGGATCGCGCAGGTAAGGCGCTACGGTCGGGGCGGCGGGCGCGGTGACGGTGACATTGGGAAGCGACAGCTGCTCCGTTTGCTGCGCACAGGCGCCGGCCGCCGACGCGATAATCGCCAATCCCGCGACGACGCCCGCCAGGTGTCGCTGGCGATTGAGTTTCAACTTGCCTCCATCGCCGCGCCTCAGGCGGCCTTCGCGCTGACAGCAGAGCTGGTGTCCTTCATTGCGGCGAGGATCAAGTAGGCGCCCTTTTCGGCGATCATGATCGTCGCCGCGTTGGTGTTGCCGGAAACGACGGTCGGCATGATCGAAGCGTCGATCACCCGCAGCCCCTCGATTCCTCGCACCCGCAGCTCCGTGTCGACTACGGCCGGTTCATGCTGGCCCATCATGCAGGTGCTGGTCGGGTGGTAGGTCGTACCGGCCGTTTGGCGGATATGGTCGAGCAAGTTTTCGTCGCTCTGCGCCGCCGGGCCGGGCAAGAATTCCTCCGAGACGGATTTCTGCATCGCCGCGGTCTGGAAGATGCCTCGCGCGATCCGCAGCCCGGCGATCAAGGTGTCCTTGTCGGCCTGCGTCGATAGGTAGTTCGGCTGGATTGCCGGCGGCGCTGCGGGATCGGGCGACCGGATCCTGAGCCAGCCGCGGCTTTCCGGCCGGCAGGGGATGCAAGTGGCCTGGCAAGCTGGAAAATCGTGCATCTCCTCCCCCGGCCGCACAAAGCTGCCGGCGAGGAATTGATACTGCACGTCCGGCGAGTCGAGGCCCGGCCGGGTGCGCGCAAAGAGCCCGATCGGCGCGGCTCCCATCATCAGTGCGCCGCGGCGTGCCAGCGCGTATGAAAACCCGGCATGAGCCTGGCGCAGCCAGCTCCGGGAGACTTCGTTCAAGGTGTTGGCGCGCCGCGCGCGATAGACGACGCGCGAGTTAATGTGATCCTGCAGGTTCTTGCCGACCCCCGGCAGATCGTGAACCACCGCGATGCCGTGCTCGTGCAGCAATTGCCCGGGCCCGATCCCGGAAAGCTGTAGCAACTGCGGCGAGTTTA
Organism: uncultured Alphaproteobacteria bacterium; assembly: GCA_963700185.1. Classification (GTDB taxonomy): domain Bacteria; phylum Pseudomonadota; class Alphaproteobacteria; order ATCC43930; family CGMCC-115725; genus AP-15. The sequence continues at coordinate 38,268 of CAVOWP010000029.1, forward strand.
TCGAGCCGCCGGCGAGCAGTACCTCGCGCCGCGCTCGCGCTCTGCGCACGATCCCGTCCTGCGAATATTCGAGGCCGACTGCGCGCTTGCCCTCGAACAGTACGCGATGCGCCAACGCCCGGATCTCGACGCGCAGGTTGGGCCGCCCCATGGCCGGCCGCAAATAGGCCACCGCCGCGCTGCAGCGCCGCATGTTGCGGACCGTCACCTGCAACGGTCCGACCCCGTCCTGCTCGGCGCCGTTGAAATCGGGGTTGAACTTATGGCCGGCCTCCTGCGCCCCGGCGATAAAGGCGTCGTGCAGTTCGTGCCGCGCCCGCAAATCGGAGACGTACAGCGGTCCGCCGATGCCGTGATGCTCGTCGGCGCCACGCTCCTGGTGCTCGGCGCGCCGGAAATAGGGCAGCACGTCCTCATACGACCAGCCGGTATTGCCGAGCTGGCGCCACAGATCGAAATCCTGTCTTTGGCCGCGGATGTAAATGAGCCCATTGATCGAGCTCGAGCCGCCGAGCACCTTGCCGCGCGGCCACAGCATGCGGCGCCCGCCGAGCTCGGCGAGCGGCTCGGTCTCGAACTGCCAAGTTATCTTCGGATGGAAGATGTTTCGGTAGAACCCGGCGGGAATGTGGATCCACGGGTTCCGGTCCTTGCCGCCCGCCTCCAGCAGCAGCACGCGCGTGGTGCGGTCGGCAGTCAGGCGGTTCGCCAACACGCAGCCGGCAGAACCGGCGCCGACGATGATGAAGTCGAATTCTCCGGTGTCCTGCATACCTGCTCTCCGCGAAAGCCGATCTATATTCTGTGGCGCCTCCGCCGCTCGTTATATGATGTCTTGCAATTTCACGGAGCAGGACATGCGTGTGGCGGTGTTGGCGATTATTGGTCTGATCGGTCTCACGACAATGTCCGTGACGATGTCAGCTTCCCCGGCCGGATCGGTTTGGAGGGAGCCCAGCGCCGCGTCTTACCTCGTCGAGGTAGCCCAAGGTTGCGCCCCAGGCTTTCACTGGGTTGGCCGACACCGCAATCGTTATGGTGCATGGGTTCTGGGGCACTGCCAACAAAACCATCATGCATAAGCAAGGCCCTCACCTCGCCAAGCACTCAGCGCATTCCGGTTCAAGTGAAATTCACCCACTGATGCCTAATTCCTTGCGCAGGTCTGTGATCACTTGGTCCCGCGAGCGGGTCTGCCAGCGGCGGCGCCGGCCGATCGGGGCGTTTTCGATCTCCGGAGCGACCTTTACGGCGACAAACACCGGGCCCGGCTTGCTCAGGATGTCGGGAAGGGCGGCCGAGAATTTATCGAGTTCCCGGAAGGCGAAAGCTCGGGGATAACCGGCGCCGCGCACGATCACGTCGTAGTTGGTATTTTCGGCATTGGGGACCGGCTGGCCGCCCGTCGTCGCGTAGCAACCATTGTCGATCAGAAAATGATAGAAATTCGCCGGCTGCTGCTCGGCTATCGTGACCAGCATGCCGAGGCTCATCAGGATGTCGCCCTCGGAGTTGAAGAGGATTACCTTCTTCTCCGGCCGCGCTAGCGCCAGCCCCAGCGCAAAGCCGGCGTGTCCGCCCATCGCCGGATCGCCGACCGGCACGTCGAGGTTCGGCCGCGTCGTGAGGTCGGTCCAATAACGGCCACCGCGGCCCGGAACGACGATCGCATCCTCGCGATAGGGAGCGAACGCCCTTAACATTTCGGCTGTGTGCATCATCGCGGAGGCGCTCCCTTATCGGTTGAAGCCGTGGTATTCGTCGCCGACGAGCACGACGACCGGCTTCTTGGTGCGTTCCGCCTCCCCGAAAGCGATCGAGATGCGCGGCGCATCGGCGTCGTTCTCGACGAGGTAGTAGGTGATCCCAAAAGCCATTAGAAACCGCTCGGTATAAGTCGCCGCGCTGTCCTGATTGACGCCGTGGCGCGTCCAGCCGCGATAGCCGACCATCAGCACCACCGGGATGTTGAGGCCGAGTATCCAGCCGCGCAGCGAATCCCCCGATTCCATCATGCCGGTGTTCTGGATCAGGATCAGCGGCTTGGCCCCGGCAACCGACAGCCCGGCGGCGATCGAGCAGGCATGCCCCTCGCGGCTGACGCCGACGAGCCGTAACGAGGGCTCCGCCTTCATCAAGAGGTAGAGCCAGTTGGTCTCGCTGTCCGGCAGCCACACGACGTGCGTCACGCCGTTCTTCTTCATTTCGCCGAGGACCGTTTCCGGGCTCAGCGCGACCACCGCCGCATCATTCATATTTATCGCCTCCATTCAACGGCATCCCGTTTATCATAACATCATGGAAAAGCACTGCGACGAGCGCATTCTGTTCTTGTTCCGGCACGGCGAGACCGACTGGAACCGCGACGGGCGGCTGCAGGGGCACACGGATACGCCGCTCAATGCCACGGGCCTCGCGCAAGCGCAGGCATTGGCCGAGAGCTTGCGCCCACATCGGCTCGATGCGGTCCTGTCGAGCGATCTGGCGCGCGCCCAAACGACCGCGCAGATCGTCGCCGAGGCATTGCGGGTGCCGCTTTTCATTGAAGCGGGGTTGCGCGAGACCGATGTCGGCTTGGCCGAGGGCCTCCTGTGGGCGGACGCCAAGACGCGCTTTGGCGAGGGTCTGACCGAGCGCTGGTACTCCGATGGCGATGTCGCCTTCCCCGGCGGCGAGACCGGCATCGCGACCCACACGCGCGGGCTCGCCGGCTTGCGGCGCTTTACTGCGGCGCAACCCTTCCGGCGGGTCGGCGTCTCTACTCACGGCGCGATGGTGCGTCAGCTGATGAAGCACGCGTTGCCGCCGGGCAGCCCGCCAATGCCGGTTCGCAATACCACGCTCTTCGTGGTCCGGTACGAGCCGGCCAGTGACCGGCTGATCGTCGTCGAGAGGGAAGAGCTCGAACTCCGCTGACTGGCTAATAAGGCCGGTCGCCTCTGATCTGCGAGCGGTGCATCAGCCGCCGGCTGTTCGGGTCGAACTCGTCGCGGCGGTGCATGACGCAGCGATTGTCCCACAAGACGAGGTCTCCGACCCGCCATTGCTGGTACCAGCTCAGCTCGGGGCGCGCCGCATGCGCCCACAGCGCATCGAGCAGCCGCTCACTGTCTTCGAGCTCGAGGCCCAGGATGTACGCATTGCGCCGGCGTCCGAGAAACAGCGCCCTGCGGCCGGTGACCGGGTGGGTACGGATGATCGGGTGGTCGGCCCCCGGCGCCTGCCGCGGGTCGGTCACCTCACTCAACCCGCGCCGCAGCTCGCCGGCGCTGTTGTAGGTGGCATCGTGCCGGCAGAGCCGGCCTTCGACCTGCTGCCGCAGCTCATCGGGCATGGTTTCGTAGGCGAGATACATGTTGGCAAAGCCGGTGTCGCCGCCCGAGGGCGGTACCTCGAGCGCGTAGAGCGCACTGGCGCAGGGAGGCTCCGAATTGTACGACATGTCGGTGTGCCAGATCGACTCGTAGGCGCCGAGCGCGCCGATTGCCTTGCCGTTCTCGACGATATTTGAAATCACCGAGATATAACGGCGCCCCTCCTCGGCCGATTCGACATAGCGGTCTTCGCCCGGGATCTTTACGCGCGAGGCGGCGATGACCGGCGCCCAATCGAGTTCGCCGAAATGCGCACTGAACCGCATCAGCTGGTCGTCGTCGAGCCGCTGGCCACGAAACCGCAACACGAGGTGATCGGCCCATGCCTGCTTGATGGCGTCGACCGCGTGCGGGGAGAGTTCCCGCGCCAGGTCGACCCCTTCGATGTCAGCGCCGAGCGCTGCGCCCGTTGGCTTTACCTCGATCCTCTGCCGCTCCAACACCGCCGCCATTTCCGTTTCCTCCAGCTCAAAGTCCAAAATCAGCTCGTCAATCGAATTGCATGCTGATGGTTTCGGCGACGAGGGCAGGGCGCGCGGCGCCCTCGACCTCAATCGTGTTCTCCGAGGTGATGCGCACGCCGCCATCGACCGGCTCGACCGATTTGATTTTCTGCCGCAGCCGAATGCGCGAGCCGGCCGGCACTTGCCCAGTAAAGCGGACCCGGTTGGATCCGTAGTTTAATCCGCGCGAGCGGTGCTTGACCCGATAGAGGGTCTGGCCGAGGCGCGGCACCAGCGACAATGTCAGATAGCCGTGCGCGATCGTCTTGCCGCCGGGCATCTCGCGCTTGGCGCGCTCGACATCGACATGGATCCATTGGTGGTCGCCAGTGGCGTCGGCGAATTTATCGATCAGCGCCTGATCGACGGTAAACCAATCGCTGACGCCGATTTCCTTGTCGACATACTGCGCAAGGTCGGCCGGCCGCTCGAGTTCGATCATCGTTTGTCCCATTCTTTTATCTGTCGCAAATCGTCTAGCCGATTTATGGCCGCCTGGGAAAGGCGCCAGGAACCGCTGCCCGCTTTGCGCGCATGCGGTCGACCAGGAACTCGCTGAGCGCAAGGAAGAGTTGATGTCGGAAATGAGCGCATAAAACGAAACATCATAAATTGTCATTGCGAGCGCAGCCAAGCAACCTAGCACCTGTCGAGCCTCTTAAGGCACAAGATTGCCTCGTCGCCTCCGGCTCCTCGCAATGAGAGGACGTCAATCGAAATCTACTCTAATTACAAGAAAAGCCCTGCCTGCATTTGGCGGGGCTTTTCGTTCCGCCAAAGGAACCCGCAACGCCGGGTCCCGTTTTGGGCGCATCCTCTTTTGCAATTGGATGATGCAATGACAACCGATCCGAAAACCGCCGGCCTGACCCCTCCGCCAGCTCGCCAACTACGGCGACCCGATGGCGCCCGGCAAGGTCGAGCATTTCGGCGAGAACACACCGCTCAAAGGTCCGGGCCAGCCGGCCGAGCTCGCCCCGCCTACGTCCTGCTCGCCTTCGAACGGCAGCTACATATCCGGTGCGATGATCCCGGTGACTGCCGGCCGCCCGATGCTGTAGGCGGTTTACAGCAGGTCGCGCAGCATTGCGACGAGCGGCTTGTCGGCCGGCGGCATCGGGTAGTCGCTGAGCCGGGCCGGGCGCACCCAGGCGAAGCGCTGCCCTTCGCGGGCGGCAGGAATGCCCGACCATTTGCGGCAGACATAGAGCGGCATCAGCAGATGGAAGTCGGGGTAGGAGTGGGATGCGAAGGTGAACGGCGCGAGGCAGCTCGCCGTGACGTCGATCCCGAGCTCCTCGGCGAGCTCACGGATCAATGCCGTCTCCGGCGTTTCGCCCAGGTCGACCTTGCCGCCCGGAAACTCCCACAGCCCAGCCATGGGCTTGCCTGCCGGACGCTGGGCGAGCAATACCCGCCCGTCGGCGTCGACGAGCGCCACCGCCGAGACGAGCACGATGCGAAGGCCCCCACCGCTCCCCTCCCCCGGGTGCGGGGGAGGGTTAGGGTGGGGGCCTTCAGCTGCGGTAGCTGGCATTGATGTCGATATAGCGATGGGTCAGGTCACAGGTCCACACCGTCGCCTTGCCGCGGCCGATGCCGAGATCGACGTCGATCGTGATCTCGCGGGACTTCATGTACTCGGCGACAGGCGCCTCGTCATAATCGGGCACCGGGCCGCCCTCGGCTGCGATCTGAATACCGCCGATCGAGATCGACAATCGGCTTTGATCCACCTTCTCTCCAGCCCTGCCGACCGCCATGACGATGCGACCCCAGTTGGGGTCGCCTGCAGAAAGAGCCGTCTTGACCAACGGCGAGTTGCCGATGGTGAGCCCGATGCGGCGCGCCGCCCGTGCTGTCGCGGCCCCGGTCACCTCGATCGTGACGAATTTCCCTGCGCCCTCACCGTCGCGCACGATCTGCTGGGCGAGATCGATCATGACCGCATCGAGCGCCCGGCGAAAATCCCCGAGCCGCCGATCGGCCGGGCTCACCACCGGCCGATGCGAGCGCCTGCTGAGTGGCGCAGAGCAGCACCGTGTCGCTGGTCGAAGTGTCGCCATCCACCGTGATCGAATTGAACGAGCGATCGGCTGAAGCGGCGAGCAGCGGCTGCAGCACTGCGGGGGGCAACGCCGCGTCGGTGAAGACATAGGCGAGCATCGTCGCCATATCGGGCGCGATCATGCCGGAGCCCTTGGCAAAGCCGTTGAGACGGACTTCGACCCCGTCGATATTTGCGGTCGCGGTGGCTCCTTTGGGAAAGGTGTCGGTCGTCATGATGGCGCGTGCCGCCGGCTCCCAACTCTCGGCCGAAAGCAACGGGATGACCTGCGGCAACGCCGCGATGATTTTTTCCGCAGGCAGCGGCTCGCCGATCACGCCGGTCGATGAGATGAACACCTCCTTGGGGTCGCAGCTCAACAGTCGCGCCGTCGCCGCAGCCGTGGTCTCGACGACTTCCTTTCCGGCGCGGCCGGTGAACGTATTGGAATTCCCGGAATTGACGACGATGCCGCGCACCTTGCCGCCCGGCAGGCAGTCGCGGCACCACACGACCGGCGCGCCCGCGGTCAGCGAGCGCGTGAAGACGCCGGCGATCGCGCTGTCCGGCGCCAGCTCCGCCAGCATCAGATCGTCTCGCCCGGTATAGCGGATCCCGCAGGCGAAGGCCGCGAGGCGCACTCCGGCGATCGGCGCCAGCTCAGGAAAGCACTCCGGGGCCAGGGGGGAAACGGCACTCATCCCTCGCTTCCAGAGCAGGATGCGCCATTCCGCAATGCAGAGAGCGCCCCTCTCCGCCCTTCAGGGGGGAGAGGGAGGGGCCCGCGAAGCGGGAGGGTGAGGTGGGCGGCGCCACGAAATGGCACGTCGGCGCCCCTCACCCTGCCCTCTCCCCCCGGCCCGCGGGGGAGAGGGTAAGATTCTGCGTGATTTGAGACGGACGGGCGGCGCACGAGCTTACTTCGCGGTGGATGGGAGCGGCTTACCGTCGAGGCCGTAAGTCTCGACCTTGGCGGAGGAGCGCAGCTCTTTCAGTTTCGCGTCGACGACGTCGTGCGCCACCAGTTGGCTGACCTCCTTACGCGCTTCGTCAAAGCTCGGCGGAGTGCTGACGCGATGGTCTTCGACCTTGATGACATGCCAGCCGAACTCGGTCTTCACCGGCGTCTTGGTGTATTGGCCGGGGGGCAAGGCAAAGGCCGCGTCGGCGAACTCCTTCACCATGTCGTCATGGCCGAAATAGCCGAGATCGCCACCCGATTTGCCGCCGGGGTCGGTCGAATCCTTCTTGGCGAGCTCGGCGAAATCGGCTCCTTTGTCCAGCTCGGCGATGATCGCATTCGCCTCGGCCTCGGTCTTGACCAGGATGTGCCGGGCGTGCACCTCTTCGTGCCCCGCCTTCTCCTTGGCAAAGGTCTGGTAGCGCGCCTTGAGCTGGTCCTCGGTCTCGGCATCCTTGATCGCCTTGTTGAGGTAGGCTTCCTGGATCAGGCGATCCTCATAGCGCTTCAGGCGGAGCTGCACCTCGGGATCCTGGTCGAGGTGATCCTTGCGGCCGGCCTCGGTGATCAGCATGCCGTCGACGAGCCGGTCGAGCAGCATCGGATAGATCTGGGCGAGCGGCATTTTTTGGACCTGCGGCGGCAGACTCTGTTGCGCCGCCTCTACATCCGAAAGGTGCAGCTCGGTTCCGTCGACACGCGCCACGACCGTGCTGCCCGGCGGCATCGGATGTCGGCATCGTGGCGGCGGGGTTCGGCTGAGGCGCCGGCCGGTCGGCTGCCAGCAAGACGCCACCGCCGGCGACCGCAGCAGCGAGCCCGGCGGCACAGATCAAGCCGAGCGGAGTTATCGAGAGACGAGGATGCATCGCAGTACCTATAATGAGGAGCCGCCGCTGCACTCCAGCGGCGCAGATAGATGAATGCACATCGGTAGCACGCAAACAAGGCAGCGAAAGGGCGAAGTCGCACGTGAGCCGGATAAAACCCCCGGGGAACGGCTCGAATTGACATGCCTTAGCCGCCCGCCTATCTCTCGTTTGGTCGCCGTGCGAAGTTATCCGGCCTCTTTTTCCCATTTTTCGAGGGTCCCATGCTTGGTGCCTTAGCCCGGCGCCTGTTCGGCTCCGCCAATGACCGTTACGTCAAGAGCCTGGGGCCGATCGTCTCCGCCATCAACGAATTGGAGCCGCAGCTCGAAGCGATGTCCGATGACGAGCTGCGCGCGCGGACCCAGCAGTTCAAGCAACAGCTCGCCGACGGGACCGAGCTCGACGACATCCTGATCGACGCTTTCGCGACCGTGCGGGAAGCGTCGAAGCGCACCCTCGGGCAGCGTCATTTCGATGTGCAGCTGATGGGCGGCATCGTATTGCATCGCGGCATGATCGCCGAGATGAAGACCGGCGAAGGCAAGACGTTGGTCGCGACCCTCCCCGTTTATCTCAATGCGTTGACCGGCAACGGAGTGCACGTCGTCACGGTCAACGATTATCTCGCCCGCCGCGACGCCGAGTGGATGGGCCAGATCTATCGTTTTCTCGGCCTGACCGTCGGCGTCATCGTCCACGACCTCGACGACATGCAGCGGAAGGAGGCCTATCTCTGCGACGTCACCTACGGCACCAACAACGAGCTCGGCTTCGACTATCTGCGCGACAACATGAAGTTCCGGCTCGAGGACATGGTCCATCGGCCGTTCCATTATGCGATCGTCGACGAGGTCGATTCGATCCTGATCGACGAGGCGCGCACGCCGCTGATCATCTCCGGCCCGACCGAAGACAATTCCGAGCTCTACATGCGGGTCGACAAGCTGATCCCGGCGCTCGAAGGCGGCGATTACGAGAAGGACGAAAAGCAGCGCACGGTGGCGCTGACCGAATCGGGGGTCGAGAAGATCGAGGGGCTGCTGCGCCAATACGGCCTGATGACGACCGGTTCGCTGTACGACATCGAAAATGTCGGGCTGGTCCACCACGTCAATCAGGCGTTGCGCGCGCACAAGCTCTTTGCCCGCGACACCGATTACATCAGCAAGGACGACAAGATCATCATCATCGACGAGTTCACCGGCCGCATGATGGAAGGCCGGCGCTACTCGGAGGGGCTGCACCAGGCGCTGGAGGCCAAGGAAGGCGTCACCGTCCAGAACGAGAACCAAACTCTGGCCTCGATCACCTTCCAAAACTATTTCCGGCTCTATCCGAAGCTCGCCGGCATGACCGGCACGGCGATGACCGAAGCCCAGGAGTTCAGCGACATCTACAAGCTCGATGTCATCGAGATCCCGACCAACGAGCCGTGCATCCGCGACGATACGGATGACGAGGTCTACCGCACGACGCGCGAGAAGTACGACGCGATCGTGCAGCACGTGCTGGAGTGTCAGGAGAAGAAGCAGCCGATGCTGATCGGCACCGTCAGCATCGAGAAATCCGAGGCGTTGTCGGCGCTCTTCAAGAAGCACAAGATCCCGCACAATGTGCTGAACGCCCGCTATCACGAGCAGGAAGCCCATATCATCGCCCAGGCCGGCCGGCCCGGCACCGTGACGATCGCCACGAACATGGCGGGCCGCGGCACCGATATTCAGCTCGGCGGCAATCTCGAAATGCGGCTACGGACCGATCTGGCGCTGATCGAGGATGGCGCCCAGCGCGAGACGCGCGCGAGCGGAATCCGCAGCGAAATCGCAGACGGCGCACGAGGAAGTGGTCGGCGCCGGCGGACTCTTTGTCGTCGGCAGCGAGCGGCACGAGAGCCGGCGCATCGACAACCAGTTGCGCGGCCGCTCGGGCCGTCAGGGCGACCCCGGCGCCTCCAAATTCTTTGTTTCGCTCGAAGACGATCTGATGCGGATCTTCGGCTCCGAGCGGATGGATTCGATGCTGCAGCGCCTCGGGCTCAAGGAAGGCGAGGCGATCATCCACCCTTGGGTCAACAAGGCCCTCGCCAAGGCGCAGCAGAAGGTCGAGGCGCGCAACTACGACATCAGAAAGCAGCTCCTCAAATACGACGACGTGATGAACGACCAGCGCAAGGTCGTCTACGAGCAGCGCCGCGAGATCATGAATGCCCGCGACGTCGCTTCGACGATCACCGACATGCGCAATGAGACGATCGAGGAGATGGTCGCGCTGGCGATCCCGGAGAATTCGCTGGCCGAGCAGTGGGACACCCCGGCGCTGCACGCCGAATGCCTGCGGCTCCTCGCTCTCGACCTGCCGCTCGCCGAATGGGCCAAGGAGGAAGGGATCACGGGCGACGAGGTGCGCGAGCGCATCACCGCCGCCGCGGACCGCAAGATGGCCGAGAAATCGGCGAATTACGGCCCCGATCTGATGCGGATGGCCGAGAAGAGCCTGTTATTGCAGCTGTTGGACCAGACCTGGAAAGACCATCTCCTGTCGCTCGATCACCTGCGGCAGGGGATCAACCTGCGCGCCTATGCGCAGCGCGATCCGTTGAACGAATACAAGCGCGAGGCCTTCGAATTGTTCGAGGCGATGCTGGCCAATCTGCGCCAGCACATCACCTCGGTGCTGTCGCATGTCGAGTTGCGGGTGCAGCCCGAGCCGGCCTACGCAATGGCCGGCGGCGAGCCCGAGGAGGCGATGGCCGAGGAGCGCGCCACCGGCACGACCGGCCGCCCGATCCCGGCACCCCGCACCCAGCGCCGCACCGGCTCCGGCAACGGCGCCGACCGCGGCGGCCCACGCCCCGCCGGCCCCCGCGCCCCCTGGGCCGGCACCCCCCGCAACGCCCCCTGCCCCTGCGGCTCCGGCAAGAAATTCAAACACTGCCACGGCCGCGTCTAACCTCGTTCTGTCTATTCCTTAGCCCATAGTTTTCGATCAAATCGCTTTCCTTCGCTCCGTGCCAAAGCTCCGGGGTTTCACCGATTTTCTCCCAGCGCGCGCAAAACAGCATCGGGCTCGCGCTCGATCACGCGAAGAAAGGCGCGTGCAGCGCCGTCGGGGCGGCGGCGGCCCTGCTCCCAATTCTGCAGCGCATCCAGCTTGAAACCGAAGCGCGTAGCGAACTCGCCTTGTGAGAGGCCGAGCCGCGTCCGTATCGCGACCACATCTGTCTCCTCGGGCACGTGAGCAACAAAGCCGTCTCGCGCACCCCTCGCATAGGCCAAGGACTGATTCGCACCTCTGAGGATGCTTTGCCCTGACTTCGACATCTCAGTCCACTCCCTTCCGATACTCCACGGCCAGGCTGGCCAGCACTTCTCGTAACTCGTTCCGCTCCGCTTTCGTCAAATTCGCTCGTTCACCCTTCGCAAAGACTGCCATCAGAAAAACCGGCAAGTCCGGGCCGCCGTAATAGGTAATTACTCGCGCGCCGCCCCGCCTGCCCTTGCCCTTGGCGCCCCAGCGCAGCTTGCGGGCACCACCCGTTCCCGACATCAGCTCGCCAGCGTTGGGGGTCGCCGCAAGGAAGTCGATCAGCTTCGCATGTTCGGTGTCCGTCAGCACCCGCCTTGCGCCGGTCACGAACTCGGTGTTTCGACGACCGTCTGCAAAGGGTGGATCACGTCGCCTAAACATACGCCATTGGCGGATAATTACAAGCGCGCTCAGGGCACGCGTATTAGTCGGCAGTAAGCGGCACGAGAGCCGGCGCATTGACAACCAGCCGCGCGGCCGGTCGGGCGGCTCCGGCAAGAAATTCAAGCACTGCCACGGCCGCGTGCAAGCGCCCGACTTTCGGGGGCGCGAGATTGCTTCGTCGCTGCGCTCCTCGCAATGACGGTGGGCGCGTCATTGCGAGCGCAGCGAAGCAATCTTGTCTGTGGGTGATCGGCCATAATGGAGGCGCCGCACGGGCCGCGGCCAAGGCCCGGGCTGCAGCGGCGCCGCGACCGCAAGCAATCGAGGGGTCTTCCCCGGGTCGAGCAAGGCTCCGGCGCTGCTTTCATCTCACGCCCGAACAGTTGCCGGGGCTCTCGCCCGCAGTCGCAAGAAGGGGATAGGATGATGGCGTCGCCGGATGTGTTTGTCGGGATCGACATCTCGAAGGATCGTTTGGACGTGCACCTGCGTCCGCTGGGGATCGGCTTCTCGGTGAGCAATGAGGCGGCCGGGCATGCCGCGTTGATCGCCCGGTTGCGACCACTGCGCACCAAGCGGATCGTGCTGGAGGCGACCGGCGGTTACGAGCGGGCGCTGTGGCTGGCGCTGAGCGAGGCCGGGCTGGTCGCGGCAGTGGTCAACCCGCGCCAGGTGCGCGAGTTTGCCCGCGCCGCCGGGCGGCTGGCCAAGACCGACCCGCTGGATGCGGCAGTGATCGCCCATTTTGCCGAGACGTTTGTGCCGCGCATCGGCAAGCCCGATCCAGTGGCCGACCGGCTGGGCGAACACGTGCTGTACCGGCGCAGCTTGCAGGACGAGCTCGTCGGCTTGCAGCACCAGCTGCGGCGGCTGGAGGAGCCCGGGCTGCGGGCGCGGGCCGAGCGCCGGTTGGCGGTGCTGCGCGCCGAGGTGAAAGAGATCGAGCGCGAGATGCGGGCGATCGTCGACAGCGACCCGGCCAAAAAGGCGCTGTTTGGCTGCCTGACTGCGCTGAAGGGGGTGGGCCTCGTGCTCGCCTGCACATTGATCGCCAATATGCGCGAGCTGGGCTCGCTGAGCCGCCGTCAGGCGGCGGCGCTGATCGGGGTGGCGCCGCTCAACCACGACAGCGGCGCCCGGCGCGGTTACCGCGCCATCGGCGGCGGCCGCCGCAGGGTGCGCAACGTGTTGGATGTGGCGACGTTGAGCGCGGTCCGCTGCAACCCTGCGATCAAGGAGTTCTATCGCCGGCTGTCGGCTAGCGGCAAGCCGGCCAAGGTGGCTCTGGTGGCGTGCATGCGCAAAATGGTGGTGATGCTCAACAGCCGGGTGCGCGATGAGCTCACCGCCGCAGCGCCCCCTTGAGCAGTTTCTTTGTTCGACCGAAGGGACCGTTTCTTCGTCCCGACCTAAGTTCCGAATGGCGCCGCGCGCAGCCGCGGTCAAGACTGGCCGCAGGCCACCGCCGCAGGCGGCGCGTAGCGGTCTTGACGGCGGCGAGCACGGCGCCATGCTGCCCGGGTCGGGGGCCCGTCGCCGCGTCCTCAACACAGTTGCTCGGGCCGGTTGACGCTCAGCTCAGCACGCCGACCTTCTTGCGTTCGATCAGGTCGAAATCGATGTGCGCGCCGAGGCCGGGTTCGGTCGGGGCGTGGACGAGGCCGTCGCGGTCGACGGTGATGTCTTCGGCGAGGCCGTATTTCTGCATCGCGTCGGGCAGCAACACCTCGAAGAATTCGGTGTTCCGGATCGCCATGATGACGTGCAGGTTGGCGACGTTGTTCAATGAATTGCCGCCGTGGTGCACCTCGAAATTCATGCGGAAGGCTTCGGCGAGGTGGGCGGTCTTGATCAGGGTCGTGATGCCGCCTTTGACCGCGACGTCGCCGCGCAGAAAGTCGGTGGCGCGCTCGAGGATCCACGGGACATAGGAGTCGAGGCCGCCGATCGGGTATTCGGTGGCGAGGATCGGGATGTCGAGCTTTTGCTTGAGCTTGACGTAATTGTAGAGGTCCTGGTCGGCGAGCGGGTCCTCGTACCAGTAGAACCCCATCTCCTCGATCGCCCGGCCGACCCGCAGGGCCTCCTCGTAGCGGTAGCTCCAGGTCGAATCGAGCATGACCGTGTAGTCGTCGCCGACCGCCTTGCGCACCGCTTCGCAGACCTTGATGTCGTCGCGCCAGGATTGCGGCGGGTGGATCTTGTAGGCGCGCCAGCCGGTCGATTGGTAATGCCGGGCCTGCTCGACATAGGCTTCGGGGGAGCCATGGATCTCCGAGCTCGCATAGGCGGCGATATGGTCGCGCGTCGTGCCGATCAGCCGGTGGATCGGCAGCCCCGCCGCCTTGCCGGCAATGTCCCACAGCGCAATGTCGCAGGCGCCGATCGCCCGCACCGTGGCGGCGCGGGCGCGCGCCCATAAGAGGCGGTTGAGCCGCTCGCGGTCGAGCGGGTCCTGACCCATCAGGATCGGCTTCAGAAAGCGGATCAGGCCCGGCCCGTCGAGGCTCGCCGGGTTGGAGGAGGTGCCGAGAAAGGCGTGCCCGGTGACGCCTTGATCCGTCGTGACGGCGAGCAGGCCGAGATCGCTCTTGCCGGTCGGCCGCGCCGTGTGGTGACCGTAAATCGTCGAGGGGATGCTTTCCCACGCGAACAGGGTCAGGGTGACATCGGTGATTTTCATTGGTCTCTCTGCTGGCCAACGCTGGGATCGACGCCTTGCGTCCTTCGAGACGCCCGCTTTGCGGGCTCCTCAGGATGACGATTTTCCTTAATGCCATCATCAACTCAACCTCATCCTGAGGAGGCGCGAAGCGCCGTCTCGAAGGACGCTCGATCGTGCTGCAGCGCGCCTCTTTCGCACATTCAGCCGACCAGCACAGCCTTGCCGATGACCTTGCGGTCGATCAGGGCTTGTATCGCGTCGGCGGCCGCTTCCAGCGGAAAGCGGCGCCAGATGCGTGGCTTGAGCTTGCCTTGTCCGGCGAGCTCGACCAGCGTCTTGATGTTGGCGGCGGCGATCTCGGGGTGGGCTTCGCTGAGCCCGCCGATCCGCACCCCGATCGCCTCGATCCCCTTGATCAGCAGGTAATTGGTGCGGGCCAGCGCCGGCGCGCCGCCGAGAAACCCGAGGATCAGGATGCGCCCGCTCCAGGCGAGGCAACGCAACGACTCTTCAAATGTCGGGCCGTTGACCGGGTCGTAGACGATGTCGACGCCGCGGCCGCCGGTCAGTTCCATCACCTTGTCCCGGAACCCGGCTTGATAATCGGTCGCATGGTCTGCGCCCTCTTCGAGACAGACCGCGCGTTTCTCCTCGGTGCTGGCGGTAGCTATGACTTTGGCGCCGTAGAGCTTGGCGATCTGGATCGCAGGAAGGCCGATGCCGCCGGCGGCGCCATGGATCAGGACCCAGTCGCCTGCTTTGAGCCGGCCGCGCTGCAGCAGTGCATGATAGGCGGTGTGGTAGACGTTGCGGAAAACTGCCGCCTCCTCCAGGCTCATTCCGGAGGGGATCAGGTCGCAATCCTCGGCCTTCGCATTGCCCGACTGCGCGAAGCCGCCGAGCCGATGTCGGCTCATCACCCGATCGCCGGGTTTGAAGCCCGTCACGCCGGACCCGATGGCGACGACCTCACCCGCGCCTTCGCTGCCCGGGATGAAGGGCGGTTCCGGCCGGAATTGGTATTTACCGGCCAGCATCAGCACGTCGACATACTGAACGCCGCGCGCCTGAATGCGGATTTGCAACTCCCCCGGCCCGGGCGGCGGTGGGTCCGGCACCTCACGCAGTGCCAATACCTCCGGCCCGCCGAACGCCTCGCAGACGACAGCCTTCACCGGCGCTATTCCGCAGCTTGCGCCTGTACCTCCGCCGCTGCCCCTTGCGAACGCAGCTTCTCCATCACTTCCCAATTGGTGTAACGGGTGAACCCGTTCTCGTCGAAGAACAGAACGGCGCCATTGCAGATGAAAAGATAGGTCGTGTCTTCGAGGGCAGTCGTCGCGTCGTGCAAAATGCCAGAGGGCTCATAGACGTAGTCGCCGGCATTCAAGACGCCGTTTCTGACCTGAAGCTTGCCCGAGATGATAAAGGCGTGGGCGCCCGCGAGATGTTTGTGGGGCGGCGCGACATAGCCCTTTTTCCAATGATGGAGCGAGGCCCAGGTGCCGGTCTCATGGCCGACCCACAGCACCTTGACGGAGGACAGCGGCGTCTGCTGGGTCCACGGTGCCTCGGAGCGCACCAGCGTATCCTGAATATTCTGAAAGGCGGGTCTGATGTCCTGCGGCAGCGGCATTATCGGCTCCCTTCGCATTGCCCAAATCACGATACGCCGCACCGGCAGTGCCGGCAAGGACACCCCACTCGGGAGGCCCGGCTAATGGGACATCAGCACCGGCACCGTCATGTGATCGAGGAGCTCGCGGCTGACGCCGCCGACCAATGCTTCGCGCAGCTGCGAATGGTGGTATGCGCCGGCGACGATCAGGTCGGCGGCGAGATCCGCGGCGCGGGACAGCAGCACGTCCGAGATACGCAGGTCGCCCTGCAAGGTTTCCTCGGCTCGGGCGGGGATGCCGTGCCGGTGCAGGTGATGGACTATCCGCTCGATCGACGGGCGGTGCTCCGCCAAGGCCGTCTCTCGCGTCCCGACAAACATCACGGTGACTGCCTCGGCGTTTTCGAGCAGCGGCAGCGCATCGTTTGCTGCACGCGTGGCCTCCCGCGTCCCGTCCCACGCGACGAGCGCGCGCCTGCCGACCGCATCATACGTGCCGGCATACGGAACCACGAGAACCGGCCGGCCCGTCGCGATGACGATCTCGTCCGGGCGAAACCCGGTCGACCGGATCTCGGGCGACAGCTGGCCAAGGATGGTCAGATCGAAAGCCTTCGCAAGATCGATGAAGACTCCGGTCTCGCCCGGCGACAAGAGGAGCCACTCGCCCCCGAGACCGTGAGCCCGCAACTCCGCCCTGAATAGCTCTTCGGCCTGCTCGGCGCGCTCGGCTTCGCGCGACGGCGGCGTAACCGGGGTAGAAGCGGGGTCGCCAACAGTGGCCACCATTTCGGGTGTGACAATGATGCCGGGGCCGGAATTGAGCGGCACCCCTGGCAAAATTGGGCTGACGGGCGCACCATGCTGCTCTCGCATAACGTAGCAAGCGGTGATATGCGCCTGGTGAGCCCTTACCAAGTTGAGGGCGAGCTTAAGACGGCCTTCCCCGGCAGTGCTGGGATCCACGCCGACCAGGATGTCCTTCAGGGCCATTTTTGCCTCACGACAGGCTTAAGGCGCGAAGGTCAGGAATTCGCGCGAAGTGCGTCTCGATCGCCCCCGTTCGCCGGCCGGGCCGATGAGATCGGCAACGCCTCATCGTAACACCGGCGACGAGCATCATACAGGGTTGTGCTTTTGCTGCGCCCGCACCGCCAACCCGGTGGGTTCCTAGATTAGGCGACCCCGTGATCCTTGAACCAGGCCAGCATTCTCGCCCAGCCGTCCTTGGCGGCGTCGGCGCGATAGCTCGGGCGGTAGTCGGCGTTGAAGCCGTGCGGGGCGTCGGGGTAGACCGCGAATTCACAGGTCTTGCCGGCCGCCTTGCACGCGGCCTGGCGCTTTTCGATCGTCTCTTGCGGGATGCTCTGATCGGCGCCGCCATAGAGGGCGAGCACCGGGCATTTCACATCGGCGGCGATGTCGAGCGGGTTCTTTGGCGTCAGCTCGCTCGGCTTGCGGTCGGACCCGTACCACGCGACCGCGGCCTTCAGATCCGGGTTGTGCGCGGAATACATCCAGGTCGCCCAGCCGCCCCAGCAGAAGCCGGTCACCGCGAGCTTCGCGGTGTCGGCCTTGCCCGATGCCTTGGCATAGGCGACCGCCGCGTCGAGGTCGGACATCACCTGATCGGTCGGGACCTTGACGACGATCTTCTGGATCAGCTCCTGAATGTCGCTGATCTCCGACGGGGTTCCCTTGCCGCGTAGAGCTCCGGAGCGATCGCGTAATAGCCGGCCTTGGCCAACCGGCGGCAGATGTCCTTGATGTGCTCGTGCACGCCAAAGACCTCCTGCACGACGAGCACGGTCGGGAAGGGCCCGCCCTGCGCCGGCATCGCGCGATAGGCCGGGATCGATCCGTCGGCAACCGGAACCTTGACCTCGCCCGCGTCCAAGCCGTTCGTGTCGGTCGTGATCGTCTCGGCCGAGACCGGCTGCATCGACAGCGCAAAACCGGTAATCAGCGACGTCATGACAAACCCGCGCCGGCTCCATTGCGTGCGCGTCGAAAATCCTTCCAATCCGATTTCCGGCCCGTCCATGGCGTCCCTCCCTCTCATTTCGCATCGAGCGAAGTAATTTCCTGTTCTCAGCCCCGCTCAGCAAGGGCTGATCACCGAAGAGTGACCGCTCAGTAATCGTAATTGTAGTTGAGGCCGATGCCGGTGCTGCCGGATTGGCCGGCCTCGCCTTGCACCGTCAGATGCGGGCGCAACTCGATTTCCACCGTGACCTTGCTGGTCGGCGGCGAGAGCCCCTGGCTGACGCCGACGGAAACCCCCGGCGCGACGTATTTCCCGGCGCTGAGCGCCGTGCCGCCGGTGGCAGAGCCGGTCGCTGCCCGCGGGTTGAGGGTGGTGCTCGCCGGCCCGCTCGGGCCCGAGCCGAGCCTGAACCAGTCGAGGCCGAGGCCGCCGCGCAAGCGGTCGAGGACACCGGGACCGCCGCCGGCGAGGGTGCCGGCCGCCGCGGCGAGCTGGATCCCTTCTCCGGCCGAGATCTGGCCGACCCCGCGGTTGAACAAGACGCGCGCCAGGATCTCGTCCTGCGGCACGGAGGGTGTCGAGGACAATGTGATCTTCGGCGCCGAGGCGAGATCCGCTGATGTTGACTTGCGCCGTGATATCGGCGGCGCTCGCCTCGGCGACGATGTCGAGCACCGGGTCGAGCTTCGGGCTGCCATCGAAGGTGATCGCGCCTCGGGTCAGGGTGAAGGTCTTCCCGAGCAGATCGACGCTGCCGCGGATCTGCTCCAGAGAGCCGGCTATGACCGGAGCGGCGCTCGTCCCGGTGATCGTCAGGCGGCCGCGCCATTCGCTCTCCAGCCCATGCCCCCGCACGAAGATGTTGCCGGGCATGTCGAGAGCGATGTCGAGGGTCGCGGGAAGCGCCGGTTGATTGTCGGCGGCGGCGGGCAGGGGAGCCTTGCCGCCTTTGCCGTTTTTTTCGACGACCTTCAGCACCACCACATTGGGCGGCAGGCTATCCGGCAGGCTGATGTCGGCGCGATCGACGGTGAGCGGCGCGGTGACCTTCGGCGCCGTCAGCGGACCGGCGATCGCCACGGTTCCGCTCGCCGTCGCGACCGCCTCGTCGCGTGCGGCGACCCGGAAGTTGGCGAGCGTCGCGGAGAGTTGGGCGGTGGGGCCCGCTGGGACCGCTCAAGACGACGTTGCCCTGCGCCTTCAGGCTTCCGCTCGCACTGTCTGCCGCCGAGAACGAGGTCAACGTGAAGCGGTCGCGATCGCCGACGAGATCGGCTTGCATGTTGTTGAGGACTGCTCCGGTCGCGAAATTCTCGTAATGCCCGTCGGAGAGCCTGAGGCGACCTCTCGCAGCAGGCGATGCGACCGTGCCGCCCACCGCGGCGTCGGCCGCGAAGTGACCGCTGACCCGGTCCTCGCCCAATGGCAGAAGATCGGCCAGGTGCTCGATCTGTCCGGCGCCCTGGACCTGCAGCGCGAGCCGGCCGTCGGACGGCACCGAAATCCCGAGCGGCGCGGGGGTCAGCAGCAGCGGAACCGAGCCCGTCAGCGCGACTTGATCCCCCTCGAGCCCGGTGACCTGCCCTTTGACATCGAGATTGCGGCCGTTCCAACTGCCGTCGACCGCGAGCCCCAGACCCTTCAGCCGCGAATGTCTCGCCGAGGCGACGGTAAGTTCGCGGGCATTCAGCGACATACGGCCTTGCGGAGCGCGAAGGGTTCCGCCGAGGGTCGCGGCCGCGTTCAAGGTGCCGCGCACGTTGCGGTAGCCGGCGAGGCGCCCCGCCGACGCGATCGGCAGGTTGGCCGCATTCAAGGCGAGCGACACCGAGTCCCCCCGCACCCCGCCACTGCCGGTGATCCGACCCGCGCCAAAGTCCAATGCGAGACCGGAAAACGCGAGGTCTCCGCCGTGTTTGGACAGAGTGAGCGGCTGCTCGAGCGACAGGCGCTCGCCGCCCAAGGATCCGGCGAGCCGGTTGAGGCGGAGGTCGGCCCGGCCCGGTTCGAGCGCGCCGTCGCCGGCCAGAGCGACCGTCAAGGGCTGGCCCTTGGCATCCCCCTGGAACACGAAGCGGCCCGGCCGCGGCGCATCCAAGCTCAGGGTTGCCGTGGCGAGCTCGCTCGCGCCGAAACTGGCGGTGCTCAGCGACAGGCGCGCGCTCCCCGAGGGAGCCCGCAATATGTCGGCGAAACGTGCCGTCACCGCGAGGCGGCCCGCCGCGATCCGCGAAGATCCGGCGCCGGCGGCGAGCTTGGTTCCGTTTGCCGAGACATCGACCAGCTGCCCGCCGGGCGCGTCCAATCCGACACCGAACTCCAGACTCCCGCCGAGTGGTGTGCCGGCGAGCTTGGACAAAGCCGCGAGATCGGCCGACCGGCCGGCGACCGAACCTCGCATCAGGCCGGTGTCGAGGGCGATCCGAAGACTGCCGTCGATTGTGCTGTCCGCAGCAGCCAGCCGGAAACGCGGCAGCACCAGCTCGGAATTCCCCTTCGGCTCCGCGGCAAGCGTCAGTTTTCCGTCGAGCCCATAGGCGCGGAAAGTGCCGTCGACCGACGCCTTCGGGTCGAAGAGGTCCGCAACTTGCGCGGCGAGCCGCAGCCGATCGAGTTTGGCGCCGGCAGCGGCGAGCTCGGCGCCATCGATGTCGCCGCTGATCCGCAAATGGTCGAGCGGTCCCGCGAAATTGAGCTGTGCCGAGACCGCCCCCGTCAGGTCGGTGCCGAATGCCGCTCCGAGCGGCTTCAAATGCGGCAACTCGACAGCGAGCACCGCGGTCAGCTCGTTCGATGCGGGAACAAACCGCGCGTCGCCGGAGAGGCTGACGGCTGCCCCGGTGACGGCCAGCCGGTCGAGGGTCAGGATATCGGCATCGTCGCGTTCGATTGCGCCGGTGATCGTAGCCGCGCTGCCGAGCAATGCGTCGGCGGCCGCGATCCCGGTCCTCAGTTCCTTTGCCGAGCCGGCCACCGTCGCCGTGAAACCGGCGGCGCCTTTGCGCTCGGCGTTCGCTTCGAGCTCGACCGAGCCGGCCAGCGGATGGCCGGCGAAGCCGGAAAACGGGCGAAGATCGGCGATCGTCAGACCGGCGCGCCCCTCGATCGCTCCCGTTTCCGTCATTTGCCCGGAACCGGCGAGGGAAATGCCGGCGCCCTCGGCGGAAAGCCGGGTCAGATCGACGGCGCGTCCATCGCGAGCAGCGGTGGCGTCAAGAGACCAAGCGATGTCGCGGCCGAGCTCGGGAGGCACCGCGACCCCCTCCGGCGCAACCAGCCCGAGGATGCGGCCCGTCGCGGCCAGGTCGATGCGCGTTTCGGGATTGTCGAGAGCACCCATCGGGCTTGCTCGGATGTCGGCCTCGACGTGCTCTGCTCCGGAGGAGGCGAGGCGGGTTCCGTCACTCGACAAATTCAGCTCGAGCGATGGCCGGCTCTCGGTGCCGGTCACCGACGCGATGAGAACAGCCGAGCCGCCGAGCGGCTGGCCAAGCAAGCCCGAAACCATCGAGAGATCCGGGAGATTGGCGTGCAAATCCGCCGCGACAGCTTTTTCCGGGCCGCCAATCGCGAAGTGGCCCGTCAAGCTGCCCGCTGCGATCTCGACGGAGAGCGGATCGACGACGATCCCGCCGCCGAATTTCGCGCTCATGGACAGCGCGACTTGGTCGCCGACCAGCGGCGCGATCTCCGACGGGAGCAATGGGGCAAACCCCGCTGTGCCGGATATCCCGAGAATGGTTTCGTCCGCTGCGGCAAGCGTCAGATCCGCTGCCAAATGGGCCGACGTACCGGCCGAGGCATTCACCCGGCCGTGCCAATCCGCGAGCGGTCCGGTGCCGTTTACCGAAATTGTAAGCGGCAGGTGGTCGGTGCGGACGAGCAGCCGGTCGAGTAAGAGGCCAGTGGGCTCGGCGGCATCGAGCTGGAGGCTCAGCACCGGGGTATCTCCGGCGATCTCCATCGCCAAGAGGATGTTCCCGGCCGAGTTGTCGATGCGGTGCAGATCGAGCGCAATATGCGCCTTGCCGTCCGCCAGCTCGGCGCTTCCCTCGACCGTCGCGACGACGTTCTCGCCCAACACCGGCGGTGCGAGCGCAAGCTTGCCGATCGACATCCGGTCGAGAGCGACGCCGAGCGGAAGCCGCGGCACCTTGAGGTAGTCGATGAAAGGCGTCGTCGACGGCGCGGTGCTCGATCGCGCCATATCGACCTCTGCGATCGTCAACGACCGGATATGTGCCTTCCCGGCCAGCAGCGCCGACGCCGAGATGTCGAGGCCGGCGTCACGCAAGGTGAGATAGGTGCCGTCGCGATCGCCGATGTCGATCCGTTCGACAGTCATGCGGAACGGCACAATTCCGTTGAGACCATCGATCGCGATGGTGAAATCCGGATCACTCAAAGCCCGTCCGATTTCTCTGGCTAGCCAAGCTTTTCCGATTTGCGTCTGCAGGACCGCGAAAACAGCGGCGAAGGAGAGGGCGAGTACGACCGAGCACAAGGCTCAACCCACGAAGGATTTTTCCCGCGCTGTGCATCAGAAGGCCTGGCCGAGGCTGATATAGACCTGGATCGGGGAATCGGCGCTGCGCTTGTGCAGCGGGGTCGCGAGGTCGAGGCGAAGCGGCCCGAACGCCGTGTAATAGCGCAGTCCCAGGCCCACGCCGTAGAGGAGAGTACGGCCGAGCTGCGGCACGGGACTTTCGTAATAGCTGCCGGCGTCGACAAAGGGGACGATGCCGATGTTTTCGGTGATCTTGACCCGCGCTTCGAGGTTGAGCACGAAGCTCGATTTGCCGCCGATCGGCTTGTTGCCTAGGTCGAGCGGGCCGGCCAGCTGGTACCCGTAAGGCCGGATCGAGCCGCCGCCTCCGACATAGATGCGCTGGTCGGCCGGGAGCTCGAAAAGCGGGGCGCCGTCGATCGAGCCAACCGCCGCCCTGGCGGCGAGGACCGCACGTTCTTCGGCGCCGAGCGCCCAATAGGTGCTGCCCGAGATCAGGTTCGTGACAAAGGTCAAATTCGGCCTGGAGAAGGTGTGCGCCGGCGTCACCGCCAGCTGCGCGCGATAGCCGTCGGTCGGGTTCAGCAAATTGTCGGTTTGATCGAACTTCAGGTAGGCCGGCACTCCGACCAGCGAATAGTGCTGGGTGCGCTGCGCAGCCGTGATCGAATTCACATTGGCGAGCTGCACGACATTGGCCTTAGTCCCCAGGAGCGAAATGCCGCCGGTCAAGAAGGAGCCGAAACGCCGCTCCAAACCCGCCGACACGATCGCCCGGCGGCTGTGATAGGCGACCGGCGTGTCATTGGCAATCTCGGCTGTCGCCAAGAAATCCTGGTCGACCGCCAGAAAATCGGGCCGGCGAAAATTGGCCCTGAACCCAGCGATCTGCTGACCGACCTTCGACGGCGAGCCGCAGATACTCGGCATTGCCGAAAAGGTTGCGGTTCTCCCAGAAAGCGCGCGCGGCAGGGCCTTGGCTGGTATTGTAGGCGACGCCGACACCGATCGAGCGGTGCAATCGCTCCGTCACATCGACCGTCATCCGCACGTCCCCGGGGTTGTCGGGGTCCGCCAGCGGCGTGATCCGGACCGTGCTGAACAGCCCGCTGGCGATCAGCGCGCGACGGGTCTCTTCGACTTTGGCCTCGTCATAGACCGCACCGCGCTGCCACCGAATTCGTCCCTCTACATAACCCGGTTCGAGCCGCTCGAGCCCGGTGATCGCGAGCGGGCCAAAATGTTCGCACCGGTCCCGGATCGAGCGTGTATGTCACCTCCATCGTCTGGGCGGTCTTGTCGAGTTCGACCCGGCGATTCTCCACCTTGGCGAACGGATGACCGCTATCGCCGAGCGCCGCCACCAGCGCCGTTTCGGTTGCGACCACCGGGGCGGTGCGCGCCGGGTCGCCGGGTTTGAGCGGCAGTTTGGGTTCGTTCGGGATCGCCAAGGGCTGACCGTCCGGGCTCTGAACCGTGACCGAGCCGACATGGTAGAGTGGGCCAGGCTCGACCTTTACCGTGACCTTTGCCGGTTCGGCCGCGGTGTCGACCTCGTAAGAAAATTCCGCGTCCCAATAGCCGAGGCTGTGTGCGGCGTCCGCAAGCCGGCCGAGATCGCGGTCGGCGCGCCGGCGCAACGCTTCTTCGGATGCCGGCGGCTTGTCCTCGAGCGTCTTCAGATCGGAGACCTTGTCCAGCAGATCGGCGAGATCGCTGTCTTCCGCGCCGGTGATCTCGGCCCGGTAATTCAGATCGGCGCGGACAGCCGGACCGGGCACCAGCACCGTGGTCAGCGCTACCGTCAGAAAGAACCGTCTAACCCCCATTCCGTCCCCCGACCGGGAACGGCGCATCGACACACGTTATTCCCGAGGCCGACCGCGTTTACCAGCAGTTTGACTTGTCTGTCTACACCAACTATTCACTCGACTAGCTCAGTATCTACCGATTGCTCCATTTCTAGTTTTTCCGAGCGCCCGGTTACGCGCGCGCTGATTAGCCGCCCATCGAGTGGCAGAGCGATCATGTCGCCGTTGCCTGGCATTGGCCGACCATAAATTCGGAACTTCCTTTTCGGACCATGCCCATGAGCCAAACGGACATCGTGTGTCACTGCACCTTGTCTCATTGTCCGTCTCCCAACTGTTCGGCGAGCTTCACTCCACCTACTCGTTAAACTTGTAACTAATCACGGTTCCGGCGTCGCGGGCGAAAGCGAGCTCTAGTCTGGATCGCTTGACGTCGCGGCCTCGTCGCCTAAAGGATCCAATTGATCTGTAATCCGGCGTAATTCCGGGTCCAAATCTTGCCGGACCGTCCGATCAGCAACGCCGGCACGGCCAAAAATGTGCAAAAAATGACACAAGTGAATGACTAGAAATCGACCAATTTACACCGGCTCTAGCCGGCACGACCATCCGGCTCGACTGTTGAATAATTTGGGGGCGTATTGGTTAGGAGTTTTCCAATGCGTTCATCTTTTGCCGTAACAACTCCCTTGGTGCTGCTCATGGGTATCGGCATGGCCGACGCCGCCGATCCGACGCAGCTTGCCGAGACAGGAGGGTTACTCCTGGGCAATGGGTTCCCGTCCTGCACTGTGGTGATCCAGCAATTCGACAGACTCGAGCGACACCATGACCAGACCCGTAGGAACCGCGAAACCGGGGTCATGAGCCCGGCCTTTTGAGTACGCAAATATTGCATCAAGTATCGAACCAGATGCTTCTATGATCACAAGTAATCTCCATTGTAACATCCGGCGCGGCATCGGAACTCGGTGTTTTTCTCGGGTGTTCCCGAGATGACGCCTTGAGTTGGCAGAGTGTTGCCGGGAGGAAAGGAGAATGCGCAATGGGACAGTACAACGGGTTGACGCCAGAAGAGCGGGCTAGGATAACGGAAATCCAAGACTTTCTTATAGACCGATATGTAGAACAAAAGGAAGCACTCGAAAGAGGCGATGGTCTCCGGGCGAAGGAGATTGCGCGCGAAATAAAAGAGCTCCAGCGAGAGAAGGAGGAAATCAAAGAGTGGGCGGTGACGTAATCAACAACATGGGTGAGATCAGAAGGTCGACTCGTGAAGCGCTGCTCGTTGCCGTTATCGGGTGCGCTCTCCTGATTGGTTTGGGCACCGCGAATGCGCAGACCGGGGGAGCAGTGCAATACCCGCCCGCCTCGGTCGGCGAAGATGCCCAACCTCCGCCACCGGCGAGGACGGTGCCCCAGAGCATGTCGCCGCGACGGATCGAACTAGGCGTCAGCGGACCAAGCAAGAGACCCGGCTACGCGATCCGAGGCGTCCATCGGAATACATCACCGACACCGCCGCCGACGCTAAACGGGAACTAGCGAGAGTGTGCGGCAGGGCAGTCCTAGCCGCAATTCCGCTCCGCCGCCCTTTCGAACTCGGCGCTTTAGGCGACGGATCTCCGGCGACAGCTTGCGGTCGGGTGTGTCACGCAGAAGCGAGTCGACGCCGCCTTTGTGCTCGATGGTGCGCAGCGCCGCTGCCGTTATGCGTAACCTGACCGATCCCAGCGTATCCGAGAGGACTGAAATCCGCTGCAGGTTCGGCAGAAACCGGCGCTTCGTCTTGATGTTGGAATGGCTGACATTGTGCCCGACCTGGACGCCCTTGCCGGTGATCCCGCATTTGCGCGCCATACCCACCTCAACCCAACATCGTCAAAAAAGCGCGCGCGACCGCTCTTTTCGGCAACCGCGCGCTAAGCCGCATTTAGCTTCTTCGGTTGCATATGGTCAAGCCGCCAGCGAGGGACAAGAAAGTTCCGGTGGCGGCGGCCTTTATGCGAAGATCTGCGCAAGCCTATATTCCCCTTCCCGATCGGCTCCGCGGCATCCCGTCGGCGGAGCGGGTGCGTTCGAAGTGCCCGGTGGCAGGGCGGCGGCGCGCCCGATGGGTCGACGGAATAAGCCTGCCTCGATCACCCGGCGGCGAACATTCCTCTCATCGCCTTATCGAATGAGGCAAAAATTACGAAATTTTTGGAGGTTATCGGCTGGCTCGTAAGTGAGCTTAATGCCTGATAGAGGTGATCGCCTATCGTTTGCGGTAGTCAGGAAGGCGGCATCTCAACTTTTCAGGAAGGAGGCAAGTAATTCGCGGGCGGCGGCGGTGGGGGTTTGCGTGCCGGCCATGACCGCACGTTCGAGCGCGGCCAAACGCCGGGTGACCGCGGGAGCAGCGCGGAAGCGATCGAGGAGGGTATCGCCGATTTCGGACCATAGCGCGGCCCGGGCCTGCTCGGCGCGCCGCTGTGACCAGGCGCCCGTGCCTTCAAGGGCGGCGTGGAAGCGATCGACGTCGTCCCAGACTTGGCGAATGCCGGTCCCTTCGAGCGCGGAGACGGCGCGGACCGGGACCTGCCACTCGGGGTAGGGCGGCCGGATCAGCCCCATCGCACTTGCATAATCGGCGACGGTGCGGTGCGCCGCGGCGGCGAGTTCGCCGTCGGCTTTATTGACCAGGACCAGATCGGCGAGCTCGACAATGCCGCGCTTGATCCCTTGCAGCTCGTCACCCCCCGCGGGCGGCAGGATCAGGATGAAGATGTCGACGATCTCGGCGACAGCTGTTTCGGCTTGGCCGACGCCAATCGTCTCGACCAGTATCGCGTCGAACCCCGCCGCTTCGCACAAGAGGATGGCCTCGCGCGTCCGGCGCGCGATGCCCCCACGGCTGTCGCCGGCGGAAGACGGGCGGATAAACGCCTCCGGCGCACGCGCCAGCTCGGCCATGCGGGTCTTGTCGCCGAGGATCGCGCCGCCGCCGCGCTTTGAGGCGGGATCGACGGCCAGCACCGCGATCCGCCGTCCGAGCGCAATGCCTGCGAGGCCAAAGCGCTCGATAAAAGTGGATTTGCCGGCCCCTGGCGGCCCGGAAATGCCGATGCGAAGGGCTTTCCCGGTTTCGGGCAGGAGCGCCTCGACCAGCCTCTCGGCCTTGTCGCGATGGTCCGGCCGTGACGATTCGACCAGGGTGATGGCCCGCGCGAGCGCCCGCCGGTCGCCCCGCCGCAGAGCCTGGAGCAGCGCTGTGCCGCTCACCCCATCCGGGCGGGAAAGAAGGACCCGTCGCCGCGCTTGCGGCGCACGCATTTAGCGGCCGTTTCCACCAGGATCTTGTCGACGATCTCGACCAGGTGCTGCACGCGGAAGGGCTTCAGCAGATAGTGCTGGCCGCTGATCTGGAGGCGCTCCAGATGGCGATGATCGCCGGTCACCAGGATCGCGCCGCATCCCTGATCGCGCGCAATCTGCGGCCAGCGCAAAACCATCTTCGTGTCCCGGCTGGGTCACGTCGATGACGACGATGTCGTAATCGTCCTCGTCGAGCGCGTCTTGCATTTCCGCACCGGTCTTGACCATCGCGAAACGGAAACCTTCGTCGTGGAAAATGTCG
Source organism: uncultured Alphaproteobacteria bacterium (assembly GCA_963700185.1). Taxonomy (GTDB): domain Bacteria; phylum Pseudomonadota; class Alphaproteobacteria; order ATCC43930; family CGMCC-115725; genus AP-15. The sequence goes on from CAVOWP010000029.1 coordinate 65,922, forward strand.
CCCAGCAGATCGCGCACGTCGTCATCGTTTTCGACGATCAGTACCTTGCAAATCCGCGCCATTTGTCTCCCTCGTATCGAGCTTCTGTGCTGTCGTTCAATCTGCCGCGAGCGCAGCTTCGCGCCGAACGGCCTCTTGCTGGCGGGCCCACATGGTCGCATAGATGCCGCGGCGGAGCAGCAGTTCCGCGTGGTGGCCGCGCTCGACGATGTGGCCGCGGTCGAGCACCAGGATCTCGTCGGCATCGACGATTGTCGACAGCCGGTGAGCGATGACGAGGGTGGTGCGGCCGGCGGAGACTTCGGCGAGGCTCGCCTGGATTTCGCGCTCGGTCTTGGTGTCGAGCGCCGAGGTCGCCTCGTCGAAGACCAGGATCTGTGGCGCCTTCAGGATGACGCGGGCGATCGCGACGCGCTGCTTCTCGCCGCCCGAGAGCTTCAGACCGCGTTCGCCGACCATTGTCTCGTAGCCGTCCGGCAATGTCGTTATGAAATCGTGGATGCGAGCCAGCCGGGCGGCTTCCTCGATTTCCGCCCGCGTCGCTCCGGGGCGACCGTAGGCGATGTTGTAGTAGATCGTGTCGTTGAACAGCACCGTGTCCTGCGGCACCACGCCGATCGCGCGGCGCAGGCTGTCCTGGGTCACATTGCGGATGTCCTGGCCGTCGATCTCGATCGAGCCGGCATTGACATCGTAGAAACGAAAGAGAAGCCGCGCGATCGTCGATTTGCCGGCTCCGCTCGGGCCGACGATCGCGACCGTCGCGCCGGGCGCGACATGGAAATCGACATCGGACAGGATCGGCCGCCTGAGATCGTAATGGAAATCGACGCCGTGAAAAGCAACCGCACCCGCCCGAATCTTCAGCTCCGTCGCGCCGGGCCGGTCCACGATCTCGGGTTTGACCGCCAGGAGCGCAGTCATCTGCTCGAGATCGGTCAATGACTGCTTGATATTGCGATAGACCATGCCGAGGAAGTTGAGCGGCGTGTAGAGCTGGATCAGATAGGCGTTGACCAGCACGAAGTCGCCAACCGTCATTTCAGCCGCCGCGACGCCTTCTCCCGCCAGTATCATCACCGCGACGAGCCCGCTCGCGATGATCGTGCCCTGACCGAGGTTGAGCAGGGTCAGGGTGGTTTCACTCTTGACCGCGGCGCGTTCATAGGCCCGCAGCGCCGAGTCATACCGGCACGCTTCGTGCTCTTCGTTGGCAAAATACTTGACCGTCTCGTAATTCAGCAAACTGTCGACGGCCTTGGTGTTGGACTCGGTGTTGCGCTCGTTCATCTCGCGCCGAAAGCGCACCCGCCAATCGGTGATCGAGAAAGTAAAGGTGATATAGACGAGGATCGTCGTGAAGGTGACTGCGGCAAAGGTCCAATTGAACAGCCGCCAGAGGATCCCGCAGACCAGCAGGATCTCGAACAAGGTCGGCAGGACATTGAACAGCATGAAAGAGAGCAGGAAATCGATCCCTGCCGTGCCGCGCTCGACGGCGCGCGACAACCCGCCGGTGCGGCGCTCGAGATGGAAACGCAGCGACAAAGCATGGATGTGGCGAAAGGCCGACAGCGCCATCCGGCGGATCGCACGCTGGCTGACCTTGGCGAAGACGGCGTTGCGCAGCTCGTTGAAGCCCTGCGACATCACCCGGGCGAGGCCGTAGGCGATGATCAGCGCCACCGGCACGGCGATCACGACCTTGGCTGGCGAAAGGGCGTCAACGGCCTGCTTGTAGAGAAGAGGGACGCAGATGTTGACGAGCTTGCCGGCGAGCAGAAATACGAGGGCCAGAACGACCCGCACCCGCAGCCTGGAGGAATCGCGCGGCCATAGGTAGGGCGTCAGCGATTTGAGCGCGCGCAGCTCGTCCTTGAGACGGCCCTTCTGTCGGGGGGGGCCGATCACCGGCAGCGGATGTCCGCGCGGGCTCATCGTGTGGGTTCCGCCGGTTCGGGGCCCGTCAACCCGGCTGCGCCGAGGCCCCGTGTCAGCTTGAATGCCACCAGCAAGGCGGCGCCGACCAGCGCCGCTCCCCACAAGAACGCGGCGTTCCGGCCGAACTCGCCAAAGAAGAACCCAGCGGCCGCCGGGCCGAGCACACGCGAGAGACTGCCGACCGATTGCGACACGCCCAAAACTTCGCCCTGCTCCTCGCGCCCGGCCCGGCGCGAGATCAGGCTGTTGAGCGAGGGCTGCGTCAGCCCCATGCCAAGCGCCAGCGCGCTGATTGCGGGCGCCAGCAGCGGCACGCTGCGCGCCAGCGGCATCATCAAGAGCCCGATGCCGATCAGCGCAAGGCCACAAAAGAGCAGCCGCTCCTCTCCGAAACGCCGCGTCAGCGCGCCAATGAGCCCACCCTGCAAGATCGCCGAGAGGACGCCGACATAGGAAAAGACATACCCGACTTGCCCAGGCCCCCAGCCGAATTGCTCGATCGCCCACAGCGCGAAGGTGCTCTCCATCCCGGCAAAGGCCAGGATGACCAAAAAGAAGATCAGGATCAGGCGTGGCAACACCGGGCGGCCGAGCACGTCCAATATCGCGCTGACCCGGCCGCGCGAAGCCCCGCCTATGCCGCGCCGGTCGGCTGGCAGGCTCTCCCGGAGCAGCAGAAACACGCCGCACAGGGCGACAAAGGAAAACCCCGCCGCCACCCATGCCGGAGTTTGTACGTCGGCGGTTGCCGGATCATGGCCCGCCAGCAGCCCGCCGAGCGCCGGGCCGATGATGAAGCCCAATCCAAAGGCAGCGCCGATCAGGCCCATCCCCTTGGCCCGCTCCTCCGGTTTGGTGATATCGGCGATATAGGCCTGGGCCGCGGCAATGTTGCCGGCGCAGGCGCCGGCCAAGGCCCGTGCCGCGAACAGCATCCACAGCGCCGTCGCGCTGCCGATCCAAAGATAGGCGAGCACCGAGGCGGCCATGCTGACCATCAGCACCGGCCGCCTGCCGACGCGATCGCTGAGCCTTCCCCATAGCGGCGCGGCGAACAATTGCATGAGCGAATAGACCGCCAGCAGCGCCGTCACCTGTTGCGGCGAGGCGGCAAAGCGCAGCGCATAGAACGGCAAAAGCGGGATGACGAGGCCAAACCCGACGAGGTCGACAAAAACGATGAGGAAAAGGGTCGGCATCTGTGCCGCCCTGATATCGCGCACCAGCCGCGGCCGGGCAAGAGCCCTGCCTCGGAAACCCGGATATTCGGAGAAGCCGAGGATCAGGCGCCGGGCGAGAAGGTCAGGAAGGCCCGTCTGGCAAAACCTGCAATTCTCGATACAATCGCACCGCGAACAGAAGCGCGAGTCCAACCGCAAACGCCCAGGTAAGCGGCAAAGGTGCGATGCGCGTAATCGCAGTCGCGGCCCAAGCGAGGACGGAAAAAAGGCTCGAGCCTATAGCGAGCGCGAGCAGACCAGCGAAGCAACGCCGGCCGATCCGGCGCCTGCTTTCCAACCAAAGCGCAGCAGTCGCCGCAACGAGCCCGACACCGCCCGCGGCGATCAGCAATCCGGGCACGGTGCGACCTCGTGGTACCTGGGGCTGCGTGCGACGCGCTCGAACAGAAGCTCGATGCTGCGGCGATCGACCCCGTCACTCTTCATCAAAAGGCCGATCAGGGGATCTTCAACCAGCTCGGCGAGCGAATACTCGGTGATTTTGTGGCCCATTACGCTTCTCCCGATCCCCCGACCCCATTCATCTCCAACAACCAGTAGCTAAGTCGTTAACGGACCGGCGCCACACCGGATCCCCCGGGGGTCCGGCGCGGCAAAACCTCGGCCAGCATCCCTGCATGAATACAGGCGGGGATTGCGTCATGTTCCCGACGAGTTCTCATCTCGTGCCGAAGGGCTGGACGCGGCCGGTGCGAGGAATCACACTCGCCGGGTCATCTGCAGGAGAGGCGGCGATGGAACTCGGAAACCTCGGCGTTTGGATTTCGATGGACGGCATGACCGCAGCGGCCACAGCGGCGTTCGCGAAACGGGTCGAAGAGTGGGGGTATGCCGCGCTATGGATCCCCGAAAGTCGCGGGCGGAATGCGCTGGTGCACTCCGCCTGGCTGCTCGCGAATACGCAAAGGCTGATCGTGGCGACGGGCATCGCGAACATCTATGCTCGCGATCCGATGGCGATGGCCAATGGACAGCGCGGCCTCAACGAGCAATCGGATGGCCGCTTCCTGCTGGGAGTCGGGGTATCGCATCGGCCTATGGTGCAAGGAATCCGCGGCCACACCTACGGCAAGCCGGCGTCGACGATGCGGGCCTATCTCGCGGGGATGCGCGACGCGCCCTACCAAGCGCAAGTACCGCGCGAGAAGCCGCTGACGGTTGTCGCGGCATTGGGACCCAGGATGATAGCTTTATCAGCCGAGGTCGCCGATGGTGCGCACCCGTACAACACGACGCCGGAGCACACCGCGAAAGCCCGCGCAATCCTCGGACCCGGCAAGCTCCTTTGTCCGGCAGTCTGGGTTCTGTTGGAGACCGACCCGGCCGCGGCGCGGCGTGCCGCGCGTGAGGCGCTTTCGCGTTATCTGCAGCTCGAGAATTACGTCAACAGCTGGCGGCGCGAGGGCTTCCGTGATGACGACCTCGCCGCGGGCGGCTCGGAGCGGCTTCTCGACGCGATGGTCGCGTGGGGCGACGAGGGAGCGATCCGCGCACGGATCCAAGAGCACTGGGAAGCCGGGGCCGACCATGTCTGCATCCAACCCATCAATGCGCATGGCTCGCGGCAGGTCGTCGACGACAGAATTCTCGAATTGCTGGCCCCCGCGCGCCGATCTTGACGCGTTTCGGCGCGCGGCCGACATTGTAGATCGGTCTGCTTGCCGGCACGGTCTTGTGCCGTACCGGGTCGAGATGCGAGAGGGCGATGACCATGTATTCAGAAACGACCCGATCGATCAAGGTCACGGTCAAGCCGTTCTACCTGGAGGACCAATCCTCGCCGGTCGAGAACCATTACGTCTGGGCCTACCATGTGCGCATCGAGAATCGTGGCAAGGAAACCGTCCAGCTGCGTCACCGGCATTGGCAAATCACCGACAGCCGCGGACAGATAAAGGAGGTGCGCGGCGATGGCGTCGTCGGCGAGCAACCGGTGCTCGCTCCCGGCGAGGCCTTCGAATACACCAGCGGCACCCCGTTGCCGACACCGTCAGGGATCATGGTGGGGACGTATCAGATGGAAACGAGGGGCGGCGATAGCTTCTCGGTCCGCATCCCCGCCTTCTCGCTCGACAGCCCCCATCAGGCGGTCCGGCTCAATTAACCGCTGGGCTGGGCGCCTTTATCGCGCTCCCGCCGGCAAGCCTTTTCAACCAACAAGAGAAGCCTCGATGCCGCGAGCTTTCCCTCAGTCCGTGTCCCTATCTGAAAATTCGCTCAAATCCGTCCCGGCGCAACGGCCAACCCGCGAGGAAGCCTTGGACGCGGTTCGCACTCTGCTTCGCTGGGCCGGCGACGACCCCGACCGCGAAGGGCTGCTCGGCACTCCCGACCGCGTCGTGCGCTCTTACGAGGAGTTCTTCAGCGGCTATGATTTGGATCCGGTAGCGCTGCTGCAGCGCACCTTCGAGGAAACCGATGGTTATGACGAGATCGTCGCGCTGAAGGACATTCGTTTCGAATCGCATTGCGAGCACCACATCGCGCCGATCATCGGCAAGGTGCACGTCGCCTATCTACCCAACAAGCGGGTGGTCGGCATCTCGAAGCTCGCGCGGCTCGTCGAGGTCTATGCCAAGCGGCTGCAGATCCAGGAGAAAATGACGGCGCAGATCGCCAACACGCTCGACGAGGTGTTGCAGCCCAAGGGGGTCGCCGTGGTGATCGAGGCAGCCCATCAATGCATGACCACGCGCGGCGTGCACAAGCCCGGCGTCACGATGGTAACCAGCCGGATGCTCGGCGCATTCCGGGATGACCCGCTGAGCCGGCGCGAGGTCCTGGCGATGATCGGCACCCCGGGCGGCGCCAAGCTCGACAACGTCTGAGCCGCTAGCCTTTCGACGGCGGCTCGGGAGCGGGCAGGACGCGCCTTTCGACTTCGCCGGCGAGGTCGCCGAAACTGAGGAAGATGCGATAGCTGCGCCAGTCCCGGCGATATTCGATTTCGTCGGGCACCGGGATCGAGGCCGTCGAGACCATCGCCAGAAGCCGGGCATCGCCCTGCGGAGCGCCGGTCACCACGCCAGGAGCCGGTGCGAATTTGTCGAGGCCGAAGATGGTGCCTTCGTAAGGGGTATCGATCTGCCTTTGGTAAAACGCGACGCCGGGCGACGGGTTGACGTGGAGGTATGAAGCCGGCGTCGCTTGGCCGTCGGGCGAGACCAGCTCCGCGGTACGCAGCGGCAGGCGGTCGACCGCATCAACCTCGATGCTGTTGACGACGCCGCCGGGAGGGAACCGAGCGCTGACTTGATCGGAGGGTAATGGCGGCAACCCGCTCTCAGAGGCACAGCCGACGACGAGAGCCAGAGCCAGCAACGAGGCGGCGGCGCGCATCCAACCCCCAGGATCGATGCTGTCAGCCGTGCTGCGCTCCTGACTCTCGGCGTACCGCCTTTTGCAGAAAATCGAGAGCGGCGGCGACCTGCGGGTCGTTGCCGGTTCCGATGATCATAGGCTTGATCGGGTGCTCCGCCTCGGCTGTAGCGGCCCGTCCGGTGGCTGCGGAGCTGGCGTTAGGTGGCGAGTTGATCGAGCCTCCGTTCTTCAAAGCCCCGTAGAGATCGCTTTCGAAGCTGATCACGGCATTTGCCACTTGTTGGTTTTTCGGGACATTGACGACGATGTCGGGCGAAATGCCCTGGCCCTGAATGGAACGGCCCGACGGTGTGTAGTACAGCGCAGTCGTCAGGCGGAGCGCGCCGCGGCCCTCCAGCGGAATGATCGTCTGAACCGAGCCCTTGCCAAAGCTGCGGGTTCCCATAACCGTCGCACGGTGGTGGTCCTGCAAAGCGCCGGCGACGATTTCCGCAGCCGACGCCGAGGCGCTGTTGATCAGCACGACGATGGGTGTCCCGCGCAGCAGGTCGCCGGTCGCCGGAGCACGGTAGACGTGGTCGTCAGCCGTGTTGCGGCCGCGCGTCGTGACCACGACGCCGCCGTCGAGAAAGATCCCGGCGACATCGATCGAGGCGTCGAGCAACCCGCCCGGGTCGTTGCGCAAATCGAGGATGAAGCCGTTCAGCCGGCCCTGCGTCCGCCCCTTCATTCTCTCGAGCGCACCGGCGAGCTCGGAGGCGGTATTCTCGGTGAACGTGGTAATGCGGGCATAGCCGATGTTATTCGGCTTGAGCTCCGATTTGACCGAGACGACGCGGATCACGTTGCGCGTCAACGTCACGTCGAAAGGGGCGCGGTCGTTGCGAGCGATACTCAGGGTCACCCTGCTCCCCGCAGACCCGCGCAGCCGCTTGACCACTTCCTCGACGTCCATGCCAGTGGTCGGCAAGGCGTCGATCTTGACGATGCGGTCTCCCGGCTCGATGCCCGCCTCGGCGGCCGGCGTCCCGTCGATAGGCGAGATCACCTCAGGCACCTTGCCTTCGAGGGTCAGCTCGACGCCGATGCCGCCGAATTGGCCGCGGGTCACGGCGGCCATCTGCTGATATTGCTCCTGATCCATATAATCGGAATGGGGATCGAGCCGCGTCAGCATGCCCTTCAGGGCATCCTTAGCGAGCTCACCGCCGGTCACCGGCGCGACGTAATTCTTCTCGACCTGCTTTATCGCATCCTGGATCAGGCCGAGATCGCCGGCGTCGGCCGGGTAGGCTCCGGTGCCCGCCCCGGCGCTGTCGCAGGCGTACAGCGTCAGCGAGACCAGGACGACGGCGGCGGCCCTTACAGCCGAGTGGTGCGGGCGTGAAATGTCGATCATCGGGTTCTCGCGGAGGGTTGGCGCGGATCAGCCGCGCAGAATGTAGTCTCTAGAAGGCCTGCTTCCAGGGCGGGGCCGGCCGCGTGCGGTCAATCCAGGGAAAAACCGCGGGTGCGCAAGAAGGTCGGAAAGCTCTGGCCTTCGGGTTGGACGGCCTGTCGCGCCTTGTCTTCCGACCAACCGTAAAAAGACGCATAGCCAAACACATCGGGCGAGCGTTGCTGCTCGCGCGGCAGCGAGTATCGCGCATCGCGGCGCCGGTCATAGGCATCGAGAGCTTCGCGAAGCCGCCGCTCGTCGTACTGATCGATGTGCACGGTCGCCGCGAGCGGAAGACGCATGCTGACGTGTCCGGCGGCAGCGGGATAGCCGACGCACAGCCCCGCTACCGGGAACACCTTGTCGGGCAGACGCAAAATGTCGGCAACGGCCGCGGCGTGGTTGCGGATGACGCTGATCGGACAGCACCCGAGACCCGCGGTTTCGGCAGCCAGGATGAAGGTCTGCAAGACCAGCGCCGCGTCGACAGCGGCGTTGAAAAATCCCTCGAGTTTGCCGTTCTCGTTGCGGTGACCGCGCATTTCGCCGATCCGCCCCAGGCGGTGCGCGTCGCCGCAAAAGACTAAAAATTCCGGCGCGTTTCCGACCCACGGCATGTCGGGCACGAGCGCCGCGAGGCGATCGCGGCTCTGGCGGTCCCTGACCCAAATGACGGTGGCTTGCTGGAAATCCGATTTCGAGGAGGCCGAAAAGGCCGTTCCCAGCAATAGACGCAGCAAGGGTTCGGGGACCGGGCGTTCGGCATAACGCCGATGGGTACGGCGCATCAGGACTTGGCGCAGCCATGGCAGATCGGGTAGATCCGGCGCGGGTTCGGTTTCTTCGCCGAAGCGCGCCCGCCACTCAGCCTCGTAGCTCATGCTCATCTCCTCGTCGGCGGCGTCTCCCGCGGCAGAGGGGCTGATTTTATGGGTTGTCGTCAATGACATCCGGCAGCTAGCGTGAGTTCTGACCACCGGGAGGGAGACGTGCCGAACTGAAGGTACCGGACGGGGAGATCCATTACGAGGTGCACGGCTCCGGCTATCCGCTGATGATATTTGCCCCGGGCGGGTTGCGCTCGGAACTTGCATTCTGGCGGCACAGCCCGTCGAACCCGTCGGCGCCGGCAGTCTGGATGGATCCGACGGCCGTCTTGGGGAGCAAGTATCGGGTCGTGGCGATGGACCAGCGCAATGCCGGCCGCTCGCGCACGCGGATCGATGCGACCGACGACTGGCATATTTATGCCGGCGACCACCTGGCACTGGCCGACCATCTCGGGTTCGATCGGTTTCACGTCATGGGCGGCTGCATCGGCGCCTCGTTCTGCTTGACCTTGTGCGAGCTGGCGCCGAACCGCATCAGCGCGGCGGTCTTGCAGAACCCGATCGGCCATGCCGACAATCGCGGCGTATTCCACAACCTGGTGCAGAGCTGGGCAAAGGGCGTCCGTGAGGAGCGTCCCGAGATAGACGAGGACATTTTGAACAAATTCGGCGGCAACATGTTCGGTGGCGATTTCGTGTTCAGCGTGACCCGCGAATTCGTGCGCCAATGCAAGACCCCGCTGCTGGTCATGCCCGGCGACGATCCGCCGCATCCAAAGGTGATCGCCGAGGAAATCACCGAGCTGGCTCCCAATGTCGAGGTGCTGCGGCAATGGAAGGGGCCGGAGCATCTGCAGACCGCGATCGATCGCGTCACGCAATTCATGGACCGCCACACGCCGCGCTAAGGCCGGCCCCGTGACGGATCTGCAGGCCGATTACGTCGTTGTCGGGGCCGGGTCGGCAGGTTGCGTGCTCGCCGACCGGTTGAGCGAGGACGGCGCTCGGGTGGTCTTGCTCGAGGCGGGCCCGAGCGACTGGCACCCGATGATCCATGTGCCGGCCGGCGCTTTGCATTTGCGCGCCAATCCGCTGGTCAACTGGAACTACTACACCGAGGCGGAGGAGGGCACCGGCAACCGGTCATTGCATTGGCCGCGCGGCAGAGTGCTGGGCGGCACCAGCTCGATCAACGGCATGCTCTATGTCCGCGGCAACCCGGCGGATTACGACGGCTGGGCGCAGATGGGCTGCCGCGGCTGGAGCTATGAGGACGTTCTGCCCTATTTCAGGAAATCCGAACATTATGTGTCCGGGGAGTCGGAGTATCGCGGCAAGGGCGGCCCGCTGCTCGTCGAGGATTACCGCACGATCCTGCCGTTGACCCATCGCTTTGTCGAAGCTGCACAAGAGGCCGGGTTTGCCGTTCACCCCCGATTACAACGGCGCGAGTGCAGGAGGGGGTCGGGTATTCGCAGATGACGCGCCGGGGACGGTTCCGCGGGTCGACGGCACAAACCTTTCTTGCCGAGGCGCGGCGGCGCCAAAACCTGCGGGTCGAGACCAAGGCGGTCGCGACCCGGCTGCTGTTCGACGGAAAGCGCTGCACCGGCGTCGCGTTTCGCCAGAACGGCAGTGACCGGCGGGTTGCCGCGGCGCGCGAGGTCGTGATCGGCGGCGGCACCGTCAATTCGCCGCATCTGCTGCAAATTTCGGGCATCGGCCCGGCCGGCCATCTGCAATCGATCGGCGTCGAGGTGGTGCACGAATTGCCCGGGGTCGGCGCCAATCTTTCCGACCATTTCGCGGTTCGGGTGACGCACCGCGTCAAGGACGAGGTGTCGGTCAATCAGCTGGCGCGAGGCGTGCGGCTGGCGCGCGAGGTCGGGCGGTTTGCCGCGACCGGCCGCGGTGCGCTGACCTTTGGCGTCACCACTGCGATGGTGTTCTGCCGCAGCCGCGAAGGGCTGGCGAGCCCCGATCTGCAATTGCTGTTCACCCCGGGGAGCTACGACCCGAACGGGTATCGGCCGCCTCGAGCGGGAGCCGGGCATGACGATCGTCGTGTGCGCCGTGCGGCCGGACAGCCGCGGGACGATCATGGCGCGGTCGGCCGACCCGTTCGAGCGCGCCGGCGATCCGACCGAATTACCTGTCGGCGGCGAGCGACGAGCAGGTCCTGCTCTCCGGGACGCGCCATGCCCGGCGGATCTTCGCCGCCCCGCCACTGGCCCGCCACAGCGCCGCCGAGACGATGCCCGGTTCTGACATGAATTCGGATGAGGCGCTGATCGACTTCATGCACCGGGCCGGGATGAACCTGCATCATCCGGTCGGCACCTGCCGGATGGGAGAGGACCCGATGGCGGTCGTCGACTTGCGGCTGCGGGTTCGCGGGATCGCCGGGCTGCGCGTCGTCGACGCCTCGGTGATGCCGACCGTGACGACCGGCAACACCAACGCGCCGACGATCATGATCGGCGAGAAGGGCGCGGCAATGATCCGCGAGGATGCTGCGGCAGCGTAAGAACGATCGGGGTGACGGACGGCGCCGTCGTCATATGTCGTCACATGATGCGGGGCAGCACCTTTTCGGTCAGCAGCATGAAGGATTGGTGGCTGAGCGGCGCGCACAGCAGATAGTCGAGGCCGATCTCGTCGCGCAACCGCAGGATCTCGTCGCCGACCTTGTCCGGGGTGCCGTGCAGGATCACCTCGTCGAGATAGCGCTGGACCGGATCGACGCCGGCCGGCGTAAAGGATCCCTGCATGACCGGCCGATGCTGCGCGCCGAGATAGGAATTGAGGATCCATTCGGCGCCGCTGCGCGCGACCGCCGCCGCCTCGCCGGCGTTGTCGGCGAGCGCCACCAGCCGCGCGATCGGGATGTCGCGGCCGGCCTCGGAAAAGCCGGCCGCCGCCAGTTTCTCGGCATAGAACCGCCGCTTGCGGCCGATCTCGGCGCCCGACGAGTGCGGGTCCATCAGGATCGAGAAACCGCGGCCCGCCGCCCATTCGATCGCCCCCTCCGAGCTTGCCGCCATCCATACCGGCGGATGCGGCAGCTGCACCGGCTTCGGCAATATCTCGATGTCCTCGAAACGGAAATGCTGGCCGGTGAAGTTGAGCCGCTCGTCGGTCCAGGCCCGCAGCACGATCTCGACGGTCTCGCGAAACCGCGACGCGCTCTCCTCCGGCGGCACGCCAAAGGCGGTGAATTCGACCCGCGCAAAGCCGCGGCCGGCGCCCCAATTGACCCGGCCGCCGGACAGCAGGTCGAGCAGGGCCACCTCCTCGGCGAGCCGCAAGCGGATGGTAGAACGGGGCGAGCGACACCGCCGTGCCGATGCGCAGACGCTGCGTCCGAGCGGCGGCCAATGTTCCCACCATGTGGACCGAGGGGCAGACGCTGAAGCTGCTGAAGTGATGCTCGGCGAGCCAGACCGCGTCATAGCCGGTGCGGTCCATGATCTCGATCCGCTCCAGGGCGCGGGCATAGACCGTGGCCAGATCGACCCGCCGCTCCGGCCAGCTGAAGAACTGCAGAACCCCGAGCTTCACCGCTGCACCTCTTCGGCCGTCCGCCAGAATTCGAGGGCGGTCTGCGCACAGCGCTCCGGCTGGAGCAGGTTGACGCCGTGCCCGTATCCGGCAAACAGCTCGAGCCGGCCATGCGGCAGGCTCTCGGCGAGAATTTTCTGCTGTTCCGAGGCGATCCGGCTCTTGTCGCCGCTCAGCAGCAGCACTGGAGCTTTGATACCCGGAAGACGCGGCCTGACATCGATTGCTTCGAAACACTCGTGCAAGGCGACGGCGATGTCGGGGCGCGTTTTGTCCATCTCGGCGATGACCCATTCCTGCAGGTGCGGGCTCGCATGCTCCAGGTCGAGGCGGTAGCCGAGGGTTTGCCGGCACCACTCGCCGGTGCCATGGGCCCGGATCGCCGCAGCGGTGCTTTCCTGGCCGAGCGCGTAGATCCCGCGGATCTCGTCGGGAATGCGCGTCGGGGTGTTGCACAAGACAAGGCTGGCGATGCGTTCGGGATATTCGGCGGCGAGCAGCAGCCCGATGATCCCGCCCGAGGATTCGCCGACCCAATGTACCTGCGGCAGCGAATGGGCATCGAGCACAGCCAAGATCTGGGCGCCGATCTTTTCCGGAGTGTAGGCGTAGCCCGGAGCCGGAGCTTCGGACTTGCCGCACCCCAGAAGATCGGGGCGATAGAGGCGCCGACTGTCGGCGATCGCCGGAACCCAGCGGTTCCAGAAATTCGCATTGCGGGCGAAGCCGTGCATCATCAGCACGGGTATCGGCGCCTCCCATGGCCACAAGTAATCGTCGACGGCGCAGTGGAGTGAGAGACCGTCAGCGAGACGGATCGTCGGCATCATTTCCCTCCGCTAATTGAGCTGCGATAACCCCGCGGCCGGCGCTGGCGGCGGTGTTCGCCGGCCCGTTCGGGCCAAGCGATTGGCCGATGGCGTAGGCGCCGTCGATCAGCAGTTGCAACTGCTGGGCGAGAAGGTCGGCGTCGCGGGCTCCGGCCGCCGCGGCTAGCGCGCGGAGGCGCTCACGCACCACGCGCTTATGGGCGAGGATCACGGCGCGCGCGGGGTGGCCGGGCGCGGGGAATTCGGTGCCGGTGTTGAGAAACGGGCAGCCGCGCCATTTTGGATGCGAGGCGGTTGCCGCGATCATGTCGAGGATTGCTTCGAGTTGGCCTCGCGGATCGCCGGCGCGGGAGGCCTCAGCTTTGTCCCAACGCCGCCAGAAAAACGCATTGCGGTCCTCGAGCCAGGCGGTGACCAGGGCGTCCTTTGACGGGAAGTTGCGGTAAAGGCTCATCTTCGCGACTCCGGACCGCGCGATGATCGCATCGATCCCGACCGCTCGAACGCCGTCGCGGTAAAACATCTCCGAGGCGGCATCGAGAATGCGCTGCCGCGCCGGCTTTTTCCGCTCCGCCTCGCTCATGTCGCGTTCCTGCCCTGCGCCCGCTCGGCTTGACAGAGACAGACCTGTCTCTCAACTTTGCCTCGGCATGTTCCAGATAGCGGAGGGCAGAGCGGATGGCAAGGCAAAGGAAGCTGCATTACGCCTGGATCGTCGCCGGTGTCACCTTCCTGACCTTGCTCGTCGCGGCTGGACTGCGCGCCACCCCCAGCGTTCTGATCGTGCCGCTCGAAACCGAGTTCGGGTGGTCCCGCGCGACGATCTCCTTCGCGATCGGACTCAACATTTTTCTTTACGGCCTGATCGGACCATTCGCCGCGGCGGTGATGGACCGGTTCGGGCTGCGCCGGACGATGCTCGCGGCGCTCGCCTGCATTGCGGCGGGAGTTGCTCTGACGCCGCTGATGACGCGGTCCTGGCAGCTGATCGTGCTATGGGGAGTGGTAGTCGGCACCGGAAGTGGAGCCACCGCCTTGGTGCTCGGGGCGACTGTCGTGGCGCGCTGGTTCGCCGCACGGCGCGGGCTGGTCATCGGCGTATTGACGGCGAGCACCGCCTCCGGCCAGCTGATCTTTTTGCCGGCATTGGCGAGCCTTGTCGAAAATTACGGCTGGCGCACGGTATCGCTGACCGTCGCCGGGGTCGCGCTGGCGCTAATACCCGTGGTCGCCCTACTGATGCGCGACCGGCCGCGAGACGTCGGGCTTGCGCCCTATGGTGCGACCGACAATCGCCAGCCTGAGGCGGTCGCACGCGGCAACCCGGCGGCGACCGCGCTGCTCGCGCTGCGCGACGGGTTGCGGCAACGCGATTTCTGGCTGCTCGCGGGCAGCTTCTTCATTTGCGGCGCTTCGACGAACGGCCTGATCGGCACGCACCTGATCCCCGCCTGCCTCGATCACGGCATCCCGCAGGTGACGAGCGCCAGTCTGCTCGCCGCGATGGGGGTCTTCGACCTGATTGGCACGACATTGTCGGGCTGGCTCAGCGACCGCTGGAGCAACCGCGGACTTCTCGCCTGGTATTACGGCCTGCGCGGGCTGTCGCTGATATACCTGCCGTTCGCCTTCGACGTTTCGTTCTACGGCCTCTCGTTGTTCGCGGTCTTCTACGGGCTCGACTGGATCGCGACAGTGCCGCCGACCGTTCGCCTCGCCGCGAGGATTTTCGGTACCGAGCGCGGCGCGATCATGTTCGGCTGGATCGCCGCCGCTCACCAGCTGGGGGCCGCTATTGCCGCGTTCGCTGCGGGTGCACTGAGGGTCACCCTCGGCACCTACCTCGAAGCATTCATGCTGTCGGGCCTGCTCTGTCTCGTCGCCGCGCTGATGGTGCTGTTTATCGGCCGCAGCCTGGATACGGCTGCGCCCTTGCCGGTCCCGGCGGAATAACGCCTACTTACCGGCGAACAGCTGGACCGGCTGGCCGCCGATCTTTGCATTGGCTTGCAGATATCCGATCAGCTCTGGCATCGAATAGCTTCGTTTGCTGAAAATCGTCTCTGTCGGTTCCCAGCCGTGCAGATCGTCATCCGCGGCGTAGAGGACCGACCCCTGATCACAGCGCAACGAGCCGAGCAGGAACTCGCTGATCAGATGGCTGCCCAGCTCGCCCAAGCGCTGGCTCCCCTCGGTGCTCTCCGCCTCGGCCAAAATGAACAGCCAGAGCGGTGTGCGCTGCGCCATTTGGTTCGGGCCGAAGCCGGCGCTCTGCAGCCGGTCTGCGAGGACCTTGCGAACTTCTTTGGTGGCGTCGTGGAGCCCCGGTATGCGTTGCTGCGCGTAGGCTTCCACCGCCTCGCCGGTCGCCAGCCCAACCGAACCGGTAATGAGGCCGGTCGGTTCGGACGCCCGCATCAGGTTGCGGCGCGGCAGGTTTCGCTCGGTCGAAGTGTCCTTGCCGTTAACGTCGGGGCCCGGCGGCAGCGCCGCGATCGGCAGGTTGAATAACCGATCGGAGATCAACGTGTCAACCGGACGCCCGGGTTGAGCGCTCTCGTACGCAACGCCGTACACGTCGTAGAAGTGGCTCCAGTCGACGACGTCACCGGGCTGCAGCGGATTGTCGCCAACGAGCCCGGTCGTCTCCGGCTCGCCGGCCGGCGCGAAGATCGGGCGGGGTTGACCGGTCAGGAGATTGCCGCTGGCATCGAATACCGGATCGTGCAGCACATAGCTGTCGCGCACCAGGGTATGGCCGAGGCGAAAAGCCGCCACTGCGAACTCGTGCGGAATTGGGACCTGTCCGGGCTTGCAGCTATAAGAGAAAGGTCTTGATTCGATCCGGGTCCGGCAGCACCGAGTTTGGCTCGGTCCCGCGCTGATAGGCGTGCAGCGCGCCGGGGGCGACACGGTCGAGGGTCTCTTCGGCGGAGAAACGCGGCAGGAAATCGGTGGCGACGATCGTCTCGTACGTCCACACCACCTTCTTGTGGCACGCATCGAACGCCGCATCGATCTGTTGCTGGTTCGGCGCGGGAGCGGCGCCGAGGACATGGCCCATGCAGGTGTTGTGCGCAAGCTCGAAGAGGTTCTGGATCTGCGAGATCAGCTTGTGTTCGCTGTTGCGGGGGTCCGGGACCTCTGCCGCGCCCTCGAGTGTGCGCTGATAGTCGAACCCGTCGATCGAGGCGCCGAGCGAAGTGGGAGCTTGGACGTGACGCATCGCGAAGCGGCCGGTATAAGCGCCATTGGTCTGCTCGAACCACGGCGCGCTGATCGCGGTCAGGGTTGTAAAGTTGGCGACGCCGTAGACGGCGTCGAGGTCGAGTTTGCCGGTGTTGAGGCTCAGCGCCGAGGTTGGCGCCGCGGCGTTTGCAATGGCTTGCTTCAGCTGATCGAGGGAGACGCCCGCCGCCGCGAGTTTCGCTCGGACACCGGCATCTCCCTGGGCACGGCTGCTGAGCGCGTTAATCGCCGACAGCGCAGTCTGGGTGCGCGTCACGTCATGGTCGATGAATTGGCCGAGAAAGGTGTAGCCGGCGGGTTGCTGCGCCGGGTCCGCGCTCTTGTTGTCGTCGACGAACGGGCTCGCCCCGGTCCCCAGCTGGGGACCGATGATGGCACTCAACGTGGCGTCGAACTCGATCGGTTCGCACAGCTGCGTCGGCGCATGCGCCTCGCCCGGAGCCGGCGTCCCGCAACTGCCGACAGCGCGCTCGGTCTTGCACGCCTCATAGCAGAAACCATAGCTCGACAGGTCCTGGCTTGCCGCAACAGCGGCCGGCGGATTCTGGCCGAGCGGCGCGCCGCCGCCGTGCTCGGCGCCGACCGGCATGACGCTGAGCAGCACCTGCTCGAGCTTTGATTGTGGGATGGCCGATCCGTCCGATGGCGAGCGGAGAGCACGGATAAAAAGGTCGAGACGAGGCTCGGGTTTCACGGCGGATGCGTGACTGAGCTCCGGCAATCCGGTCAGTACGACCGCCAGCAAAAGCGGGCCGATCAAAACTCTCATTCGAGCTCCGCTGGGCACCGATCGCCGTGTTCGGTCGGCGGCCTGCACCGCCGATCTTGCCCGAAGCAGCGACATTGTAACCTGTAATATACTGGAATTTTACCCGCCATTACATCAAGTAGTTTTCTGGTAACTATCAATTCGACTTTGATGAACTCAAATTCATAAAGTTCAGGCTGGTTAAATCGGAGCGACCAGCCTGCTACACGGGTGTTACTCATAACGGCGATCGACTTGCCTGCCTCGCCAATACGCGCCGACCCCCGACCCTGACTTGTAACAAATTGCTGAGGCCGCGGGCGGCTTGGAAATTGGATTACCGACGCGGCGCTGTCACATTGGCTTCGAATGCTACACGGATTTGGGCGTCAGATGCGCAACTCTAGGTATCACTTCCTGGGCGAGAAGCCGCATCGACTCGTGCCAGGCCTCGGCGTTCCCGCTGTAGTCGAAGCAGAACAGAAGCAGCGCCCCAAACCCGCCGACCTCGTCGTACATCCGCTCGATCTTCTCGACGACGGTCGCCGGTGAGCCGATCAGCCAATTGTGCCGGGCACAATACTCCGGCGTGACGTCGCTGTCGGGGACTTCGGGATCGTGCTTCAGGAACTGGATGACGCCGACATTTGTCAGCAACGGCAAAAAGTACTCGCGCATCATCCGCCCCATCATCCCCCCGACCGACAAACGCCAAGCTTCGGCGTCGCTGTCGGCGATGAAGATTTCGCGCACCAGGCGCCAATCGGCGCGGCTGGGCCGGCGCCCGGTGCGGCGGGCGCCTTCCTCGACTGACTCCCAGTGGCTGGCGACATAGCCGGGATTGAGGTTGAGGCTCATCGGCAAGAAGCCGTGCTCACCGGCGAGCTTCAGGGTGTCCGAACCCTTGCTCACTCCGGCGACGCCGATCGGCGGATAGGGCTTTTGAAACGGCCGGATATGGGGGCGCAAGCTCTCCAGCATCAGGTCGGTCTTGGTCACCTTCCAGTATTTGCCGACGTAATCGAAGGGCGCTTCCTCGGTCCACAGCTTCAGGATGATGTCGAGCGCCTCGCGCGTCATCTCGCGATGCTGCCCGGCGTTGCCGTCGACGTTGAACATCGCCCAATCGCTCGGCAGGCCGCTGGCGGCAACGCCAAAGTTGAGCCGACCCTGAGCCATGTGGTCGAGCATGGCGACCCGGTTGGCGAGCTCCGCCGGGTGGTGATAGGGCAACAAGAACCCGCCGGGGGCGAGCCGGATATGGCGCGTCTCCATCAGCGCTTGCGCGATCAAGAGATCTGGCGCGGGATGCGGTTCCCACGGAGCGGTGTGATGCTCCCCAATCCAGGCCTCGCTAAAGCCGAGCTCATCCGCCCAGCGCAAGGTCTGCAGGTCCCATCGATGGCCGTCAAAGAGGCCGCATTCCGGCGGATGCGAGGGCATCGTAAACAGGCCGTATTGCATCGGGACCCTCCCGGCTGGTGGTGCGATCGAAAAAAATGTTGAAGGCAATTTAGGTGACCAGCAATACTTTCGCACGCGTAGCCGGCGGTTTTCGGGGAATTCCTGCAGTTTTAGTTAACTTGTATCAGTAGCGGTCAGTTCGTGTCGGATTGTGTCATAGTCGGGTGAAATCTGCCTTTTTTTTGCCGCAGGTGGGTTGGATTGTCGCACCCACCTCGACCCCAGCCACCGTCCCCCACGGATCGCTGGGCCCACAAACAGTGTTTACAGCTCGGGAGGGTCAGCGATGACCAAAGCCACCTCGTCTAAACGCCGCACGAGGAGACGACACGTACGGGAAAAGGCGACCATCGATCACTTGGTCCGCGCCGTATATGCGAAAGCCGATGAAAGGGGGACGACCCATCCCTCGGTGACGGCATCCGGCCTTTCGGTTGAAGAGCAGGTCCGCAAGCAATGGCATCCCGGCCTGGGAGGCCTCGCGCTCTTCTAGGACCGCCGCAACACTAAGCGCATAGTCTTTGATATCTATAGAGCCGGTGATCCCACCGGCTCTTTTTTGCCGGCTCTACGGGTCAAAAAACGGGAGGAGCGAATGCAAGGAAATCTTGTAGACCGCCGTGCGGTCTTGAGGACGATGACAGCGGCCGCCGTAGCGGGCACCGTCGCAGCGCAGCCGCGCTCGGCAGACGCTCAGCAGGTCAAATGGTCGGCCGGGACCGAGGCGCCCAAGTTGCGGGCGCCGGCGGACGCTGCGGACTGCCACCATCACATCTACGACGCCAAATATCCCGCCGACCCGCGCTCGACGTTGCGGCCCGGGGACGCGTCAGTCGAGGATTACCGGGCCCTGCAGCGCCGCATCGGCACGAGCCGCAACGTCATCGTGCAACCTTCCACCTACGGCACCGACAACAGCTGCACCCTCGCTGCGCTGGTCGCGTTCGGACCGACGGCGCGCGCCGTCGCGGTGGTCGACACCACGGTCTCCGACGCCGAACTGAAGCGCCTGAACGGCCTCGGCGTGCGGGGCATCCGCTTCAACCTCGCACAAGCCGGAGCGACGACGCCCGAGATGATCGAGCCCCTTTCGAAGCGGGTGAACGACCTGGGTTGGCATATCCAGATCAACGCGCCGGCCGCCAAGATCATGGAGATAAAGGACATCCTGAACCGGGTCCCGTCGCCGATCGTGTTCGACCACCTGGCGCATATCCCCGAACCGGAGGGCACCGCGCACCCGCTATTCGGCGTGGTCCTCGCGCTGATCGACAAGGGCAAGACCTGGGTTAAACTGTCGGGAGCCTATGCCGACACCAAAATCGGCCCTCCGAGCTACTCCGACTCGAGCGCCGTCGCGCGCGCTTATGTGCAGAAGGCGCCCGAGCGCCTCGTGTGGGGCAGCGACTGGCCGCATCCTTCGGAACGCGACAACAAGCCGGACGACGCGATCCTGTTCGACCTGCCGCTCGACTGGGCCCCCGAGGAGCGCGTCAGAAACCGCATCCTGGTGCAAAACCCAGAAGCGCTTTACGGCTTCGCGAAGAGCGCGTAAGGCGAGAGCAGATACCCATCGGATTGCATCACTCACCCCAATCGTCATTGCAAGCTCTCGACCGGCCGGCACGCGGCCGACCCGCCCTCGATGAAAGCGCCACCAGCGCGCTTTCCCGGCGAAAGCCGGGACCCACCTTTCCCCTGCTCATGCCGCCGAGAGATGGACCCCGGCTTTCGCCGGGGAAGCATTCAATATGGTCTCTCGTCACGAACCGCCTTGTTGAGATTGCTTCATCCCGCAACGCGCGCCTCGCAATGACAGCGCCAATTTGATCCAAATCTGCTTTAGGGATCCTGCCGGGGTTCTCGACGGACGCCGAAATGGTCGGCGAGCTCCGCTCCGGTGAAGCCGCCCGTGAAGCTTTGCGGATCGAGCGGCAGCATGGTTGCGTTCCACTCGTTCCATTCCGCGACGAGCCGTTCGTAGACGTCCCGCTGCCGCTCCTTGAGGTTGGCTCGCTCCATCGGATCCTGCGACGACATCGAACAGGAACGTGTTGTCGAGGATCTTGAGGTACTTCCAATCGCCGTCGCGCGCCGCCTGCTGCTCGTTGTATTTGTAGCGCCAGAAGAGTTTGCGCGGAACCGGCGCCGCCGCTCTCCGTCAGACATCGGCAGCAGATCGATGCCGTCCGACGGATAGCCGGGATCGGGCGCGGCGCCGGCTGCCGCGAGCAAGGTCGGCAACCAATCCATGCTGATCGTCACCTGTTCGGAGACTGCTACCGCGCGGAATTCTGCCCGGCCAGCGGATCACCGCCGGGATGCGCAAACCGCCCTCGAGCAGTTCCGTTTTCCTGCCGGTGAACGGCCAGGTGTCGGAATAGCGCTCGCCGCCATTGTCGCTGGTGAAGATCACAATCGTGTTTTCGCGCGGCGCCGTCCGCGTCGAGCGCTTGCAGCACGCGGCCGATTTGCAGATCCATCTGCTGGATCATGCGCTGATAGGTCCGCTGGGTGCCGCCATCGTAATGGAACAGGTTCTGTGAGACGCTGCGACTCCGCCTCGTCGCCCGGCGCTTCCCAGGGCCAGTGCGGCGCGTTGAAATGCAGGCTGATGAGGAAGGGCTGCCCGGTTCCGGCGTAGGCGTTCGACCATATCGACGGCGCGGGCGCCCAACAGATCGGTCAGGTAGCCCGGTTCGACGGATTTTGACGTCGTCATCCCAGAGATCATCGGTGTCGGTCGTCGGCGGCCCGGATTTGTGCGTGAAGTAGTCGAGCGCGCCGCCGCGGAATCCGTAGAAATGGTCGTAGCCGCTCTGCAGCGGACCGAAATCGGGCAGCCTGCCCAGATGCCATTTGCCGATCAGCGTCGGATTGGTAGCCGGCCTTCTTCAGGAGCGACGGCAAGGTCGGGTGGTCCGGCGGCAGCCCGATCTTGCGCGGCTCGCGCGCTGCGTCAGCGGCTCTTCCAGACCGACGGGCAACCTGTATTGATAACGGCCGGTGATCAGCGCCGCGCGGGTGGCGGTGCAGACCGCGGAATTGGCGTAGGCCTGCATGAAGCGCACGCCCTCGGCGGCGATGCGGTCGATGTTGGGCGTCGTGAAGTCGCGCCGGCCATAGCAGGAGACATCGGCATAGCCGAGATCGTCGGCCAGGATGAAGACGATGTTCGGTCCGGATGACGCCACGCCGCTCGTCTCCCCTCCTCCCCCGCCGTCGGGAGGAATTCCTCTGCACTAGATGCTTATGTCAATGCACGCGATTCATTCTTTGTGGTCGCCGAAGTTACCCGATCAGCTGAGGAAAGCTGCCAATCGAAGGGGTAGACTTTGACGAGGTCCATCATATGCCGGAAAGGACCAAATGGGAGGTCAATCGGAGTCAGTTTGGTTCGTTCTACGGCGCGAGCTGCTGCGCCGCACGCATGTGCGCAGCCATCCGCGGCTGCTCGCTGCGGCGGCAGTGGCGCTCATCCTCGTATTGGGCAATCTCGGGCTGGACCGGAACCGCGGCGGGGTTTCTGATCGCGTTCGATGGTGGCGCAGCATTTTTTCTCGCCGCGGTATGGATCATGATGGCGCTGGCGACGCCCGAGGGAATGCGGCGGCGCGCAGAAATCGAGGATGAAGGCCGTTACGCGGTGCTGGGCTTCAGGCCGCCGCCGCGACCGCGATCTTGTTCGCGATCGTGTTCGAGCTTCATGGCATCAAGGATCGACCCTCCGATTTGGCCGGCTTTCAGGTTGCGCTGGCCGTCGCAACGATTCTGCTCTCTTGGTTGTTTATGAACACGATATTCGCATTGCATTATGCCCATGGCTACTATGGCGATGCCGACCCTTCCAACAAATATGAGGCGGTCGGCGGTCTGGTGTTCCCCGGCGGACACGATCCCGATTATTGGGATTTCATGTATTTTTCGTTTGTCGTCGGGATGACCTTCCAGGTCTCGGACGTGCAGGTCGAAGATCACAAGCTGAGGCGGGAGGTGCTCGCCCACGGCGTGTTGGCTTTCTTCTTCAACGTCGTGATCGTCGCTTTGACCATCAACATCGTTGCCGGGGTGATTTAAAAAACACTTGACCAAGTCAGCAATCTGCCTGATAAAGGCAGGTATGGAGCAGCCGAACTCAGAGCTGGAAGAGCGGGTCAGGGCCGTCAGGCGGTTCAACCGGTTCTACACCCGCAAGATCGGCGTCTTAAAAGAAGGACTGCTGGGCAGTCCGTTGTCGCTTACCGAAAGTCGGGTCCTTTACGAGCTCGCACAGCGCGAGCACGCCGCGGCGTCCGAGCTCGCCCAGGAGCTCGGTTTGGATTCGGGTTACCTAAGCCGAATGCTGAAAAGCTTCGCGGCGAAGGGTATCGTCACTAAGCATGCGTCGAAAAGCGACGGCCGACAGATCATCCTTACCCTCACCGACCAGGGCCGCGAGATGTTCGCGACGATCGACACCCGGTCGCGCGCCGAGATCGCGGTGCTCTTCGGGGCGCTGCCGGCTTCGCATCAGGCGCAGTTGGTCGCGGCCCTGGAGCGGGTCGAGCGCCTGCTCGGCGTGCGCGGCGAGCAGGCCGAGTTCTCGTATGTCCTCCGCCCGCACCAGCCGGGCGACATCGGCTGGATCGTCCACCGGCACGGCGTCCTCTACGCCGAGGAATATGGCCTGGATGCGACTTTCGAGGCATTGGTCGCGCGGATCGCCGCGGGTTTTATCGAGAATTTCGATGCCCGGCGGGAGCGCTGCTGGATCGCCGAGCGTGACGGTGAAATCGTCGGCTCGGTACTGCTCGTCAGGGACAGCGAGGAAATCGCCAAACTGCGGCTGCTTTACGTCGAACCAAAGGCGCGTGGGCTCGAGATTGGACGCCGGCTCGTCGGAGAATGTATCGGCTTTGCCCGCCGAGCGGGGTATCGCAAGCTTACATTGTGGACAAACGACGTGCTGGTCTCCGCGCGCCGGATTTACGAGGCGAACGGTTTTCGTCTTGTGCGTGAGGAGCCGCATCACAGCTTTGGCCGTGATTTGGTCGGGCAGTATTGGGAATTGCCTCTGAGGCCGCATTGACGCGGCCGAGCCTCGCTCATAAGTATCGCCGCGAGATGCGGCCCCCAATTCGTATCTAATTTTGGCATCGCATCTATTTTTGCGAGGAACAGCTTGATTAAGCCGACACGGCGCCCGGCCAATCCGTGCTTTTCTTCCGGTCCTTGCGCAAAGCGGCCGGGCTGGTCGCCCGGGATGCTTGAGGCGGCGCTGGTCGGGCGCTCGCATCGGTCAGGGGTTGGTTTGGCGCGACTCGTCGAAGTGATCGACCGCTCGCGCGCGATCCTCGGCATCCCCGCCGACTGGCGGGTCGGCATTGTCGCCGGTTCCGATACCGGAGCGATCGAGATCGCGATGTGGTCGCTGCTCGGCGCGCGCGGCGTCGACATGCTCGCCTGGGAGAATTTTGGCGAGGGTTGGGTTACCGACGTCGCGCAACTCAAGCTCGAAGACGTCCGGGTGATGCATGTCCCTTATGGCCAGCTTCCTGAGCTCTCCCGGGTCGATCCCGCCCGCGACGTGGTCTTCCCGTGGAACGGCACGACCTCGGGGGTGCGGGTGCCGAATGGTGACTGGATAGCGGCCGACCGGCGGGGCCTGACGATCTGCGACGCGACTTCGGCCATTTTCGCGATGCGGCTGCCGTGGGACAAGCTCGACGTCGCCACCTGGTCGTGGCAGAAATCTCTAGGGGGCGAGGGGGCGCACGGCATGTTGGCGCTGTCGCTGCGCGCCGTCGAGCGGCTCGAAAGCTATACTCCACCCTGGCCGCTGCCCAAGCTCTTCCGGCTGACCTCCAAGGGCAAGCTGATCGAGGGCGTGTTCCGCGGCGAGACGATCAACACGCCGTCCATGCTGTGCGTCGAGGACGCGCTCAATTCACTGAAATGGGCGGAGTCGGTCGGCGGCCTCGGCGGGCTGATCGCCAGGTCGGAACGCAATCTGGCAACGCTTCTTGCCTGGGTCGAGAAATGCCCTTGGGCCGATCCTCTCGCCGAGGACCCGGCGACGATCTCCTGCACCTCGCCCCAATTCAAGATAACCGAGCCGTGGTTCACCCGGCTTTCGCCCGAGGAGCGCTTTCAGACCGTGCGGGCGATGACCCGGCGGCTCGAGCAGGAAGGCGCGGCCTACGACATCGCGAGCCACCGCGCCTCGCCCCCCGGGCTGCGCATCTGGAGCGGACCCACCGTCGAGACGGCCGACATCGAAGCGCTCCTCGCCTGGCTCGACTGGGGCTGGGACGAACAGCGCCGCACCGCGAAGGCCGCTTGAATTCTACCACGGAGACACGCAGTGCACGGAGAATAGGCAGGACGTGGAGCAGTCGGCGTTTAAAGATTTGTTCTGTCTCTCCGTGCTCTCCGTGCCTCCCTGTTAAACCTTCTCGCAGATCGGAGCTTTCATGCCGAAGGTGTTGATTTCGGATGCCTTGAGCCCGCGTGCGGCCGAGATCTTTGCCGCGCGCGGGATTGAGGTCGACCTAGCTCAAGGTCTCCCGGCAGAGGAGCTCAAGGCTCGCATCGCTGGTTGCGACGGCCTCGCCGTTCGCTCGGCGACCAAGGTGACCGCCGGTCTGCTGTCGCGCGCCTCGCAGCTCAAGGTCATTGGCCGGGCCGGCATTGGCGTCGACAACATCGACGTCGCGACGGCGACGCAGCGCGGCATTGTCGTGATGAATACCCCCTACGGCAACTCGATCACGGCCGCCGAGCACACCATCGCGATGCTGTTCGCGCTGTGCCGCGAGATTCCGGCGGCCGACCGCTCGACCCAGGCCGGCAAATGGGAGAAGTCGCGTTTCATGGGGGTCGAGCTGACCGGCAAAACGCTCGGCGTCATCGGCTGCGGCAATGTCGGCTCGATCGTTGCCGAGCGGGCCCTGGGTCTGCGCATGAAGGTGGTTGCCTACGATCCTTTTCTGTCCCCTGAGCGGGCCGTCGATCTCGGCATCGAAAAAGTATCGCTCGATGCGCTCTTTGCCCGCGCTGACTTCATCACCCTCCATACCCCATTGACCGAGGCCACCAAAAACCTGATCGACGCCGCCGCAATCGCCAAAATGAAGCGCGGTGTCCGCCTGGTGAACTGTGCCCGCGGCGGCCTCGTCGTCGAATATGATCTCGCCGCGGCGCTCGACAGAGGTCATGTCGCCGGCGCGGCAATCGACGTCTTTGTCGACGAGCCGGCGCGTGAGAACCCGCTGTTCGGACGCGACAACGTCGTCGCGACGCCGCATCTCGGCGCCGCGACAACCGAGGCACAGGAGAACGTGGCGCTGCAGATCGCCGAGCAGATGGCGGATTTTCTGCTGACCGGCGCCGTATCGAATGCGGTCAATGTGCCCTCCCTGACCGCCGAAGAGGCCAAGCGCCTCCACCCCTACATGAAGCTCGCCTTGCAACTCGGCAGCTTTGCCGGGCAGTTGACCGAAACCGGCATTACCGCGGTCGCCGTCGAATACGAGGGGGCGGTCGCCGAGCTCAACGTCAAGCCACTGACCGCGATCGCACTGACTGGATTGCTATCCCCGCAGCTCGCCACAGTCAATATGGTCAACGCGCCGGAGATCTGCCGCGAACGCGACATCCGTGTCAGCGAGACGCGGCGTGCCGAGCCGGTCGATTATCAGACCCTGATCCGGGTCATCGTCACGACCGAACGGCGCACTCGGGAAATAGCCGGCACCTTGTTCGCCGGCGACAAGCCGCGGATTGTATTGGTCGAGGGTATCCCGCTCGAAGCCGAGCTCGGCGGCAACATGCTGTTTGTGCGCAATTACGACAAGCCCGGCTTCATCGGCGCGCTCGGCAATGCGCTGGGCGAGGCTGAAGTGAACATCGCCACCTTCCATCTCGGCCGGGCCGCTCCGGGGCAGGACGCTATCGCCTTGGTCGAGGTCGATCAGCCGCTGACCCCGACTGTCCTCGACACCGTGCGCGCGCTTCCCAACGTGATCCAGGTCAAGTCGCTTCGGTTTTAAGGTGCGAACGGCGACGCCATGACCGACGCTCCGCACCCGGCTCTGCTGCCGACCGGCATGCACGATCTTCTGCCGCCCGAGGCGGAGATCGAAGCGCAAGTCGTGGCGCAGTTGATGACGACGTTGGCCGCACATGGCTACGAGCGGGTCAAGCCGCCGCTCGTCGAATTCGAAGACACCCTGTTCGCCGGCGCCGGGGCGGCGATGGCGACCGCCACCTTTCGCATGATGGACCCGGCCTCGCACCGGATGATCGGCGTGCGCGCCGACATGACGCCGCAGATCGCGCGGATCGCCGCGACGCGGCTCGGCGATGCGCCGCGGCCGCTGCGCCTCAGCTATGCCGGGCAGGTGCTGCGGGTCACCGGCTCCGAGATCCGGTCCGAGCGCCAAATCGGCCAAGTCGGCGCCGAGTTGATCGGGGCGGCGGGACCGGCCGCCGATGTCGAGGCGATAGCGGTTGCCGGCGAGGCGCTGGCCGCGATCGGCGTGCCGGATTTGTCGGTCGACATCACTCTGCCGACGCTGGTGCCGGCGGTCGCCGAGGCCTATGGCATTGCCGGAGAGCGCGCGGCGGCGTTGCGCGCCGCGCTCGACCACAAGGATGCGGCAGCGGTGGCGGCGGTGGCGGGAGAGGCCGGCGGGCTCTTCGGGAGTTTGCTGGCGGCGGCGGGGCCGGCTGCCATCGACCTTGGCGGTCGCTCGATGCGTCTCGATCTGCCGGCGCGAGCCCGCGCCGAACGGGTCCGGCTCGGCACCGTGCTGGACGGCCTCTCGACGGCGGCCCCGGAACTCAAGGTGACGGTCGACCCGGTCGAGAACCGTGGCTTCGAATACCACACCGGGATCAGCTTTACGCTTTTCGCGGCCACACCGCGTCCGGTCGGCGAACTCGGCCGCGGCGGCCGCTATCAGGCCGGCGATCCGGCCGAACCCGAACCGGCGACCGGGTTCACGCTGTATACCGACACGATCCTGCGAACATTGCCGCCCGCCGCCCCGCCTCGGCGCTTGTTGCTGCCGTTCGGCGCCGATCGTACCCTCAGTCGCGAACTGCGCGAGAGCGGCTGGATCACTGTCGCCGCCCTCGACCCGGCCGTCGATTGGCACGCCGAGGCGCGCCGCCTCGGCTGCGGCTATGTTCTCGAACAGGGTGTGCCGGTGGTGGCCGGCTAGAGGAGGCGCGAAATGGGCAACGTTGCCGTTGTCGGCGCCCAATGGGGCGACGAGGGCAAGGGAAAGATCGTCGACTGGCTGTCGGAGCGGGCCGATGTCGTGGTGCGCTTCCAGGGCGGCGCCAATGCCGGCCACACCCTCGTCATCGGCAATGTCGAGTACAAGCTGAGCCTGTTGCCGTCGGGGGTCGTGCGCCCAGGCAAGTTGTCGATCATCGGCAACGGCGTCGTCGTCGATCCCTGGGCCCTGGTCGACGAGATCGACGCGATCCGCAAGAAGGGCGTCGCGATCAGCCCGGACAATCTGAAGGCTCGCCGACAACGCCGCCTTGATCCTGCCGTCGCACGGCGCGCTCGACCGCGCCCGCGACGAGCGCCACGGCGACACGCCGCATCGGCACCACCGGCCGCGGCATCGGCCCGGCTTATGAGGACAAGGTCGGCCGCCGGGCTCTCAGGGTATGCGATCTGGCCGACCCGCAAGCGCTAGAACAGCGCGTCGACCAGTTGCTGTTGCATCACAACGCGCTGTTGCGCGGGCTCGACAAGCCGGAGGTCGACCGGCGCAAGCTGGTCGCGGCCCTGCGCGCAGTCGCGCCGAAAATCCTGCCCTATGCCGACACCGTGTGGCGGCTGATCGACGAGGCCCGACGCTCCGGCCGCCGCATCCTGTTCGAGGGTGCGCAGGGGGCGATGCTCGATGTCGATCACGGCACCTATCCCTACGTCACCTCGTCGAACACGCTGGCCGGGCAAGTCGCGGCCGGCGCCGGCATCGCGCCCGGCGGCGATCGGTTTCGTGCTCGGCATCACGAAGGCCTACACGACGCGGGTCGGCGCCGGCCCGTTCCCGACCGAGCTCAACGACGACATCGGCCAGATGCTCGGCGAGCGCGGCCGCGAGTTCGGCACCGTCACCGGGCGCAAGCGACGCTGCGGCTGGTTCGATGCGGTGGCGGTGCGGCAGGCGGTCAAGACCGGCGGCATCGACGGCATCGCCCTGACCAAGCTCGACGTGCTCGACGGGTTTCGATGAGGTCGAGTTCTGCACCGCCTATCGCCGCCGTGGCGAGACCTACGACTACGTGCCGGCCGGCACGACGGCGCAGGCCGAGCTCGAACCGGTCTACGAGACCGCCGAGGGCTGGCGCGAGAGCACCCGCGGCGCCCGCTCCTGGGCCGATCTGCCGGCGACCGCGATCAAATACATCCGCCGGCTGGAGGAGTTGATCGGCGCCCCTGTCGCCCTTCTGTCAACCAGCCCCGAACGCGAAGACACCGTCCTGGTGCGTGACCCTTTTGCCGATTGAGAGCGCGTTCGGCCTACTCGGGGAGCGCGTTGCTCAGCGGGTGCCGCGGCCCTGGGACGAGGTCCGTGGTTTGCTGGTGGCGCCGGCGTGATTGCCGATATAGCCGTCGACGTGAGTGACGAGGGCGTCTACTCGATCGGCGAAATGATGGTCGGCGCCGGGGATCTTGCGGAAGTCGATTTTGATGTCGCGCTGGTGCGACAGCTTGGTTACGAGCTTTTGCACAGCTTCGACCGGCACCACCGAATCCTGGTCGCCCTGCAATATCAGACCCGATGACGGGCACGGCGCGAGAAACGTGAAGTCGTACAAATTGGCGGGCGGCGCGACCGAGATGAAGCTCTCGATTTCCGGCCGCCGCATCAGCAATTGCATGCCGATCCAGGCGCCGAACGAGAAACCGGCGACCCAGCACGACCCGGCGTTCGGATTATAGGTCTGCATCCAATCGAGCGCCGCGGCAGCGTCGGAAAGCTCGCCCTCGCCTCGGTCGAAGCTGCCCTGGCTGCGCCCGACGCCGCGGAAATTGAACCGCAAGGTCGAGAAACCGCGGCGCACAAAACACTGGTATAAGGCGTACACCACTTTGTTGTGCATCGTGCCGCCCTGTTGCGGATGGGGATGCAGAACCAGCGCCATCGGCGCGGCCGCAACACGGGCATGATGGTAGCGCGCCTCGATTCGGCCATCCGGGCCGTTGATGATCACGTCGGGCATTGTCGATCCAGCTTAAATCCCACTACGGCAGTCGGAGATTGTCGCGCTGTGGGTGTCTCCATGTGTCCGTAATTCTTGATCACATTCGTCGGACAATTATATGTTCGCTCGGGCCGCCTCCGCGAGGCGGCGCGGTCCCGCGCCAGCAGCGCTAAGCCTAACATAGATAGGGATTGCGATGCTTTTGAAAAACCTGCGGGAACAAATAGACGCAACTCTTGCCCGTGATCCCGCTGCCCGGTCGCGGCTGGAAGTCGTGCTGTGCTACCCTGGGTTTCACGCGCTCCTCTATCATCGCTTCGCGCATTGGCTATGGCAACGCGGTTGGCTGCTTGCCGGCAGGTTCGTTTCGCATCTCGGCCGCGTGCTCACCGGCATTGAAATTCACCCTGGGGCACGCATCGGAAGGCGGGTATTCATCGACCATGGCATGGGGGTGGTGATCGGCGAAACCGCCGATGTGGGTGACGACGTCACGCTCTATCAAGGCGTAACGCTCGGCGGTACATCGCTGACCCGGGGCGCAAAGCGCCATCCGACGATCGGTAACGGTGTTATCGTCGGCTCGGGTGCACAGGTGCTGGGGCCATTCCGCGTCGGCGACGGCGCGCGCATCGGGGCGGCTGCCGTGGTGCTGACGGAGGTGCCCGAGGGAGCCACCATGGTCGGCAACCCGGCACGTCAGGTCGCCCGTCGCAGCGCGTCCAGCGAATCCAAGCTCGCGTTCCAGCCCTACGCCGTTTGCGGCGACATACCGGACCCGATCGCCCGCGCCCTCAATGGATTGCTGGACGAGGTCACGAGCCTAAGAGCGCGAGTCACGGAACTCGAGCAGGAAAGGGCAGGGCAAGGGCCGGCTCTCGATCCGGCTTCGGGCGAGCCACCGTCGCTCCGGCTCGTCGCCAGTTCCGGCGGGAATGGCACGGACAGCGATTGAGGATGGCTCTAGAGTTCTGAGGACCGGGAAATGAGGTTGAGCACCAAGGGGCGCTACGCTGTGATGGCAATGGTCGATCTTGCCCAACACAGCGGTGGCGACCCGGTCTCGCTCGCCGAAATCGCCGAAAGGCAGGAAATCTCGCTGTCCTATCTCGAGCAGCTCTTCGCGATGCTGCGCAAGAATGGGCTCGTCAAGAGCGTGCGCGGTCCGGGCGGCGGTTATCTGCTCGCGCACGACCGCGGCGAGACCCGGATTGCCGACATTATTTTGGCGGTCGACGAGCCGATACGCGCCACCCGCTGCGCTCCCGGCGCGCCGGTCGGCTGCCGCGGCAATCGCACGCGATGTCTCACTCACGATTTGTGGGAAGAGCTCGGCAATCAGATCCACCTCTATTTGAGTTCGGTGTCGCTCGCCGATGTCTGCGAGCACCGCGTCCTCGGGACGAGCGGTCGCGTCCATTGCGAAACTTTTCGCGGCTCCGCGGCTGCAGGCACGGGCTGATGATCGCGGGCACCACGAATGGCGGCTCGGTGCGCCGAGCTATGCCGCAGGCCGAGAGCTACCTCGACTGGAACGCAACGGCGCCGCTGCGGCCCGAGGCGGCGGCCGCCATGTCGGAAGCGCTGCGCCGCTGGGGTAATCCGTCCTCGGTGCATCGGCGCGGCCGAGCGGCGCGCCAGATCATCGAGCGCGCCCGCGAGGCTGTGGCGGGTCTGCTCGGTGATGTAGATCCAAGCGGCGTGGTCTTCGTCAGCGGCGGGACCGAGGCCAATCACCTTGCCCTGCTCGGTGCCGGTCGCGAGCGGGTCCTCGTTTCGGCGGTCGAGCACGATTCGGTCCGTTACGCGGTTCCTGCTGCCGAAATCATTCCGGTCGGTCCCGACGGGATCGTCGCTCTCGACGCACTCGACCGGCTGCTCGGCGCCGATGTGCGCCCGGCTCTGCGTGTCTGTGATGTACGCCAATAACGAGACCGGCGTTATCCAACCGATAGCCGAAATCGCCGCGATTGCGCGTCGGCATGGCGCCATCTTCCATTGTGACGCCGTCCAGGCTGCCGGCAAGGTCGCCCTAGAGGTCGGCACGATCGGCGCCGATCTCGTCACATTGTCGGCACACAAGATCGGCGGCCCGCCGGGGGTCGGCGCCCTAGTTGTGACCGGCGGGGTCGATCTGGCGCCGCTGTTGCGCGGCGGCGGCCAGGAGCACCGACGCCGTGCCGGAACCGAGAACCTGCCCGGGATCGCCGGTTTCGCCGCCGCTGCCGCCGCTGCCGCAGCAGAACTAGCCGTTTATGAAAGGGTCGCCGCATTGCGCGACGGATTGGAAGCGGAGATCGCCGCGATCGCCCCCGAGTGCCGTCGTGCTCGGCGCCGCAGCACCCCGCTTGCCCAACACCTCGGCGATCGCGATGCCCGGCGTCGCCGCCGAGACGCAGGTCGTCGCCCTCGATCTCGACGGCGTCATGGTCAGTGCCGGCGCCGCCTGCTCTTCGGGCAAAGTTGGGCCGAGCCACGTGCTGGCGGCGATGCGGGTCGATCCCGAGATCGCTGCCTCGACGATCCGGGTCAGCCTCGGCTGGAGCTCGAGCGAGGCCGAGATCGACCATTTTCTGCGGGCTTGGACCGCCCTCTACCGGCGCTGCCGCGGTCTCGCCGAAGGGGCGCGCGCGGCATGACGTCGATGCTTGCCGATCCGCGCCCGCGGCTTTCCTCCGAGCCGGTGGTCAACACGCCGCCCATCTATCTCGACAACCAATCGACGACACCGGCTCGACCCGCGCGTCCTCGAGGCGATGCTGCCGTACTTCACCGAGCATTTTGGCAACCCGCACAGCACCAGCCACGCTTATGGCCGTGTCGCCGCCGAGGCCATCGAGCGCGCCCGCGGCGAGATTGCTGCGCTGATCCAAGCCGATCCGCGCGAGATCGTCTTCACCTCGGGCGCGACCGAAGCGAACAATCTCGCGATCAAGGGCGCGGCACATTTCGCCCGCGCTCACCCGCAGAATGGGCAGGTGCGCGATCACATCGTGGCGCTGCAGACCGAGCACAAATGCGTGCTCGAAAGCTGCCGGGGATTGGAGCGGGAAGGCTTCGCGGTCACTTATCTCCCCGTCGAGCCGGACGGTCTCGTCTCGGTTGCCGCGCTCGAAGGGGCGCTGTCCGAGCGAACGCTCCTCGTGTCGGTCATGGCCGCCCACAACGAGATCGGGGTCATCCAGCCACTCGCCGAGATCGGTGCGCTGTGCCGCTCCAAGGGTGTGCTGTTCCACACCGATGCCGCGCAGGCCTTCGGCAAGATCCCGCTCGACGTCGGGGCGATGAAGATCGACCTGCTGTCGATTTCCGGCCACAAGATCTACGGGCCCAAGGGAATCGGCGCGCTCTACATCCGGCGCCGGCCGCGGGTGCGGCTGCTGCCGCTGATCGATGGCGGCGGGCAGGAGCGGGGCCTGCGCTCGGGAACCTTGCCGACGCCGCTCTGCGTCGGGCTCGGCCGGGCGGCAGCGATCGCCGGCGCCGAAATGACCGAGGAAGCGGAACGGCTCCGGCGCCTCAGAGACGGCCTTTTGCGAAACCTCGCTCGACGCGTCCCCGGGCTTCGCGTCAACGGCGACCTCGAGCAAAGGCTGCCCGGCAGTCTCAACCTCTCGTTTGCCGAGATCCCGGCACTGACCTTGATCGAGGCTGTTCCGAGCATCGCGATCTCGACCGGCTCGGCCTGCACCTCGGCGTCGGTCGAGCCCTCTTATGTGCTGCGCGCGCTCGGGCTTCCGGATACGCTCGCCAACGCCTCGATCCGTATCGGCCTCGGCCGCTTCACGACGGCGGCAGAGGCCGATTTCGCCGCGGATGCGCTGGCGGCGGCCGCGAGCCGGCTGACAGGGCAGGGGGGCATACCCACATAATCGATCGGGATTTGATTCATGCCGGTGTTAGAAATTCGCGGTCGGAGATCGAGTGATGGCGAGAAAGCAGGCCTTGTCGGTGACGGACGCCGCGGCGCAGCGCATCCAGGCGCTCCTCGCCAAGCGCGGCAAGCCGTCGGTCGGAGTTCGCATCGGCGTGCGGTCGCGTGGTTGCTCGGGCCTCAGCTACACGCTCGAATATGCCGATGAGAAGGGCAAGTTCGACGAGGTCGTCGAAGACAAGGGCGTGACGATCCTGGTCGATCCGAAAGCGGTCATGTTCATTCTCGGCACCGAAATGGACTACGTCGAGGAGAAGCTGCAGAACGGGTTTACCTTCCGCAACCCCAACGAGAAGGGACGTTGCGGCTGCGGCGAGTTGTTTCACGTTTAACGGGCCACACATTTAGCGGGCCGCGCGCAGCGGGTTGGCGTGAAGCTGTTCCAGATCGAGGAGCCGGACGGAGGGCCGGCCGATCCGAGCGCACCGGGCGCCGCGATCGGCATTGACGCGGGCGGCGCGGAAGTCGAGGTGGCCTTCTCGGTGGGCGGCAATGCGGTCGTTCTTCGCGATCGCGAAGGCTTCGAGCGCGCCTTGGCGGTGCCCGATGCCACAGCCGGAGAGGCACAGTGGCAAGAGTTGTTCGAAGCGGCGCGAATCCGCGCCGAACGCGCGCTGGCTCGCCCGGTCAGCCATGCCGTGGTCGTCCTCGGCGCGTTAGCCGATGCCGATTTGCCAAACAAACTGCGCGAGGCTGCCGAAGCGGCGGGGCTGACGGTATTGCGCCTTATTCGAAAGGCCGAGCTGCCGGCCGGCGCGAGCGCAGTGCTGACCGCGGCAATTCTCGCTGAAGACCTGGCGCCGCGGCCCGAGTAATGCCGAAGATGACCTTTATCGAGCGCGACGGCACCCGGCGCGAGGTCGATGCGCCGGTTGGAATGTCGGTGCTCGAGATCGCGCGCCGCCACGACATCGACATCGAAGGCGCCTGCGAAGGCTCGCTCGCCTGCTCGACCTGCCATGTCATCGTCGATCCACAGTGGTACGAGTTGCTCAACGAGGCGAGCGAGGACGAGGAGGACATGCTCGACCTGGCGTTCAATCTCACGGTGACGTCGCGCCTCGGTTGCCAGATCGTCATCAGCGAGGAGCTGGACGGTTTGACGGTGCAGCTTCCCGCGGCGACCCGCAACCTGCTGCTCAGCTGAGCTTCGGTTATCGGCCGATGACCGCCGAGCCAGCCCTTTTCGCGCGTCTGGTCGCGGCGTCCGATCGGGACTGGCGCGCCTATATCCGCCACCCGTTTGTGCTTCTGCTGGCCAGCGGCGAGCTGCCCGAGGCGTGCTTCCGACGCTATTTGGTGCAGGACTATCTCTTTTTGATCCATTTCGCGCGTGCCTGGGGCCTGGCGATCTACAAATCCGATGCGCTCGGCGAAATGCGCCGCGCGCAGCGCCTCGTCGCCGCCACCCTCGATGTCGAGATCGGGCTCCATATCGACTATTGCCGCGGCTGGGGGCTGTCGGAAGCGGCGATGGCCGGCGAGCCGGAGGCGCCTGCAACCATTGCCTATACCCGCTTTGTGCTCGACCGCGGTCTCGCCGGCGACCGGCTCGACCTCGAAGTGGCGCTCGCACCGTGCATTGTCGGTTATGCCGTGATCGCCGCGGAGCGTATCGGCGATCCCGCGTCCCGGCTCGAAGGCAACCCCTACCGCGAATGGCTCGAAATGTATGCCGGGTCGGATTACCAGGACCTGGCCAGCGAGGCGGCAGCGGCGCTCGACGAGCAGTTTGCGCGGCGCGGCGGTGAGGGGCGCTTCTCCTCTCTCGCCGGAACTTTCGCGGCCGCCGCCCGGCTCGAGGCGGATTTTTGGCAGATGGGGTTGGAGGCGAAGTCGTGAGCCTGCCAAACCTCGATCTGCCGGGCGACCCGGCGAGCCATCGGGTGGTCGTCGCGATGTCCGGCGGGGTCAACTCGTCGGTGACCGCAGCCCTGCTGGTCGAGCGCGGGTTTGAAGTTGTCGGCATCACTCTGCAGCTTTACGACCATGGCGCGGCCGCGGGGCGCAGTGGCGCGTGCTGTGCCGGCCGCGACATCTACGATGCTTCTCGGGTCGCCGAGCGCCTCGGCATTCCCCATTATGTGCTCGATTACGAGAGCCGCTTCCGGGCTGCGGTCATCGACGATTTTGTCGACAGCTACGCCCGAGGCGAGACGCCGGTCCCGTGCATCCGCTGCAATCAGCGGGTCAAGTTCCGCGATCTGCTGAGTGTGGCGCGGGATCTCGGCGCCTCGGCGTTGGCAACCGGGCATTATGCCCGCCGGGTTGCCGGTCCGGAGGGGCCCGAACTCCATCGGGCATGCGACGCGGCGCGCGACCAGAGCTATTTCCTGTTCGCCACGAGACGAGAGGAGCTCGAGTTCCTGCAGGTTTCCATTGGGCGATCTCACCAAGGACGACAACGCGTGCCTTGGCGCGGCATTTCGGCCTGCCGATCGCGGACAAGCCCGACAGTCAGGACATTTGCTTTGTGCCGAGCGGATCCTACGCTCGTCTCGTCGAGCGGCTGCGGCCCGAGGCTCGGGAGCCGGGCGACATCGTCGACCGCAGCGGCCGCGTGCTCGGCAGGCACAACGGCATCGCCCTTTTCACGGTCGGGCAACGCAAGGGGCTCGGGATCGCCACCGACGAGCCGCTCTATGTGCTGGAGATCGAGCCCGAAGGGCGGCGCGTGGTCGT
Organism: uncultured Alphaproteobacteria bacterium; assembly: GCA_963700185.1. Classification (GTDB taxonomy): domain Bacteria; phylum Pseudomonadota; class Alphaproteobacteria; order ATCC43930; family CGMCC-115725; genus AP-15. The sequence continues at coordinate 102,375 of CAVOWP010000029.1, forward strand.
CGGTCCGCGAGCCGGATTGGCCGAAACCCGAATTTTTCTCGGCGAGCTGAATTGGCTCGGCGCGCCGGCGGCCGAAGGCATGGCGGTGGCGGCGAAGCTTCGCTCGACGCAGACGCCGGTACCGGCGAGGCTCTACCTCGGCTCGCAGACCGGGGAGGCCGAGCTCGTTCTCGACGCGCCGGCGGGTGCGGTGGCGCCGGGCCAGGCGGCTGTGCTCTACGACGGCGACCGGGTGCTCGGCGGCGGCTGGATCCGCCGGCCCAGCTTGACCCATCAGCGCCCGCCTCTTATATCCGAGCCCCTGTGGCGGGATAGCTCAGCTGGTTAGAGCAGGGGAATCATAATCCCAAGGTCGGGGGTTCAAATCCCTCTCCCGCTACCAATAAAATCAAATGGTTAGCTCGATGAAAATCGAAAAACGGGAAAAACTGGCTAGCAAACTGGCTAGCGACAGCAAACGCGGCGATCCGGCAGGGGTCCGAACATGAACATCGACCTATCGGAGAAAGAGCTAACCGAGATCATCAGGGAGCTTCTCTGAGATCATCAAAGCGAACAGCCGCCGCGTCGACATGGTGGTGAGCGGGACCGAGCGACGGTAGGCTAGGCGGACCATGAGTTTTCGGCCGGAATATATCGAGGCTTTGTCGTTGCTCGCCCAAGTCTGCGAAGACGTGGTTGCGCGAGGTTGCGAGCGCCCCGTGCTCGTCGGCGGCGGCGCAGTGGAGTTCTACACGGGCGGCGACATTGTCTCCGGCGACTTCGACCTTGTAATCGCCGAACACGAAGTTTTCGAGGAGGTTCTGCCCCGATATGGGTTTACCCTGGAGGAGCGGCGGCACGGCAGATTGATGAAAAGCTTTCTACATCCGAAACTCGGCATCGCCGTCGAGGTGATCAGCGGCTATTTGTATCCGGGGAGCGACGCTAATCGGATACGACCCGTTGAAATCGCGGAGGGTAAGCGGGTCGCGTTTCTGCCGATAGAGGACTTGATCGCCGATCGCCTCGGCCAATATACCGTGGATGCGCGCTGGGAAATGCTCGATCAAGCGATCGCGCTATCAAACTTGCGCACGAACCCGATGAGGAATACCTTGACCGCCGGATACGCGATCAGACTATCGGCGATTGGTCCCTCGCGAGTTTGAAGGCGCAGCTATCATGATGCGGTCGCTTCAAGATCAGGCGCGCTGGCTCGCTCAGCGGAAAGCTGAGATCGGGGAAGTGCGCGTGCCGGCAAATGATGGGTCGCGCCGTGCCCCCGAGAAGCGGGATTTGCTGCGCGCTCTCCGCGATCACGCGCATTCTCAAGGGCGCGAGCCGATCTTTCACGCCAATATCGGCGACCCGCCGGTCCGCTGAGCCTCTTCCCGGCGAGGTCCGGAAGCCCCGCCTGGCGACGGGGGTCCCAATCATCACCGCCCCGATCGGCATGCGGAAAACAAAAAGCCCGGCCGAAGCCGGGCTCGCCTGTGCTGTCAGGCAGTCACCTTGGCTTACCGCGCCGTGCTGGCGCCCCTCCCCGCCGTTTCGCGCTTCCTGCGGGCAACATACCTGTCGCCGCGCTCCTTTCGACCGTCCTCATGGACAATGTTCGTCCGGCGGGCGCTTGCGTGGTGCTCGCGGGTGCCGACTGTGCGTCGATCACCGTCAAGTGATCGAGAAGCTGTCGCTCCAAATCTCTGATGTAGCGCCCGACCGTAGAGCGGCCGTCCACCGAATCGCGAATGGCGCCGCGGCGAAGGCGGCGCGAGTATGGGCCAAACCGACCGTGACTTTTCGGTGCTGGCTGTGTCGTCGAGGTGGCGATTTTGAGTCTCCGAAAATCAACCAATTGCTAGCCATACGCTAGCCGATCGGCACCATATAGCAATACAATCTAGCCAAATCAAAGGGATTATGACGTCAGCCACGGGATACCTTTTCCCATGCTCCGCCGTAACGTCCTGATTTTCCACCAAACCGAACCCCAGCGATCGTGCGTTTTTTGCCGTCATGTCAGCATGCCCAGCGGCGGCGGAAGCACGAATGCGAAGATGACTGGTCGATCGGGCGCGCAGGCGGCGGTCTATGCGCGAGGCCGTGCCAACGATGGCCTATTTATCGGCTTGTGAAGTTCGAGCTTGGTTGACGCATTGCGAACGCTTCGCCCTTGATTGCGAGGGATCGATGATCCGGCGGTAGTGTCTCAGTTTCAATGTAACAGGATAGTGTCCGGGGCGAAGTCCCACACCAGCGGGATCTCGGCCGTGAAGGTCTGGCGGTCTGGCGGCATTGGGTGGTTTGGCGGCCCGCCCCGGCGAGGGAATGAGCTCGTTCCCGAAAAAATCGGTTATCAAGAATAAAGAAGCGGGGCAGGGCGGCTGGCGCAGATCCGCCAGCCGCTTTCTATTTCCGCGTCGTCAGAGTCGAAGACGGATGATCTGCCCAAAGGCGTTTCGATCCCCAGGTTGGGATCATGAAAGGCAAGTGCCTGCACCTGGACTGGAACGGGCGCATCTACAATGACGGCGTCTCGCTCATCGGGGAAGCAGATCACACCTGGACAAGAAAATACTGGTACGCCCCGCTCATATGGTGAGCGTGCATAGCTGGCGGCACTCAGTGAGCTGGGATGCCGCGAGCCCACGCCCGCACGTCCGCCACGAACAGGTCCGGGACCTCCATCGCGACGAAATGCCCGCCGCCCGGCAGGTCGGTCCAGCGCACGACGTCGTAGCCCCGCTCCACCCACGAGCGCGGCGGAAACGGCGCGCGCGGATCCGGGTGCGCCGCCACGGCTGTCGGAATGCGTACTCGTCGCCCCTCCGGCATGAGGTTCACACCTTCAGCCGGCGCCGCCGCGTAGAACCAGCTTGCCGTCAGGAAGGCGTCGTTCATCACGTAGATCATTACCTCCGTCAGGATCTGGTCACGCGTGAACACCGCGTCGAACAGGCGCTCCCGCAGGTCCGCCCAGTCGTGCAGGCGTTCAACGATCCAGGCGGCCTGCGCGACCGGGTTGTCCACCATGGCGTAGGCGAGCGATTGCGGCCGGGTCCGTTGCAGCACCTGGTAGCCGCCAAGCGCTTCCTCAGCGGCGGCGCGGGTGCTGCGCCAAGCCTTCTCCTCCTCGGTGTGCGGCTCGCCAGCTGGCATCACCAGCACCGAGTTAAGATGGATGCTCCACACCGACCCGGCGTGCTCCAGCGCGAGCCAGGCCGTGACCGCCGCGCCCCAATCCCCGCCCTGAGCGAAATAGCGGGGATAGCCGAAGCCCTCCCGCATCAACGTGTCGAACAGGCGCGCCGTCGTGCGGGCGCCAATTGGCGTGCGTGGCTTTCCGGAGAACCCGAAGCCGGGCAGCGACGGGATGACCAGGTCGAACGCGTCGTCCGGTCGTCCTCCGAAGCGGGACGGAAACGCCAGCGGCTCGACTATCTCCCAGAACTCGAACACCGAGCCCGGCCATCCGTGGGTCAGCAGCAGCGGACGCCGCCCGCCGGCTTCCCCGACGACGTGCATCGCATGGAGGTCGATGCCCTCCACACGGTGGGTCACCTGCGGGTAGCGGTTGAGCAATGCCTCGGCCCCGCGCATGTCGAAGCCGTCCGCCCAGTAGGCGCACAAGGCGCGCAGGAACGCCGGGTCGCAGCCATAGCGCCAGCCGGCGTCCTCGGGGGCGTTGGGGAAGCGGTAGGCGCGAATGCGCGCGCGCAGGCCGTCGAGTGCGGCATCGCTCCAAGCGACACTGAACGGCGTCATGCCGCTTCCGGACGGCTGGAAGCCTTGCCGCTCACCATCAGCGCCACGCCTCCCAACGCGACGGCGGCCTTGGACCAGTTCAGCCGTTCGCCAAGGAACAGCGACGCGAGCACAAGGGTGATGACCGGCGCGACGTAATTGTAGCTGTTCGCCAGCGTGGGGGAGACAGTCTGGTTAACCCAACTGAATACGCCGTAGCCGAGCAATGTGCTGACGATGGTCAGGAACGCCAGCGCCGCCCAAGCACGAGCCGGAACATCCGCCAGCCGAACGCTTGCGGCCTCGCCGGTGAGCCAGGACAACATGGTCAGCAACAAGCCGGCAGTCACAAGCTGCACTGCGAGGTTGAAGAACGGGTCGCGCGGCAGCGTAACCCGGGTCGCGGCCAGCGATCCCGCGGCCCAGCACGCCGTCGCGGACAGAATGGCCGCCGCGCCCTTCGGACTAAAACTGCCGCCCGACGCCGAACTCCAGCCCAGCAATGCCGTTCCCAAAAAGCCGACGCAGACGCCCAGCAGTTTCCGCCGGTCGAGCGGTTGCCGGAACACGAACCAGGCGAACAGCGCCAGGTAAAGCGGCGGCGTGGACCCGAACACCGACGCCTCGCCGGCCGGCAGATAGCTTACGCCCCAAATCACTAGGGCTTGGCCCCCAACAAGCATGACGATGCCCAGCAGCGCCGCCGTGAGCAGGGAAGGCGCGTCTGGACGCTCGTCCGCTAGGACGCGCCACACTGCCAGCGGCAGCAGCACGATGCCCGCCACGGTGAAACGGGTGGCCGCCAGGAACGCCGCGGGCAACGCGTCTACGCCCACCTTAAAGGCGAGGAAGTTGACGCCGTTGTAGACCCACAGAAACCCGACCGCGAGCAAGACCCATCGCGTGCCGGGCCGGACGCGTTCGGCCGCCGAAGCGCCGGCAGTCACGCCTGCCAGTCCGGCGCGCTCAGACGTTCGAAGAACGTTCCGATCTCGGCAGAAGCGCGGTCCGGCTGCTCACGGTGCGGGAAGTGGCCGGCGTCCGGGAAGGGCGCAAAATCGAGGTTCGGGAAGGTTTCCGCCAGCCGATCGGACCACTCCGCCGGCAGCGTCGGGTCGCACTGCGCCCAACGCACGCAGGTCGGAAGCGGGATTGGCGGCTGCGGCGGGGGCGGATCGTCGGATGCCTCCGCGCGGCGCTGGGCGGCAACAGCGCGGTAGTGGGCAAACCCGCCGGCGAGGTTGCCGGGCGCCTGGAAGTTGGCCACGAACGCATCGATCGCGGCGTCGTCGAACGCCTCCTTCCGGTGCGCCCACTTCCGCAGGAAGAATGTGAAAAAGCGGCGCACGGCCTCCGGTGAGGCCGCCAGCAAATCGGGCGCAAGGTCGCTCTGGTTGAACCAGGTGTGCCATACGTGCTGGAGATGGGTGGGCGCGGTAAAGCGTTTGCCGATTCCCGGATACATGAAGTTGAAGAAGAACAAGCCGACGATCCGGTTGGGATGGCGCCGGGCCAGCGTCTGCGTGATCGTCGCGCCTACGTCGTGCGACACGATCCCGACCGCTTCGATTCCGAGCGCGTCGAGCAGCCCGACGAGATCCTCCGCCTGCTCGGCCGGCCCGAACGGCCCTTCCGGCTTGTCGCTGCCGCCGAAGCCGCGCAAATCGGGCGCGATCAGGTCGAAGCGGTTTGCCAAGCGGGTCATCACCGGTTCCCAGGTCAACCAAAACTCCGGCCAGCCATGAAGGAGAAGCAGCGGCCGCCCCCGCCCGGCGCGCGCGACATGTAGGTTGGCGCCCCGGACGGCGACGGTGGAGTGCTCAATCATGCTGCTTCCTCCCTCCAGCACCACGCCGACAACAGATCCTGCGCGGTTTGATGGTCCGGCAGGGCTTCGCCATGCCCGGCCGCAGACTAAGACGCGTATCCGATACACATTGAGCAAGACTTTGAAGCACGATACGCTTTGCATCCTATTTCCCCTTGATTCATTCAACGCGATAAACCGGATTATCACGTAGAGCGGAAGGGGTCGTCGGCGGAGAATTCTCTCCGCGGCGAACTCGATCGCCTCTTTCTTTTTGTGCCGGTGTCAGGGAAAGGGGGGGGTCGGCCCATGTGCTTTCCTTGGGCCTTGGCGCGGCCCCTGCCCTCTGCTGTCCCGGTGCGGATAAGATTGGATGCGCCATTATGTAGGCCGGCATGCTGGTTCCGGTGTCCTCGCTCTTCGGCATCGCGCGGATTATGGGCCGCCTGTTTCCGATGACCTATTTCTTGCCGGTGAGCGTCGGCACCTTCACAAAAGGCCTCGGCTTCTCCGATCTCGCGAACCAACTCGCCGCGCTCACGGTCTTCATTCCGGCACTGACCCTCTTGAGCCTTCTACTGCTGCGCAAGCAGGAACGCTAGGCCGATCCGCGTGCGGCACGTCCTGGTTAACATCTATTGGCTCGGTACCAAGGAACTGCGCAGCTTTATGCGCGATTTCGTGCTGTTGGGGCTGGTCGTCTACGCGTTCTCGCTGGCCATTATCGCGCAAGCGCAGAGCCGTTCGCAGGAAGTGAACAACGCATCGATCGCGATCGTCGACGAAGACCACTCGGAACTGTCGCGGCGGATCGCGCATGCTTTCCTGCCACCCTATTTCCAGACGCCGCAACCGGTCGCCGAACCGGACATCGTGCCGCTAATGAATGCCGGACAATATACGTTCGTCGTCGACCTCCCACCCAATTTCGCCCGCGATGTCCTCGCCGGACGCCGGCCCGCGGTGCAGCTCAACGTCGACGCGACGGCGATGGTACAGGCCGGCCTCGGAGCCGGTTATGCCCAACAGATCATCACGACCGAGGTCGCCAATTACCTGTCGCGGTCGGAGAGCGCCCCATTGGTGCCGGTCAATTTGGTCGTCCGCATCACCTTCAACCCGAATGTCGAGAGCGCCTGGTTTACGAGTGTCATGGGCATCATCAACAGCATTACGATGCTGGCGATCATCCTCGCCGGCGCCGCGGTTGTCCGTGAACGCGAGCACGGCACGATGGACCATCTCCTGGTGATGCCGGTCTCGCCTTTCGAGATCGCGATGTCCAAGATTTGGGCGAACGGCGTGGTCATCATCGTCGCGGTCGGCCTGTCGCTTTATTTCGTGGTGCGCGGGCTTCTCGGTATCCCGATCGCCGGATCGATCCCATTGTTCCTTGTCGGCGCCGCAGTCTATCTGTTCTTCGCCACTGCGATTGGCCTCTTCCTCGGCACCGTCGCGCGGTCGATGCCGCAGCTCGGGCTTCTCTATCTGTTGGTCTATCTGCCATTGGCGATGCTGTCCGGCAGCAATACGCCGCTCGAGAGCATGCCGTCTTGGCTCGCGACAATCCTCCAAGCGTCGCCGACAGTGCACTTCGTATCGTTGTCGCAGGCGATCCTCTATCGCGGCGCCGGTTTCGCGGTGGTCTGGCGGCAATTCGTAATCGTCGCGCTGATCGGGGAATTATTTTTGGGTCTTGCTCTCCTGCGCTTCCGCAATGTCACCTCCGCCGCGACATGATACGAACCCGCCCAGAACGATGTCACCGTACCTCCGAGCCGTACGCCGCCATTGATGTGCATCATGCAGCAGACGGCCCACTGACGCCATAGAGACCACGGTCTAACACCAGCTGCAGAAGGGCTCCGCGAAGACACAGCACAGCCGTGGTCGGCAGGCGGTTAACAGACTGGCAGTAAGCTGTGTTCACCTGCCGAGCGGGCCGGCTCGGAAACGCAGCAAATTGATCCAGATCATTCGCCCCCGGCATTCCGTGCACCATAAAGCCGCCTCATAGTAGGCTTGGGAGCGGGACAGATGCCTAGCTATCGCGTGTCTTTCATCAATGACATTCCCCGAAACGAAAAGCTTTTCCACTGCTGTCAGCGCTCGATCGTCGTCCGCGCTGCGCGCAGTCCGGAAAGAGCGGTCGAAGTGGCGAAGAAACGCTTCGCGAGGCTCGAAGGTGTCTCCAACTGGAACGTTCATGCGGGCAGGATCGAGCTGGCGGTGATCGACTTGCCGGCAAAACCGGACGGTGCACGCTCGCAAGCGGCAGGCGACCGCAAAAGGGTACCTGATTACGCATGATCCTCAGCCAGCTTGAGGAGACGGTATGGCATCGGCGGGGTTCGGACTGCGACATAGCCGAGGCGTGGCATCATGGCGGCGAGATCGTATCGGCGATTGAAGCGGTACTCGAATTCGGCGAGGTAGCGGGGTACATGCTTGTCGCGGATGGCGCGGTAAGTGCCGGTGATGGCGCTCTTGATGTTGCCGAGGGTGGTGTTGACCCACTTGAAGGCAGGGTTCAGGGCGGCCTTGCGACCGGATCCAGCGATGATCGGCTGGTGGACGCAGCCGGCGTTGCCGACCCCAGTGAAGCAGTGCAGGCCGTCACTGACAACGGTGCTGGCGGGATGGAAGTTGCGCTGCGCCAAGGTCGTGATTTCGGCACGGCGGAAACCCTTCACGCGGCGCAACTTCAAGCGGATTGGCTTGCCCTCTGGGGTGGTTTCGACCGCCGCCACGATCGGCGTCTTGCCAGGCGAACCGCGGCCCCGCTTGCCGCCGTTGTGCTCCCCGCCGAGATAGGCATCGTCGATTTCGATCCGTCCCGTCAGGCGCTTTGTGGCGTCCCGCTCCATCATCGCCTGCATCAGCTTGTGCTTGATCTTCCAGGCGGTGGTCTGGGTGACGCCAAGCCGGCGGCCCAACTCAATGCTGGAGATGCCGCCCTTGCTCTGAGTGAGGTGGTAGATGGCGCGAAACCAACTGCACAGCGGCACCTTGGTTGCTGCGAAAATCGTTCCGGCGATCACCGATGTCTGCCGTCGACAGGCGGTACACTGGTACAGCGCCCGGGTCTTGACGAAGCTGTGATGCTGCCCGGCGCAAACCGGGCAGACAAAGCCGGATGGCCAGCGCCAGCGCATCACCGCCTCGCGGCACTGATCCTCGGTTCCGTAAAGAACAGCAAACTGGGCCTCGCTGAGCCCCTTTTGAAATTGCACCTTGTTGCGCGCCATCGTTCGAACCCGCAGAAACAGCCGCATGTTCCTGTTTTGTACCATGACTTGATGGCTGAGGATAGTGCGTAATCAGGAAAGGGTATGACCATGAGGAAAACGTCGGACATTGTGAGAAACCAGGATCCGCTGACGCTGCCGCCGGACGCGACAGTCCGCGAGGCTTGTCGATGCATGCAAGACCGGCGCGTCGGCGCCGTGCTGGTGATCGAGAATGACGGCCGCCTTGCCGGCATTTTTACCGGTCGCGACGCCGTCCACCGCGTCTTGGCGGAGGACAAGAGCGCGGGCGAAACGAAACTGGCTGAGGTGATGACGCGCGATCCGGACGCGATGCCGCCCGGCAAGACGGCGATCGAGGTGCTGCGGCTAATGGAAGACGGCCGTTACCGCCACATGCCGGTTGTCGACGCCGGTAAAGTCGTCGGGATCGTGTCGCGATATGATTTCAGCGGCCTCGAACTCGATCGGCTCGACGAGGAGACTGGCCTGTGGGAACGAATTTGAACCAGTCTAAAGCTGCCGCCGCCAGAATGACGGTGACGAAAGGCCCGATTGATCTGGCGCAATGCGATCGCAGCCTTTCGGTAGTTTCATTACTGCCGGAATCGACACGGAGGTATCGCGATGCGAGCTGCTGATGTGATGATGAGCGAGGTGATTACCGTCGGTGAGGATGCCTCCGTGCAGGAAGCCGCCAGATTGATGGCCGAGCACGGCATCAGCGCTGTCCCGGTGGTCGATCGCGACAAGCGCGTGGTCGGCATGGTTAGCGAAGGCGACTTGCTGCATCGCGCTGAGACCGGCACTGAGCGGCGCCGGTCGTGGTGGCTCGACATGGTGGCGTCGGCAAATCAGCTCGCGGGAGAATACGTCAAGTCCCACAGCGGCTGTGTGAAAGACGTCATGACGCGCGACGTGATATCAGTGACCGAGGAAACCGGGGTCGCCGACATCGCTATCCTGTTGGAGACGAACCGCATCAAACGCGTGCCGGTGCTGCTCGACGGCAGGCTGGTCGGGATCGTCAGCAGGGCAAACCTCGTGCGGGCGCTGGCGATGACGATTAACGAACGACCGAGCGGTGCCGAGGCCGATGATCGCGCGATCCGCGATAGGCTCCTGGCCGAGCTGAAGGCGCAAAAATGGACCGAGGTCGCCCCCGCCAACATCACGGTGAAAGACCGCGTTGTACATTTGTGGTCGTCTTATTACTCCGACCGGGAAAAGCGGGCGCTTGTCGTCGCCGCCGAAAGCATCCCGGGGGTGCGGCGCGTCGAAGACCATATGCGGCCAGTGGCAGCTTACTTGCTGTAAAGGAACGAGAGAAATGTCATTGCATCCAATCTCCGACAAAGCAGAAGTCTCGGTGGATTTTGCCGACAAAGCCTATATCGGCTATTTCGGGCGCCACTCGCAATTCGACGCCTACGCCGATGCCGACAGTGTCGCGATCAGGCTGGTGCGGCCGGGCGAGGATCGCCGCGAGGCAGTGGTTCATTTGCATTACGGTCTCCTCGCTGACATCCTGGCCGAGCTGGCACGGTCGCTGGCCGGCCGCGACCCGCTCGACGACCAGCACCAAATTGAGCTGAGCGAGGCGGCCAAGCAGCTTGCCGCCTCGCTCGAACCACGGGCCGCGAGCTGAACGCCGGCGCCGAGCAACATGTTCCAGAAACCTTTTTGCTCGCTGCTCGCTCTGCCGGTGCTTGCCTGCCTTGCGGTTCTACCCGCCCATGCCGACCCCGCCCAGGGGGCGCAAATCGCGCGGCAGTGGTGCGCCAATTGCCACGTTATTGGCGGGAATCCCACCGGTCCCGTCCCACAGGGCCCGCCAAGCTTCCAGAGAGTTGCGCGCAGCGGCATGACTGCCGATCAGCTGCGCGCGTTCCTCTCGCACCCGCATGGAGCGATGCCGAACCTTGCACTCACGCGCGCCGAAATTGACGATCTGATCGGTTATATCGAGACGCTGCGCTAAGGGCGGGTTTCATGACTGATGGCCTCCTGGGCCTAGCCCGGTTCCGGTGGGACATAAGGCGGGCTAGGATCAGATATTTCTTGTGCGTTCCTCGATTTGCTGGCCGAGTTCCTCCGCCCGAGTTTCGGAAAACTGCGTGCCCGCCGCCGGAAACAGGGTTTCCTCCTCCATTCGCACGTGTTCGTATATCATCTCCCTTAACTCACGAATTCTGTCAATCCATTCGCTTTTATTGGCCGGAATCTCTGATATTTCCTGTAATACGGCGTCAAATTCGGCATGCGCCTCCAAAGCGTCCCCAATCACCAGCTGCGTCGACGGAGATTGCTCAATTTCGGGGTAAAGAATCTCCTCCTCTAATGTCTCGTGAGCCTCGAGACCGGCTCGTAACTCTTTAAATAATTGTTTCCGGCGCTCCGTCTCTTTGTCGCTAGTCCTCTCGATTTCCGCGAACAGCTGTTCCGAGATGCGGTGATCACGCATGAGCTTTTGAAACACGTTCATATCGTCGCCTTCCGCTTCAGCACCGTGAGTTTCCCGACCGCTTTTCATGCTCTTCCCAATACGCCAGCAAGATCGGACTGCATTGCGCTGGATCAATTTCAGACCTCACAGAGGTTGCAAAAGCATCGGCCCGCGCATGATATACGTGGCTGTTCAGGCTATCGCGCTTCAAGCGCACATCGAGAAGCAAGCGTAGCGCCCAGCGTGCGCTTGCCGGCCAAAATATACATACCAAGTATATGTTCATAGCCGTTGGGCGGCGAGCCCGCCTGCCCTCAAGAAAGGCTCGCTTCGTTTCGAACCATGACCGCCGTTCCGCAAAGTCGCGCGCATAGAGGCGCCGTGATGTTCTCCGCCGGTTTCCGACCCTTCTCCTATCTGGGCTGCCGTAGCGATCCGGCTCTGGCTTGGCACCTATGCCGAGAGGCTCGTTCTGCCGACTCGGCTTGCGCCGTTCATCTGGCACGCTCATGAAATGGTCTTCGGATTTGCCGCGGCGACCGCCGCCGGTTGTCTGCTGACCGCGATCCCGAACTGGACCGGCCGCATGCCGCTGCAAGGCAGGCCGTTGGCGACACTTGTCTTGCTTTGGGCGATCGGGCGGGTTGGTGTTTGGCTCTCCGCCAGAATCGGCGCGCCCGCTGCCGCCGTCGCCGATCTCTGTTTCTCGGCCGCGTTTCTCGCGGTTGTCATGCGGGAGATTCTTACTGGCCAGGAACTGGCGGAACCTGCCGATGCTCGCTGGCCGTCGCTGCTGCTGGTTGGCAATCCGCTGGTCCACCTCGACGCGCTCGGACTCGCCGATACGTCCAGCTCGGTAATCGCCTTGGGCCGATCACACTGCTGATGCTGATCTCGCTGGTTGGCGGCCGGATCATCCCGAGCTTCACGCGCAACTGGCTGGCAAAAGCGGGCCCGGAGGTCTCGCCCCCGGTATCGGAGGAGCCCTTCGACCTAGCCACGCTCGTCGTGACAGGGTTGGCCTTGCTGACTTGGGCGATTGCGCCGGATGCCGCGATGACGCCTTGGGCTGCGCTGGTCGTGGGCGTTGCCGTCGCGTTGCGCCTGTCCCGCTGGCGCAGCCTGCGAACAGTCTGCGAGCCGCTGCTGCAGATCCTGCATGTTGGCTATAGATGGCTGACCCCCGGCCTGTTGCTGCTCGGCATCAACGGCCTTACCGAGATTGCAGCAGGCGAACGCGGCCTTGCACGCGCTGACCGTCGGCGGGACGAGAGCTCTACGGGAGCAGCGCTGGTATCGGCTGCGGTCGAGCAGCAAGCGACAATGATCGTCATGGGCGCCTACACGCACAGTCGCCTGCGGCAGAGCTTTCTCGGCGGCGTGACGAAACACCTGCTGGCTCGCGCTCCAGTCCCGTTGCTGATGAGCCATTGAGTGACGTCAGGAATGGTCCGCCGCGTGGGATCGCCGTAAATGGCATAGGGCCTGGAAAGATGACATTGGCGGTAACGATAGCTTGCTTTTCGCTTTCCAGAAGTACTTTCGATAACGACGAGCTCCGCGGCCCCATCAACGAGATAGGAAGGCCAACGATCGCCGCGCATCATTGAGAGGTTGGCTGCACGCCACCAGCCAGAGCGAAACGGATCAGCTCGGACAGGCTGCGCGCTCCCATCTTGTCCATGACCCGCGCACGGTGGATCTCGACCGTGCGCGGGCTGATCCCTAGGTCGTACGCGATTGACTTGTTGGGCAGCCCCGCCAACAGCCCTTCGAGCACCTCGCGCTCACGCGATGAGAGGAGGTTCAGCTTGCTCGCGGCCGCGCCTGCGGCCGGGTCTTGTCCAGTTGGCGTTGCCAGCCGCGCAAACGCCGCTGCGAGGCTGTCGAGCATAGCCTCCGAGGCGAACGGCTTCTCGATGAAATCGATTGCGCCGGCCTTCATCGCCCTTACCGCCAGCGGGACATCGCCATGCCCGGTGATTACGATCAGCGGGAAGCCAAGGCTGCGCTGGATTAACCGCTGTTGCAGCTCAAGTCCGTCCATCTCCGGCATCCGGATGTCGACAACCAGGCAACCAGCAGGAAGCAACCGGGCCGTCACCAGAAATTCTGGCGCCGACCCGAAGCTCGTCACCGCATATCCTTTGGACTCCAGCAATGCGGAAAGCAAATCACGAACTGCCTCATCGTCATCGACGATATAGACGCACTGGTCACGAGGCATCGGCCGCCTCTCGGCTCGCTATCGGCAAGGTTACGCGAAACACTGTGCCCCCTGATGACACCGGAGCCGTCGTCAACCGACCGTGATGTGCTTCGACGATCTCCCGGCAGATCGACAAGCCCAGGCCCATGCCGGTCGCCTTGGTTGTCACAAATGGCTGAAACAGGCGATTTGCCAACTCCGGCGCGATGCCCGGGCCGGTGTCGGCAACGATCACTTCCGCCATCCCTTGTTCAGGAACCGCCCGGGTGCCGACCGTCAGCTCGCGCCGCTCGACCTGCTCCATCGCCTCGACGGCGTTGCGGACCAGGTTCAGCACGACTTGTTGAATTTGCACATGATCTACGAGTACTGGCGGCAGCGCATGATCGAGCTCGAGCGATGGGCGCACGCCGCGCTGTCGCGCTCCGACAAGGGCGAGGGCCAGAGCTTCCTCGACCAATTGGTTGAGATTATGAAGGCGGCGCTCCGTCTCCCCCTTGCTAACGAACCCTCGCAATCGACGGATGACGTCGCCGGCGCGCTGCGCCTGGGCGATCGCCTTCTCCATCATCTCATTGAGACGTTCGGGGCTACCCGTTCCGGTGACGAGTAGCTGACGGCCAGTCTCCAGATAATTCGTCACCGCGGTCAATGGCTGGTTGAGCTCGTGCGCCATCGTCGAGGCCATCTGGCCCATGACGCTGAGCCGGGACGCATGCAGCAGCTCGGCCTGAAGATCCTGGATGCGGCGTTCGGCTTCCTGCCGTTCGGTTAAGTCGCGCACGAAACCGGTAAAGTAGTGGTCGCCGGCAAAGGTAAACTCGCCGACCTGCAATTCCATCGGGAAGGTCTCGCCATTTTTTCGGCGCCCCGTCACGATGCGCCCGATGCCGATGATTCGGCGCTCACCGGTGCGCAGGTACCGCTCGATATAGCCGTCGTGTGCTCCGCGGTAAGGTGCCGGCATCAGGATATTTACGTTGTGGCCGATCACTTCTGCGTTGTCATACCCGAAGAGCCGCTCCGCTGCCGGGCTGAAAGAATGGATTTTCCCTTGTGCGTCGATGACAACGATCGCATCGGGGACCGTGTCTAGGATCGAGCGCAGCCGCAGCTCACTCTCGCGCTGCGCCAGCTCGGCGGCCTTGCGATCGGTGATGTCGCGAATGATCCCGACAAAGATCGGCTCGTCGCCGTCACGCGCCTCGCCGACGGAGAGGTCCATCGGAAATACCGAACCGTCTTTCCGCCGGCCGACAACCTCTCGGCCGATCCCTATGATTTTTTTCCGGCCGGTGCGCAGGTAGTTGGCGAGATAGGCATCATGCTCGCTCGCATAGGGCTCGGGCATCAGGATCTTGACGTTTCGTCCAATCAGCTCGGCAGTGGCATAGCCGAAGAGCCGCTCGGTCGCGTTGTTGACCGAACGGATCGCGCCCCTCCGGTCGATCACGACAATGCCATCGACGGCGGTATCAACGATCGCGCGATAGAGCGAGTCGGTGAAACCCGGATGATCTCCTCGCCCCGGGTTCGGCGCTGTCGAATTCAGGTCCCGGACCCTTTACTGTCTCCTCTGTGGAAGTTCGCGTGGGCCGCCGCCCCTCGAACTCCTCATCTCATGCCTCAAATACCATGGATCGGCCTTTCGGGGAAACCCGTCAGCGGAGAAGCTTCACGGGTCGCACAGGCGCTTAAGGTGGTCCGTCTCGATCGTTTCGCCTGTCGCGGATTGGAGCTTTAGCACATGATGGCCATCGCGGAGGAGAATGCAGGCTACGGCGATCGCAGTGCTTCGGTCCGTCGCCGGCGCGCTAAATTCTCGATCACCGCTCTGGTAATGCACCTGCCAATCCATCTGAGAATTTTGTGCCCTCGGGTCGCGGCCGCACTGATCCAGGTCAAAGGGCAGCTTTTTTGCGGCGTAATCCTAGAGTCATCTCAGGCCATATGCGATTACCCTGACCGCGCCAGTATTCGAACGGGCCATCCTCCAGCAACCAGCTCACCCCGCCCGGGTCGGAACGCAGCAGCCTTCCAGCTCGCGGTAGTCGCCGCAGCATCCTTGCCACCGCGTCGGCACAATGCGGTTTCCGACTGCACGCGGACGGTCGTCGGATTCGATATGGGCGATATCAAAATTTCTGAAGATTAGCCGCACCCGTGCCTCGCCGTTTGCGTTAGGCGCGGACACTTCGACCGTGCTTGCATCGATTTCTCACCAGGACAGATGCGGGTTGTAACGAATGGCATGCGGCGCCCAGACGAGCTCCGCGAGGTACCGCATCAACTCGCCCTTGCTGACCTCGGGTCCCGCCATCCGGGCCAGCGGCAATGAACCGCAGAGCCGCGCTTCGAGCCGACCCTTCCCATCGACATAGCAGTCGAGGATGTGCGTCGCGAGGAGCGGCACCGATTGCATCCGAGCGACCCAGGCAAAGGCTGGTCGGGGAATGCTGATCACCTGCTCGGCAGTGAACGGCCGCCACGGGGAGTCGGCCGCGGCGCGCATCTCGCCGGTTTGACACAGCCACACGGCCCTCGGAACCGGATTTCGGCCGACCGCGCGGCTCGCGAAAGATTGGATGATCGCGGGGACCGGAGCCGCTTGCACTTCGGCCGCGGCCATATTTTCGAGCCGAGCGAAGATTTCGCGAGTCTTCCTGCGGAATGCAGCCGCCGTTACGAAGTGCGCCAGCGTGAGACTTGCTGCGCCGAAGGCAGGCAGAAGGCTGATGCCCCGCCACACCTTCATTTAGCTCAAACCAGCCTGACTGAAAGCCTCCGCTTCCGGCGCTTCCGTCAGCGAGCTCGCCCGCGAGCTAAGGAAATCGAGCCGGCGACGGATTTCACGACTGTCCATTACTTCGCCGGGCTAGTAGCGGCGCAGGAAGGCTGCGGTTCATCAAGCTGACTGCAAGCTACTCGCGCCCTTACTGTGCCCAACTCAGAAACAGCCCAAAGTCGCCTGGCATTCCGCCTGGAAACTCGAGGACACGGGCGCCGAGCCGGAACCCATGCGCCTTTAGGTCGCGTTCCCACCGGGGATAGATCGGTGTTGCGCGCATGTCATCGGCCAGCTTGGCTCGGCAGAATTATTGCGCGGCCTACATCGCTGCACAGGTGACTCCGGAAACGGAGCAGCAAGAAATCCTTTTCGCCGCGTTCTGCCGCGTGGCGCGCTTCGTGCAATAGGCTGCGCTAGTTTTCGTCCGAGATATGGTGATCGATTACTTCCGCCACGTCGAGACGTCGCTGCTCCGCGGTAGAACGGCGATGCGCCTCGTTACGCAACACTTCCTGGCGTTCGTGATCCGCCACTACCTCGCGAAAATCCGCCGCTATTAGCTCCGTTTCGTCGGGTTCCCG
>CAVOWP010000030.1:0-748080 GCA_963700185.1 uncultured Alphaproteobacteria bacterium
AGAGGTTGAGGTTTCGCTGAGGTCGTCGAAACCTCCAACCTTTGTGGCCTTCGAGCGGGAAAACACCGGGGTCATGTCACAATTCAAATTCTCCCCACCTCGTTTAACCCGCCGCGGATTGCTGCACATCGGGATCGCAACCGCGCCCCAGTGGTGATGCCGATCGCGCCGCGTTTTTCGCGCGGGCGTTCACCGTTGCCCAGATGACGATTGAGGCCGTCGTTGCCAATTTCGGTCAAAGGAGCCCTCCGCTTTTCGGCGCTACCTAAACGTTTGATAGCCTCTTCAGGAACCCTAGCCCTGCTGAGCGGTTTTAACCCTGCAGCTCTCGCTGCGTTCAGAATTAAGGATTACGCATGGCGACAAAAGCGAAGACAAAGGCCGGCCGCGCTGCCGAGAGGAAATCGAGTGGCTCGCAATCCTCCAATCGGAAAAAAGAGAACCAAGCTGCCTTTCCCAACGCACTCGAGCTGTTGGAGCAGGATCACCGCGAGGTCGAAGAATGGTTCGACGAGTACGATGAATTAAACGAGGATGACAATCGAAAGGCGGAGCTGGCAGAGAAGATCTGCATGGCGTTGAAAATCCATGCGCAGATTGAAGAAGAGATCTTCTATCCGCAAGCCCGTGAGGCAACCAAGGACAACGACCTGATCGACGAAGCAGCGGTGGAACATGCCACCGTTAAGCACCTGATCGACGAAATTGAGGCCATGGAAGTTGGTGAGGAACTCTACGACGCCAAGATTCGAGTCCTTGGGGAAATGGTGAAGCACCACATAAAGGAAGAGGAAGAGGAGCTTTTCCCGGAGCTCGAATCAGCCAAAATGGATATTGACGTGGTCGGAAAGGTCCTTGCAGAACGCAAGGAAGAGCTGATGGCGGAAATGCAAGCCTGAGCGGCAGCTCCGTTAATCGCTGCGCTTAAATCGCTCCCCTCGTTTCGCCGATTCGGCTCTGGCAGGTTACCCCTCTGGCGACGACGTATCCGCCGGGCGTGAGACTCCGTCTGTTTTCGCTGGCCAATGAGTGCAGAGCGCCGCCTGGAGGCGGTCGCTACTGTTTGGAGTGTCGGCCGAACCACCTTACTGATGTAGCCTCGCGAGGTTCGTCAGTCTTCGGCATGCACAGCTAACAAGGCGGGAAACCGGGATCGATCCGGAAGAAGCTCGTCGGGCAAAGCGGTGAATGCATCCGCCGGCTACCGATCGGGAGCACCCCGCTGGAACGACGATATGCCCCCTCGGGTTCGACAAGGAAGGTGACGCAGCGAACCCGGCGGGCGGGAGGCGCGTGCCATGGAGCAAGCGCATGAGGAGCAGTGATGTTCATAGACCGGGGGGCGTGGGTGTAACGGCAACGGAACACGCGCCTTTATGGGCGATCGGATTGAGCGTTCTGCTTATCGCATTCGGATTTGCCCGGCGGCGGGCTGGAGATGCGAGTCCTGCGAGAGGCGATCGCAGCCAGAGCGAGACGGGTGGTGGCCGGTCGGCAGAGACCCCCTCGGAGATCCCGGCCTCGGGATGGAAAGATATTCTTTGGCGCGTCTACCGAGGCATCTCGGAAAACCGCATCCTGTTGGTCGCCGCCGGCGTCACATTCTATGCGCTTCTCGCAATTTTCCCCGGGATCGCAGCTTTAATATCAATTTACGGCCTGTTCGCCGACCCGGCTAGTGTAGCCAACCATCTCGACACGATGGCGAACGTCGCACCGGGCGGGGCGATCGACCTTCTTCGTGACGAAATGACCCGTCTTGCCTCGCAGGGCGGGGCAACACTGGGCGTCAGCTTTCTGGTGAGCCTTGCGATCTCGCTTTGGACCGCTAACTCAGGGGTCAAAGCTATCTTCGATGCGCTCAACATCGTTTACGGAGAAGAGGAAAAGCGCAGCTTTCTCAAACTCAATGCCGTGACGCTGTTTGTCACGCTAGGGATAGTTGTCTTCATCCTGCTCACACTTGCAGCAGTGGTCGCTGTACCGGTTGCTTTAACGTACATTCCGCTTCCTGGAGTGACCGCTCTGGTTGTCAAAATCGGCAGATGGCCGATTCTTTTCGCGCTTGTAACAATAGCGCTGGCCGTTCTTTACAAATACGGACCAAGCCGCACCGAGCCGCGATGGCGCTGGATTACCTGGGGCAGCGTATCTGCTGCGTTCGTATGGATCGCTGCTTCGGCCCTGTTCTCATGGTACGTGGCGAGTTTCGGCAGCTACAACAAGACCTATGGCTCGCTTGGCGCGGTCATCGGCTTCATGACCTGGATTTGGATCTCGATCATCGTCGTTCTAGTCGGCGCCAAGCTCAATGCGGAGATGGAACATCAGACGGTCCGCGAAAGCACCACTGGGCAGCCAAAGCCGCTCGGGAGACGCGGGGCAAGAATGGCCGACACGGTTGGAGGCAGGACAGGCCTGAACGAATGCTGACCATAAGCGAAGCGCAGCGGCGGACCGAGCTCTTCCTGACCGGCCAGATGCTGGAGGCGCTCCGCGCCGTCGAATACGAATTGCCGAGCTTTGATACCGAGTTGCACGATGTGGATTTGGCAGCGGTCGCGCGTGCGCGCGTCGAGATCCGCCATGTGCGCGGCGCTTCCGACGCTACTTTTCTCATCAACGCCTTCGGCGAGGAGTTGTTGATGCAGCTGCAGCTCAACGTTCACCGGCTCGTCGTCGTTTATCGCGTGCCGGCACTCGATGCGCTCGATGCCAGTACCTTGGCCGTACGTCTCGAACGGTGGCGCATCGGTGCCGAGCATGCCGGCTGGAAATTCGGCTGGCGCGATGCGCCGATTGCCGGCGATCCGAGCCGCCGTTTTGTTGAAACATACTGCTATGCCTTCGCCGGCAACGATTTTCTCGAAAACGCGCCGCAGCAGCTCTATTGGCGCACTGACATCGTGCAAATGACCCGCTATTACATGATCGAAGCAGCCCGCAGCGGCATTCGCCTCTCACCTCGCCGCACCGGGTTCCCGGTGTAAATGTCAGACCCGCAAGGGTCGATTTGATGCGATCATGCGCTCACCGGTGGTGAGTTCAGACAAGCGAGACGCCTGATTGAACACTGTGGTGCTCCAGGTCCTCGGGCGCAACCTGCGGAATCCGGGTTTATAGCCGGAGCAAACTGCTTATAATTACTAGCTGACCTCTGGCGAGGAAAGTCGGGCGCGGGCAAGACCCGCGAAGTGGCCATTCGGATGTTGCTCCACGTAGGCCTTAAGCTCCTCGCGACGATTGCTGTCCTTAACAGAGTTCCAAAAGGCAAGATCGAGACCTTCCGCGGCCGCATCCGCGGGCGCTGGCATCACAGCGTCGGCAGGTGACGGCGCCGCTGCATCGCGACGCGTTCGGGCGAGCGATGCAAAGGTGCCCTCCGGATACTGCTCGAGATAAGATTCGAGCTCGGCAGGGCTGCCGTCCTTGACGCTGTCCCAAAGCGCGAGCTCCAGAGCAACCTCGTTATCTGCGGACAGTTCGGAAACCGGCGGAGTGGAAGGCAAATCGGACGCAATAGCCATTGCCTCGGGGATTGCAGCTTCTTGCTCGGATAGATCCTCACCGATGCGCAGGCGAAACGCTCGGATCGGATGGGCGATGTTCTTGACCAGCTTCTCGCCCAAATCCTCGAAGGCCATGCCGTTGCGATGGCGAAGGTGATCGTGGACGCCGCGGGAAACGCAAATCTCGCCGCCCTTGACCAGCCCTTCGAGCCGGGCGGCGACGTTTACGCCGTCGCCGAAAATGTCGTCGTCCTTGACCATGACGTCGCCGACATTGACGCCAATCCGGAAGCGGCATCCGCCGTCCTTCCGGCTCACTTTCGTTCGCCTCCCGAAGCGCCGCTTGGATTTCGATAGCGCAGCGGACTGCATCAAGAACACTCACGAATTCGGCGAGTACACTGTCGCCGGCGGTGTTGGCGATCCGACCTCGATGACCCGCGATGAGCTCGTCGACAACGGCGCGACGGGTGGACAACGTGGCCATCGTCGCTTCTTCATCGCCGTGCATTAGGCGGCTGTAGCCCTCGACATCGGCGGCGAGGATTGCTGCGAGACGCCTCTCGAGCGGGGGAGCCTCCATCCAGCCTCTACCCTTCCATAAAATGACCGAACGCCATCAGCGGGCGGATGCGGTCGCTGATGATCTTGGTGATCGCGAGCATCGGCGTTGAGAGGACCGCGCCGGGCACGCCCCACATCCAGTACCAGAACACCAGCGATAGGATGACCAGCACCGGGTTGATGGTGAACCGCCGGGCAAGCAGCATCGGCGTCACCGTCTCGCCTTCGATGAGATGAATGAGCAGGTATAGCCCGGCCGGCAGAAATGCCACCCACAGCGAGTTGATGGACAACAGGCCCGCGAGCAGAAAGATCACGACGCCGCTCATGGGTCCGAGGATCGGAATGTAGTTGAGCAGGAAGGCAACCGTTCCCCACAGCACAGGGTCGCCCACCCCACAAAGCGCCATCACCGCGCCGGTTGCCACGCCCACGGCCAAATTCATGATCGTAATCGTAAACAGGTAGGCCGATACATCGCTCTCGATCTGCTTGGAGATGTCGACTGCCTGCCGCTTGTCCTTGAACCGCGGCAGGATTTCGACGAGGCGCCTGAGAAAGGTGTCGCCGCTGACGAGGAGGAAAAAGAGGACAAGCAGCGTCTCAAGGAGCCCGCTGGCGAAAGAGCGAGTGCCGCTGAGCAGTTGGTTCGACAGCCCTGAGCCTTGCACCGCCACGGGCACGGCTTTGGCTTCACCCCCTTGCGTTAAGCCCTGGGCCTGATCAATGAATTTCTGGAACGTCGCGATTGGCCGGCTCAGAAAACTTAGGCGCTCCTCCAATTTGGGAATTCCAGTCGGCAGCTTTTGCGCCCAGCTGCCCGCCGGTCCCGACAGCGCCGTCCCCAGCCCGCCTAGCGTGCCAAAGAGCACCAGGATGATGAGCAGGGCCGCAACCCCGCGCGGCAGATGCACCCGCTCGAGCACCCGGATCCGCGGCGTCAGAACAAGGCTGAGCACAAAGGCGAGGACGACTGGCAAGATGATCTCGGCTGCCACATAACAGGCGGCAAGCATCGCTAAAAGAAAAAGGCCACCCAGGAACACCGTATTGATATCGGAAGGTATCGGCAGATCGTCTTCAACAGGCGAAGCCGCGATCGGCGCCGCGACGGAGGGACGATCATCTGCCTTTCGGCCGGCGAGTGATTTGAGTTTTTCTATCGCTGCCATCGGTAGAACCGGTGAAGCAGGATGACGGAAATCGGATTGGTGAGAAACCAAAGCAGGACGGGACGCAAGACAAGTTCCTTTTTTGCAGTTACCTAGCAGGCTCGGGCCGACAGTTGGTGAAATAAATCCATTCGTCCAGTGCCGCGCCGACGAGCCTCAGGCTGCCTGGGGCAGAGCAGCTGCGGGAATACGGCGTTCATCCATATCCAAAAGCCTGCGAAGAACATCGCGGCCGCGGGACAGGCGCAAGCGGACCGTGCCGACCGGGATCGTTAGAATTCCGGCTGCATCCAGATAAGACATCCCTTCCAGGCCCACGAGCACGATCACTTGCCGCTGTTCCAGAGGAAGCTGGGCTAACGCGCGTTCGAGCTCAAACATCTTGCGCGAAGCCGTGGGATCAGTCGCGGCAGTCAGCTTCGCGGATATCTGCGCTAAATCGACCACTGCGGATTCTCGGATATATTGCCGGACGTTATTGACGTTCTGGTTATGCATAATCGTGAACAGCCAGGCCCTAAGATTGGTGCCGGGTTGCCAGAATTTTTCCTTGATTAGCGCACGGCCCAGCGTGTCCTGCACCGGATCGTCTGCCCGGTCGCGGTCGGCGCCCGCGCGTAGCGTCTCAGTCTTGGGATCTGCGGTTCGATGAGTTGGTGGAATTCGTACAATTTGTCTCTCCTCGCGCGCGGATCGCGACCGTTGATGCGAGAGCTTATAGGGCCGTTGTAAATCCATGATGTACGCAACGAATTATTCTGTAAATAATTGTAAATCGTACCGATTCACAAAAATCTGGATTTGCTTTGTTTTTTTACATGAACCTTCCCCTACTCACTTAAGAAAACGAAGGGTTTATTACCTTTCGGATACGATCGGATCCCCTCCCGGGCTGGTGCAGGCAGAAACGATGATTTCCTCCCGCGCGGCTCGAACGCGTGGCAAGGTCTCGCAACTAGGCATTAGCAAGAGCTCCAGCCTCAAACGCTATCCTGGGTGCGGTCGCAGAGCTTCGGTGGCTCGTAGGTTGTCGTATGCCGCCATTCCTGCGCGTGTTCGAGGCTTGAAACTTCGGCTAACCTGCCCAACATACCATCCTGTTGGATGTATTATGGATGGTAGACGGATGGCCAACAACGTGCGCGAGCTTCGACCCAGGTCGAGCGATAGTGAGAAGATTACCATCAATCTCGGCTACGTTGACCTTGGTCATGTCGACCTCCTCGTGCAGGAAGGGTTCTATTCGAATCGTACCGACTTTATCCGGACAGCCATTCGCAACCAGCTTGATCGTCAACACGAGTCGGTCAGGCAGTCCGTGGCCCGCCATCAACTTGAGTTAGGGCTCAGACATTACAGCCGCGAAGACTTGGAAGCCGTTCGGGCCGCGGGTGAGACACTTCACATCCAGGTCTTGGGCCTAGCCAGCATCGCCGACGACGTTTCGCCAGAACTAGCGCTTCGAACAATCGCCTCGATCCACGTCCTCGGGGCCTTGCACATGAGTCCTACGCTTAAGGCAGCCTTGAGCAACCGCATCCGATAACCCGCCGCTCTGCGCTTCACCCCTCTGGGTCGGCCATGCCCTTTCCGAAGGCCGGGAAGGGCCCGCTCGTCCCTTGTTGAACCCCCCTCCAGACAGGAACC
Organism: uncultured Alphaproteobacteria bacterium; assembly: GCA_963700185.1. Lineage (GTDB taxonomy): Bacteria > Pseudomonadota > Alphaproteobacteria > ATCC43930 > CGMCC-115725 > AP-15. The sequence goes on from CAVOWP010000030.1 coordinate 6,893, forward strand.
ACCATCATGACTTTGAACTTAAACGCCAGCATGGCCGAGGTAACCCGGCTTACCCGTGCAGGGCGGATCGCAGAGGCGATGGCGCGCCTTCAAGGACTGCCTCAGAAGTCCAAGTTGCCCAAAGCCCCGGAAGGGCTTGATCGTAAGTCAAGGAGAACGGCGTCTATAGAAGGGCAGTTCATCGACATGGTGCCGCCACGCTCTGGCTCAGGTCATTGGATCGCACCTAGCTTCGACGCACATCGCGGCAGCGATGCCGCCCTAACCGAAGGCTTGCCCCTGCCGCACTTGCCGAAGGCGATGCGCGGATTCCTCGCGCACCTCGGGAAGCTGGGCTCCAGCCCGGGTCCGCGTGGGATGGCGAGGCCATCTCGCACGGGACCTGCAGGAATCTTTGCCGGACGGTGCCCGTTTCGAGGAGCATACCTTTACGAACGAGGCGGGTCGCCGAACCTATAAGCTCTATATTCCAAGCCGCTATAGAGGAGAACCGCTTCCGCTGGTCGTGATGCTGCACGGCTGCACGCAGTCGCCCGACGACTTCGCCGCGGGAACGCAAATGAACGAATTGGCAGAAGAGCAAGGCTTGCTGGTTGCCTACCCCAGGCAACCGTCTTCGGCAAATCCCCCCAAATGCTGGAACTGGTTCAGCGCTGGCGACCAGTTAAGAGACAGGGGCGAGCCGTCTTTGATCGCGGGGATCACCCGGCAAATCATGCGTGATGTCGCCGTCGACCCGACTCGCGTCTATGTCGCGGGCCTCTCTGCAGGCGGCGCTGCGGCAGCGATAATGGGTTCTGCATATCCAGACCTGTACGCAGCGATCTGCGTCCATTCTGGACTTGCATGCGGGGCCGCGAAGGACATGCCTTCGGCCTTTACCGCCATGCGGCAGGGCGGATCACTTTTCAGGGAAGGCGCAAGACGTCCTTTGCCGACCATCGTGTTTCACGGCGACCGTGACAACACGGTTAGCCCCGTGAACGGGGACCAGGTCATCGCCCAGTCGAAGGCGGCGGCGGAGTTCCAGCTGACGATCAGCCATGGCCAGTCTGCAGGAGGGGTCAAATACACGCGCACCGTCCAGGCGGACGAGAGCGGGTGCCCGATCCTAGAGCAGTGGGTATTGCATGGGGCAGGTCATGCCTGGTCGGGTGGGAGCCGAGCCGGGTCCTACACCGAACCCCGTGGGCCGGATGCAAGTCGCGAGATGCTGCGGTTCTTTCTCGAAACATCCAAGGCATTCGCTTAAACAGCGCGGAGGGTCCGCTTGCCTTGTCCGGGGTTCCGATGGCGTACCCTCTAAGGGGTTCGCCCAAGGCAGGCGGAATTCATTTATATGAGACCCGCGACGAGGCCTGTGCTGAAAGCCTCCTCGGCAGAGAGGTGCAGAGGGTCACGCTGCCACACCTGCGATGAGCCGTCGCGGAAATCTATGCTGCAGCAAGGCGGTAATCAGGCCGTCGATAGCGTTCGCGCCCTCGCCGACAATAACCCCATCCTGCGCCTTCGCCTCACCCAGTGAGCAAGCCTCCAGCAGGAGCGAGCCGTCGCCGATCGCCGCGATCGGCTTTCCGTGGCGGTAAGCCTCATTGAGGAAATGGATTGCCAAACCCGATTTCGCCAGCGCGGCCGCGGAGCCCCCACCTGGTACGACCACAGCGTCATAGATCACCGATGGCGCGTTGGGAGCTGCGCGGTTGACCTTCTGGGGTTTGCCCGCGGAATCGGTAATCATCCCGGCGTGAGCGGCAATCAATTCGACGAGCGCCTCCTGCGCCATCAAGGCATCCTTCACCGCTTCCAACTGCTTTGCATCAACGCCGTCGCCGCCGAGGATGGCGATCTTCCGGCCCTTGATCGTATCGCCGGGTTTGTCTTGGCTGAGTGCCGGCGACGAAAGGTCCTTCGCCTCCTGGCGCAGGGGTCCCGACGGGGTCGGCGCGGACGGTGTCGGATTTTCGGGGGTGCCGACTGGCGCGATCTCGATTCCAGTCTGCGCGGAAACCGCCGCTGCTAACGCATCGGCGATGTTGACGAGGAGCTCGTTCATCACGTGGTGACGAACCTCCTCGCTTTCGACCTGGTTGAGTTCGAAGGCGAAGGCCTCGGCGATGTGGTCCTGTTCCCAGTCCGACATGCTGTTCCAGAACTGGGTCGCTTGGCTGAAGTGGTCGGAGAAGCTTTCACTGCGGGTGCGGATCTTCGCACCATCGACCTTTTTCGGCATAGCTGACGAAGGCGTCGGCCGCCTCCGGCGAATGCATGGGGCAGCCGCCGCCTAGGCGGTTCGGGAAATAGGAGACCCGCCCCTTGTTGATCACGATCCGCGCCATCGCATCGCGCTGGTTGTTGTAGACGGGATTGAGGGGCCGGTTGATCGGCAGCTCGGCGAAGTTCGGACCGACGCGGCGAAGCTGGGTGTCTATATAGGAGAACAGGCGCCCCTGCAGGAGGGGATCGTTGGTGAAGTCGATCCCCGGCACCAGGTGGCCGGTATGGAAGGCGACCTGCTCGGTCTCCGCGAAAAAGTTATCGGGGTTGCGGTTCAGCGTTAGCTTGCCGACGCGGCGCACCGGAACGAGTTCCTCAGGGATAATCTTGGTCGGGTCGAGTAGGTCGAATTCGAATTTGAACTCGTCCTCCTCCTCGACGATCTGCAGGCCTAGCTCCCACTCCGGATAGTCGCCGCGCTCGATCGCCTCGAAGAGGTCGCGACGGTGAAAATCGGGGTCTTTGCCGGAGATCTTCTGCGCCTCATCCCAGACGAGGGACTTCACGCCTTTGATCGGTTTCCAGTGAAACTTGACGAAGCGGGCCTTGCCCCCGGCGTTGATCAGCCGGAAGGTGTGCACACCAAACCCTTCCATCATTGCAAAGCTGCGCGGCAGGGCCCGGTCACTCATCACCCACATCAGCATATGGGCGCTTTCGGGCGTCAATGAGACGAAATCCCAGAAGGTGTCGTGGGCCGAGGCCGCCTGTGGAATTTCGTTGTTCGGCTCGGGCTTCACCGCATGGATCAGGTCAGGAAACTTGATCGCGTCCTGGATGAAGAAGACGGGCATATTGTTGCCGACGAGGTCCCAGATCCCTTCGTCTGTATAGAACTTGACCGCAAAGCCGCGCACGTCGCGAGCGCAGTCAGTCGACCCGCGGGAGCCGGCGACAGTCGAGAACCGCACGAAGACCGGCGTCTGCCGCGACGGATCGGTCAAGAGGCCGGCCATCGTCAGGTCCGACAGATCCTCATACACCTGGAACACGCCGTGTGCCGCGGCGCCGCGCGCATGGACAACCCGCTCGGGTATGCGCTCGTGATCGAAGTGGGTGATCTTTTCGCGGAGATGGAAGTCCTCCATCAGCGTCGGACCGCGTAGTCCGGCCTTCAGCGAGTTCTGGTCGTCAGAAATCTTGACGCCCTGGTTCCCGCTCATCACCTCGCCAGGCTCGACGGTGTCGAGCGCGAGGTCAGATGTCTTGTCGGTTTCGCCGTGCAGGGATTCTTTGTCGACGGCAGAGGCGGACTGACCGGAAGTGCGGGCTATGGGCCGCCGCGCGACGCCGCGTGATCTCTTAGGCATTGAAACTCCAAAGGCGAGGGCCGACCTGCTGAGCGGTCGGGCGTCGCGGGTCATTCGGCCTGGTGATGAGCCGAAGTGATAAATGGCAGGTTCCCAAAAGGCATGAGTTGTACTTTCTAATCATGGCAACAGACTTGGCCGCGGCGCCGAATGATGAGTCCTTTCAGAAATGTTCGGTAGCTACCGACCCGCCGCTTTCGGCGCGGTGCCATTGGGCCGGTGTCAATCAAACAAGGCGTGGTGTTCAAGGTTCCTAGTAAAGTTCCTTTGGCTCCGGCCTTCGCCCGGGAAGCGAGGAAAAATGCGTTACCGCGCTCTCCACAACTCACTGTGATGGCCGGCCGGTGTGCATCCTCGCAACGGAGGTGTCTTCAAGCTAATCACGATCGGCGAGGATCGTTTGCTGCTGTCCGGAGGTGACGGTGTGCGATCCGGCGAACACCGAGAGAAAAGCCACCGCGACGGTCGCCGCGATAACGACCCTGTCGCAAAGCGGCAGCATGCGATCGAGGTCGGCCAACGGGAAAACGGCTTCGGCCGGCGCCGGGTACGTACCAGTAATAGCGTCCCAACGGTTCCCGTCTGCCCATTTATTAACCAATCTGCGGAACTTGATTGGTTTTGCGTGGTTTTACGGCGGTGTAGCTTGGGAGGACGCAACCGTGGGTGCAATCCTATTGTGGTTACTCGGCATACCCATTCCGATCATTATTCTCCTGCTGTTGCTGTGGCATTGAGCGGTGACTGACGATGCAAACTACGAGCATTCCGGTCGGTGATAGCCGTGTGGCCCTCCCACCGACGAAGGCTGCCGAAAGCGCAGTGTCGGCAGTATCTTGGCCCGCGATAATCGCCGGCGCGTTCTCGATGGTGGCGGTGGGTCTGATCTTGCTCGCTCTTGGGTCGGGTCTAGGGCTCTCTTCGGTCTCGCCGTGGCCAGATTCCGGCCATTCCGCGACCACCTTTGGTGTATACGCGGCCGTGTGGCTGGTTGTCGTTCAATGGGTCTCCGCCGCATTCGGTGGGTATCTCACTGGCCGGCTGCGGACCAAATGGGTCGGGGTTCATACCGACGAGGTCTATTTCCGCGATACCGCTCATGGTTTCCTTGCCTGGGCCGTTGCCGCTGTGATCATGGCAGCAGCACTGTCCTCGGCGGCCTCGTCTGCGGTGGGCAACGTGGTGCGCGCGACAGGCTCGGTCGCCAGCGCTGCGGCAGAGGGGGCGGGTGCCGCCGCGGCTCAGTCGGGCGGGGTCGATCCAATGGGCTATTTGATCGACACTTTGTTCCGCTCCGACCATCCTGATTCCGATGCAACCGCGCAGGAAACCCGCGCCGAAGCCTCTCGCATCATCCTGTCCGGGCTGCGGAATGGGGACATTCCGGCATCGGATAAGACCTACCTCGCCCAGCTCGTCTCAGCGCGGACCGAGATTAGCCAGGCCGATGCCGAAAAGCGGGTCAACGAGGTCATTGCGAAAGCAAAGGACGCCGAAACCAAGGCACGCCAGGCCGCCGATACGGCGCGCAAGACAGCGGCCGCCATCGCATTCTTTACGGCATTTTCGATGCTGATCGGGGCCTTTATCGCAGCGGTGGCCGCTACGATTGCTGGACATCGGCGGGACGAGGCGCTGGCACTTCGCAGCTAGGCGGTCGCGCCTACAGTCTTGCGCCACATTCCGCATTCCACGCTGCTGCTGAACTCGACCGTCCCCCGTCGTCTTCACCAACCGGCCGTAATGCGTCGCGATCGGATGAACGGCTGCTTTCGCTGGCGCCGCCCGCGAGCGCGCCTCGATCGTCGCCCCCGCGCAGTCCTCGCCGGCGGCGCTGCGCAAGCGCTCCAGCAAACTCACCGCCAATGGGGCCCGGTCCACAGCTTCCACAGCCTGCTGCGCGATCTCGCCACCTGCACCAGTGACCACCACTCTCAACCAAGCTTACAGCTTTACCCTAGTATGGTCAAAGTTCGGCCTAGTTGCTACCCCAACCCCAATCCAGGCCCAAGCCTTTACCCCGCTGAGTGTCGATCCGACCAAGCTGTAGCCAGTAACACAGCACGCCCAGCGAAAATTTCTCCGTGGTGCCAATGACATGCGTCTAATCGAAGTAAAAACTTTGGGCTAATGGCGGAGCGCGAACGGGGAACAGGCCGCGAGGGTAACGACGGCTGACGAGCGTCTGAAAATCTTTTCTCCCCCCCCCGGGCGAGACGGCTATTGCCCCAGTGCGTCGCGCGGCTTAGCCGTTAAATTTGTCCTAAGCCCGTCCCGAGTGGGCGGATAGCCACGGCGTCGTCCGTCTGCGTTGCTTCAGGCCAATCAGGGCAGAAAGCCCCGCCTGATGGCGGGGCTCCGTGGAACGCAAATTTTAAGGCTTAACCGGGGTTTTCGTTCAGGCCGGCATTTGCGACATCAGCTCTTCCTTGCGCTCCGCAAGTTCCTTGCCGAACGCATCGAGATCCATTTTGGCAGGTTCGAGCTCCGGGAAAAGCTCCTCTTCCTCTTCCTTGATGTGCTGCTTTACCATTTCCCCGAGAACCCAAATCTTGGCGTCGTAGAGATCCTCGCCGACCTCCATTGATTCGATATCCGCAATCAGGTTTTTCACGGTGGCATGTTCGACGACCGCTTCATCGATGAGATCGTTGTCCTTCGTCGCTTCGCGCGCTTGCGGATAGAAAATTTCTTCTTCGATCTGCGCGTGGACCTTCAACGCCAAGCAGATCTTCTGTGCGAGCTCCGCCTTTCGGTCATTATCCTTCTTTAGCTCATCGTATTCGTCGAACCATTCTTCGACCTGCCGGTGATCCTGCTCCAAGAGGTCGATCGCACTCGGGGAGACGGCCTGAGTCTCTTTCTTCAGATTTGGGGACTGCGAGCGGCTGGTTTTCCTTTCGGCAACGCGGCCGGCCTTTGTTTTCGCTTTCGTCGCCATAATGTAACCCTTGATGCTGGACGGAGTGAGAGTCGCAGAATTAAAACCGCTCAGCATGGCTACGGTTCCTGACGAGATTATCAGACGCCTAAAATTAGCGCGAGCATGCAGAGTTCTTGCGGGATGCAGCTGATCCCCATGACCGATCGACCCGGCCAGCCGCAATCGGGCGTCGGGCGGCTGGCACGGCTATGGCGGTCTATCGCCCGCGTTCGGGCGCGCCCGCGCCCCTACCTAAAATCCCGTTCGACATAATGTGGTGCCGGAGGCGGCGAAATACGCGCTCCACACGCCTCGGCGATCTTTACCGGATTGATGATGAGATCGGGACGGTTCTGATTTCTCGGTAAGGTAAGGGTGGTTATGGCAAAAGCCAAGCCATCAACCAGCTGAAGGCTCCAAAACTTCCTTACGGTCAGCTGAATTCACTCCTTCTTTGATGAGCGGAGCAGCCGGCACGATCAGGTCAGGTGTGATTGCGATCATTGATCGAGCCGGGAGGTTGGCGCACTACGTTAAAAGCGAGAACCGGTCGAAGGAACCTTAAACAACACCTTCTGTTAATCAAGGACCGGCCCAAGGGCGCGGCCGCGAGGCGGCCAGAAATCCGTGGGTATCTTACCCGCACATTCCTGAAAAATCGCCCAATGAACGCCACGGCATCATGTGTGCTGCCGTAATCAGAAAGCAATGCATGCCCGATCAAGAGCGGCAACCAGAAGATCTGCGGATTCCGCTTCATGTCGAAGAGGTTTCTATCTCTCGGCGCGAGATCAGAAAGGCCAACATACAGATCGCTCTGGTAACGGGGACGCGGGAACAGCTGATCGACGAGGAGCTGACCCGGGTTCGGGTCGAGGTCGAACGGGTACCGATCGGCCGGACCATAGAAGTCGTGCCGTCCATCAGTCAGGAGGGGGACACCACGATCATTCCGGTCGTGGAGGAAATCGTCGTTGTCGAGCGGCGGTTAGTTCTCAAGGAAGAAATTTGGGTGCGACGCGTGAGCACAACGGAGCAGCATCAGGAGAAAGTGGTGCTCCGAGAACAGGAAGCTGTGATCACGCGGGAGGAGGCTGACAGTGAGTCCCAATAGGCTCCGCCCTGAACTTGAACAACACCTAACCCAAAGGTAAGAAGTAATGAACGAAGAGATCCCCGCGCTCGTCTTCGACGTGATCGTCGACAGCGCCGGCTCCTCGCGCATGTTTCAAATCCGTGGCCCGATGATGGTGTCGGGCCAATACAACGAGCCGACGGCGACGATGAAGACGCATTTAAAGGACCTCGACATCATCGGGAAATTCGCCGCCGACCTCCACTGCCCGACGCCGCTCTTCACCGCCGCGGTGCAGTTCTACTATGCAGGGGTCGCGCAAGGCCGCGACGGCCAGGACACCGCCGCGGTTTGCGCGGTGCTCGAGAAGCTCGCCGGGATCGAGCGAAAGGGGTCAGAGTGACGACCGTGAGTAAACCCAGGGACGCGATACAACTAAACTGGACGTATGAGCCACACGACTTCTAGGTCAATACATCGGCGAGATCATCACACCCGGACGTTCGGCATTGATTGTGCGAGTTCGCGAGCATGACCAATACCCGACCAAGCTCCACGCGATCCGACAACGTACAGGTTCTGTTTAGCTCGTGACACGGCCACATTGAGAATGTTCGGGGTGCCTGCGGCCCAGACCCGCGCACCGTTTTGGGAAGCCTTGGGTGCCCCCAGGACGAAGATGACGGTGTCGGCCTCTCGTCCCTGAACCGTGTGGATCGTTCCGACGCGGGTGTTCGCCCATTCGTTCCCATCGACCCGGGGTGAGGAAAGCAACTGGCTCTCGCGCTCCAGCCGGCGCCTCATCATCGCGGCGGACTATCCGTTTCGCGGTCCTGCCCGGGGTCGGGCATTACGCCAGTGCCAAGAGGCGCCACGGCTAAATCACGCGGTTGCCGCCGGCCTTCTTAGCCTCGTAAAGCGCGGCATCAGCCCGCTGGAGCATGGCGTCTAGCTCCTCTTCCTCGGAGGGCCTTGACGCGGCGGCGCCAATGCTGACCGTGATGGCGATATGTTCAATCGGCGCGTCCGCGACTCGACCGCGCAGGCGCTCGGCGATCCGGAGCGCCGCATTGAGATCCGTCTCGGGCATCGCAACAACAAATTCGTCGCCGCCCCTCCGCACCACCAGATCCGACGGGCGCAGGGCGGACGTGGTGCGGCTGACGATTTCCTTCAGCACGCGATCGCCGAGGGCGTGGCCGTGCGCGTCGTTGACCTGTTTTAGGTTGTCGACATCGATCATGAGAACGGTAAGCGATTTGCGCGCCGCGTGGCAGCGCGCGGTCAGCCTCGGCACATGCGCTTCGAGATAGTGGAGATTGAAGGCGCCCGTTAGCCGGTCGGTCCGAGACTGCTCGAGGATGTGCGTGTAGTCCCGCTTCCGTCGTAGCTGCAAGCGCACGCGCGCCATGAGCGCGAGGCCGTTGACGGGCTTGGTGATGAAATCATCGGCGCCAGCCTCGAAGCCTCTCACGAGGTCATCGACGTCCGAGAGGGCCGTAACCATGATGACCGGGGTGTGGGCTATCGCCGGATCGGCCTTGATGCGCCTGCAGGCCTCGAAACCATTGAGCTCCGGCATCACCACGTCGAGCAGGACGATGTCGGGCCGTTCGGCCGCGATCTTCTCCAGCGCCTCGAATCCGTCGACGGCGGTGCTCACAACATAGCTTTCGGACGCGAGCCAATCCGCCAGCATTCTGAGGTTCGGGAGGTTGTCGTCGACTACAAGAATGCGGGCCGACATGCGGGCGGCTCCTCAGTTTGCGGCTTTCGCTTTGAGATGTGCTATCTCTCGTTCGCGTCGTGAACTGTTTAGAACTTGCGAACTACGGGCTTTTACCTAAAATTTCTGAGAAGTCGCGACCGGAACCAAATTTCGATAGTCGTCCGACGGATAAGTCAGGCCGAAAAAGGCTGCCCATCGCTTGATGAGGCGCGCGCCGGACCAACCATCTCGGATGTTTCCTCCTCCGACATCTCTGTTTGGGGATCGGCCGGCGCGATAGGGCGGGTGGCACGATGCTGATGACCTTCGTTCGCAGCGTTCATAACCCGAAGATAATGCTCGGCATGCTGGTAAAGGTTCTCTGCGGCGACCCGATCGCCACCCGTAGACGCCTCTCGCGCGAGGGCAATGTAACGTTCGACGATTTGATGAGGGGCGCCTCGGATTTTGACGGTCGGACCATTACTGTCGAGGGTCTGACTCCGCTGCGGTATCTGTTGCCGATTACGGGAGGGATTGTTACCGTTATTGCGGCCATACGGTCGCTTGGTTTGTCCTGTTCTCATGAAACCTTTTTCATTTGCGGTGAAAGCTGGGCGAAATCGCATCGTTATCCAATGAGAGCGTATCGAAACACCTTCGTAGCCGGACGGTGTCGCCCGCATTTCTGTAAGAGTCGGCTCTTTGGCGCCGGCACGCTAGATGGGGTCGTGCTTCTTTCCAACAGTTTTTTGATACAATGCCTCGCAGAAGCCGGCCTCATTGGCGCCGTTCCCCTGTTTAAACCTCGCAGGATCAAGGACCTGATGGCAGCGATCACAGAGCGACGTCGTGGGTGTTCCCTACGCGCTGACATTGATGAACGAATTTGAAACGAGGGTCCCCTCTTACCAGGGACCGAGGGTTCGGATCCTTCTTCCTCCAGCGGCGAGTCCGGTGCGAACCTGGTAGGGCCCGGGCCGGTCCCTATCCTAGCAGGGTGCTGAAAAATGCCGAATTTTGGCGCGTTCTGGCTCCCGCGATGATCGGATTGCGGTGGCGGGCGGGTTTGCGGCAGGTGCATGGGCGTCGGACGGAGTAAGGTACACGGTCTGATGAGATGTGCTGGCTCATGGAACATCCGCAGCGAGCAATTTGGGCAGGCGGACGAGGTCGTAGGCGGCCATCGCGAGGGTGAATTGCCAATCGACCTTGGGCAGCCCGCGATGCCGCATCTTGCGCAAGCCGGCCACCGTCTTGGCCCAGCCGAAGGCCTCCTCGACGCGTTTGCGGATGCGCTGCGAGATCGCATAGCCGGGATGACGGGTGGTGCGGCCGTCGATCGCCGAGCGGCGGCCGCTGGTGTTCTGCGCGACATGCGGGGTAACTGCCTTGTCGCGCAGCTGCCATCACAAAATCGGCGCTGTCGTAGCCCTTGTCGGCGCCGAGCGTGACCGGCTGCGGGGTCGTCGGCATGCGGCTCGATCAGCGTCAGCGCCGCCAGCCGCTCGGCATGACCCGAAGCGCGCGTGGTCACCGCGCCGACAATCAGACCGTTGCGGTTCTCCATCAGCGCGTGGCCCATGAAACACAGCCGCGCTTCTTTGCCCGGCCCTTTGCGGAAGAGACGGGCGTCGGGGTCGGTGGTCGAGGCATGCGTGTCGTTGCGCCGCGCTCGCCGTGAAAGTCCCGCTCGCCGTTGCGGCCCGGGCCGGGCGGCTCGCCCGAGCCGTCCTTCGGGCGAAAGCTCTTCAGGCTCGCCCAGGCTTCCAGCAACGTGCCGTCGACCGAGAAATGCTCGCTCGACAACAACGCCTTGACCTTGTCTTGCGACAGCACCGCGGCGAGAAACTGGGCCGCCATATCGCCCTCCAGCAGCCGGTCGCGGTTCTTGGTGAAGGTCGTGGCGTCCCACACCGGGTCCTCGATGCCGAGCCCGACAAACCAGCGGAACAACAGGTCGTGGTCGATCCGCTCGACCAGTTGCCGCTCCGAGCGGATCGAATAGAACGCCTGCAGCAGCAAGGCGCGCATCAGCCGCTCCGGCGGGATCGACTCGCGGCCGATCGGCGAATACAGCTTGGCGAACTCGCCAGACAGCGATTTGAGCGCCGCGTTGGCAATCTGCGCGAATCACCCGCAGCGGATGATCCGCCCGAACCCGCTTCTCAAGGTCTATGTAGCTGAAAAGCTTGCCGCAAATCGCATCGTCGCCGCGCATCGTCACCCCCATCCCCCACCCCAAGGGATCACAATGCGCAAATTTCGCCACCCTTTTTCAGCACCCTGCTAGCCGAACCATAGCCCTTCTCCGTGCGGGACCGAGGGTTCGAATCCGCCTTCCTCCAGCGGCGAGTCAGGGACGAACTCGGTAATCGGCTCAACTCGGGGATCCGTCAAGGCCGGCCTGGGCGGGTGCTCGGTCCGACAGCCGATCGCCCGACCCGCGGGTCGCGCCTGCCATCGACCCGTTAGACGGCCACCGCCCGCGCCGCCCACCGCGGGTTCCTTCCCTGGAGGCTTTCGGACGCCGGCCCTCCGCACGCGTGGATAGGTCACGACGGGCCGGCATCCGAAACCCTTCACAATTTCGGTCAATCTTCTCAAAGCAAAACGTTAAGGATGTCGGCTCTCGGCGCGTTTCAGCCGATGATGCCGGGGTGCGCTTAGGCAGGAGTTGCCCTATTGCCGCCATTGCCTAGAGCCAGTCGCATGGTCTCAGTGGTCAAACTCGACCGCTGAGGGCGCCGGTGTCATCAGATGCAAGGACCGAGGTACCGGCCAGAGATCCGCTGAGTCAGTTGACCTAGCACCGGCACTCGGGTTGTCATCGTTCCTGACATCGTATCACCGCTATACTGCGCGACGCCTTCCGAGCGGAACGTGTCTTGCAGTATCGAGCAGGTTGTTGCCCAGGTGATGGTCGTCCCGCTTCGGTTCATTCCGTCGACCGTGCATGCCAGGCGGGGATCGGTCGGTACGGAAAGAGCAGGGTCAATGCAGCTAGTGAAACTGGCGCCTCCGGGCTGCCCTTGGACTCCCGAGGGTAGCGAAAATCCGAATGGCAATGCTGGCGGTTCGGCGGTAAATTGCCATCGCCCGGCTCTTAGCACCTCTGGCGCATGGGTTGAGGTTACCCCGGCAAGTACTAACGGGGGGACTAACAGCAGCAACCAGCCGCAGCGTAAAGCTCGGCGACCCGCGCGCCTGGGACACTCGCACGTCATATGCCGGTTAACAACTGTTACCCGCGCCAGTTCGCGGCGGCATCGGCGCGATGACGATTGATCCAGTGCGAAGGTGACGGTTCTGCTCATGTCTCGCGTCGCCTTCTGCTCGCGCTGCCGATGCAGATCGAGTTCCACCTGGCGAAAGCTCTCCAGTTTCTCTCGCACAACCTCGGTCAAGAGTTGCGGGGCAGCAGCCCGCACTCCCACGATATAACGGTCACCTCGGCTCTCTCCGGGGCGGCAGATCCTAGGGTCAAGCGGTCCTCGGTCACGTTTCGGGCAGGTCGGCGAGCCAGCGCATCCGAAGCTGTTTCTCTCCGGCACCCTGCTCATCGTGCGCCACTGCCCGCACACTCGGTTTACCCTCATCGCAGGTGAAAGGGCGGCCAGCCCGGGCTTCCCTGATCAGGCGGATAATTTCCCTGATGGCCCGATTTAATTCCCTGTTGGGACGAAATAAATTCCCTGTTCCGAGGCGTAGGGAATTGGCCCGTAAGGGCTTGGTTTAACGCAGGTTTTTGCTGCCGTTGGGGCGCCGCGGAGCCCCAATTCGACGAAATTCCCTGTAAACTCCCTGCTAGCAGGGAATTTCGGTTTCAGAGACGAGTTCGCAGCAGACTCCCCCCTCCAGCGGCGAGTCTCGTGCGAACCTGAGTATGCAGGCCATTGAGGCCGCCGAGATTGCCGCCGTTGGTATAAACGTGCACGATGTAGTCCTGGAGACGGCGATATCTTCGTCGATGGCGTGAACGGTTACTCGCACCGGACCAGCTATGTTCTTTAGCTGCTACTCGCCTGTCCGCGAAAGAGAGGTCGACCGAACGGACGTCTTTCATTGCAGTGGGTTGCTGCCTCCGCCGTTGGCAGATGACGACTCATTCAGAATTGCAGCAACCCGCTTGCTCAGTTCAGCGACCTTGAACGGTTTCGGTAGGACAGGTATTCCGGCGATCCCACCGGTGCGCAGGACCTCAGCATACCCGGTTATCAGCAACCCCTTGAGTCCGGGTTGACATGTCCGCGCGTGATCTATCACGGCTGCGCCACTCATTTCGGGCATGGCATAATCAACGAGCAATAGGTCGATCGGCCGCTCCCTTTCCAGGATCTGCAAGGCAAGGGTGGGATTGTTTGCTTCCCATACGGTATAACCACTATCGCGCAAGAACGTCCCTACGAGCGCGCGGACGTCTCCATCGTCATCGCACACCAGAATCCGTGCCCGGCTCGGGCCTAAAACGGATCCACCCGGCTCGAAGGGGGCGCTTTCGGTGGACCGGCCTTCGGCGCTCGGCAGCCACAGCTCCACATTCGTCCCTTCGCCGAGCGAGCTGACGATCTGCACTCCTCCTCCTGACTGTGCCGCAAACCCTTGTACCATCGATAAGCCCAGGCCAGAGCCGCGGCCCGCGTCCTTCGTCGTAAAAAAGGGCTCGAAAACGTGCGCCAACGTCGCCTCGCTCATTCCCGTGCCGGTGTCCGACACTGTTACGACTATGTAATCGCCTGTGGCGAGGTCTGGCGCCGCATTCCCGGCTTCTGTTCGCCGGTTCTCGCAAGCTATCTGCAACCTGCCGCCGCTAGGCATCGCATCTCGCGCGTTCAACGCTAGGTTCACGATTGCGAGTGCCAGCTGGTTTGGGTCAACCCATGCCGGCCGCAAATCGGGTTCCGCGCTTATGAGCAGGCGAACATCAGGACCGATCGTCTGTTTAAGGATTTTCTCCGCGTCATCGACCACTGCAGAGACGTCGACCGCCTTCGGGTGCAAGGGCTGTCGACGCGCGAAGGTGAGTAGATCCTTGATCAGCGTCGCACCCCGCTCGGCCGCGCTCAGGGCAGCCTGCAACAGGCCAGCCGTGTGCGGATCACTGCCGGTGCGGTTCCGAGCTAATTCGAGGTTACCGATGACCGCTGTGAGCAGGTTATTGAAGTCGTGCGCGATGCCGCCGGTTAGCTGGCCGAGAGCTTCCATTTTCTGTGCTTGGTGCAAATGATCCTCGGCGACCTTCCGTTGAGCAATTTCCGCCCCCAAACGTGCATTTACGGCTGTCAGCTCCTCGGTCCGGTGCATGAGCTCCTCAGTCCGCTGGTTGAGATCGAGGTTCAGGCGCACGCCGCTCACAAACGCGCGATTGAAATGGTGGGCTGCGAAAGTCACCGCCGCGACGAACACGACTGCCATGCACCCCATGGCCACGTATACTGTCCTACCGTCCAGCAAGAAGCTAACAGCCAATGGCAACGCCGAAGAATACACATAGGCTATGAAGGCAGGGAGGTAATAGGACAAGGAGACCAGAGCCCCGGCGCACATGCCACCGATTACGAATGCGAAGAAGGTCTGTTCAACGATATTGTCGGGAAGCAACAATGTACTGCCGGCGCCCCAGAGTAGCCCTGAGAGCCCCGAGCCTGCGGTGGCGACGATTGCCCACTTAGTCGTAAGATCTGCGGTTTTTCGGTGACGGCGGTAGTATCTCCAGCCGATCCAACGCGCCGCGGTTAACGTGACGACCAGCTCAAAAAAGATCCACCACCTGGTCTGCTCCATGTACGACGCGAGGACCAGCGCGACCAACCCAGAGTTGATCACGTTGACGGCCAAAACCATCGGCGTATGCCGGTAGAGAGCCCGGATCTGAGCGGTAAAGATCTCTTGGTTGATGCTAATTCCCAGATCCCCCTTGCCCTATATTCGAGCGCCTAGCGTTAGCTAAGTCTGATGCATCCTGCTCTCCCACCATCCGTTCGCGTTCCTCTATCAGCGAACGAAAATATTGTTTCACCCATGGCGTCGTTGCTTCCGCTTCTAGTTCGCGCAATCGCGCCGCGGTACGAAAATGTTCGACAGTCGACAGCTTGGTTAGCTCCTTCTCATTCTCGGAATCGGTCATGTGCCGCGCCACCCTTCGCGTTGAGCTCCACCGCCTGTTGCCAGTAGGCCGCGCATCAGTCCGAAAAAACTTCGCATTTTCGCGACTGCACGTTCGGGTTAGATGTCCCATGCCCGCGTCGGCAGATTATTATCCGCGGGAGCATCTCCTCTGCCCTGGGTTTGACGCGGAGATACCGAAGCTGCCGCTGAAGGGAACCGGGGTGGCCGTGCTTGCACCCGAACGCAAAGCATTCCGCCCAGGGCAATGCCGAATAGAGGGTTCCGTGACTAACGCGAAGATCGCCTCCGATATGATGGGATTGGCCGCAGAGGTCGGGTGAATGCCGTCCCAGAAGAGATACCGCGACGGATCACAAGAGACGAATTGGGCGCAGGCATCCGTTACATTCGACAGTCCGTACGCGCTCGGGTTATCGATTACATCGTTGAGAAGGCCAAAAGCGTCGAACAGCTTGACGTCTGGGTCCCTCGCCGATCGCGGTCCGCAATGCCAAGTTCATCGACGATGCAATCGCTGTTGCGAGCACCGAAACGCCAAGGGCGCGGGTCGCCGGCGCGTCGCCGACGTTCGGCACGTTCCAAACCACTATCTTGCTCGCGCCGGCAAGTTCGAGAGTTGAAACAATTGTTCCGATGTTCTCGGCGAAGCTCGCTGCAGTGGAGCGAATGAGCCCATGGATGCAACCGACATCGTTGTTGCACCCCTCTGTTGCCGTTAATGCGTGCAAGACATCCTCACCACCCCCGGCGATAAAGTAGAGAGCGGCGCTAGGCGCGACATCGCCGTGTTGTGCGAGAAAGAGGGCGACTTGGGTCTCGAGACTGGGCGGAACAGCGCCGCGTGAAAGAGAAATCGGACCAAGTGGTCCGGTCTGCGCGCCGCCAAACGCGAAGTCTGTCCCTCCGAGTAGCGATGGCTTGGCATTCAGGCCGAATAAAGAGGCGAGTGTTTGTGCCCAAACCTCGCCATTGGTGTAGCGTCCTGAAGCGTAGGGATAGGTCGGGATGAATGCGTTTCCAGCGATTGGAACCGGCGTCATGTTGGGCGCCAGAACGACGGCGTTGTTCCCCGAATCCGAGAGGCTGTCGCCGAACACGTACAGGGCGGGGTTCCCGGCGACGGCGTTTGAGCCTAAAGCGGACGAGATCAAGGCACAGAGCCAACTGATGGCGAGAGTTTTCACCGGGGATCCCCTGTATCGCGAACGGGCCGTCTCCGTTAACCATACTATGGAACCAACGCGGACGGGCGAAAAAACCGTTCCTATTCCCCTTTATAGCGAAGCAGCGTGGGAGGAGCTGCGCGCAGTAAAATCGGCCATGGTCGGCCAGGGCTCGGGGGTGCGTTGCCAACCCGCTCAGCCAAGACCTTGATACAGGGGTTATACGGCCGGCTGGCTGACCCACCCTCTGCAACTATCTCGGGCCCAGCTTTTTTAGCGGCAAGGGTACTCGCCTCGAGGTCAACCTTGGGTGATCAGCCGATAGCCGGACTGGACCATGTCGTGGTAGCGGTAGTAGGGAAAATCCCCTTGAGCTCCTCTGGGGCCACACGCGTGATACTGCAACAGCAACGACAAACATTGCACTCGTCCGGAACAACGGCCGGTAGGGCTGTTAGCGCTGATTGGCGGTACCGGGACCATCGCTCACAGCCTAGAAGGGACCCGCTGACGGGGGCGGGTAAGGGGCAGTCGGCGCCCTCCTTTGGTTGCCCTTCTATCGCGGCGCGTAGCGGGCGATGCTAGGGTGATGCAACCGACACTAGGGAGAAACCCATGAACGATACGGAGATCGGCGCGTTGCGCCAAAAGCTGGCCAGCCGGGTGCGCTCCGACGACTATCGGCAGCGGCGCAAAGACATGGACGCCCGCGCCCTCGAGTACAAGTTTGCGCTGGACGTCACTGTCGAGCCGGTGACGGCGAACGGGGTACGGGCGGAATGGACCTCGACCCCGAACGACGCCCGCGACGCTGCACTGATATGGCTGCATGGCGGCGGCTATGTGATTGGCTCGCTCGTCAGCCACCGGCATCTGGTTTCCGAGGCCGGCCGGGCCTCGAGAACCTGGGCATTGGCGCTCGATTACCGGCTGGCGCCGGAGCACCCGTTCCCGGCCGCGGTCGAGGATGCGGTGTCCGGCTACCGCTATCTGCTGTCCCGCGGCATCCGGCCGGGGCGCATCGCGATCGCCGGCGACAGTGCCGGCGGCGGCCTCGTCGTTGCGGCGATGTTAGCGATCCGCGAGGCCGGACTGGCGCAGCCGGCCTGCGGTTGGTGCATTTCGCCTTGGGTCGACATGGAGGCGATCGGCGAGACGAATGTCGACCAAGGCCGAGGCTGATCCGATGGTGCAGCGGCCGGGTCTCCTCGAAATGGCCGGGTTTTATCTCGGCGGCGCCGACCCGCGCTCGCCACTGGCCGCGCCAATCTACGCCGATCTCAAAGGGTTGGCGCCGCTCCTGATCCAAGTCGGCGCGGCGGAAACTCTGCTCGACGACGCGATCTGGCTGGCCAAAGCCGCGGGTGCCGCTGATGTCCGCGTCGATTTGCAGATCTGGCCCGAAATGGTTCATGTCTGGCACATGTTCCATCCGGAGCTGAAGGCCGGGAAGGGGGCGATCCAGGCGGGCGGCGATTACATTCAGGCGGGGATGGCGCGGTAGCGCCTCCAACTCGGGTCGGACGCGAATGGTCCGAACATCCTTCGGCTTAAACAGGTGCGTATGAATTTCCGGAGTGTGACGCGATCCGGCGGCGATTTAATGCAGTCGTATCCTTTATTCAAGATTGCGGATTGGAGCCCTCGTCGCGCTTTTGGAAGAAAGCGGATTTCTTCACGGCGTTTGTCGAGCTCGATTACCTATTGAACATTAGGAAGATCCGGCTCGATCCTTCGTCGGTCAAGGACGCGCTGAATGCATTGTATGCGGAAGTCGATCGAGTGGCGGACATCGATCGCGTGACGGAAGGTGACCAAGGGGTCTCGCCCGAAGCCGTCCGATATGCCAGGGCAGCGCTGCAGGCAACCAATGACCGTTCCAACCGGCTTACGCGCGGGGCCGTCGTGCGCGAGTTGCTTTTGAAGGCCGCTGTTAGCCCCATGGCTGCGAAATGAAGGGTCGTAGGAACGGCGGCGATGGCCGCCGAAGTTGGGGCCGCGTCGACAATCAGCCCGGCGGCGGACTCACGCGCCAGTCCGGGTGTCCATCCGATTGATACCTGGTGCGAGGCTTCTGCGTGGTGTGCGAGGATTTTCGGCTGAAGGATAACCGACGATGATCTAGTGTCGATTGCGCCCGCCGGACATGTGCACAACCACATCTATTCAGAGCAGTATTACCTCGCTGCGATTGATAGTTGGTTGGAGAAGGAAAGCCTCGCTCAACGGATCGCCAACCGTATAGGGGATACCAAGACGCATTATACGAGCAACACAGTACTCGAAAATGCGGAAGATATCTTGGATGAGCTTGAAATGCATCGCGCAAAAGAGCCGAGCTTCGCCACGGTGAAACGGTTCCCCAGCATCACGTCCATCTGCTCTCGGATCACGTCAGTGAAGCCGACCCCGCAAATGGTGCAGCGTCGATGAGGAGTTCGTTCCTGACTCCCCGCTGGAGGAAGCCGGATTCGAACTGCTGGTCCCACTTACGCTCAACGCGCGATGTTGACTTTGAACTTGAACCGAGTTCGCCGCTGACTCGACGCTGGAGGAAGCCGGATTCGAACCGTCGGTACCGCGTGACACGGACAAGGTTCCGAAAGGGGCTGATGTCGGCCCCTGCTTGATTCCCCGCCAACGGAAAAGTCGGCGCGACGAGAACCGACAGCACGACGCCGCCGGGCGCCTTCCGCGGGACCGATGGTTCGAATCCATCTCCTTCCAGCAGCGAGTCACCTGCGAACCTGACTTAAGCCCGCGCGTTCTCCTCCATCGGTGCGTCCAGGTCGCGCGCAATGAGGCGCTGAGCCGCCTGCCGCACCTGTTCGAGGTAGCTAAGACCGAGCACAATCCAACCAACGGCGCTCCACTCATTGCCTGTTGTCGCATGACGCTTACCTCAATCTCTTGTAGTGGACAGACGCACACCATTCCTCCCCGCAATTGCGGAGGCCGGGTATGCTTATGTCCGGGGGCGCTCGGAAGATTGTCGCTCCGGTTTGCCGGCGCCAATACGAAAGCGATATGCTGACCATACGCATTTCGGAGGGGAATTGAGTCCGCTGCACCGGCCGACTCCGAACATCGCACCCAGATGAAACGTCGCGCCAAACCACTTTCTGCCGGTGGTCCATTACGTCCAGCCGACTTACCTTCTTACTGATCGGCTCTCCGATTCGTATGGCTTTTTTACGCGGTCAGGACACTTTACTCTCGGTGCCCCTCCAATCTGGAGAGATCACGTGCTGAAAACTTTTGGACCTGCGCTGCTGCTGGCCTGTGGGTTGGCGATCACCGCCGGTCCGGCGCTCGCGCTGCAGACCGTTGTGACGCAAGTGGACAAGAACACCGATGGGTCCGTGACCTACCACTTCGCCGTCAAGCTGGACCAGGGCGAGACCTTGGCGCCGGGCGAGGCGAAAGCGACCGCATGGCCACGAATGGGTGGCGGGTGCGCGGCACGGGAGCTTCACCCTCAACTGCGGAACGTCTGGTCGACAAGTCGCCGCGCGGCTTGGTGCCAATAGCAGCCATTCGGATCGCGGCCATCGAACGGCTCAATTC
Source organism: uncultured Alphaproteobacteria bacterium (assembly GCA_963700185.1). Classification (GTDB taxonomy): domain Bacteria; phylum Pseudomonadota; class Alphaproteobacteria; order ATCC43930; family CGMCC-115725; genus AP-15. Next base: position 27,042 of record CAVOWP010000030.1, read on the forward strand.
GACCCGAAGCGGTCATTCGCTTCTGCTCGCAGAACGCCGGCCCATGCCCCATTGTGGCCGTTGCCTATTTGCTGCCGAGGGGATCTCAGTAGATGGAAAGCGGACTTCCGGGGGTGGTGCGAAAATCAAAACTCCCGCAATGGACCTGGACCAATAAGAGGTCCCTCGGCGCCGGGATACGAAACTCTAGGCGTGAGCGGCTTCGAACAGGTCGACGGGATCTACCGCTTCACAATCGCCGGCGGATTCCAACGGCCGTCAAGCACTGCCCGGTCCGGCCAATACACGCGTAGGAAGAGTATGAATTGGCTCGTAGTTGCATTCGAACCATTTGGTAAAGGCGTTTCGAGCCAGTTACAAAATTGTATCGGATCAGTAGGCCGATCTGATTGGATGTAGAGGTCGAGCGAGCCGTCTGCGTTCGGGCAAGCCTTGTGGTTCTGCACATAGGGCATGCCAATCGCGTTGTAACTGGCGTTTGGAGGCATGTTTACATTCTGCACGAGAAAGCCATTGGCGTCATAGAGCGTGACCGACCAGAAGCCACCAGGCGAGCTGGGGCTGCCAGGATTTACAGGTGGAATTTCGCCCGTTCGATGCAAATTCGTTTCGGGACTGAAGTGCACCACATAACGATTAGCCCCATCAAGCAGGTTTGCGGTATTGATACCGCGGCTGTCGAACGCGCCGTAGCCATATACGGCGTCTTGCGGCCTGTTCGCTCCTAACGCCTTCTTTGCGACTAGTGCCCTCAATAGGTAATTGATCCCGTAATCACCGACATTGAGTGGCACGGACCAATAATTTGTCGCCGCCGTGGCTGAGGGTGGATTTATGTTTGCGAGGAGCCCCTTTGCCGCCACCACCGCCGCCTGCAGTATAATTACCTCGTTCTGGTCGGCCAGACCGACACAGCTAAATGGAGTCTCGGGAGTAAGAAGACCCAGCCTTTGCAGCGGTTTTTCTACCAGCACGTCGACTTTACGGGGCGGATTTGTCATCATCATGGTGGACATCGTTTCAAAGAAGGCGCACGCGTCCATGTTGTTGACCTGCTCAATCGGCTGTGTAAACGTGTCGATCGAGGGATTTACAGGCAAATTGGAGGGCGGCTTATAGTCCGTTCCGGTACCGAGCGGCCTCAAAGACAGGCTGTCCGCAGGGTTCGTTTCGTTAACGAGAGCGGCGTCCAGAGCCTTGATGTCGGCGTCGCTACCGTCCGTAAAGAACCGGAGTATTGACCATACAGTGTTGCTGTCAAATATGATAACTCCTGCATAATCGGCAGTTGATGCTGTGGTTCCGCCGGGGCCGACCAGAAGGTAATCACCAGGTTGGCTGCCTAAGCGCGAACTTGGTGACTCTCGGCTGACATTCGTCCATGCATCCAATAGTTCGACGATAAAAAATCTCGGTCGCATTGTGCCAACTACACGCGGTAGCCGCGGCATGTGCAAGACCAAGGGTCCGCTCGAGAGATCCATAAATGAAGACGCGTACAGGGTGGTAGTGCTGGGTAGCACGACGTACTGAAATGCTGGGTCGGGCAGTGCATCGCCTATCACGAGTTGATTGATAGGAGCACGTGTCGATGTCACCCCGGCTACGGTCGTGGCCACGCGCTCCGTCATGGCAATTGCAAGCAGTGAATAACCATAGATATAATCTGTTACCCCGTCCGTGAATGTCTGGACACCCGCCGCGTCAAGGTTCTTGGGTGCTATGCTCTTCACAAATGACTGGAACTGATTAAAACCACTAGCGTCGATAACGGTATCCGCGGTTGGACCCGTAGCGGTAACACTTTGCGCCATCGTTACTGTTGTTCCCAAAAACACAGTAGAAATAGTGATGATTAGAATCTTAGTGGACATCGCCGCGAGCGCCTTGCCCCAGCTGAACCCGCTGAGGCCCGCGGCGCGAGCGAAAGCGGCATTGGTCAGGAACCGGCGGCGACTCTGTATCGGCATGGAACACCTCCTGATCCGAACGGCTGGATTACGATGTCCCTGGCCCGCTAGCCAATTCGCGCCGTCCGGATCGGGGCGTCGGCCGCGCTGGGGTGTCCCCAGGATTGCCGATCATGATATGCCGGTGAGGGTTCGCGGTCGAGCCTCGTCGACGCTCGCAGACCCGCAAAGGCGTTCTTACGCGATTCAAGGATGCGCACCGCTGGCTACAGCTCCACACAGCCTCGGTCGAATCGCGGGGGCGCCGTCGCGATCCCGCGATTGGCCGGAGTCGGCGCAACCTTGTCGCCCGAGCGCGTCACGGCGAAGGTCCGGAATCCACCTGCAGCGGTCGCTCAGTCTTCGCGCCGGGAATGGCTCTTCCTGAATGGATAGCGGACACCCAGCTGACCAGGGCATCGGTTCTTTTGGGGTTTCGGTTCTACATTGCCGAAATCCGCCCAGTACGAGCCACAGTTCGCGGCCGAGCAATTCCATGCTCGGATTGCGCCCAACAACGCCATGACATTATCCCGAATAGAGTGGCTTTGGCCGCTGAAGAGAGCGTGAGTGGGGTCACCGGCGCGACCGCGCCAGGTCAATCAGGAGGACCCACCCATGCGCATCTATATTATCGGCAATGACGAAATCACCCTCTGCCGCGAGCCTCCGGCCACCGTGAACAAGGGCGAAATTGCCGTTGCCTCGAGGGAGGAGTTGCACGCCGCCCGGTTCAGCGGCAAGCGCCTGCTGGCGCTGTGGAACGCTTTGCCCGGCGTGGAGAAGCAGTCGAAGGTTGGCGACCGCAATACGCTGATCGATCAGCTGTGGTCGGCGATCGAGGCCTTGCCTGACCCGGACCAACAGTCCGATGCAAAGCGCCCGTCGAAGCAGGATGCGGTGATCGCGATGCTGCAACGACCCGAGGGCGCAACCGTCCACGACATCGGCACCACCGGTGGGATCGCGAGGATACGTGGCTGTCGCCGAGGCTGATCAGCCGACGAGACGTCGTTCGGGGCAGATGTTGGTACCTCCGCACGTGTGGTTTGCTGCTTTGGCTTGAACAGGTCTTCCGCAATTTGGCGCGCTCTGTTGATCCCTTCACGATCGTGGCGAGCGCTTCCCGGTTGTCGGACTGTTAGCAAGAGATTCCCCACAAAAAATAGTTAACAACGCCAAGAAAATAAGAATCCGTCGGGAAGTCCGCAAGATCTCTGGCTGCGGCTGAGGTTTGGCGGTGCTTCCAATGCCAGGGGAGCAGCTCGTGCAGCTGGGAGATGGGGCATTCACGGAAGGCTTTCTATGCCCACCCCGTAAAAGATCGGGAGCGCGGCGGTATTAGCACGGAACAGATTGACACGCACGTAATAGTAATAATTAGCGAAATCATAGGTATGGTCGAGTGCTCTTTCGATGTAATTGGTAGATGATGGCGAGTTTGAAGACAAAACGCTTGATACCGCACTCACGTGTCCAGATTGGTCAGATCGAATGATCTGGGATTCGATATAGTAATTATTTCCAGCGCCATCCGGATCGACGAAAGTCATAAACCACCCCCCGTGGGGTCCACCACCTATAGTGATCGTTGGAGAAATTGGACAGTACAGCGTAACAACCCCAATTTTGCCGGTTTGATGCCGTACCGATCCGGACGCGATTGTATAGAGATTATTTTGAATGGCCGGATCGCCTACGCTGCACGTAGCCGCCATGTTACTGGATAGTCCGGCGTGTGCCGCCTCCGAGGCGCTGATAAACGCCGCGGCAAAAGCAAGAGAGCAAGCCCTCAAGTTATACATAGATATCTCCTGATCGAGTTCCTGAAGGGCGTGGTATGCGAATGGCACACCTCTGCAATCCCCGTCCTGGCTAATACATAATCGAAGCTCCATAGAAGCTGTGTGAAATGGCTCACACAGCGGTCACTTAAATTTAAGTGCTTTCCCAGCGCGAGCTTGCTTTGCTTCGGGAGCCCGTCCGCGTTCATCCGCCGGATTTGTCAACTATTCTTGGCGCCGGTTCACGGCTAAGGGCTTATGCACGAAAATCCGGTAGCTCTACATGCTGTGGCTAGTTTGGTGCGAGCTTGGCTAGGCGGTCTTGCGGATCAGTACGTGGTAGGGCGCTGGGGCCGTACGGGCACCGATGCCGAGCAGCGTATGGAATGCCGCATGCCGGGTGCGGCGTCGATTGAAGCGGAACACGAACTCGTCCAGGTAGTGCTGGAGGTTCGTCCTGCGCAGTCCATGGTAGACGCCGAGGCCCCAGCGCTTGAGGTTTGAGAACAGCCGATGGGTCCAGGGCAGGACAATGTGCGCCGCCATCGGGCCGACGGTGATCGCCTTGTGCTTGATCTCGGGAATGTCGTTGTAGGAGGGCCAGTCGTCGGTCACCAGCTTGGTCTGAGGGGCGACCGCGCCAAGCACGAAGGCGTGGATCTCCTGCTTGCCGAAGCCCTCGATCACCTTCAGCCGGGCGCGCCGCGGCGTGCCGCCGTCGACTTCGACCGCGCCGGCGACCAGCATCTTGCCGACCCCACTGCGACCGGCCGGCAGGACGACCGGGTCGTCCTTGGTGCGGAACGGAATGATCGTCTCATCGGCCTCGACGACGCCGCACAGCGGCTCGCGCTCCGGGTTGACCATGGCCCGGCGCAGCTTGGCGCACAACATCCAGGCGGTTCGGTACGAGCCGAGGCCGAGCTGGCTCTGCAGCTGGAGGGCCGAGATGCCGTTGGAGTGTGTCGCCATCAGATACGCCGCCCAGAACCACGTCGTCAGCGGCAGCTTGCTGGCATGTATGATCGTCCCGGCCGTCACGGAGGTCTGCCGCCCGCAGGCGGCACACTGATAGGTGAAGGCCTTTGTCTTCAGAAGCCAGGCTCGGCCGTCACCGCAGCCGGGGCATACGAACCCTTCCGGCCAGCGCCGCGCAAAAAGGTATTCCGCGCACACGCCCTCGCTCGCAAAGCGCTCCTGGAATTCGATCAACGACTTCGGAAACCGGCCCTCGGACCCAGACATGGCCTCACCCTGCTCATCCTCGACGGGGGAGAACCTTAAATCCGTGTTCCTGTTTTGTACACAACATTTAGACGCACCGGACGCTCGTGCATAAGCCCTCACGGCTAAATCGGTGCCACTCGAGCGGGCGGCTGCGCCCCCGCCGCTTGCTTTGCGGTAAATACCCGATCTGCGAGATCTACCGGATCGGGTCTCGCCTTGACCGCAATAGCCCCGAGATGACACACAGGCCGTGTCATTCGTCTCGGTGACGCAGCAATTCAATACGACGAGCTCGATGGGACGGCTCACGCTCAACGTGCTGTTGTCCTTTGCCCAGTTCGAGCGGGAGGTCACCGGCGAACGCATCCGTGACAAGATCGCCGCCTCAAAGAAGAAGGGCATGTGGATGGGCGGCAATGTGCCGCTCGGCTATGACGCCAACGAGCGCACGCTCGTCATCAACCCGAGGCCGAGACGGTGCGCCGCGTCGGTATGCTGGCGAAGGCCTCCGCGCGAACGCGTGTTCGAAATCGGTGATTTTCCGGCTCAAGCTGAGCCTTTTATGGGGGTAATTTGAAAAATATTAAATCCCGACGGCCGCGCCGATCCTAATCGACATCCCGAAAACGATGCCCGGTCGCCCATCGAGCACATTCTGACGCTGCTTGGCCTCGATATAGGCCGCGAACAACTCCCTCAGCTCGGCCGCCCAGGCGGAGCACCACGGGAAAGACGTGCCCAGGACTTCTTCGATCGCGAGTTCGGCATTGATACAACGCGAATAGATCGCGAGACACGTCCCCTTTGTCGGAAAGCGGCTTTCGGTCCTTGAGAATCCAAGCTCATGCCGGACCAAGTTGACCAGGTCGGCCGAATCCTCACGGTCGTGGATGGTGAAGGCGGGATCGATCCCGATCCGGTCGGAAATTCGAGTTCAGTCATGCGGAGCCCAACCGCATATTAACCATAACCGGGTCCCAACAGACTACGGTGGCCGCGCGGTCGTCAATCTAAGTTTGCTGCTAATTCCGCCTCGGCCGGCTCGACCGGCGCCAGAATGCCGCGCCGCCAGCATCAACTCCTCGGCGTCAAGACCTTGGTCGTGTCACGCGGGACCGCGAGTTCGAATCCACTTCCCTCCAGCGGCGAGTCTTCGAACGTTCGGTCCCCTTCGAGATGAAAGACCGGTGCCTCCGGTGGATGCCGGCGACGAGCTCGATCCTGTCGACACGACGCAATGGTATCCGCGGCTGGATTTTCAGCTCACCTCCGAGCAGCAGCGCCTACAGAACAAATGCCGCGAGCTGGCCTTCGATTTCGCCACCCGGACGGCGGCGCATGATCGCGACGCCAGTCATCCTGTCGAGAACTGTTCCGGCCTGGCGGGACCCGGCGCTGATCCTGATCGACCAGCTGAAGGCGATCGATATCGCTATCCGTCCCGCGGAAGACCCGCGGTGTCGTGGTGGGCGTCGGCGATCGTTCGCGTCATCTTTTCCGCCAGCGGGGAGTCAAGCAGAGCCGACATGAGCCCTCTCGAAAAGTGGGTTGTGTCGCGCGGTACTGACGGTTCGAATCCGGTTCCCTCCAGCAGCCAGTCTGTCTCAACGGTGAACCCCGGGGCTGTAGGCGAAAAGCCCCGCACTTTGGCGGCGCGCCTCCATTCACTGTAGATCAGCCCTTGGAACGACCTGCGAGCTTGACACCCTCGGGTCATCGCGGCCACGCCTCACCGAAGCGGCAAAACAAAGGGATAGGCGATGGAATTTGGCATCTTCAATCTGATGGGGTCGCGCGACCCCGAAAAGCCGACAACAGAGGTTTTTGCCGAGGTCGCCGGTCCCGCGTGACAGACCAAAGTCTTGACGCCGAGGAGTTGATGTTGGCGGCGCGGCATTCTGGCACGCGGCAAGATCGGGCCTACGGGCGGTAATATCTCTGTCGGACCATATTCCAGTACCGCACCGCCGATGATGTGGGCTTAAGCATCCGGCGCGCATCGTCCAGGCGGTCCATACTGATATAGGCCTTCAACAGCGTGAACTCCACGAGGTCGAGCTGCGCGCGACTACCACCAATGCGTTCGAGTTCGTCGACAATTGGTTTAAGCATCTCGATCGCGGCGGAGAAATGTTTCAGTTCGAAAGCGGCGAAGGCGCGCGACACCGCTGGAATAAGCGGGCCGGAGGGATAACGGCCCTCGCGCGCGAGCTCGTCAATCTGCCGTGTGCGCGCCTCCAGCGCTGCGTCATTGCCTGCCAAGAGGCCAGGAAAGCGCGTGCCCCGTTTGCATCACCCTCCTCATAGCAGAGGTGCGCGCGCATGCGCCGCCCAGGGATTCTTCGGATTTTGGTCGAGGGATCGATCGATCTTCGGGGGGGGGCGGCACCTCGCTGTCCATTTTCCGAGAGCGCCATGCCATGATGGGCCATGAACCACCAATCATCGCCGTAGCTTTCAGTACCCAACGCCGCACCGTTTCATAGGAGACGTCGAGCCCACGCTCGGCGAGCACTTCCTCCACGTCCCGGTAGCTCAGGGTGAAGCGGAGATAAAGCCAGATCGCGTGCTGAATGATCTCGGCCGGAAAGCGATAGCGGCGATACGAAAGCTGAGCCATGCCTCATATTAGCCTGCCGGTCGCCCTCGCTCGATCCGGATTCCTGTGACAAGGCCAACGGTCCTGCGCCCCCTCCGTTCCCGATAGGCAAAATAGCCAAGACAAAGATGCATAGCTGAGGTACATTTGGTGCAAGGCTTTCGGAAGAGAGCGTCTGGGAGGGAGGGGGCATTGGAGTGGGCGGCGGGCATGCCGAGCATGTTCGCCATTGAGCCGACGTGCCCAATTGCCCGTTCCTCTCCTTCGTAGGGAGGAACCGATGGAGCAGACGACGCCGACACGGCGCACGGTACTAAGAACGGCGCTGGCGACGGGTGCACTGGCCGCGCCGTTCGTGCGCAGCGCCGCGGCGGACGGGGAGGCGATTGGGAACGGCAAGATGGTGCTGGCCTGGCACACCAACATCGCGCCGCGCTGGCTCGATCCGCAACAGCACGACGGCGGTGCCACGGGCGACAATTTCCTCAACGTGCTGCAGGATGCGCTGATCAAGAACTTTCGCGAGAAGCTGTACGACCACTTGGCGCTCGCCGAACATTTCGAGTTCGCCGAGGACGCGCGCAGCGCGACGTTCCGGCTGCGTGAGGGCGTCAAGTTCCACGACGGCTCGCCGGTCACCCCCGAGGACGTCGAGTGGAGCTACGAGCACTACCATGGCGGCTGGGCCAAGGTCCTGCACGACAGGACCGCAGGAGTTGAGGTCGCCGACGACCATACGGTGCGGTTCCACTTCAATCAGCCTTTCCTCGATTTCCCGCGGCTGTTGGGCACGGCCAATGCCTGCGGCGCCGGCTGGGTGGTGCCGGCGAAATACTATCAGCAGGTGGGACAGGACGGGTTTGTCCAAAAACCGGTCGGCGCCGGACCTTACCGGCTGGTGGCACAGCAATCGGGGACGAAGCTCGAATTCGAGGCCTTTGACGGCTATTACCGGCCAGTCCACGTCAAGAATTTTACGATCGTCAGTGTGCCCGACGCCGCCACACGGGTGGCGATGCTGGAGCGCGGCGAGGCGGACATCGTCTACTTTATCCCCGGCGAGATGGTCGCGCGGGTCCAGAGCAACCCGAACATTATGCTGGCGCCGGTGGTCTCGGGCAATTGGTGGCTCGCATTTCCCGGCTTTCAAGACCCGAAGAACCCGTTTCACGACAAGCGCGTGCGCGAGGCTGTCAGTCTCGCCATCGACCGCGAGGCGATGAACCAGGCCGAATGCGCCGGGCTCGGCCGGGTCGACGGCAACTGGATCAATGACGATGTCGAAAATGCACTCGATTGGCCGAAATGGCCGCGCGACATCGCCAGGGCCAAGTAATTGATGGCCGAAGCGGGCTATCCTAATGGTTTTGCCTATGACTGGCTGACCCCGGCGCCGCCCTACTATTCGCGCGGCGAGCGTATCCTGTCGCAGCTGCAGAGCACTCTCGGCGTCCGCGGCAAGATGCAGACCCTAGAGCGGGCGGTCTACCAGAAGCGGCAACAGGGTGGGATGAAGGAGTGGCCCGGGGTCAATATCCTGCTGACCGGCGCCCGCATCGGTGCTACTTGGGCGAATTGGTACGAGACCGAAATCAAATGCGGCGGCATGCTCGCCGCCGACAAATTCTGCGTCCCGGAACTCGACGCCAAATACAACCAATATCTGGCATCGGATAAACCGGCTGCGCGCAAGGTGCTGGCCGAAGAGATCCAGCGCGACATCCTCGAGAACTACTACTTCGTCCCGGTGTTCCGCCACGCGTTTATGAATGCGATCGGGCCGCGGATCAAGGCCGCCAAATGGCACGATGTGTTCCCGAGTTTCATCAGTACCGGCTACGCCTACCCTTGGGAGGACATCGAAGTAAAAAGCTAGTGGTTGATCCGGCTCGTTTGTGCCAATGGTGAAAGAGTGGAGAAGACGACGGTAACACGACGCAGGATATTGCGGAATGCGGCGCTGGCGGCGACGGCGCTGCCAATGCCAAAAAGCCATCTTCCGTCAAGGCTGTGCGCGTCGCCTCCGGCAGGTTGTGGTAGCCGTTCATCAGCGCCGGGCAGCGCATCTGCAATACGCCTTCCTTGGCTTCGCGATCGTTGCCGTCGGCGAGGCGCAGCTCGACCCGCGGAAGCGCGACGCCGAGCGACAGATCGGGCGTCTTGCGGCCGTCGGGATGCGGCGCAAAGACGATCGGGCCGGCTTCGGTCGTACCGTAGGCATTGTTGACCGCGGCCTGCGGGAAGACCTGCCGCGTCGCCTGCAACAGCGCCGGCGACACCGGGGCCGAGCCCATGCGCACCGCAGCGACCGAGGATAGGTCGCTGCGCGCCAGCAAATCCCGCTCGCGCAACATCATCGCGATCATCGTCGGCACCGAGGTCAGGACCGTAGCGCGATAGCGGCTCGCCGCCTCGATGTAGCTGGCAACGGTGAAGCCGGGCAGCAGGATGATCGTGTCGTGCTGGACCAGGGCCGCCTGGCACACCGCGAGGGCATTCATGTGGTAGAGCGGGGCGGCGACCAGCGGCCGCGCGGCACTGGGCGCAGGCGCTGATCGACGACCCAGAGGTGGCTATGATGCGACAGCACAACACCCTTGGGCCGCCCGCTCGAACCCGATGTATAGAGGAACATCGCAGGCTCGGCAGGGTGCGGCGATGTCGCGACAAAGAGCCCCGGATCGAGCAGCGTGGCGAAATCGTCGCCGAAGGTGACGCATCGCAGACCGGGCGGGCAGAGCGGCCGGCGCGACGGGTCGCACAATATCAGGCGCGCGGCGCAATCGTCGAGGATCGCGGCGACCGTCGCTGGCGGCAGTTTCCAGTTGACCGGCACCGCGACGAGGCCGGCCCGCATCGCGCCGAGAACGCTCGCGAGGAACTCGGCCCGGTTCCACGATAGGATCGCGACGCGATCGCCGGGCTCGATGCCCGCGGCCAATAATCCGCAAGCGACCGCGGCGGCGAGCCGGTCGAAATCGCGATAGGAATAGGTTTGCGGCGCCGCGTCGCCCCCGAGATCAATCAGCGCCGGCCCTTCTGGGTCTCCGGTCCGGTCGATCGCGTCGCCGAGATTGCGGAACGTGGTCGGTTCGAACCCGCCGTTTGGCCCGGCCATCGCCTACTCCACGAAGACGAGCGTCGCGTTGAACGCGGCGGCGGCCGGCACCACGACCCGCCGGTCCTCGACGCGCAGCACGGCGATCGGGCGCAGCAGGCGTATGATCTCGGACAGCGACGCCACTTTGAACTCCGCGGCCGCGATGTATTCGATGCGTCCGGCCGGATCGGCGGCAGCGTCTTCGAATTCCTCGGCCACCGCTGCCGGCGACGTTAGCTCGACCTGCGCAACGCCGGCGGTGACGGTCAGGCGGCCGTCCTTGGCGGCAACTACCGGCCCGAATTGGGCGCGGAACAACGCCGCCGTTCGCTCCGGCTCGGGTGTGGGGACGACGACGCGCGAAATCGCGCGGGCGCCATTCGGGTGTGTCTGCCACTCCCGTCGCCACACGAGGTCCGGGGTCAGGTGCTCGCAAAAGTATCGGCCGGGCAATGCCGCTGCGCCGCTCTCTCACTCTTAAAGGTCTGCATGCCCTGACCCAGCACTGCGCCAACAACCAACAGCATTGCCGCCCCTGGGATCAACCCATAAGCAATTCGCCACGGCATCAATTTCCTCCCTATTTCGCGCGGAGTGTAATGACGCCTCTAGGACAAGTCGAGTAGCGCCATGGCTCTGAGCGCAGCGGGATGCTGCCGTCGCCGGGCGCCTACGAACATGTGGGCTTGGTCCTTTATCTCTCCGAACCAAGCCTATCCTGGCGTCGGGCTTCGCCCGCTCGACGCCCTTTGTTCGTCGGGCGTTCCCGATCTCGGCCCGGACTATCGCCGGGCGATTGGGACATTATGAGCGGGGCCGCGATTTCCATGACTGCGGCACTCGTTCGCAACCGGGCTAGAGGGCGCCAGCACGGACCGATATTTGTTTCCAAGCCGCTTCCGAGCACAGCCGCATCTCTCGACCCGGCAGTACGCCCGCATCGTCCATCGATGGGTCGAGGGTGCCGGCCTTAACGCGGCGGCCTGCGGCACGCACTCGTTGCGCCGAACCACGCCGGCGCAGATTTACAAGAAGACCGGCAACTGCGAGCGGTGCAGCAGTTGCTCGGCACACAAAGCTGGAGAGCACCGTTCGCTATCTTGGGATCGAGGTGGATGACGCCCTCGCGATCTCCGAGCAGGTCGAGCTGTAGACAAGGCGAGCATGACGCGGTTCTGAGGCCGCTGTGCATCGGGGTGACCGGGTTGCGTTCGAAAACGCTCCTTCCCGTCGTGCTTTCTGTGCCTTGACAACCAGAACGCACCTCGAAACCCTCGGGATTGCCGGACCGCATCTGCCGCTGATTGAATCACACCCGGCACTCGACGGCGCTGGGATATGCGAGGGGCAGCGGCTGGCTTAGGGAGAGAACGCAGATGCAAGCGGATTACGTGATCGTCGGCGCCGGATCGGCCGGCTGTGTCTTGGCCAACCGTCTTACCGAAGACCCGACCATTCGCGTGATCCTGATCGAGGCGGGCGGGCGAGATTGGAACCCGTTAATCCATATCCCGGCCGGCTACATGAAACTGCTCGACCACAAGCAGCTCACCTGGGGCTTCAAGGCCGAGGCCGATCCCGGCACCAACGGCCGCGCCATCGCCTATCCGCGCGGCCGCGTGCTCGGTGGCTCGTCTTCGATCAACGGGCTGATCTACATCCGCAGCCAACCGGAAGACTACGACTACTGGGCTCAGCTCGGTAATCGCGGCTGGGGTTGGGATGACGTCCTGCCGTTCTTCAAGCGCGCCGAGCGGTGGACCGGCGACGAGGCCGACATTCACGGCACGCAAGGGCATCTCACCACCTCGCCGATGACCGAGCAGCCGGATGCCTGCCATGCGATCATCCGGGCGGCGCAGGAGCTCGGTCTCGAATTCCGGCCCGACGTCAACAACCTGCCGCGTCGCACCGGAGACTCAATCGGCTGGTGCCAGCAGACCCGCGGCGGGCGCCGGCGCGCCAGCGCTGCCGTAACTTATCTCCGCCCGGCGAAAAGGCGACCCAATCTGCGGATTGTCACGAATGCGCTGGTGCATCGCGTGGTGCTCGACGGCAAACGCGCGGTGGGCGTCGAATTCTCGCGCCAATCCGGCGTTGAACGCGTCGACGCGGCGCGCGAGGTAATTGTTTCCGCCGGCGCCGTCGGCTCGCCGCATCTGCTGCAGCTATCGGGCGTCGGCGCCCCCGAGGTGCTGCAGAAGGCGGGTATCGCAGTGCGGCATCCACTGCCCGGCGTCGGGCAAAATTTCCAGGACCACTACATCGCACGCATGTCGTGCTACGTTCGGGATCTCGAAACCCTCAACGAGCGCGCCCGCGGGCTCGGCTTCGCCAACGAGATCATGCGCTACCTCGTGCAGGGCAAGGGCATGATGACCTTCGGCGCCTCGCTGTGCGCCGCTTCCGTCAAGGTTTTGCCGGAGTCGGCGACGCCGGACGTGCAATGCGTGTTCGCGCCGGCGAGCTACAAACCAGGCCTCATTCGCAAGCTCGATGACCGGCCAGGCATTACCGGCGGTCCCTGGCAAATGCGGCCGCTGTCGCGCGGCTATGTGCTGATCCGCACGCCCGACCCCCACGACCAGCCTGCGATCAACCCACGTTACCTCGCCGAGGACACCGATCAGCGTGCGATCGTCGGCGGGCTCAAATTCCTGCGTCGAATGTTCGCCGCGCCGGCGCTCGCCGAACACATCATCGAGGAAAACTTACCGGGACCGAGCGTGCAGAGCGACGCGGAGCTGCTCGATTACGCGCGCTCGAACGGTTCGACCGTCTACCACGCGAGCTGCTCTTGTATGATGGGCAATCACGGCATGTCGGTCGTCGATGACCAGCTCCGGGTCCACGGGCTTGAGGCGCTGCGGATCATCGACGCCTCGGTGATGCCGGCGGTCAGCTCGACGAACACCAATGCGCCGACGATCATGATCGCCGAGAAGGGCGCGGCGATGATCAAGACCAGCGCAAGGGAGAGGCTGGCGGCTTGATCCCCGAGCGCCACTCGCTGCGACGGCGATCATCGGCGCAGGCCAGCGTTCAGTCGCATTAATTGGCCACGCGCATGGAGAATTGGGGACAAAATGGCGAATTCGCGCCGATAGCAGTCACGGAGTGGTGGAAATCAAACTATTGAGCTGACTTATTCTCAAGCAGTGGGTGGGTTGGAGCAGCAGCGTGGAGCGATTTGTCGTAATCTCCGGATGCTCAAGCGGCGGTAAATCTGCTTTGATTGCCGAGCTTAGTAAGCGCGGGTACGCAGTCGTAGATGAGCCTGGGCGGCGGATCGTGAAGGAAGAGCTGGCGCGCGGCGGGTCTGCTCTTCCTTGGGTTGACAAGATCGCTTTTGCGCGTCGCGCCATTACGATGGCCCTAGCCGACCGAGCGGCAGCGTATTCGCTGAATGGCTGGGTGTTCTTCGACAGAGGCCTGATCGATGCTGCTGCGGCGCTTCAGCAACTGACAGGTAAGCCGGCGCTGGCGACGCTCGGTCAAGCCAACCGTTACCACCGGCGTGTGTTTTTGACGCCGCCTTGGCCGGAGATTTACCGAACCGATGGGGAGCGGCGTCACGGCTTGGACGTGGCATTGGCCGAGTATTCGCGCTTGCTCCAAACTTACCCGTCGCTCGGCTACGAAATCTCGATTTTGCCGAAGGTCTCGGTCCTCGAACGTGCCGACTTCGTTCTGCACACGCTCGAGACGTGATCCCTTTTACCACTGGGAAAGAGGGGCTCGTCTCCTCCCCAAACCACACACCCAACGACGGCTATGGGGGAAAACCCGCCATCGCAAGGCGCAAGTCGAACATTCCACTATCCTATAATCCGCTCCCGACGGCCATCGCCGCAGATGAGGGGGCATTCGGACCAAACTCTATCCCGAAGTCTTCGGTTCAGCTACCCAGGTATTTGTCGAACCAGTCCAGCGTATGCTGCCAGGCCTCCTTGGCTGCGGCTTCGTCGTAACGCGGGGTCGTGTCGTTATGGAAGCCGTGATTGGCGCCTTTGTAGATGTGACCCTCGTGCGGCACGTGTGCCTGCGTTAGGGCGGCATCGAAGGCCGGCCATCCGTCGGTGATACGCGTGTCGAGTTCACCGTATTGCGCATTTATCGGCGCCTTAATTTTGGTGGTGTCGGCAGGGCTGGGTTGAGCTCCATAGAATGGAACCCCAGCGGCAAGATCCGGGCCCATCCGCACCGCCAGCTGATTGACGATGCCGCCGCCAAAGCAGAAACCGACAGCGCCGAGTTTTCCGGTGCTGCCCGGGCTCGATTTCAGCCAATTTGCCGCGGCAAGGAAATCTTCTCCCATCTTCGCGCGGTCGAGCTGAGCAAAAAGCGTTAAACCCTTCTCATCGTCTCCGGGATAGCCTCCCACCGAGGTCAGCGCATCCGGCGCGAATGCGATGAAGTTAGCGACCGCCAGCCGTCGTGCCACGTCTTCGATGTACGGATTGAGACCACGATTTTCGTGGATGACCAGGACCGCAGGCAGTCTGGTCGCAGTCACGGGCCGCACGAGGTAGCCCTTGATGCTTCCGTTGCCTTGCGGCGACGGCACGGTGGCGGACTCCGCCTTTATCCGGTTGTCGCCTGCTGGAACTTGTACAGCCCAAGCATAGTTCGGCTTGAGCATCTGGAAGAGTGCGGCCGCGGGCACGCCGCCGACGGCAAATGTTTGTGCACCATCCAAAAATTGGCGGCGGCTGATCCCACCATGCACGTATCCGTCAAACAGGTTCAGAAGCCCCTGAGGGAATTCCGATGCTTTCCTTCGTTCCATAGGTGGACCCTCCTTGACGTGGCTGAGGCTTATTAGACCCAAACCCACTGGTAGCGAACGCTGACCCTGTCCCTCGTAAAATCGGAAATGGATGGTGGAGGCGAAGTTGGGCGATGGACTGCGGCGATAGCTCTGCCTCGATGTCACGAACGGCCGATGTTGGCAAGAGCAGTGTAGCCGCTTAGGGTCGACCGCGTCGGTTTCCGCATCGAACTGCTGCAAGCACGCCTGAGCAGTGTACCGTTCAGCGCTTGCCAGCCAGCGGCGGCATCGCCCTAATACGCCGGCTTGCAGGCCGCCGCTCCTCGGCGGCACCGGAACGGGAGACCTCGGCTATGCTCTTCTCGGTGACCGAGCACTTCATGAAAACCGCCCGCCACGCCAGCTTTTACCTCGCCAGTGGCCCCGAAACCGGCCCGCTGATCATCTTCGTCCATGGCTGGCCGGAGCTGTCGCATAGCTGGCGTCACCAGCTCCGCTGTTTTGCCGCCTTCGGATTCCGCTGCGTTGCTCCGGACATGCGCGGCTATGGCCGCTCCTCGAACTACACCACCCACGCCGATTACGCGCTCGAACACAGCGTTGATGACATGCTCGAGTTGCTCGCCCATCTCGGCCGCGAGCGCGCGATCTGGGTCGGCCACGACTGGGGCAGCCCGGTCGTCTGGAGTCTCGCCAGTCACCATCCCGAACGATGCGAGGTCATCGCCAATCTCTGCGTCCCTTACATTGCCGGCGGTTTCGCGTCGGGCCACTTGGTGGCTCTCGTAAATCGCCAGATCTACCCTGAGTCGACTTACCCTGCTGGCCAATGGGAGTACCAACTTTTCTATGAAGCGCACTTCGACCGTGCCCGTTGCATTTTCGAAGCCGACATCGAAAACACCATTTGCGCACTTTTTCGAAAGGGCAACCCGGCCGGCCGTGGCAAACCCTCAAGAACCGCCGAGGTTCGCCGCGACAACGGCTGGTTTGGGGGCGCAGACAAGGCACCCGCCGTTCCCCGCGACCCCGCGGTGATCACCGAAGAAGACCTATCGATTTACGCCGCCGCGCTCGCCCACACCGGCTTCTTCGGCCCCGATTCCTGGTACATGAATTCCGTCGCCAACACCGCTTATGCCGCCCGGGCGAGGGACGCAGGGAAGCTCACTCTGCCCGTCCTCTTTTTGCACGGTGCCTATGACTATACCTGCGAGACCATCGACTCCCGCCTCGCTGAACCGATGCGGCGTGACTGCGCTGACCTCACCGAGGTTATCGTATTCTCCGGCCACTGGATGGCCCAGGAGCGCCCAATCGAGGTCAATGCGGCTCTGGCAAGATGGTTCGCCGTCAAAGTGCCCGATGCCTGGCCGACCCCCGATACGCTTGAAAGAGTTCTAGTCGGCTGCCCCGGGCCGGGGCGATCCTCCTGGGACGACCCCTCGGCCATCAACGGCTGCCGTTCGGCGTCGACGAACAGATATTGTCTGTCAGAAAGGGCGTGCATCAGTTGCGTCATCTCGATACCTGAAGGACGGCCCCCTAAATCCTGAGGAACCGAGAAGGGTCATCCCGTGATATTTCCTTCGCCATGCCCGCGCCCTTGCTTCTGTTGCAGAACATCAATCTCACCTTTGGGGTTGTGCCCTTGCTTTCCGGTGCGGAGCTCGCCATTGGGGCCGGTGACCGGGCTTGCCTAGTCGGGCGCAACGGCTCCGGCAAATCCACCTTACTGCGCATTGCAGCCGGGCTGGCGCAGCCCGATGCCGGGTATCGTTTCGTCCAGCCTGGCGTCACAATCCACTATCTGCCGCAAGAACCGGATTTATCCGACTTCGCGACCACCCTAGCCTATGTCGAGGCGGGGTTTAGCGCCGATGCGGCCGATGATGGCCACCGGGCGCTGTATTTGCTCAAAGAACTCGGCCTGTCGGGCAAAGAAGAGCCGGCCTCCCTATCAGGCGGAGAGGCGCGCCGCGCTGCCCTGGCCCGCGCGCTGGCCCCCTCGCCCGATATCCTGCTGCTCGACGAGCCGACCAATCATCTTGATCTTCCCGGTATCGAGTGGCTGGAACGCGAGCTCGTTGGGATGCGCTCCGGCATTGTGCTGATCAGCCACGACCGTCGGCTGCTCGAACGACTCTCGCGCACCACCGTATGGCTCGACCGCGGCATTACCCGGACCCTCAACGAGGGCTTCAAGGCGTTCGAGCCGTGGCGCGACGCCACGCTCGAACAGGAGGCCAGCGAGCAGCACAAGCTCGGACGCAAGATCGCGATGGAAGAGGATTGGCTGCGCTACGGCGTCACCGCACGGCGCACGCGCAATCAGAGGCGACTCGCCGAACTGCACGCATTGCGCAGAAAGCGAAGGGAGCGACGCGCGACGCAGGGCACTGTCCGACTGGAGGCGGCTCTGGCCGACGTGTCCGGCCGGCTAGTCGCGGTGGCGCAGGGCATCTCGAAATCATACGGAGCTCGTTTGGTCGTCCGGGATTTTTCGGCGCGGATCGCGCGCGGCGACCGGGTCGGCATCGTTGGCCCCAACGGCGCGGGCAAGACAACATTGCTCAACCTGCTCACCGGTGCTTTGATGCCAGACGCTGGCGAGGTCCGACTCGGCACCAACCTCGCACAGGTGACCCTAGATCAGCGCCGCGAAACCCTGGACCCGGAACAGAGCTTAGCTGAGGCGCTTACTGGCGGTAGTGGCGACACCGTGACAGTCCGCGGCCAGAACCGACATGTGGTCGGATACATGAAGGATTTCCTGTTCCGCCCCGAGCAAGCTCGCACCACGATTGGCGTGCTGTCCGGCGGCGAGCGAGCTCGGCTTACCCTTGCCCGCGCCTTCGCTCGGCCATCCAATCTTCTCGTCCTGGACGAACCAACCAACGACCTCGATCTCGAAACCCTTGACTTGTTGCAGGAGCGGTTGGCCGAGTACTCCGGCACGGTGCTGCTGGCCAGCCACGACCGAGACTTTCTCGATCGCGTGGTGACGTCGATCATTGCCTCTCACGGCAACGGGCGCTGGATCGAGTACGCCGGCGGCTACACCGATATGCTGTCGCAGCGGGAACCTGCTGCCCGCGGAACGGCACCGGCAAAGGCTCCCGTAACGAAGCGGCAGCGGCCAGTGACAGAGGTTAGAACCCAATCAGCTGCCCGCCCGCGTCGAATGAGATTCAGCGATCGATTTGCGCTGGAGACGCTGCCGGCCCGGATCGAGGCATTACAGACGGAAATCGCCGCGTTGAATGCCATCCTAGCCGACCCGGACCTCTATTCGCGTGATCCGGGACGGTTTGGCGCTACCACACGGGCGCTCGCCGCGACCCGAGATGAGCTCGCCGCGGCAGAGGAGACGTGGCTGACTTTGGAAATGCTGCGCGAGGAAATTGATGATGCCGAGCATAACTCATGAAGTGCCGGTCGTCGGCCATGTACGAGCTCTACCGCCAAATGGCGACCGGCACACCGGCGTGTTCGCTGCACTGCCGCGACAGGAGCCGCCCTCCGGCTGACATTGTAGCTGCGTGCTGCTTGCGACGCTGCGTTTATCTCGACCATTGCGGCCAAAGGGGCCGCCTGGGATGGGCCCCCCGAAAGTCAGGTTCGCATCCGACTCCCCGCTGGAGCAAACGGGATTCGAACCTTCGGTCCCGCGGAAAGCCAGCACCGGCGCGATAGCTACTCACTCCTGATCATGAAGAGTTTATCGGCCGCGGACTCGGCGCCCCAGACCTCGCCCTTGCGCCCAGCAAGCTGCCGCACGCTGGCGTAGCTGTCGGGGAGAGGAAAGGATTCGAAACTCTCGGTTTTGGGATCGAAGCGCAGGATCGCGTTTGCTCCCCAGTCGCTGACCCACACGGCATCGGCGTCATCGACATAGACCGCGGCCGCACGGCTTCCCCTCAGTGCAAACGGATTTCCTCCCGCCAATAACGATCCCGCGGGATGCCAATATGTCGAAAAGTTCGCGCTGTGAGAGATTTTTGGTATTTTCCGATCCGCCCGGATCGTAGGTGTCCATATTGGCGGCACCGGGTCACTCGGGAGACTAGGCTTTGACGAAAAAGGGAATGGCCCGGTGCTGGGCCATTCCTATGGGGGCAATCCGCCCTAGCGAAGCCGGCACCTCTGCCAAGCGCTCAATGCCCAAAGGGCGGCGTTTCCGGGGAGCTACTCGGAATCGGCCGCCCACACTCCCGCAAGATTATAAGAGTTTCACGCAATTTAGTTAGCTGGCTCTGGCAATCCCTGTTTGCCAGGCAAAGTCATCCACTTACGTTGCGGTTACCGTAATCATGAAAAAGGCCTTGCCAGCCATCAAAGCCTTGGTGGCGACACCGGAGACTTTCACAGAATAGAGACCCGGTGGAATTGACGGGTTGACCGTTACGAGGTTGGTCCCAGAAATAGTAAAAAAGCCAGCGGCACCCTTGGTTAAGATGAAATTGGCAGACAGGCCGACCAAAGCGTTGTCCAGCAGCGTCAGCTTTCCGACTACCGTGCCAGCCGCTGCTTTCGTCGAGACCACCGCATTACTGATGCTGATCATTAAGAATCTCCAAAAATAGAGGCGCCTTATATCGAATTTGGGGTTCGTTGTCAATATAATAAATTTGATCAATAGCAACAACAGAAGCTGGCAACGCACATTGATCTCGATTACGAGGGTGTGCCCCGCTCGCCTTTCGCTATCATAGAGGCGTCGCGAATACCGACAGTGGTATCAGGCTAAGTCACACTGTATGGGGCGCCACACCGTGATGCGAGCAACTGCCTTGACGATGCTGTAAGTCCCATCCTGGCGGCAGAGCGCTCGAATACTGAGGCGCCGTATCGGTTCTCGAATTATCCAAATTTGCCCGCATGGCCGAGGGGCTGGTTTGAGCGCATCAAGCCTGTTTGGTTCCGGCTCTGCCGGCTTAAGGGAATGCCGAGTTTGTTGAGCGGCGGTAAGGGGGAGGGGAACGAGGGCATTGCTCTGAGTGGGCTTGAGAACGAATGAAACCCAAGGTTAATCGCCTATTGCGGCAACTGGTATCCGCCCGCGCTTTCAATATCGAGAACCCGCTGAACCGCCGGGCGCGCCATCATGCGGTCATGATGAGCGCAAAGGCCGGGGAAACCTTCGGGAGTGGGGTGGATTGAATTGAAGAAGCGCCAATAGAGGCGAAAGAGAGGGATGTCGGCGATCGAATAACGGCCGACGGCCCAGTCCCGCCGCCCCAGTCGCGTCTCGGCGATTTCGAACACCTCTTTCCACCGCTTCACCGATCCTTCGAAGACATAACGCACGCCTAATTCGCGTTCGACTCGGACGCCACCGATCCGGCGGGCCGGATGGATTGTCGAGGCGATGAACGACATCCAGGAGATGACATGCGCCTCGGCTTCGAGGTCGCCTGCCGGAAAGAGATCTGCTGCGGGGAAGCGCCTGGCAAGATAGTAGAGGATCGCCGCCACTTCGGTCAGTGGGCGCCCGTCGACGAGCAGGGTCGGAACATTGCCTTCGGGGTTCAGCGCGAGGTAGTCCGGCGCGTATAGTTCCCGCTTCGCGAACGAAATCCACCGGCTCTCGAAATCGACGCCGATCTCGTACAGCGCAATATGCGGCGCCATCGAACTGAATCCCGGCGACAAATACAGCGCGAGCATGGGGCGTTTCCTTCTCGGGTTTCAGGGAGCTTCTACCAGAGCAACTCCGGTCGACCGAGCTCGAAGCCGGCTTTGCCCAGGGGATGGTGGCGGTGCCGTCGGATCGCCGCTCGGCGCCGCGGTGGCACATGGCGCGACATTGCTGCACCGCGCCTGGGGCAGTGCCAACGAGGCGCGTACAAAACTGCCGAGGCCGGAGAGGCGAACACGGTCGAGATCCGTCGCGGTTCTTCCGTGGGGCTCACGGGCCTTCGGACCATTCGCCGCTCTCGGGCAATTCGGCCGAGACGCGCCCGGCGATCAAGGTCCCGAGTGACCGCCGAAACCCTTGAGCGCTAGATTGATGGTAGGTCGACGGGTTCCCCGGGGATCCTCTTCTGCCCCGTTTGGCTAGAGGGACCGAGAGTTTGCAGACTCACCGTGCGGTGCAGCCACTTCTCGAGAAAGTCGTTGGGCGCCTAAGCCTGCCCTGGGCTTGGGCGAGGCTCTACGGCACCGTGGTAGCTGTGTCAGGTTCGCAGTGGACTCGCCGCTGGAGCAAAGGAGATTCGAACTCATGGTCCCACCCCGAACGCCAGCGTTCCGAGGGCGCCACATGGGTCCCGCCACTGCTCCCGGTTCCGGAGTCGCGCAGGCGGGACGTGGCGTACTGCAGCGCCTGGCTCTCGCGGCTGTGCAGAACCTGGTGGGCCGAAGACTGCCGCACATAGAGAATCGCTTTGCGTGCCAGATGGTACGGCTTGATCTTGTCAGACATCACCGCACCTTCCCGTCGAGCTGGGCCCGCGATCGCGGCGTTGGTGGTCGATGAGGAGGCGCGCCATCAGCCCGGTCACCGTCTCGCGGGTCTTCTCCGGCAGCTGTTGCCACGCGAACTCCGGGGTCGGGTGCTTCGAGCCTGGCAGACCGAAAAGATCTAACTGATTGACGACGGCTTGATGGCTGGGTGGGCGGCGGTACTTGTGTCGCACGGGCGGCTCCCTGATTCAGGTTGCAGGAGCTCCTCCCTGCACCAGAAGCAGAGGCATTCGATAGAGGGCCGCCGCACAAGCCCGTACCCGACGCATCCGCAAGACACGTTTTCAAGGTTATGAGCGCCGCAGTATCGACACGCGGTGACGCCGCCATGCGGATCGCCAGGCATGCCGCGCGGTCGAACATCCACTGCGGCAGCTCAAGCCAACGCCGTGATGCGTCGCCATCCGGACTGCAGCGAAGGACGCCGCCGGCTCGTTGCTCGATCACCTCATGGACATGAACAACACGCCCGAACCACGGATGCCACTGGTAGAGAACCTCGAGTTCCTCGATCTTATGGGCGTTATCTCGTCGCCTTGTACAATGGAGTGCGCACGCACCTTGCGCTCGACAAGGACACTCCGCTCCATCGACCTGCGCAGACAGTCGGGCGTATCGCATCAGTCACTTGGCTTGGCGGTCTCCATCGGCACTACGTTCGGATGGCATAATCGGTAGGCACAGGCGGAGAAATGCCATCTCGGCTTCGCGAGCCGCATGCGATCTGAACACTCCGACGAGCAATCCGCCGAACAGCTTCAAAAGGTCGATCAGCCCGACGACGAGAGTAACCGATCGTCGCATATCCGCCAGCCCGGATGTAATTTTCGGTAGCCACAGGCGCGCAGGCTGTGATGCGCGCCCCGAAGGGCGTCGCTTTACTGATTGCCGAGGCCGATAGGGATCGGGTTGTAGAGGTGTTGCAGCGCCGTCGCAGTGTCCGCACCTGACGTCAGACCACTGGCGCCGACCGCCAGCATTCCCGTGTCGCTCGGATCGCAGGACCAGTTGGCCGCTGAGTAGACGTTGCCCGAGCCCGAATAGCTCGCCTCCTCCGGGAATTTGCAGAGCGGCATTGTCCGGCCGGAGGATGGCAACGTCGTCGTCGGCGCCGTCGCGAGGATCCCCTCTGGAGCGACACCTTTTGTCACCCAGTTGTCGAGCGCCTGGAGTGTGTCGAAGCTGTTCGGCGAGACCCCGCCGCCGCAATGATCCATCCCCGGCTCTATGAACAGACGCACGCTGTTCTGCGTCGGACCGTAGCCCTCGAGCAGCGACGCCAGTTCCTCGTAATACCAGGTGGAACGGAAGGGCGAAATGAGCGGATCGCTGCCCCCGTGATACCAGATCACCTTGCCGCCCTTTTTCAAGAAGGTCATCAATTGGTGGGGATCGTCCGCATCGGCCTGGCCACGCTGCGCCACCAACAGGGCCAAGGTCGCATCGGGTATCGTGTTGCCCGTAGCCGACACCGTCTGGGGCCAATTCGGGGCCGGGCCATTAGGGTTGACGTCAAAGAACTGATTCTGCTCGACATAGGCTTTGATAGCGACCTCGCCGAGTGACCACGCAGACGGCCCCAGACCTCCGCATGTGGCGTAAGGGCAGGTACGCGCGCCCCAAGGCTCGGCCGCGGTGGGAAAGGGTGGCGCAGTAGCGATCTCATCATTCGTCCCCGGCGATATGAAGTTGGCAGTGCTCAGATCGGTGATCGGCATGCCGGGAAAGAGGGTCTGGCCCAGCGTAGCATCGGTCTCCGGCAGGATATAGGCTTGCAGCCCGTTCGCCTGGGCCGTGGTCAAGATGCCAGAGCCCGAAGGGCCCAACTCCGAAGGCAAGATGTTGCATGCCGCCGGGTTCTGTATGAGCCCGTCGGTTACACCGTCAACGGCATCGCAGCTCGCAAACACCGCCGCGTCGACAGCCTGCACTGTGGAGAGGGGGATAAAGGCGCCGGCTGGAACGAAGGCCAGTCCCTGCTTGAGCGTGGAGAGGCCGCCGCGGGAAATCGCGATGGCGGGGTCGCCGACGATGAGGCCATCGTAGTCGACGGGATAATGGGTGCCTTCCACCATGCTCTGGCGGCCGCCGGTCGAGCACCCGTCGAAATAGGCATAGTCAATCGGCGCGCTGTAATAGGCCTCAACATATTGCTTGGTTGCCACCGTCACCTGGTGCACCGAGCGATAGTAGAAATCGATGATCGTCGGCGCGTTGACGACGGGCGGCGTGCTGTCGCTGACGGCCCAGGTAAGAAGGATTGTCGCCGGGTCTTGCTCGTGCCCGGTGTCTGTGTTGACCACTGCGTAGCCGAGGCCAAGCGCTTCGTCGGCGTCTACGGGGTTGACCGAGGTCGAGGTGACCGACCCGCAATTTCCGCCGCAGCCCTCGAACAGGAAATGGTGGTTCCAGACCGGCGGCAAGTTGAGCCGGAACTCGGCGGAGCCAGAGCCGCCCGTCTCGCAGCCGGTCGCCCACGGGCCTGTCGCCGGGCACTCGCCGGTGGTCGCGACTGCGCCTATCACCTGGCAATGTTCCGGCACGTTGAATGTGCCTGCTGGCAGTGTGACGGTTGACGCTGGAACGAGGGTGGCGGATGTAACGGTCACGTTGGGGACGTTCAACGTCGACGCCACACAGGTCGGAGCCGCCGTCGGCGGGGCGAAACCGAGCCTTGCGGCGCACTGGCCTTGGAGGCTTCCGGCCACGAAATCCGGCCCGAAATTATGTGTAGGCGCCGGCGTGTTGCCTCCGCACTGAAGGTTTCCGCCGACCGAGACGAGGCTGACGTCGGAAGCTGCGTTGTTCCTCTGCAGCTGAACGCTACCTTGAACGGCGCCCAACTCGGCCTCGCAGGCTCCGGCATTGCTGACGCACTGAAAATTCCCGCCGATTTTGACGCCGGGCCCGATAAACCCGCTCTGTTGCGAGCAGCGCTCAATCTGCAAGTCTCCAGTCACCGTCACGCCGCCCTCAAGAAGTGCGGACGCGCAGCCAATCGCCTCGACATTGCCGCCAATCGTCGTCGGCTGCTCCGTTGCATCGATGGTGAGACTGGCATTTGGCCGAACTTGCACGTCTCCGGTGACGGTGGCGTTTGACAACGTGCAGGAGGCTCCTTTGTGCACGACAACGTCGCCGGTGATGCTCCCACTCAAGGTGCCGGTGCAGCTCGTGTTGGCAGCGTGAGCCGTCGCGGCGCCCCCTACGAGCGCCGGAATGGCCACTATCAGGGCGTGTGCGAACCCCCTCATGGCTTTCCTCCTTTTACCGCGTGTTGTTCTCACGCCGTATGGTTCAGCGTGAGCCGCTTGGGCGTTAGCGCGCTGGCACATCGGGGATCGCGTCGGGATGGGGCCTGATAGGCGTCTCCCCTTCCCCGCCGGAAGTCTGTTGTCGCGCCGTTAACTAATTAACGATAGTTGATAAAAAGCCGGACCGTCAACCAGCTTTTCAACCGTTATGCCGCACGGCGCTGATCGAGAGCCTGGCGGGCTCGTAATCCGTAAGCACCGGCCGCACGGCGCCGGAGGCAATCTCCGACGCGAAGAGCCAGCCAGGCGTGTGGGCGATACCGAGGTCGGCGAGAACGGCGGTTCGGATCTGCTCCGCGTCGTTGGTGCGGAAGGCCCCCTTCGGCTGATGGGTGATCGGGCCGAAGCGGCCATGAAAACCCCAGATGCGCGGCGCGCCTTGCGGGGCGTAGATGATGCAGGAATGCCGTTAGAGCTCGGCCGGTATCGCGGGCTCGCCATGGGCCTCGAGGTAGGCGGGGGTGGCCACGGTCACGACCGGCATTTGCGCGATCTTGCTGGCAATCAGACCGGAGTCGGACAGTTCGCCATTGTGGACGTCGAGATCGATGCCCTCCTCCACTAGGTTCATCAGGCGATCGGCGACCACCAGCTCGACCGCGACATCAGCACGGTTTCGCTGCCGAACGCGAGCTGCGCATCTTGAAGTTCGACGAGGCGCACTACAGCGCACTAGTTCCGAAGGACGCATCGGTGTCTGAATTGCCCGAGCACATAAACGTGAATTGGGTGCTCGGCGATGTGATCGAGGAGATTGCCGTGAGCCCGTACGCTGACGTGAACTTCGAGGACTTGGTGCGGCGCGCTATCAACGCAGCAGAATTCGAGGCTTGTGGATCGCGTTGTGCTGTCGGTACTACACGAGCGCCGGTACCCGCCCGGCTTCTGATCCGGGGGCCGCAATCAGAAAGCGCATGCCGAGCTAGTCCGGGCCTGATCGGTCTGGCGCAACGCGAGGTGGGTCTCGGGGTCGGGCATGCGGGAATGAATGCTGCCCGAAGATGCACACTGCCATGGCGTTATACGCTCCGGATTGTGTGCTGGAATCGCCGCTCGTCCGGCACCTGTTGGGGGCGGAACTCGGCATCGTCGAGGGACGGGAAAAGCTGCGGGAATTCGTGCGCATCGTCTTTGAGCGGCAACCCGCAGCACGACAACGATATCGCGAGGGCTTTTTCACAGACGGGCACAAGCTGATGTGGGAATATCCGCGCTCAAGGCCGGGTGGCGAACAAATGGACTTTGTCGAGGTGATGGAGATTGAGCGACCCAAGGCGCCTTGCCGGTATCGATCGACGGCCAAGGCGGCTTTCCTAGCTTTGTCGGGCCAGATGATCCCGATCTGAACTTGTTTTCGGGTGGGCCCGCCGCAGCTATGCGCCCTTGATCGTGATATCTTCGTATGGCCCGGTGTAGGCGAAATCCTTTATCAAATCGAAACCAGACTCGCCGACCCGGGGTCCGACGCCGTTGATGAAGGCCAGCTGCCAGATCGGCGCGACCACCGACTTGTCGTGCACCAGCTGCTGCATTTTTTCGAGGACCGCAGCGCGTCGCTTGTGGTCGAGCTCCGCGGCCTGCTGCGGAGCCAATGCGTCGATGTCGGGATAGCTGCCATAGACATAGGTCCCGCCTTTGACGATGAAGGCGTCGAGGCGGGTGGCGGCGTTGCCGAAGGCGCCGCTGCCGCATTGGATGAGGTTCTTATACGCCTTGTCGCCCCAGCCCTTCAAAAACGCGGCCCGCTCGATGGGACGCAGCTGCGAGCGGATTCCAACCTCCCGGAGGTTGTTGAGCACGGCTTCGCCGACATTCGCGTAGGACGAGTCGCAGTAATAGTCGCCGGCATCGAAGCCGCCGGGATGACCCGCCTCGGCGAGCAATTGCTTGGCCTTTGCCTGGTCGTAAACCGGCGGTGGCGGCTGCCAGTAGAAATCGTAGCTGATAGGCACGATGCTGTTGGTGAGCTTCGAGTAGCCAAGGGTCAGCGCCTCGTTGATCGTCTTGCGGTCGAGGGTGAGATTGGCCGCCTGCCGCACCCGCTCGTCGTGCCAAGGCGACTGCGGGTCCCACTGATCGGCGAAGTAGAGCCAGAAGGTGGCCGGCGAAGCCACCGGCTTTAAGGTAAGCCCAGGCGTGCTGCGCAGCTCCTCGGCCAATTCACCGCGGATCGAGTAGACGATGTCGACCTCACCGCGCTTCAACGCTGCCAGCCGAGTAGAATTCTTCGGGGATTACCTTGAACACCAGGCGTTTGACGCTCGGGATCTTGCGCCAATACTGGTCGAACGCCTCAAACACCAATTCTACGCCGGGCGTGAACGATACGAATTTGTAGGGGCCGGCACCAATAGGCGCCTTTTTGAACCCGTCATCTCCGACCTTCTCGACGTACTTCTTGGGCACGATCCAGCCGGCTCCAGTGGCTGTCGCGTAAAAGGTCAAAAAATCGGGCCAAGGTGCTTTGAGGTTAAAGCGGACGCGCCGCGGATCCGGGGCTTCGATATTCGCCACCCGCTCCTGCATCAACGAGTGGGAGGCGCCCCGGTACCGCTCGAACGAGAATTTAACGTCCTCGGCAGTGATCGGGTCGCCGTTGTGGAATTTTGCTCCCTGGCGCAGAACGAACTCATACGAGCGCCCGTCCTCGGCCGCCGAGAACGACTCCGCCAAGCACGCCGCCAGCGGTTGGCCGGGCATCGGCTTCACCATCGCATCGTGCAGCGCGTAGAGGATCATGAACGGGGTGATGAGCCCTGGTGTCTCGGCCGGATCGAACCAAGTCGGCGCCAGCGAGACATGGATGCCCCAGATCAGCTGCCCCTCCGGCCCCCCGGCATGCGCCACGCCGGGAGCGCCGGCGATCAGGCCTAGGGCGCTCAGCGCGAGAAGCTCCCGCCGGGTCAGCTCATCGTGTTTCGCGTTCGGCCCGGGTTTATCGCGATTGGCGATCATCGAGGCCATGGCCTCCTCCATTCAGCCGGCCCTATTTTCGAGCCTTGCATCTAAGGTAGACCAGCAATGCGCCAATGTCACGGCTCTCGCAAAGAGCCGGGCGCGTTAAGTCCCCTTCAGGGTGATGTCCTCATTGGGAAGGCCGCCCGGGCCGTCAGCAATGGACCGAGGCCGGGCCGCCGGCGACTGGTCCGAGCGCGGCGAGGGGCATCTGACGGGTTTACGCGAATACGGCCCGCCGATTCCACAACCGTCAAGCCAGGTCGAATATATTGAGGTGGCAGCCTATCGCTAGGCATCGCCAGTCAGCTGGAGCCGGTGCCGTCAAAGAGGGGGCGCGTAAGAACCCAAGCCCGCGAAGTCAGGCGGGTTGAAGGCTGCCGGTAGCGGTAAACCAAGACGATGATGTAGCCGCTCAAGAAGGCGGCTAAGAAGGAAGAAGAACCACGCGTACTTTCTGAGCATTTCCCACAGGCTCCAAAGCCGGCGGGATTCCCATAAGGTGATTGAAGAGCAAGCATTGGCCTCCAACCCCGACTCGGCGATGAGGTCGATCATACCTCAATTTCCGGCCGAAGCCGTGGGCCACGACGACTTTCATCCCCGGATATCGCTCCATGACCGTATGAATCTCCTCGACCACTCGCCCGCGCCGACGAAGTTACCGAATGAGTAGCCGGCCAGGGCTAGGGGGATGTTGGATGATCCCCTATGACCCCGGCGCAGATCGGCTGCCTAATCGAGCCTATTGGTGGCGCGGCACAGCGTTCACCGGGTCGAGCGACTGCGGGGGGAACTAATGTCTTGCGGTGTAAATCAGCAACGAACAGGGACCCCGCTCGCGATTGGAGCTACCACATTGATTGACGCCAATAATCGGCGGTTTGGTGGGGTCCCTGTCGGCGCCGATCGGGACCCTCCTGTTTAGTGGCTTCTCGACGCCGAATCAGGCTGGTAACCCGCGCGGGAGCGGGGTCCCAGTTCGGTGCCCATTCACACTCCTGCCTGAGCGCAAGCGCCAGTTCCGCCAGCCACCGCTCGACCCCATAGGCCTCGATGTCCGCAAAATCCTGGCCGTCGATCCCCGGCGCGCCCCTGTTGGAGCGGCACTGGGCATAGGCATGCGCCAGAATGTCCTCGCGGCTGATCTTGTCGTACAGGGCGTAGAAGCGATAGCCAGCCTCCGCCTTCGCTTTCGCGTGTAACGCTGTCTGCAGTTTCTGAACCCTTTTCGGAGTTGCTAGGTTGCCCAATCTCCTGATCCCTCACCACGTCTTGCGTCTATCTTGAACTGAGGCCCCTTCCCTCCCCCGGCGTTACCCGGCTTCAGCGGTACTACGAACCTCTCCGCCACCCCAGCGCGCCCGGCCTGTCCCTCACGGGCGTCCGGTTGATTATCCTGATCACGCATTGGGGCTTCCCGTGTTGCGTGCGCTTTCCTTGTGTACATGCTGCCACCACTACCCCGGTGCAGCGGCTGGGCGTAGTCCTCGCTCATCTCACCCAGCCGTGTCAGCCTTCCCCGGAAGGGTCACCGGGTCGGCCTGCACATCGTCCTTTTCGAGGCTTGAAGTTGACCCGGTTTGGTGGAGCCCTTCAGGCTTTCAGAGGAGGGTTCACAGATGCCCAAGACACGTCCGCCATACTCACCCGAGTTTCGCCGTCAGATGGTCGAGCTGGTCCGCGCGGGCCGAGATCCGGCCGAGCTTGCCCGGGAATTTGAACCGACCGCGCAATCGATCAGCCACTGGGTGGTGCAAGCCGACCGGCAGGAGGGCCGCCGGGAGGAGAAGGGCAACGGGCCGTCTGCGGCTGAGCGCGAGGAACTGGCCCGGCTGCGGCGTGAGAACAAGCAGCTGCGGGTGGAGCGCGACATTCTCTCTCGAGCGGCAGCCTGGTTCGCACGCGAGACCGGCGCGATCCCGCCCGGGTCTTCGAATTCATGAGCGCGCACCAGGCCATCTTTCCGGTTGCCGTGATGGCGCGCGTGCTCGGCGTGTCGGCGTCCGGCTTTCATGCGTGGCGGTGCCGCCCGTCATCTGCGCACGCCATCAGGGACACGGCGCTGCTGAAGCAGATCCGCACCGTCCACGCCAGCTCACGCCAGACGTATGGTGCGCCGCGGGTGCAGGCCGCGCTCAAGGCAGGAGGAGAGAAGCACGGGCGCAAGCGCATCGCCCGACTGATGCGCGCGGCCGGACTGGTCGGCGCCAGCCGCCGGCGCTCCGGGGTGACGACCACACGGCGGGACAAGCAAGCCAGACCCGCCCCTGATCTGGTCGATCGGAACTTCGTCGCCTCCCGGCCGAACCAGCTCTGGGTGGCGGACATCACCTTCGTGCCGACGGCAAGCGGCTTTCTGTACCTCGCCGTCGTGCTGGATGCTTGGAGTCGCAAGGTCGTCGGCTGGTCGATGGCCAATCATCTGCGCACCGAGCTGGTGCTGGAGGCGCTGGAAATGGCGATCGGCCAGCGCCGGCCGGACGGCGTCATCCATCACAGCGACCAAGGCAGCCAGTATACGTCGCTGGCATTCGGCAAACGCTGCAAGGAAGCCGGCGTGCGGCCGTCGATGGGATCGGTCGGCGACGCCTACGACAACGCGATGTGCGAAAGCTTCTTCGCCACTCTCGAATGCGAGTTGCTCGAACGCCACCGCTTTGCCTCGCAGGCCGAGGCGAAAATCGCCTGCTTCAGCTTCATCGAAGGCTGGTACAACCCGGCGCGGCTCCATTCCGCCCTCGGCTACCGCTCGCCCATGGCCTACGAACATGCGATCGACGTCCAACCAACTGAAGCGTGATCAACCAAGCTCGCCAACACTCCACGAAAACGGGGCAGCTTCAGCTTGCTCGGCGTTCACTCGCGTTGCGGCCTGCACACTCGCGCGGTCACCGTATTTCGTGACCCGCTATCCGAAGGCTTCAGACATTTCGTCTCCTCCATGCCTGCTCCGGTTGCTTCCGGCTGGAGCGAATCGCCGGGTGGGGCTTGCACCCACTGGAAAGCGCCGCCTTATCACGGCGCACACCCGTCTCAGCCATTCAGCCGTCGCGGCGGGAACCGCTCTTCATGCGGTCGAGGCCCGGGTCGTCCGGCTCGCGCTTCGCCTCCTTCGTCAATATGATGTGGATGCCGACCGTGCCCGGCGTCTTCTTCCGGTCGGCAGTGACATCGGCCACCGCTGGATCGTCCGGGTCGACCGGCTTGACGAGCGCGAACCGGCCGGGATGGGCCCGTTGCACCTCCACCGCATAGCTTCCGTCGTATTGGTACATCGAAAAAGGGGAGATAAAGATCGCGCCGTCGACGCCGACCTTGTCCATCGACGCCACCATCTCGTCGCCGGTGACGTGAGCGGGCCAGTTCGGCACCCTGTACCAGGGTCGCTTCGGCGTGTTCGCCTCGTAGGCATGGACCTGGGAATCGATGATCGTTGTCGGAGAAGCTCCTCGGGGTCGCGGCTGCGCTTCGGCATGCGCTCGAGCGCCGCCCCGGCCGCGGCCAGCGCCGCCCCGGCCTGCAGCACGGTACGCCGGTCGATAAGCCTGTCTCGCACGCGATCGAGGCAAGAGATCGAGGCAAGAACGGGATACGGAGCGCCGATCGAGGGCTGAGCTTCGCACCGCCGGTTTTGAAGCGGATACACGCGCGGATCAGGCCGGAGCCGGTTCGCGAGCCCTTACCGCCTCGGAAACATCACGAGCCGCCGCGGGCGGTTGCGGCAAGAAGGCGACGGGCTGGGCGGTTGCTAAGTGGTTGCTAATCGCCCGATCCGACATGACTGTCGCGGGCAAGTGATTGGGATTGTTGTAGAAGACGTCAGCCCGTCGACACGATCCACAATTGGGTCAATCGCGGCACAGTACCTTGCGTGATCGCATTCGTGCTGAGGTTCTCAACGCACAGGGCTAAGCGGTCCAGCAAAACGGAGCGGGCGGGGAGGCACGGGCCCCGCCTCCCCCGCCGACCCCCTGGGTAGACCGCCAGGGTAACCCGGGATCCCGCGGCTCATACCCAAGCTCGTAGTGGTGTCAGTATACCGCAATATGCCGTTCGCACGCCTGCTGACAGCGATTGGTAATCGGGCTCTGCCGTTGGTGTCGCAGGGTTCGCCGATCAGCCTCGCGCTGTTGGCGTTCCGCCGAGGTGATGAACGCGGTATAGTAACGGTGCTAAACGCCCCGGGGGATGGCAACCGGGCTGGTCTTGGGTCATGTTCTGAAACGCGCGGCGACATTGCCGGCGCGTCCGGAGGGCGGCGACATGGACTGCTGCGGTTACGCGCTGACGCGCCGAAATTGGATGTGGGGTACGATGCTGACTTCGGTCGGCGCGATGCTCGGCGGCGGTGTGGAACCGCGCGGTTCGACGGCCGCCGCCCAGACGGCCGCAACTGCCTCTGCCGCGCTCGACGTTCTGCGGAAATCCATTTCCGTCGATGTCCATACGCATGGCGGGACGACCGGATCACGTCGAAGGCGCCCCCCAGCGACGATCTCGCGAACGGCATGCGGGCGGGATCGCTTGCGGTCGCCTGCCTCGCGGACGTGCCGGACGGTCCCATCCTCGGCAGGAACGCGGCCGGCGTCCTCGCCGCGCTACGCACGCCGGAGCCGGGCCAGCTCTATAAGCACCATCTCGAGCGCCTCGCCTGGATGGACGAGATGGTGGCGCATCACGGGCTGCGCCGCGCCCTCACCGCCGCCGACCTCGAAGCGGCGCATGCCGCCGGGCAGCCGGCCGTCGTGATGGACATCGAAGGGCTCGACTTCCTCGAGATGAAGCTTGAGCGGCTCGAGGAGGCGCACCAGCGCGGCGTCAGGCACGTGCAGCTCGTGCACTACACGCCGAACGACATCGGAGACTTTCAGACGGGCGCGGTGACGCACAATGGGCTGACCCCATTCGGCGCCGAGGCGATCCGAGCATGTCACCGGCTCGGCTTCATATGCGACGTCGCGCACGCGACCGAGGACACAGTCAAGCAGGCGACCAAGGTGGCCACGAAACCCCTGCTGCTCTCGCACACTGCGCTTTTCGAGTCGAGAGCGATGGGTCCTACGCCACTGAAAGGGCGGCAGATCAGCGCAGACCACGCGCGGGCGATTGCGCAGACCGGCGGTTCAATTGGCGTTTGGCACTTCTTCCCGAGTCTGGACAAGTATGTCGAAGGGTTGAAGGAGATGGTCGATGTCGTCGGCGTCGATCACGTCAGCATTGGCACCGACCAGCAAGTAACCCCGGGCAGTTTACAAGACTACGCGCAATGGGTGCAGTTCGTCACGGCAATGCTGCGCGGCGGCTTCACACCGGAAGAAGCCGGCAAGATTGCGGGCGGCAATTATATGAGGATCCTTCATGCGGCGGTTGGCTGACGCGAACGCTTGAAACCCGGTCGAGCGGCCGGCGAGGGGTAGAGCTCGCCGGCGCTGCGCGCCGTGCTGGCTCGTGCGGACGCGGGGCCCGTGTCCATTCCCGTCAGCCACGTATTGGCTAATGGGCACTGCCTTACACTCTGCGCAAACGTGCGCTCTCCTCGATCTCCGCCGCTTCTATCGCCCTGGCAAGCGCGCCGCTCAGCTCTTTGGCCGATTGCAGCTTCAACCACGCTCGGCCCCCGCCCACGCATTTCGGACAGAACCGGCGACTTCGAATAATCCGTCAGCCGAGGGAAGCGTTCTTCGTACCAAAGGTGCACGCGCGCTTCGTTCTTAACATCGAGTTTTATGGGAAGGTGGCAAAATAGACCACGGAGGTGTGTCTCATGCCCGACTTCAGCTTCGAACGATAGATCTTGTTCATCGAAATATATGAGATCGACATCTTTAAGGCCCAACTCGGCGGGTTGTCCGCAACCCAAATTCCAGATTGTCTGTGCGATGCAGCCGGCGACGAGCCAACTGTCCGGCAAGACAATCTCCTCGAACCTTTCGAGGATCTCCTCGAGCCACTTGTTTTGCCGGAGCGCGACTTCCAGCTTGTCGAGCGATCCCAGTCCCACCGTCCGCAATTTACACCTTTCTCGATATAATTTTGACCGAGCTGTCGTCGGCGCTGCGCCGAAGGGAGGATCTGATGCCTAGAAGGCTCGCCACATGCGTTTGCGGGCAGCTTACCGTGAGCTGTTCAGGCGATCCGGCTCAAGTCTCTTTGTGCCACTGTCTCGCATGCCAGCGGCGAACGGGGAGCACCTATGGGATCGCCGCCTTCTTTCCACGCGAAAATGTCGGGGTGGCCGGCGAATTTAAGGCTTACACCCGATCATCGGATAGCGGGTATCCCGTCAGCTTCTACTTCTGTCCCGATTGCGGCTCGACCATTTACTGGAAGCCCGACCGTAAACCGGAAATGGTGGCCGTCGCCGTCGGCGCCTTCGCCGATCCGGCGTTCCCGCCGCCTTCTCAAGCCGTCTATGCCGAACACCGGCATCGATGGGTTCCGGGCTCCGGTGCGCTGCTCGATGCGACACAAACCGGCAGTCGCAGCCAATCGAGCACCTCGGCAAGTCCCTCAATGGCTACAAGCGATTGACGAAACCCGGCCTCGATCATCAATCCGACACGCTGGGCATAAGAAGTGGGCAGCGCATGACCCACTCGCGCTCGATGATGTTGTCGAGCATTTCCGGATCGCTCATGCCGCAGAAGCGTTCGACGAGATCCTGTTCCGTGATCGGATAGCCGCAGGCGGTCAGGACGTGGGCGTGGGCCTGGTTGATGATCGGCTCGCTGTCGACGAGCACCCCGTCGCAGTCGAAAATGACCAGCTCGAAACGGCTGGCAATCGTTCCAGCCGCTCCGCGTATACCCCGATGGGCGGCGCATCTCGCAGCATCTGACTGCCCTTGGTGTCTAGTTCCCGGCGGAGGGCATCGGGCCCACCCCGACTTCCTTTGGCAACTTCTCCGCCATCCCAAACAGCGCCCGGCGGCGATCCATTTCGGCCCAGATCTCTGAGGCAGAGATCCCAAGTGCGTTCCACAGCACAACGAGATTGTAGATCAGGTCGACACTCTCGTTGATTACCGCGGAGCGCTCACCACGCACCGCTTCAATGACGACTTCCGCCAATTCCTCGGCCAGTTTTTGTGCCATTCTCGGGACGCCCCCCGCGAGTAGCCGTGACGTGCGCACACTCCCGATCCTTATCGAAGGCGAGACGGGGGTGGGAAAGGAGCTGTTCGCCCGCGCGATCAAAGGCGCCGGCCCGAATGCGGAGGGTCCCTTCGTGCCGGTGAATTGCGGCGGGATCCCTCATGATCTCATTGCAAGCGAGCTTTTCGGATACGCCAAGGGCGCCTTCACCGGCGCAGACGAGCATGGACGCGCCGGCAAAATCGAGAAGGCGAGTGGCGGGGTGCTCTGTCTGGATGAGATCGGGGAGATGCCGCTCGACTTGCAAGCCTATCTGCTCAGGGTCCTCGAGGACCGTATTGTCCATCGGATCGGCGAACATGAAGGCCGCACTATCGATATTCAGATTCTATCGATGACGAATTGCAGTCTTGCTGCCGAGGTGGAGGCTGGGCGCTTCCGCCGCGACCTCTATCACCGGATCGCCGGCGCACGGGTGCGAATTCCCCCCCTCCGCGAGCGCGGAGAGGACATCCTGCTTCTCGCGGAACGGTTTGCTACGGCGGTGGCGGACAAGCTTGGCCGGGTGCCTGTCACCTTCTCTAGCGAGGCCGCCGCCCTGATGGTCGCCTATCGATGGCCCGGCAACGTCCGCGAGATTCGCAACATCGTGGAGACGACGGTGGCGCTTACGGAGTCGGGCCTTATCGAGGCCGACGATCTGCCCGACGAGGTTCGCACGGCTACGCCCAGCTCGGATCCGACCAATGATGAACAGCCGCCGCCTGTCGCGGGGGATCTGCATGAGGCCGAGCGCCAAGCAATTCTGGCCCAGGTGCGCGCTTGCGATGGAAACCTGACACAGGCTGCTCGGCGCCTCGGGATCGCTCGATCGACGCTGTACCTGCGGCTCGCGAAATACGGTGGCCGGCCTTGACGAGCTGACCCGATCGACAATCGGACGTCCGGTCGGACGACTGTCCGAAGCGCGGACGGCCGCCGTGCAGTACGGCGACCGACAAATATCGTAACTATCACGAGACGTTGAATTTTTCCGATCGAGCGGGCCTGGCACGCGCTCTGCTACTGCAGGGGTAACCGGCATTTGAGATGCCGGCACCCAGCAAGGGGCAAAACGCGTGAGTTCGAGAACAGCAATATCGGAGGCGTTCGCGTGCGCAGGATCCATGACGACCGCGCCATGACGGCACCGTCCTTGTCGATGCACGACGAGTTCGTGGTCGCCAAAATCCACCCCACCCCACTCCTAACAAAACCTGACCCACGAGCGCCGACCGACGTCATTCGGCGGAAAGGCCTGGACGTTGGCCTCTGTTACGACGGCAACACGATTCCCCGACGCCGAAACGCTGTAACCCGGGGCCCATTCACTCTTTTCGCTTCGCAGGTCCGCTGGAGTGCCGGCTCGCCGTTCGTACGGCGTGGTGCCGCTGCCGCTGCCTGCCGCAGTGAGACGGAAGCGCGGTATTGCGGAGACAGAACCGCTAACCGCTCTTGCTCCGGGGCTGCTAGCCAGCCGCCTCATTCAGAGGCGGCGATCGCAGGAAGGGCAGCATGAGGCATGACTTCTTATCGGATTGCCGCCGCGGCAGTTGTGTTCCCTTGACAATACAAGCCACACAGGCGCCCGCCAGCGCCGCCTAGGTCATCAATTGACTGGAGACCTAAGATGAGCTCTCTCCACCTTGCAGCATCTTCCCGGGCCGTAATGGTACCGCCTGACTCCGACAATGACAGCAACAAGCGTAGCTTGTGGCCGGCGGGATCGCCCGGCCTGTCAGATCAGGCCGAGCGTGCGCGCAATAAGTTGCCGACCTCGGTGGCGTTGATCGATCCGAAGCCGTTGACGCGTAGCTTGATCGGAGAACTGTTGGCTAAGGCGCTCCCCGAATACGCAATAGTCACGGCTTCCACCTGTGAAGAATTGCTCGAAACCGAGGGGATCGGCAGACCAAATCTTGTTGTGATATACATCAGAAGCGAGAAGTTGACGAGCCAATGGATACAAAGCGCGCTTGAGCTTCTGCGGATGCGCCTCCCGGAGGCCTCAGCCGTTGTGCTTTCTGACAGGGACGGTGTCGAGGAAGTCAACCGCGCTCTGGCGCTTGGCGCGCGGGGCTACATCCCTACGTCGCTTGACTTCGAAATTGTTGTTGCCGCTCTCAGGCTGGTCAGCGCGGGCGGGACCTTTGTTCCGGCGGATGCGTTGCGCCCGACAGCTGCAGAGCCGCATGAACAACCGGAAGGTCAACGGCGAGGGCGATCGAACGGACTGGACCTCACGCCGCGTGAGCATTCGGTCATCGATCTTCTGCGCGAGGGCAAGCCCAATAAACTGATCGCCGCGCAGTTAGACATGGAGGAAAACACGGTCAAGGTGCACGTCCGAAACATCCTAAGAAAGCTCAATGCGGCGAACCGCACACATGCCGCCTTTGTCGCGAATCGGCTACTCGGTCACGACCGCGGAGCCAGTCGCCCTGCCCAGCCCGTGCTTCGGCTAATCGATCATGCTCAAAGCCCTGGCCCCGCCGCTAACGGGCAATGGATACCGACGAGATCAAGGCTAACGTATTGACGACAGCCAGCATCTTCGGGATTGCTCATACGCGCGTCAGCTTCGCGGACGCTCTTCGACCGACCCAGACTTCACTGGCGCCCAAACTAGCGTTGCAGGTCAGGCCCACTGAACTCCCGGCGGGTCAACATCGCGGTGTGCTATTTTGTTGCCCGGCCGGTGCAGGGCGTTGGAATCCTGCTGCCCGGATTGGTGCCTGCGGCGCTGGCCCTAATATTTGCGCCGGGCGATGCAGCGTCTGTAGCCTATGTCGCCGGTGTCGCCGGGCCGCTCATCGGCGCTGACCTGCTGCGCCTCAGGGAGATCGTTTATGACCCGGCCGAGTCGGCCAGTGGAGCCGACCGCCGGCATTCCCGTCGGGCGGCGTCGGCATGGTCGTTAACCATGATAGAGCAAAGGGGTGATCGTGAATACCGAAGAGACCAACCCACATTCCACGGCGATGATCGTCAGCAGCTACGTTCGGCACCACACGCTGAGACCAGAGCAGCTTTCTGACCTGATCACCACAGTTCATCACGCGCTGAGTCACCTCGGACAGCCCATTCAAACAGAGGAAGTTCTCACACCTGCTGTATCGGTGCGGCGATCCGTGCACCACGATTATGTCGTTTGCTTGGATTGTGGCTATAGAGGAAAAATGCTCCAACGGCATATCAGCACGCGACACGCGCTCAATAGGGACGAATACCTGAAGCGATGGGGATTGCGGAGCGATCATCCCCTCACCGCCCCGGCTTATTCCGAGCGCCGTTCGACGTTAGCAAAGGCTCTCGGGCTCGGTCGTAAGCCAAAGGCAGCGGTGCTCCCGGCAGTGACGCCAACGGCAGCACCGACGCCGGTAGATGTCGTTAAGGACTCCCAGGCAACGCCCGCACGGGGACGGAGATCGCGTTCCGCGGCGAAGTCTGTTGATGCGGAAATGAAGTGGTGGCAGAGCCGAAACCCGCCAGGAAGAGGGGGTCGCGTTCACGGGTTGCTTCGCCCAAGCTGGAGCAAGTCTAATCGCCGACCGCAGAGAGGTAACCGCGAGCCGTTATTCGAGTTCGGGGGCGAGCAGGGCCTAGTCCGATCAAAGTAGCCCCAACGCTGTCTTCCAACCGTAAAATAACGGTGGATGTGGGTGGCACAATTAGCCCCCTACGGTGTTAAAGCATAGGGAGGGTTTCAAAATGTCGATTCGAGCCAGAAGGATGGTATATGGACGCTGGCCCGCCGTCGTGGGATGCAGACGCCAAGACGTTTTCGTTTTTCTTATGTAAGTCGGGTTGTGACCGAGTGTTGTGCGTTCTCGCCATTGATGCGTTGGAGAACGCTGCTCAGTCGAGCGACCTTTCCGAGCCAGCAATGAATCGAATATTTGATGCACACCGGCTGTTGATAGAACTGCGAGCGGCCCAAAAAGTGAATGCTGGACTGCTCGATTCGAATGGCTCTGTGTTGCTCGGCGCTGACGATATCTGATTGTGAGGCTGCCTAGCGGTGGGGTTACTATGCGCCTTCGGCTGGTCGACCGTCGGGCTCAATATTGGCACTCTGCTGTCGATCTCGATCGGCTTAGTTCTGGGAAGCGTAGCTGAAAAATTGTATCGATGGGAACCCGAAGAACATCCATAGACGATTTAATAGGGAAAGCCACCCCCTGTAGAGAGACACGGGCTCCCGAAAGGGATGGTAAGGCTACGATCGACTGGATCGTTCCATCAAAAAGAATGCTTTGATTATTTCTGCGATTTCGACGCCTCGGTATGCCAGAGATATTACCGCTCGTAGGCCCGATGCTGCCGCGCCCTGCGCGTCTCTGCCGCCCGCCGCTCGCCCCGGCCCGCACACCCGCGGAAAACCGCGGCTTCTCGACGTAGGAAGGCGAATTCCCGCGAGAGACAGGTTCGCACCTGACTCGCCGCTGGAGGGAGCCGGATTCGAACTCTCGGTCCCACTTCCGAGCCAACACTGCCGCCGGGTGGTATGAACCGGGTGTAGGGCGTGAACCCATTAGGAGGTGCAGTTCATGCATGACGGCGCGCGATCTCGTACCATTCCCGCTGTGCTCTGCGATAAAACGCGGGGCCGCGTTCGACCGATTTGCGGATCTCGGCGAAGATCGCGCCCGCTCGCTGTTCCGCCCCGGTCCTCTGAAGCAGCAGCGCCATCCTGCCCTTTGCTTCCTCGCCGGGATAAGTCGCGCCGAGCCGCTCGTAAGCGCTGAGCGCCTCGGGCAAGCGACCCCTGGCTTCGAGGATACAAGCTGCGAGCAGATCGGCTTCGGCGGAGCTGAAATCCAGGTTCGTCGCGAAAAGGCGGTCGAGGGCCGCGCCGGCCGCGTCGGCATCGCCCTTTCGAAGTCCACCCCGTCCGAAGTCCGGCGCATGCTCGCTGAAATCACGCAGGAGCGGGCGGACGCGGTCATGGTGAGCGGCACGGGTGAGCTATTGGCCTACCGTCAGCTGATCGTTGAGCTGGTCGAAAAGAGCCGCTTGCCCGCGATTTATGGATGGCGTCAGTACGTGGCCTCTACACTGGGAATTCCACGCTCCTCTCCCGAACTCAAGCCCCCCCGTTTCGCGCGCAATTCCCAGGTTGAGCCCGGGGCTTTCACACGCGACAAAGAGGCGCTGAACGAACAGGAGACCCGGCTCGCGACGGCTCGCGCGATAGCCGCCGGATTGCAGGCGGCGGCGCAAGCGGCGGAGCAGGCGCGCGATACGGCCAAGGCGCAACTCGCGGCGCTGCAACTGGATGCCGACGCGGTGACGCGGAACCTGGACGAATCCAGGCCACAGGCGGCAAGTCCACCAAAATCAGCATCACCGGTGGCGCGCTCCTCGTCGTCATCGGGACCGAGGGCAAGGCGCGGGGTGGGGCGCCATGATTGAAGAATTCTCCAATCCCGGTCTTCCGCCACAGCACCGAAAAATGTCGGGGCAGTCGCCGGGGGCGGGGGACCGAGGGTTTGCAGACTCGCCGCTGGAGGAAGCCGGATTCGAACTGCTGGTCCCACTTGCGACGGAGGCGACTTCAGAACATCCGCATAAAGAGAGATCCGCTCCGGCCCGAGGGGGTCCGATGGTTCGAATCCCGTTTCCTCCAGCAGATAGTCAATGTCTCGCGCGAATTCGGCTGCTTGCGTGGAAAAGCCCGGTTTTCTGCGGGTGGGCGGCCAGAGCGAGGGGCGGGGTCGGCAGCGGTCATCTTGCTCCGGTACCGATGGTTCGAATCCGGTTCCCTCCAGCGGCGAGTCTGCTGGCGCTGACCGAGCGGACCGAAATAGCACGCCCGCACGAGGGCCTTGTCACAGGAATGGGGATCGAGCGACAGCGATGGGGAGCTTATCATGAGCCATGGCTCCGCTTTCGTATCGCCGTCATCGCTTTCCGGCCGAGATCATTCAGCACGCGATCTGCGGCCGGAGACGCAATAGTTCGATATTGATCGGGATAGGGGGACGCCTCGCGGTGCCACCCCTCCCACACCACCGGGCATACGGGTCACGTACCACGGCGGTTCGACCGGGTTAAGCTGGGGCGGAGACATGCAGTCGGGGGAGACAGAAGGAGATCTCGGCGATACAGAGCGGTGGCGTCCCCGACGTGATGGAGGTGGCCGATCTGCGGTTTACCCCGCTGAACGCCTGGGACGACCACCTCCTCGACCTCGGCGACATCGTCGAGCCCGAAAAGTCGCGCTATAGTCCGACCGCGCTCAGCTGCTGCTATCATTACAACAACACGACGAAGCAACGTGCCTATTACATGGCACCGATGAAGTTGGGGACATGGCCGTTCCATATCTGGCGGTCGCTGGTCGAGAAGGCGGGCTACAAAATCTCCGAGATCCCGAATACCTGGGATGCCTTTCTCGACTTCTTTATGCCGGTACAGGACAAACTGCGCGCCCAAGGGATGCGTAACATCTATGCCTACGGCTACCAGCTGACCGGCAACGGCGGCGACCCGATCGTGACTTTTAACCAGTTCATGATCGCCTATGGCGGCAAGGACTTCATCACCCCCGACGGCAAACTGCATACCGACGACCCCAAGGTGCGCGAGGCGGCGGTCAAAGGGATCATCAAGCTTACCACCCCTTACAAGGATGGGTATGTGCCGCCCGGTGTCGTCAGCTGGAACGATGCCGACGACAACAATGCCTTCCATTCCAAGCTGATGGTGATGGATTTCGACGGCTCGATCTCGACCGAGCTGGCGCTGTACAACAACAAAGAGGAATACGACGCTACCGTGACCCACGGGCTGCCGCTCGGCAATGACGGCGAGAAGGTGCATGCCCAGGTCGTGGGTTTTGACCCGACGATCCCGAAAGGAGCGAAAAACGTCGCGGCAGCCAAAGAGTTTATCAAATACATGCTCGAGCCGAAGGTGTTGAACCAGTATCTGAAAGGCGGGCTTGGCCGTTTTGGGATCCCGATACCCGAGCACATGCTGAAGTCGCTGCGCGACAAACTGGGACGGAAGATGCGGGTTTATGAAGCCGGTGAAACCGTCGGCGGCACCTGGTACTGGAACCGCTACCCCGGCGCGCGTTGCGATTCAGACGCGTACATCTATTGCTTCACTTGGGACAAGCAGTTGTTGCAGGACTGGGAATGGTCCGAACGCTATCCCGAGCAGCCCGAGATCCTGCGTTATCTCGAGCATGTGGCCAAACGCCACGATTTGAAACGAGACATGCAGTTCAATACGCGCGTGACCGGCGCCGAATTCGACGAGACCACCAATCTGTGGAGGGTGCGCACCGACAAGGGCGAAGAGGTCACGGCACGTTACCTCATCGCGGCTGTGGGTAGCCTTTCGGCCACCAACATTCCGCGGTTCAAGGGTCTGGAGACATTCAGAGGCAAGTGGTACCACACCAGCCGCTACCCCCACGCTGGCGTTGACTTCACCGGGAAGCGCGTGGCTGTGGTCGGCACCGGCGCTACTGCGGTGCAGGCCATTCCCGAAATTGCGCAGCAGGCCAAGCAACTGACCGTGTTCCAGCGCACTGCCAACTACTGTGTGCCGGCGCGCAATGGCAAAGTGGACCCCGACTTGGTCAAGGCGCGAAAGGCCGACTATGACGGCGTGGTCCAGCGCATCAAAGAATCGTTCTTTGGCCAAGAGCATTACTTCATTCCGAAATCGGCGCTGGAAGTCACGCCCGAAGAGCGAGAGCGTGAGTTCGACAGGATGTGGGATGCCGGCGGCTTCGCCTTCTGGCTGGCCAATTACCAAGACATGTTCTTCGATCAGGAGGCCAATGATCTGTGCGCCGACTACATCAAGCGCAAGATTCTCAAGACAGTGAAAGACCCGGTCGTAGTCGAAAAGCTCATACCAAAGGGCTACGCCTACGGCACCAAACGCCAACCGCTGGACACCAACTACTACGAGACCTTCAACAAGGACAACGTGCTGCTGGTCGATGCCAACACCGATGGCGGTATTGAAGAAATTACCGAAAAGGGCATCCGAGCAGGCGGCAAGGAATACGAATTTGACATTATCGTCTTCGCCACCGGTTTCGATG
This sequence comes from uncultured Alphaproteobacteria bacterium, assembly GCA_963700185.1. Classification (GTDB taxonomy): domain Bacteria; phylum Pseudomonadota; class Alphaproteobacteria; order ATCC43930; family CGMCC-115725; genus AP-15. The sequence continues at coordinate 70,413 of CAVOWP010000030.1, forward strand.
CGATGACGGGCCCGCTGAAGGCCTTGAACCTAAAAGGCCGCGGCGGCCGCACATTGGATGAGCAATGGGCGGACGGTCCGCACACCTACCTGGGCATCTGCATCGCCGGCTTCCCCAATTTGTTCACGATCACCGGCCCGCAAAGCCCGTCGGTGCTGTCCAATATGCCGGTATCGATCGAGCAGCATGTGGAGTGGATCACCGATTGCATAGACAACATGCGCAAGACCGGCAAGACCACCATCGAGGCGACGCCAGAGGCGCAGGATCAGTGGGTTGCCCATGTCAACGAGATCGTCAACCAGACGCTGATGACCGGCGCCAACTCCTGGTACATGAGCGCCAACATCCCCGGCAAACCGCGCGCCTTCTTGCCGTATCTGGGGCCGGAAGGGGTCGGCGGTTACCGGAAGAAGTGCAATGAGGTCGCGGCCAAGGGGTACGAGGGATTTGAATTGGCGTAGCCGACTTTAGTGTCCGACCAAATGCATCCAAAGATCTCGAGGAGTTGCCGTCTCCTTTCCATGCCCGGTTTTCGTCACCCCCGCGAAAGCGGGGGTCCAGGGCGACCGCTTCGGCGTTGCTGCCCCTGGATTCCCGCTTTCGCGGGAATGACGAAGGACGGGATTCATTTTGAGGCGAGTTCGCAGAAAGAATTGAGGGGCGAAGTAAGGGCAACGGTCTTTACCCGCCCAACATAAACAGGATGGGAGGGGACGATGATCAATAACAGCTACTATTCGCAGGACGTGCACGGACCGTACGAGCTACACGACATCGGTAATCTCGAATTGGAAGAAGGCAGCACTATCCGCGGTTGCACACTCGCTTACGCTACTTTCGGCACGCTCAATGCCGCCAAGGACAACGCCATCCTCATTCCCACCTGGTACTCCGGCACCAACAAGATCATCGAGCAGGTTTATATCGGTAAGGGCCGCGCGCTCGATCCCGACAAATATTTCATCATCGTCGTCAATCAGATCGGCAATGGTCTTTCGACCTCCCCGCACAATACGGCGGCGCCGGTCGGGATGGGAAATTTCCCGCATGTGCGCATCGGCGACGACGTGCGCGCGCAGCACAAATTGGTCACCGAGAAGTTCGGTCTGAAGAGTTTCGCGCTGGTGGTCGGCGGCTCGATGGGCGCGCAGCAGACCTACGAATGGGCGGTACGCTACCCCGACATTGTGAAGCGCGCCGCGCCCATCGCCGGCACGGCGAGAAATACGATCCACGATTTCCTTTTCACCGAAACGCTGGTCGAGGCGATTACGTCAGACCCCGGCTTCAACAAGGGTTTTTATGCATCCTCGGCAGACGTCCGAGAAGGTCTGCTGCGTCACTCCAAAATGTGGGCGGTGATGGGTTGGAGCACGGAGTTCTTCCAGGAAAATCGGCACAAGGCGCTGGGCTTTTCGTCGATGGACGATTTCATCATTAACTTCATGTATGGCTATTTCAGCGTGATGGATCCGAACGATCTGCTGTGCATGGCATGGAAATGGCAGCGCGGCGACGTCAGCCGCCACACTGGCGGCGACTTGCGCGCCGCATTGGGCCGGATCAAGGCCAAGACCTTTGTCATGCCGATGTCTTCGGATATGTTTTTCCCGCCGGCTAATTGCCAGGCCGAGTGGCGGCTCATACCCGATGCCGAGTTCCGGCCAATCCAGACCATCGACGGGCATCTCGCGCTATTCGGCGCCGATCCCAATGCGATCGGCCAGCTGGACAAGCACCTATGCGAGTTGCTTGCGGCAAAGATTTAACGAGCCATATTCCCCGCATGACGGTTTTTCTGACAATCCTGCTCGTTCTCGCGATGCTCGGCACCTTGACCGTGCTCGGCTTTGGCGTCGCGAGCTTGCTGCGCGGCGGCGACCCGCGCCGCTCGAACAAGCTGATGCAGTCGCGCGTCATCATGCAGGCGCTGGCGCTGGTGCTGCTGGCAATGCTGATGCTCTTGGCGCGGCATTAAGCCCCAGGTATCGAAAGATGGTTCGGCTGACCCGGATCTATACGCGCGGCGGAGATGGCGGCGAGACTTCGCTCGGCGACGGCAGGCGCGTGCCGAAGCATGGGTTGCGGGTCGCCGCCTTTGGGACTGTCGACGAAGCCAATGCGGCGATCGGGATCGCTCGGCTACATGCCGACACGGCGGCCGACGAGATGCTCGGGCGCATCCAGAACGACCTGTTCGATTTGGGCGCCGATCTCTGTACGCCGGAGGATGGCCGGCGCGCGGCCGGGGCGTTGCGCATCACCGCGCCCCAGGTCGAGCGGCTCGAACGCGAGATCGACGCGATGAATGCGAGTTTGCGGCCGCTCGACTCGTTCATCCTGCCCGGCGGGACCCCGGCTGCGGCCTACCTCCATCTTGCGCGGACGATCACTCGGCGAGCCGAGCGCTTGGTCAGCGAGCTCGCCGCCCGCGAGCCGGTCAACCCCGAAGCGCTCAAGTACCTGAACCGCCTCTCCGACCATCTCTTCGTCCTCGGGCGCCGGGTCAACGACGGCGGCGCCCGCGACGTCCTCTGGCGCCCCGGCGCCAACCGCTGAGCATCATCACAGCGGGAGACCAGATCGAGGAGGGCCTTGCCTTCGCCCGGGGCCCGTGCACAAATCATGATCCGGCCGGCGGGGTGGTCCGCGCGGCCGGCGTAACGGCGAGGACGAGATGAAAGCGCTGGTCGCGGTCAAGCGGGTCATCGACTACAACGTCAAGATCCGCGTCAAGGCGGACAAGACCGGGGTCGAGACCGCCAACGTCAAGATGTCGATGAACCCGTTCGACGAGATCGCCGTCGAGGAGGCGCTGCGATTGCGCGAGGCCGGGACCATCAGCGAGATAATCGCGGTGTCGCTCGGGGCTGCGCAGTGCCAGGAGACGATCCGCACCGCGCTGGCGATGGGCGCCGACCGCGGCATTCTGGTGCAGACCGATGCCGAATTGCAGCCGCTCGCCGTCGCCAAACTGCTGAAGGCGGTCATCCTGCAGGAAAACCCCGAGATCGTGATCATCGGCAAGCAGGCGATCGACGATGACTGCAATCAGACCGGCCAGATGTTGTCGGCGCTGCTCGGCTGGCCGCAGGCGACCTTCGCCTCGAAGGTCAAGATCAGCGACGGCCACGCCGAAGTCACGCGCGAGGTCGATGGCGGCCTCGAGACGATCTCGATCAAATTGCCGGCGGTGATCACCACGGATTTGCGGCTCAACGAGCCGCGCTATGCATCGCTGCCCAATATCATGAGGGCGAAAAAGAAGCCGATCGCGACGACCACGCCCGAGGCGCTCGGCGTCGACCCGGCGCCGCGCCTCGCCGTGCTCAAGGTCGAGGAGCCGGCAAAGCGCCAGGGCGGCCACAAGGTCGGCTCGGTCGCCGAGCTCGTCGACAAGCTGAAGACCGAGGCGCGGGTGATCTGATGGCTGCTCTGGTCGTCGCCGAACATGACAACAGGGCGTTGAAGCCCGCGACCCTCAACGCGGTTGCGGCCGCAACCGAAATCACCGCCGGTGAGGTCGACATTCTGGTGGCCGGCAAGGATTGCCGCGCCGTGGCCGAGGCCGCCGCCGAGATCGCCGGAGCAAGAAAGGTGCTGCTCGCCGACGATGCCGCCTACGAGCACGGGCTCGCCGAGAATGTGGCGCCGCTCGTCGTCAAGCTCGCCGAGCATTATTCGCATCTGCTGGCCACTGCGACGACCTTCGGCAAGAATTTGATGCCGAGGGTGGCGGCGCTGCTCGATGTGATGCAGGTGTCGGACATCAGCGCGGTTGTGTCGCCCGACACTTTTGTGCGGCCGATCTATGCCGGCAATGCGCTTGCGACCGTGCAATCCCGGGACCCGGTCAAGGTCATCACGGTGCGCGGGACCGCCTTCCCACCGGTCGAGGCGACCGGAGGCTCGGCTTCCATCGAGCCCGTCGCGTCGACAGGTGCGACGGGGCTCTCGGAATTTGTCGGAGCGGAGCTGTCGAAATCGGAGCGGCCCGAGCTGACCAGTGCGCGAGTCATCATCTCTGGCGGCCGGGGTATGCAGTCCGGGGAGAATTTCCATCTCTTAGAGAAGGTCGCCGATCAGCTCGGGGCGGCGGTCGGCGCCTCGCGCGCCGCCGTCGACGCCGGTTTTGTGCCCAATGACTACCAGGTCGGCCAGACCGGCAAGATCGTTGCGCCCGAACTCTACATCGCTGTCGGGATATCTGGCGCCATCCAGCACCTCGCCGGGATGAAGGATTCGAAAGTCATCGTCGCGATCAACAAAGACGAAGAAGCGCCGATATTTCAAATTGCCGATTACGGCCTAGTCGGCGATTTGTTCAAGATCCTTCCCGAGCTCGCCGACGAGCTCGAGCGCCGCAAGTGAGCGCGGCTCCGATTTCGCTCGAACCGCTGCGCCGCATTGGCATCATCGGCGCCGGGCAGATGGGCGGCGGCATCGCCCATGTGTGCGCGCTCGCGGGGATCGATGTGGTGGTGACCGACATCAATGACGAAGCACTGCAGCGTGGCCGGCAGGCGATCGAGCGCAACCTGTCGCGCCAGATCGCCCGCGGCACGATTCGGGAAGAAGACAAGGATGCCGCGCTCGCTCGAATTCAAATGGGGCTCGATTACGCGCTGTTCGCTGATTGCGGCATGGTGATCGAGGCGGCGACCGAGAAGGAAGAGATCAAGCGCGAGATATTCAAGAAACTGACACCTTACTTGAAGCCCGATGCGCTGATCGCCACCAACACCTCGTCGATCTCGATTACCAGGCTGGCTTCTGCGACCGACCGGCCCGGCAAATTCATCGGCATGCATTTCATGAACCCAGTGCCGGCGATGAGCCTCGTCGAGCTGATTCGCGGCATCGCCACCGACGAAGAGACCTTCGCGGCGACGCGCGAGCTCGCCTTGAGGCTCGGCAAGACCCCGGTCGCGGCCGAGGACTTTCCGGCCTTTATCGTCAACCGCATCCTGCTGCCGATGATCAACGAGGCGGTATATACGCTCTACGAGGGCGTCGGCTCGGTCGAGGCGATCGACACGGCGATGAAGCTCGGCGCAAATCACCCGATGGGGCCGCTCGAGCTTGCCGATTTCATCGGGCTCGACACCTGTTTGTCGGTCATGCAGGTGCTCTATGAGGGGCTCGCCGACAGCAAGTATCGGCCCTGCCCACTGCTTGTCAAATATGTCGAGGCCGGCTGGCTCGGCCGCAAGGCGAGCCGCGGTTTCTACGACTATCACGGGGAAAAGCCGGTCCCGACTCGGTGATTCCAATATTCGCCGCGAAATCTTGCCCTTGCGGGGTGAATTCGTTATCAAGCCGTCACAATCGCGTGCTATTCCGGCCCGCGAGCGTCTGTTAGCGGGACGGGTGTTTCGTGACGGTTAGTCTGGACAATTGCCCGGCTTTGGTGCTGAACGCGGATTTTCGGCCGCTGAGCTATTTTCCGCTTTCACTATGGTCGTGGCAGGATGCGGTCAAGGCGGTATTCCTCGATCGCGTCAACATCATCGATCATTACGATGTTTGCGTACGAAGCCCTTCGCTGGAAATGCAATTGCCGAGCGTCGTCTCTCTGAAGGAATACGTGCCGGCCGCACGCCATCCGGCGTTCACTCGGTTCAACGTCTTTCTGCGCGACCGGTTTACTTGCCAATATTGCGGCGAGCCCTATCCCTCGCATGATCTGACCTTTGATCACCTGGTGCCGCGCTCCCGCGGCGGGCGCACGATCTGGACCAATGTCGTGACCGCCTGCGCCACCTGCAATCTGTGGAAAGGCAACCGGCTCCCGCGGGAAAGCGGAATGTACCCGCGGCACCGCCCGCTGCAGCCGACGACATACATGCTCCAGGAAAACGGCCGCGCCTTCCCGCCCAACTACCTGCACGAAAGCTGGCGCGACTACCTCTACTGGGACACCGAACTCGACCCGTTCTGATCTGCAACCCGGGCAGCGCGGCCTTCGAGCTTCATAGGCGCCGGCATTCAGATGATTCAATGCGGCGTCTCCCTTCTTCGCCGGTGACGGAATTTTTTTGCTGGTAGCACTGGTTCCGGCGTCAGCGAAATCGCCGCGCGGACTTTTTCCCGCCGAGGCAGAAATGAAAAGAGCCGCGGCGACGCCGCGGCTCTTCATGGGCCGGGGAAGCTTAGGGACTGAGGGATCAGCCCTTGACGCCGCCCATCGTCAGGCCGGAGGACATGCGGTTGCGGAATGCGTAATAAGTCGCGATCGGCGGCAGGGCATAGATGATGGCGGTCGCCATCATGTAATTCCACGGTGCCACGTCGCTGTTGAGGAATTGGGCGAGCGCCACCGGCACGGTCATGCTTTGCTTGTTCGACAGTAGCAGGAATTGATAGAGGTATTCGTTCCACGCCAGCAACAGCGCATAGGTGCCTACCGCGACCAATGCCGGCGCCATCAGCGGTAGGTAGATTCGGAAATAGATCTGCACCGGCGAGGCGCCGTCGATCCGCGCCAATTCATCGAGCTCGATCGGGATGCTCCTGCCGTATTCCCCGAAGATGAAGATCGCGTATGGCGTGGCGAAGGTCACGATCGCAGCGATCACCGACCACAGGTTGTTTTGCAGCCCGTAGTGCTGCATGATCAGATAGAAGGGGATCGCCAGAAACGACGCCGGGATCACATAGGTCAGCAGCGCCGCGTTGGTGATCAACCAGCCGTTGCGGATGCGCATGCGCATAACCGAGAAACTGGTCAGCGAGCCGATCAGCAGGACAAAGAACGTCACCATCGCGCCGAGATAGACGCTGTTGCCGAACTGGTGCCAAAAATATTCGAGATACCAGTAGCCTTGGGTCAAGACGATCCAGAAGCTGTTGGCGGACGCTTTCGGCGGCCAGAGATGATCGCTGAACACGTCGCCCTCGGCCTCGAAGGCCACCATGATGATGTTGTAGATCGGCGTGAGCGTCCACACCAACAGGACGGCGCTGACGATCGCGGCCCCCGCGTTGGTCAGGTAGCGGCGGCGCCGCGCGGCGCGGCGCATCCGTTCCGCGGGCCGAGTGGGGGCCGATGCCAGCCTCGTGTCGACCGTGATCGTGCTCACAGCTGCACCTCCGCGGCTTTCAGCTTGCGCATCAGGATGATCACCAGCGGGATCAACAGCGGCAGCGCCGACATGACGACAGCCACGCCGAGTCGCGGGTTGGCCAAATCGAAGGCGTCGCGAATGCCGAGCGTCGCCAGCAGGTGCGTCGAGTTCGCCGGCCCGCCGCCGGTGATGAAAGTAATCGTGTTGAAATCGCCGAGCAAAAAGATCGTCGCCAGCAGGGTCAGCACCAGATAGAGGTTGGCGAGCAGCGGAAAAGTTACGAAAGTGAACCTGCGCAGACCCGTCGCGCCGTCCACTTTGGCCGCGTCATAGATCTCCTGCGGGATCGACATCCTGCCGGCGAGCAGGATCACGGTCCAGAACGGCATCCACTTCCAGACATGGGAGCAGACGGCCGAGCCGAGGGCGAGCCAGCGCGAATTGAGCCAGGACGGGCCGTCGACACCGAACAGGATATAGAGCGCGTTGTTGAGCAGGCCCCACTCGCCGTTCAACATCCAGTGGATCGAGATGAAGCTGGGCAATGCCGGCACCGCCCAGGGCAGCACGAAGATCATCAGCAGCCCCTTGACCCACCAGCCCGGGCGCATGAAAAAGCCCGACAACATAAGCGCAAAGAACAGCTTCAGGTTCACCCCGAAAGCAACGAAGACCAGGGTGTTGACCACGGTCTGCTGATAGATCGGGTCGGAGAACACCTCGCGATACAAGCTCGGCTCGCTGCCCATCCGCAGCCCGTAGAAGACGGGGTAGACCACGAACGCGAGAAACACCCCGATATAGGGCACGAGAAAAGCGAGCGCCCAGGTGAACTCCGAGCCTCGCAGGCCGCCCCGCCAATAACGCCAAAGCGATTGCCGCCGGGCTGCCGGACGGCCGAACTCGATAGCCGATACGGTGGTCATGATCGCCTCTCAGCTCGATGCAATTGGATATTTAGCGAAGATCGTTTCGGCTCGCTTGAACGCCTTTTCAATCGCCTGTTCCGGCGTCATCCCGTTATTCATGACGTCGAGCATGGCAATGCTGAAGACATGTTCGGCGCTCACGTCGGCCATGGCCGGGTTGTAGGCTTCGTAGAGCGGCTCGGTCGGACGCATCAGCGTCTCCTCGGCGTAAGCCGTACGATGCGGATCCTCTTTGAACCAGAACGGGTCGCTCTTGGCGATCTCGGGGAGCGGCAGCGCCCACCGGCCGAGCCCGCCTTTGAGATATTCGTTCAGCACGTTGGGCTGGATCGCATATTTGAGAAATTCCTTGGCCACCGTAACGTTTTGCGCCCCTTTGGGGATCATGGCGCCGAAGATCGGCATCGGGCTCGGCACCTCCTTGCCGTCATTGCCGAGCGGCATGCCGCGGGTCACGATGTCGTCGTATTCTTCCTTTTTCTTGTAGAGCGCCACCTCGGTCGACAGCGACCCGTCGAAATCCATCACGATGAGCTTGGCGTGAAAGGCGTTGTTGTCGTCCGCATCGTTCCAGTTGACGACCCCCGGCGGCACATAGCCTTTCTTGAAGGGCGTGGTCAGTTTGGCGATCGCCTTGACCGCCGCCTCCTTCACCTGCGGATCCTCCGTATGCAATTTGCCATCCGGCGTGACGAGGTTCTTGCCGCCATAGGCCATCAGGAACCCCTGAAACGTGATGGCGGGATCGACCCCGTTGGCGGTCAGCTGATAGCCGTAAGCGTAAATGTTGCGCGTGCCCTGCGCCCGCAGTTTATCTTGCACCGGCATAAAGAAATCGAGAAAGGCATCCCAGGTATTGGGAATATCGGAGACCTTAAATCCGGCCTTCTCGACCAGGGACTGCCAGATATGGAAGGGAATTCCCGCTGCCTTCATCGGCACGCCGTAGAATGCGCGCTTCTTGGTTGTGTTGTTGTAGCTGTAGGTGGCGTGCAGCGCCGTATCGATGTATTGCGATTTCTGGGGCTCGACGATGTCGCTGACGTCGACGAGCTTGTCGGCCCACGCGTTCAGCGGCAGAAACGAGAAATCGGCGTATTCCATGATGTCCGGGACGACGCCGCTGGTTATGGCCGAGACTTCCTTCTGGCGCAGCGGCGCGAACGGGATGATGCTGTCCTCGATTTTATTGCCGCTCGCCTTCTGGTAATCGGCGACCAGCTTTTTGAAGGCGATATCCTCTTCCTGCGCGAAACCTTGGGTCCACCAGACCTCTGCGGTTGTCGCCGCCGCGTTGGCGATATGAGGCCGTGCCAGGGCACCGGCAGCGGCAAGCCCGAGAGAGCCGCGGAGCACCGAGCGCCTGGTAAAGATCGTCATACCCGCCTTCCTTCCCCGTTTCTCGCCGCGAATGCCAAGCGGACACGTTCTGGTTGTCGTCTCCAGGCCACTATAGAACGCTGCCCAGGTATACTCAAATGTTAATCGATGCCGCCGCCCCGAACTCGCGATACCGTGATTGGTCCTCGATCCCGGGACGGCATCGTGCGGCCAGCCCGTTCTATCCCTTTGACGCCATCCAATGTCCCACCCGCGGCGATGTAGCGGCGCAGCGCGAAAAAAATCGCAAGGGGTGGCAGCGCATAAAGGATGGCGGCGGCCATCATGGCGTTCCACGGCGCGTCGGTATCCTCGAACAAGTGGGCCTGGGTCATCGCCACGGTCATGTTTCGGACCGAAGAGAGCAGCATGAACTGGTACAGGTAGTCGTTCCAGGCAAGCAAGAGGGCATAAATCGCGACCAACGCCAGCGCCGGCGCCATCAACGGCAGATAAATGCGCAAATACACCTGGACTGCCGAGGCGCCGTCGACGCGGGCTGAGTCATCCAGTTCGATCGGTATCAACCTGCCATAATGCAGCAGAACCAAGATGCTAAATGGGGTAGCGAACGTCACTTGCGCCGCGATAACCCCCCAGAAATTATTCGAGAGCCCGTAGGCGTGCATAATCCGATAGAACGGGAATACCAGGAAGGATGCCGGGATCGCGTAGGTGAGGAGCCCCACTTTGGCGAGCAGCTCGCCTTTGCCGAGGCGCATCCGGCCCACCGCGAAGCTCGCCATCGAGCCCAGCACGGTCAGGAACATCGTCAGCAGGCCGATGTAGAGGCTGTTGCCGAACTGGCGCCAGAAATGTTCGAGATACCGGTCGTCCTGCATCGCGACGACGCGGAAGCTGTCGAGCGATAATTCGGGCGGCCAGATATTGCCGCTGAACTCAGCTTCGCCTTCTTCGGGATCGAGCGCGATCAACAGCATATTGTAGACGGGCGCGAGCGACCAGATCAGCAGGATGACGCCGAGCACCACCGAGCCCACTTTGACGAGGACCCGCCGGAGCCGGTAGCGACGGCCCACCGAGCGGCCGGATGTCAGCGCGATGTTCACAACTGCAAATCCCTCAACTGGAGCTTGCGCATCAGGACGACGGCAAGAGGGATCAGCACGGGAAGCGCCGACATCGCCGCCGCGACGCCGAGCGCCGGCTTGGCACCGTCGAAGGCGTAACGGAAGCCGAGCGTCGTCAGCACGTCGGTGGACATCGCCGGCGCGCCACCCGACACAAAATACACCGTATTGAAGTCGCCGATCGTCCAGAGGGTCGAAAGCAGCGTGCAGACGAGATAGAGGTTCGCCAACAGCGGGAAGGTGACATGAATGAAACGGCGGGAGCCGGTCGCCCCGTCAACTTCGGCGGCATCGTATATGACCTGCGGGATCGCCAATCTGGCCGCAAGGAAGATCACGGTCCAGAACGGCATCCATTTCCAGATATAGGCAATGATGTCGGATCCGAGCGCGAGGCGGCGGTCGTTGAACCAGATCGGCCCGTTGATGCCGAACAGCTCCGACAATACCCTGTCGACCAGGCCTAGCTCGCCGATCAGCATCCAGTGGATCGAGATGAAGGCTTGTACCGCCGCCAGCATCCAAGGCAACACATAGACGACCAGCAGAGCCTTGATCCACCAGCGGCGGCGCGCGAAGAAGCCGGACAGCAGCAGGGCCAGGAACATTTTCAGATTCACTCCGAGCCCGACAAAGATCAGCGTGTTGACCAGCGTCGGCAGGTACCGGGGATCCGCCGCCAACTCTGCGTACCGCGAGGGTCTTCCGGCCATCCACAGCGCATAGCCGACCGGATAGACGGCGAAAGCGAAAAGCACCGCGAGGTAGGGTACGACAAAAGCAATAGCCCAGACGAAATCCGAGCCGTGCAGATGGCGGTGCGCGAGCAGCCGGCGGGACCGGTGGGCCGCCGCGAACCCCGCTCGAGGGACTGGCTGCGTGCCGCCCCGCCTCCTCTCAGCCTTGCGCGATCTGATATTTCGCGAAGATCTCCTCCACCCGCTTGAACGCCTTGTCTGCGGCCGCCTGCGGGGTCATTCCACCCGTCGTGATGTCGGCCCACCCCGTGGGCCAGACATGCTCGTTCTGAACCCGGGCATAAGCCGGATTGAAGGTCCAGAAAGTCGATAGGGTCGGGCCGAGCAGACCCTGACGGACGTAAGGACCGCGATGCGGGTCCTTGGGGTCGAGCCACCACGGATCGTCTTTCACGATCGTCGGCATGCAGGGAATATTCCGGCCGAGCCCGGTTTTCAGATATTCGTTGAGGACCTGCGGCTGGATCAGATATTTAAGAAATTCCTTAGCCACATCGACGTTTTTTGCCCCCTTCGGGATCAACCCGCAAGCGGAAGGGGCCTGGCTCGGCACCGGCTTGCCGTCGTTGCTGAGCGGCAGGCCCATCGTGACGATGTCCCGATAATCCTGCTCGTTGTGGATGACGGCGACCTCGGTCGAGATCGTGCCGTCGAGATCCATAACGATCTGCTTGGCGTGAAAGGCGTTGTTGTCGTCGGCGTCGTTCCAGTTGATCGCCCCCGGCGGCACAAAGCCTTCCCCGTAGGCGGTGGTCGGGTAGGTCAGCGTCTTGAGCACCGCCTCGCGCACCTTGGGATCGTCGAGGTGCAACTTGCCGTCCTTGGTGACGATATCCTGCCCGCCATGGGCGATCAGGAAATAATCGAACAACGCATTGCAGTCGTTGCCCGTAGTGTTCATCTGGAAACCGAGCCCGTACACCTTGCGCTCGCCTTGGGCGCGCAATTTCTTCTGCACCTCCTTGAAGAAATCGTAGAAGGCATCCCAGGTTCTGGGCAGGTCTTCCATCGTGTAGCCGGCCTTCTCGACCAGCGGCCGCCAGATATGGTTCGGTCGCACCGCGCATGTATAGGGCACGCCGTAAAAGCTGCGCCTCCTCTCGACGCTGTTATAGCAGTGGGCGGTAAGAAGCGCGGTTTCGTTGTACTGCGATTTCTGGGTCTCGATGACGTCGGTCACGTCGACCAGCTTGTCCTCCCAGGCATAGAGCGCAATGATCTCGGCCGGGTTGTTCTGGAACAGATCCGGGACGACGCCACTCGTCATCGCCGAAACGATCTTCTGACGCTCCGGCGCATAGGGGATGATGCTGTAGTCGATCGTGTTGCCGCTCGCCTTCTCGAAGTCGGCGAAGATCTTCTTGATCGACACATCCTCTTCCGGGGCGAAGCCCTGGACCCACCACACCGTCGCGGTCCTCGCCGCCGCATTGGCGACATAGGGCCGTGCGAGCGCGCTGACTGAAGCCAGCACCAACGAACTGCGAAGAACCGATCGCCTAGACGGATTCGTCCTGTCCATCTTCTCCTCCCGTTTTACAGCGACCGGTTTGCGGCCGCGTTCCTGTTGTCGTTCAGCTCCCGTCCGCCGGGTGCGTACAAAATGATCCGCTCAGCCCTGCGCGATCGGATATTTTGCGAAGATCTCCTCGACCCGCTTGAACGCCTTCTCAGCCGCCGCCTGCGGCGTCATTCCGCCGTGCATGATGTCGATCCAGGCCGTGCCCCAGGTATGCTCGTTCCGAACCTGGGCATAAGCCGGGTTGAAGGCCCAAAATTCCGGCACGGTCGGGCCGAGCAATCCCTGCTGAACGTAAGCTGCCACGTGCGGGTCTGCGGACCACCACGGGTCGCTTTTGACGATCGACGGCATCGCCGGAATGCTGCGGCCGAGCCCCGTCTTCAGCCGCTCGTTCGCCACTTTCGGCTGGATCGAATATTTGAGGAAGTCCTTCGCGACTGCGACATTCTTCGCGCCCTTGGGGATCAGAAGGCTGGGGTTGACAACTTGGCTCGGCACCGGCTTGCCGTCGTTGCTGAGCGGCAACCCCATCGTCAGGATATCATCGTAGTCGCTCTTTTTCCCTTGCGACAATACCGCGACCTCGGTCGAAATCGTGCCGTCGAGGTCTATGACGATCTGCTTGGCGTGGAAGGCGTTGTTGTCGTCGGCGTCGTTCCAGTTCACCGCGCCCGGAGGCACGAACCCTTCCTTGTATGCGGTGGTCGGATAGGTCAGCGCCTTGATCGCCGCCTCGCGCACTTTCGGGTCGTCGAGATGCAGCTTGCCGTCTTTAGTGACGATGCCCTGGCCGCCATAGGCGATCAGAAAATAGTTGAACAGGTTATTGGGATCGTTGCCATTGGTTGTGACCTGGAAACCCAGGCCGTAGACGTTCCGCACCCCTTGCGCGCGCAATTTCTTTTGCACGTCCTTGAAGAAATCGTAATAGGCATCCCACGTTTTCGGGATATCCTCGACCTTGTACCCGGCCTTCTCGACCAGCGGCCGCCAGACATGGTTGGGCAATCCCGCAGTGATGTCGGGTGCGCCGTAAAAACTGCGCCTCTTCTCGACATTGTTGTAGCAGTACGCGTTGAGCAGCGCGGTCTCTGTGTATTCCTCCTTTTGCGTCTCGACGACGTCGGTCACGTCGACCAGCTTGTCGTCCCACGCCAGCAGCGCGATGACCTCGTCGGGGCTCTGGCGAAATAAATCGGGGACAACGCCGCTCGTCACCGCCGAGATGATTTTCTGGCGCAGCGGCGCAAAGGGTATGATGCTGAGCTCGATCGAATTGCCGCTCGCCTTCTCGTAATCCGCGACCGTTTTTTTGGCCGCGGCATCCTCTTCCGGGACGAAGCCCTGCGTCCACCATATCTCCGCGGTCGTGGCGGCCGCGTTTGCGACATAGGGCCGCGCGAGGCTTCCCGCAGCCACCAAGCTCGCCGAGCCTCTGAGCACTGAGCGTCTTGTGAGTTGGCTCATTCGCATCTCCTTCTCGGTTCGCGCCGACGACCTGTCGTTCGGATCGTTCCGCAGGCCGACGCGAAGTTAAATCCCGTCAGCTCTGCTCGATCGGATATTTCGCGAAGATCTCCTCGATCCGCTTGAAGGCTTTGTCGGCGGCATCCTGCGGCTTTGCTCCGTTCTGCATGATCTCGGCCCAAGCCGTCTGCCAAACGTGTTCGTTCTGGACATGGGCATAGGCGGGGTTGTAGGCCCAGAACACCGGCACGGTCGGGCGCAATAGGGCCTGCGTCGTGTAAGCCTTGCGGTGCGGGTCCGCCATCCACCACGGGTCCTTCTTGACGATCGACGGCATCGCCGGCACGCGGCGGCCGAGGCCCGTTTTCAGGTATTCGTTGCAGACTTCTGGCTGGATCAAATATTTGAGGAAGTCCTTAGCCGTCTCGACGTTCTTCGCGCCTTTCGGGATCAGCCCGCAGACGCTGAACGCCCAGCTCGGTACCGGCTTGCCCTCGTTGCCGTCGGCCAACCCCCAGGTCACGATATCGTCGTAATCCTGTTTGTTCGCGATGATCGCGACCTCGGTGGAGATCGAGCCGTCGAGGTCCATCACGATCGTTTTGGCGTGGAAGGCGTTGTTGTCGTCGGCGTCGTTCCAGTTGATCGCGCCGGGCGGCACAAAGCCCTCCTTGTAGGCGGTGGTCGGATAGGTCAGCACCTTGATAGCCGCCTCTCTGACCTGCGGGTCGTCGAGGTGCAGTTTGCCGTCCTTGCTGACGATGTTCTGGCCGCCATAGGCGATCAGCCACTGGTCGAAAAAGGCGTTCGGGTCGCCGCCATTAGTGGTGAGCTGGAAACCGAGGCCGTAGACGTTGCGCACCCGCGCCTCGCGCAACTTCTTCTGGACATCCTTGAAGAAATCGTAGAAGGCGTCCCAGGTCTTCGGGATGTCGTCGATCTTGTAACCCGCCTTCTCGACCAGCGGCCGCCAGATGTGGTTGGTGAACACGTCGATCGTATAAGGAACACCGTAGATGCTGCGCTTCTTCGCGACATTGTTGTAGCAGTTGACCAGCGCAAGCGCGGTGTCGGCGTATTCCTCGCGCTGCGTCTCGACGACGTCGCTGACATCGACGAGCTTGTCCTCCCAAGCGAACAACGCGGTGATCTCGGGCGGGTTGTTCGTGAACAGGTCCGGGACGACGCCGCTGGTGACAGCTGAAACGATCTTCTGCCGCCCCGGCGCGTAGGGGATGATCGTCGCGTCGATCGTATTGCCGCTGGCCTTCTGGTAATCGGCGACGAGCTTGTTGAAGGCGATGTCCTCTTCATGGGCAAACCCCTGCACCCACCACACGGTCGCGGTCGTGCCCGCCGCGTTCGCAACATATGGCCGGGCCAGGGTGCCGGCGGCAGCGAGCCCCAGAGAGCCGCGAAGCACCGAGCGCCTGGTGAGGTTCGACATGCTGGCTATCCTTCCCCGATCACGCCGCACATCCGGGCAGGCGTTCTGATCAAATTTTGACCAGTCCACTATAGAACGGCGGCGGCCCGGCCTCAAACGCTCTTCGCCGCCGCCCCGCGGAGTCAGGGTTGGAGATGCCCGAGCGCACTGTGGACTGACACGCGCGTGCTGATTGCGCTCAGCTCTGCTCGATCGGGTATTTCGCGAAGATCTCCTCGACCCGCTTAAACGCCTTCTCCGCCGCTGACTGCGGCGCCGCTCCGTCCTTCATGATCTCGGCCCAGGCCGTGGCCCAAACATGCTCGTTCTGGACCTGGGCATAGGCCGGGTTGGAGGCCCAGAAAGTCGGGATTGTCGGGCCGAGCAGGCCCTGGTTTGTGTAAGCCACCCGGTGCGGATCCTTGGGGTCGAGCCACCACGGGTCGTCCTTCACGATCGCCGCCATGGCTGGCAAGTTACGGCCGAGCCCCGTTTTCAGATACTCGTTGAGGACCGGCGGCTGGATCAAATATTTGAGGAAGTCCTTGGCCACGGCGATGTTCTGCGCCCCCTTCGGGATTAGGCCGCAAAGGCTGCCCGCCTGGCTCGGCACCGGCTTGCCGTCATTGCTGAGCGGCAGGCCCATCGTGACGATATCGTTGTAATCCTGCTGGTTCTTGATAATCGCGACCTCGGTTGACAGCGAGCCGTCAAGATCCATGACGATCTGCTTGGCGTGAAGGGCGTTGTTGTCATCGGCGTCGTTCCAATTGATCGCCCCCGGCGGCACAAAGCCTTCCTTGTAGGCCGTCGTCGGATAAGTCAGCGCCTGGAGCGCCGCCTCGCGCACCTTCGCGTCGTCGAGATTCAGTTTACCGTCATTGGTGACGATGTCCTGGCCGCCATTGGCGATCAGGAAAGAGTTGAACAAGGAGTTGGAATCGTTGCCGGTAGTGTTGAGCTGGAAACCGAGGGCATAGATATGACGCATGCCCTCGGCGCGCAATTTCTTCTGTACCTCCTTGAAGAAATCGTAAAAGGCGTCCCACGTCCTCGGCAGGTCCTCCATCGTGTAACCGGCCTTCTCGACCAGCGGCCGCCAGATATGGTTCGTTTGGTACGCGACTGTATAAGGCACACCATAAAAGCTGCGCTTCTTCTCGACGCTGTTGTAGCAATTGACGGTGAGCAAGGCGGTCCGAGTATATTGCGATTTTTGTGTCTCGATCACATCCGTCACATCGACCAGCCTGTCCTCCCAGGCATAGAGCGCAATAATCTCGGCGGGAGTGTTCTGGAACAGATCGGGGACGACGCCGCTAGTTACGGCCGAGACGATCTTCTGGCGCATCGGCGCATAGGGAATGATGCTGTAGTCAATCGTGTTGCTGCTCGCCTTCTCGTAATCGGCTACGATCTTTTTGAAAGAGACGTCCTCCTCCTGCGCGAAGCCCTGCACCCACCACACGGTCGCAGTAGTCGCCGCCGCGTTGGCAAGGTAGGGCCGCGTCACGGCCGCAGCTGCCGCGAGCCCGAGAGAGCCGCGAATCACCGAGCGCCTGGTCAGGCTCGACATGCCGTCTTCCTCCCCGATTACGCCGCACATCCGGGCACGCGTTCTGATCCGTCCAATATAGAACGGCGCCGGGCCGCGCTCAAATGCTCTTCGCCGCCCGTCCCGCTGAGTCCGGGTCGGAGATGCCCGGGCGCGCTGTAGACTGACACGCGCGCTGATTGCGCTCAGGTCTGTGCGATCGGGTATTTCGCGAAGATCTCCTCGACCCGCTTGAACGCCTTCTCGGCAGCTGCCTGAGGCGCCACTCCGTCTTTGGCGATCTCGGCCCAGCCGTTCGGAAAAACGTGCTCGTTCTGGACCTGGGCAAAACCGGGGTTGTAGACCCAGAATTGCGGCACCGTTGGGCCCAAGAGGGCCTGCTTGACGTACGCAACCCGGTGCGGATCGGCGGGGTCGAGCCACCACGGATCCGTCTTGACGATAGACGGCATCGACGGCACTCGCCGGGCGATCCCCGTTTTCAGGTATTCGCCGAGGACTTTGGGCTGAACCATCAACTTGAGAAAATCCTTGGCAACCGCGACATTCTTTGCCCCCTTCGGGATCAGCCCCGAAAAGGAGGCAGCTTAACTCGGCACCGGCTTACCGTCGTTGCTGAGCGCCAGGCCCATCGTCACCAGATCCTTGTAATCCTGCTCCTTGTGAATGACCGCGACCTCGCTGGAGATCGTGCCGTCGAGATCCATCACGATCTGCTTGGCGTGCAAGGCGTTGTTGTCGTCGGCGTCGTTCCAGTTGATGGCCCCCGGCGGTACAAATCCTTCCTTATAGGCCGTTGCCGGATAGGTCAGCGCCTTGACGGCCGCCTCCTTCACCTTCGGGTCGTCGAGTTGCAATTTGCCGTCTTTTGTGACGATCCCCTCACCGCCATAAGCGATCAAGAAATAGTTGAACACGTTATTGGGATCGCCCCCATTGGTCGTCACATTCAGACCGAGGCCGTAGACATTGCGCACCCCTTGGGCGCGCAATTTTTTCTGCACCTCTTTGAAGAAATCATAAAAGGCGTCCCACGTCTTTGGAATGTCGTCCATCTTGAAGCCGGCCTTTTCGACGAGCGGCTGCCAGATGTGGTTGGGCAGCACGTCCATTGTCAGCGGTACCCCGTAGAAACTCCGCTTTTTCTCGACATTATTGTAGCAATTGACATTGAGCAGCGCGGTTTCGGTGAACTCTTCCCGCTGGGTCTCGACAATGTCGCTCACGTCGACGAGCTTGTCGTCCCAGGCATAAAGGGCGACGATCTCGGCGGGATTATTGACAAAGATATCCGGGACGACGCCGCTCGTGACGGCTGAGACGATCTTCTGGCGCTGCGGCGCGAACGGCATGATGCTGAGGTCGATCGTATTGCCGCTCGCTTTCTCGTAATCGGCGACATTTTTTTTGATCGCCACATCCTCTTCCGGAACGAATCCTTGCGGCCACCATATCTCCGCAGTCGTTGCTGCGGCGTTCGCGATAAACGGGCGCGCCAATGTCCCGGCGGCAGCGAGCCCGACAGATCCACGAAGAATCGAGCGCCTGGTGAATGTCGTCATGTTCGTCTCTTCCCCTATCACACCGCGTGCTCAGCACTATAGACCGGCAACGCGTCCGGCTCAAATACCGGAGCCGAGTCGGAGCTGCAGACGGTGAGGCGAGCCGGGGCGGAAACCGGCTCGCGATTTTCGATCAGGACTGCGCGATCGGGTATTTCGCGAAGATCTCCTCGACCCGCTTGAACGCCTTCTCCGCCGCCGCCTGCGGCGTCATCCCCCCGGTCATGATGTCCGTCCAGGCAGTACTCCAGACATGCTCGTTCTGGACCTGCGCATAACCCGGGTTGAAGGCAAAATACTGCGGTACGGTCGGGCCGAGAAGGCCCTGCCGGGTGTACGCGGCCCGGTGCGGGTCGGCGAACCACCACGGATCATCTTTGACGATAGACGGCGTCCCGGGAATGTTCCGCCCGAGGCCGGTTTTCAGATACTCGTTGTTGACGTTCGGCTGGATCAAATATTTTAGAAATTCCTTGGCCACGGCGACGTTCTTCGCCCCTTTGGGGATCAGCCCGCAGGCGTTGGTGGCATGGCTCGGCACGGGTTTGCCGTCGTTGCTTAGCGGCAGGCCCATCGTGACGATGTCGTCGTATTCCTCTTTCTTGTGAAAGAGTGCGACCTCGGTCGAGATCGTACCGTCGAGATCCATCACGATGGTCTTGGCATGGAAAGCGTTGTTGTCATCGGCATCGTTCCAGTTGATCGCCCCCGGCGGCACAAAGCCTTCCTTGTAGGCGGTGGTCGGATAGGTCAACGCCTTGATTACCGCCTCCTTCACCTTCGGGTCGTCGAGGTGCAGTTTGCCGTCTTTGGTAACGATGTCCTGTCCGCCGTACGCAATCAGGAAATAGTGGAAGGTGTTATTCGGATCGACCCCGTTGGTTGTTACTTGTAAACCAAGCCCGTAGACATTGCGCATGCGCAGCTTCTTCTGCACTTCCTTGAAAAAATCGTAATAGGCGTCCCAAGTCTTCGGAATGTCATCGATCTTGAAGCCCGCCTTCTCGACCAGCGACTTCCAGACATGATTTGGCAATACCGCGGTCTGATACGGCACGCCGTAAAAGCTGCGCTTCTTCTCGCTATTGTTGTAGCAATAAGTGTTGAGTAGCGCGGTCTCGGTGAATCCCTCCCTTTGGGTCTCGACGACGTCGGTGACATCGATCAGTTTGTCGTCCCAAGCGTACAGCGCAATGATTTCGGCCGGATTGTTCTGGAACAGATCCGGGACGACGCCGCTGGTCACCGCCGAGACAATCTTCTGACGCTCCGGAGCAAAGGGAATGATGCTGTAGTCGAGTGTGTTGCCGCTCGCCTTCTGGTAATCGGCGACCATTTTGTTGAACGCTTCATCCTCTTCCTGGACGAAGCCCTGCGCCCACCACACCGTCGCGGTCGTCGCGGCGGCGTTTGCGATAAAGGGGCGCGCCAGCGTCCCAACCGCAGCCAATCCAAGAGAGCTGCGGAGCACCGACCGCCGGCTCAGGTTTCCCATGTCCGTCTTCCTTCCTGCTCTGGCGCCACGCAGCCCTTCCGCGGGCGCGTTTTTTTCTACTGATAGGCGTAGCTTGGACGCACCCCACGATGGGGTCAACTTGTTTATCCAGGGTTGTGGCTGACCATGCTTTACACACCCTTAGCGGGGAGGCTGGTTCACTCGGACGACGCGCCAGCCGTGACCCATGCCGGAGCCGTCGATCCGGTCGAGGCAGGTGATCGAGCAATTCTCGATCGTGAAGGCGAGTGCGGCTTCGGGGCCGAGGTCGAGCGCCAATGCCAACGCGGCGCGGATTGTGCCGCCATGCGCGACGGCGATGATGTCGCGTCCGGAATAAGTCTCGACCAGCCGGTCGATTGCCCGTGACACCCGCTCGATGACCGCGACGAAACTCTCGCCGCCCGGCGGGGTCTCGTGGGCGGGCGCGTGCCAGAAGCGGTGGAAATCGCCGGAACGGGACTCCTGCAACTCCTCGTAAGTCAGGTCCTGCCACTCACCAAAATCCTGTTCGGCGAGCTCCGGGATCATGACTGCGTCGGGGCCGGGGATCGGCTGCGGTCCGGGGAGACCGGCACGGACGATCGCCGCCGCCGTCTCATGGGTCCGCCGCAGGTTGCTCGTCACCCACATCGCGCTGCGCGGCAGTTTTTCCGCGAGGCCGGTAAACAACCCGGTTTCGGAGCAATCGCAGGACAGGTCGGTTTGGCCGTAGATCCGGCCGCCATGCGCCACCGGCGCGTGCCGCACCCACCAGAAGCTGGTCGTAATGTGGCTCATGGTTTGCTGAAGACCCCGAGAATGCCTCGGTGTAACCATCGATCTGGCGTCGCGCAATCTCGGCCATGGCCTACAGCGTCGTTGCCGATAGGCCGGCGGCCGGGCTAACGTCGGACCGGGCAATCCGGCCAGCTACAGGGAGGCAACACCGATGTCGACTTTGATCCTCGGCGGGACCGGCTTTATCGGCCGGCGTCTCGTGCCGCTATTGGCGCAGCGCGGTGAAGAAGTCGTGTGCATGGACCTCAACCCCGGCACCGCGTCCTATGGGCAACTCGGCAATCAAGTCCGGGTCGTGCGCGGCGACGTCACGCAGTTCGACGATGTCATGGCGGTCACCGTTGCGGCGAAACCGTCGCGCGTCGTCAATCTCGCCTATTTTCTCGGCAGCGAGCACGCCCCGCACATCGCGACCAAGCTCAATATTGTCGGCATGGACAATTGCTTCGAGGCGGCGCGCCTCTGCGGGGTCAACCGGGCGGTGTTCGCAAGTTCGCTGGCGGTCAGCGGCGAGCAGCATTTCTACGGCGACCGCGTCGTTACCGAGGACGATTTCCGTCACGGCCACGTCCAATATGCGATGCACAAGATCTTCAACGAGTGGCAGGCGCAGGATTACCGCGAGAAATACGGCATGGAGATCACCGCGATCCGCCCCGCCAACGTCACCGGCCCCGACAAGATCGTCGGCTCTGTCGACCACGTCAAATGCATTACTTTCCCGGCGCGCGGCGAGGCGATCTCGTTCCCGTACAAGGACGCGATGCGCTGCCCGGTCCATGTCGACGATATCGCCGAGGTTTTCGCGCGGGTATTGCTGACCGACAAGCCGCGGCACGCAGTCTACAACTCTGGCGGCACCCCGATCAGCCTCGGCGATCTCGCCACTCTCGTGCGCGAGTTCCTGCCCGACGCGCAGATCGGCTTCGAGCACGAGGCCGGCGGCAAGGAGACCTCCGGCAACTACATGATCGACAACACCCGGCTGATCCAGGAATTCGGGCTGCAGTATCTGCCCTACCGGCAGCGCGTATTGCAGATCATCAACGACACCCGCCGCGAAGCCGGCCTGCCTCCCGTCGCCGACCGCTAACCGCGGGCGAGCCTCTGCCCGCAACTCGCAAGGCAGAGGCCGCGATCTGCTCCGCGCTCTTGGGGCCTCCTCGGGAGATCGGTTGAAGCCGACGGCACCCCCTCGTCATTCCCGCGAAAAGCGGGAATCCAGGATGGTAAGCTCCTGCGTTGGAAACTCTGGATCCCCGCTTTCGCGGGGATGACGAGAGAATCTGCGAGGATGACGAGAGAATCTGGAGAATTTGGAGTCACTCCTTCGAGGTGGATGGCTATGGAGACGGTGGGGCTCGGTTTCTGCTTCGAGGATTTACCGATTGGACGGCAGTTCAAGACGATCGGGCGCACCGTCACCGAGGCCGACATCACCAATTTCGTCAACTGCACCGGCATGGTCGAGGTGTTGTTCACCAACCTCGAATTCCTCGCGCATGAATCCGACATCAAACAGCGTCTGGCGCCGGCGGCGCTGGTTTATGCTTTTGCCGAGGGATTGCTCGTGCAGTCGACAATGCAGCATACCGGGTTTGCCTTTCTGCACATGGAGCTCAATGTCGAGAACCCGGTCTTTGCCGGCGACACGATCCATGCCGAATGCGAGGTCGTCGAGGCGCGGCGCAGCAGGAGCCGCCCCGACCGCGGTCTCGTGCGCACCCGCATCCGGGTCGTCAAACAGGACGGCAAGGTAGCCCTGACCTACACACCGCTGCGCATGATCAAATGCCGGCCCTGAAGGCGAATAAGCGGGTAGCGAAGCATTGCGGCTTGGTAATCGATTCTCTCGAACATCTCGGTCCGGCATCGATCCGCACAACGGATTCCGCGGGTTAGCAGCACCGATTTGGCGTTCCTCCGCCGTCCAGCTATGGAGAAGGCAGGGGGAACTGCAATGTTGAAGCTGACGATCACCTTTCTCGCGGGTGCGCTTTCCTTTGCGTGCCTGCCGGCGCTCGCCGTCGAACTTCCCGACTACGGTTCGAAAAATTTCAGCCCGTCGGACGACACGCCGAGTTACTTCGCCAACGAGAGCGCTCCGGTCTCCGCCAGGACTGCTGACACGACCCCGCGCGACTGGTCTGCCGTAGATGAGATGGCTCCAGCTCGATCGGCGTCCTATAGGCAAAGCGGGCAGCACGGCCGATACGCCGTTGGCCAAAGATCCGACCGACATGCCGCGGGCAGATCGGCGGGCAGGGTGCAATCGGCGCGCGGTGCGGCCAGGACGACGAGCCCGAAACACGGCAAGCCGAGCGCCAGACACGCAAGCTCTGGTGTGGCGCATTATACGGTGAACTGACACACAGCACGCGCTGTCCGGCGCCGGGTCTCTGCGGCGTTGGACAGAGCGGTCCGCGCCGCCATATAAGCGGCGCGATGGGGAAAGTCCCGTTTCTCAAGATGCACGGGCTCGGCAACGATTTTGTCGTGCTCGATCTTCGCCTCGGCGCGATCCCGTTTGGTGTTGGAGCCGCGCGCAGGTTGGCCGATCGCCGGACCGGCATCGGATGTGATCAGGTCATCCTGCTCGAGCCGCCGCGCCATCCCGCGGCCCAGGTACTGATGCGCATCCGCAATGCCGATGGCAGCGAGGCTGAGGCCTGTGGCAATGCTACTCGCTGCGTCGCCGACCTGCTGCACCGCGAGACCCGGGACTCGCGGCTTCGAATCGAGACCGCAGCGGGTCTGCTCGAGGCGGAGGCGCTGCCCGAGGGGTCATTTGCGGTCGATATGGGACCGGCGCGAACGGCTTGGCACGAGATCCCGCTGTCGCGCGCCATGGACACCGATCGGGTCGACTTGACATTGGGTTCGCTGACGGAGGCCGCCTGCACAAACATTGGCAACCCGCACGCAACCTTTTTTGTTGATGACGTCGACGCAATCGATCTCAAGACGCTCGGGCCGGCGCTCGAACATCACCCGCTGTTCCCAGAACGCGCAAATATCGGGATCGCCGAAATTGGTGATCGCTGCAGCATCCGGCTGCGCGTGTGGGAACGAGGCGCCGGGATCACCCTGGCCTGTGGGACCGGCGCTTGCGCCGCGCTCGTTGGCGCCCACCGGCGGGGGCTCACCGACCGCCGCGCCGACGTGGAGCTCGATGGCGGAACACTCGACATAGCCTGGCGCGAGGATGGCCACGTGATCATGACAGGGCCGGCAACGCTCAGCTTCGAGGGCATGTTCGACGCCGATCTGCTGACCGCGGACTGAGCGTTATGCATGAGAATGAGGTCATCACCTTCGGCTGCCGGCTGAACGCGTTCGAATCCGAGGTTATTCGCCGCGCCGCGGCCGCCGCCGGGCTGACCGGTGCGGTCATCGTCAATACTTGCGCCGTCACCGCCGAGGCCGAGCGGCAGGCACGCCAGGCGATCCGCCGCGCGCGCCGACGGCACCCTGCGGCAAAGATAGTTGTAACGGGTTGTGCCGCCCACTTGTCGCCGGAACGCTATGCCGAGCTGCCCGAAGTCGACCGCGTGCTCGACAATCAGGCCAAGCTGTTGTCGCGGAGCTACCTGCCAGAGGAGGCTGCGCTCCCCGATCCGATCGAAACCGCGCCGCACCTCGTCGATGGCTTCGATGGCAAATGCCGCGCGTTTTTGGAGGTTCAGCAGGGCTGCGATCACCGCTGCACGTTTTGCATCATCCCCTATGCT
This sequence comes from uncultured Alphaproteobacteria bacterium, assembly GCA_963700185.1. Taxonomy (GTDB): domain Bacteria; phylum Pseudomonadota; class Alphaproteobacteria; order ATCC43930; family CGMCC-115725; genus AP-15. The sequence continues at coordinate 95,179 of CAVOWP010000030.1, forward strand.
CGGGGGGCCAGCCGCTCGGTCCCGATGGGGGTCATCGTCGATCGGGCGCGCCGTCTGGTCGCGGCCGATTACCGGGAGATCGTGTTGACCGGTGTCGATCTGACCGCCTATGGCACCGATCTGCCCGGAAAGCCCAGCCTCGGACAGATGGTGAGGCGGCTCCTTGCCGCCGTGCCCGAACTGCAGCGTCTGCGCCTCTCCTCCCTCGACCCGGCGGAATTCGACGCTGAACTGTGGCGGCTGCTGGCCGAAGAAGAGCGGCTGATGCCGCATCTGCACTTGTCGCTGCAGGCCGGCGACGACCTGATTTTGAAGCGCATGAAGCGGCGTCACTCCCGAGGCGAGGCAATAGCTGTTGCAAAGCGCGCCCGAGCGGTCGCGTCCCGAGGTGGCCTTGGGCGCCGACCTGATCGCCGGGTTTCCGACCGAGACGGAGGAGATGTTCGCGACACACCCTCGACCTGATCGGCGAATGCGGGCTCGCCTTTGTCCATGTGTTCCCCTACAGCGCGCGCGCAGGGACGCCCGCCGCCCGCATGCCGCAACTGCCCGGCGCAGTGATCAAGGATCGGGCGGCGAGGCTGCGGACGGCAGGGGAGGTCGCTCTCGCACGCGGAACTATCCGAGCGGATCGGCAGTGAAACCGATGTCCTGATCGAGCGCCCCGGCATGGGCCGCGCCGCCTTTTATGCTCCGGTGAGCTTCACGGGGTCCGGCGACGCGGGGTCGGTCCGGCGCATGCGCCTCGTCGGGGTCAGCGGACGCAATCTTATCGGAGCAGCTGTTCAATGAGGTTCTGGAGACGACCTACTCCTGGACCGGTTCCAGGACCCGATCCGGAAGCCGATGCCGTTGCGGAAGACACTGAAAACCGTAAGTCGGAGGAGGAAGCCGCAGTCGCAGAACTGCAACCGGCGCCTTCACCCGAGCCCGACTCGACCGAGAAGAATTCCGCTGACGAAATTCCGTCGAGCAATGCGGACGGGGAGGAGCGCGGGCTGTGGAGCGGCGGTTTCTGGCGGCGCGGCGTGCCGGCGGCTGCACCCGGAGCAAGCCGAATCCTCAGAGCCTTTCGAATCCGCGGCGATAGAGGCAGCGGCCAGAGATTCCTCCCGGGAACACCGAAGCCCAGGAACGCCGCGGCTGGTTCGCCCGACTCAAGGCGGGGATGGCGCGCAGCTCGGAGCGGCTGAACGCGGGCATCAACACGATCTTCAACCGCCGCCGGCTCGATGATGCGGCGCTGCTCGAGCTCGAAGAGCTGTTGATTGCGAGCGATATGGGTATCGGGATCGCCGCCGAGGTCACCGAGGAGCTGCGCAGGACCCGCTTCAACCAGGAGGTGTCACCCGAGGAGGTCCGCGGCGCGCTCGCCGAGGAGGTCATTCGGCTGGTCGAGCCGGTGATGAAGCCGCTGCGGCTCGACCTCAGCCGCAAGCCGTTCGTCATTCTCGTCGTCGGCGTCAACGGCAGCGGCAAGACGACGACGATCGCCAAGCTCGCAAAGCAATACCGCGACGCCGGGACACGATGTGATGCTCGCGGCCGGCGACACGTTCCGCGCCGCCGGGGTCGAGCAATTGCAGATCTGGGGCGAGCGGACCGGCTGCCGGGTCGTCGCGAAGCCACCCGGGTCCGATGCGGCGGGGCTCGCCTTCGAGGCCTTCGAACAGGCCCGCGCCGAGGGCAGCGACATTCTGCTGATCGACACGGCCGGACGGCTGCACAACAAGGCCAATCTGATGTCGGAGCTGCAGAAGATCGTCCGCGTCCTGAAGAAGGTCGATCCGCAAGCGCCGCATTCGGTGCTGCTCGTGCTCGACGCGACGACCGGCCAGAACGCGCACGCGCAGGCGGAGATCTTTCGCGAGATGGTCGGCGTCACCGGCATCGTCATGACCAAGCTCGACGGCACCGCGCGCGGCGGCGTCCTGGTGTCCTTGGCAGAAAAATACGGGATTCCGATCCACGCCATCGGGGTCGGCGAAACCGCCGACGATTTGCGCCCGTTCGAGGCGCGGGCCTATGCGCGCAGCCTGGTCGGGCTCGATCCCTGAGGCTGATCCGGCGTCAGTCGAGGCGCGGCCAGCATATCGGCGCTGACCAAGGTCACGCCGCCCTCGCTGCGGTAGAACCGCTTCTCGTCCAGCTCCGGATCTTCGCCGATCACCAGCCCCTCCTTGATGCGGCAGCCGCGGTCGACGACCACCTTGTTCAGCCGCGCGTGGCGCCCGACGAGAACGTCCGGCAGCAGCACCGCCTCGCAGGTCTGGACGTAGGAGTTGACGCGGCAATTCGAAAACAGCAGTGAGCGGCGGACCGTAGCGCCGGAAATAATGCAGCCGCCGGAGACCATCGAGTCCACTGCCATGCCGCGCCGGTCGTCGTCGTCGAACACGAATTTCGCCGGCGGCAACTGCTGCTGATAGGTCCAGATCGGCCAGTTCGGGTCGTAGATGTCGAGCGAAGGGGTCGGCGAGACGAGATCCAGGTTGGCCGCCCAATAGGCGTCGACGGTGCCAACGTCGCGCCAATAGGCCTCGGCCTCCGGTGTCGTCTTGACGCAACTCTCCTCGAAGGAATGGGCGACCGCGAGACCGCGGCTGACGAGGTTCGGGATGACGTCTTTGCCGAAATCGTGGCTCGATCCCGCGTGCCGATGATCGCGTTCGAGCTCGGCATAAAGGAACTCGGCGGTGAAGACGTAGACGCCCATGCTGGCGAGCGCGCGGTCGGGTTTGCCGGCCATTGCCGGCGGATTTTTCGGCTTTTCCAGGAAGTCGGTGATCGCCATGGAATCATCGACCGCCATGATGCCGAAATCGGAAGCCTGCTCGATCGGCACCTCGACGCAGGCGACCGTGCAATCCGCGCCCTTGTCGATGTGATCGGCGAGCATGTTCGAGTAATCCATCTTATAAATATGGTCTCCTGCTAGAACGATAAAGTATTCCGGCCCGGCGGCGCGAAAGATGTCGAAGTTCTGATATACCGCGTCCGCGGTGCCGCGATACCAGGTCGCCTCGTCGAGCCGCTGCTGCGCCGGCAGAAGATCGAGGAACTCGTTCATCTCCGGGCGGAGAAAAGACCAGCCCATCTGCAGGTGGCGCAACAGGCTGTGCGCCTTGTATTGGCTCAAGATGCCGATCCGGCGGACACCCGAATTGATGCAATTCGACAATGCGAAATCGATAATGCGGAACTTGCCGCCAAAAAACACGGCCGGCTTGGCGCGCCGGTCGGTCAATTGCTTGAGCCGGCTGCCGCGACCGCCGGCGAGCACCAGAGCGATTGACCGCTGCGCCAGTCTTTGTTGGATGCGAGCGCTCGACAGCATTTCCGCTTCCCTTTCCCCGCCGGTGGGTTACGCAACCACGAGACGGTGCGCGAGCCGACGGCCGGCGTCAACGTCAACCGCGAAGTAAAGGCAGCTGGATCAGCGGGCGATTTCGGTGAGCGCCTGCAGCTCGGCCTGGAGGACATTTTGCTGGCGTTCGAGGCGGCGGAGTTCGACGAGCAGGGTGTCGCGTTCGGAGCCGGTGGCGCGGGCGACCTGCTCGCGGAGGCTCGGGAGGTTGCCTTGGACGGTCTGCAGTTCCGCCTCGATTGCGCCACGGTCGAGCTCGTCCGGCGGCAGCGCCTCGTCGGCGAGCACGGTGCAGTGCTCCGGGGTCACCTCGGCGATGCCGCTGACCACGAAGATGCGACGCGTCACGCTTTGCCCCTCATAAACATCGATCGTTCCGGGACGGATCGAGGAAATCAGTGGCGCATGACCCGGCAGCACGCCGAAATTGCCTTCGGTGCCGGGGACCACGACCATGTCAACCATCTCCGAGAGCAACAGGCGCTCGGGGGTAACCAACTCGAACTGCACGCGCTCGGCCATTTACGGAACCAGCCCGGCTCAGGCCGCCTCGGCCGCCATCTTGCGCGCCTTGGCGACCGCTTCGTCGATCGTGCCGACCATGTAGAAAGCGCTTTCCGGCATGTCGTCGTGCTCGCCGGCGACGATGCCTTTGAACCCCTTGATCGTGTCTTCGAGGCTGACGAGGACGCCGGGGATGCCGGTGAACACTTCGGTGACGTGAAAGGGCTGAGACAGGAAACGCTGGATCTTGCGGGCGCGGGCGACGGTCAGCCGGTCTTCTTCGGAGAGTTCGTCCATGCCGAGGATCGCGATGATGTCCTGCAGCGATTTATAGGTCTGCAGCACGCGCTGGACATCGCGCGCCACCTGATAGTGGTCGTCACCGACGACCCGCGGGTCGAGCAGCCGGGAAGTCGAGTCGAGCGGGTCGACTGCCGGATAGATGCCGAGCTCGGCGATCTGCCGCGACAGCACGGTGGTCGCGTCGAGATGGGAGAAGGTCGTGGCGGGTGCCGGATCGGTCAGATCGTCTGCCGGCACGTAGACCGCCTGCACCGAGGTGATCGATCCTTTCTTCGTGCTGGTGATGCGCTCCTCCAAAGTTCCCAAATCGGTCGCCAGGGTTGGCTGGTAACCGACCGCGGAGGGGATGCGGCCGAGCAGCGCCGATACCTCGGAGCCCGCCTGCGTAAAGCGGAAAATATTGTCGACGAAGAACAGCACGTCCTGGCCTTCCTCGTCGCGGAAATATTCAGCGAGGGTAAGCGCGGAAAGACCGACCCGGGCGCGCGCACCCGGCGGCTCGTTCATCTGGCCGTAAACGAGCGCCGCCTTGGAGCCCGGCCCGTCGATGTTGATGACGCCGGATCCCATCATTTCGTGATAAAGGTCGTTGCCCTCGCGGGTGCGCTCGCCGACGCCGGCAAACACCGAGTAGCCGCCATGCCCCTTGGCGATGTTGTTGATCAGCTCCATGATGATCACCGTCTTGCCGACCCCGGCGCCGCCAAACAGCCCGATCTTGCCGCCTTTCGCGTAAGGCGTCAGCAGGTCAACCACCTTGATCCCGGTGGTCAGGATTTCGGCTTCGGTCGACTGATCGACGAATTCTGGCGCCGATTTGTGGATCGGGGAGCGCTGCTTGGTCACGATCGGGCCGCGCTCGTCGACCGGCTCGCCGATGACGTTGAGGATGCGGCCAAGCGTCTCCGGACCGACCGGCATCATGATCGGCTCGCCCGTATCGACCACCTCGGCGCCCCGCACCAGCCCGTCGGTCGTGTCCATCGCGATCGTGCGCACGACGTTTTCGCCGAGCTGCTGCGCCACTTCGAGCACCAGTGTCCTGCCACTGTCCTTGATCTGCAGAGCGCTCAGGATTGACGGCAGCTCGCCGTCGAAATGGACATCGACGACGGCGCCGATGACCTGGGTGACGGTGCCGATGCTATTTCTTGCCATGTTTTAGACTGTCCCTCCCCGGCCACGGGGATCTGAAGTTGTGTCGAATAGGTTGACGGCTCACAGCGCCTCGGCTCCGGAGATGATCTCGATCAGCTCCCTGGTGATCACGGCCTGGCGCGTGCGGTTGTAGTTGCGTGTGAGCCGGTCGATCATCTCGCCGGCATTGCGGGTGGCGTTGTCCATCGCGGTCATGCGCGCGCCTTGCTCGCTCGCGGCATTCTCGAGCAGCGCAGTAAAAATCTGGACCGCCAGGTTCTTGGGCAGCAATTCAGACAGAATTTCTTCCTCCGAAGGCTCGAACTCGTAAATCGCAGCGGCGCGCACGCCGACTTCCGGCTCGGGCTCGGTTTGCTCCGCGGCTGCCGCCGCAAAGGGGATCAGCTGCCGAACCGTGACGATTTGGGTCATGACAGAGCGGAAGCGGTTGTAAATGATCGTGCAGACATCGAACCCGCCCGCCTGATAAAGCAACAGAACGCGCTCGGCAATGTCGCGGGCCTCGTCGAAGGAAAGGCGGCGCCGGCCGACCTCGGTCAGGCTATCGCGGATCAAGGAGTTGTAGTCGCGCCGCAGTCCATCGCGGCCCTTGCGCCCGATGATCAACAGCATGACCTTCTTGCCGGCCGCGTCGATCTCGCGAATTCGGCGCCGTGCCTCGCGCAGGATCGAGGCGTTGAAGCCGCCGGCCAGACCGCGATCCGAGGTCGCAACGATGATCAGATGCGCTTCTTCTTTGCCGCTGCCGACAAGCAGCGACGGCGCGCCGGGAAGACCGGTCATGCGGGCGGTCAGCGAGCCGAGCACGCGCTCCATGCGCTGCGCATAGGGGCGGGCGGCTTCGGCCTGCTCCTGCGCGCGACGGAGCCGCGAGGCGGCGATCATCTTCATCGCCGAAGTGATCTTCTGGGTCGACCTGACGCTGCGGATCCGCAGCCGCAGATCCTTTAGGCTAGGCATCGCAGCGGCTCGGCCTCACGATCAGGCGAAGGTCTTTACGAACGCGTCGATGAATTCGCTCAGCCCCTTCTCGACCGCTGGCGAGATCTCCTGCTCGGTACGGATCGCCTCTAGCAGCTCGGGGTGCATGGAACGCAGTTCGCGCAGCATCGAGGTTTCGAACCGAACGACATCCGTTACGGCGATCGTGTCGAGGTAGCCGCGCGTGCCGGCAAAGATGGACACGACCTGCTCCTCGACCGGAACCGGCGAGAATTGCGGCTGCTTCAGCATCTCGGTCAAGCGGCTGCCGCGCGCCAACAGGCGTTGGGTCGCGGCATCGAGATCGGAGCCGAATTGCGAAAAGGCGGCCATCTCGCGATATTGCGCTAGATCGAGCTTGATGCGCCCGGCGACCTGCTTCATCGCCTTGATCTGCGCCGCCGAACCGACGCGGCTGACCGAGAGCCCGACATTGATCGCCGGACGAATGCCCTGGTAGAACAGCTCGGTCTCGAGAAAGATCTGGCCGTCGGTGATCGAGATCACATTGGTGGGGATGTAGGCCGACACGTCGCCGGCCTGGGTCTCGACAATCGGCAGCGCCGTTAGGGACCCTGCGCCATGGTCGTCGTTCATTTTCGCGGCGCGCTCGAGAAGCCGGGAATGCAGGTAGAAGACGTCGCCGGGATAGGCCTCACGCCCCGGCGGCCGCCGCAACAGCAACGACATCTGGCGGTACGCCACCGCCTGCTTGGACAGATCGTCGTAGATGATCAGCGCATGCATGCCGTTGTCGCGAAAAAACTCGCCCATCGCGCATCCCGCATAAGGGGCGATGTACTGGAGGGGCGCCGGCTCGGAGGCGGTCGCCGCCACGACGATCGAGTATTCGAGAGCGCCGTAATCCTGCAACGTCTTGACGATCTGCGCGACGGTCGATCGTTTCTGGCCGACCGCGACGTAAATGCAGTAGAGCTTGACCTTTTCGTCGGTGCCGCTGTTGTTGTGCTTTTGGTTGAGGACGGCGTCGATCGCGACGGCGGTCTTGCCGGTCTGACGATCGCCGATGATCAGCTCGCGCTGCCCGCGCCCGATCGGCACCAGACAGTCGATGGCCTTGAGCCCGGTCTGCACCGGCTCGTGCACCGAGCGGCGCGGCACGATGCCGGGCGCCTTGACATCGACGCGCGCCCGGGTGACATCGGTCAGTGGGCCCTTGCCGTCAATCGGCTCGCCGAGCGCATCGACGACGCGGCCAAGGAGGCCGCGCCCGACCGGCACATCGACGATGGCGTTGGTGCGTTTGACGGTGTCGCCCTCGCTGATTTGGCTGTCATCGCCGAACACGACGACCCCGACGTTGTCGCTCTCGAGGTTGAGCGCCAGGCCCTTTTCGCCGTTCGGGAACTCGACCATTTCGCCGGCCTGAATCTTGTCGAGGCCGTAGACACGGGCGATGCCGTCGCCGATTGACAATACCTGACCGACTTCCGCAACATCCGCCTCATTGCCGAAACTGGCGATCTGCTGCTTGAGGATCGCCGAAATCTCCGCCGCACGAATTTCCATAAAAACCCCTTCAGGCAATGCTCTTCATCGCCAGCTGCAGCCGCTGCAGCTTGCTCTTGATCGATCCGTCGACCATGCGTGACCCGAGTTTGACGACGAGTTCCCCGATCAGCCTCGGGTCGACTTGGACGTCGATCGATACCCGGCTGCCGACGCTGCGGCGCAGCTGTTCGTTCAGCGCGGCGAGCTGAGGCTCGCTAAGCGATTGCGCCGCGGTGACCTCGGCTGTCACCTCGCCGCGGCGCGCCGCGAGTTCTGCAAGAAATGCCTCGATCATTGCCGGCACCGCAAACAACCGGCGATTGCGTGCGACGACCGCGAGAAAATCCCTGACCAGAGGAGAAAGGCCAGCGGCCTCGGCGAGCGCCGCGATCCCCTTGGATTGCTCGTCGCGGGACAGAATTGGACTGCGGATCAGCCGCAGCAGATCCGGGCTCGCCTGTACCATCGCCCGGAGCTGCCGGAGATCCGAGGCGACCTCGTCGAGGATGCGGCGTTCGTCGGCAAGATCGAACAACGCCGCCGCGTAACGCGCAGCCAAGCCGGAAACGCCTGCGGTCTCGGATGCCAATGGAAAATCGTCCTCATCGGCCGCTCAGGTAACCGCCCCGCAGCAGCCCTTCTTCGTTGTCATCGGATCGCGGCAGGCAAAATGCGCCTGCGCGAAAGCGCCCCGCCAAACCGGCGCGGTTCCTAACATACATCGGGAGTCGGCGCAACAATGGGTACCGGGACAGAATGCCTCGATTTGCCGGCGCTCGAAGCCCCAGGGTCAGAGTCGGGGAGGTGTGCCGCCGGGCGGCTGCCGCGCAAAAGCTGCGAGCTGGTCGAGAAACTGCGTGATGTTGTCCTGGATCCCTCTGATTACCTCAGCTCTGTTCTGCGTCGCCACCCCCGGGTCGTCGAGACTGGTCACCCCGGTCGCGAGGCTGTTCAATCCCACATTGCTCATAATGTCCGCGCTGAAGACCGGACTGCCGGGCGGAACCCCGAAAAGCTGGTAGCGGGCGAACACCGACAAGATGTTTCCCGACAGCGAGAATTCCAGGACCTTGACGACGAGCGACAGCCGCCGCGGAGCGCCCGGGCGGAAAATGCCCTGTTTCGCCAGCGCATCCTGCAAGGCCGCCTGCCATATCGGCAACAGCGGGGTCAGTGTACGCGGCAACGGATAGACCGCTCGGTCGCGGCTCGCGGGCTCGACGGTGACCCTTGACAACGCGGCATCGATCGGGGCGGCAGCAGATCTCGCACCGGCGAGGGGCAGGCCGATAACCGGAAGACACAGGCAAGAGCAGAACACAACAAGCAAGCAGGCGATCCGGTACCGCATTCGGCTCACACGACTCCATCGCGGCGCAACAGCGCGATCTCCTCCGGGACATAGCCGAGTTCGCCCAAAACCGCATCGGTGTCGGCGCCGAGGTCGGAGGCCGGGCGGCGGATCTTGATGACCTCGGCGCCCATATCGCCGAGCAGCATCGAACAGAACGACCCGGCGAGGACGCGGGTCAGATCGATCACGCGCAGCCCCGAGAGTGGCATATCCGCTCTCCTTCGATCGCCATGTCACGCGAGATGCCTCGGCGCCTGAAGCCGCCTCGCAAAGACAATTCATTGTCATTGCGCGAGCCACGCGAAGCAATCTCGATGCGCTCGCTCGGCCTTGCCCCTTACGAGGTTGATCTCGATCCCCTCCTTACGGAAGACCTCGAATTCCGGTCCGCATTCAGGCCTCCTCCAGGAACAGCCGCCGCGCTTTGAAATTGGAATCCGGGACTGTAAGATCGTGGCCCCGCAAGTGTTGCTGACACTATCGAAGTCCACGCCATGAAAATCAGATGGAAAATCGATTTGGCGATCTCCGGAGCATTTCTGGTCGGGCTCGGCTTGGCCGGGGCCGGCGCCTACACAATCCTTACCAAAAATGCGCTCGAAGATAGTCTGCAGAATGCCAGGATCATGATCGAAGGGGCATCGGCTATCCGAACCTATACCGCAGAAAGCATAAGGCCATTGCTCGAGCAGCAGATGAAAGTTCAGTTCTTGCCATATTCGATCCCGTCCTTTGCGGCCCAGACCAATTTCAAAATAGTTCATCAAAAATTGCCGGACTACACATACCACGAACCGACCTTGAACCCGACAAATCTCAACGATCGGGCGGTGGATTGGGAGGCCGACATCATCAATGACTTTCGTGGCGATGCGAGCAAGCAAGAGCTGGTAGTCACCCGCGATACGCCGGGAGGACGGTATCTGACGCTTGCGCGGCCGCTCAAGGTCGGCAGCCAGGCTTGCCTAACCTGCCACAGCACACCCGAAAATGCCCCGCCCACGATGGTCGCGCTTTACGGGCCGCAAAACGGGTTCGGCTGGAAGCAAGGCGAGATCGTCGGCGCGCAGGTGGTATCGATACCCCTGGCGGTGCCGCTCGCACGGGCCTATCAGGCGCTCTTCTGGTTTGTGCTCGCTCTGGCCGGGACCTTTGTCGTCACGATCATCATCGTCGATTTCTTGCTGCGCGCGCTGGTCACCAAGCCGGTCGCCGAAATCTCCGAGATGGCGGACAGGGTCAGCATGGGACGGCTCGACACCCCGGAATATGTCCACAGCAGCAGGGACGAAATCGGCTCGCTGTCGGCCTCGTTCAACCGGATGCGGCGCAGCCTGCAGAACGCGATGAGCATGCTGGAGGAGCAGACCTGACCCCAGCAGGGCGCGGCCATTCTTTGATAAGACCATTCTTTCACAAGAAATGAACACTGTCCGGTCGATCGGCCGCTATCGCATCGAAGCATTGCTCGGCACGGGGGCGATGGGCGAAGTCTATCGCGCCCATGACCCGGCAATCGATCGCCTGGTCGCAATCAAGGTCGTGCGTCCCGAACTGGTCGCCGGCAGCGGAGGCGAGCAGTTGCTGGAGCGCTTCCGGCGGGAAGCGAGGGCCGCCGGGCGGCGGTTCCACCCAAACATCGTCGCGATCTGGGATTTCGGCGACGACAACGGCATGCCGTTTCTTGTGATGGAACTGGTGGAGGGCAAAAGCCTCGATCAGCTCATCAAATCCTCCGGCCTACTCGCGCAAGATCGCAGCGTCACGATCATAACCCAGGTGCTGAGTGCTCTCGGGTTCGCGCACGCGAACGGGATCGTCCACCGCGACATCAAACCATCCAACATCATGGTTTTGTCGGACGACCAAGTGAAGGTCGCCGATTTCGGAATCGCCCGTCTCGAGGCCTCCGAGTTCACCATCGTCGGCGATTTATTGGGAACGCCCGCCTACATGGCGCCCGAGCAGCTGTCGGGAGGTCCTATCGATCACCGGACCGACCTGTTTGCCGCCGGGGTCATCCTGTTTGAAATGCTGACCGGAGTGAAGCCGTTCCGGGGGAAGAGCATTACCGAGATCATATCCTTTATGGAAAAACGGGGACCCGAGGATATACGGGCATTGAACCCGGCGGTCCCCGAGGCAGTGAAGCACGTCGTCGGCAAGTCGGTCGCCTTTGATCCGGCGCAGCGCTACGCCGACGCAGCGGCGTTCTCGAAAGCCGTTGCCGACGCCATGTCAGGCCTGCCGGGGGAGCCACAACTCCGCGGCTCGGCAAGATCCGAAGCCCCCGGATCCGAAGCCCAGGCGCAACTTACCGCCAATGCGGCGCAAACCTCGGCAGAGGCGTCTTTCACTCCCGAACTGCTGCGGGAGACCGAGCGCGATCTGGCGACTTTCATCGGCCCGATGGCGTCGATCGCTGTGAAGCGGGCGGTCAGAAACGCGAGCGATCTACTGGAATTATATGAGTTGCTCGGCAGGCAAGTTGCCGACCCGAAAGACCGCGCCGAATTCCTGGCGAGAGGGCGTCAACGCGCCGCTGCGGGGCTCGCCCGCCCACGCCCGCCGCCCACGCCGGCAAGGACGATCGAGCGATCGTCCGTATCTCCCGCCAAATCGCCGAACCCGGCAAGCATAGTCGCGATAGAATCCGACCTCACTCGCTATATAGGCCCGATTGCCCGGATTCTCGTAAAGAGGGAGCTGGGGAAATTCGAGTCTCTGGCCAAATTGTGCCTGGTGTTGGCCACCCACATTCCCGATGAAAGGGAACGCAGGGCGTTCCTCAATGCGCATGGAGCAGAGTGATTGTCGGCCGAGTTGGGGACGCGAGAATGAATGGGCGGAACATCGTGCGGTGCGCGCTCTTTTCACTGGCAGTCGTGATCCTGCCGATGCAGCTGTGGTCCGCGGGCGGCTGCGCCGCCGAGGCGACTGCCAAGTCCGAAGACCTCGAGGTCACCCCCTCGCTGGTCCGCGAAATTCAATTCATGCTGCTCCGTCTCGGCATGGAACCGGGGCCGATAGACGGGGTGATTGGCCCTCAGACGACCAGAGCCTGGCACAAATTTCAGCAAGATACCGGTCTGCCGCCATTTGATCTGGTCAATGGCAGCAAAATCCCTGCGACCGCTTTGACCCGGCTGCGAAGTGAAGCGTCGCGGGTCATCTTTGAGGGTGAGAAGAAGCCGCAGCCGCCTGCCGCGGCCCCGACACCCCCGGCTTCTGCGATCGCGCCAGTACAGCCGCCTGCGTCCGATCGCTTTGCCGCTTGCCCCTTCCATGCCGAAGATTTCCGGATCGGCACGACCCAATATACTCCTGAAAAATATCTGCAGGAAGGGTTTGACGGCTCGACCGCGCGCGCGGTTTCTATGCTGAAAGACCGCCTCAACGAGGCGCGGCAGATTGCCGGGAACATCGGCGGGTCTGCGCTGTCCGAAGTGCAACGGCAGTCGCGCGTGCTGGATTACTTCACGTGCCGGCTGAAGATCGAACAGGAATCCCAGAAATGAAGGCTTGAGCAACATGCCCTGTCGTTCCGCTGCTCGGACCCATGTGGGGACGGTGCGCCGGCGAAATGAGGACGCGGTGCTCGAGCGCGCCGACATAGGGTTGTGGGCGGTTGCCGACGGCGCGGGAGGACACGAGCGCGGCGACTACGCCAGCAGCCGCATCATCACGGCATTGCACGATCTGGATCCGGCGCTGTCCGGTCTCTCGCTGGTGGCGGAGGTGAAGGAGAGCCTTGCGCAAGTCAACCGTGACGTGCGGGCGAGGGCCGCAACGATTGGCCCGAATGCGTTGATCGGCAGCACGGTGGCGGTGCTGCTGATCTGGGATGACCAATACTGCTGCATATGGGCCGGGGACAGCCGATTGTATCGTATGCGAGCCGGCCATTTGCGCCAGCTGAGCCGAGACCAGAGCCATGTCCAGGATCTGGTCGATCGCGGCGAGATTTTGCCGGAAGCGGCGGCCGCACATCCGATGGCAAATATCGTGACCAATCTGATCGGGGCCTTTGACCGGCTGGTCCTCGAAGAACAGCACGACCGGCTCGAACCGGGCGACATCATGCTGCTTTGTTCGGACGGGCTCAGCAGCGCCCTCAGGGACACCGAAATCGCCCACATATTGACCGGGTCCCCACTCGCGGCGGCAGCCGACCGGCTTATCGAGCGAGCGCTCGATCAAGGCGCGCGGGATAACGTCAGCGCCGTGGTTGTCGAATATACAAGGTGAATTTGCCATCTAGCTCGATGTGGCGCTCTTGATTCCTTTTAGGAGGTAGGCGCTGAGATTGCCTTCGTGCTTGGTCTCGATCGTGGTCGACTCGGCGTCGATATGCCGCCACAGATGCTGGTGCAATGCCGGGCTGATCAGGATGTGGCCGCCGGCCGCGCCGGCGCAATAACGCGCCGTCCAATTGGCGGCTTCGCCGATGATCGTCAGTTCCATGCGGTCATTCGAGCCGATGAACCCGTGCAGCACCTCGCCGCAGTGAACTCCGATTCCGATCGTGCAAATCCGCTGCCCGCGCCTTCTGCGGTTCTCGCTGACCTCGACCATCGCGGACTGCATCGCCAGTGCCGCGCGCACCGCCTTTTCGTGCCGCAGCGGGTCCGGCTCTGGACTGCCGAAGACCGCCAGGATGCCGTCTCCGGTGATCCTGTCGACAGTACCGTCGTGCTTGAAGATGGCTTCGACCAGAGCCGACATATAATCGTTGAGCAGATCCATCACATCGTCGGTATCCATGCCCGAGGTCAATAGTGTGAAGCCGCGGATATCCGACGCGAGAAGGACCACCTCCGACCGCTCGCCGCCGAGGCGCAGGCGCCCGTGAGCGGCTCGCGACAAAAGCGCGTCTCGGATCTTGGGCGAGAAATTGGTCAACAGCCGGCCGAGCAACGCGGCATTGTGGCGAAGCTCGCTCTGCAGTTGGTTCTGCATGGCCGCCATCGCGGCGTAATGCGCGACAGCGAGCATCAGGCGCAGATCGTCGGCCATGAAGATGGTCCCGCCGTCGCTGTTGTCGACGCACGCTACCCCCAACACCCGGCCCTTCCAGATCAGCGGCACGTACATCCCGGCCTTGATCCGGTTCATAAATTGGCTCCGGCTGGGATCCACACCCTCGCGCCAGATAAACCCTTGGCGCCGCGACATTGTCCTCGACGCCAGGGTCATGCTGACCGAAGGCTGGCCCGCGGGAACATGTGCCTTGAGGAGGAGCTCTCCACTCGTCGGATCCTCGAGCAACAGGGCGCCGCGGGTCGCCGCCGGAATTATCGCCACCAGCCGCTCGATGATCGTCTGGAACAGCGCATCGAGCTCGGTCTGCTCGCCGAACTGCAGCGGCAGTTCGTAGAGCAGGGCGAGTGCTTGCGCCCGATCCGGATCGATCGGCTTGCCCGGCTCGAAAACGGGCGCCGCGGCATCGATCATTTCGGCGATGTCGAGGCGGGTATCATGGGTGTCGACCAAGGTCCGGTCGTCCGAGGCCCAGCTGGGCTCGGGCTGAAACTCCCCGGCCGGAATATCGACCGTTAACGCGGTATCGCTGATCTGAATGCGCTGGCCGGGTTCGAGCCGGACTTTGCCCAGCCCCTTGATCGGCCCCCCATCGACTTCCGTCCCATTGGCGCTGCCGAGGTCTTCTATCCAGCAATGGCCCTCAGCGGCCCAAATCCGCGCGTGGGGCCGCGAAACGCGCAGATCCGGCGTCAAATCGATATCCACCTGCAAGCCATGACGCGGCCGGCCGACGATCACCGACTCGACCGGCTTGTCGAAGATCTTCTCGTTGCCCCGGTAGCGGTAGTGTATCCGCACGTCGCCCACGCCAGCATTGCTGGGATACATTATCACGACAAGCCACATTATTGCAGCCCCGCCACTGCAGAGCCAGTCGGGCGCGGCTTTTGACGACGCAGCCGCGTTTCGCGAGATGCGCGCATTCGATCCGCCGCCCGGCCCTTGTGCGGGAAACCGGATCTTGTTTTCGGCACCCTGTTGGGAGACTCAGCCGCGCGGAAGCGTTCACGCACAGTGCGGCATTTCTCATCAGAGAGGTCCCCCGATGTTCTTCCATCGCAAAGAACTGATGTATGACGTCAAGGTCCAGCGCGCCGATCCGCGCTTTGGCGAGATGCTGCTGGAGCAGTTCGGCGGCGCTACCGGCGAACTAAGTGGCAGCGTGCCGGTTGAGGTCAAGAACCCGGACGACAAGCGCCGCACCGCAAAAGCGGCCTGACAGCGCGTATCTCAGTAGCCGCCGGGAGCAGCGAGGACCATGGTCTTCCTCGATCCGTCGCATACGGACCAGGTCCTCGCGCGCACTCGGGCGCTGTTCGGCGGGCCGCGGCGGGCGCCGCTCACCGAGCGGACGGTGGCGGCAGCCCGTCAGGCACTCGACAGCCAACGGCTGGGCTGGCACCGCTACCTGGCCTTTGCGGGCCCAGCCGTGGTGGCGTCGATCGCCTATATGGACCCGGGCAATTTCGCGACGAATATCCAGGCGGGCGCGAAATACGGCTACGGCCTGCTCTGGGTCGTGCTGCTCGCCAATCTGATCGCGATGCTGTTTCAGGCGCTCTCGGCCAAGCTCGGCATCGTGACCGGCCGGAATCTCGCCGAGATTTGCCGCGACGAGTTCCCCCGGCCGGTTGTGTTGGCGATGTGGGTGGTCAGCGAAATCGCCGCGATGGCGACCGATCTCGCCGAGTTTCTCGGCGGTTCGATCGGCCTGGCATTGCTGTTCAACATGCCGTTGTTGGGCGGGATGGCCGTGACGGGGGTCGTCGTTGGGGGGGTCTTGCTGTTCGAAGGGCGCGGGTTCCGTCCCCTCGAGCTGATCATCGGCGGGCTCGTTGCGGTGATCGCGCTCTGTTACCTCATCGAGATGTTTATCGCGCCGGTCGACTGGCGCTCGGCCGCGCTGCATACGGTCGTCCCGCAAATCGCCGATGGTCAGGCGCTCGTGCTGGTTGTCGGCATCATCGGCGCGACGGTCATGCCGCATGCCGTCTATCTGCACTCCGGACTGACGCAGGCCCGCATTCCGCCCCGCAACGAGAGCGAAAAGCGAAGACTGGTCCGGATCTCCAATCACGAGGTGATCGCCGCGCTGACCGTCGCGGGGCTCGTAAACATCGCGATGGTATTGATGGCTTCGGCCGCCTTCCATTCGAGACACTCCGAAGTCGCCGAGATCGAGACTGCCTATCACACGTTGATCCCGCTGCTCGGCGGGGCGGCAGCCGGGGTTTTCCTCGTCTCGCTGCTCGCCTCCGGCGTGTCCAGTTCGACGGTCGGGACGCTCGCCGGGCAAATGATCATGCAAGGGTTTGTCGGCTTCCGCATCCCGATCTGGCTGCGGCGGCTCGTTACGATGCTCCCGGCCTTTGCCGTCGTCGCGCTGGGCGCCGATACGACCAACGCGCTTGTTATCAGCCAAGTCGTGCTGAGCATCACGCTCCCGCTGCCGATGATCGCGCTGCTCTTGTTCACCAGACGCCCCGACCTCATGGGGCGGTTCGCCAATCGTTGGCCGACCCAAGCCGCGGCCGGCATCGGCGCCGTCATCGTGCTGACACTCAACGCATTGCTGATCGCCGAGACATTCGGCATTTCGCCGATCGGCTAGTGTGTGCCCTCTCATTGCGGAGTTGGTCACCGGCCGACCCGCCCCGGATAAAACCGCCATCAGAGCGCTTTCCCGTGGGCCTTCAGCCCACGGACTTGATCCGTGGGGAAAGCCGGGATCCACCGATCCCGCTCCTGAGCGCTCGAAGGGTAGGCCCCGGCTTTCGCTGGGGAAGCGTCCAAGATTGTCTCCCGTCCAAGCGGGCGGGGCATCGGCCGCCTCCAGCGCGCGCAGGCGCCGCTCGAACTCGGGCCTCGACCGCGCGGACATAGGCCTCGATGACACGACCCAATTGCATCGCCTCGCGGGGGGTGACCGCACCTGAGCCGCCGCGTCGGCGACCGCGCCCATCGCGCCCGCCAAATCGGCGGCATTGCGGATTGCCGGCATCGTGAATTCAACGCTGAGTTCGTGATGCGGCCCGACGATGCGTTCGAGGCACAGCCGCTATGCCGCCGGGTCACCGGCGAGCGCCAGCTCAACGGCGTTGCGGGTCAGCCTCGCCCTCACCGGCGAGCAACAACCGGGCAGCGCGGTTGACGTGGTCGCGGCAGGCGCGCGGCCGGCCGGCAGGATTGCCCGACCGGCCCTTGGCAAACCGCACGCCCCGGTCCCGCGCTCCCTGTTCCCCTGGTCGAGATCAGGCATCGGCAACTCCTTCAACGCAATCTCGCACCCGCTCACGGGTGTCGATGCCCGGAGACTACAATGCTAATATGGCAATTACATGATTATCCATGTATCAAACACCCTGGCCGCGGAGGCCTCGGCAATAACGTCGCCGAGCGGATCGCGGTCATTGCGGCTCGGGAGCAATGGCAACGCGGCGTTGTCGGCGGAAATGGCGCTGCGGATCGAGAAGGCCTTCGGCGTGAAGATGGAAACGCTGTTGAACATGCAGGCATGGCATGACGCCTACGCGATGCGGCAGCGCGAAGGCGAAATCGCCATCAAGCCTTACCGGCCCCCTGCCCACTGACGAGCAGCGCACCCGCCAGCGTCGGAATGGCCCCGCCGCATCCGGGCGCGTTCATCCGTGAGGAAATTCTCGTCAAGTGGTAAGATCGGCGCTTACGGAAATCACTGCGCCGTGTCGCGAAAGATTCGATTCTGGAAAATCACTGGCCAGGCGCGCTGTCTAAAGTCGGATACCCGGATATGAAAACTCACGCTCTTGTAGAGTGAATCACGGCTCGGTGCTGTCCGATCTCGCGTAGGCGGCGTAACATCCGGCGGCGAAGCTCGAAGCCGAGGACAGTCAAATGCTCAAAGAGCACTGCGAAGAAGCCGCCCGCCTGCTGTGCGCGGCGCGCGGCGGGGCGCCGGTTCATGAACTGCCGCAGAGCTGCAGGCCGCAATCGGACGCCGACGCCTATGAGATTCAGGAAGCGGTGACCCGCCAGCTGGGAGAGCCGATCGGTGGGTGGAAGGTCGGTGCGGCATCGGCAAACACGGCCGCGTTCTGCGCTCCGATCTGGATGAGAATAATTCGTCCGAGCCCGGCGTCCTACGACACCGGTGAGCTCAGGCTCATCGGCATCGAGGCCGAGATCGCCTTTCGGCTCGGCTGCGATCTTCCGGCACGCGCCGCGGCTTACGATCGCGCCGAAATCACCGCGGGGGCGGCGCTGCATCCGGTCATCGAGGTCGTCGATTCCCGCTATTCGGACCCCCGCTCGCTCGACCGGCTCTCGATCCTGGCCGACAATTTTTCGAATGGCGGGCTGGTTTACGGAGCGGCGGTGCCGGACTGGGAGAAGCTCGACCTCGCCTGCACCAGGATCGCGGTCACCGAGGATGGCGAGCCTTTTGCCGATAGCGCGGGAGGGGCCGCCCGCGATCCGATCGCGGCGCTCGTCGACTTCGCCAATCTGAGGAACGGCCGGGGCGGCGCGAAGGCCGGCGCCCTTGTCACGACCGGGTCGTGGACGGGCATGGTGTTCACCAAGCGCGGCACACGGATCGTTGCCGATTTCGGCCCGCTCGGCCGCGTCGAGGTCGCATTCCCCGCCGACGAGTGACTGGGGCTCCAGTTCCTGCGTGCGATAGAGCGACGAGCTACGACCGGATCTTCCACGCGGTGCTCCGGCTAACCTCGCGCCCGCGGAGCGCGCATTGACGCCGCCGCCCAGCTAGCGGCCCTCAGCCCTCGGCGAGGACGAGGCCGAGCCGGGCCTGGAAGAACTCCAGCGCTTCAGGCAGGCTAGGCGCGACGCGGAGTTGCTGGCGCCCGCTCTGAACAAGGAACTCGGCGGGGCGATTTGGCGCCCCGGCGGTTTTTATGATGCTGTAGGCAGGCGCTTCGTGGGTGTGGCGGAAAACGGAAAACAACGCCATGCCGTCTTGATGGTCGATCGCATAGTCCCGCCATACGCCGCGCGCAACATGCCGGCTGTAAAGGCTGAGAAGCTGGTTGAGTTCGTGGCGGGTGAAATACAGCGTTCGATGCTTTGTGCGGAAATCCGCGAGTGCCAGCACCGTCGCACTTTTTCGGGTCATCGCTACCTATCGCCGTTTGCCGCTGTCACGTAGTGTTCACGATTTCGGCGGTGGCGTCCAGCCGTCTGATAGCGGTCTCCCGACGGAGCCGATCCCTCGGCCATTATCGGCTGGTTTGCTTCTAGTCGGATGAGCCGCTAAGCTGGTCTGGTTCAGGCGGGGTGGTTTAGGCGGGGGCCGACCGGAGTTTTTGTGAGCGACATTTTCCGCGAGATCGACGAAGAACTCCGTCGAGACAATCTGCTCAAACTCTGGTCGCGGTACGGACGCTACATCGTGGCGTTGGCGGTGCTCGTGCTGGTCGTCGCCGGCGGCATCGTCGCTTGGCGAGACCACCAACTTTCCGAGCGTCGCGCGCAGTCGATGCGCTATTCCTCGGCGCTGTCCCTGGTGCGCGAAGGAAAAGACGGCGAAGCAGCCAAGGTGTTCGCACTCGTTGCGCAGGAAGGGGGGGGATACGCCACGCTCGCCTCGTTCGAGGAGGCCGAGTTGCTGGCGAAATCGGGCGACCGGAAGGGAGCGGCGGCCGCCTATGATCGTATCGCCGCGAAGGACGGCCTCGATCCGGTCTTTCGCCAACTCGCGACCCTGCTCTCGGTCATGCAGGACTTGCCGGGAGCCGATCCGCACTCGGTGATCGATCGCTTGGCGCAAATGACGTCGCCCGGCAATCCGTGGCGCTCCACTGTCCTTGAGCTAACGGCTGCGGCGCGGCTCGAAGCCGGAGACAAAAGCGGCGCTCTCGAAGTTTACAAGACCCTTGCCGATGATCTCGCGGCGCCGCAGGGGACCCGCGCGCGAGCCGCCGAAATGGCCGCGGCTCTCGCCTCCTAAACCCGATTTGATGGTTCGCGGGTGATGCCTTAGCTGCCACAGCTTCGCCCGCACCTTTTGGTAGCCAATGATCCGATTCGCCATTGTGTTGTTGCTGTTAGTCTCCCTCGGGCTGGCCGGGTGCGGCTTGTTCGCTGACAAGAAGCAGCCCTTGCCGGGCGAGCGCATTTCGGTTCTCAGCCTCGACCGGCAGCTCGAGCCCGATCCGGACGTGACGAAAATCCCGATCACCCTGCCACCGCCCGTCGTCAATGCGGAGTGGCCGGAACCCGGCGGCTACCCGAACCATGCGATGCAGCACCTCGCGCTGCCCGACACGCTCACGCAAGCGTGGCGCACCAGCATCGGCGAGGGCGCTTCCCGGTACACACGAGTGCTGTCGCAGCCGGTGGTTGCCAAAGGCCGGGTTTACGCGATGGACGGGGGGGTCCAGATCAGCGCGGTCGATGCCGCGACCGGCAACCGGGTTTGGCAGCTCGATCTCAAGCCTGAGGACGAGCGCGGCACGTCGTTTGGCGGCGGGGTTGCCTACTGGAACGACCGGCTCTACGTCTCGACCGGTTACGCGCAGGTCCTGGCGCTCGATCCGACGGACGGCCGGGTCATCTGGAAGGCCAGCGTTGCCGGCCCGGTGCGCAGCGGGCCGACAGTCTCGGATGGACGGGTGTTTGTGGTTACCGTCGAAAACGAGCTAGTCGTGCTTGCCGCCGATGACGGGCGGCGCCTATGGAACCACAATGCGATTCCGGAAACGGCGAGCCTCCTTGGGAGCGCCAGCCCCGCCGTCGAAGGCGAGGTCGTCGTGGCGGCCTATTCTTCGGGTGAGCTCTATGCGTTGACCGTGGAAACCGGCCGGCCGCTGTGGTCGGACAATTTCTCCAATACCCGCAGCATAAACGCCGTTTCGAGCCTGGCAGACATCCGCGGGCGGCCCGTTCTCGATCGCGGCCGGGTCTTTGCCGCCAGCCATAGCGGGCGGCTTGCGGCCATCGATCTGCGGTCCGGAGAGCGCGCTTGGGAGAAAGACTTCGGCAGCACTCATAGCCCGTGGGTCGCCGGCGACTATGTTTATGTGCTGTCGAACGACAACGAGCTGATATGCCTCACCCGCAACGAGGGCAAAATTCGCTGGGTACGCCAGTTTCCCAGTTATCAGGACGAGAAGAAAAAGAGGGACCCGATGACTTGGGCAGGTCCGGTCCTGGGCGGCGATCGCCTTATCGTATTGTCTTCGGCGGGCGATGCGGTATCGGTTTCGCCCTATACCGGCGAGCCGCTCGGGCGCGTGGAGATGCCGGCCGGGGGCTATCTGGGGCCGGTGATCGCCGACAACTCTCTGTATTTGCTGACCGACGACGCGAGCCTTTCTGCCTACCGCTGAGACGATCGCCAGCGCGAGGCCGCCGCCGATGAGCTTTGCGGTCGCGATACTCGGCCGTCCCAATGTCGGCAAGTCCACCTTGTTCAACCGGTTGGTCGGGCGGCGTCTGGCTCTGGTCGACGATACCCCCGGAGTGACGCGCGACCGCCGAGAGGGCGAGGGAAGGATCGCCGATCTGACCTTCCGGGTGGTCGACACGGCCGGGCTCGAAGAAGCCGCACCCGGCTCGCTTGCCGGCCGGATGCAGGAGCAGACGGAGCGCGCGCTCGCCGATGCGGATGTGGCGTTCCTCGTTATCGACGCGCGCGAGGGCCTTACCGCTGCCGATCGACATTTCGCCGACTGGCTGCGCCGATCGGGCAAGCCGGTCGTGCTCTTGGCGAACAAGGCAGAAGGCCGCGCAGCCCTGCCTGCGATCGGTGAGGCGTATCGTCTCGGTCTCGGCGATCCGGTGCCGGTCTCGGCGGAACATGGCGAGGGTTTGGCCGATCTCTACGACCGCCTGGAGCCATTTTCCCGTTCCGGCGACACTGATCCGGGCGGGTCCGACAAACCACTGCAGCTCGCGATCGTCGGGCGGCCGAATGTCGGAAAATCCACTTTGGTCAACCGTGTGGTCGGCGAGGAACGAATGTTGACCGGTCCGGAGGCCGGGATCACCCGCGATGCGATCGCTGTCGATTGGATCTGGCAGGGCCATCCTCTGCGCCTCGTCGATACCGCCGGATTGCGCCGCAAGCCGCGAGTGGAAGGCAAGCTCGAGCAGCTCTCGGTGGGTGACGCATTGCGCTCGATCCGTTTCGCCGAAACCGTGATCCTGGTCACCGACGCATTGCAGCCGTTGGAGCGGCAGGATTTGACGATCGCCCGGCTTGTAGAGAATGAGGGGCGCGCGCTGGTATTGGCGCTCAATAAATGGGACGCTGCGGATGAACCCGCAGCACTGCTGAAGCACTTGCGCGAACGGGTATCGGTGTCGCTGCCGCAGCTTCAAGGCGTCGCCGTCGTCCCAGTCTCGGCGCTGAACGGACACGGTCTCGATGCGCTGATGAAGGCGGTCTCGGCCGCCGGCGAGGTGTGGAACCGGCGGGTCGCGACCGCCGAACTCAATCGCTGGCTGGCGACGGTCCAACAGCGCCATCCGCCGCCGCTCGTCGCGGGCCGGCGGCTTCGCCTGCGCTACATCACTCAGGTCAATACCCGGCCCCCCACCTTCGCCCTGTTCGCCTCGAAACCCGGCGAGCTCCCCGATTCCTACCGGCGCTACCTGGTCAACGCATTGCGCCGGGAATTCGGCCTGCCCGGCACGCCGATCCGCCTGATGCTGCGCAAGGGGAAGAACCCCTACGAGCCGAGGTGAGCCAGTCGCATCCCCGGCCGAGGAGGAGGCGATGGAAAACCTCGTGGCCCCGCTGCGGCGGCAGATAATCACCGAGATCCACCACGGAGACCCGGTGGGAGAGGGGAGTTCAGGGCGCGCGATGAGCGCAGCGAGGCCGGTCAGGTCAGCTCAGTAGGTCGAAATCTCGATCGAGTTTTGGTCCGGATCGTCGATATAGACCGATTGGATCGTGCCGATCGCTCCGGCGCGCGGCCCTTGCATCCGGATCGGCACGCCGCATTGTTCGAGATGGGCCTCGACCTCGACAATTGGCGCTTCGGCGATGAAGCAAATATGAGCCGGCATCCGTTTTTCGCCGCTCATTGCCGCAGCACCGCCGGCGACGTCGAGATGGATCTTCTGCTGCCCGAAATAGAGCGCGGCGCGGCCTTCGCCCATACTCTCGGCCTTCATGCCGAGCACGCGCTGGTAGAACTCGACGCTGCGGTCGATATTGGCGACGGTCAGGTTCAGATGGTCTATGCGCTCGATCTTCATGGGCCGGCCTCGTCGGTTGGAGGAGATCCGGAGCTTGGCACGGAACAGAGGCGTCTGGCCAGCGCACCGAAATCATGCAAGAATTCTCGCATGCTGTCGGAGGCCCAAGCCCGCTTTCTGGCCAGTCGCCGGGTCGGTCATCTGGCGACTGCCGATGGGCAGGCAATGCCGCATCTCGTGCCGGTTTGTTTTGTGGTCAGCGAAGGTGCGCTCTACATCACGATCGATCAAAAGCCGAAACGCGACGTCAGAACATTAAAGCGGCTGCGGAACCTCGCCGAGAATCCGGTTGCCGCTTTTGTCGCTGACCGCTGGGACGAGGACTGGACCCGGCTCGGCTGGGTCATGCTGCGCGGCCCCGCCGAGATCCTGGCCGACGGCGCCGAACACGACCGGGCACAGGAGTTGCTTCAGTCGCGCTACTCCCAGTATCGCGGGATGGAGCTCGACGCGCTTCCGGTCATCGCCATTCGCATAGAGCGGGCGACGAGTTGGGGGAACCTGTCCGTCGATTAAACCGGCCTTGATTCTCGTCTGCCCCTCTCCGCCCTTCGGAGGCTTTGCACAACAACCGGCTCCTGCACAAAAAGTCGGGGGGCTGCACAAAAAGGCATGTCATTCTGGTGGCTTATAGGCGAGCCATCGGAGGCGCGAATCTGCGCCGTCTAACTTTAGGTCGGCCGCAAGGGCCTCGACGTACCCGCCCCGCTTAGCTAGCAGCGCAGCATGCGCAGACCACTCATCTTTGATAGCGGCAACTGCAACACCGGCGCTCTTATCGGCTTTGTTGCGTAGAGGGACCTCCACGTGTTTCATGTCATCCCATTTCAGACGGCCGCGTCCCATGCCGGTAGTAGATGCAAGGATGTCGCCAAGAATTTCCTTGGTCCTAAGAATTCCGCTGTAAAATACAGCATCTTCCTCGCTTTCTGCTATCAGTATTGTATATTCGTTCGACACATACATGCCCGCCAAATAGTCAGGAACAATCCCAATTGCGCCACGGCCAATGTTGATATTAGAAGACAGAATATCCCACGCTTGCGCGCGATAAAGCGACCGATAGGAGCATTCATCTCCAAATTTCCGCTCCCCTTCAAGCACTTCTCCATCATAGGTAACTTTTAGAAGTACATATTCCGTGCCATCAATGACGGGCACTTCCCGGCCGGCGGCTTCGGTCAGTTGCGACTCTAAAGTGCCGATTGCGAAACCCTTTGATTTCCACAGAGGCCGCCGCCGGCCCACCTCCCCCAAGCAATGCTTTACATCAAGCCTGCCTGATATCCGGACAGCAGGCACAACGTAGGTGCCACCCTTTCCGGCTTTAAAGCTTGCGAAATTCGCCAGAATGCGTTCAATTTCTTTTGGGTTTCCCGTTTCGAGTTCTTTCCGGCTGATGCCCACTCGTTTTGCTGTCTTCGGAGTCAACCCAAGAAATACCGCCTTATCCATGAACATATCCGTCTGCTCGTCGTCTTCCGCGCGCAGACGTAAAATTAGACGTTTTTACACGCGCGTCCGCGCGCCGGAACGCGTCACCCGGTAGAGATACTATTCCGACAATGATAAAATTCGATCTGAGAAAATCACGCACCTTCAAGTATGACTCGCCGGATAGAATGGAGTCATCGATAACGGCAAGGATGCGCCCTTTTGGCGCGACCAATTCTTTGTAGCGCTCCAGAAACATGACGCTGCTGAGGAGGGCTTTGTCGTGACCACCAACCGCATACTGATTCAAAATTTCCTGCTGCTCACGACTATCTCGTGAATAGCGCAAAGAGAATGGCGGATTGGACAAAACAACGTCAAATTTACGCCCGTCCCTCACAATTGTCTCTCGTAGACTTTTTAGCTCGCCATCAAGTTCAATATTCGACTTGCCTACCAACCCAACACGCTTATCAAGCGCATCCGCAAAATAAATGTTAGCTCCGCCGTCGCCGTGGAGATACATATTCATCCTCGCGATCCGATAGATTTTTGGATCCGAACCGGCATCAATCCCGACTAAGGAATGGTCACGGATACGGGATTCCAGCTGTCGCCTTTCTTTCGAGGTCAAGCCTACAATGTGCTTCGCCTTGCTTAGCATGTCTCCCATTGCGGAGATCAAAAACCCGCCAGAGCCGCAGCAAGCGTCCAAGACGCTTTCGACGCAATCCTTGGTCACGCGGATATCGGCCAACTGGACCATGAGTTTCACAACATCCCTAGGCGTGAAGAACTGCCCAAGTTCTGGCCCCCGAACCGTTGCATCTAGGAAGCTTTCGAACATTCTGCCATGGATATCCTCATCCATGCCATAGAAATCAAAGTGCTCTAAATCGCGAACAACCTTTATGATCGTATTAGGATGTAGACTGATTTCCTCATCCCTATCGAAAATCCGATGTTTGTTCTTGCCGTGGATTTCAGCTTCCAGATTCTCACGCAGATTTTTGAAAAGGGGGTCGTTAACTGGACTCTCGCTTTCGGACTGCGCCTCTATCCACGCGACCGAGAATACAACATCGCGGACCTTGGGCTTTGCGCTCTCTATTTTTTCCCGTAATTCTCTGTCTTTTCTTATTTTCACAAAGACAATCTTTAGAAGCTCCATGAAGGCGGCAGATGCTGTTTTCTTCTCCTTTTCGCGCATGTAGTCGTGGAGCTTCGCAAAAATGCCTGAAATGATATCGAGGTTGACAGGGCTGAGGTCGAACTCAGAATTCTGATGCTCGTCATGCTTCTCCTTAGAGGCTGGCTCGAAATGAATTGAGTGATTTCAGTGTGTTGTGATACCCGAGCTGTGTCAAGAAGCACGGGGGAACACAAGATGTGGACTGAAACCACTCGCGAACAGTATCGGCGGGAAGGTTTGCGTTACGCAAGCGACATGACGGACGCCGAATGGGCAATGGTCGAGCCGCTTATGCCGGCAGTAAAGCGGCTGGGGCGGCCTCGCAAAGTGGATCTGCGGGGCGTTGTCGAGGGGCTGCTTTACATCCTGAGAACGGCCTGCCCTTGGCGTCTGTTGCCGCACGATTTTCCAAACCGCTCGACGGTGCAGCGCTACTTCTATGCGTGGCAAACCGATGGACTGTGGGAACGGATCAATTTCGTCCTGCTCCAGCAGGCCCGCGAACAGGCTGGCCGAGAGGCGAGCCCCTCGGGCGGGGTGATCGACAGCCAGTCGGTCAAGACCACCGAGAGCGGCGGGCCGCGCGGGTACGACGCCGGCAAGAAGATCAACGGGCGCAAGCGCCACATCATCACGGACACCACCGGGCTCCTGGTCGGCGCCCAGGTGCACGGCGCCGACATCCAGGATCGCGACGGCGCGGTCGGCGTGCTGGCGTCGATCCGATATCTCTTCCCCTGGCTGCGCCACGTCTTCGCCGATGGCGGTTATGCTGGCGAAAAGCTGGCGACAACCCTTGCCGGGATGGGGCAGTGGAGGCTTGCCATCGTCAAGCGACCAGATGAGGCCAGAGGCTTTTGCCTGCTTCCCCGGCGCTGGGTAGTCGAGCGAACATTCGCCTGGCTGGGTCGCAACCGGCGGCTGGCAAAAGACTTCGAGGCGACGATCGGCAGCGCCGAGGCATGGCTGTATCTGGCGTCGGTCCAGCTCTTGGCGCGCCGTCTTGCGCGGACCGGATACCACTAATGGATAAGTAAACGAAAAATACACAACTATCACGATTCCTAGTCAGGCTCTTAGAGAGGAGATTAATCGCGCTCTTAGAAACGCGGTTTTTTAACTCAATAAATTTCAGATTGCCTGCAACGAAATCACCAAAGTCGCACTCAACGAGAGGCTTGCCTTGGTCCCATTTGTATAGTGCCAGTTGAAGTCCGTTGGTGACCACATAATACTCAACTGGATTGTGTTCGTACTGTTTGTTTAGTTCTAGGCAGTACGATCCACACTGCTGCACCCATTTGGAGATCGGCTCGCTAGGAGACTTAGCGTCAATCACCATTACCGGGAAGCCGTGCACCCGAATGATGTAATCTGGCTTGTATAGGGATGACTTGCTGCCCTTGCCCACCTTCAATTCTTGAATCGACGTCTTGAGAAATTGGTCGTCAGGGCCATACCCCAATTGATGCAAGAGCGGGTCAACGAACCACTTTTCAACGCTCGCCTCATTCGTGAGGCTTGCCTTCTTGCAAATGTCATTTGCTGCGACCGAGGCGGTCGATCCTACTGAGCTAGCCCCCACGCCGTCCTCCCTTACGTGGCTTTTCGGCGTTCTTGAGCGCCGGTTGGCGAGGACGATCCCAATACGGACTCTTGCACTTCGGGCAAACCTTTGGAGCTTGGTCCTTATCGCGGGGGACCCATTCGTGCAGGCATCGCTCGCAACGATACCCCCAGATTCGGATCATCTTCGCCATGACCACAAAGTATGACACTGAAACGCATATACCGCAACTGTTTGATTATGAGGTGTTGAGGCGCCTACCTAATAGATATATACCTAAAGGGTACAGCGAGGGTGACGCCATGCTTTCGATTTCGGACCCACGACAACAGCGCGACCTTGAGATCGGGGCGACTGCGAATATCATTCGCGCCGGTGCTGCGTGGACCGTCCCTTCGCAGTCTGGAAAGGGCCGGTACACGGTCCGCGCTGATAACGATGCGCCGCACCGCACTTGTCCGGATCACGAGACACGCGGCCTCAAGTGCAAGCACATCTTCGCGGTCGAGTATGCAATCTCGCGTGAGCGAAACAGCGACGGAAGCACGACCGTTATGGAAACGGTCACGGTTCAAAAGACCATCAAGCACACGTATCCGCAGAACTGGCCCGCTTACAACGCAGCTCAGACGCAGGAGAAGGAGCGGTTTCTAGACCTGCTGCGCGACCTTTGTGGTGGCCTCGTCGAAATGGAGCGACCAAAGACCGGGCGCCCTCCGCTGCCCATCCGAGACGCAGTTTTTGCGGCCTGCTTCAAGGTCTATTCGACCTTCTCCGGCCGCCGGTTCATGTCAGACCTTCGGGATGCGGCCAGCAAGGGATACGTCTCCCGCATCCTCACTTCAATTCAATTTTCAACTATCTCGACAACCCGGACCTACCGCATGTGCTTCGCGAAATGATCACTGAAACCAGTCTCCCGCTGAAGGCGGTTGAGGTCGATTTCGCCGCCGATTCGTCCGGGTTCACCACCTCACGCTTCATCCGATGGTTCGATCACAAATACGGTGTTCCGCGTCAGCAACACGAGTGGGTCAAGGTCCACCTCATGTGCGGAGTTCGAACCAACATCGTGACTGCCGTTGAAATCCGCGACAAGGACGCCAGCGACACAAAGCTGCTTCCGCCGATGGTCGACGCCACGGCAAAGAATTTTCGTTTGAACGAAATTTCGGCGGACAAGGGATACGGCAGCATCAAAAACTACAAGGCGATTGAGCGCCACGGCGCAAAGCCCTACATCGCCTTAAAGAGCATCCAGAACGGCCGCGCTGAGGGCCGATGGCAGCGCATGTATCACTTCTGGCAGTTCAACCGCGCGGATTTTCTGGCGCACTACCACAAGCGTAGCAACGTCGAGTCGACCTTCTCCATGATCAAGGCAAAGTTCCGGGATCACGGTCGCAGCAAGACGCCAACCGCGATGGTCAATGAGGTGCTATGCAAGATCATCTGCCACAACATTTGCTGTCTCATTCAAGAGACTCAGGAACTCGGGATCAGCACGACTTTTTGGGCAGAAAGTTCACCTGCACAACAAGTCACCCTGAATTAAGGGTTATTGTGCAAAGCCCCTTCGGGGGGAGAGGGAGGGGCCCGTCGCGCGTGAGCCTTTGGCCCACGGACTTGATCCGTGGGGGCGGGAGGGTGAGGTGGGTTAAGCCGCAAACTCAGCCCATCGTCCCCCCTCACCCAACCCTCTCCCCCCGGCCGGCGGGGGGAGAGGGAAATACTCTGGGCGAGAGATGAATATAAAATCGCCGTATTCCCGTTGTACTGTCGCGTAATGACGGATCGGCGCACGAACCGATGGGCTGGAGGCGTTTCAACCTGAAGGAGAGATTTCGCTGTAGGCTCGCTGTAAATACGGCGAACGGCAATATCGGACACAAGTTATGGTTGTAGTCTCGCAAACCGGGTGAGGTGATGCTGGCCGCGGGCAAGGGATAGCGGGTAAGCTTGCGCCATCACACGTACGGGAGAGGGATGATGGATTTTGGCGCGGCGATGTTTTTCACCGACTACTCGATGACCGCGGCTGAGCTCGGTCAGGCGCTGGAGGCGCGCGGCTTCGAATCGGTCTGGGCGCCCGAGCACTCGCATATTCCCAGCACGCGCAAAACCCCGCCAGCCGGCGGCGGCGAGCTCGGTAAGCAGTACTACGACGTGATGGACCCGTTCGTCACATTGACGGCGGCGGCAATGGCCACCAAGACCTTGAAGGTCGGCACCGGGGTGTGTCTCGTCATTCAGCGCGACACGATCCAGACCGCGAAGCTCGTGGCCTCGATCGATCAGGTCTCGGGCGGCCGGTTTCTGTTCGGCATCGGCGGCGGGTGGAACCAGGACGAGATCGAGAGCCACGGTACCGTCTTCACGACCCGCTTCAAGAAGATGCGCGAGCAGATCGAGGCGATGAAGGAGATCTGGGCCAAATCCGAGCCAGAATATCACGGCGAGATCGTCGAAGTCCCGAAGATGCGGACCTGGCCGAAGCCGGTGCAAAAGCCGCACCCGCCGATCATCGTCGGCGGCGCCTTCCCGCACAGCGCGCGCCGCGCAATCCGCTACGGCGACGGCTGGATCCCCAATGCGAGCCGGGCGCATTATGCCGATGTGACCGAGTTTTTGCCGGAGTTCCGGGAAATGGCAACCTCGGCCGGGCGGGATCCGGCATCGATTTCAGTGACGATATGGGGCGTCCCGGAAAATCTGGATCGCCTGAAGCGCTACCACGATCAGGGGATCTCTCGCGCGGTGGTTAGCTTGCCTTCGGCAAACCGCGACGAAATCCTCCCGGTCCTCGACCGCTGGGCCGAGCTGATCCGCCAGACTGCGCACTGACCCACCGCGCACTGACCCACCGCGCACTGACCCACCGCGCACTGACCCACCGCGCACTGACCCGGGAACAAAATGTCGCTGACCCTCGCGCAGGCCTCGATTATCGTCGACAAGGCGTTGGAGAAGGGACGCGAACTCGGGTTCAAGCCGCTGACCGTAGCCGTGCTCGACGCCGGCGGGCACCTCACCGCGCTGAAGCGCGAGGACGGGTCGAGCCTGTTGCGGCCCGAGATCGCCGGCGGCAAGGCCTGGGGCGCCTTGGGGATGGGGTTCGGCGGGCGCGAGTTCGCCCGCCGCGCCGCCGGCAACCCGGCGTTCATTCAAGCGCTGAGCGTTGCTTCAGGCGGGCGCATCGTGCCGGTGCCGGGCGGCGTGCTCATCCGCGACAACGCCGGGGAGATCGTCGGAGCCGTCGGGATCGGCGGCGACACTTCGGACAATGACGAGACCTGCGCGGTCTACGGCATCCAATGCGCCGGCCTCGTTCCCGATACCGGCGATCCCGCATAGCTGGTTCTATTATTTCGGGGACACGCGCTGATAGACGCCGGGTGAACCCTCGTCGTGGCGCAGATGGGGGTGCACCCGCCGCGTCCACGGGTTGCTGACGCGGGCACGGCTCCAGGTGTCGCTCTCCGACACCCGGGCGTGCTCGAATTCATAGACGGTCAGGTATTTGGGTTGGCCCTCGACCGCGACGAACCGTCGGGCGCCGAGACAGCCCGGCACCGCCAGATACCCGGGAATGTAAGCGGTGTTGTACCAGGCGTTGAATTCTTCCTCGATGGCGGACGACACATCGATCCGCCCCATCTGGAGGAAAGGCGCCATCTCGACGGTCTGCTCGATCGGGTCGGTGTGCACCGGGAAGATCTGCCGGTAAAGGTTACGCAGAAAATTGCGCCCGATCCGGCTGGTCCCGACCTTGGTCCGCTGCGGCGAGGGCTGATACTTGACGGTATCGAGATAGGCCGCGCTGCGCAGCACGTTGTGGTCCTCGAGCTCGTACATCGCGAGGTATTTCGGCGCCCCCTTGACCGCGACATAGCGCCCCGCGCTGAGAAAGCCCGGCACCTCGAGAAGGCGCGGCAGGTGCTCCTCGTCATACCAGCGGTTGAATTCCGCCTCGAACTCGGGATCGATGTCGGTCCACACCATCAGCAGTCCGGTTCCGCGCGTTTTCGCCATTGCCCGACTCCTTCGTCTCGCCGCAGCGGGGCTCGACGAATCTTATCACGGGCACGACGCGCAACAACTCCTCTTGCGGCTGCTCGACCAATGTCGATCAGGCGATGTCGATCACGCGATGTCGATTAGGGCGAGTCCGGTTTCGGGATCTTTGCGCTTGCGCAGAGAGCTTGGCGGCTGGATCAAGATCACTTCCAGGGTCGGCCGGACATATGCCTCGATCAGGTGACCACCGACGACACTGCCGTCGGCTTTGCCGAGAACCGCATGGAGATGCAAGGTGGGCCCTGGTCGCCGACCGCGACGTCGCCGAGCAACGATAAGACCTCGACTTGCTCGCCGACGGGGATTTTTCTTGTATTGCTTGGTCTCCTACTGGAAATACCCGAGCGCGGCGCGGCTGAATGCGCCGATCGCGGTGAGCGAGGCGGCCTCGACTTCCTGTTCCCGGACGAATTTGCCGAGTTCGCCGATGACCTCGTCACCGGTGTCGAGCACGACCGCATAAGTGATCGGAGGATCGGCATTGAGCAGTTTCGAACGCATTGTGGCTCTCGTAACTCAGCTGCGGGGTGGCGCCGCCGTCCTGCCGGAACGCAGGCTGCTCGCCATCGCCGAAATCGTGCAGATCGCTTGCGGCTCATCGATCCGCAAAACGATGCTCTCGGTCAGATAAAGCTGGTAATGCACATCCGTCCTGTCCGATGTAGCCCGCCCGCAAATCCTGCCCCAGAACCAGGGCGCCGACACGCGGGTCGACCAACACGCCGCCCTCGATCGGCGCCTTCTAGATGCCTTGGGTGCCGAGATGCCGCAGATGCTGGATCTGCGACACGTCAGTGCGCGGATAGAGTTGGAAGCGGCGGAGCCAGTGCCAAGGCGTATGGCCCGCGATAGCCGGCGTCATCGAGCTGGTAAGATCGAGCCGTCGGTGAAAAGATACGTCTTCAGAAACCGTTCAAAATCGAGGTCGCGGCGCCGGATCCATTCGAGCGGCATCGAGGCGTGCTTCGCGCATGTTATGGAGGAGCAGTTCCTTCAAGGTCTCATCTTCGGCATCGTCGGCGCGCTGGCGATACCAGACAGACGCTCGCGCGGCGCGTGCAGGAACGCGGCCACCCGGCGCTGGTTCCCTGCTCCTATGAAAGCCATGGGTTCTCGCTCGGCATATCTCGTTCTACCGCCCGTTGCTAATTGCCCAAGGCGATAGACCGGGCAGGGAGGTCCGCCCGGTCCACGCCGCTACGCTGGAGACGTTAACGACCGGTGGTCGTACCGTTGTGGAGATTGCCACCCTGCACGGGCGACGTCGAAGTACCGGAGCCGGTATTACGATTCTCGAGATTATAACTCGCCATCTGCTGCAACTGCTCTTTCGTGCGGTCGAGCGTCAACCGGTTGTTGTCTGTCTTGATGTCACTGGGTAGCACCGCGACGTCCTTGCCTCCCATTCCGAGGAAGGAGCCGACGTCGATGACGACCGCGTCGACTTTGCCGTCCTTGTTGAGGACTACATCGGCGACGCTGCCGATCTTGCGGTTTTGGACGTCGTAGACCGCACTGCCGATCATTTTGCTGGCGCGGATCTCGTCCGTTTGGATGCTGTGAGGCAGTGCTGTTTGTGCGTACGCTACGGGGGCCGCCGCGGCCAGTGCCACCGCGACGGCTGCTGTTATATGAAGTTTCGACATGACTTTATATCCTCTACCGTTGATTGACGTTCTGCGAACAACCCCCGTGGAACGAGAGTTCCGTGCCAGCGCCGGGCGGTTTTCCAATGCAATCCCGGAACTAATGATTACCGGACGACGATTTCCGCGGAGGAACTAATAGAGCGAGGTCTACCGATGGCCACTCATCAATCGAAGGCACAAAAAGAAACCGTCGGCCGCGTCATGCATGAGTTCAAGCACCGGGAGCTCAAAACCAGCGGCGGCAAAAAGGTCAAGAACCCGAAACAGGCGATCGCGATCGGGCTGCACGAGGCGGGCGCCTCCAAATACGAAAGCAAGGAGAAGAACCGTGAGAACCTGAAGCGCACAAAGGCGCTCGAGCGGCGTGGCGCAACCGAGAAGGACCGCAGCGAGCAAGGGAACAGTCGGGAACCTACGCAGGCTCAACTCTATGAAGAGGCAAAGCGTCGGGAGATTCCTGGGCGTTCGAAGATGAACAAGCACGAGCTCGAACGCGCTTTGCACCGATAAGTTTGCGGCCCGAATAACTTTAAGCCCGGGGAGCGTTTCGCCGCGCCCAGTGTTGTATCGGGCGACGGTGTCGTTCGCGTTGGAGGAGAGAATGGACGAGCAGCGAATTCAGGACCGCGTGTCCGAGACGACGGAGAAACTCAGCACGATGGCCAGCGATGCCGCCAAGCAGGCGGGGGCGGCCATGCAAGGTGGACTCGATCAGGGTAAGGCGATGATCCAAGACGCTCAGACCAGCGCAGCCACATTGGCGCGGCAGGCGTCCGAAGCGGGCAGGCAAGCGATGGCTCAAGCCGGGGAGGTGGCGCGCGAAGCGGGCAACCAGGCGACGCAAGCAGCGACCAATCTCTATCAGCGGGGCTCCCGAGCCGGCGGTTTCATCAGCCAATATGCGTCGGAGCAACCGATGACTGCTTTGCTCGTCGCCGGCGCAATTGGTTACGGGCTCGCTTATTTGATCCACCGCCGCTGAACTGCCACATCGGGGTGGTAAGCACGCCAGGAGGGCGTGGTCGAGCTCCATATTTTCAGGTACGGAACGGCGGGTATAATGACGGATCAGGGCGGGCAGCCCTGCCGCCCGAACTCGATCGCGGGTAAGGAAATGGCCGATCAGGCCCAGGAGGTTGACGGCCGCGCGCGCGCCGACCTGCCGCGCGGTTTGTTCGGGATGATGGCGGTTCTGGTCACGGCGACCGTCATCGCTATCCTCTACTTCGCTCGCGAAGTTTTTGTCCCGATCACGCTCGCGGTTCTGTTGAGCTTCTTACTGGCCCCGGCGGTTCGCTGGCTGCGCCGCTTGCGGGTGGGCCGGGTCACCGCGGTCGGATTCACCGTGCTGTTCGCTTTCACAGCGATCGCTGGCTTCGCCGCGGTCGTGGGAAGCGAGGTATCCTCACTAGCGCAACAGCTCCCGGAATACAGATACAACCTGCAAACCAAAATCCGCTCGCTTCCCGGAATCGTGCCCGGCGGTGGTGTTTTCCGTCGAGCGACCGAGATGTTCCGTGAGCTCAGCCTTGAGCTTTCGAGGGCAGAAACTCAGGGTGCGCCGGAAAGCACCCGTTCCGCTGGCGGCGCGTCCGAGCCGCAACCGACCAAACCAATATCTGTCCAGGTAGTAGAGCCTGAACCAGGACCGCTGCAGATCGTTCAAAGCATCATCGGACCGCTGCTCCAGCCAATGGCGGCGGGCGGATTGGTCGTCGTCTTCGTCGTCATGATTCTCCTCGAGCGGGAGGATTTGCGGGATCGGCTGTTGCG
This sequence comes from uncultured Alphaproteobacteria bacterium, assembly GCA_963700185.1. Classification (GTDB taxonomy): domain Bacteria; phylum Pseudomonadota; class Alphaproteobacteria; order ATCC43930; family CGMCC-115725; genus AP-15. Next base: position 130,297 of record CAVOWP010000030.1, read on the forward strand.
CCTTGCTGGAAGGCGTGACCTGCACCGCACCACCGAAGCAATGAATGATGCGGCTCAACGGATCAGCCGCTACCTTGTGTCTCAGCTCGTCGTCAACATCAGTTGCGGGTTGCCGATCGGGATCGGGCTGACACTGATCGGCATCCCGAACGCGGCACTGTGGGGCATTTTGGTGGTTCTGCTGCGTTTCATCCCATATCTCGGGATTGTCATTGCCGCGGCGTTCCCGCTGGCGCTAGCTATAGCCGTTTCCCCTGACTGGATGCTGTTGGCTTGGACCGCTTTGCTGTTTGTGTGCATCGAGCTTGTGGTCGCGAACCTCGTGGAACCGCTGGTCTATGGCGGCACGACTGGTCTGTCTCCGGTGGCGCTGATTGCCGCGGCTACGTTCTGGACTTGGCTCTGGGGGCCAATCGGGCTGCTGCTTTCGACCCCGATGACGGTTTGCCTGGTCGTTCTCGGCCGACACGTGCCGCAGCTCCAGTTCCTCAATGTGATGCTCGGCAACGAACCGGTGCTGACGCCGGTGGAAACGTTTTACCAGCGCATTCTGGCGAACGATCCCGAGGAAGTGACGGAGCAAGCCGAAGAGTTCGCAAAGAACAGCTCGCTGAGCCAATTTTTCGACGAGGTTGCGATACCCGCTTTGGCGAGAGCGCAGGCCGACAGCGACCGCAGCGTACTGTCTTTCGAAGACCGCGCCACATTCGCGACCGCGATCGAATCCATGGTCGAAAATCTGTTGGAAGATGAAGATGCCGCTGCCGCGCCGGAGCACGCAGCAGGCCCGAAGCCGGCGGGTTTTTCCGGTGTCGTCTGCGTGGCCGGCCGCAACGAACTCGACCAAGCTGCAGCCTTATTGCTGGTAAATGTGCTGCATCTGGAGCGCCACATCGACATCGGCACGCCTCTGTCGGCGGATGCTCTGTCGGCTGACATTGCCCACTTGCCTTTTTTCAAAGACGCCTCGGTGGTTTGTCTGTCGCTGATCAGCACCAGTTCACCCGCGCGTGCGCGCTTCCTGGTAAGACGTATCCGCCGGCGCGCCCCTCAGGCGCACATATTGGTCGGGTTTTGGGGATCGCTCACGAGAGAGGTTGCGGCCGAGGAGATGGCGCGCGCGACCTCCGCCCAGGCGGTGGTATTCTCATTGCGCGAGGCCGTCGCTACCATCGAACTCTATGCTGACAGTGGAAAGGACCCCCGCCAGCGTAACCTGACCGCCAATGAAGATTTAGCCTCGGATTGCGGCGAGCTTTCAAGGTGCGAATGGACCGGCCGATCGCTCGCCAAACTCGCCTTCTGCGAAGCGATGCTGGCCGCTCGTTGCGTCGAACATCAGGTCGAGGCAGCGGCGATCGATGCCTTCGCTGGTCATTTGCACGCCGAGTACCGGATGCTCGAGCAGCTCCTCGAGTGAATACTCTTTCGATCGCCTAAACATGATGTCCTCTAACCCGTCGGAACGCGAAACTCGCAAATGAGGTAGCCGGCGACCGAAGCATCTTCAATTTCTATTAAACATCAGGGTTGTTGCCGGTGCGTTGCTGCGGTCAGGTTCAGCAACATCGAAGAGGAGTGCTGCCGCAAGTTCCCGCCTTGTTCCGCCCTGGGTCTCGCAAGATACAATCCCTAATTGCGCCGGTGATTGCCCGTTGCTGCACCTGCAGCAAATCTGCAGCAAAACCTCGCCTCTAGGTTGACGCCCTCGCCCAGCCGACGCCTCGTGCGCGGCGCTTTTGACGAAAGCCATTATACGTACACTCCATGACTACCGACCCGTTATGACTACCGACCCATTATGACTGCCGACCCGTTCAGGATCCTCCAGGGATCGGAAATATGCAATGCGAAAGAGGCAATTTTAAGATCGTCATCGCTACAACAGACCCGCCGTTCTCCCATTAATTTTGTTGAGACTCCCGCCGCTCGCAACGATTGGTTTATCTTGAGCCGAGTAACGTTTGATTCCGGGCGCACGGCAACGACAGGGGGGCGGATGGACGAGAGCTTTTTCGAGCGGCCGATCCTCAATTCGCCTTATGCCCATCCCGTCCGGCATTGGGAATTAGACGACGACGGTCAGCCGACTAACCGCATCATCGAATCGCGGCGGCGCTCCGATCTGATCACGCCAGTGCCGAAGCCGCAGAGACGGCGGCGGGCTCCAGGACAGGGAGAATTGGGTCTTGGCGCCGGTGACGGGCTGTCTACACCCGACCAGGAATACAACCCCACCCCGATCATCAACGAAATTCGCGGCTACGTCGCGGCCTGGCGCAACTTGCCGAACCCCAACCAGTGGCAGGTGACGCCGGAGACCGCCAGGCTGCTCCAGCACTGGCGCCATTACAAATTCGAGAAATTTCAGCCGTTCTTCTGTCAGATCGAAGCGGTGGAGACCGCGATCTGGCTCGCCGAGGTGGCCTCCGATCGCGCGGCGGCCGGCGCCAAGATCTGGACCCACATCCGGGGCGCCAACAAGGAGGCGAACCCCGATCTGCTGCGCATAGCACTGAAGCTGGCGACCGGCGCCGGCAAGACAACGGTCATGGCGATGCTGATCGCTTGGCAAACGGTTAATGCCGTGCGGCGCTCGGGAAGCCACAAATTCTCGCGCGCCTTTTTGATCATCACGCCGGGTATCACGATCAAGGATCGGCTGCGTGTGCTGCAGCCTAACGATCCCAACAGCTATTACCGCGAGCGCGAACTAGTTCCAAACGACATGCTCGGCGACATCGAGCGCGCCAAGATCGTCATCACCAACTACCACGCCTTTCGTCGACGCGAGCGCATGGAGGTGTCGAAGACCGGACGGGCGCTGCTGCAAGGTCGCGGCCCGGAGCTGAACACGCTCGAAACCGAGGGCCAGATGCTGCAGCGCGCCTGCGGCGACCTGATGGGCCTGAAGAACATCGTCGTGCTCAGTGACGAGGCGCATCACTGCTACCGCGAAAAGCCGCAGGCCGTGGACGCCGAAAAGCTGAAGGGCGAGGACAGAGAGGAAGCGAAAAAGAACAACGAGGCGGCTCGGCTGTGGATCTCGGGCATCGAGACCGTCAAGCGAAAGCTCGGCCTCGCCGCTGTCTATGACCTGTCGGCGACACCGTTCTTCCTCCGCGGCTCGGGCTATGCCGAGGCCACGCTATTCCCTTGGACGGTCAGCGACTTCTCGCTGATGGACGCGATTGGAATGCGGCATCGTCAAATTGCCGCGCGTGCCGATCGCCGACAACATCCCCGGCGGCGAAATGCCGAAATTTCGCGAGTTGTGGAAGCATGTGGGCCCGAAGATGCCGAAGAAAGGACGCGGTAAGTCCGGCGAACTCGACCCGCTCAGCCTTCCGAATGAGCTGCAAACCGCGCTCGAAGCGCTCTACGGCCATTACGCGAAGACATCGGCACTGTGGGAGGAGGAAGGCATCGCCGTCCCGCCGGTCTTCATCGTGGTATGCAACAACACGTCGACCTCAAAGCTCGTCTACGATTTCATCTCGGGCTTCGTCCGTGAGAGTGATGGCGTCTGGGTTCAAGGCCGGTTCGGGCTGTTCCGCAACTATGACGAATATGGCTCGCGCCTGCCGCACCCGCGCACATTGCTGATCGATAGCGAACAGCTCGAAGTCGGGCGAGGAAATCGACAAGACCTTCCGCGACATGAACGCCGACGCCATAGAGCGCTTTCGGCGGGAGATCGTCCAGCGGACCGGCGACGCTCGCGCCGGCGCCAAGCTCACCGACCAGGATCTCCTGCGCGAGGTCATGAACACGGTCGGAAAGCCCGGCCAGCTCGGCGAGAGTATTCGCTGCGTCGTCTCGGTCTCGATGCTGACCGAAGGCTGGGACGTGAGTACGGTGACCCACATTCTCGGCGTTCGTGCCTTCGGCACACAGCTGTTGTGCGAGCAGGTGGTCGGCCGCGCTTTGCGCCGGCAGTCTTACGATCTCAACGAGGAGGGCCTGTTCAGCCCCGAATATGCCGACGTGCTCGGTATCCCGTTCGACTTCACCGCGAAGCCGGTGGTCGCGCCGCCGACGAAGCCGCGCAAGACTGTGCGGGTCGAGGCGGTACGGCCGGAACGGGATGCGCTGCAAATCACCTTCCCGCGGGTCGCTGGATATCGCGTCGAATTGCCCGAGGAACGCCTGACCGCGAAGTTCAGCCCTGAATTCGGTACTGGAACTGACGCCCGCGCTTGTGGGCCCGACAGACACAACGAACCGGGCGATAATCGGCAAACCGGTGAACCTCACCGTCAGGCATCTGGCCGATATTCGCCAGTCGGAAGTGATTTACCGGCTTACCGTCCGCCTGCTTTTTTTCGATCAGTTCCGCGACACTGGCCACGACCCAAAGCTGTACTTGTTCGGGCAATTGAAACGGATCGTGCGCCAATGGCTCGACGGCGGGTATTTGCGCTGTACCGGCGGCACCCACCCGGCGCAGCTGATCTATCAAGACCTCGCCGACCGGGCCTGCGAGCGCATCAAAGCGGCGATCACCGCGTCGATGATCGGCAAGCACCCGATCAGAGCGGTTCTCGACCCGTACAATCCGACCGGCTCGACCGTGCATGTTCGGTTCGACACCTCGAAGACGACACTGTGGCAGACCGATCATCGCCGATGCCAGGTCAACTGGGTCGTCTGCGACAGCGACTGGGAGGCGGAATTCTGCCGCGCCGCCGAGGCGAACCCGCGGGTCCGCGCCTACGTCAAGAACCAGGGCCTCGGCTTCGAGGTTCCGTATCTGCTGGGCGCCACGCCCAAGAAATACCTCCCCGACTTCATCGTGCGGATCGATGACGGGCACGGCGACAACGACCTCTTAAACCTTGTCGTCGAGATCAAGGGCTATCGCGGCGAGGACGCCAAGGACAAGGCCAACACGATGGACGCCTATTGGGTACCGGGCATCAACAATCTCGGCACCTTCGGCCGGTGGGCGTTCGCCGAGTTCAAGGAGTCAGTTTACGCCATTGCCGCAAACTTCGACGCGCTGATCGAGCGCGCCGTCGCTGGCAAAGGGGCATGAGCGCTTACCTGTATATTCTCCAGTGCGCCGACGGCTCGTATTACGTCGGCACGACGCGCAATAACTTGGAAATGCGTATCGCCGAACACCAGGCCGGCGCCTTCCATGGCTATACCGCCCGTCGGACGCCAGTAACCCTTGTCTTCCATCAGTATTTCGAGCGCATCGAGGATGCCGTGGCCGCCGAGCGGCAGGTAAAAGGCTGGCGACGAGAGAAAAAGGAGGCGCTGATCCGAGGCGATTTCGCGGCGCTGCCCGCCTTATCGCGCCGGGTTGTACGGCCGCCTGTGCGTCCTTCGAGAGGCGCTCCTGCAGAGCGCTCCTCAGGATAAGGGAAGCAGAGCATGGCAGTAAGAAAAGACCTCATCCTGAGGTGCCTCGCACAGCGAGGCCTCGAAGGACGCACTGCATTTATCCAGCCATAAGGGGCAGGCAAGCACATGCCGCGCAGGGACATTTCGGTCGAGGCGCTGCGCCACAAGGACAAGCGCCGCAACATCCCGACGGCCGAGCTCGAGCCGGTCATGGACGAGAAGGACAAGACGCCGATCCGGCTCGCCTATGAGCGGCGCAACCGCGATCTCGACCCTCAGCTCGTCTGGCGCGGCAAGGACGAGCAGGACTGGTCCGACCTGATCGTCCAGGCGCCGCCGCTCTACATCCAGGAAAAGGTGCACCCGAAGGTTCTGATCGACGACCTATTGCGGCAGAGCAGAGAGCGGCGTGAGCAGGATACGCCGCCAATGCCGGACCTCTTCGCCGACTTCAATGGATTGCCCGATAAGGAGGCGCTGACCGAGTTCTACCGGCACGACGCCAACTGGTCGAACCGCATGATCCTCGGCGACAGCCTGTCGGTCATGGCGAGCCTCGCCGAGCGCGAGGGGCTGCGCGGCAAGGTGCAATGCATCTATATCGACCCGCCCTACGGCATCCGCTTCAACTCGAATTTCCAGTGGTCGACGACGAACCGCGACGTCAAGGACGGCAACAAGGACCACATCACCCGCGAGCCCGAGCAGGTCAAAGCCTTCCGCGACACCTGGCGCGATGGCATCCACTCCTACCTGACCTATCTGCGCGACCGCCTGACCGTCGCCCGCGACCTGCTGGCCGATAGCGGCTCGATCTTCGTGCAGATTGGCGACGAGAACGTGCACCGCGTCCGGGCGCTAATGGATGAGGTGTTTGGGGAAGAGAACGCCGTCACCGAAATCTTGGTCAAGAAGAAGGGTAGCCAGAAGTCCTCTCTGCTCGATCCCGTAAATGATTACGTGCTCTGGTATGGAAAAACCCCACGCGATAAGGGAAGATTGAAATTTCAGAACCTGTATGAAGCACGCGAACTGGACTCAGAGACTGTCGACGAGTTCTCCAGGGCGGAGTTGCCTGCGGGCCAGACCGTTAATCTGAAGTTTACAGTACAGCTGACGGGGAACAGCTGGATTTTCGTGCTTATCCGAGACGAATCGCACAGGAATTTCCGGGAGCGCGGCTGTTCCGACCTTGGCCTATCACCAACGGCGGAGAGCGCACGCAGCAGATGGACCCGGTGCTCTTCGAAGGCGAGTTAGTCGCGCCTCCCAAGGGGCGCTGTTGGAGCCATACATCGCGAGCCTCAGCGCAACGCCTAACTGGTATGGGACGGAATCTCGCCGCAGGGCGGCTCGTCCGATCCCGAAACAGTCTCGATTTCAAGCGATACCTCGATGACTTCCCTTTCAAATCGATTTCTAACTGGTGGGACGGGCTCGGCGGCGCGGCAAATCAGGTCTACGTTGTCCAGACCAATGAACGAATAGTTGAGCGTTGCATATTGATGACCACTGACCCCGGCGACCTCGTGGTCGATCCGACCTGCGGCTCCGGCACGACCGCCTGTGTCGCCGAACAATGGGGCCGGCGCTGGATCACGATCGACACCTCGCGTGTGGCATTGGCGCTGACCCGGGCGCGGATCATGGGTGCGCGCTACCCCTATTACCTGCTGGCCGACAGCCCCGAGGGGCAGCGCAAGGAAGCCGAGATTAGCCGCAGACCGCCGAGCGAGACGCCGACACGCGGCGACATCCGGCAAGGCTTTGTGTACGAGCGGGTGCAGTCCATAACGTCGAAGTCGATATCGCCAACAATGCCGAGATCGATGTGATCTGGGAGAAGTGGCAGCAGACGCTGGAGCCGTTGCGCGCCCGGCTCAACGCCGCGCTCGGCGCGCGTCCTTCTGCCGCTCACTTGCCAGGAGGCGAAGCCGACGGAAGCAATCTCGTCGAGGATCGCCACGGCACTCCGCGCCTCGCGATGACGGACGCGCGCGTGGGAAGAGTGGGAAATTCCGCGCGAGGCCGGCGCGGATTGGCCGGAAGAGGCGAAGAAAGTGCACGCCGAATGGTGGGCGGCGCGCATCGCGCGGCAGAAGGAAATCGACGCCTCGATCGCGGCCAAGGCCGAGTTCGAATACCTCTACGACAAGCCCTACCCCGACAATTCGCGCATCCGCGTCGCCGGCCCGTTCACGGTCGAGAGCCTGTCGCCGCACCGGGTGCATGGCGGTCGACGAGGACGACAGCCTGATCGACTCCATCGACCTCGCCGACCCCGGCGGCGGCTGGAACGATTTCGCGCAGATGGTGCTCGAAAATCTGAAGACATCAGGGCGTGCAGCAGGCGCACAAGGAGGACCGCATCACCTTCACGGCGCTGACGCCCTGGCCGGGCAATCTGGTCTGCGCCGAAGGCCGTTACCTCGAAGGCGACCGCGAGCGCCGCGCCGCGATCTTTCTCGGCCCCGAATTCGGCACGGTGGCGCGCGCCGATCTCGTCGAGGCGGCGCGCGAGGCGGCCGATGCCCGGTTCGACGTGGTGATCGCCTGCGCCTTCAATTTCGATGCGCACTCCGCCGAGCTCGAGCGGATCGGCCGCATCCCGATCCTGAAGGCGCGCATGAACCCCGATCTGCACATGGCCGGCGAGTTGAAGAACACCGGCTCCGGCAATCTGTTCGTCGTCTTCGGCGAGCCCGACATCGCGATCGAGCCGGCTGGCGACGACCGGATCCGGGTCAGGATCAAGGGCGTCGACGTGTTCAAGCCGCAGACCGGCGAGATCGAATCAGGCGGCCCAGACACGATCGCGCTGTGGTTCATCGACACCGACTACAACGAGGAGAGCTTCTTCGTCCGCCACGCCTATTTCCTCGGCGCCGCGACCGACCCCTACAAGGCGCTGAAGACGACGTTGCGGGCCGAGATCGACGAGGAAGCCTGGTCGAGCCTCAACAGCGACACCTCCCGCCCCTTCCCCAAACCCAAATCCGGCCGCATCGCCGTCAAGGTCATCAACCACCTCGGCGACGAGGTGATGAAGGTGTTCTCGGTGCGGTGATCGGATCACATTACGCGATACTTGGTGATAAAACCCCTATGGCTACGATTACCGACGATCCGATTCTGAAGCGCCTTCGCGTCGCTCTCGACGATCTCTACGGCGACCGGATCGAGCGGGTGGTGCTGTTTGGCTCCCGTGCGCGCGGCGAGGCCGGCGAGGATTCGGATTACGACGTGGCGGTGTTTCTCCGCGACCTGACCGACCGCTGGCAAGAACTCGATCGTCTGGCCGACCTTCGAACCGACTTTCTCGAGGACACCGGCGTCTTCATCGATGCCAAGCCTTACCCCGCCGGGGCTTATCGCGACCGTACGATCCTGATGCGGGAGATCCGCCGCGAGGGCGTCGATCTGTGACCCCGGAAGTCGGGGAGCACCTCGACAAAGCGCGGGAGTGTCTGACCCGCGCCAAAATCATCCTCGGCGCCGGGGTCGGCGAGGATGCCGGGCGTGACGCTTACCTCGCGGCCTTCCATGCGGCACAGGCGTTAATCCTCGCGCGCTCCGGCAGGGTTGTGAAGACACACCGAGGCGTACACAGACTATTCTCTCAGTTGGCGAAGAACGAGACGGGATTGCGTGAATTTTCGCGTTTCCTCTCGCAAGCCTATAACTTGAAGGATATCGCCGATTACGAACTGGGTCCCAGTGCAGCCGTGCCGCTCGACCGGGCGAGCGCCGCGATCGACATGGCCGAGCGGTTTGTCGACCGTGTTGCAGAAATTTTAGTTTGAGGCCCACTCCAAATATGGAATTTCGCATTGCCGATACCTTCACCGACAGCCTCGCCCGGCTGACCGGGGCGGAGCAGAAGGCAGTCAAGACGACCGCGTTCGACCTGCAGCTCGATCCGACAGCTCGAGCCTGCACTTTCACCGCCTCGATCGCCCCAGAGACCCAAATTTCTGGTCGGTGCGCGTCAACACAGATGTCCGGCTGATTGTGCACAAGACCGCGACGAGCGTGCTGCTCTGCTATGTCGGGCATCACGATGCCGCCTATGGCTGGGCTGAGCGGCGAAGGATCGAGCGCCATCCGACGACCGGCGCGGCGCAGCTCGTCGAACTGCCCGAGCGGGTCGAGCACCATCCGGCAATCACGACACCACCGCCAAACGTTGCGGCGACGCCTAAGCGGCTATTCGGCGGCATATCCGAGGACATGCTGCTGGCCTACGGGGTCCCAACCGAATGGCTCGACGCGGTGCGTCAGGCGACTGAGGAGACACTGTTCGATTTGGCCGATCACCTGCCGCAGGAGGCGGCCGAGGCGCTATTGAACCTGGCGACTGGCGGCACTCCCGCCATCCCGGTGCCGGCGCCCGCAGCCGCCGACCCGTTCAGTCACCCCGACGCGCAACGCCGCTTCCGAGTGCTGACCAATGTCGAGGAGCTGGAGCGCGCGCTCGATTTTCCGTGGGAGAAATGGGCAGTCTTTCTGCATCCGGCGCAACGCCAGCTCGTCGAGCGCAGCTACGCCGGGACGGCGCGGGTCTCGGGGTCGGCAGGAACCGGCAAGACCATTGTCGCGCTGCATCGCGCCGTCACTTTGGCGCGCCGCCACCCCGAGGCGCGGGTACTGTTGACGACGTTCTCGAACGCCTTGGCGAATGCGCTCAGGACGCGGCTGCAGTATTTGATTGGCAACGAGCCCGACATTGCCAAGCGCATCGAGTTGCATTCCGTTTCCGGGATCGCCTACGAGATGTATTCGGCAGCGGTCGGTCAGCCCAATATTGCCTCATCGGCGCTCGTGCGGGAATTGCTCCGACAGGCCGGCGGGCATGTAGATGGCCAACGCTTCACCGAGCGGTTTCTGTTCGGCGAATGGAGCGATGTCGTAGATGCCTGGCAATTGAAGAGCTGGGGGGCCTATCGCGATGTCGCCCGCCTCGGCCGCAAGACGCGGATCGGCGGCAAGCAGCGGGAGATCCTGTGGTCGATTTTCGAACGGGTGCGCGCGGAGCTGGCGCGGCGCAACACCGGCACGTGGTCGGATGTGTTCGGCCGGCTGACCGACCACGTCGCCGCTGGCGGCAAGAGCGGTTTCGATTTCGCCGTCGTCGATGAGGTGCAGGATATCGGTATTGCCGAGCTGCGCTTCCTGGCCGCCCTCGGATCATCGCGCACCGATGGGCTCTTCCTTACCGGCGACCTCGGCCAGCGGATTTTCCAGCAGCCGTTTTCATGGAAATCGCTGGGCGTCGATATCCGCGGCCGGTCCTACACATTACGCATCAACTACCGCACGTCACACCAGATCCGCAGCCATGCCGATCGACTACTGCCGCCGGAGGTCGCAGATGTGGACGGCAATACCGAAAGTCGCCGCGGCACCATCTCGGTTTTCAATGGCGTCGAACCCAAGATCGAGACTTTCGCCGACCCGGGCCAGGAAGCGGCATCGGTCGGTAGATGGCTTACCGAGCGTATCGCCGAGGGCCTGCCACCAAGCGAAATCGCGGTTTTCGTCCGCACCGGCGGTCAGCTGCGGCGTGCGCGAGGGGCCGTCAAGATAGCGGGCGCGAGCGCGGTCGAGCTGAGCGACAAGACCGAAACGTCGCAAGGCCGCATCTCGATCGGCACGATGCATCTGGCCAAAGGTCTGGAGTTCCGCGCCGTCGCGGTCATGGCCTCCGACGACGAGGTAATCCCGTTGCAGGAGCGCATCGAGAACGTTGCCGACGAAGCTGATTTAGAGGAGGTCTACAACACCGAGCGCCACCTGCTCTACGTCGCATGCACCAGGGCGCGCGACCATCTGCTGGTGACTGGCGTCGAGCCGGCCTCTGAGTTCCTCCAAGATCTCAAAGGCTGATCGCGGGGTCAGGCGCCGGTCGGGATCGCGTCGGCGCCTTCGATGCGGGAGGCGAGGGCGGCGGCGAGAAAGCGGTCGAGGTCACCGTCGAGGACCGCGCCGGTGTTCGAGGTTTCGACGCCGGTGCGCAGATCCTTGACCATCTGATAGGGCTGCAGGACGTAGGACCGGATCTGGTGGCCCCAGCCGATGTCGGTCTTGGTCGCGTTCATCGCGTCGGTCGCCGCCTCGCGCCGCTGCAATTCGGCTTCGTAAAGCCGGGCGCGCAGCATCGAGAAGGCGTGGGCGCGGTTCTGGTGCTGTGAGCGCTCGCTCTGGCACTGCACGACGATGCCGCTCGGCATGTGGGTGATGCGAACGGCGCTGTCGGTTTTGTTGACGTGCTGCCCGCCGGCACCCGACGAACGGTAGGTGTCGATGCGCAGATCCTTGTCGTTGATCTCGACCTCGATCTTGTCGTCGACCACCGGGTAGACCCACACCGACGCGAAGCTGGTGTGTCGGCGCGCATTCGAATCGAACGGCGAAATTCGCACCAGCCGATGCACGCCGCTTTCCGTCTTCAGCCAGCCATAGGCGTCGGGGCCGTTGATCCTGACCGTGGCCGATTTGATCCCGGCCTCCTCGCCGCCGCTCTCTTCGAGCCATTCGGTCTTGTAATCGTGCGCCTCTGCCCAGCGGACATACATCCGCAGCAGCATCTCGGCCCAGTCCTGCGCCTCGGTGCCGCCGGCCCCGGCATGCACTTCGAGATAGCAGTCATTGGCGTCGGCCTCGCCGGAGAGCAGGCTTTCGAGCTCGCGCCTCGCCGCCTCCGCGCGCAGTCTTTCGAGGACCGCTTCGGCGTCGGCGACGACGGTCGCCTCGCTCTCGGCCTCCCCCATCTCGATCAGCTCCAGCGTGTCGGCGACCTCCCGCTCGATTCGGCGATAACTGCCGATAGCCTGGTCGAGCTTGGTGCGCTCGCGCAGCAGCTTTTGTGCCGCAGCGGGATCATCCCACAGCCGCGGATCTTCCGCCTGGGCGTTCAGCTCGGCGAGACTGCGATTTGCGGTGTCCCAGTCAAAGATGCCTCCTCAGCAGCGCCAACGACTTGTTGATGTCGTCGGCGGCCGCCTGAATTTCGGCGCGCATGGCTTACTCCGAGCTATTCGACGTCCACGTGCTAATATAGGCCGCCCGTGCCGCTGGCTGGAGCCCCGCGCACCGGCGGCGGCAGTGGTTCGCCGGCCTCCATCCCGCCGGTCGAGGCGATCGGGGTCTCATCCTCGTCAGGCACGTGCTGCAGACCCAAATTTCGGTTGTGGCCGGGCTCGGTCCCGGGCTTGTAAGCCTCGTAGATGGCTGCCTCGCCCGCTCCGGCCGGCAGGCCGGTCGCCGCGCTGACCCGGTAGACCCGCATGCCCGGGGGCGTGCGGAAAGCGGTCGCCGGCGCGTCCTTCAGTGCTGCAATCATAAAGTCGCGAAAGACCGGGGCTGCGATATGCCCGCCAGTCTCGTCGTCGCCGAGACTGTCCGGATCGTCAAATCCGATATAAACGCCCGCCGCGAGATCGGGCGAGAATCCGACGAACCATGCATCGCGCCAGTCGTTGGTGGTCCCCGTCTTGCCCGCGATCGGCTTGCCGACGGCTTGCACGAGCTTGGCCGTGCCCCGCTCGACCACGCCTTGCAGCATCGTCACGATCTGATAGGCCGAGCCGGGGTCGGCCACCTGCTCACGCGTATCCGGGATGACCGGGACCGGCTGATGGTCCCAGTCGACATCGTCGCAGCCGTCGCACGGGCGTTGATCGGCGCGGAAGATCGTAGCGCCGTTGCGATCCTGCACCCGATCGATAAACGTCGGGGTGATTCGCTTGCCGCCGTTGACCAGCATCGCATAGGCCGCCGTGTGGCGCAGCAACGTCGTCTCGCCGGCGCCGAGCGCCATCGAGTATTCGCGCGGCATATGGTCCATGATGCCGAAACGTTCGACGGTTTCGGCGATCGGCTCCATTCCGATTATCGAGGCGACCCGTGCGGTCACCGCGTTGAGCGATAGTTCCAGCGCGACACGCAGCGGGGTCGGCCCGCGGAACCTCATCTCTTGGCCTTGCTTCGTATAGGCTCTGGGCGACCACATCGGCAGTCCAGGACCTTGAGGAAGTGATATCGGGCCGTCGACGACCAGTGTCGACGGCGTGAAGCCGTGATCGAGCGCGGTCAGATAGACGAACGGCTTGATCGACGAGCCCGGTTGACGTTTTGCTTGGGTGGCGCGGTCGAATTGGCTCGTCGCGAAGCTGAACCCGCCGCTGATCGCGAGGACGCGCCCGGTGTGCGGGTCCAGGGCTACAAGGGCGCCGGAGACCTCCGGCACCTGGCACAAAGTGTAGAGGCCGGCAGCCTTGCCGCCGTTCGCCTCGGCCTTCGCGGCATTGACCGGGTCGACCATCACGACATCGCCCGGCTTGACGACATCGGCTGCGCCGCGCGGATAGGGACCAAAAGTGCCGTTGTTGTAGCGCGGCCGCGCCCAGTGCATTTCGGAGAACGGGATGCGCCCGCTGGCGCCGTTGGCAAAGCCGATCGCCGCACCGTCGGGCTCGCTGCGCACCACCATCGCGAGGCGCCATCCGACATCGGTCGCGACGCCGGGCACCGGCACGGCGGCGAGATGCGCCGCCCAGTCCCCCTTGGGGTCGATGCGGGCAATCGCCCCGCGCCATCCGCCACGGCTGTGCTCGTAGGCGATCAACCCGTTGCGCAACGCCTTATCCGAAGCGGCCTGCAGCCGCTCATCTAGGCTGGTGCGCACCGACAGCCCAGCCCCGTACAGAACCTTTTCGCCATAGCGGGCCAGCAGGTCGCGCCTGACCTCCTCGGCGAAATAGGGGGCTCTGACCTCCTCCGCCTCTTGCCGGTGGCGAAGTTCCAGCGGCTGTGCTTCGGCTTGCGCCGCCTCGGCCTGGGTGGCTGCTCCATCTTCGACCATTCTGTCCAGGACCCAATCGCGGCGAGCTTTTGCCGTCTGCGGGAAGCGCGCCGGGCTGTATCGGTTCGGCGCCTTCGGGAGCTCGGCGAGGAAAGCCGCTTCGCCGAGGGTCAGTTCGTCGAGGGATTTGTCGAAATAAGTGAGCGCTGCAGCGGCAACACCGTACGCGCCGGAGCCGAGATAAATTTCGTTCAGGTAGAGTTCGAGGATGCGCTCCTTTGGCAGCGCGGCCTCGATGCGGGTGGCGAGCAGGATCTCCTTGATCTTGCGTTCGATCGAAACCTCGTTCGACAGCAGCATATTCTTCGCGACTTGCTGGGTGATCGTCGAGGCGCCGACCGGCCGGCGATTGGCGCGAAACCGGCTCACATCGGTGATCCCCGCGCGCAGGATCGAGACGGGGTCGACCCCGTGATGGTTGTAGAAATTTTTGTCTTCGGCAGACAAAAAGGCATTGATGACGGGCTTCGGGATCGCCTGAATCGGCACAAAAATCCGCCGCTCGGTTGCGTATTCGGCGAGAAGCCGCCCGTCGCCCGCGTGCACTCGGGTCATGATCGGCGGCTGATAATGTGCAAGCTGCTGGTAATCCGGCAAGTCACGACCGAAATACCACAGTGTGATCCCGACGAATCCACTGCCTGCGATGGCTAGCAAGACTGCACAGACAAAAAGAAACCGAAAGATCTTAACCATGTTGCTGCGGTCTCGACCATCTCCATGCCAAGGGCCGTCATGCGATGAGCCCGCGCGGCCGGGCCTTCATATGCGCTATTGGCGATACCATTCCAAGCATGTTTTAACGAACGAAGGCCGATCGGACGAAGGGATTGTGGGAGGCTGGTTTACTCTATACAGTAGGGATCGCGAAAAATCGCCGTTCGCCGACCGGGCGCCGCGCCCGGTGGGGCAATGCGACACCAGCCCGCGGGATCGACAGCTGCTCGGCTGTCGCCGCGCCGGCTCGCAGCGCCGGGCGATATGGACCGTAGGAACCCGAAGCCGCTAAAAGGCTCCCCTGACAAGACCATGGCCGATTTCTCCTCATCGCTTATTGGAATAGCTTCAGGCGCCGGTGGCTTCCTTGCAGACAGCAGCGCGCCGCCAGCCGATTTTCGCGCGGCTGCGGCAGCGTGCCCCGGAGTTATGCCAGAATGGCAAAACGCATGCTCATCGATGCCACTCACCCGGAAGAGACCCGGGTGGTTGTGCTCAACGGCAATCGACTTGAAGAGTTCGACTTTGAATCATCCACCAAGAAGCAGGTAAAGGGCAATATCTACCTCGCCAAGGTTACCCGCGTAGAACCCTCGCTGCAGGCGGCATTTGTCGATTACGGCAACCATCGGCATGGCTTCCTGGCTTTTAGCGAAATTCATCCCGATTACTACAAGATCCCGGTCGGTGACCGAGAGCCGAACGGCCTCGATTCGGCACACGAGGAAGGCGACACGCGGGAAGCCGAACCCGAAGCCGCGGGCGAAGAGGGAGTTTCACTAGCAGCGGCCTTGCCCGAGCCGGTTCCTGTCCCAGCCACACCAGACGGCAGCGAGGACGAAGGATCAGAGGCCGCAGAATTGGAATTGCACGAACTTCCCGACCTGCCGCAGCCTCATACCGAGACCGGCGACGGAGAGGCGCACGCGGCGGGAACGGTTTCCGAAACGCCTCGCCCCGAGGAGGGCCCAGCCGAGGCGCTGTGGGAACCCGTGATTCGGGAGCCAGAGGGCGCCGCGAGGGAGGCGACGACCCCGGAGCCCGCAACGGTGCCGTACGGTTGGGAGGAGTCTACCGCGGCGGCTGACGCGCCCCGCGAGCCCGAGACCGGCGCACCCGACGCGACGGCGCCGGAGGCCGGCGCGGCAAACACTGTCACGATCGCAGCAGATTCCGTCGGGTCGGACGGTGTGATCGTGTCGGCTGTCGAATTCCCGCATGAGGCGGCGCAGGGGGACACGCTGGCCGCCCCCGAGGAGCGGAGGACCGGCGCTCTCGCCGAGAGTGAGGGTGAGGCTGCCGAGGCGGTCGAGACGCTCGGCGGGGATGAGCTCGAAGAAGCTGAGCGCCAGCGCTCGCGCACGATACGGCATTACAAGATCCAGGAGGTGATCAAGCGGCGGCAGATCATGCTCGTCCAGGTCACCAAGGAGGAGCGTGGCACCAAGGGCGCCGCCCTGACGACCTACCTTTCGCTGGCCGGGCGCTATTGCGTGCTGATGCCGAACACGGCACGCGGTGGCGGCGTCTCGCGCAAGATCACCAGCATCGCCGATCGCCGGCGCCTCAAGGATATCCTCGAGGATCTGGATATTCCCGAAGGCATGGGGGTGATCGTACGCACCGCCGGGGCCGAACGCTCGAAGGCCGAGATCAAGCGGGATTATGAATACCTGCTGCGCCTGTGGAACGAGATCCGCGAGCTGACATTGCGCTCGACCGCTCCCGCTTTGATCTATGAAGAAGGCAACCTGATCAAGCGGTCGATCCGCGATCTCTATACGCGGGACATCGACGAGGTCTTGGTCGAAGGCGAAGAAGGCTATCGCACGGCAAAGGCATTCATGAAGATGCTGATGCCGAGCCACGCCAAGCGGGTCCAGCCTTATCGCGATCCGCAGATCGGCCTGTTACACCGCTTCCAAGTCGAGAGTCAGATCGACGCGATCCATTCGCCGATCGTGCAGCTGCGCTCCGGCGGCTATGTCGTGATCAATCAGACCGAGGCATTGGTCGCGATCGACGTCAATTCCGGCCGCTCGACGCGCGAACGCAACATCGAGGAAACTGCGGTCCGAACCAACCTCGAAGCGGCCGAGGAGATCGCGCGACAGCTCAGATTGCGCGACCTGGCAGGCTTGATCGTGATCGATTTCATCGATATGGAGGAGCACCGTAATCAATCGGCGGTCGAGCGGCGGCTAAAGGAGGCGCTGAAGAACGACCGCGCGCGCATTCAAGTCGGCCGGATCAGCGCATTCGGCCTGTTGGAGATGTCGCGCCAGCGGCTGCGCCCATCGCTCGTCGAGACGTCCACGCAGCCTTGTCCCCATTGCGGGGGCACCGGTTTCATTCGTTCGACGAAGTCGACGGCGCTCTACGTGCTGCGCTCGATTGAGGAGGAAGGGATGCGCCGGCGCTCCGCCGAGATCTGCGTTCATGTCCCGACGACCGTGGCGCTCTACATCCTGAACCAGAAACGCGACTCGCTGGTGCAGCTGGAAGCGCGTTACGCAATTCGAGTTTTGGTGGCGCAAGACGATGCGCTGATCCCGCCCGCCTTCAGGCTGGAGCGGCTGCGTGCGTATGCGGCAGCCGAGCCCATTGCTTTGCCTGCTGCACCTCTAACCCAAACCGTGATCTCGGACGAGGAAGAGGACGAGATAGAAGAAGCCGCGGACGCTTCCGACGCGGAGCAGGAGAGCGGCGATGGCCAAGGCCGCAGCCGCCGTCGGCGGCGGCGTCGGCGGCGTCACGAAGAAGAACCGGCCGCGCAATCTGCGGTGTCCACTGCGCATAGTGACGACGGACTAGCGGACGAGGCTGATCTCGTCGGCGAGACCAGTCAAAGCGAAAACGAGGAGATTGACGGCGAGGAGGAGAGTGAGGCCGAGCGTCGGCGTCGGCGGCGCGGCCGGCGAGGCGGCAGACGACGCATAAGGCGGGAAGGCGGCGTGGTATCCGGTTTCGAAGAACCACGCCCGGCTGTCGATACCGTTGAGATTTTGCCGACCCCCGAGGTCCAAGAAAGCGAGCAGACGCTGGTGGAGGCGCGCACGAGCTGGGCCGACGAAAGCAGCGCTGCGGCAATCGAAACGGCGAGCCTGCCGGCTCTTGCCGGCGATGGTCAGGTGAGCGGCGGTGACATTTCTGCGGTCGACGAAGGTGAACCGAGCGCGGCGAGACCTGTTGAGATGGCCGCGTATGAGGCGCCGCATCATCCGCCGTCACATCATGAGCGGTCGGGGGAAACGCCAGGGGGAGAACAGGAAAGTCGGCCGGGATCGCTCCCCACCGCCGAGGCCGAGCAAGGGGTTCCTTACACCGGCGAGATAGAACGGGAACTCGAACCGGCATCCGCCGAACTGGAGCAGCAGCATAAGCCGGAGCCGGCGCACCCGGTCGAAACCGTGACCGAGAAGCCGGCAAATCCGCGTCGCGGCTGGTGGCAGCGGCTGATCCAATCCTAGCGCCAGCGCGTCTGCGCGCAATCGATGGTCGACTTGCCCCGCCCTCGCCGCACTTCTATGATGACGAGACACCCGTCACGGGCGACGGGTCCGTGGCCTTGACGGCGGCGCCGGTGACTTCTCGTATCCTGCGTTCAAGCACGGCGATCGGCCTCGCGGCGTTCCTCGTCATTGCTCAAGCCGCAGCCGCGGGCGAGAGCATCATCCGAGATACCGAGATCGAGGGCGACATACGGACTATGGTGACCCCGATCTGGAAGGCGGCGGGGCTCGAGCCGAGTTCACTGCACGTCTATCTGGTCGAAGACAAGCAGATCAATTCCTTCGTCGCCGGCGGCCAGAACGAATTCATCAACAGCGGCTTGATCATGCGCTCCGAAACTCCGAACCAGTTGATCGGGGTGCTCGCGCATGAGACCGGCCATATTGCCGGGGGACACCTGACGCGGTTTCAAGAGGCGGCACGCAACGCCAGTATCGAAGGAATTATCGCGATGGTGCTCGCCGCCGCTGCCACTGTCGCCAGCAGGGGCAGCGGCGGCGGGGCGTTGCTCGGAGCCCAAGGTGTCGCGGAACGCGCTTTCATGCAATATTCGATAACGCAAGAGGCCTCCGCCGATCACGCGGCTATGACCTTTTTGGATGCAAGCGGCCAATCGGCGCGCGGGCTCCTTCAGTTCTTCCAGGTCCTTCAAGGCGAGGAGATGCTTGCCGGGATCCGTGAGGATCCGTATCTGCGCACTCATCCGTTGACTGCGCAACGCATTGACTACGTGCGCAACCACGTCGAGCATTCGCGCTTCTCGAACGTTCCGGATTCTCAGATTAACATCGACCTTTTGAAGCGGATAAAGGTCAAGCTCGACGCCTTCATCTCGCCGCCTTCGTCGACACTTGCGGCCTATCCGGAGAAGGACCAGTCCGTTCTAGCGCGCTATGCACGGGCGATCGCCTATTACCGGATTCCAAAGCTGGACAAGGCTCTACCGATTATCGACGGGCTGATCCGGGATTATCCGAACGACCCCTACTATCGCGAGCTGAAGGGGCAGATGCTGTTCGAGAATGGCCGCATCGCCGAAGCCGTCCAGCCTTACGAGGACGCCGTTCGGCTCGCGCCCACCGCACCGTTGCTGCGCATTTCGCTCGCGCAAGTCTACATCGAATCGAATGATCCGAAGGTGAACAAGCGCGCGATCGCTTACCTCAACGATGCCATGCGTACCGAGGACAAGGAAGCCCAGGGCTGGCACCTGCTGGCGACCGCCTACGGGCGCGACAATCAGATCGGCATGGCCGCCTTGTCACTGGCCGAGGAAGGTCTGGCTGCGGGAAAGAAGAAGGACGCCCAACAGCAGGCCCTTCGGGCCAAGGCGCTGTTGCCAAAAAACTCCGCCGGCTACAACCGCGCCGAAAACATCGATCGCGAGGCGGAGCACATGGAGGAGTTGGGAGGCGGCGTCGCGAACTCGCGTTGATCGCCACCTAATTCCCTCTCTAACCCTTTCTTTCGGGAGTTTTTGACGTGATGCCGTATCGCACGACATTCGTGGCCTTCGCTCTAGTTTGCGGTTTTATTGTCACTCCGCATTGGGGACCGGTAAGAGCTGAAGAGATTCCAACTGAGCAGCGACAAGCGATCGAAGGAATTATCCATGACTATCTGATCCATAATCCCGACGTTTTGATCGAGGCGATCCGCGGGGCCGAAGACAAGCTAAATCGCGAGGCCGACGCTAAGGCGACAACAGTCCTGAGCGATCGGCGGAGCGAGATTTTTGACGATCCAGCAACGCCGGTAAGCGGCAACCCGCAGGGCGATGTGACAATCGTCGAGTTCTTCGACTACCGCTGTCCATATTGCAAGCAAGTGCTGCCTTCACTGCAGACCTTGCTCAAAGAAGATGACAAGCTGCGCTTCGTGTACAAAGAAATGCCAGTTCTCGGACCGCCGTCGGTCACCGCCGCGCATGCCGCACTCGCTGCCCAGCGACAAGGCAAATACGAGGCCTTTCACAACGCGATGATGGCGACAAAAGGCCAGATCACCGACGAAACGGTCTATAAGGTAGCCGGTTCAGTGGGGCTTGATATCGACCGGCTCAAACAGGACATGAGCACGCCGGAAATCGGGCAGGCTCTCAAGACCAATCTGGCGCTCGCCAACGCGCTCAACATCCGCGGAACCCCCGGCTTCATCGTCGGCAACCACATCGTCCCCGGTGCGATCGACCTGGATGCCCTGCGGAACATGGTCGCCGACGCGCGAAAGGAATAGCAGGCTACGGCTCGTAATCCGGCTGTTTGCTGGGATGTGCGGCAATAAAGGGCCCGAGCTTCATGCAGTTCTCGTAAATCCGCATCAGCGTCGGATACGGCCCAAGATCAAGCTGGTAACGGCCGGCATTGACTACCTGCGGAACAAGGGCGATGTCCGCCAACCCAGGTGAGTCTCCGTGGCAGAACGCGCCAGTCCGGGGATCCTGCGCGAGCAGCGGCTCGAGCGCCTGAAATCCCGCGGCGATCCAATGATTGTACCACTTGGCGATCGCCGCCTCGTCGTGGCCGAGTTCTCGCATCAGGTAACGCAGCACGCGCAGATTGTTGATCGGGTGGATGTCGCAGGCGACGATGTCGGCGAGCGCACGAACCCGCGCTCGGTCGATCGGCTGCTTTGGCAAAAAGGGCGGCTCGGGGTGGAGCTCGTCGAGATATTCGAGGATCGCCGGGGATTGGATCAGGACCTGCCCGCCATCTTCGAGCGCGGGGACCAGACCCTGCGGGTTGACGCCCCGATATTCGGGCGTGCTCTGATCGTTGCGTCGCAGGTGGATCGCCGCCGTGTCGTACGGGAGCCGCTTCAGATTGAGGGCGATGCGGACCCTGAATGCGGCAGAGGACCGAAAAAAGCTGTACAGCTTCATCATGTGATCCTCACCTATCCGGTTGACCGCGGACTTCAGTATCGGCGCAGAAGCCGCCCGTCTTCAAGGTTTTGTGGAGAACAAACCCCGTCTCCGGTTCCGAAGCAGGATCGCTTGACGGCAAGTAAGTGAGCGCTTACTTTCGCGCCGCGATGGCCATGATCAGATTGGATAGCGACGAGCGGCGCAAAGCGATCGTTGCGGCGGCAATACCGCTTTTTGCACGAAAGGGGTTCGCGGGCACGACCACTCGGGAGCTGGCCGAGGCGGCCGGCATTTCCGAGGCGCTGCTGTTCAGGCATTTTCCCAGCAAAAAGCATCTTTACGGGGAGATCCTGCGGTCGGGCTGCGAGGGGGATCCGGCGCTAGAGCGGCTCGCCGCACTCGAACCGTCGACGGCCACCCTCGTCCATATGATCACGTTTATGGTGCGGTATTTTCTGCTCGGGGGCGTCGACGAGGTCGAGCTCGACACGCGCCTGCGTCTCGTGCTGCACAGCTTCCTCGAAGACGGGGAGTACGCCCGTGAGCTGTTCGAAACAATCTTCGAACGCGTCCACCCGCTTTTTGTCGCTTCTGTCGAAGCGGCTGCGGGCGCGGGCGACCTTAGGGCTGAACCGATCGCCTCGGCTAATCGCTTTTGGTTCGGCCATCATGTTGCCGCGATGGTGGCCTTCGTGTCGCTGCCGGGCAGAGCTTCGGTGCCTTATCAGGGGTCGATCGCAGCCCTGGCCGAGGAAGCGAGCTGGTTTATTTTACGTGGCATCGGAGTGAGGGACGCGGCAATCGCTTCTGCGATGGCTGCCGCTGCTCAGTACACGTTCCAACTCACACCCGCCTCTTAGTGGAGTACGCCTATGGACGGCGAACGGATGGTACCGGTGGAGGGAGTGCTGGACGACCGCACCGGTATCGGGCGCGCGACGACACGCAGGCCGCGAACGATCCTCTGGCTCGTGATTATGGGACTGCTGTTGACGGTCGTGCTCGGAGGCCTGTACGGTTTTAACCGATTCCGCGAACAGGCGATCGCGACGTATTTTGCGAGCAACAAGCCACCTCCCGCACAGGTCAGCGCCGCCGAGGTCAAGACCGAGGCGATACCCCGCTTCGCCACAGGCATTGGTTCTGTCTCCGCCGTCCATCAGGTCACGATAAATCCCGAAGTCGGCGGGCGCGTCACCAAGATCTTTTTCGAGCCGGGGACACCGATAAAGGCCGGCGACCCGCTCGTGCAGCTTAACGACGCGCCGGAGCACGGCGACCTCGCCAGCTATGAGGCGCAGGCGCACTTGAACGAGATCGAAGTGCAGCGCTCGAACCAGCTGGCCCAACGCCAGTTCGCGTCGCGGGAGATCGTGGACCAGAGACAGAGCCAGCTCGATCAGGCACGGGCGATGATCCTCAAGACCGAGGCGCTGATCGCGCAAAAGCTGATCCGCGCTCCGTTCTCCGGCCGGCTCGGCACCCGGCAAATCGAGGTCGGGCAATACCTGACCCCCGGCGCCCGGGTCGTCACCTTGACCGATCTGTCGACCCTCTACGTAAATTTCACCCTGCCGTCGCGGATGCGCGCGCAGATCTCTGTCGGGCAGCGGGTGAACGTCACCGCCGACGCGTTCCCCGGCCGCACTTTCACCGCGGAGATCACGACGATCGAGCCGCAGATCAGCGCCGATACGCGGACGATGACCATCCAGGCGACGATGCCGAATCCCGACAACGCTCTGCTGCCCGGCATGTTCGTCAATGCCGCGGTGGTGTTGCCGCCGCAGCCCGATATGATGGTGCTGCCCGAGACCGCCGTCGACTATACGCTCTACGGCGACAGTGTTTACGTGATCCGCGAGAACGGCAAGGACGCCAAGGGCAACCCGATCCTCAAGGCGGTGCGCGCCCCGGTAAAAACCGGAACGCGGTGGGGCAACAACGTGACGATCCTCGACGGGCTCAAACCCGGCGACCGTGTCGTCGCCGCAGGTCAGGTCAAGGTCCAGAGCGGCGCACAGGTCGCTATCAGCGATTCGCCGCCGCCACAGCCGCCGGAAACGCTGACGCGGAACTGAGATATGTCCTTTACCGACATCTTCATCCGCCGGCCGGTGCTGGCGCTGGTGGTCAGCCTGCTGATCCTGTTGATTGGTCTCAAGGCGATGACCGGCCTGCAGATTCGCCAATACCCGAAGCTGTCGAACACGACGATTACTGTCACGACGCTCTACCCTGGCGCTGCGCCCGATTTGATGCAGGGCTTTATCACGACGCCGATCGCGCAGGCGGTGTCGACCGCCGAGGGCATCGATTACCTGACCGCGTCGTCAATCCAGGGAACCAGCACGGTCACCGCGTATATCCGTCTCAATTACGACCCGAGCCAGGCGCTGACCGACATCATGGCCAAGGTCCAGCAGGTCAAGTTCCAGCTTCCGAAAGAGTTGCAGGACCCGATCATCACCAAATCGACCGGGCAGACCACGGCAGTCATGTATATCGGCTTCGCCAGCGCGGAATTGTCGAGCGCGGCGATCTCCGATTATCTGACACGCGTCGTGCAGCCGCTGCTCGCCACGGTCGACGGTGTCGCGTCGGCCGACATTCTCGGCGGGCAGACCTTTGCGATGCGGCTCTGGCTCGACCCGGCACGGATGGCGGCACGGGGAATCTCCGCCAGCGACGTTGCCGCCGCGATCCGCGCCAATAACTTTCAGTCGGCGCCGGGCCAGGCCAAAGGCTACTTCACGGTCAGCAATGTCAACGCCGATACCGGGCTCGCCGACATCCAGCAGTTCAGCAAGATGGTGGTCAAGGCGAAAGACGGGGCGGTGGTGCGGATGGAGGACATCGGCAGCGTCGATCTGAATGCTCAGAGCTGGACCTCGAGCATCGAGATGAACGGCCAGCACGCTGTGTTCATCGGAGTTCAGGCGACCCCGACCGGCAATCCATTGTCGCTGGTGGCGGGAATTCGGGCATTGCTGCCGGAGATCGAGCGGAACCTGCCTGCCGCGGTCAAAATGCAGGTCGCTTACGACTCGACCAAGTTCATTCAGGCCTCGATCGACGAGGTCAAATTTACCCTCGCCGCCGCGGTCGTCATTGTGATCGGGGTGATTTTCCTGTTCCTCGGCAGCCTGCGCGCGGTGCTGATCCCGGTCGTGACAATCCCGCTGTCGCTGGTCGGCGCCGGGATCATCATGGCGGCGCTCGGGTTCAGCCTGAACCTGTTGACGTTGCTCGCGATGGTGCTGGCGATCGGGCTGGTCGTCGACGATGCGATCGTCGTTCTCGAGAACGTTTATCGCCATATCGAGGAGGGCCGCACCCCGGCGCAGGCCGCCCTGATCGGCGCCCGCGAGATCGCCAGCCCGGTCATCTCGATGACCCTGACCTTGGCGGCGGTCTACGCCCCGATCGGTTTTCTCGGCGGCGTCACCGGCGCCTTGTTCCGCGAATTCGCTTTTACTCTGGCCGGCGCGGTGATCATTTCCGGCGTGGTCGCGGTGACTTTATCGCCGATGATGTGCTCACTGCTCCTGTCCCGCCAGATGCTGCACGGCCGTTTTGTTCATCTGATCGACCGCGTCTTTTCCCGTTTGGCCGAGTGGTACGGGCGCAAGCTGGAGCGTTCGCTGGATTATCGCCCAGTGACCGCGCTGTTCGCCGCGGCCGTCTTTGCCAGCCTCGTCTTCATGTACATGAACACGAAATCCGAGCTCGCCCCCGAAGAGGATCAGGGCGTCCTCTTCGCACTGACCAAAGCGCCGCAATATTCCAATCTCGATTATCAGGAGGCCTATACCGACAAGCTCGACCAGGCCTTTGGCTCGTTCCCCGAGACCGATTTACGCTTCATCCTCAACGGCCGGTTGGGACCCAACCAAGGGATTGCCGGCGCTATTCTCAAGCCCTGGGGCGAGCGCTCGCGTTCGGCGCAGCAGCTGAAGCCCTTGATGCAGCGGAAGGCGTCAGCGATCGAAGGGATGAATGCCTTCGTCTTCTCACTTCCGCCGTTGCCGGGATCCATCGGCGGCCTTCCGGTGCAGATGGTGATTTATGCGACCGGTGGGTACAAGGAAATCTACCTGACGATGGACAAGATCAAGACGGCAGCGCGCAAGAGCGGGCTGTTTATGGTCACCGACAGTGATCTCGACTTCAACCAACCCACAATCCAGGTCAAGATAGACCGCTCGAAGGTCAATGAGCTTGGGCTGACCATGCAGTCGATCGGCGATACCTTGGCACTGCTGGTCGGAGAGAATTACGTCAACCGGTTCAATCTGGGCGGTCGGTCTTACGAAGTGATACCGCAAGTGCCACGGGCGGACCGCCTGACGCCGGAGACATTGACGCAGTACTACGTTACCACGCCCTCGGGACAGCCGGTGCCGCTCTCCAATCTCATGAACGTCGAGATGGACACCCAACCCAATTCGCTGACCCAGTACAATCAGCTGAACTCGGCGACGTTTCAGGCCGTGCCTATGCCCGGTGTGACGATGGGCCAGGCCGTCGATTTTCTCGAAAAGCAGACCAAGGACTTGCCGGCTGGCTTCAGCCACGATTATCTCTCCGACACGCGCCAATACGTTCGGGAAGGCAATCAGCTGACGATCACCTTCGTCTTCGCGCTGATCGTGATTTTTCTCGTGCTGGCAGCGCAATTCGAGAGTCTGCGAGATCCGCTGGTGATCCTCGTCAGCGTGCCGATGTCGATCTGCGGGGCGTTGATGCCGCTGTTTTTCGGCTTGGCGACGATGAACATCTACACCCAGGTCGGGCTCGTCACCCTGATCGGCCTGATCAGCAAGCACGGCATTCTGATGGTGGAATTCGCCAACACGCTCCAGGTCCGCGAGAGGCTGGATCGGCGGCGGGCGATCGAGCAGGCCGCTCGCGTCCGCTTGCGGCCGATCTTGATGACGACGGCGGCGATGGTTGTCGGACTAGTGCCGCTGCTGATCGCAACGGGGGCCGGGGCTGCCAGCCGCTTCTCGATCGGCGTGGTGGTCGTCGCCGGAATGTCGGTTGGCACGCTGTTCACGCTTTTTGTCCTGCCCGCCGTCTATACGGTGCTGGCGAAGGATCACCTCGCCGCCACGCAGTCGAGCCGAGTGCGCGAGATCGCCCAAGTCTCCTGACCCCGGATCGCGTCGGCGCGATCCGGTTGGGACCGGAACCGGACTGGCGCGTCGGCGTTTTATCGGTAGGCACACTGAGAATTGTTGGCCCAGGCAAAGTCCGCGACTTGAAGGAATGCGGAATGGATCAATCGAGAGATCGCACAACGGCAACTCGGCCCGGTGTCCATGACGGAAACAAGCCGCCACACGCGATAGAGGAAGACATCGCGCGTACCCGCGTCCGGCTGAGTGCCACGATTGAAGCGCTGGAGCGGGAACTGGCCCCCCAACGGGTGCTCGAAAGAAGCACGGAGCTGCTGCGCAGCTCTATCGAACCGGCGCCAGGTTCCTTCCGCACCCAGACCTGGGCTTACGCGATCCCGCTCGCCCTGATCGCAACCGGTCTCGGCTGGCTCTTTCTGCTCCGCCGGCGCAGCTACCAACCGGAGACACCGGCCAGCTTTGGCGAGATGCCGGCAGAGGCGGTAGAGGAAGGTGAGACACCCACTCCCGCCTCTTCCTCTGCCGATTTAGCCGGACCGGTAGAACCGGTGCCGGCATCCCTGGTCGACGAAACCGCCAGGGTCTAATCAGGACGAAAGGGTACGGCCGACGATTGGAAGGCCCGGCCGATTCGGGCCTGCGACCCCACCGTTATGAGCAGTGTGTTCTAACCAGCTGAACCACTGAGGCGTCGCCGATCGACGCCTCGAGACTGATCGGCTCCTTGGCAATCTGCAAACCTCGCGCGCCTGCCGAGCGGCACCATGAGCCTCAGTCCACCGTTGTTGTGTCGACATGCAGCACGGACCCCTTGCCGGCGTCGACTTTGACGTCCTGCGCGGGCGCCCGCGCGCAGCCGAGCCCAACAGCCCCGATCAGTGCGCTCATTATAAAAAGGGGCCCGAGTTTCCGCATTGCTGGTATGAGACGCTTCTCCTATGTCGAATCTGACCCGCCCAGCAGCGGAGTATGGCTGAATCAGCACTTAGTCCCCTCCAAACCGCCCATTCCCCGCCGAGCGGTTTCGCATCTGTAGCCTCGGCGACTTTGCCCCCGCTCTGCCAGCCTATGCGTTTGGTAATACGAGATCGGGAGCGATCGGTACGATCAGCGATACGCAGGGCCCTGCCGTCCCCGCCCTTCGGCACCCGCCGTCAGATTACTGAATGGTAAGCTCGCGGAAAACCGGCGGTAAGGCTTGCGGGATCATCCTGTTGCTGACCCAACTCCGGTTACAATGCCCGCGACCCTCTTATTCCCCCTCGACCGGAATGATATCTCCGTGCGACGCATAGTCTTGATTTGTCTTGCGAGCGTCGTTCAGGCGGCTTGCCAAAGCTACGAGCCGGTACCGCTCGACAACCATCCCGACCTACGCTCGGAAATTGCCTCGCTCACGATCTCAGCGTCCGATCTTCCGCTGCCCGAGATCGGCACGCATCCATTTGACCCATCTCGGCCACTCGATATGGACGAGGTCGCAATGATCGCCGTCGTCAACAATCCCGACCTGAAGGCGATGCGGGATCAGGTCGGCATCGCCGAGGCTCAGGCATTCGCGGCCGGTTTACTGCCGAACCCGTCGTTCGCCTTCGCCTATGGAGCCCTGCTCGGTGGAGTGGGGGCGACCACCGGCTCGGTGAGCGCAACTCTCGGCGAGGACATCGTGCCACTCCTGACGCGATCCGCGCGCCGGCGCGCGGCCTCGGCGAACGAGCATAGCGTCCGCCTGAATGTTCTGTGGCAGGAGTGGCAAATCGTGAGCCAGGCTCGCACCCTCTTCACGCGGGCCGTCGAGCTCGAGCGTCAACGCGCGGTGATCGATCAATACCGAAAGCTCTTCAGTGACCGCTATCAACGCGCCAATATCGCCATGCAGCAGGGGAACGAGACCTTGCCGACTGTTGTCAGCGATTTGGCCGCCCTTCAAGCCGTCGAAACCCAGCTGCACGACACCGAGCAGTTGATCTTGAAAAACCGGCACGATTTGAATGCGCTCCTCGGCCTAACGCCCGAAGTACAGCTCCGCCTGCTCGATCGAGTATCGGTGACCGTTATCGACGCCGCAAAGTTGAAGGGCATCCTGCGCGACTTGGCACGGCGGCGACCGGATCTGCTCGCCCTCGCGGCCGGCTATGAGACGGAGGAGCAAAAGTTGCGGCAAGCGATCATCGAACAATTTCCAAAGCTCAACATCGCGCCCAACTATACGAATGATACGACGCCCGTTTACACGGTAGGCCCTACGTTTACGATTGGCCTGCCCATTTTTGACCGCAATCAGGGCAATATTGCTATCGAGCGGGCGACCCGCCAGCACCTGCAAGACGAATACCAGGCACGATTGGATACCGCTTACGGCGCCGCCGATCGCCTGATTACCGAGCTGACCCTGATCGAAGCGCAATATCGCGAGAGCCTCAACAGCATCCGCCGGCTACGGGATGCGGCAAATATTGCCGACCAGGCCTATGCCGCAGGTAATCTCGATGAGCGCAGCTATGTCGATCTCCATGCCTCGCTTCTCGCCAAGGAGATCGAGACGCTCAAGCTGGAGCAAACCTTGGTTGAGCAACGCATTGCCTTACAGACGTTGATCGGCAGCGATCTTCCGGCGCGAAGCACGAAGCGATTCTCCTTCCAATGACGCGACGCACCGGCGTTCTTGCCGCTGTTGGGCTGCTCCTGACGTCGCTTGCCGTCGTCGGCGTCACTGCCGTTCTGCTCATCGGATCGGTAGGCCCTGCCGCGCCGCAGAAGCAGCCGGAAACGGGGCCGAGCGTCGCGGCCGAGGTGACGGCGTTGCACAAGGGCAGCCTTCCGCGCATCGTTACCGCCTACGGCATGGTCGGGACCGGTCCGGCGGCGCGGCAGACGATCCAGGCGCCGTTCGCTGCTGTCCTCGATGCGGTCTATGTGAAGCCGGGCGAACAGGTCGCCGCGGACGCACCGCTCCTACGTCTCGGACCCAGCCCGACGACCGCGGCCTCCTATACCCAGGCGGTCACCGCGTTGCAGGCGGCCAACGAGGAGGTGCAGCGGACGCGAACACTCCTCGGGCAGCATCTGGCTATCCGCCAGCAGCTCGCCACCGCGGAGAAAGCGGCCGCCGATGCGCAGACCGCTTTGGCCGCGCTGAAGATCGAGGGAGCCGGCAGCCCGCAAGTCCTGCGAGCGCCGTTCCCGGCGATCGTGACCGCCGTCTCGATCAGTTTGGGGGCGATTGTCGCGCAGGGCGCGGCGTTGCTCGACCTCGAACGGCCGAGCGAACTCGTGCTGCACGCCGGCGTCGCGCCGAGTCAGGCGGTAGCGATCAAAACCGGCGACGCGGCCAGCGTCGTGCCGCTCGGCGAGCGGCAGGCGGCCGACGGACAGGTGCTGCTGCGCGGCTCGGTTGTCGATCCGAAAACCGGCCTCGTCGCGGTCGATGTCAGTTTGCCGGCGAGCGGCTTTTTTTCCGGCGAGATGGCCCGGGTCAATATCGTGGTCGGAAAGGCCGAGGGCTACGTCGTGTCGCACCAGGCAATCCTCGTCAACGATCAGGGTGCGCCTTACGTTGTGCAGGCCGTCGGCGGGCTTGCCCACCAGGTGCCGGTCCAGATCGTGCTCAGCGACGGGGCCAAGGACGTCATCGCGGGCTCGCTCGATCCGGCGGCGCCGCTCGTCCTCGACGGCAATTATCAGCTCACCAACGGCATGAGGATCCGGGAGGCAAACGCACAAGGGACTGGCAAATGAGCTTTGTCGGATGGATCGAGCATCACCGCCGTTCGCTCCTCTTCGTTGCCGTCGCGCTTGCTCTTGCCGGAGCCTATGCGGCGATGACGCTGCCGATCGGACTTTTCCCGACTGTCAGCTTCCCGCGCATTCGCATTACGATCGACAGCGGCAGCATGCCTGCCAAGCAGATGCTGATCGAGGTCACCGAGCCGCTCGAAGAAGTCGCGCGGGCGGTGCCGGGCGCGACCGGTATCACCTCCACCACATCGCGCGGATCGGCAGAGATCTTCGTCGATTTTCCGTGGCGGTCGAATATGCAGCAGGCGCTGCTGAGCGTGAATGCCGCAATCGCCGAGGCGCTGCCGAAGCTGCCGCCCGGCACGAGCTATCTGGCCTTGCAGATGAGCCCGAACGCAATCATGCCGTTCGTCTCGTACGCGCTGATTTCGAAGGAGGTGTCGCCGACCGAGCTGCGCCGGCTGGCAAAATATCAGATAGTGCCGCTGATGACCGGCATCCCCGGCATCAGGCGGACCGGTGTGCTGGGCGGTGAGACTCCGGAAGTCGAGGTCGCGATCGATCCGCACAAGCTCGAAGAGTTTCGCCTGACGCTTGCCGACGTGACCAACGCCGTCTCGGCGGCCAATACGCTCAAGGCTATCGGCCGGCTCGAAGACAACGACCTATTGTATCTGACGGTCAGCAGCAACGCGTTCACCTCGGTCGCCTCGGTCGGCAACGTCAAATTGCGCAATGCGGCGGGTGGCATCGTCCGCCTCAGCGACATGGCCAAGGTCACAATGGGATCGGTGCCCCAATGGCTGTTGGTCGGCGAGAACGGCCGACCCGCGGTTACGGTCGACGTGTACCAGCAGGACAACGCCGACTCGCTGACGCTGGGGAAGGAGGTGCAACAGCGGCTCGACGATTTCATGAAAACGCAGCCGAAATCGGTCAATCTCTACAAATGGTACGATCAGACAGAGCTCGTCCGCTCTTCGATCCGCGCGGTCGAGGAGGCGATCGGGATCGGGCTGATCTTCGCCGCGCTGGTCGTTTTCGGATTTCTGCGTAACTGGCGCGTGACGCTGGTGGCGATGATGGTGGTGCCGCTGTCGGTGCTGATCACCATCCTGCTGTTCACCGTCATGGGGATGAGCTTCAACATCATGACGCTGGGCGGCATCGCTGCTGCGATCGGTCTTCTGATCGACGACGTCATTGTCATGATCGAGCACATCGCGCGCCGCGCCGGCGTGCCCGATCTTGCCGAGCCGCAGGGGACGGTGTTGCCCGCGGCGCGCGAATTCTTTTCGCCGCTGCTGGGGTCGAGCCTCGCGACGATCATTATCTTTTTGCCGCTCGCTTTTCTGTCCGGGGTCACCGGCGCGTTCTTCGAGTCTCTCGCGATGACGATGGCTTCGGCCCTTGTCATCTCGTTCATGCTGACCACCTTCACGGTCCCGCTGCTGGCGCGCGGCATCATCGATTTTAAGAAGTGGGACGATCCGCAGCACGGTCGCGAGACCTGGCTGCAGCGTACGCATGGCCGCCTGCTGCTCGGCCTGTTCGCGCATCCGTCGCTGGTCGCGCTCGCCGTCCTCGTCCTGGTCGGCGTGGGCTATTTTGCCTATGGCCGCGTCGGCACCGGCTTTCTGCCGAAAATGGATGAAGGCGGGTTTGTGCTCGATTACCACACGGCGCCCGGCACCTCACTGACCGAAACCAACCGCGAATTGGAACAGGTCGAGGCGATTCTGAAGAACGACCCCTACGTCTACACCTTCTCGCGCCGCACCGGCGCCGGGCTCGGCGGCGACCTTACCGAAAGCTATCAGGGCGATTTCTTTGTCCGCCTGAATCCCTCGAATCGGCCGCCGATGTGGACGGTCATGGACGAGATCACCAAAAAGATCACCGACCAAGTGCCGGGTATCAGTTTCGATACCCACCAATTGCTCGATGATATGATCGGCGACATGGTCGGCCGGCGGCAGCCGATCGTCATCGAACTCAGCGCCAAGGACCCGACCCTCTTGCCGGGCGTCGCCGAAAAGGTCGCGAACGCAATCGCGACGGTGCCGGGGATCGAGCCTGCTTCCGTCAACAATGGCGTCGTTCCGGCCGGCGACGCGCTCGACATCCACGTCGAGCCCGCCGCAGCGGCGATGGCCGGCGTCACCCCGGCCGAGGTGGAGGCGCAGCTCTATCACTATCTGCATGGCACGGTGGTCACGAACTATCTCGGCGCCGTGCAGCCGGTCGGGGTAAGGCTGTGGCTCGATCCGCCAAACGAGCGGATTTACAAGAATCAGCTTTCCGACCTGACAATTCGGGCGCCGGACGGGCATGTCTTTCCGCTCGGCACCGTCGCGCAGGTTCGCTTCATCGCCGGCCAGCCGGAGATCACCCGCGACAACCTCGAGCAGGTGATCGCGGTGACGGCGCAGATCGGCGGCGGCCACGATCTGGGATCGACCGCGGCGGCCGTGCAGGCGATCTTCAACCGGCCTGGTTTTCTGCCGCCCAACGTCTACTACCAGGCCGGCGGCGCCTATAAACAGCAACAAATGGCCGCGCACGGCATGATCCGGGTGTTCGCCGCCGCCGCGATCGGCGAAGTCATCTTGCTGCTGTTCCTGTACGAGCGGTTCTGGATACCGGTCATCATCATCGTGAGCTCGCTGATCTCGACCAGCGCCGTGTTTGTCGGCCTGTGGCTGACCGGGGTCGAACTCAACATCACCGCGATGATGGGGATGGTCATGATCATCGGCATCGCGACCGAGATGGCGGTGTTCCTCGTTTCCGAGTATCGGGCGCTCGAGCGCGACATGCCGGCGCGCCGGGCGCTTCAGGAAGCCGCACTCAACCGACTGCGGCCGATCACGATGAGCACGCTGGCGATGATCCTGGCGCTGTTGCCGCTCGGCTCCGCAATCAGCGGCTCGGGCGACCAGATGCTGCAGCCGCTGGCGGTCGCGATCATCGCCGGAATTATCGTGCAGCTGCCGTTGGTGCTGCTGGCGATGCCGGTCGTGATCGGACTGACCGTTCGCGAGTAAATCGTGGCGCGCAAGGTCGTGCCGTGATGGGATGAACACCTTTCATCGGAAGACAAAGCCAAAAAAGCGGGCGCTAGCTAGTCGCAAACGGTGCGGTGGCGGCGATGCTCTACCGGCTCCGGTCGGCGGATGCGTCGCAAGTGGTAGGCCCGGCAGGATTCGAACCTGCGACTCCACCGTTATGAGCGGCGTGTTCTAACCAACTGAACTACGGGCCCGTCGATAACTATACGCGAGATTGCTTCCCCGCCGTCATTGCGAGTTGGGGAAGGCAGACGCGGCCGACCCACCCTGGATGAAACCGTGTATGGGCCGCTGTCCCGTGGGCCTTCAGCCCACGGACTTAGTTCCGTGGCGAAAGCCGGGACCCATTTATCCCGTGCTCGTGCCGCCGAGAGATGGACCCCGGCTTTGGCCGGGGAAGCGTTCAATATGGTCTGTCATCACGAATTGCCTTGTTTCTTGTTAGCAAAGCGAAGCAATTTCAAGATCGGAGGCGCAGCGCTCAAGTGTCGAGAAAGCTGCGCAACTTGCGCGAGCGGCTCGGGTGCTTGAGCTTGCGCAGCGCTTTCGCCTCTATCTGGCGGATCCGCTCGCGGGTAACCGAAAATTGCTGGCCGACTTCTTCGAGCGTGTGGTCGGTATTCATACCGATCCCGAAGCGCATCCGCAGCACCCGCTCCTCGCGCGCCGTCAGCGAGGCCAGCACACGGGTCGTGGTCTCGCGCAGATTGGCCTGGATGGCGGCGTCGAGCGGCAGCACCGCGTTCTTGTCCTCGATGAAATCGCCGAGATGCGAATCCTCCTCGTCGCCGATCGGCGTTTCGAGGCTGATCGGCTCCTTGGCGATCTTCAGCACCTTGCGCACCTTTTCGAGCGGCATGGCGAGCTTTTCGGCGAGCTCTTCAGGTGTCGGCTCGCGGCCGATCTCATGCAGCATCTGTCGTGAGGTGCGCACCAGCTTGTTGATCGTCTCGATCATGTGCACCGGGATGCGGATCGTGCGCGCCTGATCGGCAATCGAGCGGGTGATCGCCTGGCGGATCCACCAGGTCGCGTAGGTCGAAAATTTGTAGCCGCGGCGATACTCGAATTTGTCGACCGCCTTCATCAGCCCGATGTTGCCCTCCTGGATCAGGTCGAGGAACTGCAACCCTCGGTTGGTGTATTTCTTGGCGATCGAGATGACGAGACGCAGATTGGCCTCGACCATTTCCTTCTTCGCCCGGCTCGCCTCGCGCTCGCCGCGCTGGACCGTTTGTACGATGCGCCGGAATTCGCTGATCGGCAGCTTGGCTTCGGCGGCGACCTTCGCAATATTGGCGCGCAGCCTGACCACATCCGTCGCATGCCTTTCGATCAGTCGCGGCCAGCCACGGCCGGGCAGGGTTTCGACACGCTCCAGCCAATCGCCGGCGAGCTCGTTTCCGAAATACTGCTGCAAGAATTCCGAGCGCCTGATGCCGGCACTCTCTGCCAGCCGCAGTAGTCTGCCTTCGTCGGCGACGAGCCTGCGGTTGACCTCGTAAAGCTGGTCGACGAGGTACTCGATGCGCGTGTTGTTGAGGCGCACGCGTTTGACGTTGTCGATGATCTCGGCCTTGAGCTTCTCGTAGCGCCGCTCGGTTACACGCGGCAGCGGCTCGCCCTTTTGCAGAGCATTGATCCGCTGGTCCTGAAGCCGGTGCAGTCTTTTGTAGGTTTCCGCGATGGTGTCAAAGGTCGCGAGCGCGCTCGGCTTCAGTTGCGCCTCCATCGCGGCCAGCGAGATCGAGCTTTCCTCGCCTTCGGCCTCCTCGACGGCGAGCTCGCTCTCGATCTCGGCGAGTTCCTTCGCAACATCTTCGCCGTTAACGGCATCTGCGTTTTCGCTCGGCCCCGCGCCGTTCGGGGCGCCCTCACCCCCGTCGGCACCCGCTTCGCCCTCGATCCTGCCGGCTTCCGGGACAACGACCACTATCTCGGCCGGTACCGGCCCGAACACGCCGCTGCCGTAAGTGGCGTCGAGATCGATTATGTCGCGCAGCAGCATCTTTCCTTCGTTCAGGGCATCGCGCCAGGCGACGATGGCGCGGATCGTCATCGGATTCTCGCAGATGCCGCCGATCATCATTTCACGGCCGGCCTCGATCCGCTTGGCGATGGCGATTTCGCCTTCGCGCGACAGCAGCTCGACCGATCCCATTTCGCGCAGGTACATGCGGACCGGATCGTCGGTGCGGCCGATATCGTCGTC
Source organism: uncultured Alphaproteobacteria bacterium (assembly GCA_963700185.1). GTDB lineage: Bacteria > Pseudomonadota > Alphaproteobacteria > ATCC43930 > CGMCC-115725 > AP-15. Next base: position 165,770 of record CAVOWP010000030.1, read on the forward strand.
ATCGAGATTGCCGCGGACCTCGCCGTCGCCCTCGTCCGCGTCGGGAGCCGCAGGCTCCTCGCTCTCCTCGTTCTCGATCACGTTGACACCGAGCTCGGAGAGCATCGTCATCGTGTCCTCGATCTGCTCCGAGGACACCTGGTCGGGCGGCAATGCGGCATTCAATTCGTCATAGGTCACATAACCCCGCTCCTTGCCGCGCGCCAGCATCCTCTTGATTGCCGCCGCCACGCTGTCCAGGAGCGGCGCCTCGGCCGCTTCTTCGCGGGTTTCTGCGACTTCCGCCGTATTTGCCGCTTTGCTCGCCATTCCACCATCCCTAAAGAGATTTCACCGTCGCCCCACAAGTCAGGGCACGAATACGAGAGCAGCCCCATCTAGGGCAGCCGACAATCTTCGGCGAGGCGCCGCCGGGTCAGGTCTCGTCGTCACCCCAGGACCCCTCGTGCAAGGCTCTTTCTCTGGCAGCCAGAAACCGTTCCCAGCTCTCCGGGCAGATGTCGCTGATCAGATCGTCCGTGGCTTCGGCCAAAGCGCAGCGATCGCCTCCCGTGAGCATCCTGGTCACGCGGACCCACTCCTTGCGCGCGGAGATCGGGTCGGAACACCGGACCAGGAAGGTTGTGTCGACCGAAGGCAAAAGCAATTTTTCCACGGTCGCCGCAAGCCCGTTCTCGACAAGGTGTTGTTGGATTGCGCGGGCGTCAAGCCCCGATCCGGCCGCATCCAGCTCTAAAATTTGCCGTCTCAGGCTGTCGAGGTCCGATTCGGGAATTTCGAGTGCCGCTAATTCCTCGGCCACTTGATCGATCAGGTAAGGGAAATGCAAGATCATGCGGAATAGATTTTCCCGCTGTATTCGTCCTCCGGAGCGGGGTGGAGGCTCCGGCCCGTCGCGCACGAAGCTCGGCCGGAGCGCGAGGCAAATGCCGATCGCCCGGGCGGGCCGGTCGTCCCAGATCGAAGAGCCGGTCGCGCACAAATCGTCGATACTCGGCCTGGACCGTCCGGTCGGCGATGAGGCCGATTTGGTCCATCAGGCGGCGCTCGAGAGCGGCGCGGCGCTCCGGCGTGTCGACCCGGCTCGCGCCAAGCTCGCTCTCCCAGAGCACGGTCGAGAGCGGCCGCGCCGCGGCGAGGATCTGGTCGAAAGTACCCCGCCCGCGCCTGGCGAATCACCGAATCGGGATCCTCTCCCGCGGGAAGGCTGACAAAGCGCAGGCTGTGACCCGGGCGCAACAGCGGCAGGGCCCGCCGCATCGCCCGGGCGGCGGCACGCTGCCCCGCCGCGTCCCCATCGAAACAGAGGAGGGGCTCGGGCGTCAGGCGCCAAAGCTCGTGCAGCTGGAATTCGGTCAGCGCGGTTCCGAGCGGCGCCACTGCCGTGGCGAAGCCCGCCTGGTGCAGCGCGATCACGTCCATGTACCCTTCGGTGACGATCGCTCCCGGGCCGCCTCTCTTCATCTCGGATGACAGCCGCCCGAGCCGCCGACCAACCGTACAATACCCGTCCTTTTTCGAAGAGCGCGCTGTCCGGCGAGTTCAGATATTTGGGCTGCCCATCGCCGAGGACCCGGCCGCCAAAGGCGATGACCCGGCCGGCGCGGTCGCTGATCGGAAACATCAGGCGGTTGCGGAAATAGTCCGAGGGTTCACCCTCGGCCGGTCGGCGCCGCAGCCCGGCTTCGATCAGCAGCGGATCGGAAAATTCGGACGTTGAGGGCGCGCCGCAGCGCCTGGCGATCGTCGGAGGCCCAGCCCAGACGAAAGCGCCGGATCGTCTCCGGATCGAGCCCGCGCCCTTGCAGATATTCGCGTGCGCGGGCCCCGGCAGGCGCCCACAGCCGCTCCTCGTAGAAAGCTGCGGCGGCCTCTGTCGCTTCGAGCAAGGTTTTTTGCCGCTGCGCCCGTTCCCGCTCTTGCGGCGTCGCCTGCGGGACAGCCAGCCCCGCCTCCCCCGCCAGCTTCTCGACGGCCTCGATGAAGTCGAGGTTGTCGGCCCGCATGGCGAACCCGATCACGTCTCCATGGGCGCCGCAGCCGAAGCAATGAAAGAAGGATTTGTCCTCGACGACGTAGAAAGACGGCGTCTTCTCGTGATGAAACGGACACAATCCGGCAAACTCGCGTCCGCGGCGGACCAGCTTGACCCGCCGACCGATCAGTCCGGAAAGCGAAATTCGACTACGCAGCTCGTCGAGAAAGCCCGGCGGAAACGCCACTATCGTCCCCTCTCCACCCATCGGGGAGAGAGGGAGGGTGAAGTGGGTCTGCACCGCACCTCGGATCTATTCCCCCTCACCTCGACCATCTCCCCCCAGATGGCGTCCGATTTGCGTCATCCCAGCAGTCGCCTGACGATTGCACCAGCGCGGCCGAGATCGATGACGCCGACCGTGGCGCTCGCGCAACGCCGCCATCACCTTCCCCAAATCCTTTACCGTCGCTGCCCCGGTCTCGTCGATCGCGGCCTTCGCCGCCGCTTCGATCTCACCCTCGTCGAGCTGACGCGGCAGGAAGCTCTCGATGACGGCTATTTCCTCGCTCTCCTGCTGCGCAAGATCGGGGCGGTTGCCTTGCTGATAAAGCGCGATCAATTCGCGGCGCTGCTTGATCATCCCCTGCAGCATGCGCTGGATTTCGGCTTCGGATAAGCCGTCGGGATTGCCTTGCCCGCGCGCGGCCACGTCCCGTTCCTTGAGCCCGGCGAGGATCAATCGAACGGTCGAAACCGTGCGCGAATCCCTGGCCTTCATCGCTTCCTTCAGCCGGTCCCTGAAGGCCTCACGCAGCATCGTTGCCCCCCCTTTGCCACCAATTTTAAGCCTAACCGGTTTTGGGCGCCGCGGCAATTCCGCACGTCCACGCGTAAGTACTTGAAACAATGAGAGTTCTAGCGAGCGCTGGGTTGACCCCATCGGTCCGATCAATTATCTCTCAATGGCCCTGCTGTTCGCCCCTGGCCGCCTCTTGCGGTCCGGCAGATTGCGGCTGCCCACAGGATCCAACCGCATGCGCGAGCCGATGCCGCGACCGCCCGACTGCAACGCCGCGCTCGTTCTTGCGGACGGGACAGTATTTTGGGGCCGCGGCGTCGGCGCAACCGGGTCGGCTGTCGGGGAAGTCTGCTTCAATACTGCGATCACCGGCTACCAAGAGGTCCTGACGGACCCGTCTTACGCCGGCCAGATCATCACCTTCACCTTCCCCCATATCGGGAATGTCGGAGCTAACCGGGAAGACATCGAAACGACGACGCCCGCTGCCCGCGGTCTCGTCCTGCGCACTCGGATTACTGCGCCGGCAAACTACCGCGCCACCCAATCGCTGGATACCTGGCTCAAACATAATGGGCTGATCGGTATTACGGGAGTGGACACGCGACGGTTGACCCGGCACATCCGCGATCACGGACCGCCGAACGGCGCCATCGCCCACCACCCGGAAGGGCGGCTCGACCTCGCAGAACTCCAGGCGCAGGCCTTCGATTGGCCCGGTCTGGAGGGCATGGACCTCGCCAAGGAAGTCACCTGCCGGCAAACCTACGAGTGGGCCGAGACGGTGTGGGACCGCGAGCGCGGCTACGGTTTGCAACGCAACCCGCGCCATCACGTCGTTGCCGTCGATTATGGTGCCAAGCGCAACATTTTGCGAATGCTCGCGGCCCATGGCTGCCGGGTGACCGTGGTTCCCGCCACGGCCTCGACCGAGGATGTTCTGCGCCATCGGCCCGACGGCATCTTCTTGTCGAACGGCCCCGGCGACCCGGCGGCGACCGGAGCTTATGCGGTGCCGGTGCTGCGTGACCTGATCGCTTCGGGCAAGCCGATCTTCGGCATCTGCCTCGGCCATCAGTTGCTGGCGCTGGCGCTCGGCGGGACGACCCGCAAGATGCCGCGCGGCCATCGCGGCGCCAACCACCCGGTCAAGGATCTGCTGACCGGCAAGGTCGAGATCACCAGCCAGAACCACGGCTTTGTCGTCGAGCCGGAGAGCCTGCCGTCCGGGGTCGAGCCGACGCATCTCTCGCTGTTCGACAATACGAACGAAGGGTTGCGCATCGTCGGCAAGCCGGTGTTTTCGGTCCAGCATCACCCGGAAGCGAGCCCGGGGCCGCAGGACAGTCATTATTTGTTCGGGCGGTTTGTCGCGTTGATGGACGAGAATGCCTAGGCGAACCGATCTCGACAGTATTTTGATCATCGGCGCCGGGCCCATCGTCATCGGGCAGGCCTGCGAATTCGATTACTCCGGCGCGCAAGCGTGCAAGGCGCTGAAAAGCGAGGGGTATCGGATCGTCCTGGTGAATTCGAACCCGGCGACGATCATGACCGACCCGGAGCTGGCCGATGCGACCTACATCGAGCCGATCACCCCCGATATGGTCGCGAAAATCATCGCCCGTGAGCGGCCGCAGGCGCTGCTGCCGACAATGGGCGGCCAGACGGCGCTCAACATCGCGATCGCGCTCGCCCGCTCGGGTGTCCTCGAGCGCTACGGCGTCGAACTGATCGGCGCCAGCGAAGCGGCAATCGCCAAGGCCGAAGATCGTCAGCTGTTTCGGCAGGCGATGGACAAAATCGGCCTAGCTTCGCCCAGGAGCCATCTTGGTCGGCTCTCTTGCCGAAGCTGTCGAGGCGCTCGGGGCAATAGGGCTTCCGGCCATCATCAGGCCATCCTTTACCTTGGGCGGCACCGGCGGCGGGATCGCCTACAACGCCCAGGAATTCGAGGAAATCGTCCGCGGCGGGCTCAGAGCTTCGCCGCTGCAAGAAGTGCTGATCGAGGAGTCGGTCCTCGGCTGGAAGGAATACGAAATGGAAGTGGTCCGCGACCGTGCGGACAATTGCATCATCGTCTGCTCGATCGAGAATATCGATCCGATGGGAGTTCACACCGGCGATTCGGTCTGCGTCGCGCCGGCTTTGACCTTGACCGACAAGGAATACCAGCTGATGCGCAATGCCGCGATCGCGGTGTTGCGCGAAATCGGCGTCGATACCGGCGGCTCCAACGTGCAGTTCGCGGTCAATCCAGCCGACGGCCAGCTCGTTGTCATCGAAATGAACCCTCGGGTATCGCGCTCGTCGGCGCTCGCCTCCAAGGCGACCGGTTTTCCGATCGCCAAGGTCGCCGCCAAATTGGCGGTCGGCTACACGCTGGATGAGCTCTCCAACGAGATCACGCGCATCACACCGGCGTCGTTCGAGCCGACGATCGACTACATCGTCACCAAGATGCCGCGGTTCACCTTCGAGAAGTTTCCGGGCACCGAGCCGCTGCTGACGACGTCGATGAAATCGGTCGGCGAGGCGATGTCGATCGGCCGCAGTTTTGCCGAATCGGTGCAGAAGGCATTGCGCTCGATGGAGACGGGCCTCACCGGCTTTGACGAGGTCGCGATCGAGGGGGTGGAGAGCGCCGGCAAGGAGGCGGTCAAGGCGGCGCTGGCGAAACCCGTCCCCGAGCGCCTGCTGTTGATTGCCCAGGCTTATCGGCATGGCCTCGACACCGCCGAAATCCACGCCGCCTGCCGGTTCGAGCCGTGGTTCCTCGAGCAGATCCGTGAGATCGTGGAGGTTGAGGAGCGAGTGCGCCGGGAAGGGCTGCCGCGGGACCGCACGGCTTTCCTGCGCCTGAAGCAGATGGGCTTTTCCGATGCCCGGCTCGGTAAGCTCGCGAAGCTCGATGAGGAGGCCGTCTCGGCGCGGCGACGGCACCTCGATCTGCAACCGGTCTACAAGCGCATCGACACCTGCGCCGCCGAGTTCCCATCGCCGACTTCGTACATGTACTCCTGCTACGAGGGGGACGGTTTCACGCCGCCGGAGTGTGAAGCCGATCCGAGCGACCGGCGCAAGGTGATCATTCTCGGCGGCGGACCGAACCGGATCGGCCAAGGGATCGAGTTCGATTACTGCTGCGTGCACGCGGCCTACAGCCTGCGCGACGCCGGGATCGAAACGATCATGGTCAACTGCAATCCCGAAACCGTGTCGACCGATTACGACACCTCCGACCGGCTCTATTTCGAGCCGCTGACGACGGAGGATGTGGTCGAAATCGTGCGCGTCGAAGAACGCCGCGGCACGCTTCTCGGCGTTATCGTCCAATTCGGCGGTCAGACCCCGCTGAAGTTGGCGGCGGGGCTGGAGCGCGCCGAAATCCCGATACTCGGCACCTCGCCCGATGCAATCGATCTGGCGGAGGACAGACAGCGGTTTCAGGGTCTCCTGACCCGTCTCGGCTTGCGTCAGCCCGACAATGGAACGGCGCATTCGGCGAGCGAAGCCGAAGCGATCGCGCTCGATATAGGATATCCCGTCGTGATCCGCCCGTCTTATGTCCTCGGCGGCCGCGCGATGGAGATCGTGCACGATGCGGCCGGGCTGCACCGCTACATTACGCATGCCGTCTCGGTATCCGGGACCAGTCCGGTACTGATCGACCGCTACCTGCGGAACGCGATCGAGGTCGATGTCGATGCCGTCGCCGACGGCCGGCAAGTCGAGATCGCCGGCATCATGGAGCACATCGAGGAGGCCGGGATCCATTCGGGAGACAGCGCCTGCTCGCTGCCGCCTTACAGCCTGAGCCCGGCGACGATCGCCGAAATCGAAAGGCAGACGGTCGCGTTGGCCCGCGCTCTCGGCGTCGTCGGGTTGATGAATGTTCAATTCGCGGTGCAAGACGGTGTGATTTTCGTCCTGGAGGTCAATCCGCGCGCCTCACGCACCGTGCCGTTCGTCGCCAAGGCCACCGGGGTGCCGATCGCCAAGATTGCGGCCCGAATCATGGCCGGCGCGCCCCACGACAACTGGAGCGAGGACATAGCCGGCAAGCGTCTGCGGGCCGGCGGGCATGTTGCGGTAAAGGAGGCGGTATTCCCGTTCGCGCGGTTTCCCGGGGTCGATCCGATCCTCAGCCCGGAGATGAAATCGACCGGGGAAGTGATGGGGCTCGACAGCGATTTCGGGCGCGCCTTCGCAAAGTCCCAACTCGGGAGCGGGACCAACCTGCCGCTCGAAGGCTGTGTTTTCGTCTCGGTGCGAGATCAGGACAAGGGGATGCTGGTCGAGCCTTGTCGCCGACTGATCGAGATGGGGTTCTCGCTGGTGGCAACGAGTGGCACCGCCGAAACTCTGAGCGCCGCGGGGTTACCCGTCACGCCAGTCAACAAGGTGCGCGAAGGCCGCCCGCATATTGTCGATCATATGCTGAGCGGCGCGGTCCAGCTGGTATTCAACACGACCGAGGGGGTGCAGGCGATCGCCGACAGCTTCAGCCTGCGGCGCACGGCCCTGACCAACGGGATCCCGTATTATACGACGGTTGCTGGGGCTCGCGCGGCAGTCCAGGCGATCGCGGCGTTGCGGTCCGGGAACCTTGAAGTTGCCCCCTTGCAATCATACCTTTGATGGCTCCGCGGCGGCCACTTGCCGCGGTAGTTGATATTCGACAGCAGGATCCGAACGCGTTTCGCGATGAACAAGATCCCGATGACGGCCGAGGGCTTCAATCGGCTCCGGGAGGAGTTGAAGCGGCTGAAAACTATTGATCGGCCAGCCATTATCCGCGCCATCGCCGAGGCGCGCGACCACGGGGACTTGGCCGAAAACGCCGAGTACCACGCTGCCCGTGACCGGCAGAGCTTCATCGAGGGCAGGGTCATCGAGCTCGAGGATAAAGTGGCGCGGGCGGAGGTGATCGACGTCTCCAAGCTCTCGGGTTCGAGCATCAAATTTGGCGCGAAGGTCACCCTTGCGGACGAGGAAACCGACGAGGAGCAGACCTTTCAAATTGTCGGCGAGGACGAAGCCGACATCAAATCCGGCCGCTTGTCGGTAACCTCGCCCTTGGCGCGTGCGCTGATCGGCAAGGGCAAGGGCGACAGCGTCGAAGTCGCAACCCCGCGCGGCGCGAAATCCTACGAGGTCGTCACCGTCGCATTCGGTTAAGGCGAGGCGTTGCGCCTGCATGCCTGGGTGCCCGGTTCAAGCCAGCGCCGTCTCCTCAGCTTCTTGCTGCGGGCTCGTCTGCTCGGAGATCGGGACGCCCGGCTCGTTCTTCGACATGCGGAGCATCAAGGCCGATTTGACGTGGCTCACATTGGGCGCCGAGGTGAGCTTGGCACTGAGAAATCGCTGATAGCTGTCCCAGTCGGGTGCAACGATCTTCAACAGAAAATCCGTTTCTCCGGCCAGCATGTAGGCTTCGCGCACCTCGGGCCAAGTGCCGACGAGGTGTTCGAAGGCTCTGAGATCGGCCTCGGCTTGGCTCAAAAGCCCGACCTGGGCAAAAACCGTCACAGCATAGCCGAGTGCCTCGGGGGCTAGATCGGCATGATAGCCGCGGATCATCCCGGCCTCTTCGAGAGCGCGCACCCGGCGCAGGCAAGGCGGCGCCGAGATGCCGACCCGCCGCGCCAGCTCGACATTGGTCATCCGCCCATCGGTCAGCAGGTTCCGCAATATGCGACGGTCGATACGGTCGAGTCTGATTCGCCGCATCCGGTCCCCTCTTCCTCGATCCACGGATCATAGGCACGGTTCCGCGTGCGCGCAATTTTGTTGCGCCGAGCTCTCATCGGCTTGCTGTTCCCGAGTGGTTTTCGTAAACGACCACATGGCCTTGCCGTCTGTTGCTGCGATCGAACGCAGTGTCGCCCGTCACCTGGGTCTTGCATGATGGCAAGGCCGGGATGGCCAGCCAGGCGCTCGGCCTAGCCGAGGCTGCCGGCTTCTCTTTTATCGAAAGACAACTCCATATTCGTTTCCCCTGGACAAGCCTGCCGCCCAGGCTCTGGTTCCTCCCCTTTGCCGCGACCGAACCGACGCTCTCGCCGCCCTGGCCAGACCTCGTCATCGGTTGCGGCCGCAACACGGCGATGCCGGCCTTGGCGATCCGGCGGGCGAGCGGTGGGCGCATCCGTGGCGGCGCAGATCCAGGACCCGGGTGTCGGGCGTAGCGAGTTCGATCTCCTTGTGGTCCCCGAGCACGACCGTCTGCGCGGCCCGCAGGTAATCGTGACTCGCGGCGCCGTCCACCGGGTAACGAGAGCCCGACTGGCGGCCGAGCGTGGCCGCTTCCCAGCTCTCGCGGCGGTGCCGCGGCCAATCCTGTCGGTGCTGATCGGCGGCGCGAACAAGGCGTACCGGTTAACGCTTCGACGGCTCGGCGAAATTGCCGATGCGGTTGCCGGCGTTCTTCGTGCACAGGGTGGCTCGGCGCTGGTGACGCCGTCGCGTCGCACTGGGGCAGCCGGCACCGGGCTTTTGCGCGACCGGCTCGGAAACTTGCCGGTGGCAATTTGGGACGGTCGCGGGGAGAACCCCTATTTCGCTTATCTCGCTCTAGCTGACGCCTTTATGGTAACCGCCAACTCGGTCTCGATGATCAGCGAGGCAGCGGCGACTGGAAAACCGGTGCATATCCTCGATCTCGACGGCGGCAATGCCAAATTCGCCCGGTTTCACGCCGCAATGCAGGCGGCCGGCATTACCCGACCATTCTCCGGCCGGATCGAATCGTGGCGCTACCCGATCCCGGACGATACGGCTCGCGCCGGCGCGGCTTTGCGCGAACTCGTCCTCGAAGAGGCTCGGCATCGCTGAAGGGTGAGCGTCGCCAGAGTGCTGCGGAGCACTCGATTCGGCGGCGAAGGTAGGCCGCACCACCGAGGATCTGCGGAAAGGCGGCGCCGTTTGGCTGCGCCGACCGCCAGGAATGTAATATCTCGACGAGGGCGGATTGCGGCTCCGGGAACAGGCTGATCATCATGGCCCTTCGCATCGAAACCTTCGACAATGCCCGTGGCGGGAACACGCTATACAAGGCGCTGACCCACCCGGCTGCCGCTCGGCCCGGGCGCGCTCTTATCGACCAGCTCGCGCGCCACGGCCCGATCGCCATTTACGATGCGGGCGGCGCGCTTGAAGCCTTCAGTGCGTTCTACGATTTCGATCGGATCGAAATTGCCGGCGTCTTTGTCCAGCAAGTGGCGCGTGTCGGCGGTATCGTCCTCGGCCGCCGAACGCGGCCTATCACCGAACTTGCTTGCTGCCGAGCGCGTACCGTATTTGTCGCCGCCTTCGATTCCGAGCGCATAGTCGCGCAGATGCGCCCATATCTGCCCGAAAGCGCCGAGGTGTTCAGCCTTGACGCGCTACGAATACCGGCGGATCGATTGACCAACAGTCGCCGCTACCTCGATCCGCTCAATTTCGCCACTAACTTTGTTTTTTTTCGCGATGGCGACGGCCTGCACACCCGGTTGGTGACAGCGAATTACTGGTCCGGATACGGAGCCGGCGGCGTCAGCTGCTGGATGACGTTGTTTGCCGGTGACGGTAGCGTGTTGGCCGAATGGTGCGAGGACTGCAAGCACGCCGCGAGCACGATCATTCTCGACAGTCGGGAAATTCGGGAGCGATTTCGACTTCCGGAGTTTTGCGGACAGCTTTTTCTGCACGTCGTCGGCGCGGCCGGGCACGACGTCGTCAAATATGCGCTCGACATTTTCGACGGGGGCAGCCCGGCTGACGGAGAGCGCGTCGGAACGCTTACCTGCACGCATGACGCCAACGCTTGGCCGGCCGACCGATACGCCGGCCTCCCGGCTCCCGCTCCCGGCGAACGGATACTGTTATGGATCCAGAACAGCCACGCGGTGACGATTCCGCCGGGCGCCATCGGCCTCGCTCCGATGGGTGAGGAGCGAGTTGTGCCTTTCCGCGATCCGATCGCGCCTTTCGCCACGCGCGCTGTCGAGGTTTCTGAGTTGTTGCCCGATATCGCGTGGCCGAAGCAAATCGAGCTGCGGGCCGGCAAGCACGTCGTGCGCCCACGCTACGAGGTCCTCGAGCGGGGTCGCCGACGTATGGCGCACGTCAATGTCGAACGGGCTGATCTGCGACCCGACCCGGAGCTTCCAAAGCTCGAAGCCATGCTCGGCAAGGGCTATCTGCTGCCGGCCCCACTGATGCCACGCGAATGTTGGAAGAGCTTGGTGCTGCCGACGCCCGATGGCGGTCTCCCAAACCGATCTGCCGATCGCCGCGATTGTTTACGACCCCGACGGCCGGGAGGTGCTGAGGCACCCCTTTGGGCGGCTCCCGCGCGCCCATGCGACCGTGCTCGATCTGGACGAGATCGATGATCTCGGTGCTGCTCGACTGCGGGTATGGCCATATCGAGCTGGTCTACGACTTCTCTGGCGGCGGCGAGGGAGACGGGTGGCTACATGCCTTGTTTCGCTATCGTCATCGGCAAAGCGGTCATGCCGCCGAGACCAGTTTCGGAGCACACGTCTTCAATACGATTCTGACCTATCGCGACGAGCCGCAATCCTACAGCGGGCGCCCGCCGGGATTGTCGACCCGACTATTTCTGAGGCTCGGCGAGCCGGTTTACGACACGTTTTGCCATCTGATCTACCCCGCGTCCCGGCCTTGGCTCCCGGCGAGCGACACGGACATCATCCTCTACGACGCCACCGGTTGCGAGGTTGCGCGTTCGCGCCTGGCCATTCCCTGCTCGGGCTCCCGGCTATGGTATTATCGAAGCTTGTTCGACGAAGCGACCCGCGCCCGGGCCGGGACAGGAGCCTACGTCATCGTGCGCGATACGACCTGCCGGCTCTTCGGCTATCACGGGCTGCTGGGCGGCGATGGCTCCTTCAGTCTCGACCACATGTTCGGATTCTAGCGCGAGCCGCATCTCCTCACGCCGATATTCCGAAAAATGTTATATAATGTGTGAAATTCTAAGGATGCCGCTATGTCCGAGCGTCACCACAGCAAGGTCCTCATCATTGGGGCGGGACCGGCCGGCTATACGGCGGCGATTTACGCGGCGCGGGCCAACCTGCAGCCGATCCTCGTGACCGGCCTTCAGCCGGGCGGCCAACTGACAATCACCACCGATGTCGAGAACTACCCCGGCTTCGCCGAGGTGATCCAAGGTCCGTGGTTGATGGAGCAGATGCAACAGCAAGCGGAGCACGTCGGCACCAAGGTCATTCTCGACATGATCACCGAGATCGACCTCGCACGCCGGCCATTCGTCGCCAAGGGCGATTCGGGGGATATCTATGTCGGCGAGACCGTGATCCTCGCCACCGGCGCGCAGGCCCGCTGGCTCGGTATCCCGAGCGAGGAAATCTTCCGCGGTTTCGGCGTTTCAGCCTGCGCAACTTGTGACGGGTTCTTTTTCCGCGGCAAGGACGTCGTGGTCGTCGGCGGCGGCAATACCGCGGTCGAGGAGGCGATCTATCTGACGAACCACGCGCGACAGGTCACTCTGATCCATCGCCGCAACGCGCTGAGAGCGGAAAAGATCCTGCAGGAGAGGCTGTTCCGCAATCCGAAGATCGGCATCATCTGGGACAGCGTCGTCGAGGAAATCCTGGGAGTGCGCGAACCACCAACGGTGACCGGGGTGCGCCTGCGCAACACGCGCACCGGCAAGCTGTCCGACTTCCCTTGCGACGGGGTGTTCGTTGCGATCGGCCATACGCCGGTGACCGGGTTCGTGGCGGGCCAGCTCCCGCTCGACGCTGAGGGCTACGCCATCACGCGCCCCGATTCGACCGAAACGGCGATCCCCGGGGTCTATGCCGCGGGCGACGTCAAGGACAAGATCTATCCGTCAGGCGGTCACCGCCGCCGGATTGGGCTGCATGGCGGCACTCGAGGCAGAGAAGTTTCTCGCGGCTCAGGAGGAAGCTGCGACCATGCGCGCGGCCGATTAGGAGGCGGGCAATCGACTCTGGAAAGTCGTTGCCAGGGGGAACGGGATGGATTGGGACAAGCTGAGGGTATTTCACGCCGTCGCCGAGGCAGGAAGCTTTACCCATGCGGGCAAATCGCTGAACCTCAGCCAATCCGCCGTGAGCCGTCAGATCAGCGCGCTCGAGGAGAGCCTCAGCGTTCCTCTGTTTCATCGTCACGCTCGCGGGCTGATCCTGACCGAGCAAGGCGAACTCCTGTTCCGCACCGCGCGCGAGGTGTTCGCGAAGCTGTCGATGGCCGAAGGCATGATCTCGGAATCGAAGGATCGGCCCAAGGGACCACTCAAAATCACCTCGTCCGTTGCGTTCGGCTCGACTTGGTTGACCCCGCGCATCCGGGAGTTCCTCGATCTTTACCCCGAAATCCAGGTCACTCTCGTGGTCGACGATTCGGAGCTCGACCTGTCGATGCGGGAAGCCGATGTGGCAATTCGCATGTCGCCGCCTCGCCAGCCGGATTTGATCCAGCGTCACCTCGTCAGCGTGCCGACCCACGTCTATGCCGCGCCGGAATACATAAAAAAACACGGTATGCCGCAGAAACCGGAGGATCTCGACAAACACCGGGTCATCGTCTTCGGAGAAGATACCCGCCCGCCGGTGCAAAACGTCAATTGGCTGCTAGAGGCCGGCACAAAGCCCGGGCAGGAACGCAAGCCGATCCTCGCGGTCAACAATTTCTACGCCATTCTGCGCGGGGTGCTCAGCGGGCTGGGGATTGCGGCGCTGGCGGATTTCATAGCGAATGAGCACCCTGAGCTGATACGGGTCCTCCCAGAGCTGATTGGTCCACCGGTAGAGGCTTATTTTGTCTACCCGGAAGAGCTGCGGACCTCCAAACGCATCAGTGTGTTCCGTGATTTCCTATTGCGGAAAGTCGCCGAAACGCGGCTCAGCTGAACGTAATGCTGCAGAGTTTTCTCAGAGAGTTGCAGTTTTTGCAGACGAGCCAGAAGAATTTCCGTCTGGTGGAACTGCGCTTAAAAGTGCATCTTTCGGGAGACGCGATCGAGTTGATCGCGACAGGTTCCCGGGACTTGTGCCCGGGGAGAGGGTCTGCGGACCCTTACGTCTCCCAGACGTGAAGCCTCCCTGTTCAAACTTGGCCGGAACTTTGGTTCCGGCCATTTTCTTTTAAAGCAGACGAGCGCCAGGGTCACGCCCGGGTCCCAGCTTGCATTTATTTCGGTCGGGTCACCGGCTCGCGGGCACTGCGCCGTGCCGCTGCATACTGCCATTGCAAGCACGTATTAAAAGGCCGAAGCAAAGCGACCATGCTCAGCTGTTCTACCGGTCGGCGGGTGGCTCGCATCCGCCTGTCCGGCAAATCCCGATGCGAAAATTGTCCTGAGCGAGACAAGGGATGTATCGTGTGACGATCGAGGTCGGCGCTGGAGGGACTCATGCCTCGCAAAGAACTCGCGGTCGACAATGTGGCCGAGGCCTATCTGGCGCTGCTCGCCGAGCGCGGGGTCGAGTATCTGTTCGCCAATGCCGGGACCGATTTCGCGCCGCTCGTCGAGGCGTTCGCGAAAGCGGCGCGGACCGGCATGCCGGTGCCGCAGCCGGTGCTCGCGACGCACGAAAACCTCGCCTTCTCGATGGCGCATGGCTACGCAATGGTGACGCGCCGCGTGCCGGCGGTCATGGTGCATGTCAGCGTCGGTACCGCGAACGGCATCTGCGGCGCGCTCAACGCGGCGCGCGAGAATGTGCCGATCTTGTTCACCGCCGGCCGCTCGCCATTGACCGAGAGCGGCCTTCTGGGAGCCCGCGACGTCTATATCCACTGGGCGCAGGAGATGTTCGATCAGGCCGGCATGCTGCGCGAGACCGTCAAATGGGACTACGAATTGCGCAACGGCCAGCAGCTCGAAACGGTGATCGACCGTGCGCTTTCCATCGCAACTACCTCGCCCGGCGGGCCGGTCTATTTGTCGTTGCCGCGCGAAGTCCTGGCGGCGCCGCTGCCCGGGCTTCTCGTACGATAGCCCGGCACGCCGCGTCTCTGCCGCTCCGCCGGGTCCCGACAAGGGCGCGATCGAGGAGGCGGCCCGTATCCTCGCCGCGGCCGAAAACCCGCTTATCATTACCGCCAGCGCCGGGCGCGACCCGGCGGCGGTCGAAGCTCTCGCCGATTTCGCTCGGCGCTTCGCGATCCCGGTCGTGCAGCACCGTCCGCGTCATTTGTGCCTTCCCGCCGACCATCCGTGCCATCTCGGCTATGACGCGGGACCCTATCTCGACGGCGCCGACGCGATCCTCGTCCTCGAATGCGATGTCCCGTGGATCCCGAGCCTCGAGGCGCCGCGGCCCGAGTGCCGAGTCGTTCATCTCGGCGTCGATCCACTGTTTTCGCGCTATCCGATCCGCGGTTTTCCGTGCGATCTCGCGGTGACCGGAGCCGCCGCAACGGCGTTGCCGGAGCTCGGCGCCGCCCTCGACCGGCACGTCTCCGCCTCCGCCGTGTCGGAACGTCGGCGTCGCGTCGCCGAACAGCGCGAGGCGCTCGTCGCCGCCTGGCAGAAGACGCGCGAGAGCGTCGCGACCATGCGCCCGATCCACATGGCCTGGGCCAGCGCCTGCATCGCTCGGGTCAAGCCCGAGGATGCGATCATCGTCAACGAATACACCTTGATGCCCGAGCATTGCGGGTCGAACCTGCCCGGGGAGCTATTTCGGTTCGAGCACGGCGTCGGGTCTCGGCTGGGGCGGCGGCGCCGCGCTCGGCGCCAAGCTCGCCGCGCCCGACCGCCTGGTCATCGCCGTCCTCGGCGACGGCTCGCATCTGTTCGGCAATCCGGTCGCCGTCCACCACGCTTCGGCCATGCACAAATTGCCGATACTGTTCGTCGTCATGAACAATTCGATGTGGGGTGCGGTGCGCCGCGCCACCTTGGGCATGTATCCCGCAGGGCGAAGCGGCGCGCAGCAACAAGCCGCCCTTGATCGACCTCGACGAATTGCCGGCCTTCGAAGAGGTCTGCGCCGCTGCCGGCGGCTATGGCGAGCGGGTCGAGGACCCGGCCGTCCTGCCCGCAGCGCTCGACCGCGCCGTGCGCGCCGTCACCGTCGAAAAGCGCCAGGCGCTCCTCAACGTGATCTGCCGCGGCGTATAAGGGCCCAACTTAGAACGGAGCGGGCTTGGTCACCTGAAAGCTCTGCCGCGTCTCCATCTGCTTAACCCAGTTCTGCAGTTTCGGGTGCTCCGCCATTGGTGCGCGGCCGTCCGGCACATTGCCGAAGTAATAGAGCAGCGGGATCACCATCAAATCGGCGAGGCTGACATGGGCGCCGGCGAGGAACCGGTGGTCCTCCATCAGGCGGTCGATTTCCGACAGGCACAGGCGGGCGCGCGGCAGCGCCGCCGCGATCGCCGCCTCGTCCGGAGTGCCGCCGAGAAGGCGCGGCACCAATATGCGGTTGAACAGGATCGCGCCGGCAATGCTGGGCCAGGCGTAGGCGTCGACAATGCCGATGATCTGGTTCATCCGCGACCATTCGTGCACGTCTTCGGGCTGCAGCGGCGTCCCGGCAAACCGCTCGTCGACATAGCGCATGATCGCCTGCGTCTCGTAGAGCGCAAAGCCGTCATGCTCGAAGGCGGGGACCTTGGCGAAAGGCTGGCGCGAGAGGTGCGGCTCTTGCCGATGGGCGCCGAACGGCACGTCGACCAACTCGTGCGTGACGCCTTTTTCCGCCAGGGCCAAACGCGCGCTCCATACATAGGTGCTGCCGGCCGGGCCGTAGACTATCGGGTGCGCCATTGCGATACACACTCACTTCTTCGAGGATTGCCCCGTCAATGCCGGCGTCGCGCCGCCGCCGTTGTTGAGCAGCGCGCCGAAGATCGCCGCAGCGCTGTCGAGGCTCGCGTCCCCTGGCCCCCGTGGACACCACCGTCTGCGGCACCAGCCGCCCGATCAGCGAAACGACCTCCGGTTTTTCCTGAATGGTCTTCAGCAGTTGTTGAACGAGGGTGATCGTCAGCACCCGGTCCTGCCCGAGCACATCGGCTTGCGCCCGCTGACCTTGCGCGACTTCCTCGAGCTCGAGCTTCTGGCCTTCGCCGCGAAGCTTTGCCGCGTTCTTGTTCTGCTCGGAGACCTGAACGCCGATCACCGCTTCGACGAGCTGGTGCTGCTGCTCGGCGGTCGCGCGGGCCTTTTCGGTTTCGATCCGTTGCGTCTGCGCCTTCTGCTCCTGCTGGTAGGTGACCTGAAGCTGATCGGCCAATTGCTGGCGCTTTCGCGAAACCAGCAGCTCGGGCGGCAAGGCCGGATCACCGAACTTGACCTCCTTGATGACGATCCCTGCCCGCAATCCCTCGGGGCGGATCGCATCTTCGACCGCGTGCTCGAGCTCGGCGCGATTGTCGGCGAGGTCCAGGACGTGCCGGCCTTGGGCGCCGACGACGTTGCGGACGATCGAGCGGATGGTCGGGACCATGATGTTGTTCTCGATCTCGGGCAGCCCGCCGACCGACGCCACGACAAACGGCGCATTGTCGGGGGTCACCTGGGCGAGAACTCGCAGCTCGAGCGGCACCAGCCAGCCCTCGACAACCAGCGTGATCGCCGGGTCGGCCGACCCCGGCGGCACCGGAACATCCTGCTCGTGTTGCGACTGGGTCAGGCTGCCCGCCTGATCGAGGCTCAGATCGATGTAACGTCTCTTGTAGCCGCCCTTGAACTCCCAGGTCTGCACCCGGGTGCTCATCATCGTGACCTTGTAGGCCGCTTCATTGGCGTAATAGCGCCCCGGTTGCAGCGCCTTTTCCCAGATGCCGATGCAGCCGACCGGCACGAGGATCGCGGTGAGCTTGCCTTCATCGGTTTTTGCTTCCTTGGCGACGACGGCTTCGCCGCTCGCATTCGTCGACACCATCTTTTGCTGGCAGGAGGCCGGCTTGTCTGCGGCCAAATTGCCGAAATGCACCGAGTTGACGACGTTGGATTTGACGACGCCGACAAAGCCTTCGGCGACATCGACGGCGTTATAGACGCTGATGTCCCACAGATAGGTGTTGAGCCGGTAATTTCCCGGCGTCAGGACCGTCGTCTGCGGTCCCCGCTGACCGCCATGGGTGAGAAAGTACTCGGCGTCGAGCATATCCAGCTCATGCCCGGCGGCAAACGCATCGGCCAGAAACTGGTCGGGCCGCAATGGCGCCCCGTCCTTGGCGTTCAGAAACCCGTATTTACCCGACGGGATGGAAACGACCTTCTTGTTTTCGACCTGATAGATGACATTGACGAGAAACCAGGGATGCCAGCCGGGGGTGAGGATCTCGGCCTGCGGACCCTTTTCTCCATTGGTCGCGATGATGTGCTCGCCGGGCAGCGAGGTGGTCCCGTAAATCTTGTTGAGGACGGCGATTTCGTCCGACTCGACATGAACGTACGACGTCGCAGCCAGACAGATCAGCGCGATCGCCACAAAGACGATGCGCAGCGACAGCGAGAGCGTCCCGAAATCCGGCCGCGCACGATTGACGAACAGGCCGAGGATGCTCGGCGCCACCGCCGCCAGCACGAAGTACAAAAGTGCTACGACTACCCAAAACATCGAAACCTCCCCGACCGGCTGTTATCCGGTCGCCTCAGCTCAAGACCAGCTCCGCGGTGCCGAGGCCGGAAACCTCAATCACCACCCGGTCTCCGGCCACCGGATATTGGATCGGGACCATGCTGCCGGTCATGACGATCATCCCGCGCCGCAATGGGGTTCGTGCTGCCGCAAGCTTGTCCGCGAGCCAGGCGAGCGCGTTCAGCGGGTGGCCCATCACATCGCCGCCGTTTCCGCTGCCGATCTCCTGCCCGTTGATCGAGAGCCGCGCCGTAGCCCGAGCCAAGTCTCGGGTCCGCCAGTCGATCACCGGCGTTCCGAGCACCACCCCTGCATTCCATACATTGCCGGCCACCATCGCCGCAGCGTCGAGCCGCTTGTAGTCATAATGCAAATCTTCGATCAGCTCGATTGCCGCCATGCAGCTTTCGACCGCCGCGGCGATCTCGCCGGGATCGCCGCCTTGCGGCAGGTCGTCGCCAAGCCGAAAGGCGATCTCGGTCTCGACCCCGAGCCGGCAATAGTCGCGGGCCGTGAGCTCGGCGCGGCGGTGATGAACCTCGCGCGACGAAGATCGCGCCGTAGCAGGGTTCGTCGATCCCGCAGAGCTCTCTGCATGATCGGTGTCGTAAGCCCGATCTTATAACCAGCGACCACACCCCGTCCTCTCCGCTCTTCGATTTCCTGAAATGCATGTCGAATGGCGTAAGCTTCGTCGAGGTCTGCCGGATAAAGATCGGCCGGCAATATTTCGATCGGCTGACGGCTCCAAAACAATTCGACGATGCGTCGGGCTTTTTCCCGCACGTCAAGTGTGGTCATCTGTATTCTCCGCGAATTATTTACCACGAAGGCATGGAGATCGCGGAGATGATTTTTTCTCCGAGTGATCCCTTGCTCTATGGTGAAATCCTTCCGGGCGCGAGGTTTGGAGCGCATGAACTTTCCGGTTTCGGTCAGCGGCAGCAACGCGACCAGTGCTATCTCGCCCGGGCCTGATAGCGCGACGCAGCCGCCTACCAACGCGCGGATCTCCTCGGAAAGCATCCTCCCAGCCGCATCTCTGGCGTCGGCACGACAAAACCTTGACGAGTAGGCGGTTACCGCAAAGCGCCGATCACGTCTGTTTTCGCGAAGTCGTCGCCTTTGTACAGCAGTGGGAGCCCTCGTGTCTGCGCCAGAGCATAGGACACGCAATCACCGAAATTAAGCCCGGCGGAATGCCGCCCTTTACCGAAGCGAATGAATGCCCCTCGGCTTTCGCGCGCCAACTCTTGGTCAAAAGGGACGATTTCAATGGCCAGCTCCTGCAATAGTGCGTCGAGCAGGTTCACCACCTCGGGCAGGCCGCGCCCGATCATCACCATCGACGCCTCAAGGAGCCCAACAGCGGAAAAAAAGCAGCGCTCCGCTTCCGCAATGACGCGCGCAAATGGCTCTGCCTCATTCTCTCGTCTGAGAATCGCGATCATCGCAGAAGTATCGATGACGATCACGCCGGCAGTCCGAACTCATCATACAAATCCTGTTCGTCAAAGCCTGGGTTTGCTGTCGCGAGCTTTCCCGATTCATTCGCAATCGCCATGATTTCGGCGAAATCGTTCATCCACCTCGGCGGCGCTGCGCCTCCGTCCTCGGCGAACCCCGCCGGGAATGAATTCCGCTCCGGCCGCCTCCAGGGCACGCTGGATCGACGAAACGGCTCTTGCTGACACGCGAGCCTTCTCCGCCCCGCTTTCGCTGCGGCGCAAGGTGGCGAGCGATACCTGAGCCAGAAGCGCAAGCTTACTCTGGTCGAGCTGCAAGAGCGCGCGTGCAGCGCGGATTTGATCTGCCGTAATCATGAGCGAAACATATCATGATGAGCAAAGAGGGTCAAATATTTGACGAGCGAAGACAGAGTGTGCCGCGGCTGGTCTCCTATATAGAGGACCATGGAATCGATCGTACAGCCGACGCTGACCTTCATCTCCGCGCATTCGAGCTGGGCCTTTCCGGTGATGTTCGTCACCGCGTTTGGCGAGTCGTTCGCGTTTCTGAGCCTGCTCTTTCCCGGCACATCGATCCTGATCGTTGCCGGGACATTGATGTCGGCCGGGTCGCTGCCTTATTGGCCGGTTCTGGTTGGGGCGGTCATCGGGGCGGTGCTCGGCGACTTCGGTCTCGTTCTGGCTCGGTCACCGCTATGGCGGCGGGATCGGCCGGATCTGGCCCTTCACGCGCAATCCGGACCTGTTGCCGAACGGCATCCGGTTTTTTCAGAAGCACGGCGGAAAGAGCGTTTTCATCGGCCGCTTTTTCGGCCCGGTGCGCGCTGTGATACCGCTCGCGGCGGGCATCATGCAAATGCGGCGCGACCGGTTTTGGTTCGCCAATGTCACCTCGGCGATCGTCTGGGCACCGATGCTGCTGTTTGCCGGCGATGCCGTCGGCGATGTCGGCGACCGTCTGATCGGGTCCGCCAATACAGTATTGCTCGTCTTTGGCGGTCTGACCGTGTTCGGAATTATCGCAGTAGTGTGGGCGATGATGAAATCCGGCAGATCGAGATCGTGAGGGAGGACGAATGGCCTCGTTCTTTTCGCCTTACAGCCACGAATTCGTCCGCCTCGGAGCCTGCGTTCCCCATGTCGCAGTCGCCGATCCGCGGCAGAACGCCGACAATGTCCTGGATCTCCTCGCATCGGGCGACAAGGCCCGCATCGCCTTGATGGTGTTCCCGGAGCTGGGCATTTCCGCCTATGCCATCGATGATTTGTTGTTCCAGGACGCGATGCTCGACGAAGTGGAGCGGCAGATCGATCGGTTGATCTCCGCCAGTCGCGACCTCTTCCCGGTCTTCGTCGTCGGGGCGCCGTTGCGCCACCGGGGACACCTCTACAATTGTGGCGTGGTCGTCCATCGCGGAATGCTGCTCGGCGTCGTGCCCAAGGTCTATCTGCCGAATTACCGGGAATTTTACGAGCGGCGGCAACTCACCTCCGGCGAGGACATTGTCGGTCAGTCGATCGATATAGCCGGACACGAAGCGCCCTTTGGCCGAGATCTGCTGTTCGTCGCGCAGGGAAACGCGGCGTTCATGTTCCATGTCGAGATTTGCGAGGATTTGTGGGTGCCGCACCCGCCGAGCACCGATGCGGCGCTCGCCGGGGCCGAAATCCTGCTTAACCTATCCGCCAGCAACATCACGGTCGGCAAGGCGGAGATGCGCCGCCTGTTGTGCGCATCGCAGGCTTCCCGCTGCATCGCGGCCTATGCCTACTCTGCGGCCGGCGCCGGCGAGTTCGACGACAGACCTCGCTTGGGACGGCCAAGCCGGCATCTGTGAGTTGAGTGATCTGCTCGCCGAAACCGAGCGTTTCTCGCCTCATTCGGAGATGGCGGTCGCCGATGTCGATCTCGGCCGCATCCGCCAGGAGCGGATGCGCACGAATACCTTCGGCGACAATGCGCGCGCCGCGCCTGAGCGAACCTCCAAATTCCGTACCGTTGCGTTCGCGTTTGCAGCTCCCGAGGAACCTCTCGACCTGCGCCGAAGGGTCGAACGCTTTCCGTATGTTCCGGCGGATCCGGCAATGCTGCGCGAGAACTGCTACGAGGCCTACAACATCCAGGTCCAGGGCCTCGCACAACGCCTGCAGGCGACAGGGTTGAAGAAGCTCGTCATCGGCGTGT
Source organism: uncultured Alphaproteobacteria bacterium (assembly GCA_963700185.1). Lineage (GTDB taxonomy): Bacteria > Pseudomonadota > Alphaproteobacteria > ATCC43930 > CGMCC-115725 > AP-15. The sequence continues at coordinate 187,803 of CAVOWP010000030.1, forward strand.
CGGGCGGGCTCGATTCGACCCAGGCTTTGATCGTCTCGGCTCGGGTGATGGACCGGCTGGAAATGCCGCGCACCAATGTCCTCGCCTACACGCTGCCCGGTCTTGCGACGAGCAAGACGACAAAGGCCAATGCGTGGCGGTTGATGAAGGCGCTCGGCGTCGCCGGCGCCGAGATCGACATCCGGCCGGCGGCGCAGCAGATGCTGAAGGACATTGGGCATGCCTCGTCCACTGGCGAAGCCCTCTACGACGTGACTTTCGAGAACGTTCAGGCGGGGTTGCGCACCGATTATTTGTTCCGATTGGCGAACCACGGCGGCGGGTTGGTAGTCGGCACGGGCGACCTCTCCGAACTCGGCCTAGGCTGGTGCACCTACGGGGTCGGCGATCAGATGTCGCATTACAACCCGAATGCGTCGGTCTCCAAGACCCTGATCCAGCATTTGATCCGGTTTGTCGCGGCCTCCGGCGATATCGACGAGGAAACTGCGCGCGTTCTTTACGATATTCTCGCGACCGAGATTTCGCCGGAGCTGGTGCCGCCGGGCGCCGACGGTGTCATCCAATCGACCGAGAGCATCGTCGGGCCCTACGTATTGCAGGACTTCAACCTGTTTTATGCGACGCGCTTCGGCTTCCGCCCCTCCAAGATCGCCTATCTCTCCTGGAATGCCTGGGGAGACCCGGAGCGCGGCCGCTGGCCGCCGAACATTCCCGATACGGCAAAACGCGCGTACAATCTTTCCGAAATCAAAGAGTGGCTGCGCGTTTTCCTCTACCGCTTCTTCGAGCTCAGCCAGTTCAAGCGGTCGGCTTTGCCCAACGGCCCAAAAATCTCGTCGGGCGGATCCCTATCCCCGCGCGGCGACTGGCGTGCCCCCTCCGACGCCACCGCCAGGGTCTGGCTCGAAGAGCTCGAAGGCGCGGTTCCCGACAGCGAATAACCGGTCCCTCCTTATCTTGCTGTTAATACAGCGAAAAACACAGCCAGCAGGGGCAGGTCTGGTAATTTCTGCTGATGGTATCGGCAAAAGCTGAGGTAGGGCACGCGATGCGCAAGTTCTTCGGGTCGATCGGTTCGGTCAGCCGGCTTACTATCGAGAGCCAAGCCCTCGAGAGCAACATGCTGGGAGATCCGCCGGCGAGAGTCGTCGATGTATACGTACCGGCGGGGCATGACGGCCGAGGATTGCCGTTGCTGGTGGACCTTGTCGGCTTTACGGGCAGCGGCCTGTCGCACACGAATTGGGCGAGCTTCCGCGAGAACCTGCCGGAACGGCTCGACCGTCTGATCGGCGAGCAGCGCATGCCGCCTGTCGTCGTGGCCTTTCCCGATTGCTTCACCCGGCTGGGCGGCAACCAATACATCAACTCAGCTTCGATGGGCGAATGGGAGGATTTCCTGCTGCATGAGATGCTGCCGGCTATCGAGCAGCGCTTCGGATGTGGCGGTCCCGGGCGCCGCGGCGTGTTCGGCAAGAGCTCCGGCGGGTATGGCGCGATCACCCATGCGCTGCGCCACTCCGACATCTGGTCGGCCGCGGCCTGTCATTCCGGCGATATGGGCTTCGAGTTGTGCTATCTGCCCGACATGCCGGCGGTCCTGCGCGCACTTGCCGGCACCGACAACTCCATCGAGAAATGGTGGCAGCAGCTCGAAGCATCGCAAAAGCATCCGGAGGGTTCCTTCAAGGTGGTCAACGCGCTGGCGATGGCAGCCAGCTATGATCCCGATCCGACGCAGTTCCTCGGGATCCGGCTGCCAGTCACGTTCGACACCTGCGAGGTTATCGAGGAACGCTGGGCGAATTGGTTGCGGCACGACCCTGTCGTTGCGATCGAAACGCAGGCGAACAATCTCCGCCGGCTGAAGGCGCTCTACATCGACTGCGGCGAGAAGGATCAGTTCAATCTGCTCTACGGCGCCCGCCGGTTTGTGCGGCGGCTGAACGAGCTCGGCATTGCGCATCGCTACGAGGAGTTCCCCGACAACCATACCGGTGTCGATTACCGAATGGACGAGAGCTTGCCTTTTCTCGCCCAGGCGCTCTCCGGCTGATGTATAAGATCCGACGGGCTGACGAGTTCAAAGCGTCTTTCAAGGAGAAGTTCATGACGCTCGCCGAACGACTGGATACGATACGGCAAGGGGCCGACAAGCGCATACCGCCGGACAAGCGCGCGATCATGCACCGCGCCACGGATGACCTGCGCTCGTCAGGCATTTTGGACGGCGTGATCAAAGTCGGCGATCCGCTGCCGCCGTTTGCGCTGCAGAACGCGTTCGGGGCGGAGGTGCGCTCGTCGGAGCTTCTGGCGAACGGGCCCTTGGTCCTGACGGTGTTCCGCGGCAGCTGGTGACCCTATTGCGTCGCAGAGCTGTATGCTTTGCAGCAAGTGGCGGGTACACTGAAGGAACTTGGCGCGACAATTGTTGCGATTACGCCGCAACTGGCGGAAGCCAGCCGGTCTCTGATCGAAAAGCAGAAGATTAGTTTCGACCTGTTGTCCGACCCGGGCAATGCCTATGCCGCGAAGCTCGGTCTCAGGTTCACATTGCCCGATGATTTGAAGGCGGTCTATCTCAGCTTTGGCAATGACCTGGCGGTACGTAACGGCGAGACCAAGCTGGACGCTTGCCAATGCCGGGACGGTTCGTGATCGACCGGGGCGGTATCGTTCGTGCGGCCGATGTCGATCCCGATTACGAACGCCGCCCCGAACCGCAGCAGACCGTAGACGATGTGAAGGCTCTGGCGTGAGGAGGTGCATCGTTCGCGGTTGAGAAGCGGCGACTACGGCACGCCCTTGTTCGGGGATTGCCGTAGCGGGCAGGTTCTTGATTCTACGCAGGTTTGAGCAGGGAGGCGGCGCCGAGGAGGCCGGCTTCTGCGGGCATTGCGCCAAAAAACTGTTGGAAATAACGACCACCCCATCTAACGTGCCGGGGCGAAAGAGGTGGCGCTGTGCAGAAAAAGCGGCGCAACGCGTCCGACTAATGAACGTGTTCCGATACGTTCTCTTGGGATAACAACCCAACTTCACCATCAATGCAAAAGGTATCATGAGAACAGGACAAAGCAACCGACCGTATGGTCGTAATTATAGTAATAATGCCAATCGCAATCGGCAACAGATGCCGCAGCGAAGTCAGAGTCTCGATAGTAACGGTCCGAACGTCAAAATCCGAGGCACGCCCCATCAAATCTTCGAGCGTTACATTACCCTCGCGCGGGAGGCGTCTACGAGTGGCGATCGGGTCGCGGCAGAGAATCTTTACCAGCATGCCGAGCATTATTTTCGGGTTATGAACGCTGCTAATGAAGGTCAGCAGCACCGTGCGATGCATCCCGCTACGCCGGCCGATCTCCAAACAGAAGTGGCGGCGGAAAGACCCGAGACGGTTGGTTCGTCGCCTGCCACACCGAGCGATGGGCAGCCTTATTCCTCCTGATCATCCCGCGGCGCCGAATATCTTCCCGAAGATCTGATTTCGCTTCGCTTCGTTTGGTCGACGCAAAGCGCCAGCAACATTCTCTGCCGTTACGATCCGCGTGCTATTGAGACTATTTGCGATTGCCTTTCTCCGGGAGTAAGGTGCCCTCAATGCTGGCTGTCCCGCGTCTATTCGCCGTCGCGACCGCGGTTCCTCCATATCCGCTCGACCAAAACGACGTGATCGAACGCGTCAAGCTGTTGTTCGGGCGCTCGTCGGATCTCGATCGCCTGCTGCCGGTGTTCGTAAACACGGGAATACAGAGGCGATACTCCTGCGTGCCGCTCGAATGGTACGACCGTGCTCACGGCTGGCCCGAGCGCAACCGCATCTATCTCGCCTCCGCGCTCGATCTGCTCGAAGCGGCGACCAAGCAGGTGCTCCGTCTGGCAGGCCGCCGTAAGGGCGACATCGACAGCATAGTCGTCGTTTCGACCACGGGAATCGCAACGCCCAGCCTCGATGCGCTGCTGATCGAACGGATGGGGCTGCGGAGCACAGTACAGCGGTTGCCGATCTTTGGGCTCGGTTGCGCCGGCGGCGTCCTCGGGCTTGCCCGCGCCGCCAGTCAGGCCGCCGTCGCCCCCGGCAAGACGGTGCTTTTCTTGGTCGTCGAACTCTGCGCGTTGTCTTTCCGGCGCGACGATTGGTCGAAGAGCAACATTGTCGCGACGGCTCTGTTCGGCGACGGCGCCGCGGCCGCGCTGCTGTCGACCGAAAGCGAGGGCCCGGCCCTGGTCGCCGCGGGCGAACACACCTGGCCGGGCAGCCTCGACGTGATGGGCTGGGAGGTCGCCGATGATGGTCTCAGAGCGATCTTCTCCCGCGACATTCCGAAGCTGGTCACGACGCAACTGCAAGACGCCGTATCGGAGTTCCTCGCCCGTCACGGGCTTGCGATCGCCGAGATCGACCGTTTCGTCTGTCACCCCGGGGGCGCCAAGGTGATCGCGGCGCTCGAGCAGGCCTTTGGCCTCGGACAAGGCGCGCTGGTCGAAGCGCGGGCGGTGTTGCGCGATTACGGCAACATGTCGGCCGCGACCGTGATGTTTGTGCTCGAACGGATGCTCGCCAAAGCGCGCTCTACCGGGGCACGGTGGGAGCACGCGCTGATGAATGCCCTCGGGCCCGGGTTCACGGCAGGCTTTCTCGTTCTCGACAACCGGTGACCGCGCTCTACTGGACCCTCGGTCTGGTTGCATTGCAGCGGCTCATCGAGCTTGCGCTTGCGCGTCGCAATACCACCCGTCTACGCCGGCTGGGCGCTGCGGAGGCGGACGCCGGCGCTTACCCGCTTTACGTCCTGTTGCACGCCGGCTGGCTTGTGAGCGTGGCCATATTCGTGCCGGCTGCAACCCCGCCCAACTGGCCGCTGATCGGGCTATTCGCCGTGCTCCAGCTGGGCCGGATCTGGGTGCTCGCCAGCTTAGGCCGCTATTGGACGACGCGCATCATCACTTTGCCTAACGCACCCCTCGTGCGAACCGGCCCTTTCCGTTATTTACGACACCCGAATTATCTGCTGGTCGCCGCTGAGATCGCCGTGCTGCCCCTGGCTTTTGACGCCGTGGCGGTCGCGGCGACGTTCTCGGTGCTCAATCTGGCGCTGCTCGCTCGACGCATTCGCATCGAGGAGCGCGTTCTGGCGCCGCGCCGCGCCGTGTAAACCCGCGGCGCAAAGATCCTGAGTATGACTGCGATCCTAACACCGGAGGGCTCCGTCGGGGTAAAGGCCTGGGTCGGGTTCATTGCCATGAGCATCGGCATGTTCATGGCGATCCTCGACATCCAGATCGTCGCGAGCTCGCTGCCCGATATCCAAGCCGGACTCGGCATTGCGCTGGATCAATTGAGCTGGGTGCAGACGGCGTACCTGATCGCAGAGGTCGTTGCGATCCCGCTGACCGGCTGGCTGACCCGCGTCATGTCAACGCGCGGCGCCTTTCTCGTCTGCATCTGCGGCTTCACCGCCGCCAGCCTGGCCTGCGCCGCGTCGAACAGCTTCTGGTCACTGATCCCGGCGCGGGTCCTGCAGGGTTTCTGCGGCGGCGCTTTGATCCCGTTTGTTTTCTCGGCGATCTTTCTGATGTTCCAGGGGCTCGGGCGCAGCCGCGCGACTTTCGTCGCGGGCTTGTTGGCAATGCTGGCGCCGACACTCGGGCCAGCCGTCGGCGGCTTCATCACCGACCGCTATTCATGGCATTGGCTGTTCCTGATCAATGTGCCGCCAGGAATAGTCGTCGCGCTGTTGGTCGCCTGGGCCGTGGACATCGATCGCCCCGACTGGCGCCACCTCGGCTCAGTCGATCTACTCGCGCTGCCGCTGCTCGCAGTCTTTCTCGGTAGTTTGCTACTGGTTCTCAAGGAAGCTCCTCATCGCGGCTGGGGCAGCCCGGAAGCACTGCTGCTCGCGGGAATTTGTTTCTTCTGCGCCGGTGGTGTGCTCTGGCGCTGTTTTCGCCATTCGGCGCCGCTGATCGATCTGGTCGCATTCCGCGACCATAATTTCGTGGTCGGGTGCTGCTTCAGCTTTGTTCTTGGCATCGGCCTCTACGGGGCGACATACCTGTTGCCGGTGTATCTCGGTCTCATCCGAAACTACGACGCACTGGCCATCGGCGAGATCATGATGGTGACCGGCGCCGCTCAGCTGGTAATGGCGCCGGTTGCCACGATCCTCGAACGGCGAGTCGAGCCTCGGCTGCTGATCGCCGCGGGTTATGCCTTGCTCGCAGTCGGACTGGTCGGCAACGGCTTCATGACCTTCGAGACCGATTTCTGGGGATTGTTCTGGCAGCAGCTGGTCCGGGGTGGTGCCATTATGCTGTGTCTGTTGCCGTCCACCGCGCTGGCGTTGAGCGGCTTCGATCCCCTTCATGTCCCGAATGCGAGCGGCTTGTTCAACCTTATGCGCAATCTCGGCGGGGCGATCGGCTTGGCGCTGATCGACACCGTGCTCGGACAGCGCACGCCTGCCCATATCGCGTCGATCGTTGCGCGTCTGCAGGCCGGCGATGCGTCGGCGGCCCGTCTGGTCGGCCTGCCGACCGAGCATTTCACCGGCGTGCCAATCGGCGAGGTCGACGAAGCGACGCGCGCCCTGGTGGCGCCGCTGGTCGAGCGCGCCGGGCTCGTCGCCGCCTTCAACGACGCCTGGCTACTGATCGGCGGGTTGGTGCTCCTTTCGATGCTGGTATTACTGGTTCGAGCACCGTCCCGATCGGGGAATTCAACATAGGACTAGGATCGTGCCGCGGACCTGGGCGTTTGCTTCCTGCCGCTGTTTGCACCAACAGCAGTGGCGGCAGGTGAGGCCAAGCGCCTGCGCGGTCTTCAGGTTGATCACCAGCTCGAACTTGTCCGGCTGCTCGACCGGGATGTCTGCGGGCTTGACGCCGCGGAAAATTTTGACGAGGAGCCGGGCGGCGAAGGCGCCACGCACGGCGTCCGATCGGATGACGTCGAGGCATAGTGGCCGCGCCTTCCCGCCACGGGAGGCGAGGTCGCGCGCGACCTCGTCGAGCTCGCTCGCGGTGCGGCTGACCAGCACCAACGCAGCGCCGGCGGCGGCGAGCGCCAGCGCGGCCGATGCCGCGCCCGCCCGGTCACCAGTGCTGTCTTGCCGTCGAGCCGAAACGGTTCATTCTTATCGATAGAGTGCCAGGCTATTTCAGCAAAGAAAAGTTGTCATTGCGAGCCGACGGGGTCGGCGCTGTGCGCCGCCCGAGCACAGGCTCCGCGACGCAATCTCGTGCCCTGAGGCGCTCATCCGATCGAGATTGTTTCGTTGCGCTGCGCGCGCCTCGCAATGACAGTCACGATCTGGCCGGAGCCCCGCCGGCATAACTTTCGAGCAATCGCCACGCCGCGGGGCCGGCCTTCTTGCGCCAGCGGGCGTAGAACGGGTCGAGCTCAGCCCGGAAACTGTCGGTATCGGCCGTGTTGACCTGCATTCCCTTGCTCGCAAGCTCTTCGGCGCCGGCGGCATTGACCTGCTCGATGTCTTCGCGCTGTAGCAGAGCGAATTTCTCGGCATTGCGCTCGACGACCTGTCGGATTTCCTGCGGCAGCCCTTGCCACGCACTAGCGTTGGCCAGCAGCGTAAAACCCGACCACCAATGTGCGGTCAGGCTCAGATAGCTTTGCACTTTGTAGAGCCGCAGCGACAGAACGACACCGAGCGGGTCGCTCTGCCCGTCAAAGCTGCGCGCCTTCAGCGCGTCGTACATCTGGCTGAACGGGACATACCCGGCCTGCGCTCCGAAAGTCTCGAAGAAATCGCGGGCAATCGCGCCGCCCGGGCTGCGGATCTTCATTCCGGCGAGATCGGCGGCGGTGTTGATCGGCCGCGTGCTGGTCGTCAGATGATGAAATCCGTTCTGCAGGCAATGACGGAAGGCATGGATCCCGTTTTGCGCCAGCTCGCCGCGGATCTGGTCGCCGAGCGCGCCGTCGAGCGCCGCAAATACGGCCTTCGAATCCCGAAATGCGAAAGGCAGCAACGGCAGTGCGCTGGTCGGCGCGACCTCGCCGAGCGTCGCCCCGGCCATAAAGAATTCGAGTGCGCCGCTGCGCATATCGGCGAACATCTTGGGGTCGGGTCCGAGCCGGCTCTCCGGAAATACCTCGACCAGGAACTCGCCATCCGTCTCCCGGATGATTGCCTCGGCCATCTCGGTGATCCGCCTGACGGTGGGGCTGGCGGCAGGCTGGTTGAGGCCGAGGCGATAGCGAAATCGCGGCGTCTTATCGATCGACATCAATTGATGATAGTCGACCGCATCAGCCGTGGAAAGCTGCACGCCGGCCTAAGGTTAAGCCCAGGGATCGTAGGTCCCGAAACTCCAAAAATGGCCCTCGGGATCGAGGCAGGCATAAAGCCGCCCCCCGTAGTCCTGATCCTCGACCTCCATGACGATCTCGGCGCCGGCCGCTTTGGCGCGCGCATAATGCGCATCGGCATCTTCGACGATAACGTAGGCGCTCTGGGTACCGATGCCGCCGGTTTCCCGGGGCGGTTTGACCCATTGGCCGAATTCGTCCTCGCGTGCCGAGCCTAGCATGATCATTCCGTTGCCAAAGCTCAGCTGCGCATGTGCGACTGTGCCGTTCTCGCCGGGAACGACGAGGTGCCTTTCGAACCCGAAGGCCTGGCATAACCATTCGATCGCAGCATTCGCATCGCGATACCGCATCGCCGGAATGACGGTCGATATCGTGTTCTTGGGATTGCTCGGCATTCTCTCCTCCTCTGCAGGAAATCAGAGCGCTCGGTCGGTTCAGCACCAATTTGGGTCAACGCCAGTCGGCCGGGAGTCTCCCATGGCTACAGCCCGTTTTCGAGCATATCCAGCAAGCGTTGTCCGATCGCATCCTTTTCCGCGGAGGTGAGTCTGCGGAGCGGCCCGTCCGTGAGCAGCATGGCCAGCCCGCGCACTGCGGCCCACGCCAGGTATTCCGCGCCTGGGCGACGCTCGGCGGGCAGCACGCCGGCATCGACGAGCCTGTCGAGTGCGACGCCCAACAGTTGAAAAGGGTTGAGGCCGCTATTCCCGGCCTTGGCCGGAATTGGTTCGCCGCGCGTTTCATCGGGGATCGCGAAGGCGGTGTGGAACAATCCCGTTTCTTCCTGGGCAAACCGCAGGTAAGCGGTGCCGATCGCCCGCAGGCTCGCACGAGCGGCGTCGGCGGGACTGGCTCCACAGGGCAACCGGGCCAGCTCGGCCTCCATCGCGACGGCCAGCGCAGACAAGGCGGCCGCGCGGACCGCTTGCAAGAGCTCCCATCGGCTGGCGAAATGCCGATACGCCGCGTTGGGAACGACGCCCGCGCGTCTGGTGGCTTCGCGCAGCACGACGGCGTCGGGTCCGCCGGCACGCGCCAGTCGGATCCCCGCTTCGAGCAGCGCACGTCGAAGGTCGCCGTGGCGATACGTGCTGCGGTCCGGGGGACTTCTTGTCGCGTCGCTCACGGTTTTTATATGTGGACACCGTCCATTTTCCGCGTTATAGCATTGTGGACGGCGTACACAAATCCGTTTACCTCAACCTGAGGAGGAGATTGCTGATGCAGGTCCAACCCTACCTGTTTTTCGACGGCCGCTGCGAGGAGGCGGCCGAATTCTATCGACGCGCGCTCGGCGCCGAGGTGTCGATGCCGATGCGGTGGAGAGACCACCCCGGACCCCAGCAGCCGGGCATGGTCCCGCCGGGTAGTGAGAACAAGGTGATGCATATGCGCTTTCGCATCGGCGATACGGAGGTGCTGGCTTCCGACGGCCAGTGTTCCGGACAGCCAAGCTTCCAAGGCTTTGCGCTATCGCTGACGGCAGCCAACGAAGCCGAGGCAGAGCGGCTCTTTGGCGCCCTCTCCGATGGCGGGCAGGTGCAGATGCCATTGGCCAAGACATTCTTCTCGCCGAGTTTCGGCATGGTCGCCGACCGCTTCGGCGTGTCGTGGATGGTCTACGTGGAGGGTTGACAGGCACCGCTCCTGTCGGAGATCCGTCATTATTCCGCTTCATGCTGCTCACACGGCACGGCTTTCTGCCGCGTATTCCGAGCGGCTCCCGCACCCCGGTCGCTGCCGTAGCCGATCTCGTCGACGACGCCGTTGCCGAAAACCGGCTGAAACCGATCGAACCGGCGCTGGGCGCCGCCGTCATCATGGGCGTCATTCTGCAGTCCGCCACCTTCCATATTTACCGGCGCCTCGGCGGATCTTTGGGCGCTCGGGCCCCGGCGTTGGCGCGCACGGCGATGGCCGCGGTCGCGGCCATTACCCAATGACGGAGGCATTCAGAGGCGAGTAGACAGCCAGATCGCAACGCGCGAGCCGGTCTTGACCACCGCGCTGATCAAGTCATAGCCCGGGCTTTCCTCGGCCCCTTGCGCGATCGCGAAGTCGCGATGTGCGATCTCGTCGTCGCGAAACGACAGGATCGTGTCCCGAAGTGCCGGGTCGTCCTCACCGAGAATTGCGGCCTGAGCTTGGTAATGCTCGTCGATTACTTCCTCGACCGCGACCGTGCATGCCATCGCAGCCTGTTCGCCCAGCAGCGCGGTCGCGACGCCGAGCGCGTATCCGGCACCACTCCACAGCGGGTGAAGCAATGTCGGCCGCACGCGCCTTTCTTGCAACAATTTCTCGAACCGGGCGAGGTGGCGCTTCTCGGCCTCGGCCATTTGCCGGATAGCCCCCGCGCCGCGGCCGCGTCCGAGCACATCCAGCTGCCCTTCATAGATGCGGGTCGCGCCGTACTCGCCTGCGTGATCGACGCGCAGCATGCGCGCGAGCTCCTCCTCGGAAGGACGATCGCCCGGCAAGCGATGTCGCGCGGCGTCGCTCATGCGGTTCCTCGACGCAATCCGGCTTGCTCACCGAGTCTCCGCGATTGCAGAAAAGCCGCGAGGCAGCAGCCGACCATGACCAGAGATGCGAGCAGATTCCAGCCGGCGAGCGAAATGCCCAACAGCGACCATGCCGGCTCGTCACAGCGCACCGGCTGCTGGTGCAGGATTTGCGCCTTCAAGGCCTCGAGCGTATCTGCCGCGGTGGCGGCCCCGCTGCAAGCGGTCGGGCCGGCGAACCAATGCTGCTCGACCCCGACATGATAGAAGGCGAGCCCGCTGCTCACGACAAAGACCGCGGCGAGCAGCAGCGCCACCCAGGGCAGCGCCGGACGGCTGCCCACCATCGTCGCGATGAATGCGATCACGATTGCGACACCCCAAGGCCAGCGCTGCAAAAGGCACAGCTCGCAAGGGGCAAGGCCGCCCCAATATTCCGACATTAGAGCCCCGCCGAGCACTACGGCGCTCGCCCCCAGGACAAACATGGTAAACGCGCGGGTAGGTTCGATCATGCCTTCATAGATAGCGCAGCACCAGGAACCCGCCAACGAGGGCCAGCGCGAAGGCGCTGGTCACCAGGATCAGGCGGCGCTCGATGAACTCACGGACCGGGTCGCCAAACCACCACAGGAGACCCGCGAGCAGGAAAAACCTGATGCTGCGCGAGACGAGGGCGGCCAGAGCGAAGGCGAGCAGGTCGAACTGCGCCACCCCGCTCGCGATCGTGACGAGCTTGAAGGGGATCGGCGTCAGCCCCTTCAAAATGATGATCCAGGCGCCCCATTGCGCAAAAGCGGCTTTGAGCGCCTCGTACTTGTCCATCGCATGGTAGAATTCGAGCACCGGCCGGCCAATGGCATCGAACAGGAAATAGCCGATCGCATAGCCGACAAAGCCGCCGGCCACCGAGGCGATGGTGCAGACCCCCGCGATCAACCAGGCCCGGCGGGGCTGCGCGAGGATCATCGGGATCAGCAGGATGTCGGGCGGCAGCGGAAAGAACGAGCTTTCGGCAAACGAGATGGTCGCCATCACCCACATCGCGTGACGGCTGGCGGCGAGGGCGAGCACCCGGGAATAAAGACGGTCGAGCATTGTTTAAAAGCGAACGGCCGGTATCAGGAAGCAATAGTCGTCGCTGGGATCGCAATCCCCTCATATAGTTCGAACATCGAGATCCGAAGGTCGACCGTAGTTAAAACGAGACTTGCTTCGGCACCGCGAACGAGCTGGATGCCCCATCGATCGTTTTCCCGTCTGTAAAGCTCGGCATGATGGCTATCGGCATCGATAAGCATGATCTCGCCGACGCTTTCCATGGTTTGATACGCTGGAAGCTTTAAGCGGCGATCGGTTCGCTCGGTGCTCGGCGATAGGATTTCGACAATAAGGATCGGGTCCACCATAGCCTGACGGCCGGGCTCATTGGGCTCGCAAGTGACCGCAATATCGGGGACATAACACGAAGCGGCACGATCGGGGCCTACCACTCCGGGCTCGATCTGCGCATTGCACGGCCGCCGGCCTGCGAGCGCCGCGTCGATCCGGGAGCCGAGCCGCAAGGCGAGGATGCGGTGCGCCTCTGCCGGCGGGGTCATCGCCACGGGAAAGCCGTCGATCAGCTCGTAGTGCGTATCCGTCCCGTCGTCCCAACGCAGGAACTCCTCGATGGTCATATGTCTGATCGCCGGCTCGGCCATCTTTCACCTCCGCTTTCAATTATATAGCGCTATTCGGCGGCGGCGAGGCCGGACGAGCGGACCGGATCGAGGAACCCGCCGGACTGCCGCCGCCACAAGCGTGCGTAAGTGCCGCCGGCGGCGAGCAATTCGGCGTGGGTGCCTTCTTCGACGATATTGCCTTCGTCGAGCACGACGAGGCGATCGAGGCGCGCGATCGTCGACAGCCGGTGCGCGATCGCGATGACCGTGCGGCCCTTCATCAGCCCGTCGAGTTGCTCCTGGATCGCCGCCTCGATCTCCGAATCGAGCGCCGAGGTGGCCTCGTCGAGCACCAGGATCGGCGCGTCCTTGAGGATTACGCGGGCGAGCGCAATGCGTTGACGCTGGCCCCCCGATAGCTTGACGCCGCGCTCGCCGACATGCGCGTCGAAACCGCGACGCCCGTACCAGTCTTCGAGCCCCTCGATGAATTCGATAGCATGCGCCTGGGCCGCGGCGCGGCGCACCTCCCACTCGCTCGCTCGCGGCCGGCCGTAGCGGATATTGTCGCGGATCGAACGGTGCAACAGAGAGGTGTCTTGCGTCACCATCGCGATCTGGGCGCGCAGGCTTTCCTGCGTCACCGTCGCAATGTCTTGCCCGTCGATCAGGATCCGGCCTCGTTCAAGGTCGTAGAAGCGCAGCAAAAGGTTGACGAGGGTCGATTTGCCGGCGCCCGAGGGTCCGACCAGGCCGACCCGCTCACCGGGCGCGACGGCGAGGTCGACGCCATGCAGGACGCCTCTTACGGTGCCATAACCGAAGCGTACGCCTTCGAACCGCACCGCCCCCCGCTCGACCTGTAACGCGACCGCATCGGGCCGGTCTGGCAGCTGGCGCGGCACGGCGATCGAGCGCATGCCCTCTTGCACGACCCCGATATTCTCGAAGATCGTCGTGACGTTCAGCGCGACCCAGCCGGCGATCGCTGCGATGTGCCAGGTCAGCGGCAACGCCATCGCGACGGTGCCGACCGGGATATGGCCGATGTTCCAAAGCCAGATCGCGATCACTGCGGTGCCGACGACCAAGCTCGCGTTTAGGATGGCAAGGGTCAGCCCGAGCGTCGTCGTCAGCCGCAGCTGCTCATGGAATGCCTCGGTCAGATCGTCCATCGCGGCGCGCACGAATTCGTCCTCGTCGCGCGGCCGTGCGAACAGTTTGACGGTCTGGATGTTCGTATAGCTGTCGACGACTCGGCCGGTCAGTGCCGAGCGCGTCTCGGACATGCGTCGCGAGCGGGTGCGCAGCCGCGGCACGAAATAGCGTAACAGCGCCGCGTAGCCGGAGAACCACAGCAGCACCGGCACCGCCAGCCGCACGTCATTCGACGCCATCAGCGCGATCGCGCCACCACCGTAGACGACGATGTACCAGACCGCATTGGTGGCCGACACGACGCTCTCGCGCAAGGAGGGGCCCGTCTGCATGACCCGCTGCGCGATGCGGCCAGCAAAATCGTTCTGGAAGAACGCCCAGCTCTGTCGCACGACGTGCCAATGGCTCTGCCAGCGAATGAGGTTGGAGAAGCCGGGAATGATCCCCTGGTTGGTAATCAAACTCTGCAGCAGCAGCGCCGCCGGCCGCGCCACCAGCAGGAGGAACGCCATGCCGACGAACTGCGGCCAATTATCGTGCAGCAACGACCCGGGGGCGTGGGCAGAGACCAACGTCACCACCCGGCCGATGAAGACCGGGATCGTCGTGTCGAGAATCGCCACGATAAAGCCGGCGACGAAGAGGGCGGCAACCAGGTGCCGCGCCTGCCGCGCGTAATGCCAATAAAACGCCCCGAGCCCGGCCGGCGGCGCCGTCCCGGTCGGGACGGCAGTGGGCTCTAAAAGGGTTTCGAAAAACCGGAAAACGTGCATGATTTTGACGATTATCCCCATACTATGGCGGCGCGCCGCGGCAGGTCTGCTGAAGAGATGCCGCCGCAACCGCGGTTTCTTTTTGCCGGCGGAAAGCGTCGCACGGCGCAAGTGTATCGCGATCTGATGTCATTTTCACGGTTCGCCGCCGCTTCGGCCATCAGAATTAGAACGCCCTATCAGCCGCACCGGTTTGCTGCGGTTCCGCGGTCACCTTTGCTGTCCCGATCCGGCGCGATCGGTCGGATACACAATTGGCTCGAAATCGACAAATCGTACTTGCCTAAACTTTTATTTTCTTATAGTTCAAAGTCGGTGTTACAGATCCTGATGTGAGCTCAGTTTACGTCGGTTAATCTTAACGGCTTTGCCGAGACTTCTATGGAAAACACCTTCCTACTGTGGGCCCTACTGTGGGCGAGGTGACAGTTGCTTCCAGATGATGCTGTGGCGCTGTTCCAGCGGCTCGGGGTCGACGTCCGGTCGATCTCCGCCAAGGAGTTCACCGCCGCCTATTTTGGGTTGGCCAAGCGCTACCACCCCGACTGCGGCCATCGGCAAACCCATGAGCTGATGGCCAACATCAACGCCGCCCGGACGGCCATTTTGAAGTACCGCCGAGTGGGTTGAGCCTTGCGGCCACCGACCGAGTCTTATTCATAAATAAAAACAGGACGAATTCGGAGCATTGAAGGTCCGTCTTCATTCTCCTGTCGGGCCCCAGGCGGGCTTTGAGGAGAGAGAGGGCTACCCGCCGAGAAAATTCTTCGTCCAACCCTCGTACTCGGCGTCCCGGGTCACTTTCGCGATTAACTCGGGAGACGGCACGCCCTTCAGATCCTTGGGCCTAACGCCATCGCGCAGCGCCTTCAAAGTATCGTGGACTGCCTGGGCAGCCGCCATGATCGGTTGATGGCCCTGCAATGCGACGCGCGCCCGCCGGCTGGCCAAATAATCGAGATCGGACAATTCCGGCGCGCCCCCGCCGATGATAATCGGAATGTCGATCGCCGCCGCGGCGGCGTCGAGTTGCGCACGGTCCTTGATGCCGACAAAGAAGAACGCGTCGACGCCGGCCGCGGCGTAGGCCTTGGCGCGGGCGAGAGCATCTTCGGTGCTGGTGGACCCCATCGCGATGGTTCGCCCGACGATGACGAGATCGGGGTCTTGCCGCGCGGCGAGCGCCGCGCGCATCCTGCCGACGCCTTCCTCGATCGAGGTCAATCCTCGGCCGGCCGGGCCGTAGGGCCGCGGCAGCACGGTGTCCTCTATGGTCAGTGCCGACACTCCAGCGGTTTCCAGTTCCTGCACCGTGCGCATGACATTGAGCGCATTGCCGTAGCCGTGATCGGCGTCGACCAGCAACGGCAGGTCGAAGGCGCGGTTGATGCGGTAGGCCTGCTCGGCGAATTCGCTCAAGGTGATCAGGATAAGGTCGGGGGCGCCGAGCACCGTAAGCGACGCGGTCGAGCCCGCGAACATGCCGATTTCGAAGCCCAGATCCTGGGCGATCCGCGCCGACAACGGGTCGAACACCGAGGCCGGATGGTAGCAGCGGTCCCCTTTGAGGATGGCCCGGAAACGCCGCCGCCGATCGGTCCAGTTCATCGCGTTCCTCCTTCGTTGGTGATCCGACCAGCCTCGCCGGGTGGAAGGCCCGCGAAGAGGATGCCGCAATCGCCGGAAATGGCAAGTCGTGCGGCGGTCGCTTCGGCCTGCCTATGCGTTCAGTCCATTCCCGATACCGAGACCGGCTCGATCTCGTACATGACCCGAACCTCGCCGGGCTGGCGGAAGGGGTAGGTATCTTTGCCGAGGTATTTTTTCGCCAGTGCATCGACATGCGCGTCCGCGCCTTGCTCCACGGCCCGTCTGACGCGGCCGCGTATCTGGAGGTAGCGGTAGGCGTTGTCGGGATCCATGATCGTCAGCGCTACCGGCGCGCCCGGCCGCATCGTGCGTGACTTGACCCGGCCCTTGGCTGTGTTCACGCGGATCACCCCATCGGTGTAATCGAACCATACTGGGGTCACCTGCGGCGATCCGTCCGCCATGATCGTGGCCAAATTGGCAAACGCCTTCTTGTGCTGCAGCAAATCCAGGTATTTGTCGGGAACGACTGCCATTTCGCGGGCTCCTTGTTCCGATGAAAGCGTCTTCATCAAACGCCCATATGGTCAGTCAATCCCACGCCGATCAGCCATGCAATGGAATAGCGGCTCCGGGCAAACCGTGCGGTTGCGATTGCCGCCGAATTAGGTTTACTTCGCGTTATGCTCTCGTAGGGTTATGCAACTGAAAAGATGGTTTGGTTGAGGATATGCTTCGAACAGTCGAACAGTCCACGATGCGCAAGGTCTATTTGCGCATCCTGCCCTTTGCGGTCCTGACCTACTTCTTCTGCTACCTCGACCGCATCAATGTCGGCTTCGCCTCGCTGACGATGAACAAGGACATCGGCCTCGACGCCGCGTGGTACGGAATGGCGGCCGGTGCGTTCTTCTGGGGCTATGTCCTCTTCGAGGTGCCGAGCAACATCATTCTCGAGAAGGTCGGCGCGCGCATCTGGATCGCCCGTATCATGATCACCTGGGGGATCATTTCGGGCTGCACCGCCTTCGCGACCGGCCCATACAGCTTCATGGCGATACGCTTCCTGCTGGGTGTTGCCGAAGCAGGGCTGTTCCCCGGTTTTGTGCTGTATTTCACTTACTGGTTCCCCGACCAGCACCGCGCCCGGATCAATTCCGGATTTACCCTGGCGCTGCCGATCGCTGTGGCAAGCGGCGCGCCGGTCTCGACCGCTCTGTTGGGGCTCAACGGCCTGTTCGGCCTCAGGGGATGGCAGGTCATGTACATCCTCGAGGCCATCCCGACGGTGCTGATCGGGATTGTCGTGTTCTTCTACCTGACCGACCGGCCGAGCGAGGCGCACTGGCTCAATCCTGAGGAAAGAGAGTGGCTGACCGGCAGGATGATCCATGAGCGCCGGCAGATCGAGGCGCATCACGGCACCGGCTTGTTGCGCGCCTTCTATGATCCGAAGGTGATCATGCTGTCGCTGAACTATATCGGGATCGTCACCGCCAGCCTCGGAATGCTGCTGTTCGTGCCGCAGATCATCAAGGAGCTCGGCGTCAGCAATATGGAGGTCGGCTGGCTGACGATGATCCCCTACATCTGCGGCGCGATCAGCATGGTGTTTTGCGGCTGGCTGTCGGACCGCATCGGCGACCGGCGGTGGAGTCTGTTTACGACGTGCGTCATCTCGACGGTCGGGCTGATCATCGCGGGGCTGACGATCGGCACCTGGTGGGCGATGGTCGGCATCACGATCGCGGCGATCGGGTTCTACGGAACCAAGGGCCCGTTCTGGTCGATGCCGACGATGTTCCTGACCGGCGGCGCTGCCGCCGCCGGCATCGCCTGGATCAACTCGCTCGGCAATCTCGGCGGGTTTTTCGGCCCGACGCTCGTCGGTTGGACCAAGAACCTGACTGGCAGCTTCGCCGGCGGGCTCTATGCCCTCGCGCTTTGCGCGCTCGCCTCCGCGGTGATCTCGCTGTTCTGGCTCCATATCCCGCGCCGCGTCGTCCCCGGCGAGGCGGTCGTTCTGGCCGAGTAAATAGCAGCCCAGTCTTTCTCCGGATCCGGGCGCCCTCATACGGTCACGGGCGGCCTTCCGGCGACCCAGGTCGCGAGTACGTCGACCGTGTCGGGGTCGAGCGCGACCAGGTCGGCCCGG
Source organism: uncultured Alphaproteobacteria bacterium (assembly GCA_963700185.1). Classification (GTDB taxonomy): domain Bacteria; phylum Pseudomonadota; class Alphaproteobacteria; order ATCC43930; family CGMCC-115725; genus AP-15. Next base: position 205,988 of record CAVOWP010000030.1, read on the forward strand.
TAGCCGGGCGCGAGGCGCCCGAGCCAGCCGTCGATCCCCAGGAAGGCCGCTGGGGCTGTGGTGGCGAGCGGTAATGCCTCGGCGAGCGGCAGATCGAGCATACTCAAGCAGTTTCGGATTGCGCTCGCCATATCGAGGACCGAACCGGCGAGCGTGCCGTTCGCCGTTGTGCACCTCCCGTCGCGCACGGTGATCCGCTGACCGTATAGCCGGAAGTCCGCAGAGGCGGCGCCGACCGGCGGCATCGCGTCTGTCACCAGCATCGCCTTGCCGGCGCCGCGCAACGCCAGCCGGAGCATCGCGGGAGCGACATGCTCGCCATCGACAATCATGCCGAACCAAACGCCGGGCTCCTCAAGCGCGGCCGCAATCGGCCCCGGTTCGCGGCTCGCCAGCGGCCGCATGGCGTTGAAGAGATGCGTGAAGCCGGTCAGCCCTTCGGATAACGCGGCCCGGGTTTGCGCATAGCTCGCCATCGAATGGCCGAGCGACACCCTGAACCCCCGCACCCGCCAATTGCGCGATGAAGCCCTCCGGCACCTGCTCGGGCGCCAGGGTGACGAGGGTCACGCCGTTCCTCAGCGGCGCCAGCAACTCGAAGTCGCCCGGCTTCGGACGGCGGAGCATGCCCCGATCATGCACCCCGGCCTTGTCCGGGGACAGGAACGGTCCCTCGTAGATGAAGCCCGATCACGCTCGGATCGACACCTGCGGCGGCCTCTATGGCATGGCGGGCTGCCCGCATCTTTTCCGGCGTGTCGCTGACCAAGGTCGGCAGCATCGCGGTCGTGCCGAACCGCCGATGCGCCGCCGCAATGGCGGCAATTCCGCGCGGGCTCGGGTCGTCGTTGAACAGCACGTCTCCGCCGCCGTTCACCTGTGTATCGATGAACCCGGGAACCAGCCAAGCGCCCGTAGGCGAACGGCGGTTGGGTATCGCCGCCGGCAGCTCGTTCCGGCGCATGACGGCGCGGATGCGCGAGTGTTCGATCACCACCGCGCAATCTTGGTGGAGCATCGTGCCATCGAAAACGTGGTCGGCGGAGACCGCGAACTCCATTTCGAATTAACACTCAATCGTTATGTTAAAGTGCAACGTGCTCTGAGCCGAACCGATGGAAACCGAACGTCACAGCCCGCGCTATAGCGCAATCGAGGCCTGGAGTCCCGGCGACATCCTGGAGGCGATGATCGAGGGCCAGTTCGCTGCGGTTGCCGCCGTGCGGGCCGCCCGCCCCGCGCTTGAGGAGGCCGCGCTCGCGATCGAGCTGCGACTGCGCGACGGCGGCCGTCTCGCTTACGCCGGCGCCGGCACCTCCGGACGCCTCGCGGTCCAGGACGGCGCAGAGCTGATGCCGACCTTCAGCTGGCCGCAGGAGCGATTGCTGTTGCTGATTGCGGGCGGCCGCGAAGCGCTGGTTCAATCCGTCGAGGGCGCCGAAGACGAGAGCGAAGAGGCGACCCGCCTGGTGGAGTGCTGCGAAATCGATCGGCGCGATGTGCTGATCGCCGTCGCCGCGAGCGGGACGACGCCATTCACCCTCGCCTGCCTGCGCGAGGCAAAACGGCGCGGAGCCCTGACCATCGCAATCGCCAACAACCGCGACACGCCGCTGCTCGCCGACGCCGACCATCCGATATGGCTCGATACGGGGCCGGAGCCGATCGCCGGGTCGACCCGCATGAAGGCTGGCACCGCCCAGCGGATCGCACTGAATTTATTGTCGTCATTGGTGATGATCCGGCTCGGCCGAGTCTATCGCGGGCTGATGGTCGACCTCAAAGCCGTCAACAAAAAGCTGATCCGGCGCAGTGAAAAGATCCTGCTGGAGCTTTCCGGCCGCAGCCGCGAGGAGGTGCACGAGGCGCTCCACCGGGCGGAAGGCAACGTCAAAACCGCGCTGTTGCTGCTCGAAGGGTGCGACCTCGAGGAAGCGGCAAGGATGTTGGACCAGTCAGGCGGTCACCTGCGCACCGCGAAGGTGATGCTCGAGACCCGCAGCGGCGCCAAGCGGCAGAGCTGAGCGCACGGCGACCCGTTTCGGGCCGCCCCTCACCCGCCTCGCTGCGCTCGGCACCCTCTCCCGCGGTGCGGGAGAGGGGCTACGACGGATCCAGTACAAAGCTCCTCTCCCGCACCGCGGGAGAGGGGGGACCGAGCCCGAAGGGCTTGGTGGGTGAGGGCCATATCCTCAATTCAGGCACCGCCCTCATCTTTCATGGCAGGGCACCTCGGGTGCGACTTGATCGACGGTCCGAACGCCGGTATCTGCCGCAGATCAGCGCGGCGGCCTCGCCCGCAAATGCAATAGAATGTCCGTGAAATGGACGGCCTGCGACAGACGCCCGATAATGCGGATCGCGCCTTCTGGTCATGGCTCGGCTTCTGGCTGGAGATCCTCATCTTGGGCGTGCTCGCGATCATTGGCGCGTTTGCCGCCAGCGGCGCCGCCCGGCCAGGCGACTACGCCTGCGGCATGGCGTTGAGCCTCGGGGCCATCGCGCTCGCGTTTTTGCGGCTGAAGCGGCGGCTCGACGGCGACGGGTCCGGTTGGGCCGATTTTCTGCTCGTCGGCGACATGTGGAACCTGGCGCTCGTGATCCCGCTGTTCAGCTTGATCGGTCTCGCCGGCTTGTTCATCGCCCATGCCTGGGAAAATGGCGCGATGCATACAGCGGGGATCGCGCTGTTCATCGTCAGCGGCGCAATCATCTTTCTCGACATGAAGCACGTGTTCGACCGAATGGAACCGCCCGGGCACTGACATGCCGACCGTGCTGTCGATTCAGTCCTGGGTGGCCTGCGGCAATGTCGGCAACACCGCGGCCCTCTTCCCGCTGCAGCGCTTGGGATGCGAGACGTGGTCGCTCAACACCGTCGCCTTCTCGAACCACACCGGGTATGGGAAATGGCGCGGCGCCGCCGTTCCGGCGCAGGAGATCGCAAGTTTGTTCGAGGGCATTGCCGAACTGGGGATACTGCCGCGCTGCGACGCCGTGCTGTCCGGCTATCTGGGAGACGCCGAAGCCGGCCCCGTGCTGCTCGACATCGTCGGCCGGGTCAAGCGAGCGAACCCGCGGGCATTGTTCGCCTGCGACCCGGTCATGGGCGATGTCGGGCCCGGTTGGTATGTCCGCGCCGGCGTCCCGGAATTCTTCCGTGACCGCGCTATCACGGTGGCCGACATCGTGACGCCGAACCGCTTCGAGCTCGAATGGCTGACCGGGCGTCCGGTCGCCACACTCGCCGAAGCGGGCGCGGCGGCGGGCGCGTTGCGCGAGCGAGGCCCCGGGATCGTCCTCGTCACCAGCCTCGATTTGGCCGATGACCGCATCGCGGTGGTTGCAGCCGGCCCCGGCGGCGTCTGGGCGGTCGACACCCCGCGGTTGCCGATCGAGGCGACCGGGTGCGGCGATGCCGTCGCCGCGCTCTTCCTTGGCTGGCTACTCAAAGGCAAACCGCTGCCCGAGGCGCTCGCCCTAACCACCGCCGCGATCTATAGCGTTATCGAAGCGACGATGCGCAACGGCACCGGCGAATTGGCGCTGGTCGCGGCGCAGGACGAGCTCGTATCGCCGAAGCGATCGGTTTCGCTGCAGCAACTCTAGGGGTCTCGAAAATGGCAACACCCGACAAGATCGCCGTCATCACCGGCGCCGGCAGCGGGATCGGCCGCGCATCGGCGCTCGCCTTGCTGGAGGTTGGGTTCGCGGTCGTGCTGGCCGGGCGACGCCGCGGCATGCTCGAAGAAACCGCTGCGTCGGGGAACGCTCCGCCGCCGCGCACACTGGTCGTGCCGACCGACGTCGCCGATCCCGGCTCGATCGCAGCCCTTTTCGACAGGGTCAAGCAGACCTATGGCCGCATCGACCTGTTGTTCAACAATGCCGGGATCAGCACCCGCGGCATCCCGTTCGAGGAATTGACCTATGAGCAGTGGTCGAATGTCGTCGCGGTCAATCTGACCGGCTCGTTCCTGTGCGCGCAGCACGCCTTTCGCATGATGAAAGAGCAAGACCCGCAAGGTGGACGCATCATCAACAACGGGTCGGTCTCGGCGCATGTGCCGCGGCGCCACTCAACCCCCTATGTCGCGACTAAGCACGCGCTGACGGGGCTCACCCGGTCGTTGTCGCTCGACGGTCGCGATTACAACATCGCCTGCGGCCAGATCGACATCGGCAACGCCGCGACGACCCGCAACGAGGACACCGCGCGCGGCCGCTTGCAGGCAACCGGCCGGGTTGAGGCCGAGCCGCGCATGGATGTCGAGCACGTCGCGCGCGGCGTCGTCTACATGGCCACCCTGCCGCTCGAAGCCAACGTCCAGTTCATGACCGTCATGGCGACCCAAATGCCCTATATCGGCCGCGGCTGAACCGGCCATATTTGATTGCAGGGAAAATCGGGGCGAACCGGCCGCCAACCGGGAACTCGTGCAACTCTTATTCGATAGACTGCGTTTCCCGGATGACCTGGCGCCGCTGAAATGCTACCGCTAGGTTAACGAGTGGGTCGGGCTGCCGGCCCGTGGGCGGGGCGGCGCATCACGCCGGTCCTTTCGACGACAAGAAGAGCGAGACGATGGACCTGCACGATACGATCCGGACCTATCGGCTGTTTTCCGGCTCCTACGACATCGTTTTCGGCCCGGTCTTTCACCCGGGGCGTAAGGAAGCGGTGCGCATCGCCAATGATCGACCGGGCCAGCACATCCTCGAGGTCGGCGTCGGCACCGGGTTGTCGCTCCCCCATTTCCGCACGGATTCGCGGGTTACCGGCATCGATGTCTCGCAGGAGATGCTGGCGAAGGCGCGGCGGCGGGCCGAGCGCCTGCAGCTCTCCCATGTCGAGGGTCTGCACCTGATGGATGCCGAGAACCTCGAATTTCCGGACAATTCTTTCGACGCCGTGCTGGCCCTCTATGTCGCCTCTGTCGTGCCGAACCCGGCGCGCTTTGCCGCCGAGATGCGCCGTGTCTGCATTCCCGGCGGGACGATCGTCGTCGTCAATCACTTCACCAGCGAGAACCTGCCGGCGCGCTTCATCGAAAAGCGCCTAGCAGGGGTCGCCCGCCATATCGGCTTTCATGCCGATTTCCCGTTCGACACCTTCCGGCGCGACAGCCAACTGTCGATTCGCGAGGTCCGGCCCAGCAATTTGTTCGGCTATTGGAAGCTGTTGCGCTGCGTCAACAAAAAGTCCGCGTCCGATCCAGGCTGAACCAATCACCGGGGCAGGTCGTGGCGCCCGCGCCCGGCGGATTATAAACTTCAGAAAATGTGGCCGCGATCCGTCGACGGTCTCCTTCAGGGACGGGGAATTATGAAGACGAGCTCCGATCATATCCTCACCACCCATGTCGGAAGCCTGCCGCGCCCCGATGATTTGATTGCGGCGAACAGAGCCCGTGAAGTGGGGGAGGCGACTGACGAGCACGTCTTTCGGGAGAAACTCCGAGGCGCGGTGGCGGGGGTCGTGCGCCGTCAAAAGGAGCTCGGCATCGACATCCCCGGCGACGGCGAGTTCGGCAAATCGGTCGGTCACCGCGTCAACTATGGGGCATGGTGGAATTACGCGTTCCATCGTTTGGGCGGGCTCGAGCTGGATGGGCCGGCCTTGGATTCTCGGCCGCACCAGCCCTCCCGCCCCGGGGAAATCGTACTGACCAGCGCTGCCTATCGGCGGGATCGCGTACGGTTCGCCGCGGCCTATGCCGACCGCGAGTTCGGGCGTCTGGATGGGACCCAGACCCACCAGCGGGCCAATCTGCTTAGGCCCGCTGACCTATACGGGCCACGCCGCGATCGCCGCCGACATTGCGAATTTCAAGACCGCCCTCAAAGCTGCCGGCGTCGAAGAGGGGTTTATGACCGCCGTCGCCCCGGGCAGCGCTTATCGGATACCGAATAAATATTACAAATCCGATGAAGAGTTCCTGTACGCCTGCGCCGAGGCCATGCGCGAGGAATATAAGGCAATCCTAGACGCCGGGCTGATCCTGCAGCTCGACGACCCCGCCACCGCCACGGGATGGGACATGATCGATCCCGAGCCCGCGGTGGAGGACTACAAGAAGTTTACGATGGTCCGGGTCGAGGCGCTCAACCACGCGCTCCGCGGCTTGCCACAGGATCGGATCCGCTTCCATCTGTGCTGGGGCAGCTGGCACGGGCCACATACGACCGACATCCCGATGCGCGACATCGTCGACGTAATGCTTGCCGTCAATGCGGGCGCCTATTCGTTCGAGGCCGGCAATGTTCGCCACGAGCACGAGTGGAAGGTCTGGCAGGACGTCAAGTTGCCCGACGACAAAGTGATCCTGCCGGGCGTGGCTAGCCATGCCACCAATGTCGTCGAGCACCCCGAGCTCATCGCCGAACGCATCCTTCGTTTTGCAAACCTGCTCGGCCGGGAGCGGGTTATCGCCTCGACCGATTGCGGTCTCGGCGGCCGTGTCCATCCCGATATCGCCTGGGCCAAGCTCGAAGCGCTGGTCGAGGGCGCCGCACTCGCTACGCGCCAGCTCCGGGGTTAAGGGGGAGACCATGAGGACAAGTTCCGATCACATCCTGACCAGCCATGCAGGCAGCCTTCCGCGTCCCGACGATCTGATCGAGGCATGGCGAGCGGCTGATGAACGGGCACTTGCGGAAAAGCTCACGGCGTCGGCGGCGGAGGTCGTGCGCCGGCAGAAAGAGATCGGCATCGACGTGCCCGGCGATGGCGAATTCGGCAAGCCGATGGCGCAGCGGGTCAATTACGGTTCATGGTGGAGATATTCGTGGAACCGGCTGGGTGGTCTCGATCCTGACGGCCCCAGCTTGTACGAGATGGAGCCGAGGCGTTCTTCGCCCGGTCAAACCGTGCTGACGAGCTTTGGCGATCGCCGCGATCGCACCCGGTTCGCCTCGGCGTATAGCGATCCCGATTCCGGCATTACGACCGGCCCAAGGCCGCCTGCGCCGATCTGTGTCGCTCCGATCCATTATGCCGGGCACGAGGCGATCCAGAAAGACATCGCCAATTTCAAGGCAGCGTTGCAGGGCGCCGGGGTGGCAGAGGGCTTTATGACTGCTGTCGCGCCGGGCAGCGCCTCGCGGATCGGCAATTCATATTACAAGACGGAGGAGGAGCTCCTTTACGCCTGCGCCGATGCGATGCGTGAGGAATATAAGGCGATCCTCGACGCCGGCTTGATCCTCCAGCTCGACGACCCGGCGATCGCCGAGAACTGGGACATGATCAATCCCGAGCCGACGGTCGAGGAGTACAAGAAGTTCTCGATGGCCAGGGTAGAGGCGCTCAACCACGCCGTCCGCGGCCTGCCTCAGGACCGCATCCGCTTCCATCTGTGCTGGGGCAGCTGGCACGGGCCGCACGTAACCGACATCGCAATGCGCGACATCGTCGATGTGATGCTGGCGGTGAACGCCCAGGCCTATTCATTCGAGGCCGGCAATGTTCGCCACGAGCACGAATGGAAGGTCTGGCAGGACGTCAAATTGCCCGACGACAAGGTGATCTTACCCGGCGTGGTAAGCCACGCCACCAATGTCGTCGAGCACCCCGAGCTCGTCGCCGAACGCATCCTGCGCTTTGCGAAGCTGGTCGGCCGGGAGCGGGTCATTGCCTCTACCGACTGCGGTCTCGGCGGCCGCATCCACTCCGATATCGCCTGGGCTAAGCTCGAGGCGCTGGCTCAGGGCGCGGCGCGCGCCACCCGCCAGCTCTGGCGCTGACTATTTCTCGACTGATTAGACGACCAACTCGGTGCGCGGATCGATCAGGTGCATTTGGTTGACATCGGCGACCAGTGGCATCGGTTCGCCGACCGTTCCCGCCGCGGCGGGATCGACCCGGCCGCAAACCTCGACGCCGTCGACGAGGAAATACACCATCGTCTCCATGCCCATCGGCTCGACCACATCGAGCCGCGCCTCGAACGCGGCCATGCCGGGCGGTATGTTGCCGCGTCCTTCCCTGATGTGCTCCGGTCGCAGCCCGAAGATCAGCTCGTGCCCGACGCGTGGGCGATACCGTGCCTCGCGGGAAGCCGGGACGGGGAGAGTGAGCCAGTCGGAAAGCCGAATAGTCAGCCCGGCGCCGTTCTCGACGAGCCGGCATGGCAGGAAATTCATCGTAGGCGACCCGATAAAGCCGGCGACGAATTGCGTTCTCGGCTTGTGATAAACCTCGTGCGGCGTGCCGATCTGGTCAATCCGCCCCCCGTTCATGATGACCACCCGGTCGGCCAGGGTCATCGCCTCGACCTGATCGTGCGTGACGTAAACCGTCGTGGTCGTCACCGTCTGATGGATTTTCTTGATCTCGGTGCGCATCTGGACGCGCAATTTGGCATCGAGGTTCGATAGCGGCTCGTCGAACAGAAACACCTTGGGGTTGCGGACGATCGCGCGCCCCATCGCGACACGTTGCCGCTGACCGCCGGAAAGCTGCTTCGGCCGGCGGTCGAGAAGGTCGGTGATGTCGAGAATACGGGCGGCGACCTGCACGCGCTCCCTGATTTCCGGCTTCGGAAACTTCTTGAGCCGGAGGCCGAACGACATGTTCTCGAACACCGTCATATGCGGGTAGAGCGCATAGTTCTGGAACACCATCGCGATGTCCCGGTCCTTGGGCGGCACGTCATTGACCAGCTGATCGCCGATATAAATCTCGCCCGAGGTCGCTTCCTCGAGACCCGCGATCATGCGCAAGGTCGTGCTCTTGCCGCAGCCGGAGGGCCCGACCAGCACGATGAACTCTCGGTCGGAGATGTCGAGATCGATGCCCTGGACGGCAGGAGTGCGGTCGAATGTCTTGACGATGTTACGGAGCGCGACTTGCGCCATCTTCTACCCTTTCGTGGCGCCGGCGGTCAGGCCGGAGATGTAGTAGTCCATCAGAAACGCATAGATGATCAACGGCGGCGCCGCCCCGAGCAATGCGCCGGTCATGATCTGTCCCCAGGCGTAGACGTCGCCGCGGATCAAGGTTGTCACGATCCCGACCGGCAGGACGAGCTGGTCGGCCGACGTCGTAAAGGCCAGCGGATAAAGGAAATTCGCCCACGAGACCGTAAATGTGAAGATCATCGCCGCGATGATGCCGGGGATCGCCACCGGGATGAAGATACGGGTTAGCATCTGCATATAGCCCGCGCCGTCGATCAGCGCCGCCTCGTCCAACTCCTTCGGAATGCTGGAGAAATAGCCGATCATCAGCCATGTCGCGAAGGGAACGGTCAAAGTCGGATAAAGGATGATAAGAACCCACCAATGGTTGATCAACTCGACCCCGGTCTTGTCATGGATGTAGGCGAAGGTTTTGAACAACGGGATGAACAGCAGCGATTCCGGGATCAGGTAGGTCAAGAACACGCCGGTCGCCAAAGTCGCCGAACCCCAAAACCGCATTCGTGCCAAGGCAAACGCGGCGAAAATGCTGACCACCATCGTGATCGACACTACACAAACCGACACGATCGCCGAGTTGCGGAAGAATATCAGAAATTGGTTCTGGGTAAGCAGGTCGATGTAGTTCGGAGGGTGGGATGGTAGACCCACCACGGGTTGGTCGCTGCCGAGATCTCCGCGCTCGATTTGAGCGAAGTGATAAACATGTAGACGGGCGGGGTCAGAAAGAAAATCACGAACAGGATCAGGAAGAAATAGGACCAGAAAAGCGCTCTGCGCCGGCCGCGTGATATGCTGCCATAGCGGGCTCGGCCAACTTGGCCGGCCGCCGCTTCTGCCGTTGCGGTCGTCATTGTCATGCCTCGTTTCCGCGACGGCGCACGTTGCGCAGGATAAAGAACGCCGCGATCGCCAGGATCGGGGCCATGAACAGCGACACCGACGCGCCGAGCGGAATGTCGTTGCCCCAGATCGCCAAGGTAAACGCCCAGGTGGCGAAGACGTGCGTCTGGTCGACAGGTCCGCCATTGGTCAGGATCTTGACAATGTCGAAATTCGCAAAGGTTACGATCAGCGAGAACAGCGCCGTGATCTGGATGATGTTGCGCATCATCGGCAGGTTGATGTACCAGATCTTTTGGAGCCAATTGGCTCCGTCGATCGCCGCGGCCTCGTGCAACTGTTCGGGTACTGATTTGAGGGCCGCGAGATACATGATCATGAAGAACGGCGATCCGACCCACACATTGACGAGGATGACGCAAAAGCGCGCCCAATAGGGGTTGCCGAGCCACGCCACCTGCGGGATGCCGAGATGGGCGAAGACCCAGTTGAACGCGCTGTAGGAGGGATCGAACAGCCAGAGCCAGGCGAGCGTGCTCATCGCCGGGGGAATGACCCAGGGGATCAGCAACATGCCGCGCCATTTGCGCTGCCCTTTCGCCGGCAGGTTGTGGACGAAATGGGCGACGATAAAGCCGACCACCGCCTTGAAGATGACGGCGGTAACCGCGAACAGCAGCGACTGTTCGACCACCATCCAAAATGTGTTGCGCCGGAACAGAAACTCGAAATTGCCGAAGCCGACAAAGTGCTGCATCGACTTGTTCAAGGTCGCGAGATGGATCGAATAGAATGCCGGGTAGACGACCAAGCATAGGACAATCGTGATCAGCGGCAACGCCATCAAGAACGCGATCGTCGATTTGCGGCGCGCGAATTTGTGGAGCGTCAGTTGTCCACTTCGCGCGGGAACGCGAAGATCACGGGCTACGACGTCCGCCATCCCTCTACTCCTTCTCCGACGCCGGCCCGAGCGCTGCCGTCGTCATCTGCTCCGGCTCTGAATTCGCCGCTTTGTTAACCGGTTCGCCGCCAAGGATGCAATGGGCAGCATGGTCATATCACGGAATATTGCGGTCAAAGCCGTTGTGGTAGGGGCCGCGCGATACATCGTACGTCTCTTCGGCGCTCTCCTCACTCCACCCGAGCAGACGGCTAAGCCCCTGCCCGGCTAGATAGCTTTGCGCGCATTCTAACGCAGCCATGCGAAATTTCGTCATTTTTTTATGGTTGCTTGGGCCCGGTCGGCACGTCTCCAGAAGCGGGACTGAAGATGCCCGCATCATCCTGCCGGCCACCGCGATGGCGCTCGAGCTCGTGGGCATAGCGGCGTAGCGCATAGGCTTCGCTCATGTAGCCGATGATCCGGCGATCCTTTGTGTTATCGACAACCGGCAGGGTCTCCTGCGCCGCTTGGCTGAACCGATCGAGCGCCGTGCGCAGATTGTCGCTCGGCAGCAGGAACGGCGCCGGCTGCGAGACCAGCTCACCCACGGTCTTGCTCGCCTCTGCGTTGTTCACGACGCTTGCATCGCCGGGATCGATGATGCCGCAGAACCCGCCGCGGCCGTCCACGACGAAAACCTGCCTGATGCTGCCGGCTGGAAACCGTTTGCGGAGCCCGTCGATGGGCAGCTCGGCGGAGATGACCGCCGGATCGCGCCGCATCATCGGCCCGACCAGCAGCTCGTTGATCCAACCCACGTCCTCGGGGCTGCGTATGCTCAAGCCGCGCAAGTGGAAGCGCCAGGTCGCAAAGGAATAGCCGAACCAATGACGCACCGCGATCGCCGCGGTAACGACTCCGACCATGACGCCGATCATCGCCGAAAAATCACCGGTCGTCTCGAGCACGATCATGATCATCGTGACCGGAGCGCCGACGATCGCAGCCGCCACCGCGCCCATGCCGACCATCGCATAGACCAACGGGTCGGCGCCGAGCTGCGGGGCGAACCGGACCAACGCGGCGCCGAAAAAGCTGCCGAAGAGGCTTCCGAGGAAGAGCGAGGTGCTGAACAGACCGCCGCGAAATCCGGAGCCGATCGATACGGCCGAGGCGACGATCTTGGCGATGATCAGCCCGGCGAGATAGGGAAGAAAGAAGCCGGAATGCAATACCCGCATGATCCCGCCATGCCCGCTGCCGAGAATTTGCGGAAAGGCCAGGGCAATGGCCCCGATAAGGAGGCCGCCGATCGCCGGCCGCGCCCAGCGCGGCACCGCGAGTGAGCGAAACAGCGCTTCGGTCGAGGTCACGCCCTTCATCACCAGGATGCCGAGCCCGGCGGAGGCCAGGCCGAGACAAAAAAATGCCGGGTAGTCGGAGGCGGAAATGTTGATTTCGTGCCAGACGACAAAGATCGGGGTCGAGCCGACGAGGCCGCGGACGACCAACGCGCCGGTCAGCGCTGCGATGCCGACCGGCGCCAAGGTCTGCAGCGTATAGCTGCCGATGATCAGCTCGAAGGCATAGAACGCGCCGGTCAGCGGGGCATTGAACGCGGCCGCGATCGCGCCGGCTGCACCGCATCCGACAAGGGTGCGGACATCGTCACGGCGCAGATCGGCGGCTCTGCCGAGCCGGGATGCGAGGGCCGCGCCCAGCTGGGTGTAGGCCGCCTCCATTCCGACCGAGGCACCAAACCCCCCGGACAGCAGGGTCGTCGCAACCAGCCCGAGGCTGTCGGAAACCGACATTCGGCCGCCCAACAGAGCGTTCGCCTCGATCGCGTCGACGACCTCGCGCGGCCGCCAGCGCCGCAGCAGCATCGAAGTGAGCCCGACGAGCAGCCCACCGAGGATCGGCATCGCCAAGACCCGTGCCGGACCGAGATCGATGTCGATCAGATGTTCGTCAGACCCGACTGCGAAAGCGACCCAACGCAGAACATCGAGCAGCAGATCGATCAACACCACCCCGAGGCCGGCCGCGACGCCGGCCGCCAACGCGAGCGCGAGCAGGAACAGCTCGCTGTCGCGCAGCCGCCGCTCGGCGGGGAGCGCCCGCTCCACCGGCGCATCGGTCCGCTCCGTTCTTTCGGCAGGCGCAATGTCGGCCACCGGCGAGCGGATAGGCGGTTCGCCGCGATGTGGCAAGAGCAGTCTGACGAGCTGTTGGCGGCAAAAGGCAGAGCGACCGGCTGGATCCGCGCTTCACTTCGCAGTTGCGCCGGCTTTCAGCTGCGTACGCCTCTTGCCGTCCGCGCGCCGGGCCAGCATATGGTCGACCATCGCCGGGGCGGCGCCGAGATAATTCGCGGGATCGGTCAACGCACGCAGCTTCTCCGGGCCGAGCGGGTCGGCGACGGCAGGGATCTCGAGCAGTACATCGAGCAGAGGCCGGTCGGTCTCGATCGCGATCCGGCAGGCGTCGTAGACGAGATCGTGCGCCTCGTTGCGGCCGGTGTGTGGCGCCAGGCCCATCATCACCGCCTCGGCGACGATGAGCCCGTGCGTCATCGCCAGGTTCTTCGCCATGCGGGCGGGATCGACGATCAGTCCGCCGAGCATGAAACGCGCCTGGTGCAGCGCGCCGGCGGCAAAGCCGAAGGCTTCGGGCAGCGCCACCCATTCGACATGCCAGGGGCCGGTCGCGCGCTCGAAATCGGTGACGACGGCATCGAGCGCCAGCCCCGCGTGCTGGCGCAGCACCTTCGCCGCGGCGAGGATCAGCTCGCACGAGATCGGGTTGCGCTTTTGCGGCATCGTCGAGCTCGAGCCGCGGCCTTCGATGAAGGGTTCGGCCGCCTCGCCGAACTCGGTCGCCGACATCAGCATGACATCGAAGGCGATCTTGCCGAGACTGCCGGCCAGCAGCGCCAGAATCTGGACGGTCTCGGCAATGCCGTCGCGGACGACGTGCCAGGTGATCGGCGGGTCGCCGAGACCCAGCTCGCGAGCCAGCTCGGCGCGGGTCGTCGAGGCTGCGCTCGCCATTGCCGAGCGAGGCCAGGGTGCCGGCGGCGCCGCCGAACTGCACCAGCAGGACACGCGGGCGCAGTTCGCGCAGCCGATCGGCATGGCGGTCGAGAGCGTAGAGCCAGACCGCCGCCTTGTAGCCGAAGGTCACCGGCAGCGCGTGCTGCAGGTGGGTGCGCCCGGCCATCGGCGTGTCGCGGTATTTGCGCGCGAGCTCGGCGAGATGGCCGCGCACCGCCGTCAGATCCTGCTCGATCAGGGCGAGCCCGGCGCGGATCTGCAGCACCGCGGCGGTGTCCATGATGTCCTGGGTCGTGGCGCCCCAATGCAGATAGCGCCCCGACTCGCCCGCCAATTCGGCCATCTGGCGGACGAGCGGCAGGATCGGATAGCCGACGGTCTCGGTCTGGTTCTTCAGGCGCGCCAGGTCGAGCGCCTCGCGGCCGCTGGCCAACGCATTCGCCGCGTGCGTGATCGCGTCGGCTGCCTCGGCCGGGATGATCCCGAGCCTTCCCTGGGCGCGCGCGAGAGCCGCCTCGACCTCGATGCAGCGCGCGAGAAAGGCGTCGTCGCCGAACACCTCGCGCATCGGCGCGGTGCCGAACATGTCGGCAAAGATCGCGGAGTCGAGAGCGCCGATCGCCATCGCGGTTAGGCTCCGTCGCGCGCGCCCGCCCTAACCCTCGCCCGCTCGCGGAGGAGGGGAAGGGAGGGGGCCTGCGGCGTCAGAGGTGAATTCGGTCCAGGCGCCATCGACCAAACGCTCGAGCGCCGGGAAACGAGCCTTGTAGGCCATTTTCGGGCTGTCGGCGATCCAGTAGCCGAGATAGACGAAAGGCTGCCCATGACGCCGGCATTGCTCGACGAGCCACAGGATGCTCCAGGTGCCGAGGCTGCGTCTCGGCTGCTGCGGATCGTAAAAGCTGTAGACGGCCGAGACCCCGTCATCGAGCAGGTCGATCAGCGATGCCGCGACGAGCTCTCCGGAAATATCGCGGAACTCGACGATCGCCGTCCGCACCGGCGTGTCTTCGACCATCCCGCGGTAGTCGCCATAGCTCATCGACGCCATGTCGCTGTCGCTATGGCGGGAACGCTGATAGGCCGAGAACAGCCGGAATTGCTCCGGCGTGGCACGCGCGGCCAGCAGGCGGCCGGAAAGGTCGCGATTGGTGTTGCGGATGCGCCGGGTCGAGCGGGTATGGCTGAAGCGATCGACGGCGATCCGCACCGGCACGCAGGAGGAGCAGCCGCGGCAGGCCGGCCGGTAGGCAAAGCCGTGGCTGCGGCGAAACCCGGCGCGGGACAGATCATCATAGAACAGCGCGGCGCCATTGCCGCCGAGCTCGACGATCAGCTTGCGCTCGGCACGGCCCGCAATGTAGGGGCAGGTAACCGGTGAGGTCGCGAAGAACTGTCGAAACGGGGCGAGCGAACCCTCTTTCGCCGAAGCCGAGCGCGCTTCTCGCCGGAGCCATTCGCGTTTTTGTCGGTTTTCGGCCCCGGGCCTCAGATCCATCGCCCCGTCTCCTCTTCGCACCGCGCGCTCGCACGCGCATCCGATTATGGCCGAGAGCAGGCCGCAGACGCCAGCCCCGAGCGAAGCCGCTCAATGCGTCGGTCCGGCCGTCCACCGAAATCCGGTCAGAATATTCTCGTCAAACCGGCACTCGACGGCCAGATCCTGCGGTGGAGGCGCGCCGGGCGGCACATCGGTGCGGACCCCCTCTGCGTTGGCGACGATCGTCGTCAGGCTGGTGGCCGTCGCCTCGGTCTTGGTGATGTCGATCGCCGCGCTCGGATAGGCGCGCCGCATGATGTCGGCGCAGCGCTCGGCAAGCCCCGACATCGCGCGGGATGCCGCCGCATGCCGCGGCAACAGAGCAGAGCACAGCGCAGAGGAGGGCAGTCGAAGCTTGTCGGAAAGCCGCCATGCCGCCGATACTGCTCGGCCGCCGGGATAATTTCAAACCCGGCCTGCCCTTGATCGGGCTACGGGGGTTCGGCTTGAAGGACCTTTCGCGACGTGCAAACAAACTGCGCCGGCGAGTTTATCGGGAGATACCGGTCGCTTCCGCGAACCGCACCGCCGAGCTCGATCACCGGATGTGCTATCGCGGACATGGCCGCAATCCTGGAGGCTGGCAGGCTGGGCGTGTCGTCGGCGGGTGCTGCGCTGGCCTTGTGGCGAGCCTGTAGCGAGCACGGGCTGCGCTGCCTGGTGCTACCGGTTCGGCTTCCCCGAAAGCCTGACCCAGACCGTCACCGATCGTCGACATCGACGGCGTGCTGCAAATTCATGACGCATTCTTCAATTTGAGCTACCCGTCCGGGCTCTACGAGGTGCTGGCTTCGCTGCGCAACGGAGAAGCGGTGACCGGCAAACGCGCAGTGCGGGACAGGAAAATCTACATCATGGACCCCGCCCGTGAGCCCGGCAGAACGGCGCGATGGCTGGAAGAACACGCCGACCGCGAACTCGAACCGGTGGATGGCCTGCGCCGGTTCGAGCTGCTTTGGGACCCGGAGGCGTTCGTCGCCACGAATCCGGCGATCGAACCGGTGTTTCGCGATCTGGCGGCCCGCGGCTATCCCGCCGACCCGCAATTCTCGATGCTTCATCCGGTCGCCGTTTTCGACGGCACAAAATGGCATCGTAATCGCGCGGATATGCCCTTGTTGCGGGGGTGCAATCTGGAATCGCCCGTAGCCGCGCTACGTGTGGCGTCTCGCGACCTGGAGACCGAACGCGCGCGCCTCACCGAAACGACCGCGACGATAACTCGCCTCGAAGCCGATCTCGTCGAGGCAAAGTCGCAGTCCTCGGCGGCGGCGCGGCGCTTCTCGGCGGAACGCGAAACATGGCTGCAGCAGAAGGCGGCGCTGCAGGCCGGCAACACGGCCCTCAAAGGCGAGCTCGCGGAGACGCAGTCTCGGCTTTCTGCAGCGGTCGATCTACGGGCCCAGCGGGACAGTCAGATTGCCCAGCTGCGGGCCGAGATCGAGGACGCCGCCCGGCAGTCGGAGCTGCAGCAAAACGCGCTCGACGCACTCCAGGGCCAGCAGCGCGAGTGGGACGCGGCACGGCATCGCCTCGAAACCGAAATTCGCGATTTGCGATCGCAGCTCGAAGCGGGATCGCACGAGAACGAACAGCTGCGCCAGAACGCAGCGATGCTGGCGAGCCGCGCGGAGGCGGCTGACGAGCAAGTGATCGCGATCAGCCACTATCTTTCCCGGCTGATCGACGAAGTCAGCCGGCTGCGCAGCGAGAGGGACGCAATATCTCGCGAGAGGGGACTGCTCGCGGCGCAGATCGCGGCTTCACCTCAAGCGCGTTTACGATCTCTTTGGCGCCGGCTCATCAACAGGCGGGAAGAGGCCAGCTGATCAGGCGGGCCACGGGTCCTGCGCGGTGGCCCAGCGGATCGGGAAACGCCGCACCACTACGGTGCCGGCCAGCATGTCATGCAATGTGCGCTTATGCCGGTTGAATAGAACGAGCAGCAGGATCAGGGAACAGGTCGCACCGACGGTAATATAAAAAAGCGCAGTCTGTATCAGAGCCCGCAAGAACCCGGGGCGCGCGCCGGTCACCGAGCGAAGCTCGACATCGAAGAGCCGCATGCCTACGGTGGCCGAGCGCGGACCGCTCAGCAATAAGGTATGATAAGCGAGCGGGATCAACCCGAAGAGAAACCACAGCACCGGCCCCAGCAGACCGAAGCTGAGGACCCAGAGCACGGCAAAGACGATCCAGCAGAAGACGGCGATCACGCCGATGACGCAGAGGTCGACGAAATAGGCCAAGGTACGGCGCCACAGCACGCCCTCATACGCCTCGGGCAGCGCCACCGGGTCGGGCATTCCCCGGTCATCATAAAAGGTCGAGGCATAGCCAAAGCTGGCCATGATCGGCACCATGCGCAGCGGAAGACGGCGCAGCATGTAGGGATTGTCGCCGCTCCGGCAAGGTTCGGAATAGGATGCGGTTTTTCTACCCCCGACAGGAGCTTGCCATGCCCGCCTACTTCATTGCCGATATCCAGGTGACGGATCCCACAGCCACGATGAGTATCGGCCGCTCGCGGCTGCCAGCATCGCGCGGTTTGGCGGGCGCTTTGCCGTGCGCGGCGGCAAGGTCGATCTGCTCGAAGGCGGGCCCGAGCCGGAGCGGATCGTCGTCATCGAATTTCCGGATGCGGATGCCGCCCGCCGCTGGTACCACTCCGACGAATACCAAAAAGCGCTGAAAATTCGGCAGTCCGCTTCGCGCGGCCGCGTTTTCTTGGTCGAAGGGGCCTAAACTTCCTCCTCGTCGAACCCGCCGTTTGGCAGCAGGTGGGTCGGGAAGCCGGCCGCGACCAGCGCCGCGATCAATACCTCGACATGCCGGCGGTTCTGGGTCTCGACGACGACGTCGAGTTCGGCGCGCTTGACCGAGGTATCGTGAAACAGGCGCTGATGGTGAACCTCGACGATGTTGCCGGAATGCTTGCCGATCACCCCGGACAGCCGCGAGAGGGCGCCCGGGATGTCGGGCAATTCCGAGCGCAGCCGAACCAGCCGGCCCTCGCGCACCAGACCGCGCATCAGGATCGAGGCGAGAAGGCGCGCGTCGATGTTGCCGCCGCAGATGACGATGCCGACCCGCCGGCCGCGAAACCGCTCGGGCGCCGCCAGCACGGCGGCGAGACCGGCGGCGCCCGCCCCCTCGACCACCAATTTCTGCCGCTCGAGCAGAACCTCGATCGCGCCTTCGATCGTCACATCGTCGACCAGCAGGATATCCGAGACGAGCGCCTTGACGATGCGCCGCGTCAGCCGGCCCGGCTCCTTGACGGCGATGCCCTCGGCGAGGGTTGCGACTGCGGCCGGCGGACCGGGGTCTTCGCCGCGCATCAATCGGTACATCGACGGATACAAGGTGGACTGGACGCCGATTATCTCGATGTCGGGATTGAGCGCCTTGGCGGCGACCGCGATCCCCGAAATCAGTCCGCCGCCGCCGATCGGCACGACGATCGTGTCGAGATCCGGCTGGTCGGCGAGGAGCTCGAGCGCGATCGTGCCCTGACCAGCGATGACCGCCGGATCGTCATAGGGGTGAATGAGGACGAACCCTTTGTCGCGGGCGAGCGTATCGGCCGCCTCGCGGGCAGCGGCGAGGCTGTCGCCCTTGAGCACGACCTTCGCGCCGTATGCCTCGGTCCGGTCGATCTTGATGAAAGGCGTGCCTTCGGGCATCACGATCGTTGCCGGGATACCGAGCCGGCGGGCATGGTAGGCGACGCCTTGCGCGTGGTTGCCGGCCGACATCGCAACCACGCCGGCACAGCGCGCAGTCGGGTCGAGCGTCAGCAGCTTGGCGAGCGCGCCGCGCTCCTTGAAAGAGCCGGTGCGATGCAATGTCTCGAGCTTGAGGTAAATCTCGGCTCCGGCAAGTTCCGAGATTGCCGGCGCAAGTACGACCGGCGTGCGCGCGACCGCACCCTTTATCGCCACCGCGGCCTCCCGAACCGCCGAGATCGTGACGGGCAGGTCGCTCATCCCGGCACACCCGCATGCGAGTCACGCGGGTTAATCACGAGAGGTCCAGGAATTCCGCGACCGCAAAAAGCTCGTTCAAAATGTAGCTCGTCCTTGCACCGAGTAGTCGTCACCCCCGCGAAAGCGGGGAGCCAGGGCCCACCCTCGGATTGAACACGAAGACAACGGCTGCGGCTTGGCCGCCCGTGGATTCCCGCTTTCGCGAGAATGACGATAACGCGTAACGATCCTCTTTTAATATTCGCCTCGCGCCAAGCTATCCTCGAGAACCAACCGTATGGCGTCCTCCGCCGTTGCCAGTGCTTCGTCTGGAAGGGAGGGGGCGCGCATGGTGAAGCCGCCTTCTTGCTGTGGTTCCAGGACCACTGTGAATATTCGTGTCTGCATCGTGATACGCTCTTCATAAATGCCCGGAAGCTATACCGATCCAGTGAGCGACGCCAGTCTTTGACGCCCACATTGCTTATCGCTTGGGCACCAGGAGGAGGGTGGAGACGGCCGCGGATCGGCCCGGCACGAGCCAGCCGAAATCACGCCAGCGCTGCACCAAATCACTGTAGTGGGCCGAGAGCGGGTCGCCGGATTGGCCGGGCGTGGCAATCATTCTGGCATCGTCCGGCGAGGCCAGGTCGGTGATCATGCGCAGTCCCGCGCCGTAGCGGTGCTCGAACGGCTTCGCCTCGTCGCGGATCGTGCTCGGGCCGCGGTTGAGCGTATCGTATGCCCCCGGCGTCGGGATCGTGATCTCGAGCCAATCCCCCAGGACCGGAATGCGGCTGAATACCGGGTTCGCAAACACCGCGACATGCGCTCGTCCCCATTTCCATTGCGCCATATCGGGGCCGTAGTCGCGGCGCAGCCGGGCGAGCGCCGCTTCGAGAGCTTCGGCGAGACGCGACCCGCAGCTCTCCTCGCCGCGGCGTTTCGGGTCGTCGCACCAATCCGGGCGTTCGGTCAATACCGCCTCCATGACCAGGGGCCGCAAGTCCCAGTAATCGGCCACGGCGTCGCCGAACCGGCCAAAGAGGATCGAACGGCTGAACTCGCGCAGCCAGGCGGTGAACAGCAACGGCTCGCCCTTGTCCATATCCATGCGAAAGTCCCAGCGCCGCAGCCGCTCCGCCGCTCCCCGGATGGCGGCGTTTTGCTCCACAATGCTCGTCATCAGGGGGGCCAGGCGCTGAGCCATTAGCGACAATGTATCGGCCTGCATCGCCGCGCTCGACGCGGCGGTCTGCACCGGAGTTGCGGCGAGCAATGCGTCGATCCGCTCCACTCGGTTCGGCAAATCCCAGTCGCGGCTTATGAAATTGGGATAGCTGTCCGGCACTATCTTGTTGTTTGCCGTGGCGAAATGGCCCGAAGGCGGATTGACCGCGTTCGGCAGCTCGTCAAACCGGATGAACCCGGTCCAATCATAATCGCCCGTCCAACCCGGCGCCGGGAGCCAGCCCTGTCCGCTGCGCCGGATCGGGATTAGCCCGGGCGCGATAAAGCCGATCGTCCCGTCGACATCGGCATAGACGATATTCTGGATCGGCCCGACGAAGTGCCGCAATGCCTCCCGAAAGCTCGGCCAATCGGTAGCGCGGTTGATCTCCCACACCGCCTCGGCGCTGCGGTCATCGGGGGTCGTGAAGGTCGCGGCCAGCGCCAGGACAAATCCCGGCTCGGCCGCGCCCGGTGGCAAAACGTCCGAAATAACCGGGCCATGCCGGGTCTCGCGGATCGTCATGTCGACCGGCGCCGCTCCCTTGACGATGATCGTCTCGCGCCGAGATTGGAACGGCTCGCTTCCCTGCGGCGCTAGGTAGCGCCCGGCATCGGCTGGATCGACCTTCTCGATGAAGAGATCCTCGACATCGGCGGTCGTCGTCGTGAACCCCCAGGCAATGCGCTCGTTATGGCCGATCACGACCAGCGGGACACCGGCGGCGGTGGCGCCGGCGATTTTGTGCTGCGGGGTCTCGAGGCGCGCGAGGTACCAGAACTCCCGGCGCAGCAAAGGCTAGATGCGGATCGTTGGCGAGGATCGGCTTGCCGCTGGCGCTGTGCCGTCCATCGACGACCCAGTTGTTCGAGGCGTAGTTCGGCCCCACGATCGGCGGCTGCGCCTCATACAGATCGTCGAGCGCCAATCGGCGATAGATCGGCACCATCTCGGCGAGCGTCGTCGGCGCGTCTTTCGGGTATTCCGGATAAAGAAAGGCGAGGTCCGCCGCCGAGATCGTCCGCGCCATCCGCGCCCGCAGCAATTCCCCTCGATAATTTCCGCCCACCTGAAGCGCCATCAGCTTGCCCCAAATGAGGCTGTCGGCCGGGCGCCACGGTTCGGGGGCAAAGCCCAGCAACAGGAATTCGGGTGGCAACGCGCCCCGGCGCGATTGGAGAAAAGCGTTGACACCGGCGGCATAGGCGTCGAGCGCACGCTTCATTTCCGCCGAAAGGAACGGGATCTCGGCCTCGGCGGCACGGTAGAGGCCGAGCACCCGCATTTGCCGGTCGGCGGCAACCGCCTGCGGCCCGAGGATCTCGGCAAGCCGCCCGGCGGCGTAGCGCCGCTGCAATTCCATTTGAAACAGCCGCTCCTGGGCATGCACAAACCCGAGGCCGAAGGCGAGGTCCTCGTCGTCCTGAGCAATGACGCGCGGTACGCCGTCGGCGTCCCGCTCGATCCGGATTTCGGCTTTCGGGCCGGTCACGACGATGCGACCGTCGGTCTGCGGCAGAGCCGAGCGGAGGTAAAGATAGAACCCGCCGCCCAGGGCGATCAGCAACAGACCAAGCAGGCTTGCCCCCACCCTGACCCTCCCCCGCCAGCGGGGGAGGGAATGGGGGCGGGCAGCCACTAGAGCCCGAGTTCGCGCAGGATCGCGTCGCGATCGGCGTCGAGGTCGGGGGCGGGAGCGCGCGTCTGCGGATCTGTGAAACCCGACAGCTTCATCGGGTTGCCGGCGAGCCGTAACGGACCGGTCACCGGGTCGTCGACCGAGACGACCATGTTGCGCGCCGCTGCCTGCGGGTGCGCGATCGCCTGCGCGACGTTGTTGATCGCGCCGCACGGGATGCCGGCCGCCTCCAGGACACCGATCCAATGCTCGGTGTCGGCTCCTTTGAGCACGCCCTCGATTTCCGCGCGCAATGCCTCCTGGTGCCGATTGCGCAGATCGTTGGTCTTAAAGAGCGGGTTCTGGGCGAGGTCGGCGCGGTCGAGGGCATGCGCCAACTTGACGAAAAGCCCGTCGTTGCCGGCCGCGATGATCAGGTGCCCGTCCGCGGTGTGGAACGCTTCGAACGGAGTGATCGAGGGATGGCGCGCGCCCATCGGCCCGGGGATCTCGCCGGTTGTCGCATAGCGCATGATTGCGTTTTCGAGCAGCGCCAGCTGGCAATCGAACAGCGCGACATCGACCTTTGCCGCCTCGCCGGTCCGCTCGCGGTGCAACAGGGCGGCGTTGAGCGCGACCGCCGTATAGAGGCCGCCGGCGAGGTCGCCGATCGAGGTGCCGATCCGGGTCGGCGGCATCCCGGGGTGACCGGTGATGCTCATGATGCCGCCCAAACCCTGCACGACCATGTCATAGGCAGGATAGTGGGAGTATGGGCCGCTGTGCCCAAAACCCGAGGCGGCGGCATAGATCAGACGGGGATAACGGGGGTGCAAACGATCCCACCCGTAACCCAGCTTCTCCATCGTGCCGGGGCGGAAGTTCTCGACGAGCGCGTCGGCCTTGTCGAGCAGCCGTTCGAAGACGTCGCGGCCGGCGGGCGATTTGAGGTCGAGAGCGATCAACTCCTTGCCGCGGTTGACCGAGGCGAAATAGGTCGATTTGCCGTTTTTGAAGGGACCGTAATGGCGCGCGTCGTCGCCCTGCCGGGGCGGTTCGACCTTGATGACCCGAGCCCCGAGCTCGGCGAGCAGCAAGGTGCAGTAGGGGCCCGCCAGGATGCGGGAAAGGTCGACGATCGTAATACCGGAGAGCGGCCCAGGCTGCGCCATGCTGGTGATCCTTTTGCGACGCGAAGTCCGTCAATAGCGTAGAGCAGGGCGGGGTCGCAACCAGGCGCTGGCGCTGGGCTCGGTTCTCCGATTGTGACCGAGCGCGGGCAGGACTATTGTCGGGAAGCCCGGAAGCTAGCAATTTCACCGGCAGGTATGGATAATCGATCCGAACATGGTGAGGACGGAGCCGAGCAACGACGGTCGGCGGCGCTGATCGGATTGATCATCATCCTGGCGCTGGCGATTGCCGGCGTGGTTCTCGTCAGAGAACTCAGAGAGCGGTCCCGGCTCGAAGATTGCCTGATGTCGGGACGCACGAATTGCGCCCCCATAGAAGTGCCCCAGCGCCGATAACTCACCCCGGCCTCAGCCGCCTGCGGCAAAAAATCCGGGCATCGACGCCACGGGTGACTCGTATAGTTTGTCTATGATAGATCGTCGTGGTTCAATAGGTGCTTAGGCTGGGAGGCGCTCTGGATGGTAAGGCGTGCGATCGGAGCAGTCGTAATCCTTTCGCTGGCCGCGATTGTCGCGATCTGGCGATTGAGCCCCGGCACCGAGGTGCCGGTGGCGGCGGCGCAGACGACTACGCCGGGAGTCCCGGTCACGGCGGGAACCGTCGCCGCTCAGGATGTGCCCGTCTTCCTGCAGGGCATCGGCACGGTGCAGGCCTATAACTCGGTCGCGATCAAAAGCCGGGTCGACGGACAGATCGTCAAAGTCGACTTTAAAGAGGGCCAAGACGTTAAGGAAGGCGAGCCGCTCTTTCAAATCGACCCGCGGTCCTACCAGGCGGCACTCGATCAGGCGCAGTCGGCCAAACAAAAGGACGAAGCGCAGCTGGCCGGCGCCAAACTGGATCTCGATCGCTATGAGAAACTCCTCGGGACTGGCTACCAGACGCGGCAGAGCTATGACAACCAGACTGCGCTCGTCGCGCAGCTGCAGGCGGCAATCAAGGGCGACGAGGCCCAGATCAACACCGCCAAGCTCAACCTCAGCTACGCCGATATCCGTTCGCCGATCGACGGACGCCTCGGAGCGCGGCTCGTCGACAAGGGCAATCTCGTGCATGCGAACGACAATACGCCGCTGGTGATGATCACCGAGGTAAAGCCGATCTTTGTCAGCTTCACATTGCCGCAAGACAATTTCGACGACCTCCGCGAAGGCGAGAACAAAGCGCCGCTGGTGGTCGACGCCTATAGCGGTGACGGCAAGAAGCAACTGGCCGAGGGCAAACTGACGCTGATCGACAACGCGATCGACCAGGCAACGGGGACGATCCACCTGAAGGCGCGTTTCGACAATGAGGACGAGCGGCTTTGGCCCGGCAAGTTCGTCAGTCTCCGGGTAATCCTCTCGACGCGTCGGGATGTTGCAACAGTGCCGTCGCAGACCGTGCAAGACGGCCCGGCTGGGCATTACGCCTACGTTATCAAGCCCGACAACACGGTCGAGCGGCGCGCCGTGGAGGTCGCTTCGATCCAGGACGGCATCGCCGTCGTGACAAAGGGTCTGACGCCAGGCGAGCGGGTCGTGGTCGACGGCCAGTACCGGCTGACCAACGGCGCCCGCGTCAACCCGCAGGCCCCCTCCACCCCAGCCGGCGCAGCCGGGTGACACCCACCGCGGCTATCAAACCCGTCATTCAGCCGACCGATCTCTGATAAACAACAAGGCGATCGCCGATGAGTATCTCGGAGCCTTTTATTCGACGGCCGATCGCGACCTCGCTGATGATGCTGGGTGTGCTCGTTTTCGGTATCGGCGCTTACGGACTGCTGCCGGTAGCGGCGCTGCCGAACGTCGATTTTCCGACCATCGTGGTTTCGATCAATTATCCCGGCGCCAGCCCGGAAACGATGGCATCGGCGGTCGCAACACCGCTCGAGCAGCAATTTGCGGCGATCCCTGCTCTGAGCCAAATGACTTCGACGAGCGGTATAGGTTCGTTGTCGATCACCCTGCAGTTCGATCTCTCGCGCAACATCGATGCCGCCGCGCAGGATGTCCAAACTGCGATCAACGCGGCCACTGGCCTGCTGCCCAAGGACCTCCCAAACCCGCCGACCTACAGAAAGACCAATCCGGCGGACCGCCCCGTCCTGATCTACGCCGTCCATTCGGACGCTCTGCCGATCTACAAGGTCGATGATTACGCGTACACGATCGTGGCCCAGAAATTGTCGACAGTGAAGGGTGTTTCTGAGTTCGCGGATCTTCGGCCAGAAGCCTTATGCCGTGCACATCCGGATCAATCCCGGCGCGCTCGCCGCCCGTGGCATCGGCCTCGAAGACGTCCGCAACGCGCTTACGTTGGCAACCGTCGACCGGCCGAAGGGAAACCTCGAAGGCGCGCATCAGGTCTTCACTATCGATACCAATGACCAGCTGTTCAACGCCGCGACCTTCGGCAACGTCATCGTCGCTTACCGCAACGGCGCGCCGGTGCGCCTGAAAGATATTGGCGAAGTCATCGATGCGACGCAAAACGAGCGCATCGGCGCGTGGTATGTCGACACGCCGGCAGAAGGCCTGGCGATACAGCGCCAAGCGGGCGCCAACACGATCGAGCTGGTCGATACGATCAAGACCTGGATCCCGCGCCTCGAGCAATCGATCCCGCCCACGGTAAGGATCGATCTCGTCTCCGACCGCTCGCTTGTCGTCCGCGCGGCAGTGCACGACGTGCAGTTCACGATGATGCTGACCGTCGGGTTTGTCATCCTCGTCATCTTCCTGTTCCTGCGGACGTTCTGGGCGACAGTGATCCCGAGCTTAGCGGTGCCGCTGTCGCTACTCGCTACCCTTGGGGTTATGTACGCCCTCGGCTACAACCTCGATAACATCTCGCTGATGGCCCTGACGATCTCGGTGGGCTTTGTCGTCGACGATGCGATCGTCATGATCGAGAACATCGTGCGCTACATCGAGCAGGGGGTTCCGCCCTTCGAAGCCGCCCTCAAAGGAGCCGGCCAGATCGGCTTCACGATCATCTCGATTACCTTTTCGCTGATCGCGGTCTTTATCCCGCTGCTCTTCATGGGCGGCATCATCGGAAGGCTGTTCCGCGAGTTCGCCGTCACGGTGTCGGTGGCGGTGATAGCGTCCGCCTTTGTCTCGCTGACTCTGACACCAGTGCTGTGCTCGCTCTTTTTGAAAGAGCAGGGTCTGCATGGAACGGGTCGCCTCAACCAGCTTGCTGAGCGCTTTTTCGTGGGGTTCCTCAACCTCTACGACCGTGGGCTGATTTTCGTCTTCCGTCACCAGTTGCCGGCGCTCCTGTCGACCCTGGTGCTTATCGTGCTGACCGGCTACCTGTACGTCACGATCCCAAAAGGCTTTTTCCCGGAGCAGGACACCGGGTTCATTTTCGGCCAGGCAGATGCGCGTGAGGATATATCGTTCCCCGCCATGGCCAAGCTCACTCACCAGATCGTCGACGTCGTAAAGGACGATCCCGCCGTTTCCGGCGTCTTTTCCTTTACTGGGGCCAGCGCCTACAACCCGACCGAGAACACCGCTCGCGTATTCATTCAGCTTAAGCCCCATGATCAGCGGGATCGAACCTCCGGCCAAATCATTCAACGCCTGCGGCCGAAAGTGGCTGCGGTCCAGGGCGTCAAGTTTTACATGCAATCCGGGCAGGATATCAGCATCGGCGGGCGGCTCAGCCGCACCCTCTATCAATATACGCTGACCGACACGTCTTCCGACGAGCTCAATCACTGGGCGCCGATCATCGAGGCGGAACTGCGGAAGATGCCTGAGCTTCAGGACATCGCCTCCGACCAGCAGGTCGCCGCACCGCATCTCGCGATCGAGATCGACCGCGATGCCGCAGCAAGGCTCGGCATCTCGCCCTCACTGATCGACGAGACGCTTTACGACGCGTTCGGCCAACGCCAAGTCGCGAACATCTACACCTCGACCAATCAATACAAGGTCATTCTCGAGGTCCAGCCCGAATATCAGGACGATCCAACGGCTCTGTCGAAGATTTTCGTGATCGGGCCGGGCGGAGCGCAAATTCCGTTGAGCGCGTTCGCGCACTTCACCCCGAAGGTCGAAGCGCTCTCGATAAACCATCAGGGACAGTTTCCAGCGGTGACCTTGTCGTTCAACCTGGCGCCCGGCATCGCTCTCGGGCAAGCGGTCGACAAGATCCAGGCGCTGATGGCCCGGCTTCGCGTGCCGGGAACGCTCGATGGTTCCTTCCAAGGCACCGCGCAGGCCTTCAAGGCCTCGTTGTCCTCGACCCCACTGCTGGTCGCCGCCGCGATCATCGTGGTCTATATCGTCTTGGGTATGCTCTATGAGAGCTACATTCATCCGATCACGATCCTTTCGGCCTTGCCGTCGGCGGGCGTCGGGGCGCTCTTGGCGTTGATGCTGCTGCACTACGATCTGAGCGTGATCGCGATGATCGGCGTCATTTTGTTGATCGGCATCGTCAAGAAAAACGCGATCATGATGATCGATTTCGCTCTCCAGGCGGAGCGGCTCGAGGGCAAGAGCCCGCAGGAGGCGATCCACCAGGCCTGCCTGTTGCGCTTTCGGCCGATCATGATGACGACATTCGCCGCGTTGTTCGGCTCCCTGCCGATCGCGCTCGGCCAGGGCGCCGGCTCGGAGCTGCGGCGGCCGCTCGGCATCTCCATCGTTGGCGGCCTGCTCATCTCGCAGTGGCTAACGCTGTACACGACCCCGGTGATTTACCTCTATCTCGAACGGTTCGCGCGCTGGGTCGGGCGTCCGTACCGCCCGTCTCGCGTGCAGGAAGCACTTTCGGATGCTCACAGACCGGCTCTTGCGGAAGGCCGCCATGGCGCAGAATGACGTAGCGCATCCGCCGCCGCTGTCTGATGGCGCGCTCGATCGGGGCCGGACCGAGGTCGGGCGCGTCTTCGGATTTCTCGTCCATGACGTCTCGCGGCTGATCAAGCGGCGGTTCGAGCGACGGGCGCGGCAGATGGGATTGCCGATCACGCGTCAGCAGGCGGCAGTCGTGCTCAACATCGCCCGCAATGAAGGCGTCAGCCAGGCCGAGGTGGCGGCCTGGCTTGGCATCGAGCCGATCGCACTCGTGCGCATGCTGGACAAACTGCACGAGGAGGGACTGGTCGAGCGTCGCGCCCACCCGACCGATCGCCGTGTGCGAACCTTATGGCTGACGCCTGTGGCTCGGCCGGTGGTTGCGCAAATTCTTGCAATCAATAAAGCGATTCGCGAGGAAGCCTTTGCCGGGATGGCGGCGGATGCGCGCGAAACGGTGATCGACATCCTCGACGGGATCAAAGGGAACCTCGCCCTCCGAGAGCGAACAGACGACAGCCCAGCGGCTCCTACCGCCGGGCCCGACGGTATCGATATTGCCAAGCTCCCGGTCGCGGCCAGCTGAGCCGCCAAGTTTGAAAAAGAGAGCGGGCAAGCGGCGATGAGTATTTCGGAACCCTTTATCCGGCGCCCGATCGGGACCTCGCTGCTGATGCTGGGCGTGCTCGTCTTCGGGATTGGAGCCTATGGGCTGTTGCCCGTGGCGCCCCTGCCGAACGTCGATTTCCCGACGATCACAGTGACCGCAAGCTATCCCGGCGCGAGCCCGCAGACGATGGCCTCGGCGATCGCAACGCCGCTCGAACAGCAATTCACCCAGATCCCGGCGCTCGACCAGATGACGTCGCTCTCCGGCATCGGGACGACGTCGATCACCCTGCAGTTCGACCTGTCGCGCAACATCGACGGCGCTGCGGTGGACGTGGTGACGGCGATCAATGCGGCGGCCGGGTTGCTGCCGAAGGATCTGCCGAGCCCGCCCACCTACCGCAAGGTCAATCCGGCCGACTTTCCGATCATGATCTATGCCGTCCACTCGGACGCGGTTCCCGATTATCGGCTCGACGACTACGCCAACACGGTGCTTGGGGAGCGGCTGTCGACGGTGCCGGGTGTCGGGCAGGTGTCGATCTTCGGCCAGAAGTTGTATGCCGCGCGTGTGCAGGTCAACCCGGCGGCGCTCGCCGCGCACGGCATCGGTCTCGAAGACGTGCGCAATGCGCTCGTGAACGCGACGGTTAACGAACCGAAGGGCGCGATCGAAGGCCCCGACCAGGTGGTCGCGCTCGAGACCAACGATCAGCTGTTCAACGCTGAGGCTTACGGCAACATCATCATTGCCTATCGCAACGGCGCCCCGGTGCGCATCAAGGATGTCGGCAACGCCCTCGACTCGGTGCAGAACGCGCGCGTCGGCGCCTGGTTCAACAATAAACCGGCTGAGGGCATTGCGATCCAGAAGGCGCCCGGCGCCAATACCGTCGCGTTGGTCGACACGATCAAGGCGTTGATGCCGAAACTCGAGCAATCGATCCCGCCCTCGGTCCATGTCGATCTGATGCTCGACCGCACGCAGGTAACCCGCGCCGCGGTGCGCGACGTGCAACTTACGATGATGCTGACGATCTCTCTCGTCGTCATCGTTATTTTCCTATTCCTGCGCACGCTATGGGCAACGGTGATCCCGAGCCTCGCGGTGCCGTTGTCGCTGCTCGCGACCTTCTCGGTCATGTACGTTGCCGGCTTCAGCCTCGACAACATCTCGCTGATGGCGCTGACCATCTCGGTCGGGTTCGTCGTCGACGATGCGATCGTCATGATCGAGAACATCGTCCGCTATATCGAGCAGGGGATGACCCCGTTCGAAGCCGCACTCAAGGGGGCCGGTCAGATCGGCTTCACGATCATCTCGATCACCTTTTCATTGATCGCGGTCTTCATCCCGCTCTTTACGATGGGCGGCGTCATCGGCCGATTGTTCCGGGAATTCGCGATCACCGTGTCGGTCGCTGTCGTGGCTTCGGCGATCGTGTCGCTGACCCTGACGCCGGTCATGTGCTCGCTCTTCCTGAAGGAGCAGGGCCTCCACCCAAAGGGCCGTTTCAACCGCGGCGCCGAGCGCTTCTTCGAACGAGTGATCGGGGCTTACGACCGCGGGCTGAATTTCGTCTTCCGCCATCAGTTCGCGGCGCTGGTGTCGACCCTGCTGCTGATGGTGGCGACAGGCTACCTCTATGTGAAAATCCCGAAGGGATTCTTCCCGCAACAGGACACGGGCACCGTTTTCGGCGAAATCGATACTCGGCAGGACGCGTCGTTTCTAAAAACGGTGAAAATGGCCCACGAGATCGTGGATATCGTCCGCAATGATCCGAGTGTGGGCGGGGTATTCATGCTCGCCGGGGCCTATGCCTATAACCCGACCGAGAACGCGGCCCGGGTCTTCTTCGCGCTGAAGCCGTTCGACGAGCGCAATGATACGGCCATTCAGGTCGTGCAGCGCTTGCGTCAGAAAGTACAGCCGGTCGAAGGCGCGGTTTTCTACATGCAGGTGCCGCAGAACATTACGGTTGGCGGGCGCCTCAGCCGGACGCAGTACCAATACACGCTGACCGACACCAACGACGCCGAACTCAATCATTGGGCGCCGATCCTCGAAGCCGAGATGCGCAAACTGCCGCAGCTGCAGGACGTCGCCTCGGACCAGCAGAACGCCGCGCCGACCATGACGGTCGATGTCGACCGCGATGCGGCTTACCGGCTCGGCCTGTCTGCGTCGCTAATCGACCAGACCCTCTATGACGCCTTCGGTCAACGCCAGGTCGCGACGATTTATACGGCCACCAACCAGTACAAGGTCGTTCTCGAGGTTCAGCCGCAATTCCGCAGCGACCGGACGGCGCTCTCGAAAATCTATGTCGCCGCGCAGAATGGGGCGCAGGTGCCGCTTTCCGCCGTTGCCCATATGGTCTCGAAGGTGACGCCGCTGTCGGTCAGCCATCAGGGCGTGTTCCCAGCGGTGACGCTGTCGTTCAATCTCGCCCCCGGCGTCGCGCTCGGCCAGGCCGTCGAGGCGATTCGGGCGACCGCCGAGCGTCTGCACGCGCCGCCGACCTTGAACGGGTCATTTCAGGGCACCGCGCAGGCGTTCCAGGCCTCGCTGTCATCGATGCCGCTGCTCGTCGCCGCGGCAATCCTCGTCGTCTATATCGTGCTCGGCGTACTCTACGAAAGCTACATCCACCCGATCACGATCCTCTCGGCATTGCCCTCGGCCGGCGTAGGCGCCCTGCTCGCATTGATGCTGCTGCATTACGATCTGAGCGTCATCGCGCTCGTCGGCGTGATCCTGTTGATCGGCATCGTCAAGAAGAACGCGATCATGATGATCGACTTCGCCCTGCAGGCCGAGCGGCAGGAGGGCAAGAGCCCGCGCGACGCCATCCATCAGGCCTGCCTCTTGCGCTTCCGACCAATCATGATGACGACATTCGCCGCGCTGTTCGGCGCGATGCCGATCGCCTTCGGCCAAGGCGCCGGCTCCGAGCTGCGGCAGCCGTTGGGCGTGGCCATCGTCGGCGGCCTCTTGATTTCGCAATGGCTGACGCTCTTCACGACGCCGGTCATTTATCTCTACCTGGAGCGCCTCGCCCGTTGGATCGGGCGTCCGTACCGCCCGTCGCGCGTGCAGGAAGCACTTTCGGGTGCCCAGAGACCGGCCCTTGCGGAGAGTCGCCACAGTGCCGAATGACTTCTTGGCATTTGCCGACGGTGCCTGACGGAAGGCTCGGTTGACCCCGAAGGCTCGTCCGGTGATTGAGCGAATGCTCGCCATCAGCGAGGCGATTCGCCACGAGGCGTTCGCCCATCTGCGTCCCGCGACGCAGTCTCGCGCCCAAGGAAGAGGTCGCGTGCGACCGGCCCAGCGACGGTTCCCCCACCGCAGTCGCGAGCGCCTCCGGCGATTAGCCGTCGGGTCGATCATCGCTGCTGCGGCGCTCACAGCCCCGCTCGATCCATCCGGCGGGGCCGAGCCCACGGAAGCCGCCGAGCACGAGATCCGCTCGGCGATCGAGGATTGGCGATCCGCATTCAACGCCCGTGATGAAGACCGGGTATGCGCTCTCTTCGCACCGGACCTCGTCGCCAATTATCAGGGTCAGCCCGAGCGCGACTATGCTTCACTGTGCGAAATGCTGCGCACAGCATTACGAGATCCGGATACGACATACCGCTATTCGGTAGAAATCAAAGAGATCATGGTCTACGGCGAGGCGGCCGTAGTCCGATTGGTGTGGACGCTCGAAACCGGCAAGGCGCGGAGCCCGGCGGAGACCATTGAAGAGCCTGCGGTCGATATCTTTCATCGTCAGGCAGACGGCAGTTGGAAGGTCTCCAGGTATCTCGCCTATCCTGCCACCGGGTGAGGGCTGCAGCGTCGGCGCGCACCCGGGGTCGTCCACCGGATTTCTTGGCGATCCGCGTTTCCCGCCTTATAAGAGGCCGGCCACCGGCGGTCCTTCGAACATACCCCGCGCGCCCTTCCATGCCCCTCTTCGTGATTCCGTTTCCGGCGATCGATCCGGTCGCGATTTCGATCGGACCCTTTGCTATCCGCTGGTATGCGCTCGCCTACATTGTCGGGCTGCTGATCGGCTGGCGGTATTGCCTCGGACTGGCCGGACGGCCGCCGCATCTGGTCGCGCGGCAGGATGTCGATGATTTCCTGGTGTGGGCGACGCTCGGCGTCGTCCTCGGAGGGCGGATCGGATATGTTCTGTTCTACAAGCCGGGATACTACATCTATCACCCGATCGAGGCGCTTTACGTATGGCACGGCGGGATGTCCTTCCACGGCGGCGCGCTCGGCGTGACAATTGCGATCGTATTGTTTACCCGTGCCCATCGAATACCGCTCTTCGCCTTTTCCGACATCATCACCGAGGCGATTCCGATCGGTTTGTTCTTTGGTCGCCTCGCCAATTTCATCAATGGCGAGCTGTATGGGCGGCCGAGCAATGTCCCCTGGGCCATGATCTTCCCGAATGGCGGCCCGGTGCCGCGCCATCCGAGCCAGCTTTACGAAGCCTTCTGCGAGGGCATTCTGCTGTTCATCCTGCTCTTCGCCGCCGAGCGGCTTCATGCCAGGGAGCGCCCGGGGGTTGTGACGGGCTTGTTTCTGCTCGGTTACGCCGCGGCCCGGATGTCGGGCGAACTGTTCCGGGAGCCGGACCCGCAATTGGGGTTCCTGATCTTCGGCACGACGATGGGTCAGCTGTTGTCGATCCCCTTGCTGATCGCCGGCATCCTTATCATCGCCTGGGCGCTGCGCGCGCCCGTTTCTGCCCGGTCGTGAGCGAGGAAATCGCCGATAAGATCGTAAGGCGGATTCGTGCCGAGGGCCCGCTGACGGTTGCGGCCTACATGGCAATGGCGCTGCACGACCCCGAGGGCGGGTACTATGCGAGGCGCGGCTCGATCGGAGCGGCTGGCGATTTCACGACGGCGCCCGAGATCAGCCAGGTTTTCGGCGAGCTCATCGGGCTGTGGTGCGCCGAATTCTGGCAGCGGATCGGCCGGCCGGATCCGGTAGTCTTGGCAGAGTTGGGACCCGGCCGCGGCGTGTTGATGAGCGACCTGCTGCGCGCCGCCGGCACCGTGCCGGAATTTCGCCGCGCCTTGCGCATCTATCTGGTCGAGGCGAGCCCGGTGCTTCGCGCGGAACAGGAAAGACGTCTTCGCCAGGCACAACCGGCATGGGTGAGGCGTGTCGAAGAGCTGCCGGACGGCCCGCTGCTGATGGTCGCCAACGAGTTCCTCGACGCGCTGCCGATCCGGCAGTTCGTCCGCGGAGCCGGAGGCTGGTCGGAGCGGATGGTGGCGGTCGGTCCCGAGGATCACCTGGTTTTTGTCGACGGCCCCGAAAGCCCAGTGGCAAGTCTGCTCGTTCCGGGCGGCCTGAGCGATTGCGCGCCCGGCACGATCGTGGAGATTTGCCCCGCCGCCCTGGCCTTGGCGGGCGCGCTCGGTTCTCGCTTGGCTCGCCAACCGGGTGCTGCACTGTTCATCGATTATGGCTACTTCCCGACTGCCCCCGGCCGGACCCTGCGCGCACTTCAACGTCATCGCCCAGTTTGCGCGCTCGCAGCGCCGGGAACCGCCGATCTCAGCGCCCATGTCGACTTCGCGGCCTTTGCCGAGGCCGCTCGCGCCGAAATTTATGGACCGATCAGCCAGGGCCGGTTTCTCACTGCGCTCGGGGCCGGCCTGCGGCTCGCGGCACTGAGCGCGCGGGCCTCGCCCGCCCAGCGCCGGTCACTCGAAAGCGGTGTGGAGCGATTGCTGTATCCGGGCGAGATGGGCGAGTTGTTCAAGGTCGTGGCGCTGGTTTCGCCGGGCCTGCCATCGCCGGCGGGCTTTGATCCGAGCGTCGATACGAATGAGCCAGCGCAGAAATGATCACCCTCGATCTCCTCGATCACGGTCCCGGGATACGCCACGCCTTCTTTACCCGCCAAGGCGGGGTCAGCGGCGGTCTCTTCGAATCTTTGAACTGCGGGTTCGGATCGGGCGATGCAGCCGAGGCGGTTGCGCGCAACCGCGCCATCGCAACGGAGCGGCTGGGCCTTTCGCCCGACCACCTGGTGACCTGCCATCAGATCCACAGCAACACGGTGGTCACAGTGGAAAAGCCCTGGCCGCATTCTGCGGCGCCACGGGCCGATGGTTTGGTCGCGGGCGTTTCTGGCATCGCCCTCGGTATCCTTACCGCCGATTGCGCCCCGATCCTGTTCGCGGATGCGGTGGCCAATGTCATTGGCGCGGCGCACGGCGGCTGGCGCGGGGCGCTCGGCGGAATTGTCGAAGCTACTCTCGACCGGATGGAGACGTTGGGCGCAAAGCGGGCCCGAATTTGCGCTGGTATCGGCCCTTGCATCGCTCAGAGCTCTTACGAGGTCGGGCCGGAATTCCCACTGCCTTTTCTCTCGGATGATCCGGTTAGCGTCGCTTATTTTGCGCCGGCAGTGCGAACCGGCCATTTCTTTTTCGACCTGGCCGGCTATATCGAGGGCCGGCTGGCTCGCGCCGGGGTCGCGGGCATCAACCGCGCCGCTCACGACACGGTCGCCGAGGACAAGCATTTTTTCAGTTATCGGCGTGCCTGTCTGCGCGGCGAGCCGCTCTATGGCCGCGCGCTCTCGGTGATCGCGCTTCGCGATTAAGCGAGAGCTCGGACAGGTAGGGCTGGTCTCTTGCAGTAAGTGACCCATTCGACCGCAATCGGCCCGATTGGGCTTCTCGCTGTGGTGCTCGCCTCTCTGCTGCCGGCGGCGGGGTGCCAGCCTCTGCCGCACCCGTTCGCCGACGACGTGCCGCGGCGCGGCGCTCCGATCTTGGCCTTGCGCGACAGCGCCAGTGTGGCAATCGCTCCGATCGAAGGGCTGCCGCGGGCGACAGCCGAGAAACTCGGACCGGCAATGGCGAGCGCATTGCAGGAGCGGGAGATCGCAGCTAGCGACAAGACCGCGAGCATCGGCAGTTATGAGCTCCTCGGCAGGATACAGGAAATGGCCCCGTCGCAGGGCAAGGCCGCGCTGGTCGTGCTGTGGGAGTTGCGCGACCCATCGGGCCGACGCATTGGCGAACGCGCCGAGCGGGCCGATGCTGCGGCCGACGATTGGGATGCTGGAAGCGACGATGCGGTCGCGCGCCTTGCGTTAGCCAGCTCAGCCCAAGTCGCAGCCTTGTTGCAAGACGAGGCTCCGAGCGAGGCCGAGATCGGCGGCCGCACGCAGCTGGCGATTGGCACCGTAACGGGTGCACCGGGGGATGGTGATCAGGCGCTGGTCAGCTCGATCACCGAGATCTTGAAGAAACAGGATCTGGCAATTGTCGGCGATCCGCAGGCGAAGGCGGACCTCGTGCTCGACGCGGACATCGCCGTCGCCAAGCCGAAAGGCGGAAAGCAGAACGTCAAGATCGTCTGGCATGTGCGCCGCAAGGACGGCGGCGAGATTGGCACCGTCGGACAGGAAAACGATGTTCCCGCCGGTCTGCTCGACGGCGCTTGGGGCGATGTCGCCTACATGATTGCAGTCTCGGCGCAAGATGGAATTATGGCGCTCGTCGCGCGCGGCGCGCCGCAACCGGCTGGAAAATCCTGAGCGCCGTCGGCGGCCGGACGTTGTCGAAAGAAGGCATCCGGGCTCTTTGCGTATCAGTTTAGCATCATGATTGGCGCTGTCATTGCGAAGGACCTCTGCGCGACGAAGCAATCTCGACCCAACGAGCACTCAGCGGCCGAGATTGCTTCGCTGTCGCTCGCAATGACGATTGGAGTGAGTGGTGCAACCTGATCGAAATCTGCTCTAGCTAGAGAACCGTGATGGTCCAGAAAAGCAGGATCAAAGCATTAGCATTGACGAGAAACGTCCGCACCCAATGCGTGTTCAATATCTTTGCAAGATAGGGGCTATCTGGACCCGCCGGATCCTGCGCAAGGCGCGCCTGCCACCGGCCCCAATAGCTGGCCGTGAGTACGATCGAAAGCGCCTGGCACAGAACTACGCCTGCGACGGCCCAACGCGGTGAGTTGCCGGGGTGATATCGAATAAGGACGATACTGCCGAGCAATGAGAGGCCAACGGGCGCGAGGACCCAATAGGGGAGCTTCCGCCAGTGGACCCGTTGCACTGCTTGGAAATTCCTCGGATCGAGCTGCTTCCACGACCGGAAAATGTCTATCTCATGGGCCCAGACTGTGCCGGCGTTATAGAAGGCAAGCGCGAGATTGAGGAGAAGGAAGACTTTTGGACCCAACGCCAACCGCCTTAGCCGACAGCAGCCGGTCGATGATCCAAGCGGGCATAAAGCCGGCTGACTTCCCAAGGTTGCCTTAGCATTGCCAACCTGTTACAAACCCGTGAATGAAGCCGCGGGGCCGAACCCGTCGGCACGGCGGTTGTTATTCGGATATGAAGATCCTCGCCTGCAACGGCAATCGGCCGCTCGCCGAAGCGATTTCGGCCTGTCTCGACCTGCCGCTGACCAAAGCCAGCGTGCGCCGCTTCTCGGATATGGAGGTGTTTGTCGAGATCCAGGAGAACGTGCGCGGCGAGGACGTTTTCGTGATCCAGCCGACTTCCTACCCGGCCAACGACCATCTGATGGAATTGCTGGTCACGCTCGATGCGCTGAAACGCGCATCGGCACGTCGAATCACCGCCGTCATCCCCTATTACGGCTACGCTCGGCAGGACCGCAAAACCTCTTCGCGCTCGCCGATTTCGGCCAAGCTGGTCGCCAACCTGATCACCGCAGCCGGCGCTGACCGGGTGCTCACCCTCGACCTCCATGCCCCGCAGATCCAGGGGTTCTTCGACATCCCGGTCGACAACCTCTACGCCTCGCCGGTGCTGGTGAAGGACGTCGGCGAAAGCCTGGCCAAGCGGGACCTGGTCATCGTCTCGCCCGATGTCGGCGGCGTGCTGCGCGCCAGGGATATCGCTCGCCGTCTCGACGCCGATCTTGTCATCGTCGACAAGCGTCGAGAACGCGCCGGCGTCTCGGAGGTTGTGAATATCATCGGCGAGGTCGACGGGCGATGCTGTATTCTCATCGACGACATCGTCGACACCGCCGGGACTCTGTGCAACGCCGCGGTGGCTCTGGTGGAAGCGGGAGCCTCCAGGGTCTATGCCTACGTTACCCATGGCGTACTGTCAGGGGGGGCGGTGCCGCGGGTTGCCGCGTCGCCGATCGAGATGCTGGTCATCACCGACAGCATCGTCGCGACCGAGGCGGTTCGCGCCGCGCCGAACATCCGTCAGTTGACCATTGCGCCCTTGATGGCCGAGGCAATGCAGCGGATCAGCGAGGAGCGATCGGTCTCCAGCCTGTTCGACTGAGTTCCGAAGCCGCCGCGCTGCCCGGGCGCCAGGCGTCCGAGCGCTGGCATTAGACCGATGCGATCTTATCTTAAAGCTGGCTTATCTTAAGCTGGCTTATCTTAACCTGGCTCATTATCCGACGTTGTTGAGGAGCGACGACCGATGCCCGAGATCACCACCCTGAGCGCCGAACCGCGCGCCCGCGCCGGAAAAGGAGCTGCCCGGGCCGCACGGCGTGCCGGACGCGTCCCGGGCATCATTTACGGCGACAACAGGGAGCCGGTGTTGATCAGCCTGGAGCCGCGGGAATTTTCGCGCGCTCTCGCCCGCCGCGGTTTCTTCGCCACCCTGATCGACGTCAGGGTGGACGGGGTCGTCCACCGCACCTTGCCTCGCGACGTGCAATACCATCCGGCAACCGACGCGCCGCTGCATGTCGACTTTATGCGGCTCGGCAGTCACACACGGGTCACCGTGACCGTGCCGGTCGTCTTCACCAACCCGGAAATGTCGCCCGGTATCCGCCGCGGCGGCATTCTCAATATTGTCCGCCATGGGATCGAGCTGAACTGCCCGGTGGATCGCATCCCCGACCATCTGGTTGTCGAGTTGAACGGGCTCGAGATCGGCGACAGCCTTCACATCAGCAGGGTCGTCATGCCGGAGGGCTGCCGGCCGACGATTACCGACCGCGACTTTACGATCGCCACCATCGCCGCGTCCTCGGCGGTGCGTGAAGAAGCTGCGGCGGCCGCGACAGCTGAACCGGTGCCCGAGCAGCCGGCGGCGAGCTAGTTCTTTACCCGCCGGCTGGGCCGCGTTTGCGGTCGACCGCTGATGCGTTTAGTTGTCGGTCTCGGCAATCCGGGTGCTCGCTACGCCCGTAACCGTCACAACATCGGCTTCATGGCGGTCGAGGCGATTGCCCGAAGGCACCGTGCCGCGGGATTCCGCAACCGTTTCAAAGGCGAACTCGCGGAGGCGTCGATCGGCAATGAGCGGGTGCTGCTGCTGAAGCCGCAGACCTTTATGAACGCGTCAAGCGAGTCGTTGGGC
This sequence comes from uncultured Alphaproteobacteria bacterium, assembly GCA_963700185.1. GTDB lineage: Bacteria > Pseudomonadota > Alphaproteobacteria > ATCC43930 > CGMCC-115725 > AP-15. The sequence continues at coordinate 245,012 of CAVOWP010000030.1, forward strand.
GAGGCGGCCCGGTTTTTCAAGCTCTTGCTTTCCGACGTCATCGTCATACATGACGAGATTGATCTGCGCCCGGGCAAGGTGAGGGTAAAGCGCGGCGGCGGCAGCGCCGGCCATAACGGGCTGCGGTCGATCGACGCTCTGCTGGGACCGGATTACTGGCGGGTGCGGATCGGGGTTGGGCATCCCGGAGTTAAGGAACTCGTTCAACCTTACGTCTTGCAGAATTTCTCTGGCGAGGAACTGACCGGCTGGGTCGAGCCGCTACTCGGCGCCGTGGCGGAGGCGATCCCGCTATTGGTATCCGGCGCGCCGGAGGCATTCATGAGCGAGGTGGCGCGCCGCTTTGCCCCGCCGGATGAAAGCGCACAAGCCGGTGTCGCGCAGTCTTGAGGATAATCCGAACTTATGGGTTTTAGTTGTGGCATCGTCGGATTGCCGAATGTCGGCAAATCCACCCTGTTCAACGCGCTGACCGCGACCGCCGCGGCAGAGGCGGCGAATTACCCGTTCTGCACGATCGAGCCCAATCTTGGGCGAGTGGCCGTACCGGACGAGCGGCTGGAGATCGCCGCGCCTCTCGCCAAATCGGCAAAGATCATCCAGACCCAGATCGAATTCGTCGATATCGCCGGGCTAGTTCGAGGCGCTGCCCGAGGCGAGGGCCTCGGCAACCAGTTCCTCGGGCATGTTCGCGAGGTCGACGCCATCGCCCATGTGGTCCGCTGTTTCCCCGACGGGGACGTGGTTCATGTGGAAGGGTCGGTCGATCCGATCCGCGATGCCGAGACGGTCGAGACGGAGCTGATGCTGGCCGATCTCGAAAGCCTGGAACGACGCGTGCTGCAGATGGCGAAGCGGGCACGCGGCGGCGACCGCGAGGCCAAGGGTCAGCTCGACCTTGCCGAGACCGTGCTGGCGGCGCTGCGCGAAGGCAGGCCGGCGCGCGATGTTCTCGTCGGACTTGAGCGGAAGAGGGACCTCAGCGGATTGCAGCTGTTGAGCGCCAAGCCGGTTCTCTACGTCGCTAATGTCGACGAGGCGAGCGCCGCCTTGGGGAACCCCGAAAGCGACCGCGTCGCCGAATATGCTGCCCGGCACGGCACGGGCTCAGTCGTTATCTCGGCGGCGATCGAGGCGGAGCTGGCGCAGCTCGCCGATGCCGTCGAAAAGCGCGAATTTCTGGCGACGCTCGGGATTGACGAGCCCGGTCTGGCACGGGTGATCCGAGCCGGCTACACGCTGCTCGATCTGATCACGTTTTTTACCGTCGGCCCAAAAGAGGCCCGCGCCTGGACGGTTGAGCGGGGATCCAAGGCACCGCAGGCTGCGGGCCACATCCACACCGATTTCGAAAGGGGATTTATCCGCGCCGAAACGATCAGCTATACGGATTTCGTCGAACATGGCGGGGAGCAAGGCGCAAAAGACGCCGGCCGCATGCGTCTGGAAGGCGCCGACTATATCGTCCAAGACGGCGACATCATGCACTTTCGTTTCAATCTCTAATCGCCGTCTTGTTGCTAATCGGAACGTCATTGAAACGTCATTAAGTTGTCACGATGGCGCAATCCATCGCGGTTCGAATGCCCCGCCAAATTCGTGGCAATTTGGGGGACAATCGATGCGAACTCGCCGTCAACTCATGTCGACTTCTTGCCTGGTTACGGGTGCCGCGCTCTGCCTGCTCGTCGGAGCCGGCTTTTCCGGGACGAGCTTTGCCAAGGATGGCGGCGGATCCGGTAGTGCGTCACCGATCCAGCACCTGGTCGTTATCTTCCAGGAAAACGTCTCCTTCGATCATTATTTCGCAACCTACCCGATCGCCTTGAACCCGGCGGGCGAACCTTTCTTCCGGGCCAGCGATGACACGCCCTCGGTAAATGGGCTCGGCACTCTGACCAACGGCAGCCCCGACGGCGTCCTGCTGACCGACAACCCGAATGCCAGCAACACTTCGGGCAACGGCGCCAACGCGATCAACCCGTTCCGCCTCGACCGTTCGCAGGCGTCGACCTGTGATCAGGACCACAACTACGGGGACGAGCAGAAGGCCTTTGACCAGGGTCTGATGGATCTGTTTCCTGGCAGTGTCGGTGTCGGGAGCTGTGCTTCTCCATATGACTGGGGGAAGGGCAAAGGTCTCGTGATGGGCTATTTCGACGGCAACACGGTTACCGCGCTGTGGAACTACGCCCAGAATTTCGCGATGAACGACAATTCCTATGGCACGACATTCGGGCCCTCGACACCCGGCTTGCTGAACCTCGTAGCGGGCAACACGTTTCCAGCCACGCCGAGCGCGGCATCCACCAGGGTGGTGCCGAACAATGCTGGGCCGGGCACACTCGTCAGCGATCTCGATCCGACCGGCGACGTCTGCTCGACGGGCACGCCCACGGTCTCGATGGGCGGGCAGAACATTGGCGACTTGCTTAACGCACAGGGCGTGACCTGGGGCGCCTTTATGGGCGGCTTTGACCTTACCGTGAAAAACAACGACGGAAGCATTAGCTGCAATCGACAGAGCCCCGCCTCACCCGTCAATGGGGGTCCTACCAAGGATTACATTCCGCACCACGCCTTTTTCCAGTATTTCGCGTCGACCGCCAACCCGCAGCACACCCGACCGAACTCGCCCGCCAATATCGGAACCTCGAATGACGGCGGAGCCAACCATCAGTACGACCTGCACGATTTCTTCGACGCGATGGCGGTGGGCAATATGCCTGCTGTCAGTTTCCTCAAGGCGATTGCCGCAGGGGACGGCCATGCCGGTTATTCCGACCCGCTGTTGGAGCAATCGATAATGCTGGTCCCAACTATCAATGCGATAATGCGGTCGCCGTTCTGGAAGACCACGGCCATCATCGTCATGTACGACGATTCGGACGGTTGGTACGACCATCAGATGAGCCCGATCGTCAACTCTTCGGCGGTCACGAACAACGCTTCCCCGCCCAACGGCGATCAGTTGAACGGGCCTGGCGTCTGCGGCAATGGCACGCCGCTTGGCGGAATTCAGGGCCGCTGCAGCTATGGCCCACGATTGCCCCTGGTCGTCGTCTCGCCCTTCGCTAAGGCCAACTTTGTCGACCATACCCTGACCGATCAGAGCTCGGTGCTTCGCTTCATCGAGGAGAATTGGGGCACCGGCCAGATCGGCGACGGGTCGTACGACCAGCTCGCAGGGTCTCTTTGGAACATGTTTGACTTCGACGACCATGCCTTCCCCGGCCTAACGTCCGGTCAACGTCGGCTCATCCTCGATCCGAGTACCGGCCAGCCCTCCGGCAAATATCGGTAAACAGGGCAGCGCCCGCCGGCCAAGCGGCGCGCCGATGCGCTGCTTGGCGGTCGGCTTCTCAAAAGGGGACGCGCCGCCGGGTCAATTTGGGATCTGCCGCATGCCCCGATCCGTCCGTCTTGGTCACCTGCTGTGAGCCGAACAGCCGGTAGCCTGGTTGCGAGAGATCAAAGCTACTTTTGCCGCTTGACCTCGGCCGCGAACTAAACTAGAACGTGCCCGTAATGTTTAGGGTTCGTTCTGCAGGGCAGAAGGGGGTCTCATGCTGACCAGGAAACAGCGCGAGTTGCTGCTGTTCATCAACCAACGGCTGACTGCGACCGGCGTTTCACCTTCCTTCGACGAGATGAAGGATGCTTTGAACCTCAAATCCAAATCCGGCATCCATCGCCTGGTCAGCGGGCTTGAGGAGCGCGGGTTTATCAGGCGGTTGCCCCATCGCGCGCGGGCGTTGGAAGTCGTAAAGTTGCCGGAGGAGTCGGCCGCTCCCCCACCGGCGGCTGAACGTGGCAGGTTCTCTCCCACGGTCATCCGCGGCGATTTCGCGAATTCGCTGCCCGGCGCACCGGTCGCGAACGATGTCGAGGCAGTAGACCTGCCGCTCTATGGCCGGATCGCCGCCGGCACCCCGATCGAGGCATTGCGCGACCAGAGCACAACGGTCGGTGTGCCGACTAGCCTGCTCGGCCGCAGCGGCGAGCATTACGCCCTCGAAGTGTCCGGCGACAGCATGATCGAGGCCGGCATCCTCGATGGCGACACGGTGGTCATTCAGCGCTGCGACACCGCGGAAAACGGTTGCGTCGTGGTCGCGCTGGTCGACGATCAGGAGGTCACGCTGAAGCGGCTGCGCCGGCGCGGCGCCTCGATCGCCCTTGAACCTGCCAACAAGGCCTATGAGACCCGCATCTTCGGACCCGACCGCGTCAAGGTTCAGGGGCGCCTCGTCGCTCTGATGCGCCGTTTCTGACCCCTCGCGCTGCTGCGGCGAGCAGTAGCGGTCGATAAAACCCCAATCGAGGCCGAAACCCGGTCTTTCGTCGAATATCACCTCCCTCGCCCCGCTTGCGGGGAGAGGGCTGGGGTGAGGGGCAAAAGGCGCTCAGCGTTTGCTAATCACGCAGTCTCCTGAACGCTCAGCCCCAGTTCCTCGATCGTCTGTTGGCGCATCAGAAATTTCTGGATCTTGCCGGTGACCGTCATCGGGAAGCCGTCGACAAATTTGACGTAGCGCGGCACCTTGTTGTGCGCGATCTGGCCTTGGCAAAAGGCGCGGATCTCCTCCACGCTCGCGCTCTCGCCGTCGCGCAGGCGAACCCAGGCGCACAGCTCCTCGCCATAGCGCGTGTCGGGAACGCCGATCACCTGCACATCCTGGATCTTCGGATGGCGGTAGAGGAACTCCTCGATCTCGCGCGGATAGACGTTCTCGCCGCCGCGAATCACCATGTCCTTGATCCGTCCGACGATGTTGCAGTAGCCCTCGTCATCGATCGTCGCGAGGTCGCCGGTGTGCATCCAGCCGGCCGGGTCGGTCGCCTCGCGGGTCTTCTCCTCGTCCTCCCAATAGCCGAGCATGACCAGATAACCGCGGGTCAGCAGCTCGCCGGCGGCGCCGCGCGGCACGATCCGGCCCTCGGCATCGATGATTTTTGCCTCGACGTGCGGCAGAATCCGCCCCACGGTCGAGACCCGCCGCTCGATCGGGTCGTCGGTTGCCGACGCAAAGCTCGCCGGGCTCGTCTCGGTCATGCCATAGCCGATGACGACCTCGGACAGGTGCATCGACGAGAAAGCGCGTTTCATGACCTCGATCGGGCAAGGGCTGCCGGCCATCATCCCGGTGCGCAGGGAGCTCAGATCGAACTTGGCGAAATCGGGGTGGTCCATCTCGGCGATGAACATCGTCGGCACGCCATAGACGGCCGTGCAGCGCTCCTCCGCGATCGTTTCCAAAGTGGCGAGCGGATCGAAGCCTTCGCTAGGATACACCATTGCCGCCCCGTGGGTAAGGCAGCCGAGATTGCCGATCACCATGCCAAAGCAGTGGTAGAGCGGCACCGGAATGCATACCCGGTCATGCTCGGTGAGCTTCATCGCGCCGGCGATAAATAGCCCGTTGTTCAGGATATTGTGGTGGCTGAGCGTGGCGCCCTTTGGGAAGCCGGTCGTGCCGCTGGTGAACTGGATGTTGATCGGGTCGTCGAACTGCAGCTCCTCGGCGAGGGCCGCAAGACGGTGGCGCTCAGTGTCTCGGGCGAGACCGGGGACCTCGTCGAACCGCATCATCCCATTCGACGCATTGGCGTCGATCGTGATCACCAACCGCAGTTCGGGCAAACGCGCCGCGCGCAAATTGCCCGGCGATGCAATACTGAGTTCGGGCGCCAATTCGCGGAGCATGGCCAGATAATCGCTGGTCTTGAACGTCGCCGCGGTCACCAGCGCAACGCAGCCCGCCTTGTTGAGGGCGTATTCGAGCTCGGCCAGCCGGTAGGCCGGGTTGATGTTAACGAGAATGAGCCCGGCCTTTGCCGTCGCGAATTGGGTGATCACCCATTCGGCGTTGTTCGGTGACCAGACGCCGATGCGGTCGCCGCGCTTGAGCCGCAGCGCCAGCAACCCTGCAGCAAAGGCGTCCACCCGTTCTTTCAGTTCCCGGTATGTCCAGCGGATCTGCTGATGGCGGACAATCAAGGCATCGCGCTCGCCAAAGCGTTCGACGATCCGATCGAAATGCACCCCGATCGTGTCGCCGATAAACGGCGCGCCACTCGCGCCATGGACGTAACTCAACTGCGGCATCTCAGGAGGCGCTGTGAGGCCGGAGGCGGCAGGTTGGCCGGTTAATTCGGGGTCCAGGCCAGAGCGCGGATCTCGCTGAACTCGCGGCGCAGTTTGACCCAGGAATCGCCGGCGTCCTCGCTCGCGAATATTTCGCCATAGTGACTACAGGCGAGGATCCGGTTCGGGTTCGCCGGGTGGGTCGCAAAGGACCATATCGGCGAATTGGGTTCGACCGGCAACGGCAACGCCTGCCAGCTTTGTCCGCCATCCCTGGAGCGCTGGATCGCGCCGGTGCTGCCGAGCGCGCCGTCGCCGGTGGCGACAAACAGCACGCCGGGTTCGTCGGGTTTGAGCGCCAGGCTGCGGCAATAGGGCAGGCGAAAATGCTTGCCGACCCCCAACCCTCGCCAGCTCTCGCCGCCATCCGTGCTGGCAAAGATCTCGCGCGGAGTACTGGTCAGCACTGTCTTGGCGCCATTGATGCTGATCGCCGTATCGTGGATGTCGGGGTCGTTGACCCCGGCAATCCGCGTCCAGGTTTCTCCGCCGTCGCGGCTACGGCGCACGCCGTCGACTTCCACACCGGCCCAAACCATCCGGTGGTCCGACGGATCGACGGTCAGCGCCGTCACTCGCGGAATGCGGACATTCGGGCATTCCTCCGCCATATCGGCCCGCAGCTTGTCCCAATGGTCTCCGCCGTCGGTCGATCGAAAGAGCGCCGCCGGCCGGGTCCCCGCGAAAATGGTTTGGGGGTCCGTCGGATCGAACGCGACTTTCCACACATGCACGGCGTTCATCGGCGAGTTCGAGCCGCTCAAAGTGCTCCCCGCCGTCCTCGCTGCGGTAGATGCCGTCATCCGCTCCGGCCAGCATGGTCCGGGGTTGTTTCGGATGGATCGTGAAGCCGAACACGCGGCTTTCGGCCCACAGTCCGGTTCTCACCTGCCGCCAGCTTTCACCGCCGTCGGGGCTCACCCAGGCGCCAGTTCCTACGGTGCCGGCACAAATCGTAAAGTTATCGGCCACAGCTGCTTCCTCCCGAAACTCGCGTTATCTGGCTTTTGTTTCCCAGCCGGTGTGAGAAATGTCGATGACCACACCGTCGGGTCCGGCCCATTTCATCTCGAAATTGCGGTGCCCTCCGGCAGCCATCTCCATACCGATCCCCTCTTTCTCCTCGAGGCGTTCACCCTCGGCGCGCTCCAGCTTCGCCGCGGCGTCGTCGAGGTCCTCGACCTCAAAGCCGAAATGATGGATGCCGCTGTAGTTCGGCCCGTTGGCGCCGACATCGGCCGATTTCTCAGTCTTCCAATTGAGGATCGCCAGGTTGATGTAGCCGTCGGTCAGAAACACGGCGCCGTTCGGGGCACGCCGGATCTCCTGCATCCCAAAAGCATCCTTGTAGAAGGCGGCGACCTTTGCGGGCTCCTTTGTCGTCAGCGCGATGTGCTTAATTCGCGGCATCGGTTTCCTCCTTACTTGCCTCGGTCCAGGATGCGCCTGTTCGGGGTTTCCAGCAAGTCGGCTTTCCAGCAAGGCCGAGGCCGGGCGCACCCATTTGGTAACGTATCGGTTTGCATTTTCGCAATGGGTGGCAACCGGCCTTTCGCCGACACGCGCGCGACGGCGAGGTAGCGCCGGTAGCAGTCATCTAACGGTGATCGAACCTGAGGCGTTAGAATTTGACTGACCGGACAGTCATCTCTATCCTGGCGCCGATGGAGCGATCGGTGGAACAGCCAATCCTGATTGTGGGTGCCGGCCCGACTGGACTGGCCCTTGCCCTCTGGCTCAACCGTCTGGGTGTGAGTTGCCGCATTATCGATACGGCTCCCGAGGCTGGCACTACCTCGCGAGCGATGGTGGTACACGCGCGCACGCTCGAATTCTACGGCCAACTCGGCATTGCCGACACGGTGATCGCAGCGGGCGAGAAGGGAAAAATTCTCGAAGCCCACCTCGACCGAAAGCTTGTCGCGCGTATTCCATTTGGGGACTTTGGAGACGGACTCAGCCCGAACCCGTTCATGCTCGTTCTGCCGCAGGATGTGCATGAGCGGCTGTTGGAAGGCGAACTCAAAAACGCGGGCGTGTTGATCGAGCGGAATTGCGAATTGGTCGGCGTCGAGGAGGCGAACGGGTGCATTCGAGCGCGGCTCAAAACAGTACGCGGCGAAGAACGGGCGGAGTTTAACTACCTGTGCGGCTGCGACGGCGCTCACTCGACTGTCCGCGAGACGCTCGGTATCAGCTTTGCTGGGGGCACTTACCAGCAGGTATTTTTTGTAGCGGATGCAGCCGTCAGGGGGAAGATCGCCGACGACAACGTGCATTTCGCCTTTACGGATCGGGAAATGCTCGGCGTTTTTCCGCTCAAACTACGCACGAATTGGCGGCTCATCGGGGTTGTGCCGGGTAACGTGACCAAAGACATCCGCGATATTACTTATGATGATGTCGCCGATCAGGTCCGGCGCAACGCGGGGCTCGAAGCCTCCAAGCTCAACTGGTTCTCGACCTATCACGTGCATCATCGGGTCGCCGCAGAGTTTCGGAAAGGGCGAGTGTTCCTCCTCGGCGATGCTGCTCACATCCACAGCCCAGCGGGCGGACAGGGCATGAACACCGGGATCGGCGACGCGAGCAATCTCGGCTGGAAACTCGCGGCAGCGTTAGAAGGGCGTGCCGCACCAGTTCTTCTTGACAGCTACTCGTCCGAACGCATGGCGACTGCGTATCGCATTGTCCACTCAACGGATCGGATGTTCAGCTTTCAGGTCAGCCCATCATGGTCCATGCGTTTGGCGCAGCGCTGGCTGACACCGTTGATGCCGGCGCTGATGCGGATCGCCAGTGTCCGCCGTTTTGTGTTTCGCACGATCTCGCAAATCGCCTTCACATATCGTAACGGGCCAATCAGCACCGGTTCGGCCGGACACGTCCGCGCGGGCGATCGGCTGCCCTGGGTGAAGCTACGCGACACTGGAGATAACTACGACGCTTTCCATACCCTCGACTGGCAAGTGCACGTCTACGGCGATATCCCGGATGCCCTTGCGACGTACTGCGCAAGAAAGAGCTTGGACCTCCGCTCATTTCCATGGACCCATAGAGCCCGTGCGGCCGGGTTAGCGCGGGACGCGTTGTACCTGGTGCGTCCGGATGGGCATGTGGGGCTTGCGGCGACCAACGACGACATTTCTGCATTGGACCGGTATCTTTCGCGACTTCAGGTTCGTCTGCGAGCACAACCATGACCGATGCGTCACCGGATCGGGCTAGGAGGCGGACCGACGCGCAGGCGGAGCGCCGAGAGGCGATCCTGGAGGCGGCGCTGGATGTATTTTGCGAACACGGGTTCGCCGCCGCGCGCGTTGAGGACGTGGCTCGTCGGGCCGGGGTAGCGAAGGGCACCATCTACCTTGGCTTCAAGGACAAAGAAGCGCTGTTCCGAGAACTGATCCGTGCGAAGCTTGGCCAGTACGTTCTCAAGCTGGAAGCAGCCCGACCCGAGCCTGGACAATCCATGCGCGCAACAATCGAAGCGATATTGCGTCCAATGGTCGAGCAAATTGTGGTGACGCGAGTTGGGGACTTGCTTCGGCTGATGATTGCCGAGAGCGGACGTTTCCCGGAGCTTGCTGAATTCTACTATCGCGAAGTCCTCCAGCGGGCGATGAACGCCATCGAGCGCTTAGCCCGGGAGGGACGGGGCAGCGGAGAATTGACGGGCGATTCTCTGATCCGCTTTCCCCAACTCGTCGGCGCGCCCGTCGTGCTGACACTGATCTGGACGGTGCTCTTCGAGCGCTTCGCCCCGCTCGATCGGCCGGGCCTCCTGGGTGCTTATCTCGATCTAATTTTCAAGTCGGACACGCCGTGCGTGAGATCATATCCCGGATACGCGGGCGTTCTTCCAACGGCCCTATTGCAGGACGCCCAGCAAGAACCGCCTGCGGTGAGGCAAAAGGAGGATTGACCAGCGAGTCTCTCCGCGGACAATGGCGAAATCGGGAGTGATGGGCGCTTACATCGCTGGGCTCGGGAAGCGACGCCCGATGACGGACCCAAAATTGCCGTAACGATATGCTATGGATGACCCAGAAAATTACGCGGCTTTTACTAGTGCCCGGGTGCAGACGCGATTCATCCACTCGGTCATGGCCGGCACTGATCGGGCCATCCACCGCCTCGCCACCTATTGGATCGGCGCGCCAGAAGGTGCATCACCGGGTCAAGCCCGGTGATGACGATCTTCAATAAAAACAATCAGCGGTGCCGAAAAGCAACCTGGGCCGATACCGCAGCGCCAATTGCTGTTATTTACAGCTGAGAACAGCCAGGATCAGCGAGCAGTTCTGCTGTGTGGCCAAAAAGCGAGGATTTCCGCGGCGGTGGCAGGGTTCCTGGCTGTTCTCTCGCTGTATTAACAGCGATATCGGCGACCGCCGTTCGCTTCTGCACACCAGCCGCGCAGCGCCGTCACGTTTGAGTGATCGGCCCGGCGGAACTTCGACAGCAGTTCGATTGCTGATACGCTGCGTGTTCTGCCCGGTACCGTGTTAGAGAGGGATATGACGATGAAATCCGGCATCTCATTAATTTCCCTGGCTGCAATCGCCGCAGCGGTGCTGGCGCTATCATCGTCGGCCTCCGCGCAGCAGCAGTCGGCGGCGCCGGGACAAGGCCCTGTTACGAAGGAAGAGTTGGCGCAGAATTTCCAGGCCGAGCACGAGATCGGGCGGCGCTTCCACATCGACCCCAATGACCTGCCGGCGCCGAAGACCGGGCCGATCGTCACCAACCGTTCGTTGGTCGTGCCTTATAACGGGCAGGCGCTGGAGGTGCCGCCGGGGTTCGCCGCGACGCCATTCGCGACCGGTCTCGTCAATCCGCGGCGCCTGCTGGTGTTGCCCAATGGCGACGTATTGGTCGCCGAGCAGAGCGCCGGCTATCTGACTCTGTTGCGCGACGACGGCGAGGGCCGCGCCAAGTGGATCGACCGGCATGTCGAGGACCTCAATCGGCCCTACGGCCTCGCGTTGCGGGGCGACGAGATCCTCATTGCCGACCAGGACGCCATCTGGCGCGTGCCGCACGTCGTCGGCGCACTGCGCGCCGGCCGCCCGGTGCCGCCGCAGAAGGCCGAGGACGTGCCGCCCGACCAGCGCAAGCCGGTGCCGGGCGCCTATGGCGCCCAGTTGCTGACGAAGAAAGGCGTCTTCGGCATCACTGTCGGCCACCAGAACCGCCATTTGGCGATCGATCCGAAAACCAGCGGCCTCTATGTCGGCGTCGGCTCGTCCGGCAATCTCGGCGTCGAGCCCGAGCCCAAGGCGACGATCCAGCGCTTCGATCCCGACGGCTCCAACCAGACGACCGTCGCCTCGGGCACGCGCAACCCGACGGCGCTCGCCTTCCATCCGCAGACGGGCGAGTTGTGGGCCGTGGTGCAGGAGCGCGACGGGCTCGGCGACAATCTGCCCTCCGATTATTTGATCCGCGTGCAGCAGGGCGGGTTCTACGGCTGGCCCTACGCCTACATCGGCAAGCACCCGCAGCCCGGATTTGCGCAGCTCGCGCCCGACAAGGTCGAAGCGACGATTACCCCCGACCTCTTGTTCCAGGCCCATTCCTCGCTGCTCGACCTCGTGTTCTATGAGGCCGACCAGTTCCCGCCCGAATACAAGGGGAGCCTCTTCGTTGCGCTGAAGGGGTCGTGGAACCGCTCGGTGCCGACCGGCTATAAGGTTGTCCGAGTGCCGTTCAAGGACGGCCGGCCGGCCGGAGGGGTATTACGAGAATTTCGCGACCGGTTTCTGGGCTTCCGGCGAAGAGCGCGCCGAGGTCTGGGGCCGCCCCGCCGCGCTCGCGGTCGCCAAGGATGGCTCCTTGCTCGTCGCCGATGACACGGGAGGCACGATCTGGCGGATTTCCTACAAGGGCCCGCCCGCCGAGCATGCCGGCGGACCGGCCGAAAGCACCGGGTCCGAGGCGAGGAAGCGGTGATCGATCTCGACACCTTGGAGGCCGCGGCGGCGCTCGTTCATCGGATGGTGGCGCCGACCCCGCAATATTGCTGGCCGTTGCTCTCCCGGCGGCTCGGCGCCGAGCTGTGGGTCAAGCACGAGAACCACACGCCGATCGGCTCCTTCAAGATCCGCGGCGGCCTTGTTTATCTCGACGCGGTCAGGCGGTCGCAGCCGGATATTCGCGGTGTCGTGAGCGCGACCACGGGCAACCACGGTCAGAGCATCGCGCTCGCCGCTGCACGGCTGGGGGTCGATGCGACGATCGTCGTGCCCTACGGCAACAGCATCGAGAAGAACCGGGCGATGGCAGGGTTCGGCGCGCGCCTCGTCGAGGCCGGGCACGACTTCCAAGCCGCGTTCGAGCACGCGACCGAATTGGCCGAGCGGGAAAATCGGCATTTCGTCCATTCCTACGATCCGCTGCTGGTGCGCGGCGTCGCCAGCTACGGGCTAGAACTCTTCCGCGCGGTCCCCGACCTCGATGTGGTTTATGTCCCGATCGGGCTGGGCAGCGGCATCTCGGGGGTGATCGCAGCCCGCGACGCCCTGGGGCTCACCGTCGAGATCGTCGGCGTCGTCGCCGCCAATGCCCCGACCTACGCGCTGTCCTTTGCCGCCGGTGCGCCGGTCAGCACCAATTCCGCCGACACGATGGCCGGCGGGCTCGCCGTGCGGGTGCCCGACCCGGAGGCGCTCGACATCATCCGCCGCGGCGCCGCGCGCATCCTCACCGTCTCGGAGGCCGAGATGCGCCGCGCAATGCGCATCCTGTTCAGCGACACGCACAATATAGCGGAGGGCGCCGGCGCCGCAGCCCTCGCCGCGGCGCTGCAGGAGTGGGGTCGCCTCGCAGGCAAGCGTGTCGCCGTCATCCAATCCGGCGGCAACATCGACCGCGCTCTCTTCGCCGAAGTGCTGGCGGAGCAAGATGCGGAATAGGGTTCCTTCAGCCTTTCGCGATTTCGCGGGCGATGACGAGGCGTTGGATGTCGCTGGTGCCCTCGTAGATCTGGCAGACCCGGACGTCGCGGTAGATGCGCTCCACCGGGAAGTCGGCGAGATAGCCGTAGCCGCCATGGATCTGGATCGCGTCGGAGGCGACCCGCTCGGCCATCTCGGAAGCGAAGAGCTTGGCCATCGACGCCTCCTTGACGCAGGGCTCGCCGGCATCGTGCCGCTCCGCGGCGTCGAGCACTAGGCCGCGCGCCGCGGCGATCTTGGTCGCCATGTCGGCGAGGCGGAACGCGACGGCCTGCTGCTCGATGATCGGCTTGCCGAAGGCCTCACGCTCGCGGGCATAGTTGAGGGCGGCCTCATAGGCCGCCCGCGCCATGCCGAGCGACTGCGCGGCGATGCCGATGCGGCCGCCTTCGAGATTGGAGAGCGCGATCCTGTAGCCTTCGCCTTCGGCGCCCAGCATCAGATCGGGGGTCAGCTCGATGTCCTCGAAGACGAGCTGCGCGGTGTCGGAGGCGCGCTGGCCGAGCTTGTGCTCGATTCGGGCCACCCGAAAACCGGGGCTGTCGGTCGGCACGAGAAAGGCGTTGATGCCCTTCTTGCCGTGTTCGGGGTCGGTAACGGCGAAGACGATCGCGATCTGGGCATTCTTGCCGGAGGAGATGAACTGCTTGGTGCCGTTCAGCACCCAACGGTTGCCATGGCGCCGCGCCCGGGTTTTGATCGCCGCGGCGTCGGAGCCGGCCTGCGGCTCCGTCAGGCAGAAGCAGGCGAGCATCTCGCCCTTCGCCATCGGCTCGAGGAACCGCCGCTTTTGCTCGATCGATCCGTATTGCCAGACCGGCATGCAGCCGACCGAGTTCTGCACGCTCAGAATGGTCGAGACCGCACCCTCGCCGGCGGCGATCTCCTCCATGACCAGAGCGTAGCCGACATGGTCGGCGCCCGCCCCGCCATATTCCTCAGGCACTAGCATGCCCATAAAGCCAAGCTTGCCGAGTTCGGCCACTGCCTCTGCCGGGAACTTCGCCTCGCGGTCCCGCTCTGCGGCATGAGGGGTGAGCCACGCCCGGGAGAAGTCGCGGGCGACATCGCGCAGCATGCGCTGCTCGTCGGACAGCCTCATGGTGACCCACTACCGCGTCTGGCGGTGACCTCGATCTCGATCTTCATGCGCGGATCGACGAGGCCGCAGATCAAGGCCGTCGCTGCGGGGCGGATCGCTCCGAATGCCTCGCCCAGAACCGGCACGATCGAAGGCCAGTCCGCGGCGTCGGGGATGTAATATCTCGCCCGCACGACATCGGCGAGTGTGGCGCCCGCCTCGGCCAGCGCCGTCTCGATGTTGCGGAAGGCCTGGCGCGCCTGCTCCGCCGGCTCATCGGCAATGGTCATCCGCGCATAGTCGAACCCGGTCGTGCCTGCGACAAAGATCCAATCGCCGTCGACCACCGCGCGGCTGTAGCCAGTCTCGGCCTCGAAACTCGACCCGGAGGAAACCAGCCGGCGCATCATAGCTATCCCTTACCTCTTACCTCGCCTTCCCGGCGAAGCCTGCCCCTGGCAGGGAACAGGGGGCCGGGACCCATGGCGGAAATAGGCACCGGCCTTCGCCGGTGTGGCGGGAATGCGACATTCAGGCGCTCTCGGTGAAGATTTCGCGGCCGATCAGCATGCGGCGGATCTCCGAGGTGCCGGCGCCGATCTCGTAGAGTTTGGCGTCGCGCAGCAGCCTGCCGGTCGGGTAGTCGTTGATATAGCCGTTGCCGCCTAGGATCTGGATTGCATCGAGCGCCAGAGACGTCGCCTTCTCGGCGGCGTAGAGGATGGCGCCGGCGGCGTCCTTGCGCGTCGTCTGTCCGCGATCGCAAGCCTTCGCCACCGCGTAGACGTAGGATTTGCAGGCGTTCATCGTGGTATACATATCGGCGACCTTGCCCTGGATCAGCTGGAACTCGCCGATCGCCTGGCCGAACTGCTTGCGGTCGTGGATATAGGGGATCACGACATCGAGGCACGCCTGCATGATGCCGAGCGGACCCGCGGCCAACACGGCGCGCTCGTAATCAAGGCCGCTCATCAGCACCTGCACGCCCTCGTCGACCGCGCCGAGCACGTTCTCGGCCGGCACCTCGCAGTCTTCGAAGACCAGCTCCGAAGTGGGCGAGCCGCGCATCCCCAATTTGTCGAGCTTCTGCGCCGGGCGGAACCCCTTGAACCCCTTTTCGATCAGAAACGCGGTGATGCCGCGCGGTCCGACGTCTGGCCGGGTCTTGGCGTAGACCACCAAGGTGTCAGCGTAATGGCCGTTGGTGATCCACAGCTTGCTGCCGTTCAGGACATAGCGGTCGCTTTTCTTGTCGGCACGCAGCCGCATCGAGACGACATCCGAGCCGGCGCCCAACTCGCTCATCGCCAGCGCCCCGAGGTGTTCGCCCGAGATCAGCTTCGGCAGATACTTGCGCTTTTGCGCTTCGGTTCCGTTGCGCCGGATCTGGTTGACGCATAGGTTCGAATGCGCCCCGTAGGAGAGGCCGACCGAGGCCGAGCCGCGGCTGACCTCCTCCAGCGCGACGCAATGCGCGAGGTAGCCCATTCCGGCGCCGCCATATTCTTGCTCGACCGTGATGCCGTGCAGGCCGAGCGCGCCCATCTCGGGCCACAGCTCGATCGGGAACCGGTCGGTCCGGTCGATCTCGGCGGCGAGCGGTGCGATCCGGTCCTCGGCAAAGCCACGGACCGTGGTCCGCAGCATGTCGACCTCCGGGCCGAGATCAAAATCGAGGGACGAAAGCCGCGTGTTCTGCACGGGTCAGCGGTGGGTGGCGGCGGCTGGTGCGGTCGAGAAAACTCGAACTTCCACGGAGTTTCCCCCACAGCGACCTCAACGCTGCGCGTCTACCAATTCCGCCACGACCGCACGACAGGGCGGGCGTGATTAGCAAATCCGGCCCACTATATCAAGCCGCATGGATCCTGAGATGGTAATGCAGCCGGGCGGGATCGAGTGGCGGGTTGGCGAAACGCTAGTGGATTATACCGTTGCGGTCGAGGAAATGGAGAGGCGCGTCGCAGCGATCCGTGCCGGGGCGGCCGCCGAGCTCGTCTGGCTGCTCGAGCATCCCCCACTTTTCACCGCCGGGACCAGCGCGCGCGACGAGGAGCTGCTCGAGCCGCGGCGCCTGCCGGTGCATCGCGCCGGCCGCGGCGGCCGCTATACCTATCACGGGCCCGGCCAGCGGATCGCCTATATCATGCTGGATCTGCGCCGGCGCGGGCAGGATGTGCGCTGCTATGTGCACCAGCTCGAGGAATGGATCATCCGGACACTCGCGCACTTCGAGGTGCGCGGCGAACGGCGTGACGGCCGCGTCGGCATATGGGTCGTGCGGCCCTCGGGGAATGAGGAAAAGATCGCCGCGATCGGCGTGCGCGTGCGCCGGTGGGTGACGTATCACGGTCTCGCGCTCAACGTTGACCCCGAACTCGAGCATTACCGCGGGATCGTCCCTTGCGGGATTGCCGAGCACGGCGTGACCTCGCTCGCCGAGCTCGGTATCGCCGCGAGCATGGCGGAGATCGACACGGCGCTGAGGCGCGCGTTCGCGGAGGTATTCGAGGTTCCACCCGTCTGCCGCCCCCTGATGGAGCTGATGAGAACGCGTTTCTCAATTCCGTAAAGCTGGACTTGGCTGTTTCTCTCCGCGTCCTCATTCCGGCCATGTGGCTCGCCTGGGCAGTCTTCTGGACCGTGGCCGCGCGCCACACAAAGCCTGCGCGCTGGCGGGAATCGATTGGCTCGCGGATATTGCATGTGGTCCCGCTCCTCGCCTGCGCCGTGTTCCTGGCGGCGCCGCGCTGGCTGCCGCCGATCCTGTCGGCGCCGCTCGTGCCGGCAGGTCGCCTGCTTCCGGTGTTCGGGACAGTGATAATTGCGGCGGGCCTTGGGTTCGCCGTCTGGGCGCGTGCTCACCTCGGGCGGAACTGGAGCGGCATCGTCACACTGAAAGAGGATCATGCGCTCGTGCGCACCGGCCCCTATAGGGCCGTTCGCCATCCGATCTATACCGGCTTGCTGCTCGCATTGATTGGTACAGCAATGGCGATCGGCGAGTGGCGGGGCGTCGTTGCCGTCATTTTTGCGCTAATCGGATTTCTGTGGAAAATCCAGGTCGAGGAGAAACGCATGCGCGAGAATTTCCCCGAATACGCCCACTACCGCCGCCAGACTTCGGCGCTGATCCCGCTGCTGTACTGAAATACTCTCGTTACAGCTGCTATGAACAGAAGAAGCTTGCTCAGGCGCGCTGCAGCCCTCACCCTACTGCCGGTGCTGCCCAAACCATTGCGGGCCGCCACATCCGAAAACGCCTCTGTTCGGCGGGCGCGTCCCGACGATCCCTCATGGCCGAGCGAGGCGAGCTGGGCAAAGCTGAACGAGGGTGTCGGCGGCCGGCTCATCAAGGTGAATTCGCCGCTGAGCGCCTGCCGGGAAGCACCTGACGCCGCAGCATGCGGCGATCTCTTCAAGGAGCTGAAGAATCCATATTACATCGGCGATAACCCCGCTCTGACGCAGACCGCGGGCTGGGTCGATGCCTGGGAATCGCAGCCGAGCGTCTACGCTGTGGCGGCCGAGACCACGGGTGACGTCGTCGCTACCGTGAATTTCGCTCGCGACAATAATCTGCGGCTGGTCGTCAAGGGCGGCGGCCACAGCTATCTCGGCAGATCGAATGCGCCGGATTCTCTGCTGATCTGGACCCGGCGCATGAACGCTATCTCCTTGCACGACGATTTCACGCCGCAAGGGTGCGCGGCACGGCAGCCGCCCCAACCCGCCGTCACGGTCGGGCCGGGCGCCATCTGGATGCACACCTACAACGAGGTGACGACTAAGGGTGGCCGCTATGTGCAGGGCGGCGGCTGCGGCACGGTCGGGGTCGCCGGGCTCGTTCAGGCGGGCGGCTTTGGCAGCTTCTCGAAAAATTTCGGTACCGCTGCAGCGGGGTTATTGGAAGCCGAGGTTGTCACCGCCGACGGCGAGATCCGCATCACCAATGCCTGCACCAATCCGGACGTGTTCTGGGGGCTCAAAGGCGGCGGTGGTGGCAGCCTCGGTGTCGTCACCCGGCTCACCCTCAAAACGCATGACCTGCCGTCGTTCTTCGGCGCGGTTTCGGCAACGATCCACGCCTTTTCCGACGCCGCCTTTCGCCGGCTGCTCGGTCAGTTCATCGATTTCTATGCCGACAATCTCCTCAATCCACACTGGGGGGAGATCGTCAACCTGCGCCTCGGCAATCGCCTCGAGGTCCGGATGGCGTTTCAGGGGCTCGACCGGCAACAGGCCCAGACGGTCTGGCAGCCGTTTTTCCATTGGGTCAACGGCTCACCGCAGGATTTTACCTATCAGCTCACGCCTAGGATCATCGCAGCGCCGGCTCGCAATCTCTGGGACCCGGCTTTTCTCAAAAAGCACTTTCCCGGCGGCGTGCTGTCAGACGACCGGCCCGGAGCGCCTGCTGACAATATCTTTTGGTCGGGAAATTTGGCCGAGGTGGGGCATTTTCTCTCCGGCTTCCAATCGCTTTGGCTGCCCGCTTCGCTGCTGCAGTCGGACCGGCGGGGCGCGCTCGCGGACGCCTTGTTCGCTGCCGCCAGGCACTGGTCCGTTGAACTCCATTTCCAGAAAGGGCTGGCCGGGGGATCGGAAGAGGCGGTGTCCGCCACCAGGGACACGGCGATGAACCCGGACGTAGTCGGCGCCTTCGCGCTCGCGATCATCGGCGGCGAAGACCCCCCGGCGTTCCCCGGGCTTCCCGGTCATCAGCCGGACCTCGAGGTGGATCGCCGACATGCTCGCACGATTGGCAAAGCGATGAGCGAGCTGAAAAGCGTGGCGCCTGGGGCGGGCTCTTATTTTGCCGAAAGCGATTTCTTCGAGCCCGACTGGCAGACCTCCTATTGGGGGCCTAATTATCCAAAGCTGCTGGCGGTAAAGAAGAAATACGACCCCGCAGGGCTCTTCTTTGTGCATCACGGAGTCGGCAGCGAAGATTGGAGCGCCGACGGCTTCATCCGGGTGAGCGCGCGCTAGCGGCGTTGCCGTTCCGGTGGATCGCGCGCCAGACGCGTTCTGGCGTCGCCGGCATCTCGATGTGGGTCACGCCATACTCGGCGAGCGCATCGACAATTGCATTGATCACGACGCCGAGCGCCGGGGTGGTGCCGCCTTCGCCGGCCGGGCGGATCCCGAGCGGGTGAGTGGGGGTCGGGACTTCGCTAAGCTCAGTCGTGAAAAAGGGCAATCGGTCGGCGCGCGGGAGCGCGTAATCCAGCAGGGAACCGGACAACAGCTGCCCGGTGTCGCGATCGTAGACGCAATTCTCGCTGAGAGCCTGGCCAAGGCCGTGAGTAATGCCGCCATGGATCTGGCCGTGCACGATCAGCGGGTTGACTGCGCGCCCGACATCGTCGACGGCGTTGTAGCGCACAATTTCGACGACCCCGGTATCGGCATCGACCTCGACTTCGCAGACATGGCAGCCATAGGGGAAACTTGCGAGGTTGTTGGTCTCATCGCTTTCGCCCGCGAGCGGGCCGCGCAGCTCCTCCGGTAGATCGTTGCGCCGCAACGCTTCCTGCGCGACCTCGAAGATCCCGAGCGAACGGTCGGTTCCCTTGACCCGGAAGCGGCCATCGGCGAATTCGAGGTCGGCAGGAGCCGCCTCCAATACAAGGCTGGCGATCTGCAGACCTTTGGCGATGATGTCGCGCGACGCGTTCAGCATGACGATGCTGGCGAGGCGCAATGCGCGGCCCGAATGCGAGCCGCCGCCAACCGACACGCGGTCGGTATCGCCGGTCACCAGCCGCACCGTGTCGATCGGTACACCGAGCCACTCGCCAATCAGCTGCGCAAAGCTGGTCTCGTGACCCTGGCCGTTCGACACGGTGCCTACGACGACTTCGACGACGCCGTCCGGCAAGACGGTGATTTCGGCGCGCTCGCGCGGCGTTCCGGTCGCGGTGTCGACGTAATTGCTGACGCCGATGCCGCGGTATTTGCCGCGCACTCTGGCCTCCGCCCGCCGCGCCGGAAATCCGGCCCAGTCGCCGAGCGCGACGACGCGCTCCATGACCTTGTGGTAAGCGCCGCTGTCATAGACCATGCCGAACGGATTGCGGTACGGCATCGCCGATTCCGGCACCAGATTGCGGCGGCGCAATTCCAGCCGGTCGAACCCGCACTGCCGCGCGGCAAGGTCGATAAGCCGTTCCATGACGAACATGACTTCGGGGCGCCCCGAGCTTCGATAGGGGCGGGTCGGCAATGTGTTGGTGATCGCGGCGCGGGCGCGGAAATGCACTGCCGGCACGTGATAGATGCTCGACATGATCTCGACGCCTTTGGCGAGCGGACCGTAGGAGATTGGATAGGCGCCGACATTGGCGATGTTGGAGCCGCGCATCGCGATAAATTTGCCGTCACGGTCGAGCGCCAGCTCGGCCTCG
Organism: uncultured Alphaproteobacteria bacterium; assembly: GCA_963700185.1. GTDB lineage: Bacteria > Pseudomonadota > Alphaproteobacteria > ATCC43930 > CGMCC-115725 > AP-15. The sequence continues at coordinate 265,613 of CAVOWP010000030.1, forward strand.
ACCGCCAGGTCACGCGCCTGATAATCGCATAGGAAGGCCTCGCTCCGCTCGCAGGTCCACTTGACCGGACGGCCGACCTTGCGCGCCGCCCAGGTCACCAGCGCGAATTCCGGATTGAACGAGCCGCGCGTGCCGAAATTGCCGCCGACCTCGTGCATGACAACGCGCACCTTGTCCTCGGCCACTCCGAGAATTTTCGCGAGCTCCTGCTTGGGCCTGACGGCGCCGCCGATCCCGGCATAGAGCGTGTAGCGCAGGGTCCCCGGCTCATAGGTACCGGTGGCGGCGCGCGGCTCCATCGGAACACCGGCGATGCGCTGCACCCAGGTCTCGAATTTGACGATGTAAGCCGCCCTCGCGAAAGCCGCATTGGTGGCGGCCGGGTCGCCGACCTCGGCATCGATGGAAACATTGGAGGTGGCGTCGCCACGCGCGAGCGGTGCGCCTGGTTCGACTGCCGTCACAGAATGGGTCACCGCCGGCAAGGGTTCATAATCCACCGCAACCAGTTCGGCGCCGTCTTTGGCTGCGGCCAGGGTCGTCGCCACGACCATTGCGACGATTTCCCCGCAATGACGCGCCTCCTGCGCCGTCATTGGGAAGTGCGGCGGGATGAACGGCGGAGAGCCATCCTTGTTTTCGAGCGTGATGTCGGCCGGATGCCGGGTGCCCACCGAGTGCGGGATCGCCTGCAGCCCGTCATCTAGCAGATCCCGGCTGGTCAGGACCACAAGCACTCCGGGCACGGCGGCGGCCGCCCGCGTGTCAATCGAGCGAATGCGGGCATGCGAATGTGGCGACCGCACCATCACCGCATAAGCCTGTCCCGGAAAATTGAAATCGTCGCTGTAGCAGCCCTTTCCGGTCAGCAGCCGAAAATCCTCCCGCCGCCGCACCGGCTGCCCAATTCCCGTGCTCTTTAAGCTTGCCAAGTCAAAGCCTCTTGATCGTTTCCTGCTCATTGCCTTCAGCCAGGCAGACTAAGGATGACGCCGGCTGCCCGTACTACCGAGCAACGGCAACCTTGAGATCGGTACGCGAAAAGTCGTCACCTTTGAACAGCAGTGGCTCGTTACGCAGCTTGGTCAGCGCATAGCTGAAGCAGTCGCCGAAATTCAATCCTGCGGCGTGACCGCTGCCCTTGCCGTATTGTCGGTACGCGGTGGCGGCGAGGGCCGCCTGATCACGTGCGAATGACACTACCTCGATCTCAAGATCATTGAGGAGGCGATCGAGCTTCTCCTGCGCCTTCGGCCCTGATCGAGCCAATATCACGATCGCCGTCTCAAGGTAGGTCGGCGCGCTTACCACTCGGCCTGACGATGCGGCTATGGCACTTACGAAATCGACGGTTTCCGGCTCACCCAGCAGCAAGGCGATGAGTGCGGAGCTGTCGATAACCATCAGTCGAAGTGACCGCGCTTGTTGTAGCCGATGATCTCATCGGGGGTTCGTTCATCGAGTACGGGTAGTTGCGCCATTTCCTGTTAAATCGCGCGCACTCGAGAGAGGAGCGCGTCAGCGTCCGACCGGCCGGCGCTTTTACTGGTATCGACCAGCGTAATCTCGGCCTCGTGCTCACCCGGGGGTAGACCACATGCCCGGCCAGTGAGCGTGCCGTCAGGTGAGACAGAAATACGGGTTTTGATTGTGGTCATGACTGCCTCACTTTTCTTAATCACAACCGGCCAGCCGTGCTCTCTCACCCATTTATCTCGAAGCTTGCGGCCCGCAACTGTATCATTACACAAAGGGGGTCATAGAAATCCTGAAGCTGTTTCTCCAGATGTCTCAGCGCCTTTTTCGTCGCCTCTAACGTCGGCAAATTCTCGACGTGTTGTGCAAACAGCAGCCCACGCCCACCATACCGAACTGTGTATTCGACCCAGCCTTGCGCTTCCCACGGCGGCGTTCCGCCCTTGAACTGCTGGTTTTTCCGCATCGTGAACTTTAGCGCGTTTCCAATATAACGAGGCCATGAATTCAGCCGGTCTCTGAGCAGACCTTCGCTTTTCCCAATACGAACGTGCTTCCCGCCATCAGCATAGCTGACATGGGTATAGACCGAGAATCTCCAACGTCCAGCCTCTTTGTCGACGCGTATCTTGCAGACGTTACCCTCAAGAATCTCGTAGTGGCCGACGTACTGGAACCCGTCGTCCATAAGCTGTTGAGCAAATCCAGGAGTAAGATTGAATTGCCAGGAATTTTCCATTGATGTCTCTTTGCTTGAATTACGGCATCAATATTACGGCAGAAAAATCGACTGCTTATCATCATTTTACTCGCGCGCCGCGCACCCCCGCGGCGAGCGCGCTCACATCGGCGAGGATGGCGTCGATCAGGCTGGGTTTGGCGGTGTTGTCGGGGTTGAGGTTGAGTGCGAGGCGCTGGACGAGGGCGGTGCCGACGACGGCGGCGTCGGCGGCGCGCGCGACCTGCGGCGGCTTGTTGCGGAGTTCGGAGGCCGAAGCCGACGGCGACCGGCAATCGGGTGAAGCGGCGCAGCCGGGAGACGGCGGCGGCGACCTCGGCGGCATCGGCCGAGCGGGTGCCGGTGATGCCGGCGACCGCGACGTAATAGATGAAGCCGCTGGCGTGCTCGACGATGCGCGGGAGGCGGTGCTCGTCGCTCGTCGGGGTCGCGAGGCGGACAAAATCGAGGCCCGCGGCGCGCGCCGGCCCGGTCAGCTCGGCATCCTCCTCGGGCGGCAGGTCGACGACGATAACCCCGTCGACCCCGGCGGCAACGGCGTCCTTCGCGAAGCTCTCCGGTCCGTAGCGGTAGATCGGGTTGTAATACCCCATCAGCACGATCGGGGTCGCCTCGTCGGCGCGGCGCAGCTCGCGGACGAGCGCCAAAGTGCGCCGCAACGTCATGCCCGCTTTCAAGGCCCGCTGCCCGGCCTGCTGGATTACCGGGCCGTCCGCCATCGGATCGGAGAACGGCATGCCAATCTCGATCAGATCTGCGCCGGCCGCTGGAAGGCCGCCGAACAGCCGGATGGAGGTCTCGGGATCGGGATCGCCTGCGGTCAGATAGGTTACCAGCCCGGCGCGTCCCTCCTGGCGCAACGCGGCAAAACGCTGCTCGATGCGGCTCACGACCGCACCACGTTGAACGTCCGCAAAGTGAAGTCGCGCGAGCCCCAGTCGTCATGGCCGGACTTGTTCCGGCCATCTCCTTCGAGATTGGAGCACTCCTTGTGGATGACCGGGTCGAGCCCGGTCATGACGATGAGATCGCGGCTCACAGTCTGACGCCGAGATGGTCGGCGACGGCGAAGATATCCTTGTCGCCGCGGCCACACATGTTCATGACGATCAGGTGGTCGCGCGGCAGGGTCGGCGCGATCTTCGCGACATGGGCCAGGGCATGGGCCGGCTCGAGCGCCGGGATGATGCCTTCGAGCCGGCTCGAAAGCTGAAACGCGTCGAGCGCCTCGTCGTCGGTGATCGAGACGTATTGCACCCGGCCGAGCTCGTGCAGCCAAGCGTGCTCGGGGCCGATGCCGGGGTAATCGAGGCCGGCTGAAATCGAATGTGCGTCGCGGATCTGCCCGTCCTCGTTCTGCAACAGGTAGGTACGGTTGCCGTGCAAGACGCCAGGCTCGCCGCCGGTCAACGAGGCGGCGTGCAACCCGGTCTCGATGCCGTGGCCGCCCGCCTCGACGCCGATCATCGCGACATCAGGCTCATCGAGGAACGGATGGAACAGCCCCATCGCGTTCGAGCCGCCGCCGATGCAGGCGACCAAGGTATCGGGGAGGCGGCCTTCGGCCTTTTCGAGCTGCACCCGCGCCTCGTGCCCGATGACCGACTGGAAGTCGCGCACCATCATCGGGTAGGGGTGCGGCCCGGCGACCGTGCCGATGACGTAGAACGTGTCGTCGACATGGGCGACCCAGTCGCGCAGGGCCTCGTTCATCGCATCTTTCAGAGTTGCCCTCCCCGAATGCACCGGCACGACCTCGGCGCCGAGTAATTTCATGCGGAAGACATTGGGCTTTTGGCGCTCGATGTCGGTGTGGCCCATATATACGACGCAGGGGATGTCGAAGAGCGCGCAGGCTGTCGCGGTCGCAACGCCGTGCTGACCGGCGCCGGTCTCGGCGATGATCCGGCGCTTCCCCATACGGCGCGCCAGCAGCGCCTGGCCCAGGCAATTATTGATCTTGTGCGCGCCGGTATGATTGAGCTCGTCGCGCTTCAGGTAGAGCTTGGCGCCACCGAAATGGCGCGTCAGCCGCTCGGCGAAATAAAGTGGGCTCGGGCGTCCGACGTAATGTTCGAGGTAAGAATCGAGCTCGGCCTGAAATCCGGGGTCGCGGCGCGCCGCGGCGTAAGCCTCCTCGACGGCGAGAACCAGCGGCATCAAAGTCTCGGCGACGAAGCGCCCGCCATAAATGCCGAAATGGCCCCGTTCGTCCGGCCCGCCGCGAAACGTGTTCGGTACCTGCAACTTTACCCCTCAGTCCGGCCGGCCGGTGTCCAATTGACGGCCGATTTCTCCAACTCTAGCATCGCCGCTCGACAGGGGGACATCAAAGATGGAAAGCCTGCTTCCCTATACGGGCAAAGAATTTCTCGACAGCCTCGATGACGGGCGGGAGGTGTGGATCTACGGCGAGCGGGTCAAAAACATCTCCGAGCACCCGGCGTTCCGCAACACGGCGCGGATGATCGCCCGGCTCTACGACGCGCTGCATCGCGATCATGCGCAAAAGAAGAACCTGTTGACCTGCCCGACCGAATGGGGCGGGTTCACCCACCGGTATTTTGTCGCCCCGCGTTCTGCCGAAGAGCTGGTGGCAGGCCGCGACGCGATCGCGGCTTGGGCGCGGCTGACCTATGGGTGGCTCGGGCGGTCACCCGACTACAAGGCCGCCTTTCTCGCGACTTTGGGGGCCAACGCCGAATTTTATGCCCCGTACCAGGAGAATGCGCGCCGCTGGTACCGCTATAGCCAGGAGCGGGTGCCTTTTGTAAACCACGCGCTGGTCCAGCCGCCGGTCGACCGAAATATCGCGCCGGGAGCGCCGGGCGGCCCCACGGACGTCTACGCCCGTGTCACCAAGGAGACGGATGCCGGAATCCGTGTGACCGGCGCCAAGGTCGTCGCCACCGGCTCGACCTTGACCCACTTTACGTTTGTCGGGCATGTCGGGCTGCTCCCCGTTCAGGACAAGAATTACGCGGTCGTCTTTCTAGTCCCGACCAATGCCCCCGGCGTCAAATTCATATGTCGCGTCTCGAACGAGCAGCGCGCCGCGGTGCTGGGCACGCCGTTCGACTATCCGCTGTCGAGCCGCCTCGACGAGAACGACGCGATCTTCATCATGGACGACGTCCTTGTCCCATGGGAGAACGTCTTCGTCTACGGCGACATCGACAAGGCCAACAGCTTCTTTCCGAGAAGCGGCTTTGTGCCGCGGTTCCAGCTGCATGGCTGCACCCGGCTGGCGGTAAAGCTCGACTTCATCACGGGGCTGATGATCAAGGCGACCGAGACCGCCGGGACGCGCGGCTTTCGCGGCGTCGAAGCCAATATCGGCGAGGTGATCACCTGGCGCAACGCTATGTGGGCGTTGTCGGACGCGATGGCCAAGAGCCCGGAGCCGTGGACCGACGGCTTCGTTCTGCCGGGCTCCGAGCCTGGCGCCGCTTATCACGTGCTCGGACCCGAAGCCTATGTCCAGGTCAAGCATCAGATCGAGAAGACAGTCGCCAGCAGCCTCATTTACCTCAATTCGCACGCCAACGACTTCAAAGTCCCCGAGCTGCGCCAGTACCTCGACCGCTATGTCCGCGGCTCTGGCGGCGTCACTGCGGTCGAGCGTGTCAAGCTCATGAAGCTGCTATGGGACTCGATCGGCACGGAATTCGGCGCGCGCCACGAGCTCTACGAGATCAATTACTCCGGCAGCCACGAGGAAATCCGGCGTTTCGCGCTGTTGTCGGCCGTCGCGTCGGGCCAATACGAGCGCTGGAAGAGCTTCGCCGACACCTGCATGGCCGAGTACGACCTCGACGGCTGGACGACGCCCGACCTCGTCAACCCGGACGACGTCAGTTCGCTGCGTTAGGCGCGCGATCGCGACTGAGGCGGGCGAAAGAATGAAGCTGGAATCAGCAATTAGTCGCCGATCACTGCCGTCATTCCCGCGAAAGCGGGAATTTAGGGGCGGCAAGGCCGCAGCGGTTGGCTCCTGGACCCCCGCCGTCGCGGGGGCGAGGGTAACCAGTCGCGAAGACCACACTTCACCCCGACCCGAGCTTCGGGACGGCTACTGGCGATATTGAAACAAATTGCTGTCCCAAGCCGTGGCGAGTGGGCGCGACGCCTACCTCATTGGCGCCCCTTTGTCCGGACAAAGGGGAATTCTATCCAAATCTATATTTTCGTCGCCCTCGCCTATTTCGTACTTGTTTACGCAGTTCTGCTGCCGATCGGCAACCTTATTTCTATGGGCTTTGCGTTCGAGGTCAACTACAACGAAGGGTGGAACGTATACAACGCCGACCGGCTGATTCACAGAGAACTCATTTATGACGACAATTACTGGAGGATAAACAACTACCCGATCGGGTCATTTCTGATTATTGCCGGCGCCAATGTTCTGATCCATGATCTGTTGCTAAGCGGACGACTGGTAGCCCTGGTCTCCTTCGCCGCAATAGCGGTGTTCGCGGCGATGGCAGTCCGGCGTTTCGGCGGCGGACGAACAGACGCAGTGTTTGGGGCCGGCTGCGCGGCGGGTTTTTGCTATCTGATGGCGCCGGCCTGGATCATCGCCGATGACCCCCAGACTTTGGGCGAAGCGGTCATGCTGAGTGCTCTGGTCAGTTACATCGCCCGCCCGCCGGATCGCCTCAACTTGCTGCGCACGGCGTTCCTCGTCGTGCTCGGCGGTTTCGTCAAGCACAACCTCGTGGCGATCCCGATCGCGATCACCCTCGATCTGGCATTCCGCTCGCCGCGGCGGCTGCCATTGTGGCTGGTCTCATGCGCCGGTTTCACGACAGGTTTTTTGGGCCTGACGCAAATCGTCGCCGGCGGCGACTTCATCGATCATCTGATGTCGCCGCGGCGCTTCGGCTGGTACGGCGCTCGATACCACCTGATGAAATATCTGCGGCTGTTCAAATTCCCGCTGACTGCGATCGTGCTGGGTGCATCGCTGCTTCTGGCTGCCGATCGCATGGTCCTGGCGGCCTGGGGCCTCGCCTCGATAATCAGCGCAACTATCATGTCGGGCTTCGAAGGAACCTCTTACAACATGTTTCAGGATGCCGCGGTGTTCCTCGGGGTCGCCGCCGGCGCCATGATGTCCGAGTTGCGCAAGTCCGAGTTTCGCGGCCGATTGGCAAGGGTACTGGCGAGCGCTCTGCCTTTTCTCGTCGCCCAGCCGATTCTGGCGAGAGCCCCCGATATTGCCGTACAAGTATATCACGCTCCCGCTCTTTTAGATTCGGACCGAAGAAAGCAAGAGACGTTCTTGGCTGACGCCAAATTTGTTTCGGACAAGCAAGGACCGGCGATTTGCGAAAGCCTGCTCCTCTGTTATGTGGCCGGCCAGCCGTTCATTCTCGATCCGTTCAACTCGCGACAGTCCATGTTGTCGGGCAGGCTCGATCAAGGCGAGTTGATCCGGCGCATTGCCGCCCGCGAATTTGCCGTCATTCAGCTTCATGCCGATATTTGTGACGATCTGACGACGCAATCCTGTCATATCCTGCATTATCGGCAAAAGGTCGATCGTTTCACCGACGAAGTGCTCTACGCCATCGATCAATATTACGAGGTCGCGCGGCGCTCCACCTTCGGCTCCTTTTATGTCCCGAAGTGACCAGCGTGTTCTCAGTGATTTCCGCAGTCCCGGTTGCGAACGCCGCAATGCAGCGATAGGCTCAGGGCACACTGACAGGATCCGGTATCGTGCGTTACCTCAGCACCCGCGACCCTCGCGCTGCGCCGTCGACCCGCTCGTTTGCGGAAGTGCTGCTCGCGGGTCTCGCGGAGGATGGCGGGCTCTATGTGCCGGAACGGATGCCCGGGCTGGCCGCCGACATTCCCGGCTTTGCCGGCCTGCCGTATGCCGAGATCGCCGCCCGCATCATCGCCTTGTTCGCCGGCGACGCTTTCCCGCCAGGCGAATTGCAGCAGCTCACCGCCACGGCCTATGGCCGGTTCCGCCATGCCGCGGTGGCCCCGTTGGTGCAGCTCGACGAGAGCCTCTGGCTGCTCGAGCTCTTTCATGGGCCGACCCTCGCCTTCAAGGATCTGGCGTTACAGTTGGTCGGGCCGATGTTCGATGCGGTCTTGGCCCGGCGCCGCGAACACGTCACGGTGATCGGCGCGACTTCGGGCGATACCGGCTCCGCCGCGATCGAAGCGTGCCGCGATCGCGAGGCGATCGACATTTTCATTCTCTACCCGCATCAGCGCGTCTCCGAGGTGCAGCGCCGGCAGATGACGACAGTCGAAGCGGCCAACGCGCATGCGGTCGCGATCGAGGGCACGTTCGACGACTGCCAGGATCTCGTCAAAGCGCTGTTCGCCGATACCGGGCTGCGGCACGAGCTGAACCTGTCGGCGGTGAACTCGATCAACTGGGCGCGAATCGCCGCCCAAACGGTATACTACGTCGCCGCCGCGGTCGCGCTGGGTGCACCGGCGCGCTCGGTTTCGTTCAGCGTGCCGACCGGCAATTTCGGCAATGTCTATGCCGGACACGTCGCCCGCCAGATGGGGCTGCCGATCGATCGGCTGGTAATCGGCACCAACCGCAACGATATTCTCGCTCGGTATTTTGCAAGCGGGCGGATGGCGCTCGCCGCTGTCGAGCCGAGCCTCAGCCCGAGCATGGACATCCAGGTGTCGAGCAATTTCGAGCGACTGCTGTTCGAGCTGAAAGGCCGTAATGGTGCCGCTGTCGGCGAGGCCATGCAGAATTTCCGGCGCACCGGCTCGTTGCCCGAAGATGACCATGCGTGGCGCGCCGCGCGCCGCTTGTTTTCTGCTCACAAAGTCGACGACACTGAGACTATGGAAACTATCGCCCAGACTTACGCCCGATCAGGAGCCCTGATCGATCCGCACACGGCGGTCGCCGTTGCCGCCGCGCAAGCCGAAATCGCCGTCCATGGGAGGGGTACACCGATGATCGCCCTGGGCTGCGCCCATCCGGCCAAGTTTCCCGATGCGGTCGAGCGCGCCACCGGCCTTCGCCCGGGTTTGCCGCCGCCGCTCGGCCGACCTCCTCGAAAGGCCCGAGCGGATTGTCGTCCTGCCCAACGAGATCGGCGTGGTGAGCCGCTTCATCCGCTGTCATGCCCGGCGGACCGGGGCCGCGGCATGAGAGCCCGGGTTTCGCGACTGGCGAACGGGTTGCGGGTCGCCACCGACACGGTCCAAACGGTCGATACGGTATCGCTCGGCATCTGGGTCGATGTCGGCACACGGCACGAACCGGCGGCGATCAACGGCGCCGCGCATTTTCTCGAGCACATGGCCTTCAAGGGCACCGAACGGCGCAGCGCCCGCGATATCGCCGAGGAGATCGAGGCGGTCGGCGGTCACCTCAACGCCTACACCTCCCGCGAGAGCACCGCTTATTACGCCAAGGTGCTGAAGGAGGATTTGCCGCTTGCTCTCGATATCCTCGCGGACATCCTGCAAAACTCCACCTTCGACCCGGAGGAGCTGGAGCGCGAGCGCACCGTGATCCTGCAGGAGATCGGCCAGGCCAACGACACGCCCGACGACATCATCTTCGATCACTTTCAGGAATGCGCCTATCCCGAGCAGGCGATGGGGCGGCCCGTGCTCGGAAGGCCGGAGATCATCCGAGGACTCGCGCCGCGACGCAGTGGTCGCTTATCTGCGCGACCATTACGGCGCGCGCCGGATGGTGCTCGCGGCAGCCGGGAATCTCGAACACGAGCGGCTCGTCGATCTCGCCGACAAGCTGCTGTCGGACCTTCCGGCCGAGCGCTCGGTCAGCACCGAGCCGGCACGCTATGCGGGGGGCGATCGACGCGAGGAGCGGGATCTCGAGCAGTTGCACCTCGTGCTCGGCTTCCCCGGGGTGACGCTCGGCGACGCCGACTATTACGCCGCCTCGGTCTTGTCGACCGCGTTCGGCGGCGGCATGTCCTCCCGGCTCTTTCAGGAAATTCGCGAGAAGCGCGGGCTGGTCTACGCGATCCACTCCTTTGTCCACGGCTATCGCGACGGCGGCTTGTTCGGGATCTATGCCGGGACCGGTGAAGACGAGGCGGCCGAGCTGGCGCCCGCGCTGTGCGAAGAGGCGATGAAGCTGCAGGACGGGTTGACGCCGATCGAGCTGAGCCGCGCCAAGGCCCAGATGAAGGCGGGGCTGCTGATGTCGCTCGAGAGCACTTCCGCCCGCTGTGAACAGCTGGCCCAGCATCTGCTGATCTATGGCACGCCGTTCGATCCGCCCGAGGTCGTGCGGCGCATCGAGGCGGTCGACGATGCCGCTATTCGGCGGGTCGTGTCACGCTGGCGTTCGGCGCCGCCGACCGTCGCCGCGCTCGGGCCGTTGAGCCGACTGGAGGATTACGACAAATTGCAGGCGCGCCTCGTCGCTTAGCAGGCACCGAGAATAGATGGCGCCGCAACGGAAAACCTTCCCGCGACTGTTTCTGTCCCGGGCCGATCCGTACCGGCTGACCGGCGATCGCGTCTTTCTGCGGCCGCCGGAACGCGGCGATTACGAGGCATGGGCGAGCTTGCGCGGCGGGCTCGCGAGATTTCCTTTCGCCGTGGGAGCCCAATTGGCCGCCCGATGCACTCAGCCGAGCGAATTTTCGGGCGCGAGTGGCGCGTTATGCCGAAGATTGGCGCACCGATCAGGCCTATAATTTTTTCCTCTTCGCGCATGACGAGACGCTGGTCGGCGGAATCGGATTGTCGAATATCCGCCGCGGCGTTTCGGAGACGGCGAGCCTTGGTTACTGGGTCGGCGAGCCGTTCGCCCGGCAGCGCTATATGACCTCGGCACTGCCGCTCGTCGTCGACTTTGCTTTCGAGCGGCTCGGGCTGCATCGGCTCGAGGCCGCCTGTCTGCCGAGCAATATCCCGAGCCGATCGCTTCTCGCCCGGGCCGGGTTCCAGCAGGAAGGTTACGCCCGCGAATATCTCTGCATCGCCGGCAAATGGCAGGATCATCTGCTGTTCGCGATCCTGCGCGGCGATCGCAGCGCACCCACCAACTGACGCCGGCGACTAAGCCGCGACCTGCGCGTTCGGATCAGGCGTGCCCCGCCTCGCTCGACAGCATCGTCAGATCGACGCCGAGTTTAGCCATCGCCCGCTGCCATTTTTGGTCGTGGTCGGGATCGAAAATGATCGCGTCGTCGGCCGGGACCGAAAGCCAGCCATTGGCTTGAATCTCGGCATCGAGCTGACCCGGGGCCCAGCCGGCATAGCCGAGGGCAAACAGGCTCCGGCGCGGACCCCGGCCTTGCCCGATCGCGCGCAGGACGTCGAGAGTGGCGGTCAGCGCGATATTGTCATTGACGACCAGGGTCGCGTCCTCGTTGTAGTCGGCGGTGTGCAGGACAAAGCCGCGGCCCGCCTCTACGGGACCGCCGTAATGCACCGGCCGCGAACCGGCGGCGCCGCTCGGCGAAATGTCGAGCTGGGCGAACAGCTCGCCCATCGTCAGCGACCCGAGCGGCTTGTTGATGACGAGGCCCATTGCTCCAGCCTCGCCGCTGTGCGCGCAAATATAGACGACCGACCGCGCGAAGCGCTCGTCCAGCATCTGCGGCATCGCCAATAAAAGCTGGCCCGTCAGTGACATTACCCTGCCTCGCTACGCAAGCGACCGCCGATCACGCGCTTTGCTCTCGGGTAGCTATACATCTATCGAGCCCTTTTGTTGCCGATTTCGCGCTCAAAAGGAGCGATCAGGCGACATCGCCGGTGCGGTTTGCCCGACCGGGCTTCCTGTGTTATCGCTCCGCCCCCCGAACATCCCCGAGGGATTTTCCAATGACCATCCAGGTTGGCGACAAGATACCATCGGCGACGCTCAAACAGATGACCCCGGAGGGACCGAAGGACATCACTACGGACGAACTCTTCCGCGGCAAGAAGGTTGCTCTCTTCGCCGTGCCCGGGGCGTTCACCCCGGCCTGCTCGCAGCGCCACCTGCCCGGTTTCGTCGACAAGGCGGCCGACATAAAAGCCAAGGGCAGTCGACGAAATCGTCTGCGTTGCGGTCAACGATGTCTTTGTCATGACGGCATGGGGCAAGGAGCAGAGGGCCGAGGGCAAGGTGCGCATGCTGGCTGACGGCAGCGGCGATTTCGTCCGCGCGCTCGGGCTCGAACTCGACCTCTCCAAGAACGGGCTCGGCACCCGCTCGAAGCGGTATTCGATGCTGGTGGACAACGGCGTGGTCAAGTCGCTGAATGTCGAACAGCAGCCGGGCCAGGTCGAAGACTCCGGCGCCGAGGCGATGCTGCGGGCGCTTTAGGACGGGTTCGACGCTCGCTCTATCCGCGGGTTAGCGCGGAGGGCCGCTCTCCCAGCTCTCTTCGACGATGCGGGCCCGCGCAATCGCGTCGGCCCGCTCGTTTTCGGGGTGGCCGGAATGGCCGCGCACCCATTCCCAAGTGACGACGTGCCGGGCCGCCGCGGCATCGAGCCGCTGCCATAGATCGACATTCTTGACCGGCTGCTTGTCCGCGGTCAGCCAGTTCCGCCGCTTCCAGCCGTGTATCCATTTGGTGATGCCGTCGCGCAGATATTGGCTGTCGCTGTTGAGCCGGACGCGGCACGGCCGCTTCAGCGCTTCGAGACCGGCGATCGCCGCCATCATCTCCATGCGGTTGTTGGTCGTTTGTGGGTCGTAGCCGCTCAATTCCTTTTCGACCTCGCGATAGCGCAATATCGCGGCCCAGCCGCCCGGGCCCGGGTTGCCGCGGCAAGCGCCGTCGGTGAAGATCTCGACATCGGCCAGCTCAGACATGGGGCAGCTCAGGCATCGAGCCCGTAGCCTGCGATATCGGTGATGCCGCGGTGGAAGCGCAGCTTGCGCAGATATTCGAGGGGATCCTTCGGACGGACCAACGCGCCCGCCGGCTGGTTGAGCCAATCGAACAGCCGGGTCAACAGAAAGCGCAGCGCGCTGCCGCGCGCGAGCAGAGGCAGGGCGGCGAGTTCGGCCGATGAGAGCGGCCGCGCCCGCCGATAGCTTTCGAGCAACAACCGCGCCTTTGTCACGTTGAGACTGCCGTCGGCTTCGAAGCACCAGGCGTTGAGGCAGATCGCCAGATCATAGGCGAGAAAGTCGGTACAGGCGAAATAGAAGTCAATCAGCCCGGAAACGTCGCGATCTCGGAAGAAGACATTGTCCGGAAAAAGGTCGGCGTGGATGACGCCGGCCGGCAGGTCGCGCGGCCATTCCGCCTCGACCAGAGCAAGCTCGGCCTCCAGCTCGCCGGCGAGCTCGGGCCGCACTTCGGCCGCACGGGAGCGGCAGGCTTCGTATAAGCGCCACCACCCGCCGACCGAGAGATCGTTCGCCCGGGTCATCCCGAACGAGGCGCCGGCGCGATGCAGCCCGGCGAGAGCGGCGCCGAGCGCCGCGCAATGAAAGGGCTGGATACGGCGCGGCCACATTCCGGCGAGGAAGGTCACCAATGCCGCCGGCCGGCCGCACAGCTCGCGCAAGGCGCCGCCGTCTCTGGCCGCGACCGGGGTCGGGCAGGCGACGCCCTGTGCCGCGAGATGTTCCATCAAGGCGATGAAAAACGGCAAATCCTCGGCCGCGACCCGCTTTTCGTAGAGCGTCAGGATGAAATTGCCGCGCTCGGTGGTGACGAGAAAATTCGAGTTCTCGACGCCCTCGGCGATGCCCTTGCACGACAGCACCTCGCCGATGTCGTAAAGCGCGATAAAGGCTCTGAGCTCGTCATCGGCGACATCGGTATATACAGCCATCGGTCTTTTGCCGCGTCATTTACCTGTAATCGGCGCCCGGCCGGCTTGTCTGCTCGGCGCGGCTCGCATACAGTCCGGGCAGCGGCCAACCGCCGCCGAGCACTATGACACTAGCAAGGGCAGAGGCAGGGGAGAAAGTATGGAGAGTCCGATACCCGCGCAAAAAGAGCCCTACGGCGTCAATGTCGAGGCCGGCCAACGGTACTTCTGGTGTGCGTGTGGGCGCAGCGCCTCGCAGCCCTTCTGCGACGGCTCGCATAAGGGCACCGGGTTGACCCCGATCCCGTTTACCGCCGAGGCTACCGAGGAGGTTTGGCTCTGCGGGTGCAAGGCGACCGGCGGCAAGCCGTTCTGCGACGGTACGCACAACACCCTGTGAGTCGCTTGCGGTCTGCCCAGGGGGCAGCGCTCCTCGGCATTCTCGCGCTGTCGGGTTGTGGTTCGTTCTCGTCCTCCTCGTCGAAGCAGGCCGAGGCTTGCCCCAGCGCGGTCGTGTTGCGGCCGCTCTCCAACACGGCCGTGTTCGGATCCGCTCCGGAACGTCGCCCGGACGATGTCGCATTTTACGGGCTCCTCAGCGAAGCCGACCTCAAATGCGATTACAGCGGAGGCAATCTGAAGATCGCTCTCGACGCGGTGATCGTCGGTGAACGCGGCCCGGCGGCGAAGGGAGACGTCGTGGACCTCCCGTATTTCGTCGCCGTCACGGGACCCGATCAATCGATCATCAGCAAGCGGCCGTTCGCGATCCGCATTGTTTTCGAGGGCACCCAGAAACGCGCCGGCGTCACCGACCATATCGAGGAAACCATCCCCCTCGACGGCCGCAAGGGCTCCGACCTCAACGTGCTGCTCGGCTTTCAGCAGAGCCCCGAGGTCGTCGACTTCTACAAACACTTCCGCGGCCGCTGATGGCAAGAAGCCCTAGGACACCGCTCGGGGGCTTCGCCAGGGTCTTCCCCCCGAAACTGCCTACATCGCCGCGTCCGCCTTGAACTCCGCGCTGTGCTGCGACCGGCCAGCTTCTAGCTATTGCGCTGTCCAAAAACCGAAGCTGCCTTAAGAGAGGAGGACCACCCCCAATCGTTCCTAACGGAATTTCGATTACCTGGACCAATGGCGCGCCCCAGGTGAGGGCCGATGACCCATCGCCTGTAATGAGCCATATTTCGGCAGCTCGTAATGAAACTCGGCCGTGAAGGGTTGGTGAAAACGGTCACCGCAGACCGCGGCATCGACAAAAAAGGCATTGATACCTGCTAGGTCGCAGCCCACTAGATTGAGGCCCTTGAGGCGGCCAATGCGTTCCATCGTTTTTAGTCCGGCACCGAAGAAATTGCTGCCATCCCACGCTACCGTAGGATCGTACGGAACCCAGAGATCGAGGCTCGGCGGGATCGAGCCATTGTACTCGATGCAATGAACGCGTGCCTTTGTCGTCAGGGCCTCCCAAATGAAGTGGGTATGCTGATCGACGTCGACCGACACAAAATCGATTGCCGGGGGCAGGCCGGCACCCGCGACGATCTCGTTGACGTTCTCCGGCGTCGTCATCCTATCAACGACCTGCAGCTGTCCCGCTTCGATGTATCGCGCAAAAGTTCCGGCGGCAGCTTGCGCGGAGGCCGCCGAGCCTTCGATCCACAGACCACTCCAGCCTTGTTCGAGCAGGAAACGGGTGTTGTTCTGCAGGCCGTTTTCGATGCCAATCTCGATAAAGACCCGGCGTTGAGGGCCGCCGATGCGACGGAAGATCTCGGCAATTATGCCGTCCTCGCCATTCTGGCTATAGACCTGGCCATAGTGGCGCCAAAGAGATTCCGGATCGTTGTCGACCGCGGCGGCAGTCAAGTGTGCAAGTAAAAAATTGGAGAGGCTATCAAGACGCCCCCCATACCACCGCAGCGCGGCGAGGTGGCTGAAGATATCGGTGAGCACGCTTTCGACGCGACCGATGGCGGGATCAGGAGCGCGGGTCTCTTCGCGCAGCGCGGCGAGATGGCCGGCGATTTCGATGAGCAAGCCCTCGATGCGACCGACAGCCGGATCAGGAGCGCGGGTCTCTTCGCGCAGCGCGGCGAGGTGGCCGGCGATTTCGCTGAGCAACCCTTCGAGGCGACCAACGGCCGGATCAGGCGCCGGAGGTTCGTCTCGATGCCCCAACCGATTGAGCGCCGACAACAAGGTCCGCATGGCGGCCTCCAACGACGAGAGAGTGCGGGTTGTCTCGGGGGAGCCCACCTGTTGGCTCACAACTGCTAGATGCCGTGCCGCACAACGGTAACTAGTAGAATCAAGCACGAGCATGGATCGTAGCAGATACCGAGACTTTCATTGTACTAACCGCCTAGCTGATGCATATCACGCTAAATCGCGAGATTCCGGTGTAACGACCGACTTATTCGAACACCTAAACGCGTTGGTCGAGATCGGATGCGTCAAAGCTATCATTAGTTGAACCATTCTTTACCCTCCATGAGGTTTATGCTCAAGGTCCGTCGCCAGCTGGCGCGCGGTGCTGTCCAGGAATGAGATCACCGAGGAGTCGTTGGTCCTTGTTCCATCGGCCGAGCTCCATAGCCGTATAGAGGACGCAATCTCTCGCATAACGCGTTGAAGCCGTCTCTTGTTTGCGGTCGTTCTGCATCGGGTTATCGGTGGTCCGCTGTCGCAGCAAGCTACTCAAACCTTGCGTACCAGGGCGGAGTGGAATAAGCGGAAGGCGTCATATAGGGGAGTATTATGACGGTTATCAGCTACGCTCAGGCCAGTGAGGATGTCCTGCTGTTCGATGCGCTAAGGCAAGTTCTCGCCGAGGCCGGATTTTACACGATGTTGGCACCAATGATCCGGAAAAAGATTCTGTCACAAAGCTGTTCTATGAGCAAGGCTGGCACGGGATCAATGTCGAGCCGTCTGCCGAATGGTTCGCCCGGCTGACCAGGGCTAGGACTCGGGACATCAACATCCAGGCCGCCGCCTCGGACAAGTCCAGAGAGATCCTGTTCCATGATATTGTGGGCGAGCGACTTGGCACAGTAGTAGAGAGTTTGCGAGGCGGCATTCCGACGCGGGCAAGCCGTTGCGCTCGTCTGTCGCGAAGGCGGTGACCCTAACGCAGCTCTGCGAGGAATAGGCCCCGAGGGAGATCCATTTCCTGAAGATTGATGTCAAGTGACATGAGGCCGAGGTGCTGGACGGGATGGATTTCGCGCGGTTTCCGGCCGTGGATCCTGGTCATCGAGGCGGTGGAGCCGAACACCCGCACCGCCACGCACCCCGGTTGGGATCAGCGAGTGCCGGATACCGGCCGCCGTCGTGTTCTCGGTCGTGCTGAATCGGTGTTACATGAGATCGAGTCTCGTCCTCAAGAAGATCAGAGAACCAGCCTGGGCGCTGGATGAGGGCGTTTCGCGCGATTATCGTGCTGGCGGGTTCGCCTCTCAGAAGAACTCGAAACCACCCCGGAACCTACGTTGCCCATCGAGGAAGACATGCGAGGACGACATGCAAGATAATGTCTTTGATGCGAACTATCGCCGTGGCTGGGGATCAGGCTCGGGAAGCCGCGTGAGCGTGACGGTGACATATCGACATATGATCGAATCTTTCATTCGATTGAATGATGTCCATAGCGTTCTCGATGTCGGCTGCGGAGATTGGCAGTTTTCGAAGTTGATCCCATGGGACTATTATGACATCTCATACCTTGGGCTCGATCTATCCCACGTGATCATTGAGAAGAACACAGCAACCTTCGCCACCGAACGCTGCCAGTTTAAGGTGATCCGCGAACCATCGGAGATTTTTGACCTCGGTCGTTTCGATCTCGTCATCTGCAAGGACGTTTTGATTCACGTCCCGAACAGCGTCGTCAATGAATATCTCGACGTATTTGTTGCAGTTGCGCGGTACGCACTCATTACGGTTGACGCCTTTCCTTCGGATCGCATCAACGAAGACATCGAAATCGGCGACTATCGCGCGATGGATATCCGAAAGCCGCCATTCTCGCGCAACTCATCCATTATCACGGAATATGTCAATTTTTCAGGGCATAATTTCTTCGTCAAACATGTGCATTTGTTGGCTGGCCTGACGTTCAATGCTAATCACAATCACAACGAATCTCTGATCCCGACGTGCGACTTCACGACCCAAGACGAGATTAAGGATACGCTGCGCCCGCTGCGCCCCTATGCGGCGAACGGATTTAAAAAGGCGCGGTTTGGGAGCTCGCACGACGGTGGATATGTCCATCTCGACGACTTCCAGGGCGTCGACACGGCGTTCTCCTTCGGCATCGAGCAAAATGCATCATGGGACATCGATGTCGCGAAACGAGGGGTGACCGTTTATCAGTTCGACCACACTGTGGATGCGCCTATTACCGACAACCCACGCTTGATCTTCGCAAGAAAAAAGATTTCCCCGGAGGCCGGACCTGAGAGCGAGAGCCTCTTGTCTCTGGTCCGTCAACATGACAAACAGAATGCCCACCCAAACATTCTGTTAAAGATTGACATCGAGTGCAGCGAGTGGGAGGTCTTCGATTCGACGCCGCTGGAAATCCTAAGTAGGTTTTCTCAGATTGTCGGTGAGTTCCATTATTTTCAGGGGTTTTCAGATGCTCACTGGCGGCGGCTCTTTGCCCGTGTCCTCAAGAAATTATCGAAGGCGTATGCCGTCGTGCATGTACATGCCAACAATTATGCGGGATTCAGCAATATTGCGAACGTGATTGTTCCTAATGTTCTGGAAATAACTTTCGCCAATCGCAGCATATATTCGTTCTCGGACACGGATGAGGTCTTTCCAGGACCGTTGGATATACCAAACGATCCGAGCCGCCCGGACATGCACCTCGGCACCTTCCGTTTCTGACCGCGCCGACGCCGCGGCTGGCGAACACCAAAACTCGACCTAGAACTGCATCCAATCAAAAAAGAAATGATGTTGAGGCTGCTTCTCCGCGTAATGATTGCACTAACGTCATGTGCGTCTCATACAGTTGCCCAGACGAATTCCGAGGACCTCAAGCAAACTCCGCTGTCGAGCGAATTCAAAGGGACGATCTCCTATTCCCCGACCATTGCGGGCTACAACCAGTTCCTTCGTGATTTCGTGTATCATTTTTGGGACCGGACGAACGCCGTTCCCCGTATCCGCCCAACAGAGGGAAACGGCTATGTAAACAACAATCGCAAGCAACACACCTATTGGCAGATGGCCGAGGCGGCAAACATCCTGTATTGGGAGTACAAGATGACGCACGCTGCGGACATCCAAGCGATGTTCCAATCCCAGTGGAACGAGATGAAGTCGATCTACACGGCAGACGAGATGTCGTCGGCTGATCCGTCGGTAAATCGGGGGACGATCAACGTATCGGACGATGCGGCGGTGGCCCTGCAATACCTTGTGCAAGTCAACGAGGTGACGGGAGATCCGGCCGCGCTTTCGACAGCCGAACGCCTGCTGTCGAGCATTCAGGCCTTTTTTGCCGACCCCAATAAGAGCGGGTGTGGCATCCTCTATGCCACCCCATCCGAGGATCCAGCGCATCAAAAACAGTCGAATCTCATCGAGGCTCTGACGGCGCGGAACGCGCTCTATCTTTATCAGAAGACCGGCATCGCATCCTATTTGACCTACGCGCAAGGGGTATGGAACTGGATACACAGCTGCGCCGCCCACCCTTATGGAGTTTTCTATGTCGGCGCGGACCTGGATCCAAGCCATTCCTGCTACAAAAAGGGCGTCCAATGCACCGAGCCAGGTGCGATTACCCGAGGGGCAAGTGTCGCTTACATCGGCGGCACGATGGCCGTGGCGTCACTATCGGCGCAGCTTTACCTGCTGACCGGATCGGCGAACTATCTCGAGGACATAAACTCGATCCTGTCGGCGATGCTTCAGACGAGAACGTTCCTGCGCCCCGGCTCCAATGTCGGTCTGAGCGGCAATGTCTTCTTGAATGACCGGGACGGGTGGAGCGATGGCATCTTTGCTCAGAACTTTGCTTATGACGTGCTGTCGTTGGCAGGCGTGGATGAAAGCGGAGTCTTCAAGGCGGCGTTTCTCAACACTGCGCGATCTATTATCAACCAACGCACCCCGGATGGCTTCTATGGCGCAGACTGGAGCGGTCCGGAATGGGACTCCAACCATCGCTGGATGAGTTGGGCCAGTCAGGGGCTCGCCTCTCCAGCGAGGCTCACGGCCTCGATTTCAGGCACGACCATGACGGTCTCGTCCGTGTCGTCAGGGAAGGTGATTGTCGGACAGATCGTCCAAGGTGCTGGCGTGAGCCCGGGAACACGAGTCGCTGCTTTGGTATCGGGAACTGGGAAAACGGAAACTTATACGGTTTCGATCTCGCAAACCGTGCCGAAAGAGACCATGGAAACCGGGGGGACGATCAGCGACACTTGCTGTAACAGCTTTAGTGAAGCCAATCAGATCATGACCACCTCGAACAGCGGGTCGATGATTCAGGCTGCCGCGATGGTCGCAATGCGTGGGACAGTGCCACTGAGATTTTTGGGGGGCCGATGAACCACTTCGACTTCGCTGGCTGCCGCATTGCGGTGGTCGGGGATGTGATGCTCGACAAATATCTGTCGGGCTCGGTTGAGCGATTGTCTCCGGAAGCGCCGGTGCCGGTGCTTGTCCGAGAGACGGAGCGAGCTGTTTTGGGTGGGGCGGCTAACGTCTGTGCCAACCTGGCCGCGCTCGGGGCCGAGGTCATCGTGATCGGAGTGATCGGCGGAGACGAGGCTGGATCGGTGCTGGTCGACCAGCTCAAGGCCTATCCGAAGCTGAACACTGAACACCTTGTCACCGACATTGATCGCCCGACGACCTGCAAGATCCGGGTCATGAGCGGCGGCCACCAGATGGTTCGGATCGACGCGGAATCCAAAGCAGATATTGCCGCGGATATCGAAGAGGCCATCACCGCGGCTATCAAGGACAGCTTGCATTGGGCTGACGTCGTGGTCCTTTCCGATTACGCCAAGGGCCTGTGCAATGACCGGGTCATTCGTGCGGTTATCGATACGGCGGTGAAGGCCGGCAAGGCCTCGATCATCGACCCGAAGCGCCGCGATTTCTCGATCTATCGTGACGCTACGCTGATCAAGCCAAACAGGCGCGAATTGACCGATGCGACCCACCTGCCATGCGAGACCGATCAGCAGGCTGAAACGGCCGCGCTTGCCGCGATCGCCGAAACAAACTCGGCCATTCTGCTGACGCGTTCGGAACACGGCATGTCGTATTTTGAGCGCGACAAGAAGCCGCTCCATTTGAAAACAGCGGCACAGGACGTCTTCGACGTATCGGGTGCCGGTGACACGGTGCTGGCGTTAGCCGCGCTAGGCACAGCGGGAAAGCTGTCGGTGGGTGAGTTGATGCGCCTGGCAAATGCCGCGGCCGGCATCGTCGTCAGCAAAATAGGCACGGCCGTCGTTTCCGCGAGGGAGCTTGACGAGGCTCTCGAGACGGAATCTCACCAATCTGACCCAAATAAAGGCGCCATTCTGGGTCTCGAAGAAGCGGTGCGGCGGCGCGAGGAATGGCGGAAGCGCGGGCTCAGAGTGGGGTTTACCAACGGATGCTACGATTTGCTGCATCCCGGCCACATCTCCTTATTGAAGAGCGCGGCCGCCGAATGCGACAGGCTTATCGTAGCGATCAACAGCGATGCTTCGGTCAGGCGCCTCAAGGGGCCGACCCGTCCGGTACAGGACGAAGGATCGAGGGCTTATGTCCTGGGTGCGCTCAGTGCCGTCGATCTGGTCCTGGTTTTCGATGAAGATACGCCGGCCGAGGCGATTGCTGCCCTCAAGCCTGACCTGCTCGTGAAGGGGGCTGACTACACGATCGAGCAGGTCGTCGGCGCAGAGACTGTTCGCGCCGCAGGCGGCCGCGTTCTCCTGTTGCCGCTCGTGAGAGGGCATTCCACCACATCGCTGATCCACCGAGCAGCCGAACTCGAAAAGAGCCCGCATCCAATGAGGTTCCAGGCGGCAGATAGTTAATGCCTGAGATTTGACCTACGCGAGCGGTTTCCGCTACGCGCTTTCGCCGTCGAGAACATGTCCCGCCTTTGTCAGGGGTTCGGGCCGGCCGCACTCCCGGATGACCCTCGACGCGAGTAGTTCAGAAACGAGATGCGCGAGGTTGCCGCCGCCAAACAGATGGCCCGAAATCCCCGTCGCCGTAGCGGCCGCGCAATCCGATTTCTTGTCGCCGATGAGGAAACTCGCGGCGCGATCGACCGGCCAGCATTGGAGAAGATCCAGGATCATCCCGGGAGCGGGCTTCCGCCAGTCGCTGACGCGGCAGTACGCTGCTACCGCTGCTTCAGGGTGAAACGGACAGTAGCGGATGTCGTCGAGGTGCGCTCCAACCTCTGCCAGCTCGATCGCCAGCTGCGTATGTAGCGACAGCAAATCGTCTTCCGTGTAGAGGCCTTTGGCGATACCCGATTGGTTCGTGACGACAAAGACAAAGAAACCCGCATCGTTCAGCAACTTGACCGCCGCCTTTGCGCCCTCGATCCAGCGGAAGCGGCCGCGCGAGCCGACATATCCGTCATCGTGATTGAGCACGCCGTCACGATCCAGGAATGCGGCCGGACGCCGGATCATGCCGGTCCGGCGGTGCGAGGGAACAGCCGCTCTTCGACGAGCCCGCAGATGATATGACCGGCCGTGATATGGATCTGTTGGATGAGCGGCGTCGAATCCGACGGGGCATGCAGGCACAAATCGCACAGTGCGGCCATCTCCCCGCCAATTCTTCCGGTAAACCCTACCACCGTGAGGCGTTTTTCGCGGGCGGCGCCGATTGCCCGCAAGATGTTCGGCGAACGTCCCGAGGTCGAGATCGCGATCAGCACGTCACCGGGACAGCCGAGACCGAGAACTTGCCGTTCGAATACCCGGTCGTAGCCATAGTCGTTGCCGATTGCGGTCAGCACTGAGCTGTCGGTTGTCAATGCGATGGCCGCGCATGGCGCACGATCGTAATAGAGCCGCGACAGCATCTCGCCGGCCAGGTGCTGCGCATCGCCCGCACTGCCGCCGTTGCCCGCCAGAAGAAGCTTACCGCCGCTGCGCAACGCATTCGCGGCGACCTCGGCGATATCCCGGATTGCGCCGGTAAAGGCAGCGTCGTCGATCGCCGCCTGCACGGCATCGCGAGATTGGACCAAGTAGTCGATAATCGGGTTCAATGATGCCCCCGGGATTTATCATAGGATTGGCGTAAGCTGTCCCCTGGTACGGGGTCTCTGTCAAGCGACAGGCTTGCGCGGCACATTACCTTCAGTTAATGCGCCTCGCGCGGCCACACCCATCAGTGTAGCTAAGCGCTGCGGCTCCTCTAGCAGCTCGCGGCTCGCGCCAGCGAAAACGATGAGCCCGCGATCGAGAACGATCGCCTCGGGGGCGAGTTCGAGCGCAAGGCGCGCATGCTGCTCGACCAGCAGCATGGCCAGACGATCCTCGCGCTTCAGCCGGTCGAGCCCGCCCAGCAAGGCATCGACAATGACCGGGGCCAAGCCTTCAAGCGGCTCGTCCATCAACAGCAATGTCGGATTGCCCATCAAGGCGCGGCCGATCGCGAGCATCTGCTGCTCGCCCCCCGAAAGCTGATTGCCGTGATTGCGGCGGCGCTCGGCGAGCGCGGGGAAAAAGTCGTAGACCTTGCCGATCGACCATTGCCCCGGCTGCTCGGCAACCGTCAAATTCTCCTCGACGGTCAGCGATGGAAAGATCTCGCGCTCTTGCGGCACAAAGCCGATGCCGAGCCGGGCGCGCCGATAAGGGGGCAGTCCCGAAATGTCCCGGCCGGCAAAGCGAATGTTGCCGCCTCGCAAGCGCGTATGGCCCATG
Source organism: uncultured Alphaproteobacteria bacterium (assembly GCA_963700185.1). Classification (GTDB taxonomy): domain Bacteria; phylum Pseudomonadota; class Alphaproteobacteria; order ATCC43930; family CGMCC-115725; genus AP-15. The sequence continues at coordinate 289,499 of CAVOWP010000030.1, forward strand.
ACCGTAGCGAGCAACGTCGTCTTGCCGACGCCATTGCGCCCGAGAACCGCCAATGTCCGACCCGCTGGCAAATCGAGCGAGATGTCCTCGAGCACCACAGTTTCGCCGTAGCCTGCGGAGACGCCTTCGAGCACGAGGCCGTTCATGTCGGCACTCGTTCTCCCAGATAGACCCTGCGGACTTCGGGATCGGCGGCGATTGCCTCAGGGGGACCCTCGACCAGAACGCTGCCCTGGACCAGGACGGTGATCCGCAGTGCCAGCCGAAAGACCAGATCCATGTCGTGCTCGATGATCAGTAGCGCGATGTCGGACGGCAGGCGCTCGATGACCTCGACGATCGTCCCGCTTTCGCCCGACGGCACCCCGGCTGCCGGCTCGTCGAGCAGCAGAACCTTGGGGGACAGTGCGAGCGAGACGGCAATCTCGACCAGCCTCTGGCGGCCGTAGGCGAGCATGTTTACCGGGCGCAATGCTTCATCTTCTAGCCCAAGTTGTTCGAGCAAATTATGGGCTTCCTCGATCCCGGCGCGATAATGCCCGGCCGGACGAAACAGGCCGCCTGCGATCCCTTGCCTTTCGCAGACCGCCAGGGTCACGTTCTCTAGAACACTGAGGCGACGGAAGAGCGCGGTGATTTGGAAGGTGCGGACGAGGCCGCGTTTGACCCGTGCGGCTTGCGGCAGGTGGGTGATATCGGCGCCGTCGAGATGGATTTGGCCGGCGCTCGGCTGCAATGCGCCCGTCACGAGCTCGACAAAGGTCGTCTTGCCGGCGCCGTTCGGACCGATCAGGGCGTGCCGCGCGCCGCGCTCCAGGCAAAAATCGACGGCGTTGGCGACGGTCAGCGCACCGAAGCTCTTGTGCAGTCCGCGGGTCTCGAGCGCCGGCGTATTCATCGGCGGAACCGGTCGAAGAGCCCGAGCACGCCGCCGCGAGCAAAGACGACAACAAGAACCATCAAGAGCCCAATCCAGAAATACCAGTAAACCGGGTCCATCTCGGAGAAGCGGTTCTGTGCGATCATGTAAAGCGGCACGCCGATGAACGCGCCATAAAGCCGACCGACGCCCCCGATGATCAGCATGATCAGAACGGTCCCGGAGCGTTCGAGAGACAGAAAGCTGAGGCTGACGAATTGCGTTGTTTGCGCGATCAGTGCGCCGGAGATCCCGGCCAGTGCCGCCGAGATCGTGTAGATCGTGAGGCGTCGGCGGGCGACCGAGGCGCCGATCGCATGCATGCGCCGGACGTTCTCACGGATGCCGGTCAGCGAGCGCCCGAACGGCGAATGGACGATCTGCCGTGCCGCCAACCAACACAGGAAGAGCGCGATCAGGCAATAGGCATAACTGGTGCGGCCAAACAGATCGAAGCGAAACCAGCCGAAGATCGGCCAGACCTCCATGCCCTGCAGCCCATCGTCGCCGCCGGTAATGAACGAGGCCTTGTTGGCCGCTTCGGCCACCAGCGTCGCGACGACCAAGGTCTGCATCAGCAAGGCGAGACCCGTCGTGCGCAACACGACGAGGCCGGACAAGAACCCCAAGAAGGCCGCCACCGCCGCGCCGGCAAAAAGGCCGGTGATCGGCTCGCCCCAACCATGCGCGGCAAGGATTCCGGCAGTGTACGCGCCGGTTCCGAAAAACGCGGCATGGCCCAGGGTCACGATCCCGGCGTAGCCGAGCACCAGATCGGCCGACAGCGCAAAAAGGATTGTCGCCAAGATCTGCGCGCCCAATGCCAGATAGTCGGGAAAGACGAAATACGACGCGACCGCCGCCAGCCACGGCAGTGCTTCGAGCGGGTGGTAGCGGTGCCTCCCAGCAAACGCGTCGACCGCACGGCTCGGCGTCATGCGCGGCCGAACAGTCCGTGCGGCCGCCACAGCAGAATCGCCATTGTTAGCGCATAAATGAAGAATGCGCCGAATTCCGGCAGCAGGTATTTGAAACCGCTGTCGGCAATACCGAGCAGCAATGCCGCGACAAACGGTCCGCGAATGCTGCCGAGCCCGCCGACCGCTACGACAATCAGGAAATAGGCGAGGTTCTGCAACGCGTAGCTCGGATTGATGGCCAACAGGTCGGCGCCGAGCCCGCCGCCCAGACCGGCGAGCCCGCTGCCCAAGGCAAAGGTCGTCATAAAGAGCCGCGAAGTGTCGATGCCGACCGATTGCGCCATTCGCAGATTGTCGACCGAGGCGCGCACCCGCGCGCCAAAGCGGGTGCGCTCGATGCCCAGCCACAATGCCGTCACCAGCGCCGCTCCGCAGAGGATCAGAAAACTTCGATAGGCGGGGAAACTGCGAACGCCGAGATCGACCGCGCCGCTCAGCCATTGGGGAGGCTGCAATGGTTGCTGCAACGGGCCCCAGACATAGGTGGCGCCCGCCACAGATATGAAGACGAGCCCCATTGTCAGCAGCACTTGATCCAGTTCCTCGCCGCCGTAAAGACGGCGGTAGAGCACTCGCTCGATCGGAATGCTCGCCAGCGCGACCGCTACCGCCGCGCCGAGCAAAGCCGGCACAAACGGCACGCCCCAGCGGCTCATCAGGCTCGTCAGCACATACCCCCCGGCCATCGCAAAGACGCCATGCGCCAGATTGACAAAGCCCATCAGCCCCATCGTCACCGACAACCCCACCGAGATCAGGTAAAGCACCATCGCAAAGGCGAGGCCGTGAAACCCGATGCTGACGGTGGCTGACAGGGTGTCGCTAATACTCAAGGGGTACGCTTGTTGGCAAAGTGTGACCAGTCGCCCCTGCGGAAAGCGGAAGGCCAAAGCCTGCCCTTGACATAAACGCGAGCCGACCGTTCAAGCCTTGCGGCTCTAGGTTCCGGCTTTCGACCGGGGCAGGGATCGAGATCGAGCTTCGGACGACGATACCCCTTGTCTTCCCGGCGAAAGCCGGGACCCATGGCTCCGTTGCCTCGAAATTCTCACGCAATCGCATTGATTACCAATGATGACGGGCTCGTGCAGCGGAACGATGGGCCCCGGCTTTCGCCGGGGAGGACGATTCGATGAGCGGCGCTGGGATTCCTTCTCACGCTCTTTTTCACGGGGATGACGAACAACAGTCATTTCGGCGGGTTCAGTGCCTTCCACGGGTCCTTGACCATAGGGATTGTCGCGATCTCGACGTCGACGAGCCTGCCGTCCTGCTTTTCGACGCGCCTGATGTAGACATTCTGGACGATGTCGCGCGTCTGGGGATCGATCATGATCGGGCCGCGCGGGCTGTCCGGGTCCTTCCAGTGGGACAGGAACGCCATTGCCTGGTCGGCGGTGAAACTCCCCTTCGTCTCTTTGACCAGGGCGTAGATCGCCGCCATGCCGTCCCAGGCATCGACAGAGAAAAAGTCGGGAATGGACTTGTCGCCGTATTCGCGCTTCCACGCCGCCACAAAGGCTTCGTTCGCCGGGCGTTTCGCATCGGCTGAATAAGTCCCCGAAGTGATCAGGCCCAGTGGCGTGTCCCCCATCCGGGGCAGTTCCTCGTCAGGCAGCAAGTCCTGCGGGGCGACGACGTTGATCCCGGCTTCGCGTAAGCCGAGATCCTGCATCGCTTTGATCATCGCGGTGGCCTGCGTGCCGGCGGGCACGAAAATGAAGACGACATCGGGCTTCGCGTCTTTGATCCGCTGCACGAACGGCGAGAAATCGGGGTTGGTCGGCGGAAACCGCACCGAGCCGATCATCTTCCCGCCCCCATCGGTAAAGGCCTTGGTGAAGGCTGCTTCGGCATCGTGGCCCGGGATAAAGTCGCTGACCGCGGTATAGCCCGTCTTCCAGCCCTGCTCGGCCGCCCATTTGCCGATTGGATAAGACTCCTGCCACAGCGTGAAGGAGATACGCGCGACATAAGGCGAAATCCGCGGGATGGTAACGCCGGCCGAGGCGATGTCCAGAAGCAGCGGCACCTTCGCTTCGGCGGTCATCGGCGCCACCGCCGCGGCAACCGGCGACAGAACGATGCCGGTCAGAAGCTGCACGCGGTCGCGCGTGATCAACTCCTGCGCCAGCCGCTTGCCGACCTCCGGGTTCGAGGTGTCGTCGCGGCGCAGCAGGTCGATCTTGACGCCGGGCGGCAGGTCCTTCTCGTGCAATTTGACGTAGAGATCGAACCCCTTCTGGCCTTGGTCGGCGGGTTGCGCGACAAAGCCGGTGTAGCTGTTGATCAGCCCGATTTTGACCGTCTGCGCCGCCAGCGACAACGGCAAGCTCGCACCGGCAGCAGCCAGTACGACAATCAATTTTCGCAACACTCGCGCCTCCCTGTCGATCGCGTGCCGACCTTACCACGCCATCGGGAAATACTTCGCGCTAGTAATTCCGATCCAGCCCCCACCGCAATGTCAGGATCAGCGCGTAAATGACCGCGACCGAAAAGATACCGATCGCGCCCCACCTCGCCCATTTCGCCAAAGGGTATCGGCTGCGCGCCAATGGCAGCACGCCGGCGCTGACGAACAGCAGGATGGTCAAAAATAGAAGAGCCTGGAGTAATCGATCGCCGGACACGGCAGCCTTTTCATCGTAACCCGTCCGAACAGGACCGCTTACGCCGTCACTGCAACGACCACGAATATCCGACTGTGGGCGCCGGCTTCCCCGAGGTCACGCCGACAATTGGACCGGTGTAGGGCGCCGGCGCGGTGGGCTCGGTCGCCGACTTACCCTGTTTGGCGCTGATCGGTTCTTCGTTGACGATTTTGCTCGCGATGTCCGGTACGGAGTTCAGATTGACCGGAGAGCCGGTATCGACACACCGGTGGGAGCTTCCCACGGCACACGCACCTTTTGCGCCCACGCCTGGCAACGTGGCCGCAACCGCCATCGCAAGGATGGCCGCGATCCGAGCGCTCATTCGAACCTCCCCCAAGAGTGGATGACCGCCTCGGGATTAATCTTTGCCTATCGCAGGCCCCGTGTCCATACGCGCCCTCATGGTGCAAACATCAGCCTTGCTCCACCAAGCAGCGATCGCACCCCGGGAAATGCACTCGCGCTAGCGCGGACCCTACAGGATTGGGAGCAGGGCGTCGCATGCGGCTTTAGGTGATCGGCCTCAAACTCCGCTACCATCCGCTGGAGCAGCGCTAGGTATGCGGCGCACGCTTCCGTCGACTTCGTCGATAGTGAAGTTGTACGTTTGCTTGCGAATGAGTGCAGGCGGCTGATCCGGCCGACCGCCGATGGTGACCATGCCCATGTCGTCATCCCAATACTGCATGCCGACGGTCAGCGTGAGTCCTCCTGTGCGACGCTGCGGCTGGAACCCTTCTCGTGAACTTCATGAATTCGATCATCAGCCATGAATTTCATCCGTTTTTCCCCTCACGGTAGGCGTAGCGGCGTGGCTCATCGGCTGCACGCGTGTGCGGGCGTCCCCGTTGCGCCATCTCGTTTAATGACGCAATCCTATTTCAGGCAGCCGCGACCATCGCATCGGCGATCTTTTCGGCGGTCATCAGGGTCGGGAAATTGGTATCTGCGCAGGGCAACACCGGAAACAGCGACGCATCGACGACCCGCAAGCCGGCGACGCCGCGCACCCGACCCTGGTCATCGGTTACCGCCATCGGGTCGTCGCCCGCCCCCATGCGGCACGTGCAGGCCGCGTGCCCTACCGCGATCGCTGTTTTGCGGATAAAGTCTTCGAGCGCCTCGTCGTCGCGGATCAGCTCGTCGAGGCGATAGCCCCTGGCAATAACCCTTTCGATCAGGATGCGGCGCAGCCACGCCGGGCCATCGAGCAGCTTGGCGATGACGCCGGTGATTAGCTTGTTCTTCGTATTGACGACCCCGCTTGTCCGAACCCGCTCGGTATAGCTCGTCGGGAAAGGGTCGCTGGTCGACTCGCGCAGCGCGGCGCTCAACTGCATTGCGCCGAGCCGTCGGAACGCGTCCATCAGCCGCTCGACATCTCGCGGGTCGGACACAAGGTTGAATTCGACGATCGGCTCGGCCTGCCAATCGCGCGAGGCGAGTTTGACTTGCCCCGTTTCCGAATAATTCTTGTAGACGCGAGCTTGCAATGAGCCGATCTGCTCACCGACCGCATGCCAGGCCGATTTGCTGAGGCTGGCCACTAACATATCGGACGGCGGCGCGCTGCCAATCCCCGAAGAATAACGCAAGCCCACCAGGATATGGCGCCGGGTCATTCCGTTGAGCCGGCTCTCGGGCTTGATAAAGGAGGAGACCGAGATTGAGGGATGATCCATTAGCCGTTGGCCAACACCTGGCAAGTGTGCCACGACATCAATTCCGAGATCGCGCAAATGGCCGGCCGGCCCGACGCCAGCGCGCAAGAGATGCGCCGGCGAATGGATGCCGCCCGACGAGACGATCACTTCATTGCCGCGAAACTCGGTCTTCTTGCCGCCAACCAGCGCCTTGACGCCGACGCAGCGGGTCTCCTCGAACATTAGCTCCTTGACCTGCGTCAGCGCCGAGATCGTCAGATTGTCGCGCAGCCGCGTCCCAGGATCGAGATAGCCGATCGCCGCCGAGACCCGGCGGTCGTAGAGGTTGGAGATCGCGATCGGGAAATAGCCGTCCTTGAACTTCCCGTTCTGGTCCTGGACGTACTGGAACCCGGCCTCCTCGAACGCCTTGGCGACCGCCTTGGCATGCCCGTTCCACATATCGGGAAAGATGCGGCGGACCGGGATGCGGCCTTCCTTGCCGTGCCACGGCCCGTCGAAATCCATGTCGCGCTCGACCTTTTTGAAATAGGGCAGGACCGAGTTCCAATTCCATCCGGACGCACCCCGCGCTTCCCATTCATCGTAATCGGCGGGCGCGCCGCGGTTAGCGAGCTGAGCGTTGATCGATGAGCCTCCGCCCAGCACCCGCGCTTGCGGGTATTTGCGCAACGGCGGGCGGTCTTCCTCGCGACGGTTATGCGAGATGACCTGGGTGTGGACCTTAAGCTCGGTCCAGTGAAAGCGCCGATCGTGATAGCCGGCGCCGGGATAGCTGTCGAGAATCTCGGGTGGCACCCTGCCGTCTGGGGTATCTTCGCCGGCCTCGCATAGCAGCACTTGGTTCGTACTTTTGGCCGACAGCCGGTTGGCCATGACCGAGCCCGCCGACCCGCCGCCGACGATGATGTAATCGTATTCCATCCCCCTCTCTCGCAAGGTGGTTCTCGCCGCGCGGCCATCCGCACCGACAGGCACGCAGCGACTTTCCAGATGCTCGACGTGACAGGGCGATGGTCGGCCTCTCGCCTTTCCCTTGCAACAAAAATTTGAGCGCAACCTGCCCGATGACGGTCGAAGCCCCGGATCGGCCGCCTGGTGATGCCAGCACCCGCGATATCCGTTCATCATTAAGACGCAGTCCTCCTGGCTATTTGTCGGCCCGATTGCCATCACGGCCCCTCTCATGCTGGCACCGGCGGTGCGCGCAGTCGGGCGATCAGCCGCAGGATGTTGCGGAACATCTGTCGCGGCACCGCGACCTCGGCCATCTGGAACATGACGTAGCGGCCGTGGCTGACAACCTTGGCGCCGATCTTGATCAGCGGCGGCGAACGTGCCGACGACCTAGTCGACGTGCTGTAATCCGTTCAGAACCCGAAATGGCGTGTTGGCTCCGCGGATCGCCGAACTTATCGTAACCCGCGGACGCTTGCGGTTAAAGTTCGTTAAGAGTGGTCCAACGGTTGCTGCGTAAGCGGATCGCATCTCTCTATCCGGCGCCATCTCGTCCAGTCATGCGCAATCATTTACTTTGGCCGCAGCTTCACCCTCTCTTCGCGTGTTCGCGAAAAGAAAATCTGCTTGTACTGGTTTTCCGTACAAATCTGTTGACTGATTGTACACGCCTAAAAGCTGGAACTGACTCTCCGCGAGATGGCGTATTACCTGGCCTGCGAGCGTTTGCCCCTCATAAAGCTCAACATAGGAAAGTTCTACGTATACGAACTGAAACAGCGGTAGTAGAAGCTCACACGCGCTCAGCACTTCAAGTTCATATCCCTGAACGTCAATTTTTAGCAATGCCGGTGCGCGTATGTTCTCCTGGCGAAGGTATTTAGTGAGAGGAGCTACGTGTATAATCCGTTTCTCCTTAAGTTCCGTCCCCGGAAATACTTGACTCTGCTTGGTAATTGGGAGTAGCGATGACGAGTCAGCGCGCTGGGACACGTAAATAGCGGTCTCCGTCTCGCGGGGTCCAATCGCCGTCTCGAAGAGGGTGACTTCTTCGCCAAACACCTTTCGAAACCGCGCTGCCGCCTCCTCGAGAGGTTCAAAGCTGTATATAATTGCGGCGGGGAACGCAGCAGTTGCAAACAAAGCGAACTGACCCTTATTCGCCCCAATATCCACAACAGTAGCAATATCCAGTCCGCCGAGTGCCCGCCAATGCTCAACTGTGGCGGCAACGCCGTGCCGAAGCCCACGCCGCCCGGCTGCGATGGTCAAGAGGCGGAGCAATTTGATAGCTAGTCGGGCCGGGGCAGGAAACATGCGTCCTCCCAATCCGGCTCGACACGACTTGAGCCGACATTCCCCAAATGCTCAGCCTCTTGCCTTTCCCTGGCAACAAATTTGAGCTCGGCCAGCCCCGATGACGGTCGGAGTGTCGGACCACACGCCTGGTGATGCGGGAACCCGCGGATTTCCGTTCAGTCGAGAAATCGTCTGCGCGCTGACATTGTAGCTGCGGCCTATCGAGCGCAGCGTTTCTCCGTCCACGTCGCGCCGCCTGATCGCCTCACGCTGCTGGTGCGGGGTGAGCTTCGGCTTGCGCCCGAATTTGACGCCCTTCGCTTTCGCGTCGGCGCGGCCTCGTGCCGTGCGCTCCTTGATGCGGCGATGTTCCAGCTTCGCGGCAACGCCAAGGATTGCAAAAACGATCTCGGCAAAGTCCGAGGTCGTATCAAGGAACGGCTCGGCGAGTGATCGAATGCCAGCCCCGGCGCGCTGCATCTCGCGGGCGATGATCGAGAAGGTCGGTCGTGTCGCGCGAGAGGCGGTCAACTGCCGGGATGATAACCATGTCGCCATGTGCGAGTGCGGCCATCAGCTTTTTAAGCTGTGGCCGGTCGGCGGTCGTGCCGGTGATCTTCTCGCGGAATATCTTCTGGCAACCGGCTGCCTTGAGTTGGGCAGTCGAGCCGGTGAGGTCTTGCGCCTCGGTCGAGACGCGGGCGTAGCCGTAAATCATGCCCCGATTCTGGAACAGAATTTAGGAACAGAAAAGCGAAACCTTATCAACGCCTTGGGTTTGTTCCAAATATCTTAATTTCGCAACGCAAGGGCCTCGTTGGTCTAGCCACTTCTCCTCGTTTTCGGCGATCGCGTCGGATGATCCGCCCTCGCCACTTGCGGCAGGCCGCGCCCGCTAATTTGCGGCTAACGGCAAAATTTGGCGCGGTCTGGCGGTGGCCTCGATGATAACATATCATGAACTCATATCCGCCTGATGCGCTTCCCGCCGGAACCCCGCTTATGTCGGATATCCTCGTCAATCCGCCACCGCCATCCCTGTTATCGCCTGTTTTCCGAACCCGGAATCGTGGAATTTCAAGGGCTTGCTCCTGATCTCTTTTTGCCTCGCGCGCGCGACGCGCACGGGCAGCAGCCCCCACCCTTCCCACCCCCGCTCGCGGCCGCTCCCGGGGAAGGGTGGGGTGCTTGCGCCGTGCCGCTGCCAGGCTCGCAGTGCCGGCGCATTGACCCCACCTCCGGCAGAGGCTATGCCCGTGATCCGAGCCGTGCTCGCCGACTGCCGGGATCTCAATATGCCCTTCGCTCGCGTCGTCTTCTCCCTGGCGCTTCCGGCCGCGGTCGCAGCCGTTCCGGCGGCGGCGCAAGAGGTCATCACCCAAAAGGCGCTGTCGCTCGACCTGGCCCACGCCATCGCTCAAGCGGCTCTGGAGAAATGTCGGGCGGACGGGTATCACGTCAGCGTGACGGTGCTCGATCGCGACGGCCTCGTCAAAGCGGCGTTCCGCGACGATGGCTCGGGTCCGCACACGATCGTCACCAGCCGCCGCAAGGCGTTTACCTCGCTCACCTTCAGGCAGCCTTCGGCCGACTGGGCGAAGCGCGTTCTCACCGAGCCGGCTGTGGCCGGCCTCAAGGACACCGAAGGGACGATCGCTCTCGGCGGTGGGGTGCCGATCAAAGCCGGCAACGAGGTCATCGGCGCGATCGGCGTAAGCGGTGCCCCCGGCGGCGAGAAGGACGAGGCTTGCGCCAATGCCGGCATTCAAAAGGTCGCCGACAAGTTGAAGTAGGATCGCCGCATTATGGAACGCATCGATCTTCGCTCCGACACCGTAACCTTCCCATCGCCGGCCATGCGCCAGGCGATGGCGGCGGCACCGGTCGGCGACGATCAGTACGGCGAGGACCCGTCGGTCAACCGGCTGCAGGAGCGGATCGCCGAATTGCTCGGCAAGGAGGCGGCTCTCTTTGTGCCGAGCGGCACGATGGCGAACCAGATCGCCCTCAAAATCCTGACGCGGCCGGGCGACGACGTGGTTGTCGGCGACGAGGCGCATATCGTCTGGCACGAATCCGGCGCCGCGGCGGCAAACTCGGGCGTTCAATTCACTGTCGCCGGCCGAGGTGGGCTGTTCACGGCCGCTGATCTGCGCGCGGCCTACAAGCCGCCGGGGCATATCGTGCTCCCGCCGACGACGCTTGTGGCGATCGAGAACACCCACAATCGCGGCGGCGGCGTCGTGTTCCCGCAGGCCGAGGCCGTCGCGATCTGCGAGACGGCGCGGGAACTTGGCGTTGCCAGCTATCTCGACGGCGCGCGCTTGTTCAACGCTGCCGCGGCGACCGGTCAGACTTTGGCCGAGCTCGCGGCGCCGTTCGACCTCGTCTCGGTGGCGCTTTCGAAGGGGCTCGGCTGCCCCGTCGGGAGCCTGATTGCCGGCCGTTACGCCGGCATCGTGCGCGCCCGCCGCGTGCGGCGCATGTTCGGCGGTGCGATGCGCCAATCGGGGATACTCGCCGCGGCCGGGCTCTATGGGCTCGACCACAATTTCTCCCGGCTCGCCAAGGACCACATAAACGCGCGACTGTTGGCCGAACGGCTGGTCGGGTTGCGCGGGGTTGGCCTCGATCTCGCGACAGTGCAGAGCAACATCGTCATCTTTCGTATGGAGGAAGGCGCGCCGGACGCTGCAACGATTGTCGCGCGCGCCGAGGAGGCGGCGGTGCTGGTTTCTGCATTTGGCGCGCGCATCGTGCGCGCCGTCACGCATCTCGATGTGACGGCCGATCAGTGCCGGCACGCCTCCGATGTACTGTCGGAGGTTATCGACCGCCGCTGATTTCGGTGCCCCGCTTGCGGCAATATTCGACATCGTAGTGGATCGGGTGATTGTCCCGCGAGAGGGTCTGGAAGGCTGCGAAATGCGCCTCGGTCATCGTCCGGCTCGGGATGTAGAAGCGCTCGCCGACCGCCGGATGCTCGAAATAGCGCCGTTCGGGAAAGCGGTGCTGCCGCGGGTCAAAATTCTCGGTCATAGCACCTCGGGGAGGAGCACGATGTTTTCGGAGCCAAGTCTGGCGATCGCCGCAGGGTCGATGCCGATTTCGGCGAGAATGGCGGCTCCGTGCTCGCCGATGCGCGGGGCCGGCGGCAACGCGGCATCCACCTCAAGCGGGATACCCGGTGTTCGCGGCGTCGGGAATTGACCCATCTTCGGCTGCTCGACTCGGACTACGCCGCCGGTCGCCACGACATGCGGGTCGGCGAGCCAGTCGTCGAAACCATTGACGCGGTCCGCAAGAATGTCGGCGGCTCGCAGCCGCTCGAGCCAGCCCGCGGTCGTGTCGGTCGCGATGATCCGGCCGACTATATCAGCGAGAATTCGACGAATGCGCTGCGCGTGCGGCAAAATCGGCAAAGCGTGGCATCGCCAGCAGAATCGCGCAATACGGGGCGGCTACACCTTGACCCAGATCCAGCACACACAGACCTGCATAGGCGCCTTGGGTATTCATTTCCGAACTCATTTAGCCGTTCACCAACGCCCGTTACATCATCAGGTCCCGCGCGTCCGGTGCGCAAGTCTCGGTATGTGACTGATCCGTTGGCACGGTTCGTGGAAATGTTCTAAACTCAGCCAATAGTTCCTTTCCGGGAGGATTTCATGCCTGCGATCAAAGCCTTCGACCTCGCTTATGGGCGGTTGCGCTCGCCCGATCTCGACAAGCAAGAGGAGTTCCTGACGGATTTCGGCATGGTCCGCGCCGACCGAACGAGGAACGCCCTCTACATGCGCGGCAGCGATGCCCCGCACCACATCCATGTCACCGAACTGGGTGAGCCGCGCTATGTCGGAATAGCCGTCCATGCGGCGAGCATGGAAGACCTCGACAAGATCTCGCGGGCCAGCGGCGCCTCGCCGATCGAAGACATCGACGAGCCCGGCGGCGGCAAACGCGTGCGCTTGACCGATCCCGACGGCTACCAGGTCGAGGTCGTCTATGGCGTGGAGCTGCTCGACCCGATTCCGGTCAAGCGTCCCGCGGTCAATTCCGGCGACAACAAATACCGCCGCAAGGGCGAATTGTTCCGTGTCGAGCGCGGCCCCTCGCACGTCAAGCGGTTTGGCCATTTCGTGATCATGAGCAAGAATTTCGGGAAAACGCTCCGCTGGTACCGCGAGATGCTCGGCTTCCGCTGCTCCGACGAGTTCTATGCCGGGGAGAAGACCAATATCGTCGGCTCGTTCAATCGCCTCGACCGCGGCGACGACTATGTCGACCACCACGCTTTCTTTTGCATCCGCGGCGACAAGAGCGGGCTCAACCACCTCTCCTACGAGGCCGCTGACATTGACGATGTGATGGTCGGCAACGAGCATCTGCAGAAGAAGGGCTACCAGCATATGTGGGGCATCGGCCGCCATCTGATCGGCAGCCAGCTGTTCGATTACTGGGCCGATCCTTGGGGCCGCGTGCATGAGCACTGGGCCGACACCGACGTGCTGAACGCCCATACCCCGCCCAATCTCCTGGAGCGCGGCGAAGGCACCGGCGGACCCTGGGGCCAGCCGATCCCACAGATCTTCATGGGCCACGCCTCGCCCTGAGGTCGCAGGCTCCTGCCCTAAAAACTTAGGCGCAATACGCTATTAGGTCGTCATTCCGGGACGGCCCGTGGGCCGGGCCCCGAAACCATGAACACCGGCTCACCCGCCCTTTCTCAAAGGTCCGTGTTCATGGGTTCCGGGCTCGCGGGCGAAGCCTGCGCCCCGGAATGACCGACGAAGGGCTACGCGCGCGCCGGCTGCTCGGTGAGTTCGCGGCCGAGCGCCGACAAGGCCATCGCTACGATGTGGCGGGCGTTGAGCCCGGCTTGGTCGTACTGCGCCTGCGGCGCATCGTGGTCGAGGAAGACATCGGGCAGCACCATTGTGCGGATCTTCAGCCCGTGGTCCAGTATCCCGGTCATTGCGAGGTGATGCAGCACGTGGCTGCCGAAGCCGCCGATCGCCCCCTCCTCGACCGTAATCATGACCTCGTGTTCGCGGGCCAGGCGATTGATCAGCGCAATGTCGAGGGGCTTGGCAAAACGCGCATCGGCGACCGTCGTCGACAGCCCATAGGTGCCCAGTTCCTGTGCCGCCTTCATGCATTCCGTAAGGCGCCCACCCAGGCTCAACAGCGCTATTTTAGTACCCTCGCGCATGATGCGGCCGCGACCTATCTCAAGCGGCACCCCCCGTTCCGGCAGCGGCACGCCGATGCCGTCGCCTCGCGGATAGCGGACCGCCGAGGGTACGTCATCGATGGCCGCGCATGTCGCGACCATATGGAAGAGATCCGCCTCGTCCCCCGCCGCCATGATGATGAAACCGGGCAGGCAGCCGAGATAGGTTACATCAAACGAGCCCGCATGGGTCTGGCCGTCATTGCCGACCAGACCGGCGCGGTCGATCGCAAATCGCACCGGCAATTTCTGGATCGCGACATCGTGCACGACTTGGTCAAAGGCGCGCTGCAGAAAGGTGGAATAGATCGCGGCGAAGGGCTTCATTCCCTCGGCGGCAAGGCCGGCTGCGAAGGTCACGGCGTGCTGTTCGGCGATGCCGACGTCGAAGCACCGCTTCGGAAATTTGTCGCCGAACAGGTTCAGCCCGGTCCCCGACGGCATCGCCGCGGTAATCGCGACGATGCGGTCGTCCGCCTCGGCTTCCTTGATCAGCGATTTGGCGAACACGGTGGTGTAGGAAGGCGCGGTCGACTTCGATTTCACCTGGGCACCGGTGACGACATCGAACTTGGCGACGCTGTGCCATTTGTCCTCGGCCTGCTCGGCCGACAGATAGCCGTGGCCTTTCTCCGTCACGGCGTGGATTAGGACTGGTCCCGGTTCCTTGCTGTCGCGGACGTTCTTCAAAACCGGCAGCAGATGATCGATGTTGTGACCGTCGATCGGGCCGACATAGTAAAAGCCGAGCTCCTCGAACAATGTGCCGCCGGTGACAAAGCCGCGGGCGTACTCCTCGGCTCGGCGCGCCGCATGTTCGAGCGGCTTTGGGAAGTGGCGTGCCACCTCCTTGGCGATGTGGCGCAGCGACATGAAGGATTTCGAGGACAGCAGGCGCGACAGATAGGCGCTCATCGCGCCGACCGCCGGCGCGATCGACATGTCGTTGTCGTTGAGAATTACAATCAGCCGCGAATCCATTGCGCCGGCATTGTTCATCGCCTCGTAGGCCATGCCGCCGCTCATCGCGCTGTCGCCGATCACCGCGATGACGTTGCGATGCTCGCCGCGGAAGTCGCGGGCGACGGCCATGCCGAGCGCGGAGGAGATCGAGGTCGAGGCGTGCGCGGCGCCGAACGGGTCGTATTCGCTCTCCGAGCGTTTCGTGAAACCCGAAAGCCCGCCGCCCTGCCGGATCGTGCGGATACGGCCGCGCCGGCCGGTCAGGATCTTGTGCGGATAAGCCTGATGACCGACATCCCAGATCAGCCGGTCATGCGGTGTGTCGAAGACATAGTGCAGCGCCACCGTCAGCTCGACAACGCCAAGGCTGGCGCCGAAATGACCGCCGGTGATCGAAACCGCATCGATCAGTTCGGCGCGCAACTCATCGGCGAGCTGCCGAAGATCTTCTTCTGGCAGCTTGCGCAGATCGGCTGGAATATCGATCTGGTCGAGCAACGGCGTCCGATTGGAAATCGGGCGGGTTGGTTTTGAATCCAATTCTGCGCTCCTCAGGTACGGCGGCTGATCACGAATCGCGCCGCCTCGCGTAAAAGTTCCGCTCTTTGTTCGAACAAATCAAGGTGGGCCACTGCTTGGTTAATCAGCAGCTCGGCCTCCGCTCGGGCACGCTCCGCCCCGAGAATCGATACGAAGGTGGCTTTTCCGGCCGCGGCGTCGGCGCCGACGGGCTTGCCTGTCTCAGCCGCGGAGCCTTCGACATCGAGAAGATCGTCGGCGATTTGGAAGGCGAGCCCCAGATCGTGGGCGTAGCCGCGTAGCGCAATTCGGGCTTCACCTGGCGCCTTGGCGAGAATTCGCTCCAGCTTCGCACGAAAACGCGATCAGTGCACCGGTCTTCATTCGCTGCAGTCGGGTGATCGCGCCGATACCCAATCTCTGGTGTTCCGCGATCAGGTCGATCATCTGACCGCCGACCATACCGGCCGCACCGGCAGCGGCGGCGAGTTCCGAGACGAGCTCGCATCGTACCGCGGGATCGCCATGCGTGTCGGGGTCGGCCAGCACCCCGAAGGCCGCGGTCAACAGACCGTCTCCGGCGAGAATCGCCGTCGCCTCGTCGAACTGCTTGTGGCAGGTCGTGCGCCCGCGGCGCAGATCGCTATTGTCCATCGCCGGCAGGTCGTCATGAACGAGAGAATAGGCATGAACCATCTCGATCGCTGCCGCTACCTGCAGGGCGCACCGCCGCGCGACCCCGAAAAGCCCGGCGCTTGCCAGGACGAGGAAAGGACGCAACCGTTTCCCCGGGGCGAGGGCCGAGTAGCGCATCGCATCATAAACCCTCGCCTCGAGACCGGGGGGTACGACCAGCAGCCGCTCCAAGGCGGCGTCGGTGAGCTTGGCGGCCTCGTCCAGAGCGCTCGAAAAGGAAATCCGTTCGGACCACGTCGTTTCAATCAAGTTTGGCGGGCTCCGCGCCGATGGCGCCCTCGGGACCAATAACGATTCGATCCACCCTTTGCTGCGCCTCGTTAAGCTTTCTTTCGCAATGCCGCTTCAGTTGAGCTCCTCGCTCATAAGACATAATTGCTTCGTCCAGCTTAACCTGGCCGCCTTCGAGGCGGCGCACGATCTGCTCGAGTTCGGCAAGCGCATCCTCGAAATTCATCGCGGCGATATCGGGGGGAACGCCATTGGGAGGAGCGCCTGGGTCGACCATCTGGCTTCTTCTTTAACAAAAAACGCGAGGGTGGTTCTGCGGTTTACCGGATGGACAGAGCGCGAAATAAGACCGTTGTTGCCGAATTACAACAGCGGGAAGGGGCGATCCGTCACGCCGACATCAGCACGCGGATATGCGCCGCAGCGCTGGCCGCCAGCGCCGACAGGTCGTAGCCGCCTTCGAGAGTGGCGACCAGCCGGCCCGAGGCATGCCGATAGGCAATCTCGAGCAGCTGCTCGGTGACCCAGACGTAGTCCGCCTCATCTAGCAACAGCTGGGCGAGCGGATCGCTCCTGTGGGCGTCGAAACCCGCCGAGACTATCACCAGTTCGGGCCGGAAGGCATCGAGCGCGGGGAGGATGCGTTGGGTCATCGCGAAGCGGAACTGGCTCGAGCCCGCCATCGGCCGGAGTGGCACGTTTACGATGTTCCCGACCCCCATGTCGCTCGCCGCGCCGGTTCCCGGGTATAGCGGATATTGATGCGTCGAACCGTAGAAGAGACTGCTGTCCGCCTCGAAGGCGGCCTGCGTCCCATTTCCGTGATGAACGTCGAAATCGGCGACGGCAACGCGGGTGACGCCGTGCACCTCGCGCGCTCGCAGCGCGCCGATCGCCGCATTGTTGAAAAGACAGAACCCCATCGCTCGTTGCGGCTCGGCATGATGGCCGGGCGGCCGGACCGCGCAGAACGCGTTGTCGGCCTCTTTTGCCATGACCGCATCGACCGCGGCGACGACCGCGCCGGCGGCGCGTAACGCCGCTTCTCCCGAGGCTGGTGACAGCACTGTGTCGGCATCGATTCCGACATGGCCGGTTTTGGGGACCGCGGCGAGAATGCCGTCGACGTGCCGCCGGGGGTGGACACGCAACAGATCCTCCCGTGCCGCTTCCGGCGCTTCGCGGCGTTCCAGCCGGGCGAATTCCGGATTGTCGAGCGCCGCCAGCACCGCCCGCAACCGAGCCGGTGATTCCGGGTGATGCCGGCCGGGGTCGTGGTCGAGACAGGCTGGATGAGTATAAAGGAATGTGGTCATCGGAGAATCCTCGGAGCCGAGTCGAGTGTCGCACACCCACTCTGATGATAACTAAAGACCTGGCCCGCCCGCTTCCTATCGACAGGTCGAAGCATGGACGGCGAGCGCGGCCCAGCCGACGAGCAAACCCGCGCCGCCCAAAGGCGTGATCATACCGAGCCATTCGCGTCCGGTCACCGCCAACGCAAACAGGCTCATGCTGAACAACAGCATACCTGAGGCAAAGCTCCAGCCCGCGACGGTCAACGCCAGACCGAAGCGGTCGCGGGATTGCGCCATCGCCGTCACGGCAATCAGCGCCGCGGCGTGCACCATCCCATAGAGGGCGCCCGACCTCAGCAACTCGACGGCTCGCTCGCCAGCGGCGATGTGCGCCGCGGCGGCGCCTGCCGCAACCGACAAGAACCCGCCGACCGCTGCCGCGATGAGCCACACCCGGATCATTGGTGCGCCGCTCTCTCGCGTAGGGCGGCGTCATAAACTGCGAGCGTCTCGCGGGCGACGATATCCTCGTTAAACTCCCGCTCGACCAATGCGCGGCCCGCGTGCCCCATAGCTTTGCGGCGCACCGGATCGCCGGCGAGCGCGCTGATCGCGTCCGCCAGCCCCTGGATGTCGCGCGCAGGCACCAGCAGGCCGGTCTCGCCGGGACGCACGACCTCGCGGCAACCGGGAACGTCGCTGGCGATGATGGGACGCGCGCAGGCCGCCGCCTCGAGCAACGCCTTGGGCACGCCTTCACCATAGGTCGAGGGCAGCAAGGCAATCGCCGCCCGGCGCCACACCGCCCGGACATCGTCAACCAGGCCGAGCCACTTGATTCCGTGATTGCAGGACCCCAGGGAAATGAGTGTTTCCGCGGTCAGAGAGCCGCGATTGTCGGGATCAGTCGGTCCGGCGAGCAGGAGTTCGATCGGGAGGCCACGCCCGCGGAGAAGGCGGATTGCGGTGGCAGCGTCGAGCACGCCCTTGTCGCGCAGCATCCGCGAGACGAGCGCGACCGTGACGGTCTTGGCGTCGGGATCGGGCAGCGGTCGAAAATGGTTACAGTCGACACCCGACCCTCTGATCATCACGATTCGTCGAGGAGCGATCCCTAGTGCCGTCAGGGCGTTGCGGTCCTCCGGGTTCTGCACAATGACCCAACCCCGCCCTCCACCCGCCGCAAGCCGCAGCGCGATGCCCAGCGAGGGCCGCCGCAGCCTCGCGGCAAAGCTCGCGGCCGAGAAGCGGGAACCCAGACCCATTATCGAATCTATCGCCACCGGAGCACCTCCGGGGCCCGGGAAGGCGCGGCGCAGGGCGATGCCGCCGAACAGCACCGATTTCAGCGCGATGTGATGGATGAGGTCGGGCTGCTCGGCGCGGTAGAGCCTCGCGATTTCGGAAATTGCCCGTCGGGCGCCCGCGAGCCCGTCCCCGCGCCGCCGCCAGCCGATCGGGCGCAAGGCGAAACCCTCGTCGCAGATCCGATCGCCATGCGCGCGCACGCGGGTCGCGACCGCGACATCGAAGCCGGCTGCTCGGGCGGCACGCGCCGCTGGAAGACGGTGCGAGCAGAAGTACCAATCCTCTGTTACGAGAAAGAGCAGCTTTGGCCGCCGCGCCGCGCCGGGCGCCTTGGACGGTCGCGGCAGGTTCAGCGGTTCTGTGCTAACGGATAGGGCCACATCGAAACGCCGGAGGGTGGGATCGGCAGCGGGATCTCTCTAATGCATCCGCGTTTGGATCGCTCAGATAATCGGCGGGGCGACTGCGCCGATAATGGCGCTTGGCTCGCATCCTGGTGACCGGTGCGGCCGGCTTCATCGGCCGCGCGCTTTGCGTCGGCCTTGTCGAGCGCGGCCACGCGGTGCATGGGCGCTCGCGGCGTCCGGCGGAACCAATCCCGGACGTCGAGCTTTGTCCGATCGGAGATATCGGCCGCGCGACCGACTGGTCGGGGCACCTCGACCGTATCGAAATCGTCGTTCATCTCGCCAACCGCGCGCACCATTCAGTGCGGGAGGCAGGAGATCAAAACGAGGCGCAGGCCGCGCGGGTCCTGGCGCAGTCAGCGGCAGAGGCCGGGGTGCGCCGGTTGATCCATATGAGCTCGGTCCGGGCAATGGGCGAAGCCACCCTTCCGGGGGCGCCGCTTCGCGGGAGCGACCCACCGCGCCCCAGCGATCCTTATGGCCGCGGCAAGCTCGCGATCGAGCGCGCGCTGTTGGCGGCGGCGGGGGAAACCGGGATCGAGATTGTCATTCTGCGCCCGCCGCTCGTCTACGGTCCCGGGGTGAAAGCAAATTTCCGGGCGTTGATGCGCCTCGTCGCGAGCGGGCTGCCGCTGCCTCTCGCCGGAATCGACAATCGTCGCAGCCTGATCTTCATCGACAACCTCGTCGACCTCGTCGGTCGCGCTTGCCTGCACCCCGGCGCGGCCCGGCGGGTGCTGCTGGTGCGCGACGCGGTCGACCTGTCGACACCTGAGCTGATCCGCCTTCTCGCCGCCGGACTGGACAGGCCGGCACGGTTCTTCCGTGTCCCGCAATCCGGATTGGCTGTGCTTCGCCGAGCTCCGATGCTGGGGCCATTGCTGGCCAGGCTGACCCTCTCGCTGCAGATTGACGATGCGGAGACTAGCGCTGCGCTCGATTGGCGGCCTCCGGTCTCGCCCGAAATCGGGCTCGCAGCGACTGCAACAGCCTTTCGCGCGCGGTCGTAACGAGAACCCGCCCGGTGCCGAGGTGTTCTCAATGCGAGCATCAAGAAAGAGACCCCACCGTGAGTTGAGCGAGGAGAATGGCGCCCCCAGCCTGGGCACCGCAGAACCAAGGTGGTGGATTTCATTCTGGCCGATCCGGTGCTGCGCGCGGCGGTCGCGCACTGGGATCGGCTCGTCGATAGTGGCGAGGCGACGACCGCGCCCCCGCGGCGGCTGCCGTGCGACGCCGCCTACCGGCGCATCAGGACTTATCTTCAATCGATCATGGATCAGCCGGTCTTTACTCGACCCGGACAGGAGCCACCCGATCGAAGCTGATTTTGGTTTGCCGGCGCGCTATATCGGACGAAATGTCATCGAGTGGAGGAGGCGGCTGTGCCGAGCTTCGACATCGTTTCGCGGATCGAGCTTGCCGAAGTCGACAACGCCCTTGCCGGAATTACCCGCGAGATCGCGACGCGGTTCGACTTCAAGGGCAGCAAATGCAAGATCGAGCGTCAGGAAGGCGTGATCAACGTCGTGGCGGACGACGAGCTCAAGCTGAAGCAGATGCACGAGTTGTTGAAGGTGCATATGACGCGCCGCAAGGTCGACCCCGCGGCTTTGGATTACAAGACGCCGGAGAAGGGGTCGGGCAATACGCTGAAGCAGACGATCGTGCTGCGGCAGGGTGTCGACGCCGATCTTGCCAGGCAGCTGATCCGCGAGATCAAGGACAGCAAGCTGAAGGTGCAGGTGTCGATCCAGGGTGACGAGCTCCGCGTCACCGGCAAGAAGCGCGACGATCTGCAGGCGGCGATCACCGTGGCGCGCGGCATGAAGATCGAGCAGCCGCTGCAATACGTCAACTTCCGCGACTAGCGGCCGCCGGTTGTCTCGATCGACGCCGCGGGTTAGCTTCTTCGCCTCTAGCTGGAGGTAAAAATCCGATGCGGCTGGGTTTTGTCGGCACAGGGACGATGGGTGGGCCGATGGCGGGCTGTCTGATCGATGCCGGCCACCAGCTGACGGTTTATGATGTCAGGCCCGATGCCACTACCGCACTTTGTGCCCGCGGCGCGCGCTCGGCCGATGATCCGGGTGCCGTGGCGCGCGGCAGCGAGGTCGTGTTCACCTCCCTACCCGGCCCCGCGGAGGTAGAGCATGCCGCGCTCGACCCGGTGAGCGGGATCCTCGTAGGGTTGCAACAGGGCGGTGCCTACATCGACATGACCACGAATGCGCCGTCGCTGGCGCGACGCGTCGCCGAGGCTTGCCGTGCGCGCGACGTCGACATGCTCGACGCGCCGGTCAGCGGGCGTCCCCCGACAATGACCGTCATGGTCGGCGGCGACGAGGCCGTCTTCACTCGCTACCGGCCGCTGCTCTCGGCGATGGCAGGGAATATCTTCTATGTCGGCGGGCCGGGTGCCGGCTGCACCGCGAAGCTCGTCACTCAGTATCTCGGCTATACCAATTTCATCGCGGCGCTCGAAGGAATGCTGATCGGCGCCAAGGCGGGGATCAACCTTGGCACCCTTGCGCAAATCGTGCCGGTGAGCGCCGGCGCCAGCCGAACCTTCGACAACATCCCGCGCTCGGTCTTGCCGGGCTCGTTCACCGCCGGCGGAACTCTCGATATCGTCGCGAAAGATCTTCAGCTCGCTTGCGATCTGGCGCGGGAGGTCGGTGTGCCAGCCCATCTCGGGCTCCTCGCGCATGACGTGCTGAGCCGTGCGCAGGCGCAGGGCTGGGGGCAGGAAGGCTTTCCGATCGCCGCGCGGATCCTCGAGGCGATGGCCGGCGCCGAGCTCCGCGCGCCGGTTGGGGAGGTGCCCGGCTATCAGACGCAAGACCCCAGACGCGGCAGAACCTAGGAGGCGGCGATGGCGACCGAACGGACAGCGGGGTATCGCAAGGGTCTCGTCGATCCGGCGGGGGGGCAGATCAGCCGCGAGATCTTTGTCAATGACGAGATCTATCGCGAGGAATTGGAGCGGGTGTTCGCCCGCTCCTGGCTCTTTGTCGGTCATGAGAGCCAGATCCCGAACCCCGGCGATTTCTTCGTCTCCTCGATGGGCGAGGAATTGGTGATCCTGTGCCGCGACCGGGCCGGTCAGATCCACGTGTTCCTCAACTCCTGCCGCCACCGCGGCATGAAGGTGTGCCGCTATGACGAGGGCAGCACCGCCGTCTTCACCTGCCCCTATCACGGCTGGAGCTATTCGACCGACGGCAGGCTCGTCGGCGTCCCCTATTTCCGCGAGGCCTACCGCTCGCAGCTCGACCGCTCGCAATGGGGCCTCGTCGAGGTGGCGCAATCGTGCAGCTACAAGGGCTCGGTCTGGGCGACCTGGGACCCCGCCGCGCCGCCCTTTCTCGAATATCTCGGCGAGTTCGCGACCTTTCTCGATCTGATCCTCGACGGCTGGGACGGGCGCGACGGCCAGGCCGAGGTGTTGTGCGGGGTGCAGAAATGGCTGATCCCGTGCAATTGGAAATTCCCGGCGGAAAACTTCAGCGGCGACGCCTACCACAATATCAGCCACCGCTCGGTCGACCTCGTCGGCATCGGCCCGAGCGGCCAGAGCCGGCGCGACATGCCGGAGCGGATGATCAGCCGCCGGCTGCACGTCTGCATCCCCGACCGCGGCCACCAGACGATCGTCTACGTCTTGCCGAAGGACCAGCCGACCCCGCCGGCCTACCAGAACTCGCCGGAAGTCGCCGAGTATTTCCGGCATTGCGAAGAGGAGCGGCGCCGCCGGCGCACCGATCCCCGCGCCAGGCTGATCGGCGCCCCCGGCGAAATCTTCCCCAACACGGCGCTATTGCCGCGCCAGCCGCGCACGATCGCGGTCTGGCATCCGCGCGGGCCGCACCAGACCGAGGTGTGGCGCTGGTTCCTCGTCGACCGTGACGCTCCGGCCGAGGTCAAGCAGTTCTTGCGCGACTATTACATCCGCTATTCGGGCCCGGCGGGCCTGACCGAGCAGGACGACATGGAGAACTGGAACTACGCCCACGCCGCGAGCCGCGGCACGATCGCCCGCCGCTACCCCTATTGCTACGAGCAGGGGATGGGCTGCGCGGTCGAGGACTGGGAGTGGGACGGGCTGCGCATGCCGGGCCGCGTCGTCGAAATCACTCAGGCCCAGTCGAGCGAGGAGCCGATGCGCAACCTCTACCGCCGCTGGGCCCAGTTCATGGAAGCCGACAGCTGGGACCGAGCTGGCGACCTGGCGCCATGCGGAAGCCGAGGGTTCACCGCCGCGGCGTACCGGCACCTGAAGTTACAGCGGGCCAACGCCGACATCAAATTGCAGTCACACCGGCGCAGGCCGGTGCCCATCACAGAAAATGGGTCCCGGCCGGGAAAACAAGGAGAGAGCAACTCGCAGCTATCTGCGAATTCGGGCCCGGCG
The DNA here is from genome assembly GCA_963700185.1 of uncultured Alphaproteobacteria bacterium. GTDB lineage: Bacteria > Pseudomonadota > Alphaproteobacteria > ATCC43930 > CGMCC-115725 > AP-15. The sequence continues at coordinate 313,044 of CAVOWP010000030.1, forward strand.
AGCCTGATCGGGTTATTCTGGGGCGCGGGCTCCGCCTGCGAGCCCGGAACCTATGGACACGGGCCTCGGAGAAAGGGCTCATCAGCCGGTGTTCATGGTTTTCGGGCCGGCCTAAGGACCGTTCCGGAATGACGATCTTGCCCTCCAATGACACCTCATTCCCAAGGATTGCGCGGCCGGATGGGCCGGCGGCCGGCTTGCGGCACCGAGCCGCGATAGGAAGAGCGACGGCCGACAAAGGAGCCCGGGGGAGCAGGTGGCGAACGCTTGGCTGCGGGGTGGCTGCAGCAATATTACGCCGCTCGGGCGCAACACCACGACGAGAACCAATCCGGTGACGAAGCCGCCGACATGCGCCCAGAACGCCACCCCGGGCCGGCCGGGGGCGGCCATCAGGCCGCTTACCAGCTGCATGGCGAACCACAGGCCGAGCATCGCCCAGGCCGGCACGTTGACGATGCGAAAGAAGATCACGATCCACACAAAGCAGCGCACGTTCGCGCCGGGGTGGAGCAGAAGATAGGCGCCGAGGACACCGGCGATCGCGCCACTCGCTCCGACCATCGGAATGTGCGAGGTAGGGTTCGAGTACGCTTGGGCGAGCGCCGCCACGATGCCGCAAGTCAGATAAAGGAACAGATAGCGCCCGCGTCCGAGCACGTCCTCTACGTTATTTCCGAAAATCCACAGATACAGCATGTTGCCGAGGAGATGGAACCAGCCGCCGTGCAGGAACATGCTGGTCAGCACTGTCGCCCAGGGCGCCAAGACCTGGTAGCTCCGCGGCGGATGCCAGAGCCCGAACAGCTCGGCCGGGATCATGCCGTAGGCATAAAGAATGAAGCGCTCGTTGTGACCGAGCTGCCATAGAAACGCGCCGGTGCACGCGCCGATCAGGAAATAGGTGAGGATCGGCGTTTGGACGGTCGGATTGTCGTCGGACAGCGGGACGGCGAAGATCATGCCGAGGACCCGCCGACGGCGCGGCCGCCCCGCGGGGCGTCTACCCGCTCAGGAGCCGACGAGGCCGAGTTGCGGGCTCGACGGTTCGGCAAAACGGCGCTTTGGTATGCGGCCGGCGAGCCGTGCGAGGCGTCCGGCTTCCACTGCGGCGCGCATCGCGGCGGCCATGCGGCGCGGATCACGGGATTGGGCGATGGCGGTGTCGACCATCACCGCGTCGCATCCGAGCTCCATCGCAAAGGCGGCATCGGAGGCAGTCCCAATCCCGGCATCGAGCACCACGGGGACCGGGCTGCGCGAGCAGATCAGTTCGATCGCTGTCGGATTGGCGATACCCATGCCCGAACCGATCAGCGATCCGAGCGGCATTACCGCGGCGCATCCGACATCGGCCAGTTTTTGGCAGGTAACCGGGTCTTCGTTGCAATAGGGGAGCACCGTAAAGCCTTTGCGGACCAGCTCCTCGGCGGCATGAACGAGCTGCTCGACATCGGGGTAAAGCAGTTCGCGGTCGCCGATCAGTTCGAGCTTGACCCAATTCGTTTCGAGCGCTTCGCGCGCCAGCTCGGCGGTCAGAATGGCGTCTCGTGCCGTGACGCACCCGGCGGTGTTCGGCAACAGCCGGTACTTGCCGCCGAGAACGTCGACCAGACTCTCGGCATAGCCCTCCAGGCTGATGCGGCGGATCGAGGCGGTGACCAATTCCGCGCCGCTCGCTTCGAGGCAATCGAGCATCACCTGCTGGTTCGGATAACGAGCCGTGCCGACGATCAGCCGGGAGGCAAAGCGAGGTATCAGCAATGGTAAACGGATCGGTCATCGGGCATTGTCCTGCTGAAATCTCTCTGCTTGGAGCCGGCCTCAACCGCCGGAAAACGGGCGAACGATCTCGACATCGTCGCCGGGTCCGAGAGGTTTGGACGACCATTCGGAACGGCGGACGACGGAACCGTTGACAGCAACGGCGACAAACCGGGCGACAGGATCGACGCCGCGGAATGCCAGCAGTTCACTCACGGTCGTCACCGCGAACTCCTCCTCCACCCCGTTGACCTTGAGCCGCATCATCGGACCCTCCGCAGCGACTGCGCGACTCTATAGTTGTGCTAGAGCGGCGGTCGTCATCGCTGAATCGCTCGGGAGTGAACGGCCGCACTGCCTCCGGCAGATGGCCTGTCAATACGAAGGCGCTGACTGCCTCGGCCGTCAGCGGCGTCAGCAGAATTCCGTTGCGATGATGTCCGGTTGCGATGACCAGCCCGTCGATCCCGCTCGGACCCCAGCATCGGGGCATCGTCTCGCGAACCCGGACGGAAGCCTACCCAAGTCTCGGCCACCGGAAGCTCCTCGATGCCCGGCACGGCGCGCCAGGCGCCCTCGATCAGCGCCAGCAAGCCGCCCGCCGTGATCCTGTCGTCGAAGCCGCGCTCCTCGACGGTCCCGCCGACCACGAGCCGTCCGTCCCGGCGCGGCACCAGATAGCCTCGCGGAAGCCACACGACGTGGTGCAGCAGCGGGTTCGCCGGATCCATCTCCAACGCCAGCATCTGACCTTTTATCGGACGGACCGGGGGAAGATGAGCCGCCGGAATGCCGGCGATCTCGCGCGACCAGGCTCCGGCAGCCAGCACGACAACATCCGCATGTTCGCGGCGGTGCTCGGTCACGGCCGCGGTTACACGCCCGCCGATGATCTCGACCTCTCGGACCGGATCGTGCTCGTAAAGTACGGCTCCGGCCTTGCGAGCCGCCTCGGCGAGAGCTCGGGCGAGCCGGCGGTTGTCGACTTGATGATCTCGCGGGCTGAAGACTGCGCCGGAGATGCCCGGCCGCAAGTGCGGCTCGCGCCGCCGCGCCTCCGCGCCCGACAGCCACTCGAGATCGAGCCCGAGGCTTTTCTGAAAATCAAAGGTGAAGCGCAGCTGCTCGGCGTCGTCGCGGGTCAGAGCGACGACGATCGTACCCTCGTCGCGATAGCCGACCGAGATGCCGGATACCGCCTCGAGTTCGCGCGCGAAATCCGGCCACATGCGCTGGCTTTCGAGCGTCAGGGCGAGCAGCGCCTCCTCGCCGGGCTCGGTCTCGACCGCGGCGGCGAGCATTCCGGCAGCCGCCCAGCTCGCGCCGCGTCCGGCCTCGGCGCGGTCGAAGACGGCCACCGGGCAACCCGCTTGGGCCAGCCGCCAGGCAATCCCCAACCCCATGACCCCGGCGCCGATGATGACGGTCTTCGGGCGAAACGACGAGACGGCGATCGACGCGGTGATAGCGGACTCCCTTCGCCGGGCAAGCCCGGCCAGGTTCAGTGGGTCTGATCTCAGCCGATCCGGCTGCGCAAACTCGACTGCGCGGCCGGCCAGCACCCCAGCCTCCCGGCAATTTCGGACCAAGGCTTTGCGGATGCAAGGACTTTGTTGGGCCGGGCTGCGTTGTCGGCAGCGCGGGAGACGAGCTGCCGATCAGTGGACACGGAGAAATGTAAATCGTCGCTTTAACATATGTCGCTTCTGCGCTACATTTATCGCAATGCATTATGCTGGACGTTAGCCGATGGCGCATATCCTAGTCGTAGAAGATGACGCGGACGTGCAATCAGTCGTATCGGAGTTTCTCGTTACCCTCGGCCATCGGTTGACCTGCGCGTCATCGGCGGAAGAGGCGCGGCTCTTTCTTGCGAAGCGAGCCGGTCGATCTCGCGCTGGTCGATTGCTTGATGAGCGGCGAGCAGGGAAATTCGCTCGCCGAACACGCCTCAAAGCTGGGTGTCCCAACCATCCTGACCAGCGGCGATCCCCATTACATCGAGACGTGCTCGGAGCATTCTTTTCCCTTCTTACCCAAGCCATTTCGATTGACCAGTCTCGACGAGCTGATCGCGCGCACCTTGCACATGCCGGGGACCGATCGATCGCCATAGTCGCCCGCTTGAGATATCTGGACTCGTTAGAGCAGTGCTCTTCTGCCCACCGCCGTGCCCAGCGGAACATAGCCGGCAAGGTCCGTCAGCCTTGGCCGGTCGAAAATGACGAGCGTGCCGTTTTGGATTTCGGCGAGCCGGCGCTCGCGAAGGGACTCGAGCGTTCGAGCGACATGCACGCGCGACAGGCCGGCAGCGTCGGCTAGATCGCGCCGCTGCAATGGGAACGGGCAGGTCGAGCCTCCGTTGACAATGGCGCGTTGTCGCAGCCGGTCGAAAGTTTCTAGCATCAGATAGGCGATACGCTGCTCTGCGGTGTTGCGTCCGAGCAATGAAAGCCGAACATCCATCCGCTGCTCCTCTTCGACTCGCGTCTGCAGGACATTCAGCGCGAGCGCAGGGTGGCCGGTGAACAAATCGGCAAAACCTCGGCCTTGGAGAACACAGAGGGTGGCCGTGGTGATCGCCTGAACGGAGTGCTTGACCCTGCCCAAAACCGCCGAGGCGATCCCGACCGTGTCGCCCGGGAGCACAATATCGAGGATCTGACGTGCGCCATGCGGAAGGCGGTGGTAGCGGATCGCCCATCCTTCGAACAGCGTGTAAACCGGCCCCCCCACCTCGTCCTGGCGGATAATGTCGCCGCGCGGCGCGACCACGATGTGGTCTGTCTTCATCTCTGTGATGAAGCTAAGCTCGTGTTCCGAGAACGGCCTAAAGAAAGTCCTTCGTCGGAGCGGACATTGCTCGCAAGGCACGAACATCGGCGCGGCCACCCTCCCAAACCGGCGGCGTTCATATATTATTAACCGGACGAGAAGCAGTTAAATTCCGTAGGAAAATCAAAGAGTTTAGCAACGTAACCGAATGGCTGCGGACGACCATTGCTGCGCGATCAATTCAGGTTAAGCAGCATCACATGTTTCGAGGTGCGCAGCGCCGCCGTTTACATTCTGACCTAGGGGTGGAGCGAGCGAAAAAGTTGCAGGCGCTAGATCGGCCTCGGTTACTCGGCGCGCCCGCGGATGATTTCGAAAGCATAGTCGATCAGCTCTCGCCCGAGTGTATCGAACTCGGCGGCATCTCATGTTCTGCCCAGGCGACCGACGAAACCGATCGTATAGTTGAAGAAAAACGATGGCCGAGCGGAATAACGACAAAACGCGATAAAAGGTGAAGTCAGCGACTGCGCGGGAATTGATACGCAAATAGGCTGCGAGAACTTCGTGCCGACGCCAGAACCCGGGCTGCGCGGTCGGCATTTGCCGCACGCGGTGAAGGCACGCGGGGTCCTCTGGTTCGACCCAATAGCTCAACATTACCGCGAGATCCCACAGCGGGTCACCTCGCGTCCCCATATCCCAGTCGATCACGGCAACCGGTGCGAGCGTCTGCGGAGCGAGGATCATGTTGTCGAGCTTGAAATCGGAATGAATTAGGCTCGGCGCCGCGTCCGCCGGCACCCGGCGGCGCAGCCAGTCGACCACCTCGGATAACGCGAGAGGATTGATCAGATCTGCGACGGCAGCACTGCGAGTTGCCCAGCCGTCGACGGTTCGGTCGAGGAAACCCGTTGGACGCCCAAGCGCCTCCAAGCCAACTCGCGCAGGGTCGACGGCATGCAGGGCGGCAAGGCTTTCGACCAATTGCCGGCTCAGCAACATGCCGGCCTCGGGCCGGTCGGCCAAGTCCGGCGGCAGAGTGTCGCGGATTACCATTCCAGGGCGGTATTCGATGATCTGAAACGGCGCGCCGAGCACGCTTGTCTCGTCGCAAAAGAGCATCGCCCGCGGGGCCAGCGGATACTCGCGCCACAGCGAGAAGAGAATGCGGTATTCGCGCGCCATATCGTTGCCGCCGTGCGGCAACGGCCCGGGCGGCGGCCGGCGCAACACCGCCGGCGCGCCGTCTATCTCGATAAGATAGTTGAGATTCCCATAGCCGCCGGCGAACTGCCGCGGGGTGCCTGGTCCGAGTTCGATGCCGCGGCGTATTAAATAGTGCGCCAGAGAAGCCCAATCCTGAAGGATAATGTGCTGTATCTCAGTGAATTCCCGCGGGTGCACAGGCATTCTATTAACGCCGCGATCGACATCATGAGCCGGCCCGCCGGTCCCGACATGCGCATGGGTCCGGCGCCGGCGACACGATCACGATACTATATCTGAAGCAGGTAGACGCGATCTGAAGCAGGTAGACGCGATCTGAAGCAGGTAGACGCGTATGGGACATCAGCTCGTGGGTTCAGTTTCGCGGCGAAGACTAGCGGTCGCCGCGACGATGGTGGCTTGCTTCCTCTCGGCATCCGCTCGATCGGCCGAGCCGGCTGTCGATCGTTTCAAGACCGAGATCGACGCGTTTGTCGGGCGACTCGGACCGAGCTCGAACGGGGCGCTCAAATGGGTCGGTTCGGATCCTTACGAGGTCCAGCGCGACGGCGAAGGGTTGCTGGCGATCATCGAGAATGCTCGGCTGTCGCTAGACACGCCACAACCCGGCGAGCTCGTTCTCGACCGCTTCGAAATTAGACAGATCGCCCGCAAAGACGAGGGCAGGCTGAACGAGCTCGCCCTCACCTTGCCAAAAAACGTCATCCTCCGGGAAAACGACGGCACCGAAACCAGAATCAACCTGACGGCTGGGAGAGCAGATACGGTGGTAGAGGCCGAGTTGGGGCGCGGCCGGGAAACTCTTGTCCAGATCGCGAGCGCGCGTATCGATCATCCCAAAACCGGGACATGGGTCACCCTCGGACCGCTCTCGATGTCCTCGAAGCTCGTGGCCGAGCCGAGTGGCGGGTGGAGCGGACCGGTCGAATTCGAGGTCAAAGGGATAGAATACTTTCTACCGCAGGGTCCGGTTGGCGGCGCGATCGATCGGATCGCCTTTACTGGTAGAAGCGCCGGCCCAAGGCTGAACGAACTCGACAAGCTGCGCCGCGCGATCGACCAAATGCAAGCTAACGACAGCAAGTCACCGCAGGCCCGGGGCGCCGCGTTCCTGATGACCCTCTCGACGATTTCGGAACCTTTCAGCACAATACGGGGTGAACTCGCTTTGGAAGGTCTGACGGTCAGGAGCGTGACCGGTGAGACGCTCATAGGCGTGGCGAAGGCAGGCAGCACCGCGGAGGTCACCGGGCTCGATACGGAACAGGCGGCGCTGCGGTTCAGCATCAGTCACGAGGGGCTCGATCTCGCGCCATCGCTCCTCGAGAGCGGGAAGGTGCCTCGCCGGATGGTGCTCGATCTCGGGGTCACCGACCTCAGCACGCGAGCGCTGACGAACCTGCTCCACGCCCTCATCACCGCGACCGACCAGCGGGTATCGGGGGAGAGCGAGACTGAAGCAAATCAGCAGGAGGCTCTTCAGCAGGCGCTCGGAGCCGCGGCTATGCTGAACCCAACCTTCCATGTTTATGACATCGCGATCGAGACCGAGGAGGTCGGGGTGGATCTGACGGCTGAAGCCAAAGGTTCGCCGCTCGCACCGAGGGGTTACACGGCCTCGGGAGATCTGGCGGTCCGGGGGTTTGACGCGATCCCAAAACTGAGCGCTGGGATACCCTTCTCCGAATACCTCCCGGTGCTCCGGGAAATTGGGATCGAGGGGACGGCACCGGACGGAAGGCCTCGGCTGCGATTTCATCTCACCTCGGCGCCGACGAATTGGATCGCGATCAACGGCAACGATGTCAGCGCCTGGTTCGACAGGACCGAGACGGCGCCAGGTCAGCCGCGCCTGTTGAAGCCGTACGATCCGCCCATGCGGGGAAACGATGTCAAGAGCGCGCAACGCGCCCTCGCGGCCGCAAAGACTTCGGTCGACCAGGACGGTGAGTACAATTCGGCCACAGCCGGGGCGGTTGCTCGTTTTCAAAAGCAGAACGGTCTCAACGTGAGCGGCGTCGTCGATGCTGCGACCCGACAGCGGCTCGGCGCGTTGGGAGACCCGCAGCGGCAAGGTGGCCGAAACTGATGACAGCCGTATGATCGGCCGTCCGCGCAGCGCAGGAGTACACGATGGACAAAGTTTACCCCGACGCCCATGCCGCGCTTGCTGGCCTGCTGCGAGACGGCATGACCGTGATGTCGGGCGGGTTCGGCCTTTGCGGAATTCCGGAGACTCTGATCGCCGCGATCCGGACTTCCGGGGTGACGGGCCTGACCGTCATCTCGAACAACGCCGGCATCGACGGAGCCGGGCTCGGCCTGCTCCTCGAGACCCGGCAGATCCGCAAGATGGTCTCGTCTTATGTCGGCGAAAACAAGCTCTTTGCCGACCTTTATCTCAGCGGCGAGCTCGACCTCGAATTCAATCCCCAAGGTACTCTCGCCGAGCGGATACGGGCCGGGGGCGCCGGCATTCCAGCATTTTTCACCAAGACGGGGGTCGGGACCCTCGTGGCGGAGGGCAAGGAAATACGAGACTTCGATGGGGAAAGCTACGTCATGGAGCGTGGCCTCTTCGCCGATCTCGCAATCATCCACGCCTGGAAAGCCGATCGCGAAGGCAACCTCGTCTACCGGAAGACCGCGCGCAACTTCAACCCGGTGATGGCGACGGCCGCGAAGGTCACCGTTGCCGAGGTCGAGCATCTGGTCGAGCCCGGCGTCATCGACCCCGACCACATCCACACGCCCGGCATATTTGTCAAACGCATCGTGCGCTGTCCGCCATACGAGAAGCGCATCGAGCAACGCACTGTCCGCAAGCGGGGCAATTGAGGCAGAGGAGAGGGCACAATGGCTTGGTCACGCGACGACATGGCGCGCCGCGCCGCTGCGGAGCTGGAGGACGGCTTCTACGTCAATCTCGGCATCGGGATCCCAACCCTGGTCTCGAATTTCATTCCGCCGGGGATCACGGTTCAGCTGCAAAGCGAGAACGGAATGCTGGGAACGGGCCCGTTCCCGTTCGAGGGAGAAGAGGACCCGGACTTGATCAATGCCGGCAAGCAGACAATCACCGAGTTGCCGTCGACAAGCTATTTCGACAGCGCGCAATCCTTCGGCATGATCCGGGGCGGGCATATCGACCTGTCGGTCCTCGGGGCCATGCAGGTGGCGGAAAACGGCGATCTCGCCAACTGGATGATTCCCGGCCGCATGGTCAAAGGCATGGGTGGCGCGATGGACCTCGTCGCGGGGGTGAAGCGGGTCATCGTGCTAATGGAGCACACCGCGCGGGGCGAGCCCAAACTGCTGCATCGCTGCACGCTCCCGCTGACCGGCAAGGGGGTAGTCGACATGGTGATCACCGACCTCGGCGTGTTCAGGATCGATGGCACCGGGATTCGGCTGACGGAACTGGCGTCCGGCGTGCCGCTCGACGAAATCCGGCAAAAGACCCGAGCCTCCTTCACGGTACCCTCCGGGCTCCGCTGATCGCCCGCGCCGGAAGGCGCCTCCGGCGCCCCGGTTTCCGATCGCCGCCCCCGGATTGCGACCGGCAACGCCGCTCGCATCGACTGCGGCCGGCGTTTTTGTTAAACTAACATCACGCAGCGTGCTGCGACTAACGCTAGTGTTTCGAGCCCGCCCGTGCCCGCTTCGTCGCGCGACCTTCGTCTTGACTTCTTCCGTGGTCTCGCTCTGATATTTATATTCGTCGATCACATCCCAGAAAATATCCTCAGCTACTTCACCATCCAGGCGGTCAATTTCTTTGATGCAGCCGAGGTCTTCATATTTATTTCGGGTTACACTGCTGCTCTGGTGTATGGGCAGACGCTCGTCTCGCAAGGAACGTTATATGCGGTGGCGCGGATTCTCGGCCGTGCCTGGCAACTCTATGTCGCTCACATTTTTTTGTTTGTCATGTTCATCGCCGAGGTGTCTTATACGGTCACAACCTTCAATAACCCAATGTATAACGATGAAATGCGGGTTGGAGATTTCCTCGGCGAGCCGCACATTGCAATCGTGAAGGCGCTCCTTCTTGAGTTTCAACCGACCTTTCTCGATATTCTGCCGCTCTACATTGTGCTGCTGGTGATCTTCCCGGTCGTTTTGCTTGGCTTGCGCTCGCGGCCGCTGATCGTCTTATTGCCGTCGTTGCTACTTTATCTCATCGTCCAGACCACCAACCTATCAGTTCCGGCTTATCCTGAGGGTCACGTCTGGTATTTCAACCCCCTCGCTTGGCAGTTTGTGTTCATCGCCGGAGCTGCGCTTGGTTTTCCTGGGCGGCACGATCGGGGGTGGTCGAGCTGGGCTCGGCCGGCATTGCCGATAGCAGCGGTTGTTGTTGCAGCGGGATTTGTCGTCAAGCTCAGCTGGACGATCCACGGTATTTGGGACCCGTTCCCCGGCTTCCTTCTCAAGGAATTGTGGCCGGTGAACAAGAACAACTTATCCCCCATCCGGGTCATCCCGTTCTTCGCAGCAGTCGCGGTCGTTGCCATCGTCGTCCCGGCAAATACGCCCTTTTTGCGTTCCCTAGCAGCAAAACCGCTTGTGCTGTGCGGCCAACAATCGCTGGAGGTCTTCTGCCTTGGAATCCTGCTGTCGGCGCTTGGGCATTTCGTTCTCTCGGAATACGATTCAGCAATCAGCATCCAGATCCTCGTTAATCTTGCGGGCATTCTCGTGATGTGCCTAACTGCGAGAATGTTGGATTGGTATAAAACTATGGGTCGAACGCAGGCACCGCGGTTCGCGGCCGCCCAATCCGGTCGTGGCAATCGTCTCGGCAAATGAGGTGGCGTGTTTCGGCGGGCGGGTTGGCGCAGCCGGCACTGCTTGCGGCAGTCCTCGCGCTGAGTGCATTCCCACCCGTTTCATCGGCCTTCGCCGGCGCGCTCCCCTGCGATGTCCCGGACGAGCTGATGCAGGTCGACGACAAGCTGCCTCATTTGAACGACCGGTTGCGCGCGGAGCAGCCCGTCAGGATCGTCGCGATCGGCGGAGCGTCGACGACCGGATTGGCGGCGGGCTCATCGGATCTCGCCTACCCCCATCGTCTGCAGGAGATCCTAGCCCGCTGGTATCCTTCCTCTTCGATCACAGTCGTCAATCGGGGGGTCCCGCGCCAGACCGCCCAAGAAATGCTGGAACGGTTCTCTACCGATGTCATATCCGAAGACCCGGTTCTGGTGATCTGGGAAACCGGAACCACTGATGCCGTGCGTGGGGTTGGGGTCGACGATTTTGCGGCGACACTCCAAACCGGCATAGACGAGCTCAAGGCGCACGGGATCGACATAATGCTCGTCGACATGCAATTCTCTCACAGCACCACGACGGTCATTGATTTCGAGCGATATTTGAACGCGCTTCATCGGGTCGGTGACGTCAATGACGTGAATGTCTTTCCGCGCTTCGAAATGATGCGCTATTGGAGCGAGCAGAACGTGTTCAACTTCGACGGGGTTGCCAAAGACGAACGGGCCGGCCTTGCCGCCAAAGTTTACGAATGCATCGCCGGCAAGCTCGCGGAAGCTATTCGAGTAGCCCTCCGATGAGCGCGATCCCCTCCATCGGACTTCTTGCTGCAGCACTCGCGATGGTGTTGGGTTCCAGCAGTCCGGCGTTTCCCGAAGCGACAGCAACGCCGGTCCCGCCAAATTGCGACGCCCCGCCGGCGCTTTCGGCAATCGAAGCCGCGCTAGACCGTACCTCATCCCGAATCTTGTCCGGGAAGCCGCTCACGATTGTTGCAATGGGCTCCTCTTCGACCCTCGGGGTTGGGGCGAGCACCCCGGCTTCGAGCTATCCGAGCCGCCTCGAGCAGGAATTGAGGCAGCGGTTTCCCGGCGTCGAGATCCGGGTCGTCAACCATGGCGTAGGCGGTCAGGACGTTTCGGAAGAATTGACCCGTCTCGGCCGGGACGTCCTTGCCGAGCACCCGGATCTGGTGATCTGGCAAGTCGGCACCAACGCGGTGCTTCGGCGCGACGATCTTACGGCGGATGAACAGCTCGTAAGCCGCGGCGTAACTTTAATGAAGGAGAGCGGGATCGATATAGTCCTGATGGATCTTCAATACGCTCCGCGGGTGCTCGCGCGCCCGGCTTCCGCCGAAATGGAGCGGCTGATCACGGAGGTTGCGACACGCACTCGGGTCGGTTTGTTCCGCCGATTTGAGATCATGAAGGAATGGGATCACACGCAGCAGCTTGCGCCGGCCTCCAGCGTCGGACCCGACGGGCTGCATATGACCGACGCAGGCTATGCCTGCTTGGCGAACCAGCTCGCCGAGGCCCTCGCGTCGAATTGGCGATCGCGCGACAAACTGGCGAAATCGCTTCAACGCAGTCCGGACACGATCGCCGGCGTCAGGCGCCCGGGCGTGCAGCCCGCCGCGTCCGCGGGGCCGCACTAACCGCAACCGACATCGACGGCCTTTTAGGCAGCGAACGTGGTGGTTGCCGAGTTCGGCTAGCACCTACCGTACTGCGGCAGAACGCCGCGGTGACGCAGCCCGTTCCAATAAGCTGCGCCGGCTCGACTCCGATCAGCGCTGGTATTCCAGGGATTAACCTACATTTCTATTGGGTTTTGGCGCAATCTAATATATGCTGCGGGCAGTGTCGGAGTTGGCCACAATATGTTGTTAATTCGCCGAACCTGGGCACATTGCCGACGCCAGCCGCCAACGGGGCGACGGGGTATCTCCGAGCATCGTACCGTTCGTACTCTCGCCACAAAGTGTTGGCATAGTGGCCGCAGTCTGAGTGGACGGCGCGCGATGAAGCTCCGGCGGCGGAACCGGGCGATTGCAACTGGTTGGAACACGGGGAGACCCTACGCTGGGAGAACTCGACGTAACAAAGGTATTACGCGAATTTACAACGAATTACACGTTCCAGCGAGACATTCCCTTAGTTTGGTCGTTCTCTGGTAGTGTCACGGGAAGCTTTGGGTTGAGCGCGGGGCATCGGTTGAGGTGAGACATGAAATTCGATGACGGGATATTTGGACTCTATTCACGGTTGTATGAAAACCGGAGGGATGTCGAGCTCTCGCTTGAGGAGTATCTCGGCAAGTGCTCCGATGATGCGTCTTATTATGCCGGCGCCGCCGAGCGCATGCTCAGCGCCATCGGCGAGCCGGTAATGGTCGATACGAGCCAAGATTCGCGTCTTGGCCGCATTTTCATGAACCGCACGATCAAAGTCTACCCGGAATTCGCAGATTTCTTCGGAATGGAAGAGACGATCGAGCGCATCGTCGGCTTCTTCCGTCATGCTGCGCAGGGCCTCGAGGAACGTAAGCAAATTCTCTATCTGCTGGGTCCGGTCGGCGGCGGCAAATCCTCGCTCGCCGAACGCCTGAAGCAGCTGATGGAGAAAGAGGCGGTCTATGTCTTGAAGGCTGGCAAGGAAGTCAGTCCGGTTTTTGAGAGCCCGCTCGGCTTGTTCGATCCGGTGACGCTCGGCGAGGAGCTTGAAAAGCGTTACAATGTCCCGCGGCGGCGGCTGACTGGCACCATTTCGCCTTGGGCGGTAAAGCGGCTCGAAGAATTCGGCGGCGACATCACCAAATTCACGGTGGTTCGCATGCAGCCTTCGCGGCTGAAGCAGATCTGCATCTCCAAGACCGAGCCGGGCGACGAGAACAACCAAGACGTGTCGAGCCTGGTCGGCAAGGTCGACATTCGCAAGCTCGAATTCTTCAGTCAGAACGACCCCGACGCCTACTCCTATTCGGGCGGCCTTAACCGGACGACCCAAGGGCTTCTCGAATTTGTCGAGATGTTCAAGGCCCCGATCAAGATGCTGCATCCTCTGCTGACCTCGACGCAGGAAGGAAATTACGTCGGTTCTGAAAATATCGGCGGCATCCCTTATCAGGGGATCGTATTGGCGCACTCGAACGAGGCCGAATGGCAGAGCTTCAAAAATAACAAGAACAACGAGGCGTTCATTGATCGGATTTCGGTGATCAAAGTTCCGTACTGCCTGCGTGCTACCGAGGAACGCAAGATCTATGAGAAACTCTTGCAGAACAGTGAGCTTTCCGCCTCGCCATGTGCACCGTCAACCTTGGATATCCTGGCGCGCTTCAGCGTGTTGTCGCGGCTGAAGTCGCACGAGAACTCGAACCTTTATTCGAAGATGCGGGTATACGACGGCGAGAGCTTGAAGGACACCGATCCGCGCGCCAAGTCTGTCCAGGAGTATCGTGATGCCGCCGGGGTCGATGAGGGAATGGACGGTATTTCCACCCGTTTCGCCTTCAAGGTGTTGTCGAGCACCTTCAATTTCGACACGCAGGAGGTAGCGGCCGATCCGGTCCATTTGATGTATGTATTGGAGCAGGCCATCTGGCGCGAACAGTTCCCGGACGATGCCGAAAAGAAATACCTGAACTTCATCAAGGCCGAGCTGGCGCCGCGGTATGCCGAGTTCATTGGCCACGAGATCCAGAAGGCTTACCTGGAATCCTACTCCGACTATGGTCAGAACCTGTTCGACCGGTATGTCGCCTACGCCGACGCGTGGATCGAGGATTCGGACTACAAGGACCCGGATACCGGCCAGCTGATGAATCGCGAGCTGTTGAACCAGGAGCTGTCGAAAATCGAGAAGCCGGCTGGCATCGCGAACCCCAAGGACTTCCGCAACGAGGTCGTAAAGTTCGCATTGCGGGCGCGGGCCAACAATGCCGGGCGCAACCCCTCATGGACCTCTTACGAGAAGTTGCGGGAGGTCATCGAGCGGCGGATGTTCTCGCAGGTTGAGGATCTGTTGCCGGTAATCAGCTTTGGGACCAAGAAGGATACCGACACGGAGAAGAAGCACGCCGATTTCCTCGATCGCATGGTGGCGCGCGGCTACACCGAGCGGCAAGTTCGGCGGTTGGTCGAATGGTATATGCGGGTCAATAAGGCGGGGTAGGGGACGACAGTCCTCTCTCGGAGGTCAGGCTATGAACATCGTCGACCGTCGCCCGAACCCGAAGGGTAAGAGTCTCAGTAACCGTCAACGTTTCCTGGCACGGGCCCGAGCCGAGGTAAAATCGGCGGTGCAGGAGGCGTTGCGCAAGCGCAAGGTGGCCGATGTCGGCCACGGCGAGAAGGTCGCGATCCCCACGCGCGGGATCGCTGAGCCGAACTTTCATCACAGCCGCCGGACCGGGCGAACCGAACATGTCGTCCCCGGCAACAAGGAGTATATCCGAGGCGACGAGATCCCCCGGCCC
Source organism: uncultured Alphaproteobacteria bacterium (assembly GCA_963700185.1). GTDB lineage: Bacteria > Pseudomonadota > Alphaproteobacteria > ATCC43930 > CGMCC-115725 > AP-15. The sequence goes on from CAVOWP010000030.1 coordinate 328,071, forward strand.
ACTGGCGGGGAAGGGCGCGGGGGCTCGCAGGGGAGCCCGGACGGGTCGGGCGAGGACGCGTTCGAGTTCACGCTGTCGAAGGAAGAGTTCCTCGACATGTTTTTCGAGGATCTTGAACTCCCCGATCTCGTCAAAAAGAGTCTAAAGGAGACATTCGCGGTCGATCTGCAACGGGCGGGGTACACCGTGACGGGCAGCCCCGCGAACCTGAGCATCCGGCGGACGATGCGGAACAGCATGGCGCGCCGCATTTCGCTGAAACGGCCAAAACAATCGGACCTCGAAGCGTTGCGCGAGGCGATCGATAATGCACGCTCCCGCGGAGCCGACGAAGAGGTCGAAAGGCTTCTGCGCGAACTCGACCGCCTCGAGCACCGCAGTAAAATCATTCCCTACATCGACCCGATCGACGTCCGGTATAACCGCTTTGAGCGCGTTCCTCGCCCGAATACCGAAGCGGTAATGTTCTGCCTGATGGACGTGTCAGGATCGATGACTGAGGCGATGAAGGACCTAGCGAAGAGGTTCTTTATGCTCCTCCATGTCTTCCTGATCCGGCGCTATCGGCAGGTCGATATCGTCTTCATTCGCCACACAAGCACCGCCGAAGAGGTCGACGAGGAGACCTTCTTCTACAGCCGCGAGACCGGCGGTACGGTAGTCTCGACTGCCCTCGAAAAAATGCTGGAGATTGCGCGGGCGCGATATCCCACCGACCGGTGGAACATCTACGCGGCTCAGGCTTCCGACGGCGATAATTACGGCGCGGACAGCGGACGTTGCGTTTCCTTGTTGGGTGGCGAGGTTCTGCCGCTCTGCCAGTATTTCGCCTATGTCGAGGTCGGTGACGGCATGGGAGGGAGCCTGACCGGACTGTCGCGAGACAGCGACCTGTGGCGAGCCTACAACGAGGTGGCGCCGGTCCATCCTCATTTCGTGATGCGTCGGGTCAGCGACCCGTCGCAGATCTTCTCGGTGTTCCACGAATTATTCGCAAAGGGGGGTATCCGTGCCTGACTCCGTCACGTTGCGGCTCGAAACCGCCGCCCCGCTCTTTACCGGCCCAAACTGGGATTATACGGGGTTGCGCCGGGTCTACGATGCCATCGAGCGGATCGCGCTCGACGAACTCGGGCTCGACGTCTACCCGGTCCAAATCGAGGTGATCACCTCCGAGCAGATGCTCGACGCTTACGCCTCGGTCGGCTTGCCGCTGATGTATCGCCATTGGAGCTTCGGCAAACGTTTCGCCTACCACGAGACCCTCTACCGCAAGGGGTTGCAAGGCCTCGCTTACGAGATCGTCATCAACTCCAACCCGTGTATCTGCTATATCATGGAAGAAAACTCCATGACGATGCAGACATTGGTCATGGCGCATGCCGCGTTCGGACACAATCACTTCTTTAAGAACAACTATTTGTTTCGCCAGTGGACAGATGCCAACGGCATCCTCGATTATCTGAGCTTCGCACGCGATTACGTGCAGAAATGCGAGGAGCGGCACGGGGCGGAGGCGGTGGAGCGCGTGCTCGACGCCGCGCATGCGCTTAAGGATCACGGTGTCAACCGTTACGCCCACCGCACCAAGCCGAATCTCGCCGAGGAGCGGCGCCGAGCTGAGGAGTGGCGTGCGCATTTCGAGGCGACATACAACGATCTGTGGCGCACTGTTCCGGGGGCTGAAAAGGATAAGGACGACTCGGGCAACGAGGAGGCCCGCCTCCTAGAGATCAAGCGCGAACTCGGTCTGCCAGAAGAAAACCTACTTTATTTCATCGAGAAACGCGCGCCGCGGCTCGAGGATTGGCAACAGGAACTGGTCCGCATCGTCCGCTTGGTCTCGCAGTACTTCTACCCGCAGAAGCAGACGCAGATGATGAACGAGGGGTGCGCGACGTTCGTGCACTACGAAATCATGCGGCGGTTGCACGACAAGGGGCTGATCACCGAAGGATCGATGCTCGAATTTCTGCACTCGCATTCGAGCGTCGTATTCCAGCCGGACTTCGATGACCCGCGGTTCAGCGGCCTCAACCCGTATGCGCTAGGCTTCGCAATGATGAGCGACATCCGCCGCATCTGCGAAGAACCGACCGAGGAGGACCGCGAGTGGTTTCCAGACATAGCCGGCTCGGGAGACGGCTATGGCGTGTTACGTCATGCCTGGGCGAATTACCGCGACGAAAGCTTCGTCCTGCAACATCTCAGCCCGGCGATGATCCGCCGGTTCCGGCTGTTCCATGTGTCCGACGACAGCACAAAGCCAGCGCTGCGCGTCGAGGCGATCCATGACGATGTCGGCTATCGAAAGGTTCGCAGCGCTCTCTCCCGGCAATACGATCTGTCCCGGCGCGAGCCCGACATCCAGGTGGTCGATGTCGATCTCAGAGGTGATCGCTGCCTCATTCTTGCGCATTACGTGCATAACGGCGTGCTGCTCGAAGAGCAGAGCTGCCGCGCCGTAATCCGGCATACGGCAACGTTGTGGGGCTATTCGGTCAAGCTGCTCGAAATCGACGCCGTCACCGACAAAACCCTGAAGACCTATGAGGTAGCACCGCCCGGCTGACCATCGGGGAGCTTGGGCTCGAAGCCCACACTCCCGAGCGCCGGAATGTACGATGGTTGTTCTCGGCATCGAAACCAGCTGCGACGAGAGCGCGGCGGCTGTAGTGGCCATCACGGCGGCCGGACCGAAGATCCTCTCCAATTTGGTCCACTCCCAACTCGCGGAGCACAAGCCCTATGGCGGTATCGTGCCCGAGATTGCTGCGCGGGCTCACCTCGACCACCTCGATCCGCTGATATCGCGGGCGCTCGTCGAGGCCGGCGTTATCCTCGGCGAGCTCGATGGGGTAGCTGCTGCGACGGGCCCGGGCTTGATCGGGGGCCTGATTGTAGGCTCGACAATGGCAAAGGGGTTGGCTTGGGCCGCGGATAAGCCGTTTCTATCTATTAACCATCTGGAGGCCCACGCTCTGGCGGTACGCCTGACCGAGGAGGTAGGCTTTCCGTACCTTTTGCTACTGGTTTCGGGGGGACACTGTCAGCTCCTCGTCTGCTCCGGAGTTGGCCGTTACACCCGTCTCGGGACAACGCTCGACGATGCCGCCGGTGAAGCATTCGACAAGGCGGCAAAGCTGATCGGGCTCGGCTATCCTGGCGGGCCTGCAATCGAAGCGGCCGCGCCCAGTGGAGACCCATCCCGTTTCGTCCTACCACGCCCGATGAAAGGCAGGCAGGGTTGCGATTTCTCATTCTCCGGCTTGAAAACGGCGGTGCGTCAGATCACGTCCGCGCGCGGCAGCCTTGATCAGCGCGACCAGACGGATCTCGCGGCCTCGGTCGAGCTCGCGATCTGCGATACGGTGACCGATCGGACCGCGAATGCGGTCGGGTGGTTCCGCCGCAAATACCCGAGGGGAAATTCGCTGGTGGTTGGTGGTGGCGTTGCCGCCAACAAAAGGCTGAGAAGACATCTTACGGACCTCGCCGATGATGCCGGGCTGCGCTTTGTCGCGCCGCCGCCAGAATTGTGCACCGATAATGGAGCAATAATCGCCTGGGCTGGCATCGAGCGTCTTCGACTCGGCCTCGTCGACGGTCTCGATGCGCCGATTAGACCGCGATGGCCGCTCGACAACGACGCGCCGCCCCGTTCCGGAGCGGGTGTGAAGGGGTGAGCGGTTGGCCTCGAGCGTGATCCGGTGAGACACTTAGCGATCATTGGGGGTGGCGCCTGGGGAACGGCGCTCGCCATGGTTGCTCGTCGCGCCGGCTCGCTCCCGAGGCTGTGGGCCCGAGACCCGGGCGTTGTTTCGACAATCAATCAACGTCTTGAGAACCCGCTCTTCCTGCCCGGGGTGATCCTCGATCCCGCTATCACGGCAACCGCCGACATGGCGTTTGCGACAGAGGGGGCGGAGGCGGCGTTACTTGTTGTCCCGGCGCAATTTCTGCGCGGCGTAATCCAGGTGCTCGGGTCTCACCTTCGCCGCGGGCTCCCTTTGCTGCTCTGCGCGAAAGGGATCGAGACCGGCTCGCTGAAATTGATGTCCGAGGTTGCCGCAGAAATTCTGCCCGCCTCCCCGTCGGCGGTGCTCTCGGGGCCGACATTTGCTGCCGAGGTCGCCCGCGAGTTGCCGACAGCGGTAACGATTGCAAGCGGAGACCCCTCGCTCGGTCACGCCTTCATCGAGGCTCTCGGAAGCAGTCGGTTTCGTCCTTACCTGTCGCAGGACCCGGTCGGCGCCGAAATTGGTGGGGCCGTCAAGAACGTCCTCGCGATCGCGTGCGGTATCGTCGTCGGCCGCGGCCTTGGCGACAACGCTCGAGCTTCGCTGATCACCCGCGGACTGGCGGAAATGATCCGGCTTGGAGTCGCCAAGGGCGGTCGAGCCGAGACCTTCGGCGGACTTTCCGGTCTGGGAGATCTCGTACTGACCTGCAGTTCCGCTCAATCGCGCAACTTTGGGCTTGGCCTCTCGCTCGGTCGCGGGCGGCCCCTCGAGGCCGCGCTGCGCGGCAGTCGCTCGGTCGTCGAAGGCGTGGCCACGGCTGCGTCAATCGCGCGACTGGCGGAACGGCTCGGAATAGAGGTGCCTATCGCCGAGGGAGTTGATGCGTTACTTCACCGCGGTGAAACGGTAAACGCCGTTATCGATCTGTTGTTGCGCCGGCCCTACCGGGCCGAATAGGAAATATGGCAAACCCTCGCGCGCCAGCTGGGTTGGAGGCGGAAAACACTTTTCTGGACCGGCTGAAAGCCAATATCATTAGGGAGCGAGCAACCCTACCGGCTCGGACCGAAATGAGCGACAACGGAAAACGCGGCGAGGAAGGACCGGGGACCGGTGTTGTCGTCAAGACAAAGCCGAAGACAAAGAAGCCCTCGATGTACAAGGTGCTCATGTTAAATGACGACTACACCCCGATGGAATTCGTTGTTCACATTCTCGAGCGGTTCTTCAACAAGAACCTGCAGGAGGCGACCCGCATAATGTTGCATGTGCATCGCCGCGGTGTCGGCATCTGCGGTGTTTACACTTACGAGGTTGCGGAAACCAAGGTAACCCAGGTCATGGATTTCGCCCGGCAGCACCAGCACCCGCTGCAGTGTACGCTGGAAAAGGACTAGGCAAGGAAGGACAGGCGGGCGTGCTGTCACGTAATCTCGAAAAGTCTCTGCATCGGGCTCTCGCCCACGCCAATGAGCGCCGGCACGAATATGCCACGCTCGAACATCTGCTGCTAGCGCTGACCGAGGATCAGGACGCAGTTGCCGTTCTGCGCGCGTGCAGCGTCGACCTCGACCGTTTGCGCCGCGAGGTGCTGAACTACGTCGATAACGAACTTGCCAACCTTGTCGCGGCCCATAGCGACGACGCGAAGCCGACTGCGAGCTTCCAGCGCGTGCTGCAACGCGCTGCTATTCACGTCCAGTCGTCGGGCCGCGAGGAGGTGACCGGCGCGAACGTATTGGTCGCGATGTTCGCCGAGCGGGAAAGCCACGCTGTTTATTTCCTGCAAGAACAGGACATGACCCGGTTCGATGCCGTTAATTATATCTCCCATGGCATCGCCAAGGCACCGGGGCGCTCGGAGACCCGCCGTGTTCAGGGTGCCGATGAGGATGACCGCAGCGAAAAGTCGCAGAAGCGCAACCATGACGCCCTCGACGCCTATTGCGTCAATCTCAACAAAAAGGCCAAGGGCGGCAAGATCGATCCCTTGATCGGCCGTGAAGCCGAAGTCGACCGCACGATCCAAATCCTATGCCGCCGCGCCAAGAACAACCCGCTGTATGTTGGCGACCCCGGTGTTGGCAAGACCGCGATCGCCGAGGGGTTGGCGCGTCGTATCGTGCAGCGTGAGGTCCCTGAGGTTCTGATGAACGCGACGATCTACGCGCTCGACATGGGGGCATTGCTCGCAGGCACCCGGTATCGCGGCGATTTCGAGGAGCGGTTGAAGGCGGTCTTGTCCGAACTCGAGGCGCAGCCCGGTGCGATCTTGTTCATCGACGAGATTCACACCGTAATCGGGGCCGGGGCGACGAGCGGCGGGGCGATGGACGCTTCGAACCTGCTGAAACCGGCTCTGGCCGGCGGCGTCATCCGCTGTATCGGCTCAACCACTTATAAGGAATACCGCAACTATTTCGAGAAGGACCGCGCGCTCGTTCGTCGTTTCCAAAAAATCGACGTCAACGAGCCGACCGTCGAGGATTCGGTGAAGATTCTGCGCGGCCTGAAGCCGTATTACGAACGGCACCACAAGGTGCGTTACACGAGCGAAGCATTGCGGGCGGCGGTCGAATTATCGCACCGCTATATCGGTGACCGCAAATTGCCGGATAAGGCGATCGATGTCATCGACGAAACCGGGGCCGCCCAGATGCTCGTGCCCGAGAACCGCCGCCGCAAGACGATAACCGCGCGAGAAGTCGAAGCGGTCATCGCGACGATGGCGCGGATCCCGCCGAAAAGCGTCTCGCGCGACGATCGCGAGGTGCTGAAAAACCTTCAGCGCGACCTCAAGACGATGGTGTTTGGCCAGGATCCGGCGATTGGGGCTTTGGTCTCGGCCATCAAGCTAGCGCGCGCCGGCCTGCGGGATCCGGAAAAACCGATCGGCTCCTATCTGTTCTCTGGCCCGACCGGGGTCGGCAAGACCGAGGTGGCGCGCCAGCTCGCACGTACCCTCGGGATCGAGATCACCCGCTTCGACATGTCCGAGTACATGGAGCGGCACACGGTGTCGCGGCTGATCGGCGCACCCCCCGGTTATGTCGGCTTCGACCAGGGCGGGCTGCTGACCGACGCGATCGATCAACACCCGCACAGCGTGCTGTTGCTGGACGAGATCGAGAAGGCGCATCCCGACCTGTTCAATATTCTGCTGCAGGTCATGGACTACGGAAAGCTGACCGATCACAACGGCAAAAATGTCGATTTCCGCAATGTGATCCTGATCATGACGACGAATGCCGGGGCCTGGGACCTTGCCAAACCGGCGATCGGCTTTGGCAGCGGCGTCCGGGAGGGCGACGATCAGGAGGCGATCAACCGTATGTTCACGCCGGAGTTCCGCAACCGGCTCGATGCGGTGATTTCCTTCGCGCCGCTATCGGCGGATACGATCGGAATGGTCGTCGACAAATTCGTGCTGCAGCTCGAAGAGCAGCTCGCCGACCGGAATGTCATGATCGAGCTCGATGATCGCGCGCGGGCTTGGCTCGCCGACAAAGGCTACGATCGCCTCTTCGGCGCACGCCCTCTCGCCCGGGTGATCCAGGAGCATATCAAAAAGCCGCTCGCCGAGGAACTCCTGTTCGGGCAGTTGTCGAAGGGCGGGGTCGTCCGCGTGACGCGCAAACCCGACGAGGATACACTCTCCTTCTCGTACGAAGAGCGCCCGGCCGAACCGATGCCAAAGGTGCCCGAGCTGGTCGAGTGATCAGCGCCCTCGCGCTTTTTCTTCCTCCTCGGAGGGATGGCACGCGGTCTCCTCATGGCGAAACGGGGAATATTCTCCGAGCCCCTCCATCTTGTGCTCGATCATTTGGCGCTCGCGCGCCAGGAATTGAGCGACGGCCCGGCGAAACGCCGGATCGGGGATCCAGTGAGCACTGTAGGTTGGCACCGGCAGATAGCCGCGCTGGATCTTGTGCGGGCCCTGCGCACCGGCCTCGACGCGCTTCAATCCGCGGGTGATCGCGAACTCGATCGCCTGGTAATAGCAGCACTCGAAATGAAGGAATTTGTAATCGCCGTAGCTGCCCCAATTGCGGCCATAGATCGTATCCTTGCCGAGCAGGTTGAATGCGCCGGCGACGTAGTTGCCGCCGCGCCGGGCCATGAAGAGTACGATCTTTTCCGGCATCCGCTCGCCGATCAGCGCGAAAAAGCGGCGATTCAGGTAGGCCGACCCCCACTTGCGATCGGAAGTCGCGAGGTAAAATTCGAAAAACGCGTCCCAATGACGCGGTTTCAGGTCAGCCCCGGTCAGCACTTCGATCTCGAGTCCCGGGGCAAGCGCCTCGCGCCGCTCCTTCTTCACTGTCTTGCGTTTTCGCGAATTCAATGCCGCGAGGAAGTCATCGAAATCGCGGTACCCCTCATTGGTCCAGTGGAATTGCTGGCTCAGCCGTTGCAGAAATCCCGCCTCGGTCAGCGCCTCGGCCTCGGCGAGGTCGGGAAAGTTCACATGCAATGACGAGATTCGGCGGCGCTTCGTGAACTCGACCATTCCGGCAAGGAGATGCTCGCGAGCCTCGGCCGGCGCGGACGGGTGCAGCAGCAAGCGGGGGCCCGGGACCGGGGTGAACGGGACGGCCGACAGCAGCTTCGGGTAATACCGGCCGCCGGCGCGCTCATAGGCATCCGCCCAGCCATAGTCGAAGATGTATTCGCCATAGGAATGCGTCTTGGCATAGAGCGGCACGACACCGGTGATCTCCCCGTCCGGTCCCGCGAGAGAAAGATGTTGTGGCGTCCATCCCGTGCGGGTCGTCGTCGAGCCGCTTTCCTCCATCGCATTCAGAAAAGTATGCGAAACGGTTGGGTTCACATCGCCTGCACAGCCATCCCAGGCAGCGGCCGGTATTTCGGCTATCGCCGCGTGGACTCGAATCGTGACAGTTCCGGCGCTGTCGTTCATCGCCTGCCTGGCGCCCGGTTTCCGAGCGCGTACAGTCCGATTTTTTTATCCATTTCTGGTGTTTCCGTTTCGGCGCAAAGTATCGGCGCGTGCAAAGATAGGCTTTGTGCCGCCGCTGTCCAGCCTGCCGCGAAACCGCCTCATTGGCTGCCTAACAGCGGACCGCCGATCGAGGACTGAAATGCGCGTGCTCCGTTGTACCCTCATCGCCTTCCCGCTGGTCGTGCTGCCGCCGATCGCAGCGCCGGCATCGGCGGAGACGCTCGGTGATGCTCGCGTCGGCTTCAGCGCCGAGCGGGTGCTGGTCATCAACGGGCAGAGCTACATCGGCAGGATGTGGCACATGCCGGGCGAACAGCGCCATGAGCAGGACCTGCCGGCAATAAGGCCGATCTTCATCCTGCGTGCCGACAGCGCGATCGGCGACATCATCCTGCCGAAATTGCATACCGTCGTCGAATTCGCCCTTCCGAAGGAGCTGTCGCTTCTGGCCGACCCTGGCCTGCTGCGCAAGCCTCTGGGGCAGGAAACCGTCAACGGCATCGCGACGATGAAATATGATTTGGACGTGGAGAAGCCGCAGGGCCGTGCGGTCGGCTTGCTGTGGGTCAGCCAGGAAGGCATCCCGATGAGGTGTGATGTCAGGCTCACGACCGGCGAAGGCAAGCTTTCGGCAATTCGCTGGGAACTGCGTAACGTCAAGGTCGGCACGCAGGACGCCGCGTTGTTCGAGATCCCGCGCGATTACGCAAAGCTGCCGCCGGAGGCGGCCGCCCCATTGCTCGGTATGCGGTTGGCGCGACCCCGCGCCCGGTAGGTTCTGACTATTCGACGATGACCTGACCGTACATCCACGGGTGCGGCGTGCAGATGTAGAAATAGATGCCTGGCTCCTTGAAGGTGATCTCCTTCGATTCGCCTTTGCTCAGAGCACCCGTATCCCAATCGCCCACCTTCCCTTTGTCGAAGGCGGTGGCCGTGTGCGGAATGTCGCCGACGTTGGTGAACGTCAAAGTGGTTCCCGCCTTCACCCGAGTGCGGGCCGGCCAATAGGCGTACTCGACGTTATTGTCGCCGATCTTGACCTTATCCACGCCGTCGGCAACTGCCCCTCCCGGCCCGGCGACGGTAGCCGGTGGTGGTGGCGGCCATAACGGCCCGAGCTGCCCCTTGAGGGAGAAGGCCCATACTGTGTCACCATAGGCGCTCCCCTGTATCGAGTTGCCGCCGGTGACAATCGCAATGTATTGGTCGCCGTCGACTTCATAGACCATTGCCGGGGCGTCGGCGCCAAAGCCGGTCTGGAATTTCCACAGCACTTCCCCAGTCTTGGCGTCGAGCGCCACGAAGTTGCCGTCGGGCTCGCCACGTAAGAGGAGACCTCCGCCAGTCACGGTCGAGCCGCCTCCGCCGCCCATGCGGTAAGTCATCTGGTGTTGCCAAGCGATCTTGTTCGTCCTGCTGTCGATCGCCGTGAAGGTGCCGCTCAGAGGCGAGCCGATCGGCGGCGCCTGGGTACCATTCGTATACCGCCGCCCGGTGGTGTACTCGCTGGGAACGCGCGAGAACACGCTCGCGCGGATCGTCCCCGGCACGTACAAAAAACCGGTATCGGGATCGTACGGCATCGGTGACCAGTTCGTGCCGCCTTGACCCGACGGCTGAATGATAACCGGCTCTTCCCAGAACGCCTCGAAAATGCAGCCCGCCTTCTCGTAGCCCTCCATGAGCTGGGCGCACTGCGGCACCGTCGCGTCGCCGAACGGGTAGGGCTGCGTCTTGGCAGTCTTCTGGCGTGGCTCCTGCGGCACCGGACGCTCCTCGATGCCGATCAGTGGTTTGCCGTTGGTGCGGTCGAGGATGTAGACCCAACCGGTGCGTCCGGCTTCGGCTATCGCCTTGCGTGGTTGGCCGTTGATCACCGTGTCGAACAGCACGACCGGACTCGCCGCGTCGTAGTCCCAGATATCGTGGTGCACCTCCTGAAAGTGCCAGACATGTTCGCCGGTCTTGGCGTTCAGCGCGACTATCGAGGCACAGAACAGATTATCACCCTCGCGCATCGACCCGTCATAATCGGGCCCGCAATTTCCGGTGGCGAAGTAGATCAGCCCGAGCTGCGGATCGAGGGCTGGCGTGTTCCAGATCGAGGCACCGCCCCGCATCGCATGATCGGTGCCCGCCGGCCAAGTGTCGCTGCCGACTTCGCCTGGACCGGGCAAGGTGTACCAACGCCATAGGATCTTGCCGGTCTTGGCGTCGAGCGCCGTCAGCCGGCTGCGCACCCCGAATTCCCCTCCGGTGTTGCCGCTATAGACGATCCCCTCATAGTAAAGCGGCGCGCTGGTGACACCGTAGCCGTTACGCCAGTCCTCGATCGGCGTCTTCCACACTTCCTTGCCCGTCTTGATGTCGAGCGCGACGACATTGGCATCGAGCTGGCCGAGGAACAACATGCCCTCGCCCATCGCCAAGCCGCAATTCAGCCACCCGCAGCACACGGTCGAGATCTTCTGGTCGATCCCCGACAAACGTTCCCACAGCATCTCGCCGGTCTTCGCGTTGAGCGCGAAGACATCGTCGTTTCCGGTGACGACATACATGATCCCGTCTTTGACGAGCGGCGTCGCCTCGGCCGAATACTTCCCGCCGAACCCGGAACCCTTGAGGCGGGTCATCCAGGCTCCCTTGAGCTCTTTGACGTTGCTGGTGTCGATCTGCTTCAGCGTGGAATAGCGTTGATTGGTCAGATTGCCGCCGTTGGTGACCCAGTCCTTGCCGACCGGGCTCTGCACCAGTCTGTCGATTTCGGGATCGGCCGCCCAACCGGCACCCGCTCCCGCGATAAGCGCGCCGAGAACTCCCGTTAGGACGATTCGCAGTCCGCACCGCATCGTTTCCTCCCCCGTTTCATCGGCCCGTTACCGGTCCGTGTCGTTAACCTAATCAGATCCTCGAACGTTTGCCAACCAGTCTGATATTTCAGGGGAAAACAGGTGGAGAGATGGTGACAAGGCCGCAGCCGCGCTTTGCGCGGTGGCGCGCGCGCCAGCCTTGACGCGGTCTGACCGCCAGGCCACCCGATGCCGGACTAGGAGCTTGACGTGGTCCACGGTAGATGGCCGGGACAAGCCCGCCAAGACGAAGTATCCGGCCGATTTCGCGCGGACGGTCTTACGCCACCTTGAGTTCGCCGAGATAGGCGTGGCGGATCAATTCGGTTTCGCGCAGTTCCGCGGCGGGGCCGCTCAGCACGACCTGGCCGGTCTGCAGGACATAGGCGTGGTCGGCGATCGAGAGGGCCATGTTGGCGTTCTGCTCGACCATGAAGATCGTGACACCCTGCCGGTTGATCGTCCGGATGATGTCGAAGACCTGCTCGACATAGGCGGGCGAGAGACCCATCGAGGGCTCGTCCATGCACAATAGCCTCGGGTGCGCCATCAGCGCGCGGCCAATTGCGACCATCTGCTGCTCGCCCCCCGACAACGTGCCGGCGAGCTGTTGTAGCCGCTCCTCGACGCGCGGGAACAGCGTGAAGACACGCGCCAGATCCTCGTCGAACTCCGGTCCGCGGCGCCGCGTATAGGCGCCCATCTCGAGATTTTCATAGACCGTCATGCGCGGGAAGAGGCGGCGCGCCTCGAGCACCGGCGCGATGCCGCGGCGCACCCGCTCGGCGGTCGAAACGCCCCTCAACGAATGGCCCTGGTAAAGGATCTCGCCACGAGTTCGGCGCGACGCTCCCCATGATCGCCTTCATCGTCGTCGACTTGCCCGAGGCATTGCCGCCCAACAGGCAGACGATCTCGCCCGCCGCGATCCGGTAATCGACCGATTTCAAGACATGAAGGTCGCCGTAATGCGTATCGACGGCTCGAAACTCGAGCAGATCAGGCAAAGGCGGCGCTCCTGCCGAGATAGGCGCGGATCACCTCTTCGTCGCGGCGCACGGCCTCCGGCGGCCCTTCAGCGATCTTCTCGCCGTGATCGAGCACGATGACCCGGTCCGCCAACATCGCGACGACGTCAAGCTTGTGCTCGATGAGGAGGATTGTGAGACCGTGGCGGTTGAGGCTTTGGATCTGATCGGCCAGCTCCAATGTCTCGGCGGGGTTCATCCCCGCCGTCGGCTCGTCGAGCAGCAACAGTTTTGGCTGCGTGGCGAGCGCCCGCGCGATCTCGGTGCGCCGCCGGTTGGCGTAGGAAAGGCTGGCGGCGAGGTGGTCGGCACGCGGCAACAGCCGGTTGCCGAATAACGCCAGGATTTCGCGCGCATGCTCGCGTGCTGCCGCCTCCTCGCGGCGGTTCGTTGGCAGCCGCAACAGGGCGCCCACGGGACCTGTATCGAGCCGGGCATGCATGCCGATCATGACGTTCTCGAGCACGCTCAGGTTCGGAAACAGGCGGATATTCTGGAAGGTGCGAGCGACGCCGCGCTCCAATATCTCATGCGGCCGCAATCGGCCGATCGCTTGGCCGGCGAAGCGAATGCTGCCGCGACCGGCCGGAACTACGCCGGTGACGACGTTGAACAATGTCGATTTGCCCGAGCCATTGGGGCCGATCACGGCAACCACCTTCTGGGCTGGGACGCTCAGTTCGACTGATCGCAATGCGACGAGCCCGCCAAAGCGCACGGTCAGATCCGAAACTTCGAGCAGTGGCCCGCTCGCCGTGCGACTGGACGCCGCCGTTGCGGGAAGCCGGTCGAAGCCGCCCCGCCCGATTTGGGCCGTCTGCTCGTCGAGGCTCAGCGGCGCAGCGCGACGCGTCGCCGGGATCAGCCCCTCCCGGCGGTAGAGCATCATCAGCACTAGAATAAAACCGAAAATCAGCTCGATCGACGAAGCAAGCTCGACATGCTGCAGCCACTCGATGTTCACGAGCCGTCCGAGCGCATGCAGCCATTGCGACAGATCTTCGAGAAACCAGGATTGCAGGATCTGCAACAGCAGCGCGCCGACCACGACCCCCCACACACTGCCGATCCCGCCAAAGACGATCATGACCAAGACCATGACCGAGACCGGGAACATGAACATCTCGGGGGTCGCGGTCTGCAACTTGGCGACATAGAACGTGCCGGTCGCGCCGGCAAAGGCGGCGCCGATCGCAAAGGCGAGGAGCTTGAAACGGACACGGTCGACGCCCATCGCCGCGGCGGCGATCTCGTCCTCGCGGATCGCCATCCAAGCCCGTCCGATCCGCGAATCCTTCAGCCGCTGGCTCGTCATGATCAAAAACGCGACGAGTGCGAGCCCGACATAATAATATGGGGTCGCGTTGACGCCGAAATCGTAGCCGAAGAGCTGTGGTGCAGCGACGCCGTTGAGGCCCATAGCGCCATTGGTGATCGAGGGCGTGTTGCGCGCGACAATTGGCACGATCTCGCCAAAACCGAGGGTCACTATCGCCAGATAGTCGCCTTTGAGCCGCAGGGTGGGCGCGCCGAACAATACCCCGAAAAACGCGGCGACCGCTGCTGCGACCGGCAACATCAGCCAGAACGAGACCTGGAAATGGACGACGTCGCCGCCCGCCGTGTGAAAGCGGCTGACGAGGTCGAGCCATTGCAGAGGCTCCCAGAAGCCGCTCCACGCCGGCTGGACCTGCCACGAGCTGGCAACGCCATAGGCGTAGGCGCCGATGGCAAAGAACGCAGCGTAGCCGAGATCCAATAGGCCAGCGAAGCCGACGACGATGTTGAGGCCAAGCGCCAAGGCGGCAAACGCGAGCGCGTTCGCCGCCGAAATCAATGTCGGCATCGTTTCCGTTGATTAGTGGGAAGAGCAGTGCCGCTGCTGTGACCAGGAGGATGCCGAGGCGAGCGCGCCTGCGCGGGGAAACTCGGGCGAGGATGCTCCCGCTCGTCCCGATCGGGAGCAGTGTTCGAATGCCGATCGCGTTTCTCACGACCTTGTCGGGGTGGCCCGGCCGAACAGTCCCGTCGGCGCAAAGACGAGAACGAGAACGAGGATCGAGAAGATTATGACATCGGTCCAGCGCACTGCGATCAGTTGTCCGCCCAAAGTCTCGATCAGACCGATCAAGATGCCGCCGACCATCGCTCCGGGAATGCTGCCGATCCCGCCCAACACCGCCGCGGTGAACGCCCGCAGGCCGGCCGTATAGCCGATGATAAAGCTCGTATAATTATAGTAGAGGCCAAAGATAAGCGCCGCCGCCCCGGCCAGCGCGGACCCCAAAAAGAACGCCGTGACGATGACGCGGTCGACGTTGACCCCCATCATCCGGGCCGCCTCGGCATCTTGCGCCGTTGCGCGCATCGCCTTGCCGAGGCGGGTGCGGTTGACGAAGAAATGGAGGGCTAGCATCAGCGCCACGGCGACGCCCCAGATCAGCAGCTCCTTCAGTTCGAGGGTCACTTCGCCGAGTTGCCAGCGCACCACCGGCAACGGATTGGGGTAGTTCTCCGACCCTGCGCCGACAGTCAGCAGGATGATGTTGAACAGGATGTACGAAACGCCGATCGTCGTGATCATCGCCGCAGTCCCGCGGACCCCGCGCAGCGGCCGCAGAGACAAACGCTCGATCGCAACCCCGAGGATTCCGGCGCCGATCATCGTGACGGCAAAGGCAAAGACCAATGCCCCTGCCAGTGCCGGGCCCGCGAGGACCCGGCTCTGCCCTGTGATGCCCAGAAACTCGAGGGCCCACATGCCGAAAAACGAGCTGACCATGAACACATTGAAGTGCGCGAAGTTGATCAGCTCGAGGATGCCGTAGACGAGGGTAAATCCCAGGGCCAGCAAGGCATACATCGCGCCGAGGCTTAGCCCGTTGACCACCTGCTGCAACAGCACGCCATAATCGGACATCACGGCGCGCCGGGCGGCTTAGAGTATCGCTAGGTTATTCGTCATTCCCGCGAAAGCGGGAATCCAGGGCTCCAACATGCCAGCGGTTGCCCTGGACCCCCGCTTTCGCGGGGGTGACGAGTAACAAGTCGATATTACCAGCACAATTTTGCCTTGAACTTACGAGCCCTGCGGCGCGACCCCGAGGTATTTGTACTGGTGAAGGACGTCGTCGGGCGGATATTTGTCGTCCTTGACGATGCGGAAGACGCTGATCTCCCGGTTCCGCAAGTCGCCATTTTCATCAAAGGTGATCTCGCCCTGCAGTGTCTTGACATGGCCAGTCTGCATCGCATCGCGCACTGCCTCTCGCGTCACCTGCTTGCCCGAAGCGGCGACGCGTTTGACGGCGTCGAGAATGATGAGCGCCGCATCATAGGCAGTGATCGAGTAATTCTCGGGCTGCTGTCCGTATTTCTTGACGAAGCGTTCGATGACGGGCGCCGCCTCCGGGTTTTCGAGGATATCCGGCGCCGCAATCGTCGCGTACCACCCTTCGGCAGCAGGAAAGCCGGCGCCGCGCAATATCTCAGCACCATACATGCCGTCGCCGCCGCCCTTGATGATCTTGGGGAGAATGTCGGAGGCCTGCTTGACCACTTTCACCCCGGCCTGAGCGACGCCGCCGTAATAGAGGGCGTCAGGATTGAGAGATTTGATTTTCGTCAGAGTGGTCGCGTAATCGGCTTCTCTGGGGTTGAGCTGGTCGCGGCCGAGCACCTTGATGCCACGCTTCTCGGCCTGCGCCTGGAAAGTGTCGGCGATCCCGACACCGTAGGCGCCGCTGTCGTCGAGCACATAGACCGATTTCACCTTGAGGACGTCGGCATAATAATTGGCCATATTCGGCCCTTGGAAGGCGTCGGTGGTCACGGTGCGGAAATAAATCGCCTTTCCTTTGGGCCGATATTGCCCGGCGAATTTCGGGTCGGTGATGTCGGGGTTGGTCGAGCTCGGCGTGATCGTCGCCAGATCGCCCTGGCTCAATATCGGCGACATCGCCTTGCCCGATCCGCTCATCTGCGGCCCGATCGCCGCGACGACCGCCTTGTCGGACACCATCTTGCGCGCGTTGGTCGCCGCCTGCGCCGGGTCATACTGCCCGGCGGTGGCGGTCCCGTCGTCCAGCAGCAGCACGTCGATCTTGTAACCGGCGATGCCACCCTGCGCGTTCGCTTCGTCGATCGCCAGCATGGCGCCATCCTTGATCAATTCGGCATCATGCGCGTCGGCCCCGGTAAAGGGCAGGTTTATGCCCAACTTGACCGTTTTGTCGGCGGCATGAGCGCGATCCAAACCCGCAAAGGCGCCGATGAGGGCGGCGGCCGATACAGACATGAGCAAAGAGCGGCGCGACAACATGAGACTGACCTCCCGGACGGGGTGCTTCACTCACGCAAATGTCATGCCGCTGTGGGTGTTAGGGCAAGCTTTATCGAACGCGTCAGCCCAACTCCTGGCGGTCCGGCTTGAGGAGACCTGAGACGAGGCGGCGCAGCGACGGGACTTCGCCGGGGCGGAAGTCGATGGGGCGGCACAGCGCCATCGCGATGATGCCGAGGCGGGCCATTTTTTGCGCGGCGTAGGCGCTTTCGGCGGCGCTGGCGCTGAGCCGCTCCATGACTGCGCCGCCGAGCTGCTGCACGAGAATCCCGCCGACCAGATCGACGGCGCCCACCATGCCGGCGCCGCTCGCCAGACGGCGCAGCAGGTGCACGGTGCCGGCCAGTCCCGGCCGCTGGCCGTAGATCTCGGCGATTTCGCGAATGAGGCGCAGGGCGCGGGCGGCAAACAGTAGAGTGTCGAGCAGCGCGGTCGGGCTTACCGCATTGATTGCGAAGGCCTGCGTCGCGGCGCGGCGGATCGCGGCCTCGGCGAGCCGGTCGGCCGGGGCGAGGACAAAGCGGGAAAACAGCTCGAGCGCATCATGCCCGCTGTGATGCGCCTCCCGGACCGCGCGGTAACGGGCGACCGCCTCGCTCAACAGCGGGTCGGCCGCCAGGATCGTCGCGGCGGCATCGATCTCCGCCTTCAACTCGTTGGCCAAAGCGAACGGGATCAGGCTTCTGAGACGCTCGGCGGAGCGCAGCCGCCACAGCCCGCGCAATTCCGCCCCGAGCCAGTAGACCGCGCCGCCGCAACCGGCCGCCACCGCCGCCGCCGCGGTAATCCCGAGGCCGGTGCCATGCGCAAACGCCCCGTCTATGAACTGGACGAGATCGATGCTGATGAGGCCGAGGACGAGGGTGCCGAGGCCGGTCGCTGCGACGCGAATTGGCGACCGGGACCGGCGGGTTCGCGGAACGGGCGGGTCCGTCGCCGGAGCCGGCGCGGGGCTTAGCTCGAGCCGCCCGGTTTCCTCGGTTTCGAGAATGCGCGGCCGCAGCCGCTCTCGGGATAGCTCGGTTTCAGTGATCATGCGAGAGCGTCCTCCAGCAGGAAATCGAGGGCCTTGTCGAGATTTATATGGGGAATGCCGTCGCCTGCTGCGCTCGTGATCCGCGGTGGCTGGAAGACCGGAAATTCGGTAAACCGCTCGCCCCAAAACCCCATGGGCGGCGGGGTCACCGGCACGATCCCGGGGAAAAAGCGAATGCGCCGCTCGCCGCCTTCGGGCAATCCGACGACGATATCGACCTTGCGTCCGTCGATGACGTCGGTGCCGTCCTCGGTGCAGCGGATCGAGGCGAGCGCGCTCGCCGCGACGCGGGCATGCGCGGCTTTGGCGCGCAGGGTCGGGGCTTCCACCAGATTGGCCATCAGCGCTTCGAGATGGTCGCGCTGCAGAGCTGGCACATGGTCGGCCTTGGTCGCGGCAAACAGGACCCGGTCGATGCGGGCGCCGAACAGCCGGCGCAGCAGGCTCCGCCTGCCGAAGCGGAACGCGGCGAGGATCGTGTCGAGCGCCAGACGGTGATCGGCAAAAGCCTCTTCGCCGGCGTTCAGCGCCCGCAGCACGTCGACGAGCACGATTTGCCGGTCCACGTTACGCGCGAGCTGTGCGAAGAAAGGCTGCACGATAACGCGCTTGTAGGCCTCGAAGCGCGTCTCCATCAGCGCGGCGAGACCGCCGGGCGGCGCCCGTACTCCGATCGCCAGCGGCATCGGGCAAAACTGCAGCACCGAAGGATCGGCGATCTCCCCCGGGTTCAGGAAACGCCCGGGCTGCAGCAGGCTCAACTGCTCCCGCTCGCGACACGCGGCAAGAAAGGCACGGTACAGCTTGTGCGCCTGCAACGCCGTTTGCGGGTCGCCGGCGCGGTCTGCCGGATGGCGGGCCACAAAATCGAGCCAGTCGCGGGCGAGCGAGGCGCGCACCCCGCGGCGCGCCAAGGCGAGGGCAGCACGCGACCAATCGCCATACCTCTGCTGTAGCAATGGCAGGTCGAGCAGCCATTCGCCGGGATAATCGAGAATTTCGACGGTCAGCTCGGCGGTTCCTCCAAGCAGCCTGGCCCTCCGAAGGAGACCCGCCGAGGAGAACCGGAGCAACAGCCGCACCCGTCGCAAATCGGTCGTGCTCGCGGGCCAATGCGGCGGGTCGGCAGCGAGCGCCGCGACCGTTTCCCCGAGCGGGAACGCAGGCACGTCGTCGGCTTCGGACGCGAGCAGCCGCGCGCCCATAATCCGCCGCGCCGCTGCAGCCCGCAGGAACGGCAGACGCCCCGGCCGAGCGACGGCACTCAAGAGATTATGAACCAGACTGGTAATAAACGCGGTCTTGCCGGACCGGCTGAGCCCGGTAACAGCGAGACGGAGCGTGCTGTTACGGACCAGCGCCGTCAGGGTCGGCAGCTTATAGAGTGCGCGCAGATCTCGGTCGCTAATGAAGGTAGCGCCCCCGGTTTCTCAGCTGCCTAGCCGGGCGGCTTCATCGCGACGTCGAGCATGACATTGGGCAGGATCTCTCTGATGACGCTGCGCAGCGTCGATTCGTCGGCAGCGGTCGCTGCCGCCAGCAGCCGCCGGGAGCCGCGACGCAGGACGCGGGCAGTGGCGCGGCCGTCGCGGCCGGCCCGAATCGTGGCAAACGCGTCGGCCGGCTCTATGCGCTTCAAGATACGTTTCAGCGCCGCCAAGCCTTCGGCGGTCTCGACGTCGTGCAACGGCGATTCGGGGGTGTCCGGTTCCGGCTCGTCCTCGACTGCAGCGTCGACCGCCTCGACCGGGCGATGTCGTGCAAAGGATTGGTAGATGGCGCGTCCAGCCTCGGCGTCGATCCGCGACTGCAGTTCCCAGCTTTCGCCGCGCGACGACAATTCGCTGATCAGCGCGAACATGTCGTCGCAATCCTCTTCATGCGAGCAGGTCAGAAAAGCGAGACGGCCATCGTGCTCGACGATGCGGTCGTCATCCTCGGGAAAGCCCAGCTCCGACAATGCGTTGTCGAGCGCGCGACGCGACGCGACGAGGAGCGTCGTGACATGCAGGCGTCGACCGCTCTCGGCCGGATCCTTCTCCGCCATAATTGTTCCTCCCGCAAGAAGCCGGTCAGCGGCCTATCTATCTAAGGAGTGTTTCGCCGCCGCGCGATGAAAATAAGCGCACCGGCCGGTTGAGAACGGCGCGTACTCCGGCACGGGGTCATTCCGGCACCATATCCAGCACGGCTTCACCATTGTGCAGCGCCTGCGCAAGCTTGGTGTGAAATTCCTTCAACCAAGTGGCCATCTCCTCCGGCGAAATAGTCGGCCGGATGCCGTCGTATTCGCTCGAGATGAACTCCATCAACGCACGCGTGTTATGTATTTCGACGCCACCGAACGGGTAATCGAACAGAGGGTCAAAATAGAACTTAAAAGATCCGGTTCGAGCATTTGGCTTGAGCCGGATCCTTTGAATTTTGTTGAGCCAGCTTCTCAGCTCTGTTTTAAAGTGATCTCGCAGTTGAGGATCAAATTGGAACGCGATAAGCTTAACGAGGTGTTCGTTTATCGGATCTGCAATACCAATGATGATGTCGCGCGCCAGTTTTTGAGGATACGCCATCTCCATTGTTTCGTCGATTTTCATTTCGATTTTACCTCGGAAGGCCCGCGAGACAGACCCTGTGGACCTGGGCCCAGCCCAGAAAAACCCGGATTGCAGACTGTTGCGGGCTCGCCTGATGGCTTACGTTCCCCATCGTAGCATGACGGAAGGCGAGTTCGATGTGGCCACGCACGGATTTCCTCGAACTTCTCGGCATCACACACCCTGTCATTCAGGCGCCGATGGCCGGTTTCGCGCCGCCCGCGCTCGCCGCGGCGGTTTGCAACGCGGGCGGCTTGGGGTCGATCGGCTGCACCGGTATTCCGCCGGCGACGGTGCGAGACCAGATCACCGCACTGCGCCAAGCGACAAACCGTCCCTACAATTTGAATTTTTTCGTCCATTCGCACCCGCGGCTCGACCCCCACGCGGCGGCCCGCATGCGAACGAGGCTCACACCCTATTTCGACGAATTTGGGCTGGGACCGGTCCCTGAGCCCAAAGAGCCGTTTCCACCCTTCGACGAAGAACGGCTCGACCTCGTTCTGGAGCTGCGGCCTCGGGTCGTGAGCTTTCACTTTGGCCTGCCCGACGCAACTGCAGTTCGGCGAGTGAAGGAAGCCGGTTGCATCATCCTCAGCTCGGCGACGACAGTCGCCGAAGCGCGTTCGCTCGAGGCAAACGGTGCCGACGTCGTCATCGCGCAAGGATTTGACGCCGGCGGCCATCGCGGCAGCTTCAGCGGCAGCCCAGGAGCCGGCATGGTCGGGACGATGGCGCTGGTGCCGCAAATCGTCGACGCCGTGCGCTTGCCGGTAATTGCCGCCGGCGGTATAGCCGATGGCCGCGGCCTCGCAGCAGCCTTCGCTCTGGGCGCGAGCGGGGCCCAGCTTGGCACCGCCTTTCTTGGATGCCCCGAAGCCACCGTTTCGGAGCTGCACCGCGCGCGGTTGCGCAGCGCCGTCGACGACGGGACCGAGCTGACGCGTGCCTTTACCGGCCGCCCGGCCCGCGCACTACGTAACCGGTTCATTACCGAGATGGCCGACAGCGAACCCGTGGAGTTTCCGCTGCAAGGGAGCCTCGTCGGCCCGCTTTGGCAATTGCCGAGCGAGGAGGCGCGCGCCGTGTTCGTGCCGGTGTGGGCGAGCCAGGCCGCCCCTTTGATCAAGGAGATGCCGGCCGGTCAGTTGGTCGATAGGCTCGTCAAGGAAGCCCAGTCGATGCTCGGTAGGTCCGCCTAACTAGTCCACAGATCACCCTCCGCGCGCCAGCAGTTCACGTACCTCTTCGTCGGTCGTCTGTGTGAAATCGTCGTACCAGTGGCCGACGGCGAAAAACGGCTCGGGGGTCGTGGCACAAAAGACGTCGTCGGCCTCGGCCTTCAGCGCCTCAGCGGTGTCGGGGGATGCGGTCGGAACCGCGACGACGATGCGGGTTGGGTGCTGCGGTCTCAAGGCCCGGATGGCGGCTCGCATCGTGGCTCCGGTCGCGAGCCCGTCATCCACCAGAATGACCGTCCGGCCGGCGACATCCGGCGGCGGGCGATCGCCGCGATAGAGCCGCTCACGCCGCGCCAGTTCCTGCATCTCGCGGCCTACGGCCGCATCGATCGCATGTTCCGAAATTCCGAGACCCTGCACGATTTCATCGTTCAGAACGCGAACGCCGCCGGTCGCGACCGCGCCCATCGCCAGCTCCTCGTAGCCGGGAACCCCCAGCTTGCGCACCAGAAAAACATCGAGCGGCGCGCCGAGCGCCCGAGCCACTTCATAGCCGACGGGTACCCCGCCGCGCGGTAGGGCCAGGACTAGAATGTCCGGCCGATCAGCGTAAGCCGCCAGTTTCTCCGCGAGCCGGCGGCCGGCCTCGGTGCGGTTGCGAAAGCGTTGCGGCTTCATGC
Source organism: uncultured Alphaproteobacteria bacterium (assembly GCA_963700185.1). GTDB lineage: Bacteria > Pseudomonadota > Alphaproteobacteria > ATCC43930 > CGMCC-115725 > AP-15. The sequence goes on from CAVOWP010000030.1 coordinate 350,490, forward strand.
CTCCTCCCGGCAGGGACGGCGCGTTTGGTCGGCGCTACAAAACCGATCCGCAACGGCCTTGTTCGCTAAAACAATGGGCCCGTTACATCGGCTTCACGTTGATCTGCGTCAGTTCGCAGGAGATTTGGCCGTACCGCCGCCGCCAGCTCGCCGCCCATCACTGCACGCAGCAGATGAATGCTTCCGCCGCCATTGCCCGGAAGAGCTTTCGCCATGACCTTCGCCCGCGACATTCTGGACGAGGGTGCGCGTTTAAGAGACTGTCTTGCCGATACCAGAGACCGCGGCCGTGATGGCTTGATCGATCGCTCCGCGGCTTAGCGGCGGGAGCATATGGCGATAGTGCTCCCCGCACTGGGCGACGCTCGTTACAAAGACCGTTGTCGATTGGTTAAGAGGAGCGTACGCGATGGCCGCCGACGGATTGATCACTATGCCGAGCAGCTTTGGAACGAAGGAAACCATGGATCGGGTCGAGGCCGAGATCAACTCGAAGGGTATGACCGTCTTTGCGCGCATCGATCATGCGGCGGGAGCCGCGGAGGTCGGCTTGCCGCTGCGGCCGACCGAGCTGCTGATCTTCGGCAACGCCAAAGGCGGTACGCCGCTGATGCAGGCCAACCAGGCGATCGGCATCGATCTGCCATTGAAGGCGCTGGTCTTTTGAGGGAGCGGATGGCCAGGTATGGCTGTCCTACAACGATCCGCGATGGTTCGGACGGCGGCACGGCCTCGACCTGGCCGCCGCTCAGACCATCGTTGCCATGGCTGCCGCACTAAATGCCGTTGCAACAACGGTGACCGCGTCCGCTTGACAATCAGCTCGGTGCCGCTGCCGTCTTCTGAGAACCGCACTCACCGTTCACAATCCTGATCAAGAGGCGGGAGGCCAGGCGGCGGGCGGCGGGCTTGGGTTGCCTGTTCGAAGGCGTAGGCGAGCCGCAACAAGACAGGCTCGCTCCAGGCGCGGCCCGTGAAGGTCGCGCCATAGGGGTAGTCCGGCGTCTCCTTGTCGCGGATCCCGGCGACAAAACCGGCGGGCACTTGAACGCTGGGGTAGCCGGCCTTGGCGGCGATCGCGGCGCCGGTCGCGGCGGGGAACAGCACCGCGTCGAGCCGGTGCTCGTCCATATAGGCATCCAGCCCCAGGGTGCGCGAAGCGCGCAGATCCATCTGCCGCGCCGAGATATACTCGAGCTCGCTCAAATCTCCGCGGGTCGCCTCGGCGGCGAGAAAGATGTCCTGACCGAAGCGCAACGCGCGGTCGGCATGCTCGGCGTTGAACGCGATGATGTCGGCGAGGCTGTGCATTTCGGTGCCAGTGGCCCAGTCCCGCAAATAAAGATTGAGGTCGTGCTTCAATTCGTAGACGAAGACGATCGGCCGTCGCGTCGGCTGGTTCTTCGTCGCGCTCTCCAAATTGCGGTTGAGGATCGCCATCTCGGTGCCCGGGCCGCCGATCCAGCCCTCGGTCGGAATGTTGGCGCGCACGACCGTCGCCCCTTCGCGTTCGAGCACCGTGACCGCCTCTCGCATGACCGCGGCGGCACGCTGCGGGAACGCCCCGTAATAGAAGTCGTTGGCCGCATCGGAGGGGTCGCTTGGCACACCGATTCGCGCGCCTTTGAGGCCGTCCCTGTCGAGAAAACTCGTGTAATCCGCGGGCCGCCGAAGTTCGGCGGTGGACGGGTCGAACGGGTCGGCAACGGCCAGCACGTTCAGCAGCAGCGCGGCGTCCTTAACTGTGCGCGCCAGCGGGCCGGCGGTGTCCTGGCTGTGGGCGATCGGGACAATCCCGGCGCGGCTGATCAGGCCCACGGTGGGCTTGACCGTGACGACGCCGTTCTGGCTCGCCGGCGACAACAGCGATCCCGATGTTTCCGTGCCGATCGCCGCAGCGGCCAGCCCGGCCGCCACGGCGACCGCCGATCCCGAGCTCGACCCGCCCGGCGGCGCGATCGGCACACCCTTGTCGTCGAGCTCCGGGGCGTAGGGGTTCCTCACCTGGCCGCCCAAGGAGCTGTAGCCGGCCGGCATGTCGATCGCGATGATGTTGGCGAACTCGGTCAGGTTGGCCTTGCCGAGGATCACCGCCCCCGCCTGCCGCAGCAATTTGACCACGGTCGCGTCGTCTTTTGCTCCCGACCCCTCGAGCGCCAGCGAACCGGCGGTAGTGTGCTGCTGGTCGGCTGTGGCGATGTTGTCTTTGATCAGGATCGGAATGCCTTCGAGCGGCCGGCGTTTTGCGGGCTCTCTCGCATCTGATTGGGTCGCGATCGCGGGCGCATCGGGGTTTACCTCGCGCACGGCGTTGAGGCGCGGGCCGGCACCGTCGTACGCCTCGATCCGTGCCAGATAGGCCTTCACAAGTGCCGCGGCGTTGATGTCGCCGGCACCCAGCGCGCGGCGCAATTCGTCGATCGTTGCGTTATCGACGCACACGGCTCCCTCCCCGCGGCCATACGGTGCCGCCATCACCAGCAACACCGCGGCAATCAGGCAACCCCGAAGCGGCCTCGTTGGGATCAGCGCAGGATGGCGGCGATGTTGCCGCCGTCGACGGTCGTGACATCGGCGGTGGTCTTCAGCGCCACGGCATGATGCAGGAAGGCCTGGGCGACGTCCTCGGCGGTGACCTCGCGGCCGAGGAGATTGCCCGTCATGTATCGCTGCTCGTCGACGCCGCGTGCCTTGGCGCGGGCAGCAACCAGCTCGGGCGTCAACAGCCCGCTCCTGATGCGGTCGGCGTTTACCGCGTTGGCGCGAATGCCGTCCGCTCCGTATTCGAGCGCATATTGGCGCACCAGCGCCAGGGTCGCCGCTTTCGGCAGCCCGTAGGGCCCGAAATCCGGACCCGGGTTGACCGCCTGTTTCGAGACGTTGAACAACAGGCACCCGCCGGTGCCCTGCGCCAGCATCATGCGGACCGCGTTCTGCGCCACGGTCTGATGGGCAAAAAAGTTCAGCTCGAAGCTGCGGCGCAGCACGGCATCTTCGACTTCGCCGATACGGCCTTGCCAGGCGGCGCCGGCGTTCGAGACGACAATGTCGACACCGCCGAAATGCGTGGCGACACGATCGAAGGCCTGGAGCACCGTCGCCGGATCGGTCACGTCGCATCCGATGCCGAGCGCCGCGCCGCCGAGTTTTTTCGCCGCCGCTTGGGCCGCTGCGGCATCGATGTCGAGCAACGCCACTTCGGCGCCGGACCCGCTCATCGCACTTGCGGTGGCCAGGCCAATCGTACCGGCCCCACCGGTGACGACAGCGATCTGGCCCGCCAGCGCCTTCTCGCTGCTCTGACCGAGCTTGGCCTGTTCCAGCGACCAGTATTCGATGTCGAAGAGGTCGGCCTCGCCGATCGGCTCGAAGCGGCCTACCGCCTCGGCGTCGGTGATTGTCTCGATGTTGCATTGAGCAATATCGGCGGCGATCCGCGCATCCCGGGCGCTGTGCCCGAGCCCGAAGAGCCCGAGACCCGGCACCAGGACTACCCGCGGCATCGGGTCGAGCTCGCGTTTCGGCGGGTCTTGGCGCGCGTTGTGGCGAGCGAAATAAGCATGGTACTCGACAACGAAACGGTCGACCGCCAGGTGCACCGCCCCTTTGAAGGCGTCGAGCCGACCCGCCTTCGGGACGGGCACGATCAGCGGGTAGTTCTTGGTGCGGATCGTATGATCCGGCGTCGCCACGCCGGCACGGCCGTAGCGTCCGAGTTCGGCCCCGTTCACATAATTGAGCACAGCAGCGTCCGAGCGAAAATCGAGAACGAAGCGCTTATAGGAGCCCAAGCCCGCCGGATCGGCGACGGCGCAGGCGCCGCGTAAGATCGGCGCGACCTCCGCTGCCCCGGCGGGCGCATCCGGCAGCCGCGCCGCGGCAAACACGCCCTTGCGGCGGTGCGCGAGCATTTCTTCGGCTAGCGAGACCGCCGCGATCATGCGCTCGTAAGCCTCCTGCGCCGTATCGCCGAAGGTAAAGATCCCGTGTTTCAGCAGCACGAGCCCCTCGACCGCAGGATCCGCCTCGAAGACCTCCGCAGCTTTTTTGGCGAGCAGGAAACCGGGCATGAGGTAGGGCACTAGACCCATCCGGCGACCATATAGATCCGCGCAACGCTCCGCCGCCTCGGGCTGGTCGGCAAGGCTCAGCACCGCCGTCGAATGGGTATGATCGACATATTTGTGCGGCAGGAAGGCGTGCAGCAATGTCTCGACAGAGGGGTTCGGGGCGCCGGGATCAAGCAGGTTGGCGCGCTGCACCCGTACCATCTCCTCGTCGGAAAGCGCCCGGCGGTCGCGCAGTTTCCGCAGCGGCGCAAGCCTCACGGCGGGAAGACCGGCTGGCTCGATCGCCGCCATGTCCCAGCCACTGCCCTTGACGCAAAGAACCTCGACCTCCTCGTTCAGAAGGTCCTTCATCATCGTCTTGACCGAGGTGTTGCCGCCGCCGTGCAACACCAGCTTCGGGTCGCCGCCCAAGAGACGTGAGGTATAGACGCGCAGTGCGAGGTCGCGTCCGACTCCCACCATGGCGTAGTGGCCGATCAGCCGCTCGGCTTGCGCATCCGACCACAGACTATGCATTCTCGTTGCCCATCGCTGCCGACGAACGCCGGACAATCAATGCAGCGTCCGATCCCGAGAAGCAAGGCTCGGGCCGCGGGGCGATCTGCTATATCCCTCGAATGCCGATCCGCGGGACGCCCCCTAGCGCAGCTTAGTGCTGGAACTCCAGCACGCGTTCGGTCTGTCCGCTGCCTTCGGTTCGGGGCACGGTTCGCCGGGAGAAAACCGGGCGGTGATCTCCGGCGAAATCGCCTCAGCCTCAACGCCTCCCCGCGAGCACAGGGCGCGCAAGGCGCGTATCCACCTGCGATGCCGCGGCTGCCGGTCAAAGCTGCCGATCATCCCGGCGATCATGTTTTCCCGCGTGCGCCGTAGCACCTGCAGCACATCGGCATGCGTCGTGCGCGGGTCGTCGTTGAAGAATTCGATCCGCCAATAGCGCTTGCCGCTGACTTCTCTCGCGGCTTGCAGAATGGGCTTCTGCAACACTTGGCGGCCTCCGACCGCCTCGATTGCGCCTACGAGGCAGTGGCGGCCATGGGCGTCACGCAACCGGCCCTTGCACCACTGCTGCTCGGTTGCGAGCATGCGCTCCACCGCGCCGAGTTTGGCGATCGGGTGATTGTCAAAAGCATCTATTCCGTCGAAAGGCATTCTCCGCACCTCCGAGCTGCGCATGTTTCACTGCTGCCCTCGCCCACCGCGAGCGGGGCGGTTGGTCCTGACTGTTTAACTCGCGGCCCTTGCTGCCATTCCAGTCAGGCCAGGATTTTTCTCCCGAACGCAGCAAAAGTGAAGCGCCGCCGCGTAACAAATTGTTCCACGCGCTGTGGTGCCAAATAGAGCACAACGCGACCCGGCGCCTCAACCAAATTTAGCCCGGCCGGCCAGCCTCATCCTCCATGTAGGCGAACCGCTCGGTGCGGAACAGGCTGCGCTGAAACTCGAGATAGGCCTCCTTGGTCATCGCCGGGCTGAACTGCGCCAGGATTTCCTTCGCCGGAGCCGCGTCGCCATGGAGCAGGTCGATCGCGGTCATCGCCAGCAGCTTGGCCGGCGTCAGATAGCCGTGCCGAGGCTCGTTGATCCGCCAGTCGGCGCCGTGCGCCTTGCCTTCGGCGGCGACGACATAAGGGTGGATCACCGGCATCAAATGCGCGAGATCGCCCATATCGGTCGACCCGGTGCGGTGCCCGCCGATGTGGAACTGCCCCGGGCCGAACAAGGTCTCGACATTCGCGCCGAAGATCTCTCCGAACCGCTCGTCGTTGCGCTGCGGCAGATAGCCGGGGATCGTATCGATCTCGACCTTGGCGCCGATCGCCATCGCGCCGGCGCGCAGACAACGGTCGACCTTTTTATTGGCATCGACAATCGCCTCGAGCGAGCCGCCGCGGACAAAGGTTTCCATCGTGACCTCGGCCGGCACGACGCTGACCGCATCGCCGCCCTTGGTGATGATCGGGTGGATCCGGATCGTATCCTTCTCCCAGAAGGTCTCGCGCTGGGCCGAGATCGCGCTCATCGCGATCATCGCCGCGTTGAGCGCATTGATCCCGAGCTGCGGCAGGCTGCCGGCATGCGCGGCGCGGCCGACAAAGCGGATGCGCTTGACCAGCGCGCCATTCGACGACTTGGCGAGAAAGGCGCGAGTTCCAGCCGCCGCATCGCGCGAGCCGGTGTGGATCATCATGGCCATGTCGATATCGTCGAAATGGCCCTTCGCGACGAGCTCGGGCTTGCCGAGCATGAACTCGATTTCGCCTCTCGCGACGCGGACCGCCCGCTCCTCGACATCGATGAATTCTTCGGCCGGCACGGCGAAGAAAACGATGTCGCCGGCGAGGTGGCCGGCGATCCCGGCTTCGGTCAGTCCGATCGCCGCGCCCAGCATCCCGGCGATCTGGGCGTTGTGCCCACAGCTGTGGGCGGCCCCCGTGACCGGGTCGGCCAAGGGATGCTCCGAGGTCCGCAGGCTGTCGAGCTCGCCGATGAAGGCGAGCCGGGGACCCGGTGATCCGCCAGCGAGCCGGCCCTTGACGCCGGTCAGCGCGAGACCGGTGCGCGGCGCCAAGCCCAAGGCGCTCATGTGCTCGGCGACGAGAGCTGCGGTCTTCACTTCGTTGAAGCCGGTCTCCGGGTGGCGCAGGATCGTCTCGCCGAGGTCGATGATTGTGTCGGCGTGGCGGTCGATGGTCTCGCAGACCGCGCGCTTCAACTGATCTCTGCTTGTCATTGGGATGCCTCTTCACCCGTCTGTCGTCTTGCCGCCTCGACCTCCCAGTTAAACCCTACGATCCAAAAAGACCAGAGCGTCGCCGTCTCGATTGTCCGCTGGCTCGATCCGCCTGATGGTCTAACAAGAAAGGGTAACTCGCCTTCCATTTTAAACAAATTAATAAACAAATTTAGATAAAATATTCAACCTTTTCCCTTCCCTTAACCATGTTTTGCATTGACATGTTAAGTAAATAATTAGTAAAACGCAGCAGAGCGTTCAGATTTCGTTAAGGGATCGCTGTCCGATGACAGCGATTCCTGACTGGCTCTGACTTCCAGAGCGTTGGGATACCGCGTATCGGCAGCCGGCTGAGAGGAGATGATTATGACCCTCATCTACCCCAATATTGTCCCGGAAAACAATTTACGACTGCCGGATGCGCTGACAGTCAAGCATGGTCCGGCCCGCCTCCTCTCCCGATTTGTTCTTGAGGGTGACAAGGCGGCACGGCAGATGGGTCTTCGTTTGCGGCTGCGACATGATTTCGGCGAGCTGCTGTATTTGAACGAGCGGGAAGTTGCCCACGGCAACTGGTTCAAATTGGTCAATATGTACAATCCGGCGTATTGCGATTTGTCGCCCGAAAACTCCTATTGGATTTCCGGAGAAAACGAGGAAGGCGATATCGTGTTGACGCAAGCCGGACGGATTTATTACTGGCCGGAAACGAGTTTAAGTGAACAGGCGCACTCGATGTTCTATGCGGGCCACGACGAGGGCCAGCTTTGCAGTGTGACGGCGCCGGCCGCTGGGCGGATCGGCGGCGTCGTGTTTTGTGCCGGATCGCATTGGATACGGCCGGATTTTCGCGGGCGTCAACTGTCTCATCTGTTGGCAAGGTTGGGTCGGGCCTATGCAATGTCGCGTTGGCCGGTAGATTGGGCGATCGCGCTGGTCGCCCCGGTGCTCGTAACAAAGGGCGTCAGCGCCGGCTACGGCTACAAGCATGCCAGTCACAGCATTTTCTACCCCGCCTCACCCTGGGGCGACCTCGAGGTCGTCCTCGCCTATTTGTCCCAGAACGAAGCTTATGAGGACATTGCCGAATACCTCGCCACGGAGCTTTCCGGCTCGATGACCGACGGGTTGTCGGCGGCATCATCATCACGCAGTCCGCGGGATGACAAGGTTACCAGCACCTCGTCGGAGGGCGTCTTCCACGGCAGCAGCAATCTCTCGTAGCGCGTCGTAAAGGTACCGGGCGGCCGTTGGATTGCAGCCGTCACATAATCGTAACGCGGTTGGCCGGTGCTCGCCACGCTCTTGTAGAATTGTGACACCCATTGGCCGTAAGGTTTATCGGGCTGGTCTTCCACTTTTGCGCCGATTGCATGCAAATGGTAATTGTCATCCAACCAATTGTTGTGACCATCCCCGATAAAGCGGAATACGGGTTCGGCTCCGGGTGGCTTCACTCCGACGATGATCAAGCGCGACAACAGATCCTTCTTGATCGCAAACGAGATTACGCTGGGATCGAAATGGCCGAACGACATCCTCCACTTCTGCGCCATTAGCTGAAGTGGTCCCTGTTCGGATTCGTAAAGCCTCAAGTAGTTCTGCGGCTCGACAAGGAAACGGTCTGCGGCCGACAGTGCGAATCTCGGCGCGCACAATTCAGAGAGCCGAGCGACAGCCAATTCAGCGGAGCAGATGATTTCCGACTTCCAACTAACGTCAAAATATTTCAACCGAAACAGCTTGATTTGCGACTTCAAGAGCTGCTGTTGAACCGCAAGCAGCGCGGGAATCTCGATGTTATGCGGATGCAGATCAATTTCGATTATCGAATTGTCGAGGATCTGAAATTTGATGAATCCCAGGTTCTTCACGGCAAAGGCAGCGCCATCGTAATCGGGTTTCGGATCCCCCAATGCCGCGCGAAACTCGGCACTGTCCTCGAGCATCCAGGTCCCCTCGGCGGAAACAAGCATCGTCAGGCGGTTCACGAAAACCTCTCAGCGCCATATCCGGACAATTTTCCGGAGATCACCGACTTTATCCCATCGCAGCTTAACAGGAGATGAACCACCGGCTCACCAAACAATGATCTCGCCGACTCCAATAAAATGTCGCCAATATATCTTAAATTGCATTTAATTGTTTGCTACCATCATTGACATAGCAGAGCAACTGTTCGACTGTTTCCGGAACAGCATATACTAATTATTGATCTAAACGGGCGCAGCAACATTGGGGGGCGGAGACTAGCGAACCGGCAGATCCGAGCCGATTCCGGTATCGTATCCCTGATCTCCGAGCCTGGCGGGCCGCGTCGTGCGAGCACGCGTGCTCGTACCCGCAGCTCCCACCAGCGGATTGGCAAAGCGCGGAGCGAATGAGCGTCGAGGCATGCATCCAATCGAGTTCGGGCCGGCGGCAGGCGACAATGGCGTTGATGATCGCGACCGCCATGCAGGCCCTCGACACGACGATCGCCAATGTGGCTCTGCCTCAGCTCGAGCAAAGTCTCGGCGGCGGGATCGAGCTAGGCGCCTGGGTAATGACGAGCTATCTTTGCGCCTCCGCGATCATGGCTACTCTCACCGGGTGGTTGCGCCGGCGTTACGGCGCGCGGCCACTATTCATCGGTTCGATCAGCCTGTTCATTGTCGCCTCCGGGCTCTGTTCGATTGCGCCATCCCCGGTTGCGTTGATCCAATTCCGGCTGGTCCAGGGTACGGCAGCCGGCGTCATCCAGCCTCTGGCGCAAGCGATCCTTCTCGATATCTACCCGCAGCACGATCACGGCCGAATGCTCGCCATCTGGGGAGCGACAATCATGGCCGGCCCGATCCTCGGGCCCGTCCTCGGCGGTGTCATTGCCGACCTCACCTCATGGCGGTGGATTTTCATTTTGAACGTTCCTCTCGGCTTGATCGCGATTTTGGGGCTAGGCCAGGTGCCATCGACGGTCGAGCCCACCAAAGCGCCCATCGACGGCGTCGGCCTCGTGCTGCTGATCATCGGCGTAGGGTCGCTGCAATTGGCACTTCAGCGGATGATCGGCCAGACTTGGCCGCTGTCCGCCGAGACGGCGGCCGAAGCCGCGGTTGCCATCTTCGCCTTGGCGGGTATCGGAATTCGCAGTCTCCGGTCGCAGTTTACCCTTTTCAGGTTTCAGGTGTTTCGCAGCCTGAATTTCTCCACGGCGGTGTTTTATAATTTTCTGGTCGGCGCGCTGTTGTTCACCACCATCGTGTTCTTGCCGGCTTTGAGCGAGGGCCCGTTGGGCTACGATGCGACCCAGGCGGGCCTGGCGCTGTCGCCACGCGGCATCGCGACGATGGCGACGATGCTGGCTGTCCATTACCTGATCGACAGGGTCGATCATCGGGCGTTGCTCGGGATCGGAATCGTCATCACCGCGGGGGCACTCATGCTGATGTCGCGGGTGCCAGCCGCTGGCGGCGGGCTCTGGTTGGCCGCAGCGAGCGCGATTCAAGGAGTTGGGGTCGGGCTCCTATTCACCCCTCTCAGCACCCTAGCCTTCTCTGCTCTTGGTGCGGAACTGCGCACCGATGCCGCTGGCGTCTACAGCCTATTGCGGCAACTCGGCTGCGCAACCGGCGTCGCAGTGATGACAGCTGTGCTGCAGACAAGAATTCATAGCAATTCCTTGCCGGGGTTTGATGCGCCGGGAGCCGGCATACCTTCACCTTCCGAAGCTGCGAGCCACGGGGTGTTTGCCGCCTATACCGGTTGTTTTCAAAGCATGGCAATCATAACCGCTCTTACTCTGCCGGGGATCCTGCTGTTTCGCGTGCTTCGGCAGGAAACCGCAGCGCCAAGGGCGGTATGAACGGCTGCGGTTAAGCGCCCGCCATCAGCGGCTTTCGTTCGGTGGGCAGAGAGATGCGCGCAACGGTCCCTTGACCCGCGCGACTTTCTATCGCGAGCTTGCCGCCATGAGCTTCGATCAGGCCCTTGGTGATCGGTAGGCCCAGACCGGTGCCGCCATAATTGCGCGTGGTCGACGATTTTGCTTGTCCAAAGGGCTGCAGGGCGCGCTCCAGCTCTTCCTCGTTCATGCCGATACCACGATCCTCGAATTCCACGACCGCGAGGCCGGGCTCATCGGATCCGACGCGAATACAGACCTCGCCCCCGTCTCGGGAGAACTTAATCGCATTGGATAGGAGGTTCAGAAGTATTTGCTTCATTGCGCGCTCGTCGGCCCAAATCTCCACCTCCTCATCCGACGACATCGTCACCAACTCGATGCCGCGGCTCTCGGCCCGTTCCCGCATCATGCGAATGACCTCGCGGATGAGATGCCGGATGTTCAACGGCTCCTTTGATAGTTCGAGTTTTCCTGCCTCGATCTTTGACATGTCGAGGACATCGTTGATGATAGACAATAAATGAAGGCTGCTTCGGTGGATGTCTTGCATATAATCTAAATATTTTTCGTTACTGAGCGGGCCGAACAGCTCATGTGCAATAATTTCGGAAAATCCGATGATGGCATTGAGCGGGGTGCGCAGTTCATGGCTCATATTGGCGAGAAACTCGCTCTTGGCGCGATTTGCCATCTCGGCCTGGCTGCGCGCTTGGATTAATTTCCGCTCGGATGCTTTGAGATCAGTTACGTCCGAATAAACCGAGACAATCGCGCCGTCCGGCATTGCGCGGCGGCTGATCTGCAACACGCGTCCCCGGGGAGTGACGCGCTCCTTTGTCATCGGTACGTCGCGATAGAACCACTCGAGACGTTTGGCGACCTCGGCCGAGGGGTCGTCACGACCGAAGTCGCCACGCGCCGCCTGGAGCATCAGGATGTCGCGAAGCGGCGCACCGACCGGGAGGTCCGGCGGCAGTTCGAGCAGTTCGCAGAAACGAGAGTTCCATGCGACCAACCGTCCCCGGCTGTCAAAAACGCTCAATCCCTCGCCGATATTCTCGAGCGTGCTCTGGAGCAGCCGAGCTTCGGCACAGCGCCTTCGCCGAAAAGCAGATGCCAGAAGTCTTACGAATGGCTTCACGACGGTGGCCGGTGTCGGAAGCAGCATCGCGCGACCGCTCGCCGATGATTTACCGTAAACACCGAGCTTCTCGGGTTCGTCAACCACAGATTGCAACCCGGTCTATCGTGAGCTGGTGCGAAGTTGGTACCCGGTGACCTATTAAATTCTTATTATCATCCATTCTGTCATAGGATTGTCCAATATCCCACCTGATACACCCTTATGCACGAGGATCCTCGTGCATAAGCCATCCGATCGAACAAAGAAATGTGCTCTTGACCTGAATTTCAACCGCGCTCGCTCACCATGCCCAATTTGCTGAACTTGACGCACACAAGGGTTGGACGTGCAGCTTGGTACCGGGCCGACTTGACTAGATCTCGATACCGGTGCCAGGGAGCTAACCGGCTACTAAGACTGTTGGCGGTCATTGCATGCCGGATACGATCGCCTTCGATTTTCTGCACCCTGCGCAGGTCACCATAGCTCGGTAGGGGCATCCATGTGCCGACCCTGACCGCGACGCCGATCCCGCGCACGATGCAGGCCGCAATGGTCGGGCTACATGATCTGAGCGTTATTGCCACGCCACCGGCCAGGCGGCGGCCGATCCGCACGCTTCTGCTGCCGTTTGATCCGGTCAGCGTGCACGAGGCGCTGCTGCGCGAAGAGCGGCGCGGCGGACAAAGCTTTGTTGTCTGTCCGCATATCGACGACATCGCTCCGCTGGCGGCGCGATTGCGACGAACATCATCCAAACTGGCCTCGACGTACCCGGCGCCAATACGATGCTGGTCTGGCGCGCCGACTGCTTTGGGATCGCGCAGCTGCATCGATTGCGCGGCCGAGTCGGGCGGGGCCGCGTCCGCGCCGTCTGCTGCCTGCTGACCGACCCCGCGGCAAAGCTGGCGCCTGCGACTGAGCGCCGCTTGCGGATGCTGGAAAGCCTGGATCGGCTCGGTGCAGGTTTCCAAATCAGCGCTCGCGACCTCGATCTGCGCGAGGCAGGCGATTTACTGGGCGAGGAACAGGCAGGGCACATGAGGCTGGTCGGCGTTGAGCTGTACCAGGAGCTAGTGCGGCGCGCGGTAGCTGTCGCGCGTGGGAATCCTTTGCCCGAGGATTGGAACCCGGAGCTTGACTTCGGCGTGAATGCGGGAATCCCGGCCGCCTATGTGGCGGACGAGGAAATTCGGTTGAACCTTTACGCGAGGCTCGCCCGGTTGCGTCGCCTCAATGCGATCGACGAATTCGCCGCCGAGATCGAGGGCCGCTTTGGAGCAATGCCGGAGGAGGTCTTTCACCTGTTCGCACTGGCGCGGCTGGCACAGGCCTGCAAGTCGCTCGGCATCGCAAAAATCGACGCGGGGCCGCAAGCAGTGGCGCTCACTTTCCGTGATGGTGCCGCGACGACCGGGTTTGACGATTGCGACGAGCGCCTCTCCTGGCGAGGCGAGCGTCTGATCCTGGCGCAGCCGAGCGAGCATGCCGAGCAGCGCCTGCGCGAAGCGGATCTCTCGGGTATGGGTGCGAGCGATTTTAGCCTCAAAACCGTGGACATTACTCCTGCGCCGCAGCGGTCCGGTGACGGTCGGCACTTCCGCGTTGTAGCGATTGTTGCGGATGCCCATCGTGACCCGCCGGGCAAAATCGACACCCTCGATGTGTTCGAGAAAGCCGTGTACGAAGTGCTGACGCGCCTGCTCGCCATCGGTAACAATATCGATCCCGGCGTCCTCCTGCTCCTTCAGCGCCACCAGCGTCGCGTCACGCTTAGCCTCGACGAGTGCTTCACCCTCCAACTGCCAAGGCGCCCACAACATCCGCGGCTTGGCCAACCATGCCGGCTTCGGCAAGCTGCCAGCGATCGTCGTCTCTAGCATCTCACAATTCCCCTTCCTCTGCCCACGTCATTGGCAGCTTCCGGTGACTGACAATAGGCGGGTGCCCAAAAAACTTGCGGAGCCAATAGAAACGCCGCGGCGGAGCGCCGGCTGGTTATCAGAGCTCGCCAGACCAGAGCTCGAGCCGGGAACTGATCACGAAAGAGGTCGGCCTCTGCGGGCGATGAATTCAGGGAAGGCCTCCTCCGCCTTGGCGCCCCTGACGACGCGCGTCGTGTAATGCCGCTCCTTGGTCCATTGCTGTTCGAGGTTCTGCCCCATCTGATCGAGCAGCAACGCCTTGATGCCCATCACCGAGGCGCGGTTGTTGCCGGCGATCATGCGGGCAAGCTCCATGGTCTTGGCCCGCAGCTCCTCGCGCGGGACCAGATGGTTCAGCAGATTGATGCGGTACGCTTCTTCGGCTTCGACGACGCGCGCCGAGAACAAGAGCTCCTTGGCGATCGGCCAACCGACCTGGTTGGGCAGCGTCCAGGTGCTGTTGATCCGGCCATAGGCAGCCGCGAGAAAGCGAAAGCGGCTGTCCTCGCAACCTACCCGCATGTCGAGCGAGGAGGCGAGCACTGCCGCTCCGCCATAGGCGAGGCCGTTAATCATCCCGATCGTTGGCTTTGCGCAGGCGGCAATTTCATAGCTGCCGCGGCGCGGGGGGCGATGCGCATCCAATTCCTCCTCGGTATAGCGGCGATCATCCTCGCGCTGCTCGTGAATGTCGCCGCCGGCTGAAAATGCACGCTCCCCGGCGCCGGTTACGACGATACAGCCGATCGCCTCGTCGGCATCCATCCGCTTCACCGCGTCGTGCAATTCACTCGACAGCTTCCGGTTCATGGCGTTGAGCTTGTCGGGACGATTGAGGGTGACGATCCCCACACCATCTTCCGCCTCGATCAGGATATGCTCGTAACTCATACTTCCCTCCATCCCGCAATCTCGCGGCTGATCTGCCCCGCGCCAAATTGACGAGACCGGATCGACGCGCCTGGGATGGTGACCCTATATCCGTGCGGTCGCCATACGATAAGCATCTGGAAGCCCCGCGGGTACGGCTCGGTAAACTTAGCCGGCTCCCCGAGCCTATCCCCCAAGTTGCGGTTGGGAACTACGGCTCCTCTCTGCATGTTAATGGTTAACAAGTCACTCGTCGGGTGCCGCTATGAACGACGCGGAACAAACTTCACCCGAGCTATACCGCCAAGCTGCCCAAAAATTGAGGGAGCTGGCAGATCAATCCCATTTACCAGACATCCGAGGAGACCTTCTGGATCTCTCGGCGCGCTTCGAACGGATGGCGGCTCATTTCGAGGCACAACGCAGGCTCGGTGCGGCTCGAGATAGTGGCAAAAGCTAGGTAGGCGATCGGCAAGGACGCTTTCGCGGGGATGCGTCAGACTGTCGCTCCGGGAACACCCTATTTCAAAGCCCTGTTCGACAACTAAAAGCAGTATGGGGAGCGGCTAGGAGAAGATCTTCAATGGAAGAACCTCGGGCCCACGCTGCACCATCAGACAGCGAGCATTATAGAGAAATGGCAAGGAAATTACGAGAGCTCGCCCGTGAATTTCGTTTTCCAGGCGCACGCCAAGAGTTACTTGACCTTGCCTCGCGGTATGAACGAAGAGCCGATAGTTTGGACGCGCGAAGCGCTGCTGGCTCAGGCCCGGAACATCGTTAGGAACCGCGCCTGATTCTCGGGCTCCGACAGCTCGCGGGGCGGAGCGCGAGTTGATAGGCAAGGTCGCACACACTCTGCCGAAGCACGCGCCTTTGCGTTCGCTGCAAGTTCATCGCCCTCTGAGAAAGGGGTCATTGTCCGCGCCGGCGGGACAATTTGCGCATCAGGGCGGCTCAAATTCACCCTACCCGGACCAATGACCATCGTCGACACGATCGCCGATCTCCATTATCGCGACAAGGTCGCTTTGGCCATGGCGTTTGCCGCACTGCTGAACGAGGAGGCCCGCGAGCTCGCTGAGATCGGTGTTGATGTGGTCCAGTTCGACGAGCCGGCCTTTAACGTCTACATGAAGGAAGTGACGGAATGGGGGATCGCGGCGCTGCACCGTGCCGCCGAAGACCTGCCCTGCAAAACAGCGGTCCACATCTGTTATGGCTACGGCATCAAGGCCAACATCGACTGGAAATCAAGCCTCGGGGTGGAATGGCGGCAGTACGAAGCGATCTTCCCGGCCCTCGCGACGAGTTCGATCAATCAGGTCTCGGTCGAATGTGCCGGCGCCAAGGTGCCGCTCGACCTGCTTGGCCTTTTGAACCGCAAGGAGGTCTTGCTCGGAGTTATCGATGTGGCCAGCGAGCGCGTCGAGACACCTGAAGAGGTCGCCGCGAAGATTGAGCAGGCGTCGCGCTTTGTCCCAGTAGAGCGGATCTACCCTTGCACCAATTGCGGCATGGCGCCGATGGATCGCTCGCTAGCGATCGGCAAACTTGTTGCACTCAGCGCCGGCGCCGCGCTCGCCCGTCGCCGCTCGAACCACAGCGCCAGTGAGGAAGGGTGCGGATAAGGAGCAAGCCGAAAGTGGTCGGAGGCTGGCTGTACCTGGTTTGCGGCACCTGTGGCTAGCGCCGATCACTAGACGTCTTCCGCGACGACATATTGGCCGATCCAAATAAATCCGCGCTTTCTGCTGTTGCACTGCGTGCATCTTAATGATAGACGCGAGAAGATTGATCGATCCTGGTCAACCGATACTCTGTCTCGAAGGTAAGAATGGCAACATTGGACGAGATCTCCAAGGAGAAACAGCGGGTCACCGAGGCGCTGGCGCGGGTCGACGCGCAGCGCGAGAAGCTCGCCGGCCAGCTCAGCGAACTGGAGGCGACCGAGCGCGTGTTGGCGCGCTACAGCAAAGGCCCGCGGGCACAAAAGACGGCGACGGCCAGGAAGCCGATCCCGGCAATCAGTGCGGCCGCTCCGGTGCGATCCGGCGGACGCCCGCGTACTACTGCCGTGAAACCAGCTGACGGCAAGCGCAGCTCGCCGAGCCTCAGCGATCAGGTCCTTGTTCTGGCAAGCGGCAAGACGCAGCAGGAAATCGCCGCCGCATGCAAAGGGGCTCGCCCGAACCATGTCGGCGCCGCCATTTCCAGGCACAAGCGGGCCGGCCGCATCGAAGAGCGCGACGGGAAGCTCTATGCCACGCAGTCGACGGGCACGGAGCAGGGGACCGTGGTTTGACACCGGGATGAAATATATAGCCGGCCGACCCGTGAGAAAGCGCCTCAATCGGCCAGGGTGGGCTCCGCCCGGGACCCTGAGGCGGAACGCATGGCGCGGCGGGTGAGCAGCCCGAGCGGCACGCACAACAGCATCATCAGTGCGCCGAGAACAAAAAAGCTCTCGCTGATACCCCAATGGTCCGCGATTGCGCCCATCAGCGGCGGGATTACGATCGAGGTAAGCCGCTGCCCGGTCTGACGCAATCCTACAACCGCACCTTGCTGATGGCGACCAACCGCCCTCGCCTGCACCGATAAGATGACCGGCTGGATGACGCCTTCCAGCCAGCCGCGGATCACTTGCGACAGCAGCAGCAACGCGAAGATCCCGCCCAGTAGCGGCGTCATCGCGATCAGCAGGATCGACAGCACCGTGCCGCTCAGCATCGTGCGCAAGGGATCGCCCAACCGCACCGCGCGCCCGGCAAAGAGCGAGCCGAACCCACTCGCAATCTCGGCCGTCGCGAACAGGGTGCCGATCGTCGTGCCGACAAGCCCCATCTGCTCAAGATAAACCACATAGACCGAGATCTGGATGCTGTATGTTGTATTGCGCATCGAGATGATCGCCATCGACACCGCGACGGCCGGGATCGCGACCAACATGATCGAGCTCGCGTAGTCCGAGGCTCGGGGCAACGCGTCGCGCGCGCGGAACCGCCCGCGTCCGGTGCCATCCGCTGGTCGCGCCCCGAAAATCTCGGCCTCTTTCGTGCGCAGCAATGCAATGGTCAACACCGCCCCCCACGCGGCGCCAAAGAGGTAAGCCGGCCACGCTCCGCCGAAATCCCACACCGTGCCAGCGAGAATGGGCGCCGTCGTCGAACCGAGCCGGGCAAAGAAGCTGAACTTGCCGATATAGCCGGCATCGCCCTCGGCGAGCTGGGCGATCAAGGTCTGCGCGCCGGACCAGGCAAAGGAAACCGCGGCGCCGTTCACCAGCTGCAGCAGCAACAAGGCCCAGAACCCCGGCACGAGTGGAAAGAGCGGCGCCAGAGCCATACCCGTCCAGACAAAGAACAGGGTGACCCTGCGCGTGCCGAATCGGTCCATCAACACGCCGATGTGGATCGACAGAAACAAGGCGAGGGCCGAGCGCGCCCCCACCAGGATGCCGATCTCGGCCGCGTCGAACCCCAGCGAGAGGCCATAGAGCGGGATCAGGAAGGTAAAGAAATCGACATACCCCATGCTGAACGGCCCGGCGACGTAGAGCGGTGCGGGGGGCTTGGAGGGGCCGCTGTTCATGCCGGTGAGGTCTCGGGAGCGGCGGCAGTCATCCGCGGCAGCACCAATCCGCCTGCCGGGACGGGCATGAAATCGGCGCAGCGGGGTCCATTGGGCATTTCGGTCACGACTCCGGAATCACCCGCCAGCATACCCTGGTGTTTGCCCGGCAGACGAGGAGGCGTCCCGCAGCGCAGACCCGCCGCCGACGCAAGTGAAGTCGTCGACGCTAACTAGTCTAGCAGGGTGCTGAAAAATGCCCGATGACTTCAAAATCCGTCATTCCGGCCGTAGCGAAGCGGAGAGCCGAAATCCATAACCCGCTGATAAAGTCGGCCGTGAACGCGGGGAGGAGGGCCAGTCTTCTGTGCCTCGATTCCAGGGTCCCTCGTCAAAGCCGTGTCCGGATGCGAGTTATTAGGGGATTGCCGCGAATAATCGGTGGTGTCCTTCCGCAGGTCGACCTCGCCGACCGTGCTCGGCGCGTAGACCATTTTCGCGGAACGGGGAACGGTTTAGCATACAGGGTACAACATGTGCCGGTCCCCAGACTTAGGGAGGAGTGGGGCCGCTATGGCCGTTGCCGCTAGCGATGTCGGCAGACCGAAAAAAATCGCAGCTTCTGTCCAAGCCAACCGTTAACCAACCAAGCTCTCCAGAATTCGACGTCCAGTCGGCACTGGAAGCGGGAGAAATTGGCGTTTGGGATTGAGACCTTAAAACCGATCGCATGTGTTGGTCCGAGCAAATGTTCCGCAATATGGGACTGGACCCGGATAAGAGGGGGGATCTTTATCAGCGTCTTCTAGCGGTCATACATCCGACCGATCAAGAGAGTGTCGCGGCGGCATTTGCAGGAATTCCGCGAGCGTCCGGGTGCTATGCGGGTCGAAGCCAGGCTCGTTTGGCCCGGCGACGAACCCCATTGGATTGTCTTTCTGGGCCGGACGGTACCCGGAGTAGATGGGGTGCCAACCCGCATGCACGGTATCACGATTGACAGCACCCGCCGCCGCCAAAAGGAGGAGGCAAGCGCGGCCGCATTGTTCGAGAGCGGGCGGCGACTGAGCGAGGTGAATGAAAAGCTGCAGGAGCTTGCCGAAAGCCGACATCGTCAGCTCGGGGCCAGCCGAGCTCAGATCCAGGCGATTTTTGATAATTCGCCGGATTGGCTGACGCTGTTTCGGGCCACTGCCGATGGCCGCTTTGTCTACGCGGATCTCAATCGTGCAACTGAGCGCGGCTATGGTCTCAGTTACGACCAGGTCGCCGGCCGCACCGTCGAAGAAATCCTGGGGCCGGAGCAAGCACAGTTGCCGCTGCGCCTGATGCGGGCGTGCATTCGTACCGGCGAAAACCAACGCTATAGCGCACGGCGAACGATGGCGAGTGTGACCCGCTCGATCGACGTGATGTTTGTGCGCGTGCCCGAACAGCCGAACGGCGATTACCACATCATGGCCACGGCGCGGGACATCACCGACCGTGCCGAGATGGAGGAGCGGCTGCGCCGCGAACGGTTGCTCTTCGAGCTGATTATAGAAAATACGTCGGAAGGCATAATCGTTGTCAACAACGAGATGCGGCACCTCGTCTGGAACGCCGCTATCGAACATATAAACGGCCAGCCTCGCAGCGCTGTGCTGGGGAAGACGGTCTTTGAGGTGTTTCCAGGATTTTCGGACCATCCCGTCGGGCACGCTTGGTGCGAGGCGCTGATGGGACGTAAGGCCGAGATGCGCGACTATCGGTTCTTTTCGCAGGCCCGCGGCACCGAAGTCATCTACGACGCGGATTTCACGCCGCTTTACGATCAACTGGGCTCGATTGTCGGTGCTATCTGCATTCTGCGTGAAACCACCGAGCGCCACCGTATGGAGCACCTGTCGAAGCTCGAGACGGTCGCCCAGCTTACCGGCGGTGCCGCCCATGATTTCAACAACCTGCTAACGGCGGCCATGGGGTGCCTCGAGTTGATCCTGCGCGAGGGCAATACTGGGCGAACCGCTGCTCTCGCCGAGACTGCGCTTCGGTCGATCAACCGGGGAGCGCGCTTGACCCAGCAGCTTCTCGCGTTCGCGCGCCGCCAGACGTTACGCCCGGTCTCGGCAGACCTCAATGCATTGCTGACAGAGATCGAGGTCCTGATCCATCGCGCGGTCGGCGAGACGATCGATGTCGTCTTCGATTGTGCTCCCAGCCTGCCCCGCTGCGAAGTCGATCCGGCCCAATTCGAAGCTGCCGTCATGAACCTCGTCATCAACGCGCGGGACGCCATGCCGAAAGGCGGTCGCGTCAGACTGACTACGCGCAAGGTCGAGATGGGGCAGATCCCGTCACGTATGGATCTTCCCTCGGGTGATTATGTTGCGTTCGCGGTCGAGGATAACGGCGAAGGGATGAGACCGGAGGTCGCGGCCCGCGCGTTCGAACCGTTCTATACGACCAAGGAGATCGGTAAGGGATCTGGGCTCGGTTTGTCGATGGTGTACGGTTTTGCCAAACAATCGGGTGGCGGGCTTCGCATAGAAAGCGCAGTTGGCACAGGCACGTCCGTGAGCCTCTACTTACCGGCCGCTCCACTGACGGCCGACAACCCCTTGCAGGACCGCGCGCCGGATCAGCCGCAGCAGGGTGCAGGCTCGATCCTCGTCGTCGAGGATGACGCCGCGGTTCGTGACGTGTCGATCGAAATTCTCCAAGACCTGGGCTATCGCACATTGGTGGCTCGCAACGGTCAAGAAGCGCTCGAAACATTGCAAGGTTCTGGCCGGATCGACCTGTTGTTTACCGACTTGGTCATGCCGGGCGGCATGTCGGGGGTCGCACTCGCGCGACAAGCGCAGGTGATGCGCCCCGGCTTGCTCGTCCTGTTGACAACCGGTTATGCCGGGCTCGAAGCCCCCGACACCGATGAGTTCCCGATCATCTCAAAGCCGTTCCGCTCGGCGGAGCTGAGCCTCGCCATTGCCCGGCTGATCGGCTATACCCTGATTAGCGCCGAAAGCGGCCGTTCCGGGAATCGTGGCTGGTGGCCCCTGTCTCCAGCACGCTATCGCACTGCAAGCCTTAGTGAGCCCAGTTGGTCGCGCGCGTAGGGCTTCGTGATCAGATTGAGGCCACCCCCGAGCTGCCCCCCATGTAAAGTGGCGTTTTCGGCATAACCGGTGGTGAACAGCACGGCAATTCCGGGAATCTTCTGCTGCGCCTTGCGGGCCAGTTCAGGAGCCCGCAAGGTGCCGGGCATCACGATGTCGGTAAAGAGCAGGTCGATCGCGGCGCCGTTTTCGATAATAACCAGAGCGCTGTCGGCATCTTTCGCTCTCAGCACTGTAGCCCAGTTCCGACAGCAGTTCCGCTGTCGTCACCCGCACATCCTCGTCATCCTCGACAAGCAGAATTGTCTCCGAGCCGCCGGCAAACGGACTAGCGCCCAACTCGATCCGTGCATCCTCATCCTCTCGGCTGCGCGGCAGATAGAGCCGCACGGTCGAGCCATGGCCGACCTCGCTGTAAATGTTGATTTGCCCGCCCGACTGTTTGACAAAGCCGTGGACCATGCTCAGTCCCAGCCCGCTTCCCCGCCCCTCGGGCTTGGTACTGAAAAACGGATCGAATACCTTTTCGAGTATCTCCGGGTCGATGCTACAGCCGGTATCGGAGACGGCAATCATTACGTATTGCCCCGGCGTCACCTCGGCGTGACGCAAGGCGTAATTATCGTCCAAAAAGGCGTTGCCGGCTTCAATCGTCAATTTTCCGTGGCCGTCCATCGCGTCGCAGGCGTTGATCACCAAATTGAGCAGAGCGGTTTCGACCTGCATCGGGTCGACGCGGGTGTTCCATAGACCGCCGGCAACCACCGTCTCGATTTCGATCCCCTCACCAAGGGCCCGTCCGCGCGCGTTCGGAGGAACAACTGGGATCCGCCGATCCGAGCGATTGCCCCAATGCTTCTCCAAGGTCGGGTTGTTCCCGTATCGTTGCCGGCCGCTTCTGCCGCCAATCAATCGCGAGGGCCGCCCTATGCCGCATAATCTTCCCCACACATTCGCCAAATCCCGGCGGATTCGAGGCCAGGATCGCGCTTCTGACCGGCTTGGGCAACGGCCAATCGCCTTCGCTGATCGTTCTGACGTTAACACATGATAGGCGTCGGCGAGTGGCGCCTGACCAGCGTGCGCCGCCGCTACTGCGCTGAGAGGTCCGCTTCGGGGCAGGAAGAGCCGCTCCCGGCGCGAAGGCTGAGCGGCCGAGAAGGTGGAAAGCCGACCATCGCAGATTGCATATCGGATGGCGCCCCTGCGCCGAAAGCGGTCGCTCTGGCTGTGCAAACGTCAAAATTTCGCTCCTGGCGTAAGCCTAAGTCCCGGCTCAGCAGGGAGACGCACCAGCGCTGGGGGTTCAGCCAAATCGCTGTCCTCGACGGCGCGATTGGGTCAACTACCGTGCGATGATATGCTCATGTCGCAACAAGCTGCGCTGCGCAGGAACGGGAAGAGGAACGGGTCGTGCCAGATCCTGGTCATTCCTGGGCACAACAGCGCGCCTCCCATTCACCCGAGGAGGGACGTTCATGACGATTTTGACCCAACTCCGTGCGATCCGCCTTTTGGCCCTCGGCATGCTGTTGATCCTCTCTGCGGCTTCAGGCGCGCAGCAGCGTCCGCCGATCCTTGAAAAGCTCACCAAGACCTATGGTCTCGAATCGTTTGGGCAGATCGAAGCGATCCGCTACACCTTCAACGCAGAGGCCCCGGGACTCAATGCCTCCAGATCATGGACCTGGGAACCCAAGACCGACCAGGTCACCTATGACGGGAAGGACAAGTCGGGCAATCCGGTGAAGGTTACCTACCTGCGCTCTCAACTGGGCAGCCAGCCGGCCAACGTGAGGGACGACATCGATCCGGGCTTCCTAAATGACAATTATTGGTTGCTCCTCCCATTTCATTTGTCCTGGGACACCAACGCTGCGGTCGAAGGTGCCAGCGTGCAGAAACTGCCGCAGGGGAATGGTTCCGCTGAGAAGATTGTCGCGAAATATTCTTCCGACGGCGGCTACTCGCCGGGTGACACCTGGGAGCTATACGTCGGCAGCGACGGCCGGGTCGAAGAAATGGCCTATCACCGTGGCGGGTCCCCCAAGCTCGAGGTCTTTGCCACCTGGGCCGACTACAAGAAGGCCGGGCCGTTGCTCTTCTCACTGGATCACCGCGGAACGCGCAACGGCGATCCGCTGCACCTTTTCTTCTCGAATGTGGCCGTCAGGCTGGTGGGGTCAAACACCTGGGTGGACGCGCGATAAGCGGCCGAATTCAAGCCGGGCGGCAACGAGGCCCAGAAGCTAAGCGCGATCACATTCGCGCCGGGAGGTCTCGGACTCTCACGGGATCTTACGGGTGGCTACAGCGCGGCGCTCCGCCTCTGGATCGGGATGGAATTGCTGGCCGCAGCCATCATTATAATGCGCCGACGCTCAACGCGGCTAGTCGCCGGCCGGTATGTGCGGACGGAAGCGGCGACCTCAACTCGTTGATGTGAAGTGGTTTGCGATAGGCAGCTATGGGGCAACTTCAACCGAACGTCGCTAGCAAGATTTTCGGCAGCTCAGCGCCGTTAGCAGCCATTCGTTCGTCGGCGGGCGACTGGCTCGCTCCGGCGCAACGCTGTCGTTTCACCAACCCTTACGAGGTTTGCGGTGCGACGCCGAGATATTTGTATTGATGGAGGACCGCGTCCTCCGGATATTTGTCATCGTATTGGTACCGGAAGACGCTGACAGTGCGGTCTTTGATGTCGCCGTTCTCGTCGAAGCTGACCACCCCCTGCAATGTTTTGGCATTGGCGGTCTGGATTGCGTTGCGCACCGCGTCGCGGTTGACCGGCTTGCCCGATGTGGCGACGCGCTCGATCGCATCGAGAACGACCAGCATCGCGTCATAGGCCGTGAACGAATAGGACGTCGGCCCGTGCCCGTATCTTTCTTCATACCTTTTGATCCACGGCGCGACATCCGGGTTATCCGCAAGATAGGGTGCGGCAATCGTCGCGTACCAGCCTTCGACCGCGGGATAGCCGGCGCCCTTCAACAGCGAGGCGCCGTAGACGCCATCGCCGCCGCCTTTGATGATCTTGGGCAAGACGTCATAGGACTGCTTGACGACTTTGACGCCCGCCAGCGAGCTCCCGCCGTAGTACAGAGCCTCGGGATCGAGCCCTTTGATCTTGGTGAGGACCGTCGTGTAGTCGGCCTCCAGCGGATTGACCTGGTCATGGCCCAGCACGGTCATGCCGTTCTTCCTGGCCTGCGCCTCGAAAGCGTCCGCGATGCCGACGCCGTAAGCGCCGGTGTCGTCGATGATGAAGACTTTTTTGACCTTCAGCTTCTGGGCGAAATAATTCGCCATGTTGGGGCCCTGATAGGCATCGGTCGTCACCGTGCGGAAATAGATTGCCTTGCCGGCGGGCCGGAACTGCGGGGCAAACTTGGGGTCGGTGATGTCGGGATTGGTCGAGGACGGCGTGATCGTCGCCAAATTGCCCTGGCTGAGGATCGGCGCCATTGCCTTGCCGGACCCGCTGTTTTGTGGCCCGACATTGGCAACGACGCTCGGGTTGGAGACAAGCTTGCGGGCGTTGGTCGCGGCCTGCGCCGGATCGTATTGCCCGGCGGTGGCAGTACCGTTGTCGAGCACGATCACGTTGATCTTGTAGCCGGCAACGCCGCCCTTGGCATTGGCGTCGTCGACCGCGATCATCGCGCCCTCCTTCATGAGGGTCGCCTGTTCCGTATCGGATCCGGTCAGCGGAACGGTGATGCCGACGGTGACGCTCTTGTCGGCGGCAAAGACCGCCCGCGCCCGCAGAGCGAAGCTCCCCGCGACGGCGGCAGCGGGCAACTGAGCGATAAGAGAGCGGCGTGTTGTCATGCTCCTCGCCTCCATCGTGAAGTCGATGCAAAACCGACCGATGTTTGTCAATTTTCGGGACGGCAAGTTTTGCGCCAAACCAGACGGCGCCGCAAGCTTCGGCCCTTGCCAGGATCGGACGAATGGCGAGTCCCCACCCGACCCAGCCAGTTCTCGTGACGGCCGTGGATGACCGCTTAGGGGCATGGCAGGAGCCGCTCCGGCTGCAAAGCCTGAGGGTCCGCTTAGGGTCGACCGTGGTTTGGGAGAAGGCACGATGAACGTCAGCTGTTGGCGCATCGCGCACCTTCGGCCTTATCTCGTGAACCCCAGTCAGCCTGAAAGTCGGAGCAACTAATCATCCGCCGCCGCCGGCATCGGTTGGCGGCGAGGGGTGCGGACCAGGAGCAATAAGGGCAAGGAAGCGAGGATGACGATCAGCATCAACGCGAAATCGTCGTTGTAGGCGATCATTGCGGCTTGGCGGGTGACTTCGTGATTGAGCGCGGCGATCCCTGAGGGGTCGGTTAGACTGAACGGCGCGGTGAGGTAGGGCGCCTGGGCAAGCGGGTTGTCCGGTCGCAGGTGCTCCATCAGGCGCGAATGGACGATCTGCGTGTTCTGGCTGAGCTCGCTTTCAAGGATCGCGATCCCGATGCTGCCGCCCAGCATGCGCATCAGTGCCCGCAATGCGGTCCCCTGGGTCAGGATGTGATGCGGCAGGCCCGACAATGCCAACAGATTCAGCGGGACAAAGGTGCAGCCGAGCCCAAAGCCCTGCGCGAAGCCGGCGAAGAGGATCGGTCCCGACCCCATGTAGAGCGAATAGCCGGTCATCTGCCACAGCGAGGCCGCGGTCAGCAGAAACCCGACCAGGATGAACAGGCGGTTGTCGACGCGGTTGATCATGCGGGCGACGATGAACATCGCCAGCATCGTGCCGAAGCCGCGCGGCGCCATCATCCATCCGGCGTCGAACACCGGGTAATTCAGCAATACCTGCATCATCGACGGCAATAGCGCCAATGTGCCGCTGAGGATCATGCCGACTCCGAACATCAGCACGCTGCCGGCGACAAAATTCGGACTTTTCAACAGCTCGCGATTGAGGAACGAGCGCTCGCCGGCCGTCGCCGTATGGACGGCCAGCAGGTAGAAGCACAGCCCCGCGACCGTTGTCTCGATCCGGATCTCGGTCGAGTGGAACCAGTCCTTGAGCTGGCCGCGGTCGAGCATCAGTTGCAATGAGCCGACGCCGAGGCTCAGCATTGCAAAGCCGAAGCCGTCGAACGGGTCGCGGCGCATCGTGCGGGAATGGCGGATGAAGACAAAGATGCCGAGCGCGCACAATGCGCCGACCGGCAGGTTGATGTAAAAGCACCAGCGCCAGCCGAAATTATCGGTCAGCCAGCCGCCCAATGTCGGTCCGATGATCGGCCCCATCATCGCGCCGGTGCTGAAGATCGCCATCGCGTAGCCGTGGCGCTCGCGTGGATAGATCGTAAACAATGTGGCTTGGCCGAGCGGCACGAGCCCAGCGCTGCATACGCCCTGCAGGAGGCGATAGAGCACCAGCTGGGTGAGACTGGTTGCGGCGCCGCACAGCGCCGAGGCGATCGTGAACCCGACGACCGAGGCGAGAAAGATGTATTTGACCCCAAAGTGCCCGGCGAGCCAGCCGGTCAGCGGCATCATAATCGCCGAGGCGACGATATAGGACGTCAATACCCACGAGATCTGGTCCTGCGCCGCCGACATACTCCCCTGGATGTGCGGCAGGCAGACATTGACGATCGTCGTGTCGAGCCCCTGCATGACGCAGGCGCAGATAATCGTCGCGGTGGTCGCGGCCCGGTTGGCTGCCGGCGATGCGCTTTCTCCCCTCACTCCTCCGGCCTTCGCAGCGGCGCGCTGCCCAAGGATCGTTTGTGCAGGTATACCGGTAAGTCTTGCCGCTTGTCACGCGACCGACCCACGCATCTTGGATCGTAGCGAGAAGCCCTCCTCCCTTTAGGGTGTAGAGGCCGCAGACACGGTGGAGCGAGCGGCTCTCGCTATGCGCGCTCGCGGTGGCTGCGTTGTCGGGTCTGGCGCGAGCGGGCGCGGCGGCATAAGTCAGCAACACTTCCAGTATTCGGGCCGGATGGCGAGACCCGCGGCATAATGAACACGGCGGAAGACGGACTCCCGCTCCCACTGAGATATTGGGCGATCCTGAACCTCGCGGTCGGGATGGCGCTGTCGGTGCTCGACAGCGCGATCGCGAATATCGCGTTGCCGGCGATCGCGAAGGAAATCCACGCCAGCGCCGCCAATTCGATCTGGGTCATCAACGCCTACCAGCTTGCGGTCGTCATTTCGCTGCTGCCGTTCGCCTCGCTCGGCGACATTTTCGGCTATCGCCGCATCTACATGATTGGCCTCGTCGTGTTTACCGGCGCCGCGCTCGTCAGTGCTTTGTCGCACTCGTTGCCGATGCTAACCCTGGGCCGCGCGCTGCAGGGGCTGGGCGCCGCCGGCATGATGAGCGTCAACACGGCGCTGGTGCGCTTTACCTATCCGCGGCGTCAGTTGGGCCGCGGCATTGCGATGGTTTCGGTCGTCGTCTCGATATCGTCGGCCGCCGGCCCGAGCGTCGCCGCGGCGATCCTGGCGGTCGCGTCGTGGCCCTGGCTGTTCGCGATAAATGTCCCGATCGGCATCGTCGCGCTCGCGATGTCGTGGCGCCTCTTGCCGTCGACGCCGCCCTCCGATCATCGCTTCGACCTGGCGAGCGCGGTTTTAAGCGCAATCGCCTTTGCCTTCCTGATCAGCGGGATCAACGGCATCGGCCACCACCACCCGGCTCTCCTAGTGCTTGGCGAACTGGCCGGCGCGCTCCTCGTCGGCTACGTCCTGGTGCGCCGGCAAAACTCCCTGGCCATGCCGCTGCTGCCTGTCGATCTCTTCAAGCGGCCGGTTTTCGCTCTTTCGGTCACGACATCGGTTTGCGCATTTGTCGCGCAAGGGATCGTGTTTGTCGCGCTGCCTTTTTACTTCCAGGACGTGATCGGCCGCTCGCAGGTCGAAACCGGGCTCTTGATCACGCCGTGGCCGGTGACCGTCGCAATGATCGCGCCGATCGCCGGCCGGCTGGCCGACCGCTATCCCGCCGGAATTCTCGGCGGCATCGGGCTCGGCGTGCTGAGCCTCGGCTTTATTCTGCTGGCATTGCTGCCAGCTCAACCAGGCGATGCCAGCATCATCTGGCGAATCGCCGTCTGCGGCTTCGGGTTCGGGTTTTTCCAATCGCCGAACAATCGCGCCATCGTCAGCAATGCGCCGCGCGAACGCAGCGGCGGTGCCGGTGCCATTCAAGCGACCGCCAGGCTGCTCGGCCAGACGATCGGCGCCGCTCTGGTGGCGCTGGTTTTCGGCTACGCCGGACCCGGCGGCGGCACCAGCCCGACCACGGCCATCCTGATCGCCGCCGGCTTTTCCGGGCTCGCCGCGGTCGCCAGTCTATCCCGCCTGCTCAATTTCGTGCGCCTGCCGCGACGCGCGTCCGTTCGCGCTTCCGGCATGCCGAGCCCAAACCGCGATGAAGTCCCGGTGCGCGCACCGCCGTAAATCGAACCCGCCCTCGGCAAGGGAACCGCTCGTCGGCTTGCGCCGGGGCCGAGTTTGACTATCCTGTAGCCGCCTGCAATCGGGGGGATGGCGGGACCCGATGACTAACGGGGCGCGTGGGCGCTCGCGCTTTTACCGGTTCTTCGCTGCGGCGGCGGGGCTGCTGATTGCTCTGCCGTCGTTACTCGCGCTCGGCGCCGAGCCGGTCTCTGATCAGGCGGTCGTCCACCTCCTGAACCGGCTCGCCTTCGGCCCGACCCTCGAAGAGGTTTCGCACGTCAAGACGATCGGCGTCGAGCGCTACATCGCCGAACAACTCGACCCGAACTCCACGCCGGAGCCAGCCGAGCTGCGATGGCGCCTGGCCCAGCTCGATACCTTGAAGCTCAACCCGGTTCAGCTGCGTCAGCTTTATGGGCCACTGCGCAGCTTGCGTGGCTTCAAGCCCAATCCCGAGCTGGAGAAGGCTCAGCGCGAACGGGTGCGAATCATCCTGCGGGACGCCAGCGAGGCGCGCATCCTCAGAGCCGTGCTGAGCCCACGGCAGCTGCACGAAGTCATGGTCGATTTCTGGTTCAACCATTTCAATGTGTTCTCCGGCAAGGGGATGGACGATGTATGGATCGGAAATTACGAGCAGGAGGCGATCCGCCCCTTTGTGCTGGGCCGTTTCCGAGATCTGCTGTTCGCCACGACAAAACATCCGGCGATGCTGGTTTATCTCGACAACGCACTCAGCACCGCCCCGGGAAGCCCCGGCGCCCGCGGCAGACAGAAGGGACTGAACGAGAATTTTGCGCGCGAGGTCATGGAGTTGCACACGCTCGGCGCCAATGGCGGATACACGCAGGAGGATGTCGTGACCTTGGCCAGGGTCTTGACCGGGTGGGGCGTCAATTCTCCGGATGCCCGCGCGTTTCCCGAATACGCCGCGGTCTTCGAAGGCGCGCGCCACGATTACAGTCCAAAGGTTTTCCTCGGCCACCCCCTGCAGTTGCGCGGCAAGGCGGAGGGTGAGGAGGCGCTCGACATCCTGGCGCGCAGCCCGGCAACCGCCCATCACATCGCATTCGAGCTGGCGCAATACTTTGTCGCCGACGAGCCACCCACGGGGTTGGTCGAGCGGCTCGCGGCGCGGTTTCTCGAGACCGACGGCAATATAAGGGAGATGCTGAAGACGCTTTTCGCCAGCAACGAATTCTGGGACAGCAAGCGCGCCAAGTACAAGACACCTTATCAGTTCGTGATCTCGGCAGTGCGCGCAGCGGGGGTGTCCCTCGGCAGTGTCCGGCCGCTGCTCGGCGCGATGGACCAGTTCGGCATGCCCCTTTTCGGCTGCTTGACGCCGGACGGGTACAAGAACACCGAAGACGCCTGGCTCAGCCCCGACGCAACAACCCGCCGCATCACCTTCGCGACCGCATTGGTCCGAGGCAGCCCAGGTGCGGTCGATGATGCGCATCTCGAAGCGATCTACGGTTCGGCGCTGAGCGAGGAAACCCGCGCTGTCATTAATGAATCGCCGAAAGGGCTGCGCGCCGCCCTGATTCTCGGCAGTCCCGACTTTATGCGTCGATAGGCGGACCGTGCACCGACGTGATTTCATCAGACGGGCGGCCGCAGCGCCCTTCTGGTTTGGGCCGGACGCCTGGGCGGCGGTATCCGATGAGAGCCCGAAGCGCCTGATTGTGATTCTGCTGCGCGGCGCGGTCGACGGCCTCAATGTCGTAATCCCCTACGCCGACGGAGCCTATTACCAGGAACGCCAATCGATCGCGATCGCGCCGCCGGGCAAGCCGGACGGCGCCCTGGCGCTCGACGGGCATTTCGGGTTGCACCCGGCCCTCGCGAGCCTTATGCCGCTGTGGGCCGAGCGCAGGCTCGCGTTTGTTCATGCCGCGGGTTCGCCCGACCCGACGCGGTCGCATTTCGACGCGCAACTCTATATCGAAAACGGCACCCCGGGGCAGGGCACCACCCGCGACGGCTGGATGAACCGCCTGCTGCTGGCGCTGCCCGGCCCGCGCGGCGCGACCGACGCGATCAGCATCGGCCCGACCGTCCCGCGCATCCTGGCGGGCAAGGCGCCCGTCGCCACCCTGCCGCTCGGCCCCAACGGCGCCCGGCCATTGCCGATCGATCAGCCGGAAATCGCCAGCGCGTTCGATCGGCTTTATTCCGGCAATGACGACCTCGCCAGATCGTACCGCGAAGGCCGGACGGCGCGCGCGCAATTGATCGGCGCTTTGAGCAACGAGCGGCAGATTGCCGATAATGGCGCGCCGCCGCCGGCCGGCTTTCCCGGCCAGGCAACCCGGCTCGCGCTGCTGATCCGCCGTCACCCCGGCGTGCGGGTTGCGGCAATCGGGCTTGGAGGTTGGGACACCCACATCAACCAGGGCAACCATAACGGGCAACTGGCGGATCATTTGCGCCCACTCGGCGAGGGTCTCGCCGCCCTTGCCCGAGGATCGGGCGATGCTTGGCAGGACACCATCGTCGTCGTCCTGTCGGAATTCGGCCGCACCTTTCGAGAGAACGGCAACCGGGGCACCGATCACGGCCACGGCAACGTCATCTGGGTATTGGGCGGCAACGTCAATGGCGGCCGGATTTACGGCGATTGGCCCGGTCTAGCTCCCGCGCAGCTCTACCAGCGGCGCGATCTCGCGGTCACCACCGATTTTCGTACCGTGCTGTCGGCGATCCTCGAGCGCCACATGCGGCTCACCGACCGCCAGCTCGAAGCAGTCCTCCCCGGCGCCCCGCCGGCGCCGCAGGAGTTGGCAAAGCTAATTTCGGCATGAGCTGAGCTATCTTCCCGCTGCTACGCGTCTTTCCCGCGAAAGCGGGGTCCAGAGCCCGCCCCCCTGCTTTCGCCAGGGGCAGGCTCTGGCTTGAACGGGGGCAATCGCTGCGGCCTTGCTGCTCTGGGTTCCCGCTTTCGCGCAGGGCTGTCCCGGGAACCGTAACGGGTTGTTGTGTCTTGATCGCGGCCAACCAAAGGTCGTCATGCGCGGGCTTGACCCGCGCATCTACGCCAGTCGCCAGTGCCGCCCGCGCAGGTTGCAAGGAGTGGATGGCCGGATCAAGTCCGGCCATGACGACTCTGAGTTGTACAGGGGTTCCTGCGCGTTCGCATCCACACCCCTTGGGGATTTTCCCGGACAGCCCTGCCCTTTCGCTGGAACGACGAAACGGACTGGTGATCCCTTGAAGGACTTCCGTCAGGTTTCAATGCAATTAGAGATTGATCGGCCCGCCGCTATTGCCGGCCGCCGTTGGCGTCGGCCAGCTCGACGAGGGTGATCCGGTTGCGCCGGACGGTCAGGGCGAGATTGCCGTGCTTCAGGGCCAGCGCGTCCTTGCCAAAAATTTCGCGGCGCCATCCGGAAAGCGCCTTCACCGGTGCGTCGTCATCGGCGGCGATCGCTTCTAGATCATCGGCCGAGGCCAGGAGCTTTTGCGCGACCTGATGGTCGTCGCAGCGCTGTTTCAGCAAGACGCGCAACAGCTCGATCAGCGGGCCGAGGCCGGGTGGCGAATCCGCTCGCGCGGCAGCCGGCGGCTCGACCATCCCGGTCGTGGCCAGCCCGCGCTGCACCGCTTCCAGGATCTCGCCCCCGAGCTTGCCCTCGGCGATGCCCTTGCCGAGGCTGCGGGTCCGCGCCAGGGCCTCGATCGAGCGCGGCGCATGGGCGGCGATCTCAAGCACCGCTTCGTCCCGCATGATCCGCCCGCGCGGCAGATTGCGTTGCCGCGCCGCCGTCTCGCGCCACGCCGCCAACTCTCGCAATACGCCGAAGAACCGCGCGTCGATCCGGCCGCGCAGCCGAAATCGCCGCCACGCCTCGCTCGGATCGCCCCGGTAGGTCTCGGGGTTGGACAATTCGGCCATTTCCTCGGCGAACCAGCTCGCCCGGCCGTTTGACGCCAGTTGTTGCTGCAGCTTCTCGTAGACGGTGCGGAGGTGGACGACGTCGGCGAGCGCGTAACGGATCTGCCGCTCGGTCAGAGGCCGATGCGACCAGTCGGTAAACCGGGAGGATTTGTCGAGCGAGGCTCGGGCGAGCTTGGCGACCAGGGTCTCATAGCTCGCCGCATCGCCAAAGCCGCAGACCATGGCGGCGATTTGGGTGTCGAAGAGCGGTGCCGGCACCGCGCCGGACAGGTTGAAGAAGATCTCGATATCCTGGCGCGACGCGTGGAACACCTTCAACGTGCCCGGATTCGCCATCAGAGCGAGAAGCGGAGCGAGATCGATGCCGGGGGCGAGCGCATCGATCGCCGCCGCTTCCTGCGGGCCCGCCACCTGCACGAGGCACAGGATCGGCCAATAGGTCCGCTCGCGCATGAACTCGGTGTCGACCGCAATAAAGCTCGCATCCTTTTGCCGTTCGCAAAAGGCGGCCAATGCGTCCGTGTCCGTGATTACTGTCATCATTGACGCTATACAGCGAAAAACATGGGGCGGAAACCCACCGGCCTATTGTGCGGCGGGCAGGATTCCCAAATCGCAGCCGTGCGGCTGGACGGCAAAGACCGGGACCGCTTCGGCAAAGCCGCGCAAGGGGCGCGTGCCGAGCGGCGCCAACCGGAAGGCATCGCCGACCTCCGCCGCCACGGTTGCATCGATCAGGATCTGCCCGTCCTCGGCGGCGGCGCAGATGCGCGACGCCAGGTTAACGACACTGCCGATCGCGGTGTAGTCCGAGCGGCCCTCATAGCCGATACGGCCGACCGTCGCCGGGCCTTTGGCGAGACCCACCCCAAAGCCGATCGTGTGCCCGCGCGCACGCCAGCCGGCCATCAGCGATTGGACCGAGCGCTGCATTTCCACCGCCATTTCCAGGCCGCGCAGAGCCGGGTCCGGGCACGGGACGGGCGCGTTCAGCAGTAGCATCACCCCGTCACCCATAAAGCAGGTCAAGGTCGCCTCGTAATGCGTGATGATCACGCCAAGCGCTTCATAATATTCCTGCAGAAGCCCCATCACCTCCTCCGGCGCGGCGGAGCCCGAAAAGCCGGTGAAGCCGCGCAGGTCGCAGAAGATGACGACCACTTCGGCGCGGTGGCTGTCGAGCAGGGCCTCTTGGTCGCTTCCTTCGACGAGCTCGGCGACTTGCGGCGCGAGAAACCGCTTGAGGCGCGCGATCCGTTCCGAGCGCTCCTGCGATATCGCCAGCTCGGCGGCCATCTCGTTGAACCGTCGCGCCAGCCCTTCAAGCTCGTCGCCGGTGGCGATCTCGATCTTGTGGTCGAAATGCCCGGCGCCGATTTGTTCGGCCCCTTTCTCCAACAGGGCGATCGGCCCGCTCATCCGGCGCGCCAGCAGATAGGCGAGCAATGCGGCGAAAAACGCGCCGGCGAGCAGCAGCAGACCGGTTCGCCACAGCGCCGCGCGGATCGGCGTCAGGGCTTCGGCCATGGGTTGCTCGACAAACGCCATCCAATCCGGCCCGGGGATCGGCGCCATCGCGGCGATGACGGAGCGGCCCTCGGCATCGATGCCCTTGGTCGGTCTCGCCGCCGCCGGCGATCGCCGCCTGCTGCAATTGTTTGAGGCGCGCCGCCGACGGGTCGCCTTCGCCGCGCAACACCAGGCTGATGTCGGGATGCGCGACGAGACGGCCGGGGCGGTCGAGCACAAAGGCATCGCCCGATTGCCCGACATGGATCACCTGGATCACGTCCCAGATCAGCTTGAGATTGACGACGGCAATCGTCACGCCGTTGATCTCGCGCGCCCCGGCGACGGCGATGGTCATATGCGGCTCGGAGCCCTGGTACAACGACACCGGGCCATACCAGATGCGGTCCGACCGGGCGCCGAGCACCGCCGGATCGTTGCTGCGGTCGGTGCCGCTGTTGACGACATCGGGATCGACCCGCGAGACGTGCAGCCGCTCGATGCCCTGGCCGTCCACGAGCGTGACCTCGACGACCGCGGGCACTTGACGCATCAGCCGCAATACGTCGAAGCGGTGCCGCTCGTCCATGCCGTCGCGCCACGGCAATTGCACCGTCCATTGCAACTGGTCGGTGATGTCGTCGAGGAAGGCCTGGATCTTACCGGCCGCCGAGCGCGCTTCGGCGTGGAGCCGCTGGCTCAGCACCTCGCGCTGGTCGCGATACCCAAACCACGCCTCGCTCGCCCCGTTGGCGAGCAACGGCACGACAACCGCGACGAACAGCGCCGTGAAATACTTCTGGAACAGCAGCCGCCGCGGCCGGGCCGCCGCCCGCATATCGAGCGCCTTCATCCGATCACGATGGCGTTTGCCTCTTGCTCAAGGCAGGAGCACGCTCTCCACCCGCGCCTTCCAGCGTGTGAAGAAATCGGGATCGAGGTTTGGATGCGCAAAATAACCATTGTCTTCCCGGCGGAAAGCCGGGACCCATGGCGCCATCGCCTCGAACTTCTCAAGCAATCGCCCAGCTCACCGACAAATGACAGGCTCGTGCGGCGGAGTGATGGGCCCCGGCTTTCGCCGGGGAGACGATTCGAATCGTGGCGCAAGGGTCCTTCATTCGCTCCTTCGCGGGGGCGACAATAGTCGTTACGAACATCGAGGTCATTTCGAGTAGCGGATTATGACAGGAGATCGGTGATGGGGAAGAGAATAGCGGTCGTCGGGGTCGGAGCGGTCGGCGGTTATACCGGGGCGCATATGGTACGGGCCGGCGAGGATTTGACCTTTATCGATATGTGGCCGGCGCACGTCGACGAAATGAAGAAGAACGGCTTGCGCATCACACATCACGAGGGCGAGGAGCCGTTCACGGTCCAGGTTCGGGCGTTGCATTTGACCGAGGCGCAGCATCTCGCCAAGGAGGCGCCGATCGACATCGCCTTCGTCTGCACGAAATCCTATGATACGCAATGGGCGGCGATGATGATCCGCCAGTATCTGGCACCCGGCGGCTATGTCGTCTCACTGCAGAACTGCATGAACGAGGAGACGATTGCCGGTGTGGTCGGCTGGGGCAAGACGATGGGCTGCATCGCCAGCAACATCAGCGTCGGTCTCGTCGAGCCGGGCCATGTCCATCGCGGCGGGGTCAAGGGCGGCGCGGCGCACACCGTCTACCGCACCGGCGAAGTCCACGGCACGATCACCGAGCGGGCGCATGAGGTGTGCCGGCTGGTCTCATATGCCGACAGCGCCAAGGTCACCGACAATCTGTGGGGCGAACGCTGGTCGAAGCTCGTCGCCAACACAATGGCGAACGGGGTCTCGGCCTGCACCGGGCTTTCCGGCGCACAGATCGCGCAGAACGAGGCGATCCGCCATTTCCAGGCGCGGCTCGGCAGCGAGGCGATCCGCATCGGCGAGGCACGCGGCTATCGGCTCGAAGAGATCGACCACCTCCCGCCCGAGACGATCGCCCGCGCCGGCGAGGGCGACGCCGCCGCGCTGAAGACCTTCGACGAGCGGCGCCTCTCGCGGGTCGGGCGCGGCTCGCCCGATCAGCGCCCGTCGATGGGCCAGGACATGGCCAAAGGCCGGCGCACCGAGATCGAATTCCTGAACGGCTTCGTCGTGCGCGAAGGCGAGCAGGTCGGCATCCAGGCCCGCGCCAACGAGCGCCTCGTCGACATCGTCAAGAAGGTCGAGCGCGGCGAACTAAAACAGGACCCACGCCACATCACCGAGATCCGGCTGAATTGACGAGCAATCTCCATCGCCCCGCCTGCGGGGAGATAGAGCCATTGGCCAGCGTCCCCGCGTGTTGGATGAACGCGCGCCAAACTCCCCATGCCGTCTAGCTAGCTAGTCCTTTTGTAGCTGCTGAGCCGCTGCTCGCGGTCTGCCGCGTTTGTCATACCGATGGCGTCGTACCCGTGTGCAGCCGCCTCGTGGCAAGCGATCGCGCAGTTAAGTTTTCGCTGCGATTGCCGGTCGGCAGCTGCGCATAGGCGTTGCCGAGGTTGTTCCGGGTCAGCGCCCAGTCCTTCGGGAAATCGCGCTTGTTCCATAGCGCACGCGCGCCATACCCGGCGAACGCGCGACGGTAAAGGTTCGCGAGGTCTTCCGGTTGTTGTGGCTCGGTGTCCATGTGCGTTAGAATAGCACAAGCGGATTTAGGCCCCGGAAAGTCATGCCGCGTCCTGATAGAGATACTTTTGGAAGCCGGTGAAGACATTCCTGATCTCTCCGGGTTTGCCGAGGTCGGCAACGGCATCGGCTATCGCATTGTGATATTTGAGCAAGAGCAACGGGTGCAATTTCTCCCGATCCAGTTCTTCGACGCCCAGCCGCACATAATGGGACAGTACGAACGCAAGGAAGACCTGCTGCTTGCTGTTGAAGTGCGTGCTGATCTCGATTTTGGCCTTCGCGGCGCGTTCCTCGCGGGTGAGCGGCGGCAGCGCATAGGCGACGTGCGCCAATACGTCGAAGAGGTCGCTTTTCTCGGCGTCGATGACCCGCTGCATTTCCGCCATCTGGTCCTCTGCCAAACCCCTTTTCGGCCAAACCCTGCAACAGCTTGGCGCGAGTATCGGGCGCGCTCCACAGCGCACGCAGTTCGGCCTCGTCCTTAAAAAACTCGGGTAGCGTGCCAAACAGCATTTCCATGAATTGCTGCGCGGACATCGGCGTACCGTCGGGATGCCAAAAGCTCGTTGCCATCATGTGCTGGATGGTGC
The DNA here is from genome assembly GCA_963700185.1 of uncultured Alphaproteobacteria bacterium. GTDB lineage: Bacteria > Pseudomonadota > Alphaproteobacteria > ATCC43930 > CGMCC-115725 > AP-15. The sequence continues at coordinate 387,847 of CAVOWP010000030.1, forward strand.
GCGCCTTGCCGTCGGCGAGCTCAACTTTGATCTTCTGAGGACGCGGGCTCCGTTCAAATTCTGGCACCGGGGGCTCGGTCAGACCAATTGGCGGGGAAACCGCGCCGGGTTGCTCGGGCTCGGGCTCGATCGGTTCCCCGTCCCAGTCCGGGTCGCTGAAATGATGATGCGCCTTCACAAAATCGTAGATTGTGAAGTAGTCCTTGCCGTCATAGAGCCGCGTGCCGCGACCGATGATCTGCTTGAACTCGATCATCGAGTTGATCGGGCGCATCAACACGATGTTGCGGATGTTGCGGGCATCCACCCCGGTTGAAAGTTTTTGCGATGTGGTTAGGATCGTCGGGATCGTCTTTTCGTTGTCCTGAAAGTCCCGCAGATACTGCTCGCCAAGACCGCCATCGTCGGCGGTGACCCGCTGGCAATAATTCGGGTCCTTGCTCGTTTTGAGCTGGTTGACAAGGTCACGCACCGCCAGCGCGTGAAGCTGGGTGGCGCAGAACACAATCGTCTTTTCGTTCTGGTTAATCTGCTCCATGAATAGCTTCACGCGGTGCACTTCGCGTTCTTTGATTTCGATGATCTTGTTGAAGTCGGTCTCGGTGTAGCGCTTGCCAACTTCAATCTCACCCTCGATCAGCTTATCGTCGGGTGTATAGACATAGTCGTCGAGCGTCGTCGAAATCTGCTTGACCTTGAACGGGGTCAGGAAGCCGTCGTTAATGCCCTCCTTGAGCGAGTAGGTATAGACCGGATCGCCGAAATAGGCATAAGTGTCGACGTTTTCGTCGCGTTTCGGTGTAGCGGTCAGGCCGAGCTGCACCGCCGGAGCGAAGTAATCGAGAATGCCGCGCCAGTTGCTTTCGTCATTGGCGCCGCCGCGGTGGCATTCGTCGATAATGATGAAATCGAAGAAGTCGGGCGGGTAGTCGCCAAAATACGGGCTGGGCTGACCGTCCGTTGGCGGCCCGCTCATGAAGGTCTGGAAGATCGTGAAAAAAACGCTGGCATTGGTTGGCACATGACCTTTTTTGCGGATTTCGTTCGGTTCGATGCGCTTGAGCGCGTTGTCCTCAAATGCGGCGAAGGAGGTGAAATCCCGAAATGCCTGATCGGCGAGAATAGTTGCGATCGGCTAGGAAGAGGATGCGCGGCCGGCGGGATGGTTCACCGCTCAGATTCCAGCGCGCTTGAAATAGCTTCCATGCGATCTGGAAGGCGATGGATGTCTTGCCGGTGCCGGTGGCAAGAGTCAGCAATATCCGTTTGGCGCCCCCGGCGATACTTTCGAGCACTCGGTTGACCGAGATCTCCTGATAATAACGTATCTGCCAGGTTCCGCTCTTGTTTGGAAATGGCACGGCGGCAAAGCGGTCGCGCCACGCATTCGGCTCGGCAAAGGTCAGGTTCCAAAGTTCGTCCGGCGCCGGAAACTGCGGTACGGCACCTTCCGTGCCGGTCTGCATGTCGATGCCGTAGATGCCCCGCCCGTTGGTCGAGTAGGTGTAGCGGACGGTGAGCTTTCCGGCATAGTTCTTGGCCTGCGCCACTCCCTCGGTTACCTCTTCGTCCCAGGCCTTGGCCTCGACGACGGCAAGTTTGTGATTGCGATGGATCAGCACGTAATCGGCGGTAAGCGCCTTGCCGCGCCGGCCGTGCCCTTCAATGCGCCCAAGAGTGATCGGATATTCGCGCCGGATGCGGCTGCCCACGACCACACCCCAGCCCGCCGCCGCCAATGCGGGGTCGATATGCTCGGCCCTGGTCTCGGCCTCGTTCATGGTTGGCTTCTAAATCGAAAATTCGCCGGTGAAGGCTTGGTGCAGCAGCGACTTTTTTAGTGCCTCCAACGCGGCGAGTTTCTGCTGGTAAATGGACTCGAGACGTTGGGTTTCGTCGGCAAGAGCATCAAGCCACGGCTACCGCAGACTGTTGTTGCGACAACGACACCCTCGGTACCCTGAAGGTTCTGAGCACTGTCAGGGAAACGGTTTTCTGAGCCGTCCCGGTAGCGCGTTCGGTCGCTTGCGCTAACACTTGTGGCGATAAAAGAAGATAATAAAGCCATTTAGTCTGTGTGTGTGCATTCGGGCGAATCAATCCAATGTGTCGTTGGAAGCAAAACTTGAAATCGTCGCTTACAATTACGGGAATACCGAACGAGCCAGTGACCGTGTAAAGCACGTCGCCTTTCTTGGGCCTTCGGTTCGGTTTCAAGCTGTTGAAATATTCGTGAGGTACCATGAAGGTATCAGCAAAATCGATCGTTCGCGTCTCCTTGTTGATGTTTCCTATGGTGATAAACGGGATGCCGGTTATAGCTTTCGGCGGAGGTAGATGATCGCCATCCGTTATGTCCGTAGCCAAGTCTGAGAGAGTGACGAGATCGCACGAGTTCCACATCGCCGCGAACCAAGAGTTTAGATAACTGTCAAAAAGGGCGCGGGCGTTTTGCAGGTTCTTTTCCGCGTTGGCCTTGGCTTTGGCAATGCCCGCAAACGCGTCGTCGAGGATGCCGACGATCCGCCGCTGTTCGGATATGGATTCAGGGTAATGTACCAAAAACCTCTCGGCTAAGTGTCTGAATCATAATCGGAATGGTTGTATTATATCGTAGACACATTGCGTAAGGGTCAAGCCAATCTCCTGATAAGGAGCTGTACAGAGGCGATGTAAACCCACGCTTTGGCGCTCGCGATCGAAGCCTCGAAATCCTTTGCCAGGCGGCGGTTTCGATTGAGCCAGGCGAGGGTTCGTTCGACGACCCAGCGGCGCGGCAGCAGTTGAAAGCCGGCAGCGTCAGCGGCGCGTTTGACGATCTCGATGGTCCACTTGCCGAACTTGGCGAGAGCTTCGCGCAGATTGGGGCCATTGTAGACACTATCTGCGAAGAGATGGCGTAACCAGGGGAACAACTGGTGGATGGCCTCAATGACCAGCACGGCACCATCGCGATCTTGGACATCGGCGGGGTGCACCTCGGCACCGACCAGCAGACCGCACGTATCGGTCACAATATGACGCTTGCGCCCTTTGACCTTCTTGGCCGCATCATACCCACGCGGCCCGCCGCTCTCGGTGGTCTTGGCCGATTGACTGTCGATAACCCCGGCCGACGGGCTCGGCTCGCGCCCCGCTGCTTCGCGTGCTTGCAGCAGCAACGCAAAATTGATCTTCTCAAACAGGCCGTCGTCTCGCCAATCGTAGAAATAACCTTGCACGGTCGTGAACGGGGGGAAGTCCTTCGGCATCATCCGCCACTGACAGCCAGTCCGCGCGATATACAAGATCGCATCGAGCACCGCCCGCAGCTCGGTCTCGCGCGGTCGGCCCAAACGCTTAGCCGCCGGCATATGCGGCTCAATCAGCGCCCATTCGCCATCCGTCAGATCGCTTGCGTAGCGATGTCCCTCTCGCTCATACTTCCGACGAGTGATTTCAGTCCACATCTTGTGCCTCGATGATTGCTTTGTCACAACCATCATGCCACAACCGACTGAAATCACTCAATTCATTTTCGGTCGGCCTCTAAGACCGAACGGGCCAATTCGGTTTGGCCTCCACATCCCTCCCCAGCTTCCTTGATGGCGTCCTCGGTGACCATGAGCATATAGCCGAAGAAGTCTGGGCAGAACTTGCCGGGCTTCGGGCGAACGATGGTTACATGGGAGTCAACGGTTGTCGGCTCTGGAGGATTCTCGCGTAACTGTGCGACACGGCCGAGCGTCCCTGTTCCGGTTGAATTGACGAGAACATCTCCGAACTGGACGAGGCGCTCCTTTCCGACCTTCTTTGCCTGCGGATCGTGTCTGCGGGAAGCCTCATAGCCGACCCGATGATCCCGGATGCACTTTTGATTCAGGACGCATATGCCGCCGTCTTCGAGATAGATTGGTGAGATGCCGCGATTGAGAAACGAGCAAACTTTACCGAGTTGGTCCGTCTGCCATCGCATTCTTCATAGCAGCGCCTTGATATTCCCCAGCACCTCCGCGCTCTCGGCGTCCAGCGCGGCGATTTCGTCCATGATCTCCTGCGGGCTGCGGTGCGCGATTTCCTCGCCGCCGTTCGGGTTCTTCACGGAGAGGTCGAAGGTCGTCTTGTCGATGCTCTTGGCGTCCACGCTCCAGCTCTTGGGCGAGTCGGCGAAGGTCTTTTGCAGCTTCACGAACTCGGCGAGGTCGTCGTCGTTGAGCGGGTTGGTCTTGCCGAGATTGCGGCCGGGGTCGAGCTGGTAGAACCAGATTTTGCGCGTCGGGCGCGCCTTTCTCGAAGAACAGCACCACGGTCTTCACGCCCGCGCCCTGGAACGTGCCGCCGGGGCAGTCGAGCACGGTGTGCAGGTTGCAGCTTTCCAGCAGCAGCTTGCGCAGGCTCACCGAGGCGTTGTCGGTGTTCGAGAGGAAGGTGTTCTTGATGACGACGCCGCCGCGCCCGCCGGCCTTGAGCATCTTGATGAAGTGCTGGAGGAACAGGAACGCGGTCTCGCCGGTGCGGATGGGAAAGTTCTGCTGCACTTCCTTGCGCTCCTTGCCGCCGAAGGGCGGATTGGCCAGCACCACGTCGTAGCGGTCTTTTTCCTGAATGTCGGCGAGGTTTTCGGTGAGCGTGTTGGTGTGGATGATGTTCGGCGCCTCGATGCCGTGCAGGATCATGTTCATGATCGCGATGACGTAGGCGAGCGACTTCTTTTCCTTGCCGTAGAAGGTGCGCTTCTGGAGCGTCGTGAGGTCTTTGGTGGTCAGGTCGCCCTTGGCTTTCAGGTAATCGAACGACTCGCACAGGAAGCCCGCCGAGCCGCAGGCGCCGTCGTAGATGCGCTCGCCGATTCGGGGCTGCACGACCTGGACGATGGCGCGGATGAGCGGGCGCGGGGTGTAATACTCGCCGCCGTTGCGCCCGGCGTTGCCCATGTTCTTGATCTTGGCTTCGTAGAGGTGCGACAGCTCGTGCTTCTCGGTCTGCGAGCGGAAGCGCAGCTCGTCGATGTGGTCGATGATCTCGCGCAGATTGTAGCCGCTTGAGATCTTGTTTTTGATCTCGCCGAAGATTTCGCCGATCTTGTATTCGATGGTGTTCGGCCCGCTGGCCTTTTGCTTGAAGCCGTGCAGGTAGGGAAAGAGCTTCTGATTGACGAAGTCGCGCAGGTCGTCGCCGGTCATCGCCTTGTTGTGGTCGAGCTTGCCGTCCTTGCCCTTGGGCGCGGCCCAGCTTTCCCAGCGATAGGGCTTGTCGAGGATGAAGGTGTATTTCTTGCCTTCGAGCTCGGCCTCCATGGCCTTGTCCTGCTCCAGGCCGTCGAGGTATTTCAGGAACAGGAGCCACGAGGTCTGCTCGGTGTAGTCCAGCTCGGTGGTGCAGCCGGCCTCTTTCCGGAGAACGTCGTCGATGTTTTTGAAGGCTTGTTCGAAATTGGGTCCCTCGGGCTCCGTCCGGTGAGCGCCCAACCCGATCGTCAGCAGATCCGGCGATCGGCCGTGATGACGAGCGCCCTTCCTGGGCCGCATGGTTTCGGCAGTTGCGGTCATGTGCTCCCTTTGATCTTGGCTCAATTTTTCACGTATCGGGACTTCTAGAAGATCAACCCTTAGCTGTCAGTAAAACTCTCGAACACCCGGCTGGTCTCGACCCGCGCCGGAGACATAGCATCATTTCCGGCTTCGCCGATGGGAGCGAAGGGTGACGCCGCGGTTCGTCTGCAGCCACTTGTTGCCCGATCGGCAACACTAAAATTGCCATAATGTTCGCGTATCAGTCGCTCCGGGGAGCGCCGATGGCCGGCGCCGGTGAGCGAACGAGATGGAGTGATGCCTGATCTCGACCAGATAAAACAGGTGGAACAGGAAGCGCGGCATGGGCGCAGGCGGTTCGCCAAGGGCCGGTCGGGCAATTCCGCCGGCCGGCCGCGCGGCTGCCGCGACCACGTCAACCGCGCTGCCCGGCTGTTGCTCGCCGGCGAGGGCGAGGCGCTAACCCGCAAGTCCGGCCATGACGATTGAGGTGGACCTTGTGTCTGCATCCGAACCTAGTTTGTCGGCTTGATGTTCTGGTTGAGGCGGAACAGGTTCGTCGGATGGTATTTATTCTTCAGGGCGACGAGCCGCCCGTAGTTATCGCTGTAGGCAGCCCTGATCCGTGTGCCTTCCTCGGCGTCCAGGAGGTCGACATTCGCGAAAGGGCTCCACCGCCGTCCAGACCCGAGCATCGACACCGGGGCGGGCTCCGCCCGAGGGCCCACGGGCCGTCCCGAAATGACTATCTTGTTCTTGATAGACACGCGATTTTCGCCTTTGTTTCATGAGCATGGGGGCTTTTACCATTGCCACGGACCATCGACGTCGCGCACTATCGATGGACATGCGAACAGGGGGTGGGCGCGAGATGTTCTTTCGACAGTTTGGTTCTCTGTTGGCGACTATTGCTCTTTACTACTCGGCTTTGCTCGCCTGTTACCTGATCACTTGCGTGGTTGTCACGCGACTGAACCGCCACGCCATCAAAATCCAATCCGCCCGGCAGACGCCAACGTCACATATCAAGCGCGACTTTAGGCAGAGCGTTGTTTCGCTGGCGGTCATCGCTGGAATGCTCGGCGCCGGTCATTGGAGCTACACCACTCTCGGCTGGGGATTGCGGCCGTTGCCCGGCATTGGCGGGATGGTGTTATCGGCCGTCGCCTCGCTCGTACTGTTCGACACCTGGTTCTATTGGTTGCACCGACTGATTCACACGCGGTTTTTTTATCGGCTGGGTGCATCGATGGCACCATTTGACAATCACGCCGGTGGTCTGGTCCAACAACAGCGATCGCCTGGTCGACAATCTTTTCTTGCAATCCTATTGGTTGGTCGCCCATTTCCTGATACCCATCGCCCCCGCGGTGCTCTTCGCACACAAGATCTATGATCAGATCACCGGCGTCATCGGCCATTCCGGCTATGAGCATGGTGGTCGATTGTGCTGGCCGCCATCGCCGCTCGTCGGCGTCACTCATCACGATCAGCATCATCAGTTCTTCCGCTGCAATTACGCCACGCATTTCAGCTGGTGGGATCGGATCATGGGAACGCTCCATCCCGACCATGACCGCGCGCTCAAAGCCAACCTCTCGCGGTCCCGCCGAACCCCGGTCCTATGAACCCAAATCCTATGATTGGAGGCGCGCGGTGTTCTTCACCATCACCGCGATAAAGTAGCACCGCTCCCTCCGCTCGAATTGCCCAAACAGCGTAGTACCGGGCAGAGACACCCATTCCCGGGCGATTGGCCGAAGGTAGCGGGGCAACCGGTCAATTAGCTGGCTGCGGCGCTGGCCGTCAATGCGACAAGCCTCGCAGACATTCATCGTGATATCGCGAAAGGATACGACCTCGAGGCCGGACTTCCGGCCCAAATCGATCAGCCCGAGATGGCAAGCCTCCGGACCATGCGGCATCTCATCAGCTACGGCAAAGATGCCATTTGGCGCGAGAACCCGGCAGATTTCCGCTAGGGACGGCAATTTTGGGAGATCGGCCAGCGCCTCGACATTGACCGCGACATCGATGCTTGCTTCGGGGAGCGGTAACTGGAGGGCATTCCCTTGCAAATGGGCGATTGCGGCATTGCCGTTCCGGCGGTGCCGAATTGCCTTTAGCGATCGATCGATCCCGATCGTCACCTGAGGCGAGAGCGTGGCGTGGAGGTGGGCGAGACCTCCGCCTCTGCCGCAGCATACTTCAAGCAGCCGTGAAGGCTCCGTTCGGCATGCCGCAGCCTGAACCGCCTTCGCGACCTCGGCATATAGCTGAATCTGATGGGGCTCGTTCGGCCAAGCCTCCGCCACGGAATCATCGCAGGGCGCATAGCCATAGTTGAAGGTCGATATCTCCTGCCACTGCGGCAAGCCATAGGCGACGTCGTAGACGTAACGGTTCAGCCGGTTCAACGCCACGCCGAGGAAAGAACTGACGAGATGCTGGAAGACGCGGGCCGCCGACATCGCAGGGAACACAGCCAGCTTGTTTGATCGCGGGTGCAGGGATATCAGCTGCTTCGCGCCCGGTCCAGCGGCAAGGCCGCGACAACTCGTCTACAATGTCGGCTTGATGTTCTGGTTGAGGCGGAACAGGTTTGTCGGATCGTATTTGTTCTTCAGCGCGACGAGCCGCCCGAAGTTGTCGCTGTAGGCAGCCCTGATCCGTGTGCCTTCCTCGGCGTCCAGGTGGTTGACATACACTTCGCCGGTCGCAAAGGGCTCCACCGCCGTCCAGAACTCCCGGGTCCACTGGACATGATCAGCCGATTCGGCAGGATCGGTCCACTGCGAGATCACGTCGTAATCCCATTGGTCGTCGCGCAGCCCAAACGCAGTCGCGTTCCGATCAACCCGGGCGGCAGCGCCGTGGAGATGGAAAAACAAGACCATCGACATCGGAGAAAGCATCTTCGCCGACCGCTCGATCAGGATCTCGATCAAATCGTCCCCGAGCTCTTTCAAGAAGCTCGATTTCCAATACCGCTGAACCCCGCCATACGGCACCGCCGCGTCGAACAGCGTGTTCAGTTGCACGTAGGATGTCGGGGCAATCGTGTCCAACAAAGGCGAACCGAACTTCCGGAGGGGCGCCACGACCGCTTCCCCAGCTGCGATATCCCCGATATAGCTGGCAATGATCGCGACCACCGGGGCGCCCTCCGGCGATGTCATCAGCGCGGCGGCGGCAAGCGCCTCGTCTGGGCAATTGCGCGCGAAATCCCGGTAGAAGCGCAGCACTTCCCTGGCCTTCGCCATCGGGTGGAGAACCATTCCCGCCAGCACCGCACCGACGGGATGAACGCGATATTCGAACGAGGTGACGACGCCAAAATTGCCGCCGCCGCCGCGCAGGCCCCAGAAGAGGTCCGGGTGCTGATCCGCACTGGCGGTCAGGAACTGCCCGTCGGCCGTGACGAGATCGGCCGACAGCAGGTTGTCGCAACTGAGACCGTGCTTCCCCATCAGCCAGCCGAGGCCGCCGCCCAGGGTCAGTCCGGCAATGCCGGTCGTCGAGACGACCCCGCCGGTGCTGGCCAAACCAAAGGCTTGGGTTTCGCGGTTGTATTCGCCCCAGCTGAGCCCTGCCTCGGCGCGCGCCGCACGACCGACCGGATCGACCCGCACGCTCTTCATCGGCGACAGGTCGATCATCAGGCCGCCCTCGCAGACGGCGTTGCCGGTGATGTTGTGACCGCCGCCGCGGACCGACACCAGCAGCTCGTGAGTGCGGGCGAAGCGCACCGCCGCGATGACATCGGCGACCCCGGCGCAACGCGCGATCAATGCCGGGCGGCGGTCGATCATGCCATTCCAGAACTCTGCGAGCCTCGTCATAACCGCCTTCGCCGGGTTGCACCAGCGGGCCGCGGAGGCTGTCGGCAAATCTCTGCACCGCGGCTTCTTCGAGGATAGCGTCCGTGCCGTTCGTGCTGATGATTCGCAAATCTGTCATGGCTCTCTCCTCCCTTCGATTGTTGTGTTAGCGCTCAGACGGCCCTCGCGGACTGCTTCTCGATCACGCTGGACAAGCGGCCATAGGCGCGGCGAGCATTGCCTTCAAATATTTTCGCCTTGTCCTCGGCCGACAGCGGCAGCTGGTCGATGTAGCGCTTGGTGTCGTCGTAGTGGTGACCGGTTTCCGGATCGACGCCGCGAACCGCGCCGATCATTTCGGAGGCGAAAAGGATGTTATCGGCCGGAATAACCTTCGCCAGCAGCTGCTGGCCGGGCAGGTGATAGACGCAAGTGTCGAAGAAGATGTTTCTCAGCACAAGATCGGTCAGCAATCCGAGCTTGGCGTCCTGCGCCAGACCGCGGAAGCGACCCCAGTGGTACGGCACTGCGCCGCCGCCGTGCGGAATGATGAACTTGATGGCCGGGAAATCCTTGAACACGGATGACGTCATCAGCTGATTGAAGCCGACGGTATCGCCGTTGAGATAGTGCGAGCCTGTCGTGTGATACGCCGGGTTAAAGGCGGCGCTCACATGGATCATCGCGGGAATGTCGTACTCCACCATCTTCTCGTAGACCGGATACCAATAGCGATCCGACAGCGGCGGATCCTGCCAATGCCCGCCGGACGGATCCGGGTTCAGATTGATGCCGACGAACCCGTATTCGTTCACGCAGCGGTCGATCTCAGAGATGCAGTTCTTCGGCGAGACACGAGCACTCTGCGGCAGCATTGCCACACCGATAAAATTCTTCGGGAACAGGGAGCAGACGCGGTGGATCAGCTCGTTGCAGGCGCTGGCCCAAGCTTCGCTGGTCCTGGCATCGCCAAGATGGTGTCCCATGCCGGCGGCGCGCGGCGAGAAGATCGTCAGATCGGTGCCGCGTTCGCGCTGCACTTTGAGCTGGCCGCCCTCGATCGTCTCGCGGATCTCGTCGTCGGTCATTCTCGGGCGCGCCGGCGCCGGTTTCCCGGCCTTGTGCGCCTCGATCTGCTCGCCGCGCCATCCCTCGTGCTGACGAGGAGCGGTCGTGTAGTGGCCGTGGCAATCAATGATCATTGGGATTTGCCGCATCTTTCCTCTGTGTATATCAGTCACTATCCGCAAGACGGACCGCGATCGCAATGTTCTTCCCGCGCGCGCACCCGGATGCCGGTAACGCCGCGAGTAAGAGGAAAGACCAGGATGCCAGAGATCACGACGGAATGGCGGCGTTTCGACGAGCTGACGGCAGGTGAGGTCTATGGGTTGCTGCGCTTCCGCCAAAGCATCTTTGTCGTCGAGCAGGCCTCGGCTTATCCCGACCTCGACGGCCTCGACCAGAGCGCGTGGCATTTGGCAGCCCGGTTGGAGAGCGAGCTCATCGGTTATCTCCGGCTGACGCCAATGACCGGCCCACCGCCCATCGTCAGGATCGGCCGCGTCGCGGTATCGCCGTCTCTGAGACGGGGCGGGCTCGGCCGAATGCTAATGCAAAAGGCGCTGATCCTCCGTCGCGAGCGGTTTCCGCTGCACGCGATCGCTCTTGGTGCGCAGGTCCCTCTCGTGCCCTTTTACGAGAGCTTCGGCTTTGCGCGAACCTCCGAGCCCTATGACGATTTCGGCGTCGCGCATGTCGAGATGGCGCTGCGGCTACCGAGTTAGGCTGGGACTTCTTCCGCCAGCGGAACGGTTTCGACCTTGTGCGCCTGCAAGGCCGGGAGCACCTCGCGGGCAAAGCGGCGGATCTGGTCCATGAACATCTCGTGCGGCAATACTCCGCGATTGAGGCTGATCTGCACATTGTCGGCGCCGGCTGTGTCAGCCGCTTCGATGATCCGCTCGGTTACCTCGGCCGCTGTGCCCCACGGCATCTGCTCGGCCTGCCGCTCGACAGCGGCCATCGTAAGACCGCGAAAATCCTCGCGGGCGAATTGGGCGGCGCGGCGGTTTTCCGGGCTCACATAATCGGTCGAAGCGGCGCTCGCATAGCCGGTTTGGCGCTGCAATTCGGTCTCGGTGAAGTTGCCGTGGCTGAACAAAGTTTGATTGAAATAGAGGTGGTAGGGTCCCATCTCGCCCACGGCTTCGCACTTGCTGTCGGCGACGTAGGCGCTGATGCCGAGCGACAAGTGATCGGGTGTAATCCGGTGGCCCGCTTGCGCCAAGCAGCGGGTGTAATAGCGAATGATGTCGTCGCGCAATCCACGCGAGCGGCCGAGACCGGGGTGATCGGCAGATCGTGCCTGGCCGCGAACTCGATCGACTCCTTGCTGCCGACGACAGGCATCCAGATCGGCGGGTGCGGCTGCTGCACCGGCCGCGGCCACATCGCGACATGCTTGTAGGACCAGAATTCGTCCTCGTACGAGAATACTTCCTCGATCCACGCCCGGGTGATGATGTCGAACGCCTCTTCGAAGCGGGCGCGCGACTGCGCCAATGGCACATTGTGGACCTGGTACTCGCGCGGAATGCCGCGGGCAAAGCCCGAAATCAGCCGCCCATTGGACATGCAGTCGAGCATCGCCAGCTCCTCGGCAAGCCGAAGCGGCTCGTGCAACGGCAAGAGGTTGCCATAGATCAGCAATTTGAGCCGCCTGGTGCTCTGCGCCGCCGCGGCGGCCAAGGGGTTCGGCGAGTTCATCAGGCCGTAGGGCGAGCAATGATACTCGTTGAACCCGACCCCGTCGTACCCCAGGCGGTCGAGCTCCTCCCAGGCCTCCAGGTGCTCGGCATAGGTCCGCCCCGCGCTGGGGATAGGGCCTTTGGTAAATATCCCTACGGCTCAGGCCACGGCGGGATGTTCTCCGCCGGCTCGACGATACGCTCGGGTACCGAGAGCTTGCGGGCGCTGCAGGCCAGGCGCAGGCCCGACAGATACAATTCGCGGTGCTCGGGCTTGCGCCAATGGTTCGCGCTCGGCATGAGGACGGGGGTAATGCTACGCAGGCGCTCGACCAGCTCTTGCGCCTCGTCGAGCCGCCCCAGATGCGCGTAACAGGACGCGAGAAATCGATAGGTCGGGACCCAGCTCAGATTCTCTTGCAATGACCGGAGCATCAGCGGTCTGGCGTACTCGAAGCGCCGGGCAAAAAAATGGCCGATACCAATCGACAGAACAGAGTGCCACGTCCTGGGATCTCGCGGGTTGAGGCGCAGGGCAGTTTCAAAATGATCGATCGCAAGATCGGGCTGCCCAGCCCACAACCTGAGCCAGCCACTATAGTACCAACCACGCGCGAAGCTGGGGTTGAGCTCCACCGAGCGGTCGATCAAGGCGATAGCGGCATCGAAATCCTCGCCCGAGTAACCGAGCATATAGGCAGCCCGCGCGAGAGTGCCCGGATCGTCACCAGCGCCCCGAAGCGCTCGCCGGGCAAAATCCATGCCCTCACGACGGTTCGCCTCAGGGTCATTGGTCCAGCCACTGACGTGCAGGGCATTGTGGCACACCGCCGCCAAGGCAAGCGCGGGACCATAGTACGGTTCGCGTTCGAGAGCCCGCCCGAGCAGATCGAGCGCCTCGATGATCCGATGCTTTTCCCCGGACTTCAGCGGGTGCGAGGGCACGCAGGTAGAGATCGTAGGCGGTCAGATCATTGATCGGGCGCCCGGCCGAGCGTGCGGTCTCGGCGGTCTGTAATGCCGGCTCGATGACGCCCGCGACGCTCTTGGCCACCTTATCCTGAAGCTCGAACACGTCCTCCAGCGGTCCGTCGAAGCGGTCCGCCCAGAGATTTGCGCCCCTTAGGGTGTCGATTAGCTGCGCGGTGATGCGCATCTGGCCGCGGGCTTTCCGCACGGAGCCTTCGAGGACGTAGCGAACGCCAAGCTCGCGCCCGACCTGCTTCACGTCAATCGCTTGGCCTTTGCACGTAAAGGTCGAGTTGCGGGCGATGACGAAAAGCCATTTGATTCGAGACAACGCGGTGATGATCTCCTCAACCATGCCGTCGGCGAAATACTCCTGCTCAGGGTCGCCGCTCATATTGGCGAAGGGCATAACTGCAATCGAAGGTTTGTCGGCAATGTAACGATCGTGTTTTGATGGATCTTCGCCAATTTTCGCGAGTTTTTGCGCTTCACGCACCGCGCCGACGAAGCGAACGCCCCTGCCGATGATCGTGCGGATCAGCCGTTGTTGCTCGCCATTGTCGCCGATGACGCGACGCACGGCGTGTATGCGGCTCGCGAGTGTCGATTCGGACACGATCCGCCCGCCCCAGATCGAGGCTAGCAGATCGTCCTTGCTGACCACCCGATCGCGGTTGCTGACCAGGAATACCAGCAGATCGAAAACCTGGGGCTCCATAGACAGCAACGCCGGCCCCCGGCGCAGCTCGCGCCGATCACTATCAAGAAGATATTCTTCAAATAGAAACAGCAAGTTATCGCTCTCTCGCGACTTGCCGATCCCAGCCTGCTTCGAGAACCTTAGCGCACTTCGCTGGCCGGCAAAATCAAGACGTTCTCAAGAGCGTATCAATGCCGCCTCAAAGCCTGTTTGGTCGGGCGCTGGTATTCTCGGATCAGCCGCAATCCTGACGGCGGCGCTCGGCGTTAGGCTCTGAGGGAGATCGCCCGGCCGTGACCCTGATTGAATTGGATCGGCCGCCCTTATCGGAACAACGGAGGGACGTGTGAGCGCCACTGATATTCAGATACGGCCGTTGACGCCGGCCGATGCCGCCTCGTTCCGGGATATCCGACTGGCCGGACTTAAAAATAGCCCAGAAGCATTCGACAGCACATTCGAGGGAGAAAGCGCCCAACCCCTGGCGTGGTTCTGCCAGAGACTCGACAGTTCTCGGGTTTTTGGCGCGTTCCGCTCGACGGAATTATTGGGAATTGCCGGATTTGTCGGCCGCGAAGGCGAGAAGGAGGCACATAAGGGCCTGCTATGGGGCATGTATGTACGACGCGATGCGAGAAAAGCCGGCGTCGGGCGGCGATTGGTCGAGGCGGTGATCGAATTTGCGCGCCAGCGCGTCGACGTGATCCAACTGGCCGTGGCCAGCGACAGCGCACGGGCGCGGCGGCTCTACACCCGTCTCGGCTTCTTGGAATACGGTGTCGAGCGGAACTCGCTGAAGCAGGGCGGCCAGTATTACGACGTGATCCTGATGGCGATGGACCTCGCGCCAGATCTTTGCGCGCGTCACTCCTCGCGTTCTGAGCGCCTGGTGGTCGCTGGGGATCATTGGTGTTCTGATGATTTGCTTAGGTGATAAAGGGTCGGTGGCGCCGGTTCTGGGCGAGCGATTTCAACGCGTTTGAGGGAGGATCAAGAAATGGTGGACGACGCAAAGCTGCATCAATTTGTTGGACAAATGCTCTCGGATCTCGGCGGGGCGGCCAGCGTCGCGCTGGTGCGGATCGGTGACGCGTTGGGGCTCTACAAAGCCTTGCACGAGCGCGGCCCAATGACGGTGGCCGAGCTTGCTGCCGCGGCTGGCGTCAACCAGCGTTACCTGCGCGAATGGCTGTCGCATCAGGCTGCTTCGAACTACGTCTCCTATGACCCGGCAACAGAAAAATTCACCCTGCCGCCGGAGCAGGCCATGGTTTTCGCCATCGAGGACAGTCCAGTCTGCATGGTCGGGGCGTTCGATGTAATGGCGGCTATGCTCGAAAACGGGGAAAAGGTCCAGCCGGCGTTCAAGACGGGCGGTGGTGTACCCTGGAGCGATCAGGCAAGTTGCCTCTTCTGTGCGGTGGCGCGTTTTTTCCGCCCCGGCTACCACAATAACCTAGTCAATCACTGGCTCCCGGCGCTCGACGGTGTCGTCGAAAAGTTGCAACGCGGCGCCAAAGTGGCCGATGTCGGGTGCGGTCATGGCTGGTCCACGGTGTTGATGGCCAAGGCCTTCCCCAATTCGCAATTCATCGGCTACGACTTCCATCCAAGTTCGATCGAACACGCACAGGCACACGCCCGCGAACACAGTGTCGCGTCGAATACTCGCTTCGAGGTCGCGACGGCCAAGAATTATCCGGAGAAGGGCTTCGATGTCGTCGCCTTCTTCGACTGCCTGCATGACATGGGCGACCCGGCAGGCGCGGCGGCGCACGTGCGGCAGTCGCTAAAGCAGGATGGCTCGTGGATGATCGTCGAGCCAATGGCAGGCGATCGGCTCGAGGATAATCTGAATCCGGTCGGCCGAATTTATTACGCGGCCTCCACCGTCGGCTGCATCGCCACCTCGTTGTCGCAGGAGGTCGGCGCCGCACTCGGCGCGCAAGCCGGCGAGGCCAAGCTTCGCGAGGTCATCACCGCGGGCGGGTTCCGCAATGTCAGGCGCGCCGCCGAGACGGCCTTTAACATGATTTTGGAGGCACGCCCATAACTTGTCTGAGGGGTGCGCCGCTCAGGCGGCCACCTCTTCAGCCAGCGGGACACGTTCGACCCGGTGCGACTGGAGGGCCGGCAGCACGTCGCGGGCAAAGCGGCGGATCTGCTCCATGAACATCTCGTGCGGCAATACTCCGCGATTGAGGCTGATCTGCACATTGTCGGCGCCGGCCGTGTCAGCAGCTTCGATGATCCGCTCGGTGACCTCGGCCGCTGTGCCCCACGGCATCTGCTCGGCCTGCCGCTCGACAGCGGCCATGGTCAGGCCGCGAAAATCCTCGCGGGCGAATTGGGCGGCGCGGCGGTTTTCCGGGCTCACATAATCGGTCGAGGCGGCGCTCGCATAGCCGGTCTGGCGCTGCAGTTCGGTTTCGGTGAAGTTGCCGTGACTGAACAAAGTTTGATTGAAATAGAGGTGGTAGGGCCCCATCTCACGCACCGCTTCGGCCTTGCTGTCGGCGACATACGCGCTGATGCCGAGCGACAAGTGATCGGGAGTAATGCGGTGGCCGGCCTGCGCAAGGCAACGGGCGTAATAGCGAATGATGTCGTCGCGCAGTCCACGCGAGCGGCCGAGGCCGGGGGTGATCGGCAGATCGTGCCTGGCCGCGAACTCGATCAACTCCTTGCTGCCGACGACGGGCATCCAGATCGGCGGATGCGGCTGCTGGACTGGCCGCGGCCACATCGCGACATCCTTGTAGGACCAGAATTCGCCTTGGTACGAGAATACTTCCTCGGTCCACGCCCGGGTGATGATGTCAAACGCCTCTTCGAAGCGGGCGCGCGACTGCGCCAATGGCACATTGTGGACCTGGTACTCGCGCGGAATGCCGCGGGCAAAGCCCGAAATCAGCCGCCCATTGGACATGCAGTCGAGCATCGCCAGCTCCTCGGCGAGCCGCAGCGGCTCGTGCAACGGCAAGAGATTGCCGTAGATCAGCAATTTGAGCCGCTTGGTGCGCTGCGCCGCAGCGGAGGCCAGCAGGTTGGGCGAGTTCATCAAGCCGTAGGGCGAGCAGTGGTGCTCGTTGAACCCGACTCCGTCATAGCCCAGGCGGTCGAGCTCTTCCCAGGCCTGGAGGTGTTCGGCATAGGTCCGCGCCGCGACCTCGGGCTTAAAGTATTTCTTGGGTAGCGGATAAGGCAGCTCGCTACCAACTTTCAGGTGCTCGAGCTGCTCGCCATACGCAAGAAGATCGAAGACAAAGACCTTCATGTTGTTCGACAGCCTCCTCGATGATGCGTGCCGGTGGCACGCGGCGCCAGCCAATATGTGACGAGCTTGCCGGCGCGGCGTTGTTGTGACAACCAGAAGATCGATGAACCTGTGACAACGGAGTGAGGCCGCGATGCCGCGCTATGATTTCGACATGTTTACGATCGGCGCCGGGTCGGGAGGCGTCGCCAGTTCGCGCCGGGCCGGCAGTTATGGCGCGCGCGTCGCGATATGCGAGGACAGCCGGGTCGGCGGCACTTGCGTGATCCGCGGCTGCGTCCCGAAGAAGCTGCTCGTCTATGGCGCGCAATTCGCCGACGCCTTTGCCGACGCCGCCGGATTTGGCTGGACGGTGCCGGTGCCGAGCTTCGACTGGCCCGCCCTGATCGACGCCAAAGACCGCGAGATCGAGCGGCTGTCGCAGATCTATCGCAACATGCTGAAGAACAGCGGGGTCGAGCTGATCGAGGGGCGGGGAGTTCTTGTCGATCCGCATACGATCGAGATCGACGGCCGGGTTTACACCGCCGACAAGATCCTGGTCGCCACCGGCTCGCACCCGACGGTGCCGGACATCCCCGGCATCCAGCATGTGATCTCGTCCAACGAGGCGCTCGACTTGCCCGCCTTGCCGCGCCGCATCGTCATCGTCGGCGGCGGCTATATTGCCGTCGAGTTCGCGGGCATCTTCAACGGCTTCAGCGCCGAGGTCGTCGAACTGATCCGCCGCGAGGAGCTCCTCTACGGCTTCGACGACGACATCCGCATCGCGTTGGCGCACGAGATGCGCGGCCGCGGCGTCGAGATCCACGCCCGCACGCAGGTCGCGCGGATCGAGAAGCACGACCACGGCTACTCGGTCTACACGGCGATCGGCCAGGAGTTTTCGGCCGACGTCGTGATGTATGCGACCGGACGCAATCCGAACACTCGCCGGCTGGGTCTCGCCGAGATCGGCGTCGAGACCACCGAGAACGGCGCGGTCGTCGTCGACGATTGGTCGTGCAGCAATGTTCCGAACATCTATGCGGTCGGCGACGTGACCGACCGGGTCAATCTGACCCCGGTCGCGATCGCCGAAGGCCGCGCCGTCGCCGAGACGCTGTTCAATGACAATCCGATCAAGATGGACCACGCCAATGTACCCTCCGCGGTATTCAGCCAGCCGCCGATCGGCGCTGTCGGCTTGACCGAAGCAGAGGCGCGCCGGCGTTATGGCGAGGTCGACATCTACAGCGCCCACTTCAAGCCGATGAAGAACACCTTGTCCGGGCGCGACGAGCGCACCTTGATGAAGCTCGTCGTCGATGCGCGCAGCGAGCGGGTGGTCGGCTGCCATATGCTGGGCCCCGACGCCCCCGAGATCATGCAGGGTCTGGCGATCGCGGTGAAATGCGGCGTCTCCAAACGCATGTTCGACGAAACCGTCGGCATCCACCCGAGCGCCGCCGAGGAATTCGTGACGATGCGCGAAAAGATGGTGCGCCCTAAGAAATTGGCGGCGGAGTAGGAACCAGGCTGCCTTGCGACTGCCACATCGGGTATCACATCTGATGCTGTCTGCAGCCGTGGACGTTAAATTTAGGTCCGCCCGAAAGAAAAGGTATGTCTGACGCGATCGAACCTTCGCCCGAGTTGGTTCCTGAGCCGGGGTTGATCCAGGCGCTACGGGCTGATATTTCGACCGCCGAGAAGCTAGCAGTGCTCGCGCGTTTGCGGCGGCGGGTGGAAGAAAACCGGGCGAGCCTCCACAAGCACGCCCGCAGCTTCAATGACATGTGTGACGAGGCAGGGCGCAAGCTCCCGTCCGAAGGCCTTGTTCAACTGGCTGGCCGCGTCCACGAATCCGAAAAAGGGGCCGCGGAACAGCTCGCGCCTTGGATCCAAGCCCTGCAGCAGGCGCTCGAGTGGCCCAGCCAGGAGGGACGACATTACGTTGAGCAGCTCATTGAGATCTCGGCAGCTTGGCTAACTGTCTATCGGGACGCGCGCAGCCGGCTGTTGACGCTGGCGTCGGAACGTCAGATCTCCAACGGCGGGATCTTACGCGCCAAACCTGCTGCCGGGGACATCGATTATGCAGAGCTAAGCCGCGAGCACATCGCAAGGTACCCGAAAATCCGAGCAGCTCTTGCCAAGTGAGCCGAGATGGCTGCCCATCGAAGCCGTAATCGAGCATAACCGGCTTGAGGTAGAAGCAACGGGCGAGCGGCACCTTCTGCGTGGCTTCGGGTTGCTCGAAAGCGCATTGGCGCGGCCAAGAAATTTCTACGGCTTTGGGCAAGACGACATCGTCACGCTGGCGGTAGCGCTGCTGAACGGAGTCGCGCGGGCGCACGCTTTCGAGCAGGGAAACAAGCGCACTGCATTTGCAGCAATGAGACTATTTCTGCTCGCCAACGGCTATGACACGGCATTCGACGATACGATCTCATGGGCCGACGAGGTGATCGCACTCGTCGAGCATCGATCGACCGAGGATGACTTTGTCCGGACCATTCGGCCATTCGTTGTTACGAGGTAAGGTCGCCGAAATATCGGCACAACGCGCTTGCCTCGGGCGAGCCTTACCGGTAGCGTGCAGCATGGAACAGATTAGGGCCTTGGGCGGCCCCCACCACTCCGCGCGATTTTGGTACCGCCGGTACATGTAGGCGGCCTAGGATCGCGCGTTTGCGTTTTTCCCGAAGCCGCCCCACCGAGGCGGCTTTCGTGTTTCATGCTCCCGCTGACCCGAACGTCGCCGATGGTGAAGCGGCTTCCAACCCAGGAGGTGATGCATGACCAGAGCGGCCCCTACTGCGAGCAATGGATGGTCCCCTGACAGCTGGCGCGGTCTGCCGATCCGGCAGGTGCCCGGTTATTCGGACGAGGCGGGGCTCGCCCGGGTCGAGGAGACTTTGCGCCGGTTTCCGCCGCTGGTCTTCGCGGGCGAGGCGCGGCGGCTGAAGGAGCGGCTCGCCGCGGTCGCGGCTGGGAAAGCCTTTTTGCTGCAGGGCGGCGACTGCGCGGAGAGCTTTGCCGAATTCCATCCAGACAACATCCGCGACATGTTCAAGGTGCTGCTGCAGATGGCGGTAGTGCTGACCTTTGGCGCCGGCTGCCCGGTGGTAAAGCTCGGCCGGCTCGCCGGCCAGTTCGCCAAGCCCCGCTCCTCGGATACCGAGACGGAGAACGGCCGGACATTGCCGTCCTATCGCGGCGACATCATCAACAGCCTCGACTTCGACGCCGCCGCCCGTGAGCCCGATCCGCAGCGCATGGTGCAGGCCTACAGCCAGTCCGCCGCCACCCTCAACCTGTTGCGCGCCTTCGCGCAGGGCGGCTACGCCGATCTGCACCGGGTTCACGCATGGAACCAGGATTTTGTCGCCAACTCGCCGCAAGGCGAGCGCTACCGGGCGCTCGCCGATCGCCTGACCGAGACATTGGACTTCATGGCGGCCTGCGGGCTCAACTCCGAAACGACGCCGCAGATCCGCGAAACCGAGTTCTATACCTCGCACGAGGCGCTGTTCCTGTCATATGAAGAGGCGCTGACCCGGGTCAATTCGACGACGGGCGACTGGTACGACTGCTCGGCGCATCTAGTGTGGCTCGGCGACCGCACCCGTCAGTTCGACGGCGCCCATGCCGAGTTCCTGCGCGGCATCAAAAATCCGATCGGCATGAAATGCGGGCCGAGTTTGGAGCCCGACGATCTGTTGCGGCTGACCGATCGGCTCAACCCCGATAACGAGCCGGGCCGGCTGACCCTGATCACCCGCATGGGATCCGACAAGGTCGAGGCGCGACTGCCCCGCCTGATCCGCGCGATCCAGCGCGAGGGCCGCGAGGTCGTGTGGTGCTGCGATCCGATGCACGGCAACACCGTCACCTCCTCGAATGGGTACAAGACCCGCTCGTTCGATCGCATCCTCGACGAGCTGCATGGCGCCTTCGCGGTCCATGCCACCGAGGGAAGCTATGCCGGTGGAGTGCATTTCGAGCTGACCGGCCAGAACGTCACCGAATGCATCGGTGGCTCCCAGGCGATCAGCGAAGCCTCGCTCGCCGACCGCTATCTGACGCATTGCGACCCGCGGCTCAATGCAACCCAGGCGCTCGAGCTGGCCTTCGAGATTGCCGAGGCGCTGAAAGGCGCGCGGCAAGGCAGAGCGAATGGCAACGCGGTCGGTGCCGACACCCGGCTCGCCGCGGCCTCTTAAACCCGCGTCCTTGCGAGGAGCAACGCGACGAAGCAATCTCGGCCCCAGTTGCGCAATGCCCGTCGAGATTGCTTCGCTCCGCTCGCAATGACAGCATATGTCTATGGACGACCTCGCGGCGCAGACGGACAGCTATTTTTTGAAGACCAAGGCGATCGTCGGGCATTTCGGTGACCGCCCGGCAACGTACGCAGTGTTCATGCGCCGGCCGGTGATTTGCGCGCCTCGGTTTGCGCTAGAGTTCCTCGAAAAGACGGCGGCCGTGCGCGGCCAGAATTTCGACATCGAGCTCAGTCGCGCCGAGGGGAGTTGGGTCGGTGCCGGCGACCCGATCCTTTACGTGACCGGTTCGTTATTCCATCTCGTCGATCTCGAAACCGTGCTGCTGCAGAAGCTCGGCCCTACCTGCGTCGCCGCCTACAATGCCTATGCGATGTGCGCCGATTTGCCGAAGGTCGCATTCATGGCGATGGATGCGCGGCACTGCGCCGGCGCCGAGATGGCGGCAATGATGGCGTACGCCGCTGCCGTCGGCTCGGCGGTGGCGCAGCGCGAAACAGGTGCCGTCGGTTTTGTCGGCTGCGCCGCCGATACCACCGCCCGGTTTTTCGGACAGGAGAGGGGTGTTGGGACGATGCCGCACGCGCTTATCGGCTATGCCGGTTCGACGGTGCGCGCGGCGGAAATGTTCCGTCAGGTTTTTCCGGATGAGCCGATGACCGTGCTGGTCGATTATTTCGGCCACGAATTGTCGGACGCCGTCGCGGTTGCGGGGCATTTCCCGGACCTCGCCGCGGCCGGCCGTCTCGCCGTCCGCATCGATACGCCCGGGAGCCGCTATTGCGAGGGCCTCGACCCTACCCGCTCGTACGAGGTGCTCGAGCGTCATGCGCCGCATGCGATCCGCGGCTACCGTACCGAGGAGGAATTGCGCCATCTTGTCGGCACCGGGGTGTCCGCCGCTGCGATCTGGCTCCTGCGTCGGACCTTGGACGAGGCCGGGTTCACGGCAGTCAAGATCGTGGCAAGCTCGGGGTTCGGGCCGGCGAAGTGCCGGATGATGGCCGCCGCAAATGCGCCGATCGACACGATCGGCACCGGCTCCTACCTCCCCGAGCTGTGGAGCGAGACCTACGCCACAGCCGACATCATCGCGTATGACGGCGTGCCGATGGTCAAGGCCGGGCGCGAGTTCCTGTTGCGCAAATGGCAAAGGCGAATAGCGCCGCACTTTCGGGTCGATACAGCTTTCCCGGATGACAAGTGCCTGCCGCCCGACTAGGCTGGCATATTGGGAAAAAGAAGAGCGGAACAAACCGCCCTTGACGATCTTGGGAGGTCGCCATGGCAGAAATTCGCCCGATGGTCGGATCGACGCTACCCGCCGGTCACGTTCTCGGACGCAAGCTCGACAGCATCCCGTTCAGCGGCTACCACGTATTGATCATCGCCGTGCTGGCTCTCGTCGGCTTTATCGAGGGCTACGATCTGGTGATGACCGGCTCGCTCTTGGTGCTGGCCAAGGGCCCGCTGCACCTGACCGACATCGACATCCGTTGGCTCGCTGTCGGCCCGACCTTGATGCTCTGCATCGGCGGCTTTGCGGCGTCGACGGTATCCGATCACTGGAGTCGCAAGGCGATCATGATGATCGGCGTGATCGCTACGACATTTTTCACACTGCTGATTCCGCTGGTGCAAACCGCCGAGCAGCTCATCATCGTGCGTCTGCTGACGGGCCTTGGCGCAGGCAGCGCGGTCTCTGCGGCGTTCCCCATCGCCGCTGAATTGATGCCGGCGCAGCACCGCCGCACCTACGGGGCCATCTATGAGATGGCGCTGGCCGCCTCCTTCACGGTGGTGCCGTTCATCGGCGGCCTCCTCGCCGGCAACGAATACGCCTTTCGGTTTCTGGCATTGCCAGGTGGGCTGGCAATCACCGTCGTGCCGGTGCTGATTTATTTCGTGCTCCCGGAAAGCCCGCGCTGGTACCTGCGCAAAGGCCGGCCGCAGGTTGCTGTCGACATCGTCAATCTGATCATCCGTCGCGCCGGCGGCGGGGTATCGCCGCTGACGGTGGAGGCGCTCGGCGATCACCACGAAGCCGCCCGGGAGCAGCTCCCGCCCTATTGGGCGTTGTTCGCCCGCGGTCAAATCCGCTGGACCACCGTCGGTATTCTCAGCGGCGTGTGCGCCGGGACCGCCTATTTCTTGATTTCGGTGCTGTTGCCGAAGGCGCTGAACGATCAGGGCTTTGCCTTGAGCGCGAGCTTAGGATTGACCTCAATCGTCTATGCGGCGAGCTTCTTCGGGAAGGGTTTCACCGGCTTCCTGATGGAGATCATCGGGCGGCGTTGGACGATCGCTTATGCGCTCACCGGATCGCTGCCGGGCCTCGCGCTGATGCTGCTGGCGCACCGCATGGGGGACTATGCGAGCCTGATGATGGTGGCGGGAGGGTTGATTCTCGGCTTCACGGTGCTGTCGGCGTTTACCGCCACACGCGTCTATCTTTCCGAGCAATTCCCAACAGCGTTGCGTGGGCGCGGCCAGCCCTTCGGCGAGTCAACCGCGCGGCTGTTCGCCGGGGTGCTGGCGCCGTTTCTGATGGAACCGCACACCGGCTCGGCGCCGATATTCTTCGGTACGATCTTCATCGTCGTGGCAATCGGCGCCTTTATCCCGCTGGTCTTTGGCCGCGAGACGGTGGGGCAACTCGAAACCGTAACCGAGGGGGTGCCGGCGCTCGCCTGAGGCTTACCAAGCGAGCAACGAGGCGAGCGGAAAAAGCGCTGCCAAATCGGGAGGAAACGATGGCCGAAATGCGCCCGCTCGCCCGTTCGATCTCACCGGCTGGCCATGCGCTGGGCCGCAAGCTCGACAGCATCCCGTTCAGTCCCTACCACATGATGCTGATCGCGGTCCTCGCCCTTGTCGGCTTCGTCGACGGTTACGACCTTGTAATGACCGGCTCGCTGCTCGTGCTGGCGAAGCAGCCACTGCATCTGGGTCCGTCGGAGATCCGGTTTCTCGCGATCGCGTCGACGATGATGATCTGCGTCGGCGGCTTCATGGCCTCGGCGATTTCCGACCATTACAGCCGCAAGACCATCATGCTCATCGGCGTGGCCGGGTTAACCCTCTGCACCTTGCTGCTCACGCTGGTGAAGACGGGCGAGCAGCTGATCATCGTGCGTCTGCTGACCGGCCTCGCGGGCGGCTTTGCGGTCTTTGCGCCGTTCCCGATCGCCGCCGAGCTGATGCCGGCGCGGCATCGCCGCACTTTCAGCGCCGTCTATGAGATGGCGCTTGCCTGCTCGTTCGCCCTGCTGCCTCTCGTAGGCCGTCTGCTCGCCGACAGTCCGAACGCCTTCCGGCTGATGGCGCTGCCCGGCGGACTCGCCTTCTTCGTCATGCCCGCGCTGATCTATTTCCTGATCCCGGAAAGCCCGCGCTGGTACTTGCGCAGAGGCCTCGCCGAGGCGGCGGTGAACACCGTCAACCGGATCATCCGTGGCGCGGGTAGCCGGGTTCCGCCCCTGGCGGTCGCCGAGCTCGGGGGCAACATACAGACGGTGCGCGAAGAGCTGCCGCCCTATCGGGCGTTGTTCCATCGCGGGCAACTGCGCTGGACGGCAATCGGGATTTCTAGCTACGTCTTCGCCGGCACTGCGTTTTTTCTAATCTCGGTCCTGTTGCCGAAGGCGCTGGTCGATCAGGGTGGCGCCGTAACCTTGAGCTTTGGCGTGACCTCGCTGGTATTCGCCGCGAGCATACCGGGAAAGGGCTTCACCGGGTTTCTGATGGAGATCATCGGCCGACGCTGGACGATATTCTATGCCCTCGCCGGCTCGCTGCCCGGCCTTTTCCTGATGATGATAGCGCACCGAGCAGGATCCTACGCGACGGAAGTCCTGGTTACGGGCGCGCTGATGACCGGCTTTACCGCGCTGTCGGCGGCGACTGCCTTCCGGATCTACCTCTCCGAGCAATTCCCGACGGCGCTGCGCGGGCGCGGACATGCCTTTGGCGAGTCGACGGGGAGAATCTTTTCTGGAGTGCTGGCGCCCTTCTTGATGGCGCCCTACACCGGCTCGCCGGCGATCTTCTTTGGAGTGATATTGGTCGTGGTGACGATCGGCGCGCTCATACCGCTCATCTTTGGCCGCGAGACCGTGGGGCAACTCGAAACGGTCACCGAAGGAGTTCCGGCGTTCGCCGCCCGATAGAAAAAGCCTCGAGCTGAACTCGCGCCTCGCCGAGCGTTGGACACGCTTGCCTAGCTCGGGGCGGGACCGAAGCCCCTTTTAGACCCCTTTTAGAATAATAACTGCCATTCGCTGCCACTCGCTTCGGTGCCGTTACCGTTGGATTGGACAGCGGTATCCAATTGTTGGGCGCTCGGTCCGACAATACCGTCTTAACGTTGAAGCGGTAATGTTAATCACCTGCCGGCAAAATTCGTCTGGTGCGACGACAAGCAACCATCCGAGTGGCGCAGGATATGGCACATTCATGTCGGTGATCGGTGAGATGGGGTGCATCGGACGGTACCGTGGTCAGGGGAATTGATGCCAGCGACAGATCTCGTCGAAGCGCTACGCGCTGAGATGCACAAGTCTCGCTCGAGCCGGCGGGCCGGGGAGATCGCCGGGCTTCCACGGCTGCCGGCTCGATTCCTCGAGCCACACGGTTTTGTCTGGGGCAGTTTTGCCGCGCCGGATGGGGCAAAGCTGCGTTGGGGCCATTTGCCGGCGCCCAACCCCCGCGCCGAGTGCGTAATGGTCGGTGGCTTCACCGAGTGCATCGAAAAATACTTTGAGACGACGGCCGACCTCGCGGCCCGCGGTCTCTCGGTATGGTGTCTCGATTGGCGCGGGCAGGGCGGCTCCGAGCGTCCGCGGCGTTGGCCGAGCCGGCCGCGCCCGCGCCGCTACAATCGTGACGCGAGCGACCTCGCGCTGTTCGCGAAGACACTGCCGCCGCCCGGTCATCCACGTCTGCTGATCGGCCACTCGATGGGGGGCGCGATCGCGCTCGTCTGCCTGCGGCAATCCCCGGGCCTGTTCGACGCGGCGATCTTGTCGGCGCCAATGCTCGGGATCCGCACCGGGCGGATTCCGCGGCCTCTCGCGCGCTGCATAGCCGGCGCTGCGCGCGCCACCGGTCTCGGCCTTTGCTTCGTCCCCGGAGCCGGCCCTTGGCGTCCCGATCGCATCCCCTCGCCCGAAATCAGCCGAGTTTCGAGCGATCCCGAACGTTGCCGTTTGCAATATGGCTGGTTTTCGGCGTGCTCCCAGCTGCGGGTCGATCAACCGACCTATGCTTGGCTCGACGCCTCACTTCGCCTCGTACGGAGGATCAGCCGACCCGAGTTTCTCCGCGGGATCCGCACACCGATCCTGCTCGCCAGCGCGGGGATCGAGGCCTTTGTCGATACCGCGGCGCATCACCGGGCCGCGCATGCGCTCCGCGATTGCACCCTGATCGAGTTCCCGGACTCGAAACACGAGCCGTTTCTCGAGCAAGATCCGATCCGCAACCGGTGGCTGGATGCGATCAGCGGGTTTGTCGCGGAACGGCTGCCGAGCAAACCTGCCGCAGCACCGGTTAACGAACCGGCGTCACCAACTTAGTTTCGCGGTGCGTGCTTCGAGAGAATGCGCTGCAAGGTGCGGCGGTGCATTTTGAGGCGGCGGGCGGTTTCCGAGACGTTGCGGTCGCACAGCTCGAAAACCCGCTGAATGTGCTCCCAACGCACCCGGTCGGCGGACATCGGGTCCTCGGGCGGTTCCGGAGTCCCGTCTTCCTGGGCGAGGAGAGCCCGTTCGACCGCGTCGGCATCGGCCGGCTTCGGCAGATAATCGATTGCCCCAGCCTTGACCGCAGCGACCGCGGTCGCGATGTTGCCGTAGCCGGTCAGCATGACGATCCGGGCGCCCGGACGGGCCTGCTGCAGTGCGGTGACGACGTCGAAGCCGCGGCCGTCGCCCAGCCGCATGTCGACAACAGCGAAAGCCGGTAGCTGATCGGTCGCCGCGGCGATCCCGCCAGCGACGCTTTCGGCGGTCGTCACAACAAAGCCGCGGCGCTCCATCGCGCGCGCGAGCCGTTGGCAGAGCGGCGCGTCGTCATCGACGATGAGCAGCGTGCGTTCGGATTCCGGAAGCCCTTGCAAACCCGCAGAAAGTGCTTCTGTCGCGGTAGGGCGGTTCGGTCGGTCGCTAGTCTCCATGATTTTGCCTTTGACGCCGTCCGCGGCTCAATTCCGGCGGGCGAAGCGTATGAGGGGTCGCCGCGGTGGGATGAAGCTTCTCCACCATCTCCAGATTGGCACGATTCCAGAGGATCGCAACATGTGCGCCGCCTTCGGGCAGATTATCGAACTCCAGCCTAGCTCCACTGCGCTCAAGCAGGCTCTGCGCGATGAAGATGCCCAGCCCCATATGGTCTGCCGCACCGGCGCGCGTCGAGATGTACGGCTCGCCGATTCGTCCGAGCAGGTGCAGCGCGAAGCCCGGTCCGTCATCGGCGATCTCGACGGTGACGGTCGCCTTGTCCCAGAAGGTCGTGACGCTGACCTCGCGGCGGGCGAATTGGACCGCATTCTGAATGAGGTTGTTGAGCCCGTGCATGATCTCGGGGCTGCGCCGAACGAGTGGCTCCTCGGGGCCGGGCTGTCCTGCCGTCGCAAAGATCAGCTTTACTCCATCGCTTTGATGTAGCGCTCCGGCAGTCTCGACCAAGGCCGAAATCGGGAGGCGCGTGTAGGGCGAGCCGCCGTCGTGCTCCGGCTGCCGCGCAAGCTCGGCGAGGATCTTGCGGCAGCGCTCGGATTGGCTCAACAGCAGCCCCACGTCTTCGGCATGCGGGCTGTCCTCGGGCAGATCATGCGCCAGCTCCTTCGCGACGACGGCGATCGTCGCGAGCGGGCTGCCCAGCTCGTGCGCCGCCGCCGCGGCCAGCGCGCCGACCGCCGAAATGCGCTGCTCGCGGGCGAGCGCCAGCTGCGTGGCGGCCACCGCGTCGCGCAAGCGCCGCGCCTCTTGCGCGACGCTCCAAGTATAGCTTCCGATGAAAACCGTCGCGAGCACCAGCGCCACCCAGATCCCGAGCACCAGCTCAGGCGGGAACACCAACGGTTCGGTGCGCCATGGTAAAGGCATGTGCCACAGCGCGAGCACCGTGATCGCCGTCACGGCGAGGATCGAGAGCGCAATAACCGGCCGCCGCGACAGGATCGTCGCGGCGACGGTCACCGGCGCGAGGATCAGAGTCGAGAACGGGTTCTGCAGGCCGCCGGTCAGGTACAGCAGGATGGCGAGCTGCAGGATGTCGTAGCCGAGACACAGCGCGGCGTCTCTTTCGCCGAGGCGAGCCGCCGCTTGACGCAGCAGGATCAGAATTGCATTCAGCAGAATCGAGCCGGCGACGACCGCGAGGGCCGGAGCAAGCGGCAGGCGATAGTCGAGACCGTAATGCACGATCAGGATGGTGAGCGCCTGCCCGGCAATAGCGACCCAGCGAATCGGGACCAGTGTGCGCAGGCTGATCCGGCCGAAGCCCGTCGCGGGCTCGCTCGTCGTAATGAGGCTGGTGTCGGTCACCCGATGACCTCGTCTAGTTTGTCCTCGTTCACCCGGTCTCGCGGTCCGAGTTCGGGAATGCCGGCCCACACTGGCCGAACTCCCGGCAACGAGTCATATAGGGGCGATGATCGCGCCTGCCGTCAAAGTCGACGATCTCGTCAAGCGTTATCCGACCGCAGTTGCAGTGGACGGAATCAGTTTTAGCGTCACTGCGGCGTTGCTCGGCGGCAACGGTGCCGGGAAAACCACCACTCTCTCGATCCTGCTCGGATTGCTTTTGCCGACCTCCGGGAGGGTGGAGGTTCTCGGCGAGGATATCCTGCGCCACCGGTATCGCGTCCTCCCCCGAATGAATTTCTCCTCCCCCTTCGTCGACCTGCCGCATCGCCTGACGGTGCGCCAAAACCTGCTCATCTATGCCAGGCTCTACGGTTTGCCGGATCGGCGCGAGCGGATCGAGAACCTCGCCCGCGATTTGCAGATTTCGGCCTTTCTCGAACGCCCGGCGGGCAAGCTTTCGGCCGGGCAGAAAACCCGCGTAGCGCTCGCCAAAGCGCTGCTCAACGAGCCCGAACTGTTGCTGCTCGACGAGCCGACGGCTTCCCTCGATCCGGACACCGGCGATTGGGTGCGCCGCTATCTGGAAGAATGGCGTGTGCGCACCGGCGCCACGATCCTGATGGCGTCCCACAACATGAGTGAGGTCGAGCGGCTGTGTTCCGAGGTCCTGATGATGAAGGAGGGCCATATCGTCGACCAGGGGAGCCCGCAGGAACTGATAGCTCGGTATGGGCGAACCAACCTCGAAGAGGTTTTTCTGCACATCGCACGCGAGCCGTCGATCGAGCTGGAACCGGCGAAATGACCCTTGAGCTGCGATCTTCGGCCGGCCGGGTCTGGGCGATGCTACTGCGCTATCTCTATCTGCTGCGCAGCTCGTGGCCGCGCACCCTCGAGCTGCTGTACTGGCCAACCTTGCAGATGCTGATCTGGGGGTTCATGAGCCAGTTTCTCTACAGCAACAGCAGCTACGTCTTCCGCGCTTTCGGCGTGCTGCTCGCCGCGGTCATGCTGTGGGACGTGCTGTTCCGGGGTCAGCTCGGCTTGTCGATGTCGTTTCTCGAGGAGATGTGGGCGCGCAATCTCGGGCATCTCTTCGTCACCCCGCTGCGGCCCTATGAGTGGGTCGCCTCGCTGCTGTCGATGAGCATGATCCGCGTCTTGCTCGGCATGCTGCCGGCGGCGTTGCTGGCGATCCCGCTCTATCACTATTCGATCTTCGCGATGGGGCTCCCCCTCCTCGCATTCTTCGCCGCGCTGCTGATCATGGGCTGGGCATTGGGTCTGGCAATCTGCGGGCTGATCCTCCGCCAAGGCATGGGAGCAGAGGGTCTGGCCTGGACCGTGGTGTTTACCTTATCGCCGCTCAGCTGCGTCTACTACCCGGTCTCGACATTGCCAGGGTGGCTGCAGCACGCCGCCTGGGCGCTGCCCTCCACCTATGTCTTCGAAGGGATGCGAACGGTGCTGTTCACCGGGGTCTTCCGGAGCGATTATTTCTTCACCGCTTTGGTGCTCGACACGTTCTATGTGGGGCTGGGCGCCACCGTTTTTTTCGTCGCCTTTCATAACGCGCGCCGGCGCGGTGCGCTGCTGCAGATGGGCGAATAAAGCCGGCTATGCGCCTCCGCCAGGCGCGAGAACGGTGAAACCCTCTTTCGCGAAGATCGGCTTCGCCGCCGGCGAACCGAGAAAGTCGAGCAGCCGCACCGCGCTCGGGTTCTTGCTGTCCACGGTGATGGCCGCCGGATAGATGATCGGCGGGTGGGTGTCCTCTGGAAACACCCCGACGATCTTGACCCGTGGATCGGCCGCCGCATCGGTCGCGTAGACGATGCCGAGCGGCGCCTCGCGGCGTGACACGAACAGCAACGCGGCGCGCACGCTCTCTGCCGGCGCGACAGCAGACTGCACGGTTTTCCAAACTCCGAGCTTTTCGAGGGCGGCCTTTCCGTACTTCCCCGCCGGAACAGAGTTGGTGTCGGCCATCGCGAGGTGCCCGCCCTTGAGCAGCGCCGCCAGATCGAAACCCGGTTTGATCTCGACATGCACATCGCTGTCGGCCGGCGCGATCAGAACCAGGCGATTGCCGAGCAGGTTGCGCCGGGTCGCGGGCTGGATCAGATGCCGCTGCTCCAGGTAATACATCCAGTCCAGATCGGCCGATATGAACAGGTCGGCCGGCGCGCCGCTTTCGATCTGCTTGGCCAGGGTCGAGCTCGCCGCGTACGAAATTTTGGATTGCGCGCCGCCCTGCCGCTCGAACAGCTTGGCAGCTTCGTCGAGTGCATTCGTCAGGCTGGCGGCGGCGAATACGACGACATCCTGGGCGTGCGCCGCCAGACCCGGGCCGAACGCGATCAGCGCTGTGACGAGCGCGACGGCAAACCTTCTCGAGACGCGCATGTGGTCCCCCCGACCGCTTTTATTGCGACAGTGCTTCGAATTGCTCGTCATCGAGCTCGATCCGGTAGAACCGGCGGTAAAAATCCTGCGCCTCTGCCCGTAGATCCTCCGGGGTAAGCTCGAGCTTTCAGTCCGGCAGGACGACCGGGATCCCGGTCGCCTCTTGAACCATTGTGGCGCGATCGGCGTAGCGAGACGATATCGAGCCGTAGTCGAGGATGACGTCCTGCCGGGCGGCTTGGATCTGCTCTGTTTGAACTTTGCCGTCGCGGACGAGCGGCGCAAGTTGCGGGTAAATTGGCAAAGCTCGGGCCCAGAAGGCTTTTGGCCGCCGGGCCGGGCGGATGCGGCCACCCAATCAGTTTCTCCGGCGCGAGCGTGTAGAGGAGGGCAGCGGCAGGCGGGCCGGCCGGCATCACCCGCTCGATCCGGTCCGGGACTTCTACGGTGCGTCCCGTTGCGTCGACAACGGGGCGAGCCGACGCAGGCGTCACGAACGCTAGTAGCATAACTGCAACCGGCGAGAGCCACGCACCCGCAGAATTTCGAAGGCGTAGCATCGGGGATATATTAATTTGGATACTTTGAGATCATAAGAAACCGGGTCGGCTGGCGTCAAGCCGCTGTGTATACAGGCGCTCTGGTCGAACATAACCATTACGGTTGCGCGACCTTGTTCCACGAGGGTGCGCGCGTGGCCGATATCCGCGGAGGCGAAGAGATCGGCTTGTTCGCCGCGCGCGATGCGCTCGCGCATTCGGCCGGAGGGGCCGAATTCGGTACGGATCTGTATTTTGTGGGCAGCCCCAAAATCTTCCGCGATTGCACCGAGCGCCTCGCGCAGGCTTCCCGCTGCGAACACAGTCAGCTTGCGGTCTTCGACGCGAACCAGACCGGCGGCCATGATCACGATGCACACGGAGATGCTGATCAATAGACGCACTGCAGTCATCCGCACTCAGTGCAACATCCTGTCCGCCACAGCTTCACTCATTTCGCGCAGGTCTTTCGTGGTCATCGCGAAGGATACATGGAACCCGTCGGATGTGCGCAAGGTGACGATGTGTATTCCCGGCCGCGTGCTGCGCTCGATTTCCCAGCCGGCGACCGGATAGACGAGTCGCAAACTCGGATCGCGGTGCTGCAGCCGCAACGCCTTCCGCATCATGTCGGGCAATGTCATGATGAGCGCCCTCAAGCACTCGGCTGGAAGCGTCAGCGCAGCGGCTTGGCCCTCCTCGTCGGCAACGCCGATCGCCACACTGCTCCCGTCCGGGGCCACCGAGAACGTCGTCAGCTGCTTCGCGCGAATCATCGTCATTTCAAGTGATTCTCCTGAGAGACCGGCATGGTTGACGATCGTATCCACGATATATTCGTCAAAATATATCGGCGTCAAACCGACCAGTCCATCCCCGAAATGGCTGCGTGCACCGGCCGCATCGATTAAACTCCCTGGATGGCGAGGCTTACGTTGCGTCTCGATTTCGGGCCCGGACGAGCGATCGGCCACGGGAAGATCCGCTTGCTCGAAGCCGTCCGCGACTATGGCTCGATCTCGGCGGCCGGACGCTCGATGGGAATGTCTTATCGGCGCGCGTGGCTGCTCATCGATGAGCTCAACCATATTTTCGAGGAGCCCGTCATCGATGCCAAACACGGAGGCTCGGGCGGCGGTGGCGCCGAGCTAACTGCCGTTTGGCCATCGTGTCGTTCAGCGGTATCGCTCTATCGAGGCAAAGGCCCACGCCGCCGCCGCCGCCGATCTCGACGCACTCGCGGCGGCGACGCTCAAATCCCCGCTCGATTGTTGATCTCAGACAATAGCCAAAGGAGGACCGGCAATGAAACTAAGCGCGCGCAATCAGATCAAGGGCAAGGTTGTCGAGGTTCGCAAAGGTGCGACGACCGCGCATGTACGGATCGATATCGGCAACGGCGTGGTCATTACCTCCTCGATCACCAACGAGGCCGTCGACGAACTCGGCCTTCGCGTCGGCGACGAAGCGATCGCGGTCATCAAAGCCTCCGACGTGATGGTCGCTAAATAGCGCTAGGACCTCGTTGGCAGAAAGCCACAGAATTACCCGAATCGCCTGCGGGACTGATCGGAACGTCTTGCGCCGCGCGGATGCTGGCAGCGGCAAGCATTCGGCGATCCCTCTCCCGCCGCAAGCTGCGTCGGACAGCCCTATTCTCGCGGGCGAGCACATTGCGAGGGGCTTGACTAAGCAACAGTCGTTGCTGGGCGATTTCGGCCTCGCTAAAAGGATATAGTTATTATATTGACAAAATTGTCTATTGATGATATCATAGCAGCAATGAAAATCTCATCAAGCGTAGGTACCACCTTCTTTGGACAAGAACAGCGAAAAGCAGCGGCGGAACAGCCAGCGCTTGGCTGTTCTTTTATTCTGCCGAACCGTCGGCGGCCCAGGGTTTCTGCGGAGATCAATATGTGGCTGGCTGATAATTTGCTGCAAACAACAGCAAAAACAGCGAGGAGCATGGTTTGAGCCGCTAGCTCGGCCCGCTGACGCCGGCTTCGGCGAAGGTGGCCATCCCGGTGTGGCAGGCGACCGCCGCCTTCAGGACGCCAAAGCCGAGGGTCGCGCCCGAGGCTTCGCCGAGCCTCATGCCGAAGTCGAAGAGCGGGCGTTGGCCGATTTGCTCGATGAGGCGCAGATGGCCCGGCTCGGCCGACACGTGCGCCACGACGCAATGGTCGAGCGCGCGGGGGTCGGCGGCGAAGAGGACCGCTGCCGCGGCGGTCGAGGCGAAGCCGTCGAGCAGCACCGGCACCCGGCCGAGCCGCGCCGCCATCACCGCTCCGGCAATGGCGGCGAATTCGAGCCCGCCCAGCCGGCGCAGCATGTCGAACGGATCGCCTGCCGCCGGACGATGGCGCGCGACGGCTTGCGCCACGACCGCGCGTTTCGCCTCGAGCGCGGCGCCGGCGACCCCGGTTCCGGGCCCGGTCCACAGCTCCGCCGCGCCGCCGAACAGACCGGCGCACAAAGCTGCCGCGGCGGTGGTATTCCCGATCCCCATCTCGCCGAGCGCCAGCGCGTCGATGCCGGGCTCCACCGCCATCATGCCGTAGGCCATCGCCTTGGCGCATTCTTCCTCGCTCATCGCCGGCTCGGCGACGATGTCGCCGGTCGGCCTGTCGAGGTTCATCTCGTAGACCTTCAGACCGGCGTCGAACACGCGGCACAGCTGGTTTACCGCGGCGCCGCCGGCGATGAAGTTCTGCACCATCTGCGCCGTGACCGCGGCGGGATAGGCCGAAACGCCGCGCGCGGCAACCCCGTGGTTGGCGGCGAACACCAGTGTCCGGGGCTGGTCGAGCCGAGGCGGGTGTCTGGCCTGCCATGTGGCGAGCCAAATCGCCAGCTCCTCGAGCCGGCCGAGAGAACCCGCCGGCTTCGTCAGTTGCGCCTGGCGCGCGGCCGCTGCCGTCCCGGCGGCGAGGTCGGGCCCCGGCAGTTGGGACAGCAGCGCGCGGATCTCGTCCAGATTTGCGACTGGATCGGCCATGCAGATGTTCCTCTAACGCGAGCGCGGCAATCTAGCCTAATCTTCGACCCGAAGAGGGTGTAATGACCGCGTTCATTTTTGCCGATTGTGCCGTGCTCGACGGCACCCGCAACGAGCGCCGTGAGGACCATCACGTGCTGGTGGAGGGCGGGCATATCCGCGAAGTGTCCGACCGGCCGATCAAGAGCGCCTCCGCCGAGACGATCGAGCTTGGCGGCCGCACGTTGATGCCGGGGCTGATCGACGCGCACGTCCATGTAGCTCGCCGTCGACGCGGCTCTCGCCCGGCTTTCGGACCGGCCGGTTACGCTGTTGACCTTGCAGGCGGCCAAGGTGCTCGAGGGGATGCTGCAGCGCGGCTTTACGACGGTCCGCGATGCCGCGGGCGCCGATGGCGGGCTCGCCGAAGCGGTCGAGGAGGGCCTCGTGCGCGGGCCGCGGATCTTCCCGTCGGGCATGGCGCTGAGCCAGACCGGCGGGCACGGCGATGTCCGGCCGCGCACGCAGCCCGGTCGATGCTTGCGCGTGCTGCGCCGGAGGGCTGGCAATGTCGCGCATTGCCGACGGCGTCGCGGAGTGCCGCCGCGCGGCCCGCGACGAGCTGCGCAAAGGGGCGACGCAGATCAAGATCGTGGCCTCGGGCGGCGTCGCCTCACCCTATGATCCGATCTGGAACCTGCAATACAGCGAGGAGGAGGTGTGCGCGATCGTCGAGGAGGCACGGGCCTGGCACACTTACGTCATGGCGCACGCCTATTCGCCCGAGGCGATCCGCCGCTCGATCGATTTCGGGGTGCGCTCGATCGAGCACGCCAATCTGATCGACCGCGCCACCGCCGAACATGTCGCCGGCGCCGGCGCGTTTGTCGTGCCGACGCTCGTCACCTATGACGCATTGCACCGGTTTGGCGCAGAACTGGGCTTTCCGGAGGTGAGCATGGGCAAGCTCGGGGAGGTGCGCGAGGCGGGGCTAAGCTCGCTCGAGATCCTGCAAGGGGCCGACGTCAAGATCGGCTTCGGCACCGACCTCCTCGGCCCGATGCACCGCCACCAGTCGCGCGAATTCGTGATCCGCGCCGAGGCCATGACACCCTTCGACATTATCCGCTCGGCGACGATTGTGAATGCCGAACTGCTAAACTGCGCCGGTGAGACCGGGGTCATCGCGCCCGGCGCCCGAGCCGACCTGATTGCCGTCGACGGCAACCCGCTCGCCGACATCTCGCTGCTCGACGGCCAGGGCGAACACCTGACCCACATCATGAAGGATGGGATGTTTTACAAGCGGATGCCGGTTTAAGCCGCCTTTTCGAGCTCGCGCAGTACAGTGTCGCCCATAACCCGCGTCGAGACGCGCCCGGTATTGGGCTGCACGATGTCGCTGGTCCGCACGCCGGAGGCGAGTGCCCGCCGCACCGCGTCCTCGACGAGATCGGCCTCCTCGATCATGTCGAAGGAATAGCGCAGCATCATCGAAAAGGACAGGATGCAGGCGAGCGGGTTGGCCATGTCCTTGCCGGCGATGTCCGGCGCGCTGCCATGGACCGGCTCATAGAGCGCCTTGCGCCGGCCGCCCGCATCGAGGGCGCCGAGCGAGGCCGAGGGCAGCATGCCGAGCGAGCCTGTCAGCATCGCCGCACAATCGGACAACAAATCGCCGAACAGATTGCTGGTGACGATGACGTCGAACTGCTTCGGATTGCGGACCAGCTGCATCGCGCAGTTGTCGGCATACATGAATGAGAGCTCGACATCCGCGTAATCCGTGTCGCGAACCCGTTGCGCGACCTCGCGCCACAGCCCGCCCGATTCCATGACGTTGGCCTTGTCGACCTCACAGACCCGGCGGTTGCGCTTTCTCGCCAGACCGAAGGCGGCGCGGACGACGCGTTCGATCTCGGCCTCGGTATAGACTTCGGTGTTGATCCCGCGCCGGCTCCCGTCCGGCAATCTCTCGACCCCGCGCGGCTCGCCGAAATAGATCCCGCCGGTCAGTTCCCGCACGATCATCAAGTCGAGGCCGGCAACGATCTCATGCTTCAGGCTCGACGCGTCGGCCAGCGCGTCGAACACCACCGCCGGACGCAGGTTGGCGAACAGGTCCAGTTCCTTGCGCAGACGCAGGATGCCGCGCTCGGGGCGCAGCTCGAACGGCAAATTGTCCCATTTCGCGCCGCCGACGGCGCCGAACAGCACGGCGTCGCTGGCGACCGCCTGGGCGAGGGTGTCGTCGCTCATCGGAATCCCCGATTCATCGAGGGCGGCGCCGCCGACGAGGCCCTCGGTGATCTCGAATCTGGCTAAACGGCGCTGGTCAAAAAATTCGATCACGCGCAACGCTTGGCGCATGATTTCCGGCCCGATGCCGTCGCCCGCCAGCACCAGGACCTTGCGGTTGGACGCGCCGGTCTGCGCCACGGATCAGGCCCCGGGCCGGATCATACCAAACTGCCAGGGACGCGCCCGCCGCGCTTTCTCCTCATAGGCGCCGATTTCAGCGGTCTTCCGCTCGGTCAGGCCGATGTCGTCGAGCCCATTCAGCAAACAGTGTTTGCGAAATGCATCCAGCTCGAAATGTACCTTCTCACCGTCCGGCCGCGTGATCGTCTGAGTTGCCAGATCAATCGTCATTACCGCGTTGGCGCCTTTCCTGGCGTCTTCCATCAGTTCGTCGACAATCTCTTTGGGTAAGGCGATCGGCAAGATGCCGTTCTTGAAACAATTATTATAGAAGATGTCGGCAAAACTCGGCGCGATGATGCAGCGGATGCCGAAATCGAGGAGCGCCCAGGGGGCGTGCTCGCGGCTCGACCCACAGCCGAAATTATCCGCGCCGATCAGGATCTTGGCGTTGCGGTAGGGCGCCTGGTTGAGCACGAAATCCGGGTTCTCCGACCCGTCCGGACGAAACCGGATTTCCTCGAACAGCCACTTCGAGAGACCGGTCCGTTTGATCGTCTTCAGATAGACCGCCGGGAAGATCTTGTCGGTGTCGAGATTGATGATCGGCAACGGCGCCGCGACACCGGTCAACTGAGTGAATTTTTCCATGGTGATTCTTCTCGATGTACCGCTGCGTCACGTCGCGGCGACAGATTCCTCGGCTTTGTCGATCGTGGCCCCGGACGCGACCGCGAGAGCATGGCCAATCCATTGGTCCAAACCTCGCTCAAATGACGTATCAATAATCGAACGAACAAGGAGAGCGGCATCACGCGGGGACCACTCGCCATGCGGGTTGGCGCAGCTGGTCAGCTGGTGCATGAATTCATTGATCTTCCACACCCGGTTAAGATCGGCGTCGGGAACCGGGCGGTCGAAGAGGAGCGTCCGAACGGCGACTGTGAGATCGTGGGCGAAGATGCACAAGAAACCGCTTCTCGCATCAGCGCCCAATTGCTCAAACTCTGTCAGTATGTATTCGACATCCAGCGGCTCCCCCGCTACCACCGTGCCATCGGCATGTTGAACTGTCGGCCCGTACAGCCGCCTTGCGGTGCCATTTTGATGAGCTTTCATGGGATCTCGTCCCGCGACAAACCATCCACCGGATAACCGCGTTCCTCCAACACCTTGATTCGCGTGTTGCCTTGAAAAACGCGTCCGTCCGATTTCACTCTCAACTGCTCCTTATTACCCGGTCTCGGCCGCAGCGACTTCACGATTTCCTCCGTTGGCCTGCTGCGATGGTATTCGAGGCTTCTACGGGCGTCAGGATCCTGTTCGTACACAGCATCGTGTATTCGCCGGAGCGGCGGCGGGCGACCGCCGCGCACTTCGTCAGTTCAGCCGAGCTGGCGCACGTCGGCGAGGTGGCCGGTGATGGCGGCGGCGGCGGCCATTGCGGGACCCATGAGATGGGTCTTGGCGTTCTTGCCTTGGCGCCCTTCGAAATTGCGGTTCGAGGTCGAAGCGATCCGTTCGCCGTTCATGGCCCGGTCGTTGTTCATCGACATGCAGTTCGAGCAACCAGGCTCGCGCCATTCGAACCCGGCCTCGACGAAAATCCGGTCGAGCCCTTCCTCTTCCGCCTGGTGCTTGACGAGGCCCGAGCCCGGCACCACCAACGCTCGCACTCCCTCGGCCACCCGGCGGCCACTGGCGATCGCCGCGGCGGCGCGCAGATCCTCGATGCGGCTGTTGGTGCACGAGCCGATAAACACGCGCTGCACCGGCACGTCGACGAGCCGCGTATTCGGTGCCAGGGCCATGTATTCGAGCGAGCGCAGCATCGCCGCGCGCTTCAGCGGGTCGTCGACCTGCGCCGGATCGGGCACTCGGCCGGTGATCGGCGCTACGTCCTGCGGGCTGGTGCCCCAGGAGACGTGCGGCGCGATGTCGGCGGCATCGAGATGCGCCTCCTTGTCGTATTTGGCGCCGGGGTCGGAGGGCAGGGTGCGCCAATAGGCGACCGCCTGCTCCCAGGCCGCGCCCTTCGGCGCGTACGGCCGGCCCATGACGTAGGCGATGGTTTTTTCGTCGGGCGCGACAAGCCCGGCGCGCGCGCCTGCCTCGATCGACATGTTGCAGACCGTCATCCGGCCTTCCATCGACATGTCGCGGAAGGTGCTGCCGGCATATTCGAAGACGTGGCCGGTGCCCCCGGCGGTGCCGATCTTGCCGATGATCGCGAGGATTACGTCCTTGGGGCTGACCCCGGCGCCGAGGCCGCCATTGACCTCGATCAGCATGTTCTTGGCTGGGACCTGGATCAAGGTCTGGGTGGCGAGCACGTGTTCGACCTCGGAGGTGCCGATGCCAAAGGCGAGCGCGCCCATCGCGCCATGCGTCGCGGTGTGGCTGTCGCCGCAAACGATCGTCATGCCGGGCTGGCTCAACCCCTGCTCCGGCCCGATGATGTGGACGATGCCCTGGTTGATGCTGTCGACCGGGAAATAGGGGACGCCGAATTCCTTTACGTAGCTGCTCCAGGGTATCGACCTGCAGCCTCGATTCCGGGTCGTCGATGCCGCGGCTGCGGTCGCTGGTCGGCACGTTGTGGTCGGCCACCGCCATCGTCGCGTCGGGCCGGCGAACCTTGCGGCCGGCGAGCTTCAGCCCTTCGAAGGCTTGCGGCGTCGTGACCTCGTGGATGAGGTGAAGGTCGATGTAGATCAGGTAGGTGCCTTCGCCCTGCGGGGCGATGACGTGGTTCTCCCAGATCTTGTCAAAGAGGGTGCGCGGCGGGGCCATGGCTGCGGTCACTCCGATGAGTTGGTTTCTTCGACGGCGCCGGCTATCTCGGGAGCCGGTTCGGTTTGGGGTCGTACGCTCGCGCCAGCCCGTTTGGCGCCGGGCCGCACGCTGTCGCGGGCGCGTTCGGTGATGCGCGCCGCCTTGCCGGTGAGACCGCGCAGGTA
Organism: uncultured Alphaproteobacteria bacterium; assembly: GCA_963700185.1. Lineage (GTDB taxonomy): Bacteria > Pseudomonadota > Alphaproteobacteria > ATCC43930 > CGMCC-115725 > AP-15. The sequence continues at coordinate 428,037 of CAVOWP010000030.1, forward strand.
ATAGAGCTTGGCCCGCCGGACCACGCCGCGGCGCACCACATCGATCGAGGTGATGCGGGGCGAATATAGCGGGAAGATACGCTCCACCCCTTCGCCGTAAGAGATCTTCCGCAACGTGAAATTCGAGTTCACCCCGGCGTTCTTGCGGCCTATGCAAACGCCTTCGAAGACCTGGATGCGCTCACGTTCGCCTTCGACGACTTTGACCCCCACCCGCAACGTGTCGCCGGGCTGGAACTCCGGAATGGGCCGGCTGGCGGCGAGCTTGTCGACCTGCTCCTGCTCGAGCTGCTGCAGAAGGTTCATCACTCCACCTCTCGATCTCTATCGGCGCCGCGTTCGGCGGCCGGTTTCTGCGTCACAAGGTGGCGCTCCCACAAATCCGGCCTGCGTTCGCGGGTCAAGCGCTTCGCCTCGGCCCGGCGCCAAGCTCGGATGCGGCCATGATCGCCCGACACGAGCACCTCCGGCACCGCGCGCCCTTGCCACAGCTGCGGGCGAGTATATTGCGGATATTCGAGCAGGTTCTCGGCGAAACTCTCCTCGGCCAGCGCCTCGGCGCATCCGACGACACCCGGCAACAATCGCACACAGGCGTCGATCAGCGCGATCGCCGCAGGCTCGCCGCCCGACAGCACAAAATCACCGAGGCTTACCTCCTCGATGCCGCGCGCCTCCAGCACACGCTCGTCCACACCCTCGAAGCGGCCGCAGATCAGGCGCACACCCGGCTCCGCGGCAAGCTCGCGCACCCGCTGTTGCTCGAGCCGGCGACCGCGCGGCGACAACAGGATCAGCGGTCCCACCCCGCCTGCGCCGACGATTGCCGCGTCGAGCACGTCCGGCCGCATTACCATGCCCGGCCCGCCGCCAAACGGTGCGTCGTCGACTGAGCGGTGTTTATCGTCCGCAAAGTCTCGGATGTCCACCGTTTCGAGCCGCCACAGCCCCGCCTTCAGCGCTTTGCCGGCCAGCGAATAGGCGAGCGGGCCCGGGAGCATTTCCGGGAAGATCGTCAGCACGGTCGCACGCCAAGTCATGGCCCGTCATCACCCAACAGCCCGGGCGGCGGGTCGAGCACGAGCCGTCCCTCGGCCGGCGCGACGATCGGCACGACGGCCCGAGTGAACGGCACCAGCACGGGTGGCGCCCCGTCGCGCGCCAGTTCGAGGGTGTCGCCAGCGCCGAAATCGTAGATCGCGCGTACGCGCCCGACCCGCGTCCCATCGCCCAAGACAGCGTCGAGGCCGATCAGATCGGCGTGGTAATATTCCTCGGCCTCGGGTTGCGGCAGAGCCGAGCGGGGGAGGTAGAGACGCAGCCCCCGCAACGCCTCTGCTTGATCGCGGTCCTCTATGCCCGGAAGGTGCGCTATCAGCACACCTTTTGCGACGCCGCAAAGACGCAGATCGAATTTCCGGCGGCCGGTTTCGTCCTCTAGCGGGCCATAACCGGCGACGCCCTCGGGTACTTCGGTGAAGCTCTTGATCCGCACTGCGCCCTGAACGCCTTGAGGCCCGGTAACGATCCCGACGCAGACCCGCCCTGCTTCGGCTGGCTCGGCGCTGTGCGTCCTTCGAGACGGCTGCTTCGCATCCTCCTCAGGATGAGGACCTTCTCTCAATGCCATCAAGGACTTTCCTCATGCTGAGGAGCGCCCCGTGGGCGCGTCTCGAAGCACGCACGACCGCGGGGCAGCTGCCGCAAATTCAGCTTCGGCCGGCGGCGGCGCCTGCCGCCTCTTCGGCGGTCTTCAGCCTCTCCTGAGCCCGCGCCTTCGGTCGAGATTTGACCGGAGTTTCGCGGACCACCGGCTTCTCGACTAGCCCGGCGTCGCCGAGGAAGCGTGCGACCCGATCGGTCGGCAGCGCGCCGACCCCCAGCCAATGCTGGATCCGTTCGGTCTTCGAGAGTCACACGATCGGCGTGTGACCGGTCGAGCATCGGATTATAGGTTCCGAGCTTTTCGATGAAGCGGCCGTCACGGGGACTGCGCGAATCCGCGACGACAATGCTGTAATAGGGGCGCTTCTTTGCGCCTCCACGCGCAAGTCGGATCTTCAACGACATAGTGACACCCTCATTCTAGTGCCGCAAACCGCCGGGCATCAGTCCGGCTAGCCCGTGCCGCGCCAAGCCCTTGGGGCCGAGCTTCTTCATCTTTTTGGTGATGTCGGCCATGTCCTGATATTGTTTCAGGAGCCGGTTGATCTCCTGCACCGAGGTGCCCGACCCCGACGCGATGCGCCGGCGGCGCGAACCGTTCAGCAGCTTGGGGTTGCGCCGTTCGCCCTTGGTCATCGACGAGATGATCGCTTCCTGGCGCTTGATGATGCGCTCGTCGATATTCGCCTCGTCCAGCTGCTTCTTGATCTTGCCGATCCCGGGCAGCAGCTTCAGCATCCCGCCCATGCCGCCCATGCGGCGGATCTGGCGCAGTTGCGCGGCGAGGTCGTCGAGGTCGAACCGGCCCTTTTCCAATTTGGCGGCGAGTTTTTCGGCCTCCTCTTGGTCGACCGTCTCGGCCGCCTTCTCGACCAGGCTGACGACGTCGCCCATGCCCGAGGATGCGGCCGGCGATGCGCTCGGGGTGAAACGGCTCGAGCGCCTCGATGCGTTCGCCGACCCCCATCAGCACGATCGGCTTGCCGGTGATCGCGCGCATCGACAGTGCCGCACCGCCGCGGGCGTCGCCGTCGACCCGGGTCAGCACGATCCCGGTGATGCCGGCGCGTTCGCCAAAGGCTTTCGCGACATTGACCGCGTCCTGACCGGTCATCGCATCGGCGACGAGCAAAGTCTCGTGCGGCATCGCGACCTCGCGCACCGCCGCGACTTCGAGCATCAGTTCTTCGTTGACGTGAAGCCGGCCGGCGGTGTCGAGGATCACGACGTCGTAGCCCTCGGTGCGCCCGGTCTGCAACGCCCGCCGGGTGATCGCGACCGGCCTTTCGCCCGGCACGATCGGCAACGAAGGAACCCCGATCTGGCGGCCGAGAATGGCGAGTTGCTCTTGCGCCGCCGGCCGCTGTACGTCGAGCGAGGCGAGCAATACCTTCTTGCGGTTTTGCCCCTTCAGCCGGTTGGCAATCTTCGCCGCCGTCGTCGTTTTCCCCGAACCCTGCAGTCCGACCAGCATGACGGCGACAGGTGAAGGAGCGTTCAGATCAATGCCATTGGTCCTGGCAGCACCTTCAGCAGCCTCCGAGCACTTCGATGAGATGGTCGTGGACGATCTTGACGACCATCTGCGCCGGCGTCACCGAACGCAGCACCTCTTGCCCGAGCGCCTTCTCGCGGACCGCGGCGACAAAGTCCCTGACCACAGGAAGCGCCACATCGGCCTCGAGCAGCGCGATCCGGATCTCGCGCAAGGCGGTCCCGACATCGGCCTCGGTCAGCGCGCCATGGCGGCGCAGCCGGTCGAAGACGTCGGCGAGGCGATCACTGAGGCTGTCGAACATTCCGGTCCTCAACACTCATCTGCGACAGCAAAAACGCCAGTGCGCGAAACTCGCGGACTGGCGGCCCGGGCTATTACCGCGGGTGTGTCGCTCGCTTCCTTGGAAGCGCAGCCGGAACGTAATCGCGACCCGGCTTTCTGTCAATTGCGCCACCCCAGCCGCATGCACGGCCGCGGCTGGGTATGCCCGGACCCGCAATCTGCTTCCGATGAAGTCTGGGCGTCTCACCGTACCCTCGACCGCTGTATTTGCTGTTATTTGCAGCGAATTTACAGCCATGAACTTCCCATCGGCAAGCTTCCAGCGCTCCCACACCAAGTGATCCGATGGCTTCTTTTTCGGGCCCGGCTTGTTGTCGACCCATTCAGACCTTTCGGTATCGGTGCCGCAGCCACAAATGGCGCAATAAGCTTCGATACGCCTCAGTTCCTCATTTCGTTGCGGCGTCGGTGGCAGAGTCCAACGCGGCATCTGCCTGCGCCAGCCTCTCGGGGTTCGTCGGGACCCCGTGGCGGCCGTTGATCACCTTCGACCATTCCGAATTGTTGTAGCTCACCCAGACCTTGCCGTTCGCATCCTGCCAGACCAGAGCTTTGAGCGGAAGGTCGATGGCGTAGGTCGGGTGTTGGATGAAGTTCGGCGTGCCGAGACGCGGGTTCCCGAACACCAGCACGGTCGACCGCGGCATCTTCAGGCCGACCGACTGAGCCGCGGCCGCATGATCGAGCCGCGTGAAGATGATAAAGCCGCGCTCCTTCAGAGCGGTTTCCAGGCGATCGAGCGTCGCATCGACCGAATTCGCGCTCGGCTTGGTGACGAGCCCCTCGGTAGCCGAGGCCGAGATCACCGCCGAGAACAGCGTCAGGACAGCCACGGTAAACAGTCGCAGATAGCGCACGAAGCGATCCTTCCTGGCCATCCTTAGTTCTGGCCATCCTCAGTTAAAGACGTTCGACCTGCGGCCACTCACAACCATAAGAGGAGCCAACAATCGCTCGCTGCTGCATCTGCAGCAAATCTACAGCAAAATATCGTGTTCTGGTTTCGTCACTCGTCCAACCACCGTCGGCGGCCACTCCCGCCCGCCGCGTCTTAGGGAAAGCCCATTGCCCATCGGCAGCTCCGTCGTTCATTCGGCACGCCCGCTCAGGACCTCGCCGCTGACCGGGAGTATGCTATGCGAAAGAGGCGATTTTAGGAGCGGTCATCCATTGCTGGAAAGCCGCCCGCCTCACGGCGCCCTATTCGACATGATAATCGTTCCCGACGCGGCAAACATGCCGCCGAGGCCGTGTCAGACCGAGATCTTGGCGACGGGGATCTGGGTGGGCGCGGTGCCGCGCATCTGACGGACGCTCTCCTGCAAGACGTACATGCCGGAATGCATGTAGGAAAGACCGACACCATTGGTGTTGAGCGGCAGTTTGCCGCCGGGGGCGCGGGAATTTGAAAGGAGATCGGCCACTCACCCCGGTCGAAGCGGCGATCGACGACCTCCAACAGGCGGCCGGCACCGTCCGCAACAATGAGCTTGGCTTTCGGTTTTGACCTTCTCATCCGTTCTCCGCGACAAGCCGGCGATGTCAGCAAATTTTTTACGGCGCCTCATTCGACATGATGATGGTGCCGGAGGCCGCGAACATGCCGCCGACACCGTGGCAGACCGAGATCTGGGCGCCGGGGATTTGGGCGGGGGCGGTGCCGCGCATCTGGCGCACGCTCTCCTGCAAGGCGTACATGCCGTACATGCCGGAATGTATGTAGGAGAGGCCGCCGCAATTGGTGTTGAGCGGCAGCTTGGCGCCGGGGGCGGTGTTGCGCTCGGCGATGAAGGCTCCGGCCTCGCCGCGCGGCGCAAAGCCCAGGTCTTCGAGGCCGTAGATCGGCAGATGCGCAAAGGCGTCGTAGATCATCAGATGATCGACGTCCTTGTGGGTGATGCCGGCCTCGGCAAAGGCCTTGGCGCCGGCGACGCGGAAGGCGCGCGAGGAGGTGAAGTCCGCCATTTGGCTGACATCGGGGTCTCGACACTCTCGCCGGTGCCGAGCAGGTAGACCGGCTTTTGTTGGAAGTCGCGGGGGGGCGCTCGGCCGAAACCAGGATCAGCGCGCCGCCGCCATCGGTCACCAGGCAGCACTGCAATAAGCGGAACGGGTAGGCGATCATCCGCGAGTTCAGCACATCCTCGACGGTGATCGGCGCCTTGAAGGTGGCGCGTGGGTTCCTCGCCGCCCATTCGCGCTGCACGACCGAGACCATCGCCAATTGCTCGCACGGTAAAGGCCGGAGAGCCGATGACCGCCAAGGAAATCGAAGCCGGTGCGCGCAAACTCACCCGCTTTCTTTTTGATCCGGGAATTGGGAGAAATATAAGCTTAAACCCTCTGCGGCTTAACCGCCAACAAGATTTAAAAAAACCCTTTCCCAGTGTGAATTAGGTCACACATCTCGACCAACCACTTGAACTATTTTAACCAAGCGTGGCAGGACGAGCGACCCGTTAGGCCCCGAATGGTGCAACCGGCCCTGCTTAAAGTCCTCGCCTTGCGTTCTTAAAATCTCTGCCTTGGAGAGCCCGCGCTCCGCAGGCTCATTTCAAAGGGAGCTGAACATGGCTGATGAAAAAGTGCGTGTCGTGGCTTTCGATACTGTTGATCTGGACGACGGGGATTGGGACGGGCCAACCGCCCAGGGTGAATTCCTAACCTACACGTCCAAACACGCCGCCGCCTCCATTCGGGTGACAAAGGGTGGGAAGGTGGTGTTGGATGGAGACTATGGTGCGAGGAAGACCGTGCTGATCGACGATGACGTGATTCACCTCCCAGAGGGACTCGGAAAGGAAATCTAGTCCGTCTGAGGTGTATTTACACCTGTCAAAGTAAATAGAAGCCGGGGCGGGCAACCGCCCCGGCTTTTATTTTTGTCCAATCGCCGAGACTACGTGAAAACTTACTTTTTCTTAGTTGGCACACTTTCTTAGTGGAGAGCGAGATAAATCCTCTTGGCTGAGGCTTCATGTAGCGCAGAACGAAATCGTAAACACAGTCGGCGGCCCCAACGGCCCATAGGGGCTGCCCGAACTGGCCAGCGAGGCTGGTCGGGAGTAACGGTGACGGGAGTAACGGTGACAGTTTACAGTTTAGTGAACTCCGCACTCCGCGCCGGACCAGAGGCTGGTCGGAGCAAAAGAATGCGGCGCGGTAGCGCAGCGATCTTCACGGCTTCTCGTTCGACATGATGATGGTGCCGGAGGCGGCGAACATGCCGCCGACACCATGGCAGACCGAGTTCTTGGCGCCGGGGATTTGGGCGGGGGCGGTGCCGCGCATCTGGCGCACGCTCTCCTGCAAGGCGTACATGCCGTACATGCCGGAATGCATGTAGGAGAGGCCGCCGCCATTGGTGTTGAGCGGCAGCTTGGCGCCGGGGGCGGTGTTGCGTTCGGCGATGAAGGCTCCGGCCTCGCCGCGCGGCGCAAAGCCGAGGTCTTCGAGGCCGTAGATCGGCAGATGTGCGAAGGCGTCGTAGATCATCAGATGGTCGACGTCGTTGTGCGTGATGCCGGCCTCGGCAAAGGCTTTGGCGCCGGCGACGCGGAAGGCGCGTGAGGAGGTGAAGTCCTCCATTTGGCTGACCATCGGGGTCTCGGCGCTCTCGCCGGTGCCGAGCAGGTAGACCGGCTTTTGCGGGAAGTCGCGGGCGCGCTCGGCCGCGACCAGGATCAGCGCGCCGCCGCCATCGGTCACCAGGCAGCACTGCAATAGCCGGAACGGGTAGGCGATCATCCGCGAGTTCAGCACATCCTCGACGGTGATCGGCGTCTTGAAGGTGGCGCGCGGGTTTTTCGCCGCCCATTCGCGCTGCACGACCGAGACCATCGCCAATTGCTCGTGCGTCAGGCCATAGGTCTTCATGTAGCGCAGAACGGGAATCGTGAACAAAGTCGGCGGTCCCATCGGCCCATAGGGCTGCTCGAACTGGCCGGCGAGGCTCGCGGGCGACACGACATTGCGGGTGCGCCCGACGCCGGAGCGCCCGCTCTCGCCATGCGTGATCAGCACCGTCTCGCACAAACCCGAGGCGATCGCCGCGGCGGCATGGCGGACATGGATCATGAACGAGCAGCCGCCGACCGCGGTGCCGTCGACCCATTTCGGGGTGATGCCGAGGTAGTGGGTGATCGTCACCGGCGTCTCGCCGGCGGTCGCGACCCCGTCGATGTCGGAGGGTTTGAGGCCGGCATCGGCCATCGCGTTGAGCGCGGCGTCGGCATGCAATTGGATCTGTGACATGTCCGGGATGACGCCGAGCCGGGTGGTCTCGGCGGCGCCGACGATGGCGATCGATTTCGGCTTCATCGGCTCACCTCCGGGCCGGGCGGAAGAGGGGGAGGGTGATCTCGTCGTCGAGCTTCTCGAAGGCGATTTCGACCGGCATGTCGAGCTCCAACGCCTCGGGGGTCTGCGGGCAGCCGGTGATGTTGGTCATCATGCGCGGCCCCTCGTCGAGCTCGACGACGGCGATCGCGTAGGGCGGGGTGAAGCCCGGCACCGGGCGGTGGTGGATCACATAGGAATAGAGTCGGCCCTTGCCGCTCGCCGCGAACACCGCGACTTCGCGGGCGCCGCAGGCGGGGCAGAACGGCCGCGGCGGGAAATACACCTTGCCGCAGGCGTTGCAGCGCTGCAGGCGCAATTCGCCCGCCCGCGTACCGTCCCAGAAATGCTGCGTCTCCGGCGTCGGTTGCGGCCGCGCGCGTCTTCCTTCGGACATTTCGGCTCCTCCCGTGCAGTCTGCGACACCGACTTTGACGCGTGCCGCAAATTCGGGCAAACGGAATGCGCTTTTGCAGGAATCTCCCTCCCCTTGTCTTCCCGGCGAAGGCCGGGATCTATTTCCGCCATGGGCACCGGCCCCCTGTTCCCCTGCCAGGGGCAGGCTTCGCCGGTGTGGCGAACGAGGGGAGCCGGTATGGAGGGTGCGATGGTGGGAACGCTTCGTAAGATCACGGCGGCGGAATTGCGGCGGCGGTACCAGGCGGACGGGGAGATCGCGATCGTCGATGCGCGCGAGGAGGGGAGCTTTCACGAGCGCCATCTCTTGATGGCGTCGTGCCTGCCGCTGTCACGGCTCGAATTGATAGCGCCGGGGCTGTTGCCGCGGAGGTCGGCACCGATCGTCGCGTGCGATGACCGAGAGGGGCTCGCCGAGCACGCGGCGGCGCGGCTGATCGAGGGCGGCTATACCGATGTCTCGGTGCTGGAGGGCGGCGTCGAGGCGTGGGAGGCGGCGGGGTTTCCGGTCTATAGCGGCGTGCATGTGCCGAGCAAGGCCTTCGCCGAGGTCGTCGAGCACGAATACGGGACGCCGTGGATCAGCGCCGAGGATCTCGCCAAACGCCAGAAAAGCGGCGAGCCGATGGCGATCTTCGACAGTCGGTCCTACGAAGAATACCACTCGAACACGATTCCCGGCGCGATCAGCGTGCCCGGCGCGGAGCTCGTCTATCGCTTCCGCGAGCTGGTGCCGTCACAAGGCACCTTTGTCGTCGTCAATTGCGGGGGGCGCACGCGCAGCATCATCGGCGCGCAGTCGTTGATCGACGCCGGCGTGCCCAATCGCGTCGTCTCGCTCAAGGACGGCACGATGGCCTGGCACCTCGCCGGCCTCGGGGTCGTCTCCGGAGCCACGGGCCGCGCTCCGGAGGTCTCGGCCGAGGGTGTCGCCGCGGCGCGGCAGCGCGCCGAGGCCGTGGCGCGGCGCTATGGCGTGCCGGTCATCGAGCGCGCCAGGCTCGCAGAGTGGCAGCGCGAGGCCGATCGGCGCACCCTTTACTGTGATCGACGTTCGCGACCCCGCCGAGTATCGCGCCGGCCATTTGCCAGGTTCGGCGATGGCGCCCGGCGGCCAATTAGTGCAGGAGACCGACAGCTGGCTCGGCGTCTGGCGCGCCCGCGTCGTGCTGGTCGACGACACCGGCGTCAGGGCGCGGATGACGGCGTCGTGGCTGCGCCGCATGGGGTGGGATGCGGCGGTGCTCGATGGCGGCCTGGAGGGCGTGGAACTTGAGGCGAGGCACGCCAGCGGCGAAGAATGATGTCTTCCCGCTCGCCGGTCCCGAGCCGGCGACGGTCCAACCCGTCGAGCTGCATGCGAACCCGGCCGTCGTCGTCGATCTGGCGTTGAGCCGGCAGCACCGACAGGGTCACATTCCGGGCGCCTGGTTTGCGATCCGCGCCCGCCTCGCCGAGGCGGTCGACAAATTGCCGGCGCAAGGCGAGCTCGTGCTGACTAGCGAGGACGGTACCATCGCCCGCTATGCCGCGGCCGAGCTGCGCACCCACCGCCAGGTCAAGGTGCTGGCCGGCGGCACCGCTGCGTGGAAGGCGGCGGGGCTGCCGCTCGAAACCGGCATGGGCCCGCTCGCCAGCGAGCCCGACGACGTCGCGCTGTCGGCGCGCGACCGGCCCGCGGATCGTGAGCGCTACATGCGCGAGTACCTCGCCTGGGAAATCGACCTCGTAAACCAGATCGGTCGCGACGAGGATTGCCGTTTTCGCCTCGCGCCGGTCGCGTAACCGGAGGACTGGAGATGCGTCTTCGAGATCTAATTTTTGCCCTGGCCGCGCTCGTCCTGGGGACAGCGGGGCCGCTCTGTGCGGAGGAGACCATGAACGGGCCCGTCTATATCGTCACCTATTTCGATGTCGCTCCGACGGCGGCGCAGCAGAGCGCCGGGATCGTTCGGGAATTTGCCGATGCGAGCCGCAAGGAGGACGGCAATGCCGGCTTCGAGGCATTCGAAGAAATCGGCCGTCCGAGCCGCTTCGCGACCTTGGAGATCTGGCGCGAGAAGAAGACCGCGGACGCGCACCACGCGGGCACCGCTGCGGCTGCATTCCGCAGCAAGCTTCAGCCACTGATGATCGGCGGGTTCGGAGCACGGCCGCATGGCGGGCTCTCGGTCGCCGCGCCGAAGGGGCAGCTTCCGGCCGACGCTCTCTATGTCCTCACGCATGTCGATGTTTTCCCGAGCTTCAAGGACCAGGCGATCGAGCTCGTCAAGGCGCAAGCAGACGCCGCACGCAAGGACGACGGCAATTTGCGGTATGACGTCGTGCAGTGGGACGGGCACCCGAACCATTTCACCTTGGTCGAGGTCTGGCGCGACCGTAAAGCCTTCGATGCGAGCGTGATGACGCCGCACAACAAGGAATTTCGGGACAAGCTGACGCCGCTCGAAGGCGCGCTCTATGACGAACGGCTGTACCAGGCTGTGCGTTAGCACGTTGCTCGACACTAACATTTCCCTCTCCCCCTGCTTGCAGGGGGAGAGGGTGCGCGCCACCGCATCGGCGGTGGTCCTGTCGATCTTGCTATCGACCGCGGTGGATGCCGCCTCGGCTGCCGAAGTCGAGGCCGAGCGCGGCATGGTGGTGTCTGCGCATCGGCTGGCCTCGGAGGTCGGGGTGCGCGTGCTTCAGGCGGGCGGGAACGCGGTCGATACCGCGGTTGCGGTCGGCTATGGGCTCGCTGTCGTCGACCCGTGCTGCGGCAATATCGGCGGCGGCGGGTTCATGACGATCCATCTCGCCGACGGGCGGGAAACCTTCATCAATTTCCGCGAGACCGCTCCGATGGCGGCGACTGCGACGATGTACCTCGACGAGGAAGGCAAGCAGATCGACGATGTCAGCCGCCACGGCTATCGCGCCGTCGCCGTGCCGGGTACGGTCATGGGGCTCGACCGTGCCGCGACCAAATACGGCCGGCTGCCGCGCGCCCAGCTGATCGCGCCGGCGGTTGCGCTGGCGCGCGACGGTTTTGTGCTGAGCCGGGCCGACACCGATATTCTCGGCGCGAGGGCCGACCGGTTCGCCAAGGACCCCGGGGCTGCTGCGATCTTTCTGCGGCCCGACGGCAGCCATTTCGAGCCCGGGGATCGCCTCGTGCAGCACGACCTTGCAGCTACCCTCGAATTGATTTCCGAGCAGGGGCCCGCGGCGTTCTATAATGGCCCGGTCGCGGCGGCCGTCGCAAAGGCGAGCCGGGAGAATGGCGGGGTTCTCGCCGCCGAGGATTTTGCCGCCTACACGGTCACCGAGGCCGCGCCTCTCGGTTGCTCGTATCGCGGCTACCACATCGTTTCGGCGCCGCCGCCGAGCTCCGGCGGCACGACCATGTGCGAGATCCTCGATATACTCGAAGGCTATGATTTCGGTGCGTCGGGGTTCCGCTCGGCTCGGTCCGTACATCTGATGGTCGAGGCGATGCGCCGCGGGTACCGCGACCGCAATGCTTATCTGGGCGATCCCGAATTCGTCGCGAACCCGCTGGAACGGCTTCTATCCAAGGACTATGCCGCCTCGCTGCGAGCCGAGATCGCCCGCGGCGATGCGGAAAAGGCGAGGGCGGAGGGCGCGCCCCGCGAAAAGCCCGAGACCACCCATTACTCGGTCGCCGACGGCGAAGGCAACGCGGTCGCGGTCACATACACGATCAACGGCTATTTCGGTGCTGGGGTCGTCGCGCCGGGCACCGGGTTCTTCCTCAACAACGAGATGGACGATTTCACCGTGAAGCCGGGCGCGCCAAACCTCTACGGTCTGGTCCAGGGCGAGCCCAACGCGATCGCGCCCGGCAAGCGGCCGCTGTCGTCGATGGCCCCGACCTTGGTCGAGAGGGACGGCCAGGTCGTTCTCGTCCTCGGAAGCCCCGGCGGCTCGCGCATCATCACGACCGTCCTCGAGACGATCATGAATATCATCGACCACGGCATGGGAGCGCAAGAGGCCATTGATGCGCCGCGACTCCACCACCAATCGCAGCCGGAAGACGTCTATTTCGAGCGGTCTGGTCTGTCTCCCGAGCCGGTCACGCAGCTCACCGCAATGGGCTACAAGCTGGTCGAGCAACGGCCGTGGGGCGCTGTCGAATTGATTGAGATCGCCAATCGCCGGCTCCGCGGCGCCAGCGACAGGCGGCTGCCAGCCGGAGCAGCGGCCGGATACTAACGGAGTTAATCCCATAGTATTGCCACGTTTTGGCGCAGGCAGAGCCGGGAACCGAGGGGTTTCCTTGAAGGTTCTACAGTCAGACCGCAGTGGACTGCGGTTTGCAGCGTTAAGCGAGTTAGCCGCTGGCCGGTCAACTGCCCGTTAACGCCGCTACTCCAGAATGGGCGGCTCGCGCAGGCTGGTCGGCGACAGTAGAACATGCTCAGATCATCGATATTAAGGACGGTCGATTTCTGCAACCGCTATGCCTGGTGGGTCATCGTGGCCGGCCTCGCATTGGCGACAGCGTCAGCTGTTTATACGGTACGCAATTTCGCGGTGAAGACTGACGTCAAGGACCTGTTTCCGCACGATCTACCGTGGACGCAGCACGCCTTCGATTTCATGAAGGCGTTTCCGCAGCCGGAAATGCTCGTCTTGGCTGACGCGCCGACACCGGAGCTCGTCGATCAGGCCTCGACCAAGCTCGCCGAGGCTCTGGCTCATCGTCCCGATCGTTTTCGGGCGGTGCATGAGATGCAAGGCGGCCCATTTTTCCAGCGAAACGGGTTGTCGTACCTGCCGGAGAGCGAGGTGGCGCGCCTGACGCAAGGTCTGGTTCAGGCCGGTCCCCTGCTTCAGACATTGGCCGCCGATCCCAGTCTCAGGGGAGCCCTCGGCGCATTGGATCTCGGCCTTATGGGCGTGCAATACGCGCAGGTCCAACTCGACGATCTTGCGCCGGCAATGACCATGGCTTCGGACACCGTGCAGGAAGCGCTGTCGGGTCGCCCGGCGAATTTCTCGTGGCGCGCCCTCGCCAGCGGGAAAGCATCCGAACCGCAGGAATTGCGCCGCTTTATCGAGGTCGAGCCGGTGTTGGACTACAGCGCGCTGGAACCCGGCCGCGCGGCGAGCGACGCGATAATGCAGACGGTCGATGGCCTCCACCTAGGCCACGATTACCAGGCGCGGGGGCGATTGACCGGGCTGGTGCCGATGAACGACGACCAGTTCGCGACAATAAGGGAGAGCGCACCGCTGGCCGCCGCTGTCTCCCTTGTCTCGGTATTGGTGATACTGTGGCTGGCATTGCGTTCCGGGCGTCTGATCCTGCCCGTCGCGATCAATCTGATCGCCGGTCTGGCAATCTCTGCTGCCTTCGGGCTGCTCGTGGTCGGCGCGCTGAATGTGATTTCCGTGGCATTCTTTGTCTTATTCGTTGGTCTGGGGGTCGATTTCGGCCTGCAATTCAGTGTGCGCTACCGGGCCGAACGGCACGAGTATGGAGAGTTGCGCGCGGCGCTGAGGAGCACGGCGCGCAAGGCCGGCGCGCCTTTGGCCCTTGCCGCGGCGGCCACTGCCGTCGGCTTTTCCTCGTTCATGCCGACATCTTACCGCGGACTGTCCGAACTCGGCCAGATCGCCGGCGGCGGGATGATCATTGCATTCCTGACCAGCATCACGTTGTTGCCCGCTCTGCTCACGGTGATGAAACCGCCGGCCGAGCCGCGGCCGATGGGGTTTGCCGCGCTCGCGCCGGTCGACTGGTTCGTCCAGCGATACCGCATCCCGGTCGTCAGCACGACGCTCCTGCTCGTCGCACTTGCCTCACCTTTGCTCATCTACCTGCGCTTCGACTTCAACCCGCTCCACTTGCGAAATCCGAATGCGCCATCCGTCGCAACCTTTCTGGACCTGCGGAAGGATGCGCAGACCGGAGCGAATGCGATCGAAATAATGGCGCCGAACCTGGCTGCGGCGAAGACGATGGCGGAGCGCGTGTCGGCACTGCCAGAAGTCGCGCAAGTCAGGACTCTCGAAGATCTCATACCGCAAAACCAAGGCGAAAAACTCCAGCTGATCAGTGCGGCGGCGGCCAAGATCGAGCCTTCGCTGAACCCGAGCGAGGTCAAAACGGCGCCGACCCATGCAGAGAATGTCACCGCTCTGTCTTCAACCGCCAATCAGTTGTCCGCCGTCGCAGATGGCAAGCAAGGCCCAGGAGCAACTGCGGCGCGCCGGCTTGCCGGCCTCTTGTCGCATCTGGCGAAATCCGACCCCACAGTGCGGGCACAAGTCGAGCAGGCAGTCGTAGAACCGCTGCGTTTTTCACTCGATCAGCTGCGCGCGGAGCTGAAGCCTCAGCGGATCACGGTCGAGAGCATACCTGGGGATCTGAAGAGGATGTGGCTGGCGCCGGACGGACGTGCGCGAGTCCAGGCCCTCCCCAAGGCCGATCCCGACAACACCACGGCGCTGCGAAAATTTGTGACGGCAGTGCTGGGTGTCGAGCCTGCAGCGACCGGTCCCGCCGTGCTGATGTTCGAAGCCGGAAACACCGTCGTGCGCGCCTTTGTCGAAGCGGCGATTTTCGCGCTGGCGGCGATTGCGGTCCTGCTGTGGATAACCTTGCGGCGGATTTCCGATGTCCTCCTGACGTTGATACCGCTGCTCGTAGCCGGAGTGGTCACTCTCGAGCTCTGCGTCGCGCTCGACATCCCGCTGAACTTCGCCAACATCATTGCGCTGCCGCTGCTGCTCGGGGTCGGCGTCGCGTTCAAGATTTACTACATCATGGCCTGGCGCAGCGGGAAAACCGCGTTGGTCCAGTCGACCTTGACGCGTGCCGTGATCTTCAGCGCGCTCGCCACCGCAAGCGCATTCGGCAGCTTGTGGCTGTCGAGCGACCCCGCCACCTCCAGCATGGGCAAATTGATGGCGCTTGCGCTCGTCTGCACGATGGCGGCGGCCGTGCTGTTCCAGCCTGCGCTGATGGGACGGCCGCGGACAAAACCCACCTGGGTCGTGCGTCGCGAGACACCTTCTGGAGGCGCCGTCCCAGCGCCGTCCCGCACCCCAGTGCGGATATCCGAGAACCGGCCGGCGTTAGCGGAGGTGCACGACAGCTACCGGGCGGCCAGCGATGAGCGCGACAACTGAGCATCTGACAGGGTCCCTCCACTTGATGCGCCGACCGAGCCTGGCGCTCGATAATCTGCGGGCCTTTGTGATCTTGTTGGTGTTGTCGTTTCACTCGGTGCTGGCGTATCTGCAATTTCTTCCCGCCGCGCCTTATCCGTTCGACAGCCCACCCTATCAGTGGCGAGCCATTCCGATCATCGACAGCCATCGGTGGCTGGGCTTCGATCTGTACTGCGCGTGGCAAGACGTCTTTCTGATGTCATTCTTTTTCTTTCTGTCGGGACTGTTCGTCTGGCCCAGCCTGAACCGCAAGGGGGCGGCAAATTTCCTCAATGGCCGTCTGTTGCGGCTCGGCCTGCCGTTTGTGCTCGTCGTGGCAATATTGATGCCGGCGACGCTCTATCCGACCTATCTGCAGACCGCGAGCGATCCGGGCCTTGCTGCCTATTGGCGGCACTGGCTCGCATTGCCATTCTGGCCGTGCGGACCGATGTGGTTCTTGTGGCTGTTACTGGTCGGCGACTTTGGCACTACTGCTCTGCATCGATTTGCGCCAGGCCTGGGCAATTACCTGATCCGGCTCTCGTCGGCCGCTGAAGCCCATCCAGCCCGCTTCTTTGCGGGTTTTGTCTTCGTCTCGATACTGGCTTATGTGCCCTTGGCCCTCTTGTTCACGCCCTCGGCCTGGTTCCAGGTAGGGCCATTCGCATTCCAGCTCAGCCGGCCGCTGCACTATGCCCTCTATTTCTTTGCCGGCGTCGGTCTCGGGGCCGGAGGCGTCGAACGCGGCCTTCTCGCAGACGACGGACCGCTGGTGCGGCGGTGGGTGGCATGGGTTATCGCCGCCCTGGTGTCGTTGTGCGCGTGGATGGGATTGACCGGGCTGACGATGGGGGAAGGCGCCTCGGCTTCCCTGGGTTTGCGGATCCTCGCCGACCTTAGCTTTGTGCTCGCCTGTCTTTCCAGCTGCTTTGCCGTGCTGGCGGTCGTGCTGCGCTTTGCCGCCCGTCGGCTGCCGTCGCTGGCCGGCCTCAGGGACAGCGCGTACGGCATGTACCTGGTGCACTACCTGTTTGTCGTGTGGCTACAATTCGCGCTGCTCGGCATCGCACTCCCCGCAATCATCAAGGGGGCGGTTGTCTTCGGCTGTACCCTGCTTCTCAGCCGGTGGACGGTCGCCGCGCTGCGCCGTCTTCCGTCGGTCGGTCAGATAATCGGGGCGGAGCGGGCCAAGGGAGCTGCCAGGGGGGCTGTGACCTCGTAGCCCGTCTTTTCCCGCACGAACGCGCCGACCCGCTCGATTGCGCGTCGGGCTTCCGGGATGAGCGGCACGAAGACATGCCAGACATGCGGCATGCGCGGCCATATTTCGAGCTCGACCTGACACCCCGCGGCGCGCATACGATCGGCCATACGCACGGCGTCGTCGCGCAATACCTCGTCGCTGCCGACCTGAATGAAGGTCGGCGGAAGGCCGGCGGGATCGCCGTAGAGTGGTGAGACATAGGGAGCGCGCGGATCGGCGCCGGCGAGATAGTCATTGACGAACAACGGCGGATCGTCGGCGCTGAGCATCGGATCGTAGATGGCGTTCACCCGCAGGGAGGCCCCAGTCAGTGCGAGATCGGTCCAGGGTGACAACGCAACCGCAGCGCCCGGCAGCGGATAGCCTTCATCGCGCAATCTCAGCATCAATGAGAAGACCAGCCCGCCGCCCGCCGAATCGCCCATTACCGCGATCCGACCGGGGTCCGCCCCCCCGGTAACGAGCCAGTTATAGGCGGTGAACGCGTCTTCGAGCGCCGCCGGGAAGGGATGCTCGGGCGCGAGGCGGTAATCGACCGCCAGCAGATGCGCGCGAGCCGCAGATGCGATGCGCCAGGTGAGGTGCCGGTAAAGGTTCGGCGAGCCGATGATGAAGGCTCCGCCATGCAAGAACAGGACATGGCGATCGCTTTCGGAGGCAGGGGTGGCGATCAGATCCGCCCTGACCCCGTCGGCGTCGACGGGGAGGGTCCGAGTGTGCGCGGGCGGGTCCGGAACCAAGCGCTCGGCAACAGTCACAAACCGCCGGTGCTGTTCGACCGTCAGCTCGCGATGATTGCGATGCTTGATCAACCAGCGCAAGCCGGCCCGGACCATCTCGGCTCTCACACTCATCTTGCTCGGTATTCCCTTCGGTCGGCTGTCGGCGCGATGGCAACATGAAGAGGTCAGCCTGTCATGGCAAACTCCTTCACACCATTTCCTGAAGCTAAGCTGGCTTTGCGGAGAAAACGAAGGTGCGGTTCTCACCAATGGTCGATCGCATCGCCGCGCGGGGCGCCGACGCCTGGAGCATCCACATGGAGGCGGCACGGCTGCGCGACCAGGGCCAGGATGTCATTTTTTTGACAGTCGGCGATCCGGACCAGGCGCCGCCGGAGCCGGTCATCGACGCGACGATCGATGCGCTGCGCCGGCATCGCACCGGATATTCCTCGATCATCGGCTATCCCAGGGTCCGCGAGGCAATTGCTGCGCGGGTTCAGCGGCGCACCGGGCGTCCATGCCGCGCCGACAACGTCGTCGTGACACCCGGCGCACAAGGCGGGGTGTACTGCGCGTTGCAGTGCCTCGCCGGGCCGGGCGACGAAGTCATCGTGCCGGAGCCGATCTACAACACCTACGGTCCGGTGATCGGCGCGAGCGGCGCCCGCCTGGTGACGGTGGCGTTGCGCGCCGAGCGGGGCTTTCATCCGGATCTCGATGCGATCGCCGCCGCCATCACGCCGCGCACCCGCGTAATCTGGATCAACAGCCCGCACAATCCGACCGGCGTCGTGTTCACCGCGGACGAGGTCGCCCGGATCGCCGAGCTGTGCCGCCGCCGCGATTTGTGGCTGCTGTCCGACGAGGTTTATGAAGATCTCGCCTTTGCCCGACCGCATGTCAGCCCATGGTCGTTGCCCGACATGGCCGAGCGCACCGTCGTCGTCTCGAGCCTGTCGAAATCGCATGCGATGCCGGGGTTTCGCTTTGGCTGGATCGCAGGGCCGCCAGCCTTGTCGGCGCACCTCTTCGAGCTGTTGTTCGCGATGATTTACGGCAGCCCGGCCTTCATCCAGGACGGGGTGATGCCGGCCCTCGAAAACGATCTCCCCGAGGTGGCCGCGCTGCGGGAAGCCTACCGCAATCGCGCCGGAATGCTCTCGGAGATCCTTTCCGAGGCCCCAAATTGCCGAGTGACCCGGCCCGAGGGCGGCATGTTCGTGCTGATGGACATCCGCAGCACAGGTGTCGCTTCCACAGCATTCGCGCACGATCTGTTGATGCGGGAACATGTAGCGGTCCTGCCCTGCGACGGCTTTGGGCTGAGCGCCGCCGGACACCTGCGAATCTCCTTGACCGCCGCCGAACCGCGCCTCGCAGAAGCGGGCCGCCGCATCGTCCGTTTCGCCCGCCGCATCGCCAGCTAGGCAAATCCGCGCCGGAGGCATTGACTTTGTGAAGCCGGAAACTGCCCTGGTTGTGCGTGGGAGGCGATCCAGATCGCGCGGCGGCTTGTCGAATGCGTCGCGAAGTCTCTAGCGGACGGGCAGATCCCGGCGCGCACACCGGAACCAGACCGCTCCCGATGAGAGCCCGCGGCCGCGCGGACGACCCATCTGACCGCCGCGTTCATAAGTCAAGACTTTCTGGAAATAAACCAGCTACAATGACGCAATGAGCGACGACAAAAAACAGGTATTCGATGCCGGGGCACTTGCCGATGCTCTTGATGAACTCGGACAAATCGCCCATGAGGCCGGGCGCGTCATTGACGCTGCGGTTTACGGCGGCTCCTGTCTGATGCTGGTGTCGAATTTCCGCATTGCAACGGCCGACGTGGACGCTGTGGCGGCCACGGATCAAAGCTTTTCTTGACAGCGCCGCGCAAACCATAGCGGCCCGTCGCGGCTGGCCGCGTGACTGACTGAACGACAGCGTGCGCACCTATCTTAGCCCGGCGGTCGAGGGCTTTGCGCAGCACACGCAGGTCATCGGCCTAAAAGAGAAAAGCGACATTGTGGAGTTTGCCGCCCGCTTCTATCCGAAAGCCCGCACCAGCGGCCGGCTGATGTTTGTCAGTCGATCATCTGTGGAACGAATACAGCCGACGTCTGCAAAGGCCCGCTCATGAACCGCCCCAATACCTTGCGCAATGGGTGCTTGGCCCGCCCGTCTGCTTTGGCTATGTAGTTGTGCTTTTTAGTCTGGTCTTGTTTATTGCTGGAATTGCTTTCGCCGCATACGGATTTGTCAGTCTACCATCATAGCCGGATTCCCGCGCGGTATTCATCAAACGTCGTGCAGGGCCGCGCCGAGATAGGCCACAGCCTCTGCGACACCGCCGGCCCGGTGCGGGATCCCGGCGCGGTGCAGCCCCATCTCGACACCCGCCAGAGTGCCGCACAGCATCAGATCGTTGAAATGCCCGAGATGGCCGATGCGGAACACCTTGCCCCGCAATTTGCCGAGACCGGTGCCGAGCGACATGTCGAAGCATTCGAGGATGATCTCGCGCAGCCGGTCGGCGTCGAACCCGTCGGGGACCAGGATCGCGGTCAGCGAGTTCGAATGCTCGCGCGGATCGGCGCACAGCACCTCGAGGCCCCACCCGGCGACCGCCCGCCTGGCCGCCTCGGCATGGCGGGCGTGGCGGTGGAACACCGCCGGGAGCCCCTCCTCGTCGAGCAGCATCTTCAGCGCTTCGCGCAACCCGAACAGGAGGTTGGTCGCCGGCGTATAGGGAAAAAAGCCGGTGCGGCCAGTGTCGAGCATCGCCTCCCAATCCCAGTAGGATCGCGGCAGCCGCGCCGCCTTATGCGCGGCCAGCGCCTTTTTCGAAACGGCGTTGAAGCCGAGCCCCGGCGGCAGCATCAGCCCTTTCTGCGATCCCGCGACCGTGACGTCGACCTTCCATTCGTCGTGGCGATAATCGATCGAAGCGAGCGATGAGATCGTGTCGACCATGAAGAGGGCCGGGTGATGGGCGCGGTCGATCGCCTCGCGGATCTCGGCGATCCGGCTCGTCACTCCGGTTGAGGTCTCGTTGTGAACGACGCAAACCGCCTTGAGTCGATGCTCGCGGTCGGCAGTCAATTTTTCCTCGACCAGTGCCGGGTCGACCCCGTGCCGCCAATCGCCGGGAACATATTCGACCTCGAGCCCGAGCCGCGCCGCCATCTGCCGCCACAATGTCGCGAAATGGCCCGTCTCGAACATGATGACATGGTCACCCGGCGACAATGTATTGGACAATGCCGCTTCCCATGCTCCGGTCCCGGAAGACGGGTAGATGACGACGGTGTCGTCGGTCTGAAACACCCGCTTCATCCCGGCGACGACCTCCTGGCCGAGCGCGGCAAATTCCGGCCCGCGATGGTCGATCGTCGGCATCGCGATCGCCTGCAACACCCGGTCGGGAACATTGGTCGGCCCCGGGATCTGCAAGAAATGGCGGCCGGTATGCGCAGGGGCGGTATTTTTCATCGCGACGGGTTCCTTGCTCCTCGGCAGGCCAAGTGTGGGCGCGAAATGCGATGCCGACAAGGCATGCGATCCTAAGACACGGTCGCGAGCCACGGGCGCGAACAACGGGCGCGAACAACGGGCGCGCTCCCGCTCGATGCCGCCGGGCACCAACTCGGCCGCCCCTGCTCCACCTGTTTTATCAGGAAATTTGCAGGCGTTCCTTTTTTCCAACCCATCCCGACACGATCTGCGACCGCCACGACCTCGGATCGCAGGTTACAATGCAAATGGGGCGAATTTAGCGCCGACCTCTGTCGGCATCCGTTTCGCCTGAAACCGAAAGGGACAGTGGGGTGCGGATGAGGCGGCTGGTGATCGCGGCAGCGATCTTGCTGATGCACGGACAACCGGCAGAGGCGTCGCTCCTGTGGAATTGGAGCTATAGCGGCACCGGGGTTTCCGCCTCGGGCACCTTTAGGACGAACGACGCGCCGGACGAGGCCGGCTTCTATCAGATCGTCGCGATCACCGGCGCCGAGAACGGGGTGACGATCACCGGCCTCCAGCCGAAGGGCACGGCAATCCCCGGGAATGAGCCGTATGCGGTTGATAAGTTGGTGAGCGCCGCCGAACCGCATTTGACCATGCACGGGTTCGGCTTTTCGCTGGCGAACGGCAGCTACGCCAACCCGTTCTACAACGGCTCGATCTATTACGAGTACCTATCGGTGCCGCCCTACGTCAATGGCTCAGGACCCGAGAAGCCGATATCGTTCTCGGCCGCCATTGTGCCGGAGCCAAGGCGCAGCGGCACTCATGCTTGCGGGCCTCGTCGGCGTCATCAGCTTCGCCCGAAGCTTTCGCGCCCCGACGAATCTCAATTGAGCCAGCTCCACCGGCTGGCAGGCTGCAAGGGCCCCGATGCGGCTTCCACCGCCGCCATGACCGGAGAATAAGCACGGAGGTAATCATGTACTCCGGTGCCAGCGGCCTGCCGTACGGCAGGCCGCACACGACAGCGCAACAGGTGTCTCTTCAATGTCGGCTGCAACTTTGCGAGCCGAGCGCGCGCTCGAGCCCGCCTGGTTTAATAACGACTGCGGTTTCGGGCGGGCGTGGAGTCCATGCGAAGCGCGGATGGCGGAATTCTTTACACGCGATTGCGCCGCCGGATCGCACCGAGCCCGAGAAGGGCGGTACTGAAAAGGACAATAGAGGCGGGCTCGGGGACGCTGTTGCCTGTATAATCGAACGTGATTTGCTGGCCCATGTTCCAGTCCGACTCATAGGGCAACGTAATCTGGACCATCACGCCGTCCGAGAGCGTTTCGGTCTGTACCAAAGACGCGGCCGACGACAAATACCCCGGCGCTGATGCAGGGCTCGTGGTCCAAGCCAAATCATCTTTATCTGTGCCGAAGTTCGCATAGTAATTTATGTAGTCGGTGAACGTGACGCTGCCGGTGCCATCCGAGAGGGTGAAGGTGATCGGTATATCCGCCGCGTTTGTCCCGGAGCCGTTCGGCACCGCGACGAACAGGACTTCACCCGATGTCGCCACGCCCAGAGCCAGAGATTGCGTTTTGGGATTGGATAACGGGCTCACGAAGCCAAGATTGCTGGTAAATTGGTTTGCGGCTGTTGAGAGCGTCGGCAAGCTACCGGTCTGGTGCGTGGCCGTGCCCTGGGTCCAGGAGTTTGTCAGCGAAATGGTGGAGGCGGAGGCGGGCTGTGCCACAACCGCCAGAAGCGGAGCGGCTATGAGCGCCGCCGCGATTGTGATGTGCTTCGGGTTCATCGTAATCTCCTAGAGATTTGTATTACAGACATCACGCAAGCTGCGGGCCACTCCGAAAAACAACGTTTAATCAATGGGATGAATGAACCTCCGCCAATATTCCGCTCGGGTCTGTAAGGAGTCTTTACAGAACATATAGAGAACGGCTCTGGAAAAGTCTGCCGCGGTAGAGTCCAGCTGGTTAATCAATGGCTGACCAACCCGCTGGCCGCCGTTAGGCGCCAGTCTCGGGATCGTGCTCGGCCTGGCATTTATCGGTGCGCGCGATTTCGTCCACTTGCCCGCGCTTGCTTAGCCAATGATACAGTGATCTTCCTCCGCGGCTGTCATAGACGCACCAACCACCGCCTTCGAGTTCAACACACTCCTCGCCGTGGTGACCATCGTCATATTGCCACTTCGCCAATGCCCGCTCGCACTGTTGCACGATCGCGAACTGCATCGGCGCAGTCGACCAGTTGCAGTCGACCATTGTATGCAGTCGACCATTGTATAAGGGCAAAGCGCCCAAAAAAGAGGGACGGCGCAGGCGAGCCTGACGGCTGTCGCGCAGCTTGAGGATCACAGCAGGAAATCCCTGCGCCAGTGCGTGCGCATCAGCCGAGCACCAATCGTGAATCTTCAGGATGGTCGTTTCGGGCCGGGAGAGCTTTCGTTAAAGCTGGCGGCTGGCTCGCGCTTGTCTTGCCATTCGAGTGGCGTCGGATTGAAGAGTTTTGCTTCGCCGGTCCGGTTACAGTGAGGGATGCCAGGTGCCGCCGACGAAGAAGGCCTCGCCCTCACCCGGCCACGCCGGCATCGTCGCCCCGATCACGTCGAGCGGCTCGTCGCCGTCGCAACGGAACTGAAAATATGTGCCGGTCGGTATCGTCAGCGAAACGCCGGAGGCGAGCTCGACGATCTGTTCGTCGTCGCCGAGCTTGCGCCACATCCGTCCGCGGCCCGAGGTGACATACCAGACTTCCTCGACCGTGCGATGGGCGACCGCCTTCGAGACGGCATTCGGCGGCAGCGAAAAAACCGCGAGGCCGCCGCGCGGGAGCTGGCACAGCACCCGCACTTCCGAGCCGTCCGGCGCAATCGCGTCCGGCGTGCTGCTAATGCGCTTGGTTGTGAATTTCACGCCAGCCCGTAGAGCTTCGCCGCGTTGTCCCGGGTCAGCTTCTGGCGCATCTCCGGCGATAGGTTCTTCATCTGGCGCTCGATCGCGGCGCGCGAGTTCGGCCAGACGCTGTCGGGGTGCGGGTAGTCGGACGCCCACAGCAAATGCCCGTCGCCGAAGAACGGGATCAGCGACATCGCGGCTTCGTCCTCCTGGAAGGTCGCGTAGATCTGGCGCTTGAAGAGCTCGGAGGGCTTGGTTTCGAGCGCGATGCCGCCCTTGTCGGCCCAGAACTCCTTCGCCTCCCACAGCCGCCAATGTCGGTAGTCGAGCTCCTGGACAAGCCAGGGCAGCCAGCCGGTGCCGGCCTCGGCCATGACCATGCGCAGCTTCGGGTGGCGTTCGAGGATGCCCCAGGCGAACAGATCGACAAACGGCTCGAGGAAATTGCCCATGAAAAATTTGGTGTTCTCGAAGACGCTCGCCGGCTTGCCCGCCACGCGGCTGCCCGGTTTGCCGACAAACACGGTGATGTGCCAGGAGAGGATGATGCCGGTCTCTTCGAGCAGCGACCATGAGCGGCTCCCAGGCCGGATCGTCGAGCTTTGGCGTGATGTTGGCGATCATCAGGTTGACCTGGCGCACGCCGCCCTTGGCGGCGAGCCGGCGCAGTTCCGCCACCGCCCTGTCCGGCGTTTCCGGCAGCATCGGGACGCCGATCAGCCGGTTCGGCGCCGCCGCGCAGAATTCCAAGAGCCAGTCATTGTAGACGCGGTAGCATGCCTCGCGCAGCACCGGGTCTTCGGTCGAGATCTGGAAGATCGGCCCGAAGATGACCTGCGTCTCGACCCCGTCGCGGTCCATGTCGGCGAGCCGCAACTCGGCGACCGCCGGGCGCCTCGCGCTCTGGTCGTAGATCTGCGCGCGATCGAACGCGTTGTAGAGCGGCTTGACCGGCCGCGCGCCGTCGGTCGCAGTCTGCTTTCCGGACCAGCTGCCCCAGACCTTGCCGTCGCAGATCCACACGGCCTGGCCGTCGCGCTCCTCGATACGAGGCGCCCGATCACGCAATTCGGCCGGCAGTCGCGTCAGCCACAAATCCGCCGGCAATTGCCCCAGATCCATATGGTCGTCGCAAGAAATCAGCCGATCCGCCATTTTGTTCTCCTCACCTCGACCGCACCACCGAGGTTTATCACATCCTAGAGGCTCGGGGTGGACCAAAACCACGGCGATCGGTCGCCAATATTCGTAGCAAGCCCGGCCAAGACGAAACCAGGGGGCGATTTCCCGTCGATCAGGCCGCAAAACTTTCCCTGCTTACGCGGAGGGAGGTCGCTGGCGCTGATTTCAGGAAGCGCGCTTGCGTCGCTTCGGTGCCTCGGCGGGCTCCGCTTTGGGCTTGTCTGCGAGCCCGCCACGGACCGGCAGAAGTAGACGCTTCTGAGCTCTCGATGATTTCGCCGTGCGCGAGCGTGCCTTACCGCCGGTCTTTTCCGCCTCCTCCTCGGCCAGACTACGCTTCAGCGCGTCCATTAAATTGATCACCTGGGCCGCCTTGCGCTCGGGCGGGCGCTCCGATAATTGGCCGGCGAGCTTTGTGATCAGCTCTTTCAATGCGGCTTGATAATGGTCGACGAATTTTTCGGGCTCGAATTTCCGGGTTCGTCGCGCGATGATCTGCTCCATGATCGCGAGCTCGTCCTCGGCGGCGGGCTCATCGGGAATTGCATCGAAGAACTCGTCGGCGGCGCGGACCTCTTCCGGAAACCGCAAGACATTGACGAGCAGACCCTTGCCGTATGGGCGGATCGCGACGATCCGCTCGCGCGTGTTGATGACGACTTGCCCGATTGCAGCCTTGCCGCTGTCGCGCAGCGCATCCCGGATCACGCGGTAGCCGTCTTCGGCGAGACTGCCGTCCGGGAGGAGGTAATAGGGGGTGTCGACGTATACCGGGTCGACGGCGTCGGCATCGACGAATTCGGCGATATCGATCGTATCGGTCGTCTCGAGGCGCAGTTTCTCCAGATCGGCCGGCTCGACCGTTACATAGCGGCCCTTCTGGTACTCGTAGCCCTTGACGATCTCACCACTGTCGACCGGACCGAGCCCCGGCACCACATTCTGATAGCGCACGCGCTCGCCCGAGGGTTCGCGTATCCGGTGGAAATGGATGCGCTCCTTTTCGGTGGTCGCCGAGTAGAGACGAACCGCGATCGTCACCAGCGAAAGGTTGAGGAATCCGGTCCAGTAGGGTCGGGCCGCAGCGGCCATCGTCGATCTCCTCGATCACCGAATCAACGATCTGGCCGGCGGCCTGTTCTGGTGCTGCGGTGAGGGTTAGGACGCGTTCCCGAAGATCGGGTAGATCACGCGGTCGCCCGGCTCGATGCCCAGCCGCGACGCGGTCCCGCCGTTCAACTCGATGACGGCGCGGACCGGCGCCGCCGCAGCGATCACGTCGAGCGACTGAGGCACGGCGCGCTGATGAATGTTGACGATACGGCCCTGCGCATCGACGAACAGCATATCGAGCGGGATCAATGTGTTGCGCATCCACATCGTCGCCACGGTCGGCTGCTTGTAGTCGAACAGCATGCCGGCATCCGGCGCCAGGCTCGTCCGGAACATCAGACCCTGCGTCATCTGCGCCGGTGTTTCGGCGAGCTCCACTTTGAACCGGTGCGGGCCGGTCGCGCTGACTATCGTCAGTTCCGAGGTCGGAAACTGTTGGAGATCGGCGCCGACCGAGAACCGGGATAGACCGGTCAGAAACGGAACCAGTATCGGCAACAGCGCACGGCGTGAGATCATCGGGTTTAAGGGACTCTTGAAATTCATTCCGGGCCTTTCCGGGCGGGTGAGGTCCGAAATTACGGTTACCGGGAATTCGCGGCGCCGGTCAACCAGCGGGAAGACGCGCCAGGGAAGTTCGCCTTGTCGCGAAATGCGGCTGCCGCTAGGTTCTCCTCGGCCCGGCCGTCATGACCGATACCATCCAGACCGTTTTTGTCGTTACCGCCCTGCTTGGGCTGGTCAGCCTGTTGCTGCCGTTAGCCGAGCGGCTGTCAATTCCTTATACCGTCTTGCTTGCCGTAGTGGGGATCGCGATCGGCGGTGTCGCCAACCTCCCGTTCGCTTCCCACCCCGGGAATATCATCAGCGATGTCGTAAGCTGGCTCCACGATTTCGGGCTCAGTGCCAAGTCGCTCCTCTATGTTTTTCTACCGGCATTGCTGTTCGAGGCAGCGCTGAACGTCGATGTGCGTCAGCTGAGCGACGAGGTCGGGCCGGTTCTCCTTCTCGCCGTCATCGGCGTAATCGTCTGCACCTTTGTCGTCGGGCTCGCCTTGTGGCCCATTTCTTCGGTCGGGATCCTTGCCTGCGTCATTCTGGGAGCGATCATCGCGACCACCGACCCGGTTGCGGTGGTCGGGATTTTCCACGACATAGGGGCGCCGCGCCGCCTGTCGACCTTGGTGCAGGGCGAGAGCCTGTTCAACGACGCCGCGGCAATCGCGATCTACTCGCTGGCTGTCGCGATGCTCGCCGGCGATCGGCCCGCGAACCCGTTGGACGGGCTCGTCACCTTTGCGCGCCAATTCGGCGGTGGTCTTGCCGTCGGTTATGTTGCCGGTTGGGCCGTCACCCTGTTCGTCCCGACCTTGCGCGCGAGCCGGTTGGCCGAGGCAACGCTGACCATCGCCTTCGCTTATGTGATCTTCGTCGTTTGCGATCACTACATCGACGTCTCCGGGGTCGTGGCCGTCGCCTCCGCAGCGCTGGCCGTCAGCGCCGGCGGCCGGCGCCGCTTGTCGCCGTCGAATTGGGAAAGCCTCGTTGTCACTTGGGAGCAGTTGGCCTTCTGGGCGAGCTCGCTGATTTTCTTGTTCGCGGCGATGCGGACGCCCGAGCTTCTCGCAAGGGCGAGCTGGGCCGATCTGGGCTTGCTGGTCGCGCTGGTCGCCGCGGCCCTCCTCGCTCGGGCGGTGACGCTGTACGGTCTGATCCCGATGCTCAGTTTCGCCGGGATCGCAAAGCCGATCGATCGCGACCACAAGCTCGTGATGCTATGGGGAGGCATGCGCGGAGCGGTTTCTCTCGCATTGGCGCTCGCCGCAGCCGAGAACACCGCGCTACCCCCCGAGGTTCGTCAGTTCGTCGGCATTCTCGCCACCGGTTTTGTATTGTTCACGCTGCTGGTGACCGCGCCGACCATGCGGCCCTTGATGCGCCTCCTCAAAATCAGCAGCCTGGCTCCGGCGGAAGTCGCGGTCAGCCAGCGCGTGATCGGACTTTCCCTTTCGTCTATCCCGCAGGAAATCGAGACCGTCGGACGGCAGCATCAGATTTCGCCCGAGATCGTCGCCGAGGTGGCAAAGCTCTATGACGGCGATGGCCGCGAGCCCGCTGGAGCGGCGGTCGAGAATGCCGAACTTCCCGCCGAGCTGAGGGAGCGGGCAGCGCTCTATGTTCTGGCCGATCGCGAGCAGGAATTCTGTCTCGATTATTTCGAGAGCCGGACCGTGTCGCGGCGGGTGGCGGCCAACCTTCTCGCTCACGCGGCAAGGCTCCGGGACGGTGCGCACAGCGACGGTGTCGCCGGTTACCAGAAGGCGGGGAGTCGGATTCTTGCCTTCAACAGGGCGTTGCGTTTGTCACGCGCGATCCATCATCGGATCGGCATTGCGCGGCCTCTCGCGCGGCTGCTCGGAGACCGGTTCGAGGTCCAGCTGGCGGCGCGTTTCGTTCTGCAGAACGTGATCGCGTTCAATCGCGATCAGATCGAAGAAGTGTTCGGCGCCGGCCCGAGGGCGGCAATGGCGGAACAGCTCGACCGACGATTCGGCGCGATCGATCGCGCGATCGCCGCGCTGAAGCTGCAATATCCGACCTATGCGCGTCAGCTCGAAGTGCAGTATCTCGCCCGCCTGGCGGCGCGCCTGGAGGAGGAGCGGTACCGCAGATTGCGCGCCGAATCGATCATCAACCAAGACATGTACGAGGATCTGCAACGCAAATTGCGGCCGCGGCGCCGTGCCGTCGAGGTGCATCCGACCCTCGATCTCGGCTTGAAGCGCGAGGATCTGGTCGGCCGGGTCGCGATGTTCGCGGCGCTCGATGCAAAGACCCGGCGCTCTGTCGCCCGCATGCTGCGGCCGCGCCTGGCGGTGCCGGACGAAGTCATCGTCAAGAAGGGAGAACGTGGCGACGCGATGTATTTCATCTCTTCGGGCGCGGTAGAAGTGCGGATCGCACCTACCTCCGTTCAGCTCGGCAGCGGCGATTTTTTCGGTGAGCTCGCGCTGCTGGTCGCCGACCGCCGCACCGCCGACGTCGTGGCCCTCGGATATTGCCAGCTGCTGGGTCTAGCAGCACGAGATCTTCATCGTCTCTTCGGGACGGAGCCGGCCCTGCGCGACCAGATCCACGCCGTCGCCCAGGCGCGCACCGCGGCAGCGGAAACGTGATGAGCCGCAAAACGCTGCATCCCGCCACCCTTGCCGCGCAGGCGCTGGGCTCGACCGACGCGTCGACCGGTGCCGTGGTCTTGCCGATCCACACGGCGACGACGTTCGTGCGCGATCCCGACAACCAATACCGGCGAGGCCGCGGCTACGGACGCGCCGACAACCCGACCTACGACCAGCCGCAGGCATTGTTGACCGCACTCGAAGGCGGCGCGGCGACCTTGTTGTTCTCCTCCGGCATGGCGGCCGCCGCCGCCGTTTTCCAGTGCCTTCCGCGAGATGCCCATGTCGTGGCGCCCCGGGTCATGTATTGGGGATTGCGCAGCTGGCTGAAGAATTTCGCCGAGGCGTGGGGGATCGCGGTCGATTTCGTCGATGCGACCTCGCTCGACGCGATGCGTGATGCGGTGCGCCCGGACCGGACGCGCCTCATATGGATCGAGACCCCGGCGAACCCGCTGTGGTCGGTCACCGACATCGCCGGGGCGGCCGAAATCGCGCACTCCGTCGGCGCCCTGCTCGCTGTCGACAGCACCGTCGCGACCCCGGTATTGACCCGGCCATTGGCGCTCGGCGCCGACCTCGTCATGCATTCTGCGACAAAATACCTGAACGGCCACAGCGATGTGATCGCCGGGACCTTGACGACGGCACGCGAGGATCGCATTTTGGGCGCGGTTGCGCGCGGCACGCAGCAGCGGCGGCGCGATCCTCGGCAGCTTCGAAGCCTATCTTCTGCTGCGCGGCATGCGAACCTTGTTCCCGCGAATCGAGCGCGCCTGCCGCTCGGCCCAGCAAATCGCCGAGGCGCTGTCGCAAAATCCGCGGGTGCTGAACGTGCTCTACCCTGGGCTGCCGAGACATCCCGGTCACGCCGTCGCTGCGCGCCAGATGACCGGCGGGTTCGGCGGCATGCTCAGCGTGCGCGTTCACGGCGGCGCCGAAGCCGCGATCGCCGCAGCGGCGCGCGTCGAAATCTGGAAACGGGCGACCTCGCTCGGCGGTGTCGAGAGCTTGATCGAGCACCGCGCCTCGGTCGAAGGCGCCGACAGCCCCGCCCCGCCCGACCTGCTGCGCCTCTCGGTCGGGATCGAGGACCCGGGCGATTTGATTGCCGACCTCGAATCGGCGCTCGGCGGGTGAGACGGGCCACAGCGCTTCAAACGCGCTTCAGATTCACCATATTTCGGCTGGTAACTCCTGAGAAAAAGCCTGCGAACGGTTGCGGCTCGTTGCTTGTGCAGTCGAACCGCGTAATATTAACGAATGTCTGCAACTGGCGCCGATCCTCAATCGGAGCGCACGCAGCTCCGCCGAGAGAGCCGAACCTGGGGGCTGATCCGCAGGACGCTCCCCCTCGGCAGATCGATCGGCTCTCTGTTCTATCTGATATCGATCGGGCTGATAGCCGGCTGGATCGTCGCGGTTTTCTTTGGCACCAGCCTTTACTTTCTCATGCCCCGGCCGGCGAAACTGGAGCCCGGTGTGAACCCAGGCAGCACCAGACCTTAATGCTTCATCAGCGGAAACACCTTCGCTAATGGAAGCAACGAGCACGCTGGACCGGCTTTCCAGCCCGCCACCCCTCGAGCCGCCTCAACCGATGGGCGATGCGGCAGCGGATAAGGATCGGCCCGTCGTTGCGCCCGGGAGCCAAATTGCCGCCAATGTAAATCCGCGACCGATGCCGGCCGAGGCGACAATCGCCCACAGTGACCGAAGAGCCTCCAGGGCAAGCGACTGACGGTGGAGCTCGGCACTATCTTCTGCGGCCGCCGGTGAAGCGGCCCCGATGCTCGCGCCTCAAAGTCAGCCTTCCACTGCGCCCGAACCGCGGGGCGCCTCGCTATCCTCCCACTCTCTATCATCTCGCAAGCCGCTCGAGCGGCGACCCTCAAATACCCGAACGGCACAGCCGCATGCCCCAGTGAGCGCAATTGAAGACGTGTTGCAGAAGCATTCCCGTCTTCTCAAGTGAGGGATTTGCGGGATGCTGA
The DNA here is from genome assembly GCA_963700185.1 of uncultured Alphaproteobacteria bacterium. Taxonomy (GTDB): domain Bacteria; phylum Pseudomonadota; class Alphaproteobacteria; order ATCC43930; family CGMCC-115725; genus AP-15. Next base: position 459,292 of record CAVOWP010000030.1, read on the forward strand.
AGACACTCGATCGTCCCGACCGGGAGCTCGTGGAAAGGGCGCAAGAGGCGGCTGCCCGAGCCTATGCCCCCTATTCGCTCTTTGCGGTGGGTGCGGCCGTACGCAGCAAATCGGGAGCGATCTATGCCGCCGCGAACCTCGAGAACGCCTCCTCAGGCCTGACGATCTGCGCCGAGGCAGCCGCTCTGAGCCTGGCCAATTCCGCGGGCGAGCCCGAGATCGATGCGATTGCGGTAGTGGGCTTCAATTTCACAGAGAGGCGGCCGGCGCCTCGCGGTTAGTTGCGCCTTGCGGGTCGTGCCGCCAACTCATCGCCGAGGCCGCGCAGCGAGCGAACGGCAACGTGCGCGTAATCTGTTGTAATGGCGAACTCAGCAGCATCGCCGTCTGGACCGATAGCCGAATTATTGCCGAACGCCTTTGGACCCGAGAATTTGGCGGTCGAGCCGACAATGGCCGGCGTTGCGGGAAGAGTTGCGCGCGTGCGTCGGGCGGCTGATCGCGATCCGCAAAAAGCAATAGTCAGCTCCAGTCGCGGGCGTCGCGGATGCCGCGGTCGTATTTGCCTGTGGACTCCCGGCGGCTATAGTCGATTGCGTTGCTCATTCCCTGTCGAGGGGCGCAAATGCCGCTGCGATCGCCAATTGCATGGATGACCGTCCTATTCCTGGTGCTCCTCGCCGGGTCTGGCCGAGCGGCCGGGTTTGTCGACGCGGCCGAGCGTTACGTGGTGGTGCCCGATCGCGTCGGACGGGTGATGACGGCGAACCCGGCGGCGGATGTCCTCGTCTTTGTGCTGGCTCCGGAGAAGCTTTTGGGCTGGAGCGCTCCGCTGTCCCGCGGGCAGCGGGCCTATCTCCCGGCGAATTTCGCCCGGTTGCCGATCGTCGGCGGAGCGGTGCGGCCGAACCCGGCGGAGACCGTCCAAGTGGTCGCGCGGATGCGCCCCGACCTGATCATCGAGGCGGGCCCGGTCACGCCGGAAGCTGCGGCGCGCGCCGAACAAATCCAGCAACAGACCGGGGTCCCCTACCTCGTCCTCGACAACAGCATCGAGGCGACCCCCCACACTTTGCGGATCATCGGTGCGCTGCTCGGCGCCGCCGAGCGCGGCGACGATCTGGCCAAATATGCCGATTACGCCATCGATGCGCTGCGCGGCAGATTGCTGATCGCACCGGCCGACGAGCGGCCGATCGTCTATTATGGCCGCGGACCGGACGGGCTCGAAACCGGTCTCGGCGGCTCGCAGGCGATGGCCGCCATCGACCAGGCCGGGGGTCATCAATGTCGCCGCCCGGCTCGGCCGCGGCGAGCTGACGAGGGTCACGCGCGACCAGGTCATCGACTGGAATCCGGCAATCATCATCGCCCAGCAACGAAGCTTTTATGATGCCCTTTTGCACAGCACGGCGTGGCGCGGCCTGATCGCGGTTGCCAACAAAAGGGTCTATTTGGCTCCGGCCGATCCCTTCGGGTGGATCGACGACCCCCCGGGTGTCAACCGCATCATCGGGTTGTATTGGCTCACCGCCCTGTTCTATCCCGATCAGTATCAGGAGGATTTGCGGACCAACGTCCGCGAGTTCTACGACAAATTCTACCGGATAAAGCTGACGGATCGGCAGCTCGAAGCGCTGGTTCGCCCGGCCGAATCGCGCGCCGGCGAATCCCAGCGCCAGATCGGCGTGCCGCTGCTTGGTGCCGAGCCCGTGCCGTTCCCCAATGCCGCGCCGAATGCGCCGATGCCGAGCGGCCAGGCCTCCCGGGCGAGGCGGCCTCGGCGCGCCCGGGCTGCCCAACCCAGCGGGTGTCCCCGCCAATCCACAATAAGCCTCCGCCTGGGCAGCCGCCTACGATTCGGTAGCCCGCACAAAGCAGACGATCCCGCGCTGTGGTGTCCAGCACACGACGGCGCGACCGGTCGGATTGTCGGTGCGCTGCAGGATCTTGTCGGGCGGCACCGCGAACCAGGCTTCGCCGATCAATGCCTCGTAATGATCGCCTTCGATACGGTAGTCGGTGGCGCGGCAGTCCGATACCGAGCAGCAGGAGATGCTGGTACCGGGCTCGACGAGGCTGCGGAACCAGGGTGCGAGGGCGGGATCGGCATTTGGCGGAGGGTCGGCCATGGCCGTGCCGGCGAGCAACATCATCGCGGCAAGAAAGAACGGCCTCATTGCGCGTGCCGCCGGCTTTCCGAAGAAGCGAACGCCATTTGATGACCTCCGACGCGGGAGGCGTGACGACAGATTAGCGCAACGCCGCGATGATGCCCAAAGCCTTGACCCGACCGTGCAAGAACGCGGCCGATCAAACGTCGGTTGCGCTCAGGCCGTTCCCTTGCGGGAGCCCTCCGTCGGGGTTTTTGCGACTGCCATAATCGCACCGATCAGCAGAGCCATCAGCGGCATCGGTGATCTCCGCCGAGCGGCCGGGGAGGTAGGTTTCCGCCCAACTGGCGGCAAACAGCATGGTCGCGACGAGAATGGTGGATACCCCGGACCGCAACCCGCTCTTGTCGAGCAACCATATCAGGGCGCCGTAGAGAAAGGTCTTATCGAGAAAGGACAGTTATGTTGACTTCGACCGAGCCGTACAGAAAGCTGCGAAATGGTGTCCAGCCGAACGCCCGGCCGTAGGCGCTGAACTGGAACGGCTCCAGCCGCTCGGCTAGAATGTAGGCCGACAACAGCAGGGCAGTGGCAGCCGACCCGGATCCGCGCACTGACGCTGATGGCGAGCAGAAGCCACACGGCAAGAGCGATCGCCGCCCCGCCGATCTCCGCGGCGCTCAGTGTCTTACCGATGATCAGCACCCTGGCGGCCAGCACCGCGGCGATAAACAGCGGAAAGAGCAGCCATCCGCGCCGCGGTCCGCCAGACGACTCGATCAGGCTGCCGATCGTCAGCCAGATCGCGGTGTAGCGAAACAGGTCATAGCCGTTCGGGCGCGGATGGAAAACGACCGGCTTCAGCGCATCCCAGTATTTGTGCAGGTCGATCGTGGGTACATAGGGATATAGCCGATAACCGAGCCATACCCCGAGCAACAGGCAAGGAACGCGGTTGGCGGCGATTTCGCGAAATGGCAGCCAGAGAAAATCTTCGCCGGCGAAATTTCCGACGATTGCGCCCAGCACCGTCCCGATCAGGTTTGCATAGACGTCGTCCGCCGCGGATACCCGCCCTGCGATATAGTATTGCGCCAGCTCCATCGTCGTGCTGAGAAGCCCGCCGGCGAGGGTGACGAGCAGGATCCGCCGCAAGGTGCGGCCGCTTCCGGCGAGGGCGAGGCTCGCGAAAAAGCCGAGCGGCAGGTAGAAAAATATGTTTGCAACGAAGTCGCCGCGGCCTGGCGTCTCGGCCCAGCTCTGTAAGAGATGTCTTAGCGGACCGACGCCGCCTTCGGGCGTGGTGGAAGGTGAACGGGTAGAGAGAACCGTAAAGGATGACGGCGACGATGATCGCCGCCGCAATCAGAAGGCCTTTGTTGAACCTGTGTGCGCCGCGAGAAGCCAGATGGCCGATTTGCGCGATGTGTTCACTCCATCGGCAGCCCCGGATGCACCGCCCTTCCGTCGCCGAGCGGCGTGAATTGCGGAGCGAGCGCCGGGATCGCAACCTCGGCGAGCGTTTCCGGCGTCCAGCCGCCCTGGCGGTGCACCATGCGGACCGGCCGCATGTGACCGTAGAGCGACAGTTCGCCGGCGCGCTGATGAAATACTTGGCCGTTGACTTGGCTCGCCTGATCGGAGGCGAGAAAGACGCAGAGCGGCGCGATTGCGTCGGCCCGACTGCGGCGCAGCCGCTCCTCGCGCACCGCCGCCGCTTGCGGGTCCTTTGGCGTTGGGACCGAGCGGGTCATCCGGGTGTCGGCCGACGGGCAGATCACGTTGACGGCGATGCCTCTGGAGGCGTTCTCCATCGCGACGATACGGGCCAGCGCGACGATCCCGAGCTTGGCGGCACCGTAATTGCACTGGCCGACATTGCCGAGCAGTCCCGAGGTCGACGAAACCATGATGATCCGCCCGTAATTCTGCTCGCGAAACAGGTTTATCGCCGCGCGGTTGACGTTGAAGTGGCCGTTCAGGTGCACGTCGATGACGGACTGCCAATCGTCGGGGAACATATTGTGGAACATCTTGTCGCGCAGGATGCCGGCGGCATTGAAGACGATGTGCAGCCCGCCGAAGGTGTCGCGCGCCTGCTGCACCATTTCGAGGCAGTCGTCGAATTTGGCGACCGAGCCGTAATTGGCGACCGCGTCGCCGCCCGCGGCCTTGATCTGGTCGACGATTTCTTGCGCCGGCGTCTGGTCCGAGCCCTCGCCGGTGCCGCTGGTGCCGGGGTCATTGATGACGACCTTGGCCCCGTGCGCGGCCATCAGCTTGGCAACTTCGGCCCCAACCCCGCGGCCCGCTCCCGCACATATCGCGACCCGCCCTTCGAGCATGCCCATTCCTCACATTCCTCGCTCCGATCCTCGCGCGGTTGTCGCGGGCTGTACGGTTTTTGTCAATCAAACCAGCGGCGAGTGCCGCATAATCAGCGCCATGGACACAGCGGCGAAGTGCGGGGGGAGCCGATGGCAGACGTGACGGTGTATTTTGCCACAAACCGGATGCCGCAAGGCGCGATGACCGACTGGCACAGCTATCGGGCCGACATCATACCGCCGACGGATCCGAGCCAGACCATTTATGCCGAGGCCTTTGTCGAGGGGACCGACCTGGCGTTCGAGGGCAGCGGCACGATTGCCGCGATATCGCATCCCCAGACGGGCGGGTTTGAAATGGGGGTCGTTCAGGACATCGTCGGCTCGGGGAAGAACATCCTCGTTTTCATTCACGGCTTCGCCAATTCGTTTTTGAACTCGATCGCCCGCGCGGCCTACAATCGCGAGTGGTTCGCCGCCTCGGGCAAGAACGCCGCCGACACTACCGTCATCGCCTTCAGCTGGCCGTCTTTGGGTCAGCTGTTCGCCGCGCCGCCGCACCTTCTCCCGGACGACTATCTGCGGGACCAGAGCAAGGCCGGGCAATCGGCCTTCCACATTGCGAGCTTTTTCGCGAACCTCCAGCCGATGCTGACGCAGGTGCGCAGCCAGGGAAGGCGGGTGTTTCTGCTCGCCCACAGCATGGGCAATTTCGCACTGGCGGCGGCGGTCGAAAGCTGGTTCAGCCACGGCAACCCAGCCGTCACATTGTTTGACGAGGTGTTCCTGCCGGCGGCCGACGAGCGTTGGGACAGTTTCACTCTTCCGATGGGAGCGAGACTGACCCGGCTGCCCGCTCTCACTCCGAGAATTTCGAGCTACTACAGTATTCGAGACATCGCCCTTTACCTCAGTGTCTCGGTCAATTTTATTCCGCGGCTGGGGCACGAAGGCCCAATCCACAAGACCGATCCCGCGCTCTACCCGCCGGCGCGGTTCCGCATGCTCGATTGCGCCGAGGTCGGCGACTACGATTTGTGGAGCCCGCCCGATGCGAGCCACCAGTATTACCGCCGCTCGCCCAAGGTGCGCGCCGATATCGTTGCCGCAATGTGCAAAGACCCGAACCTGCCTGGCGTCTGATTCAGCTATAATGAAGCGCGGGACGCCGGCCGCGTCGTTCAGAACCGGAACGTCAAGCCGAGGCTGAAATTATCCTGGTTCTGCACGACGCCGATCGGGGCCGTCGAGGATACGTTCGGCGGCGAGCGGTTCGTCAACTTCGCAGTGAAGGCGTGAATATAGGCAAATTGGAGGGCGACGCCCTCCGAGATCGTGAAGGTAAATCCGGTCGAGGCATGCGCGGTCGTAATGACCGGCGCAATCGCCAGCAACTGATCACCGGAAAGCGCCTGATTGGAGATCTGGCCACCGGCGCGCAACACCAGTTGCGGCAAGGCGCGATATTGAACGCCGATCGAAAAAATATCGGCATCACGGTAGGCTTGCGGGATGTTCAGTGCGATGTCCCCGCCGGAATCCGCTTTAAATCTGATTTTTAGCTCCTGAAAAGCGCCGCCCCAGAATGTGCGGTGATAGTCGAAGGCGATCAACAGATCCGATGTCAGCTCATGACTGACACCGACGCCGAAATCGGCCGGCAGCTGAAAGTCCAGAACGCGGAAGCTGCCGGGTAGCGAGACCTGCTCGCCGCCCGGCGAGATCGCGACAATCCTTCCGGTGGTTCCCGACAGGTCCGGCAACAGCGTCTTAAAGCGATAGCTGATCCCCAGGATCGAGCCCTCATCCAACCGGTATGTTGCCCCGAGGCGGCCGCTGATTCCGAAGGCATCGGTGCCGAACTTGATTTCCGGCGGCCTGCTGAAAGAAAAATAGGCGCCGCCCGTAGTGCCCAAAACGGGCCCGATCGTCGGAAGCAGGCTCCCGAAGGCACGGCCCTGGGCGGCCAATGTAGCGAGCTGGTCGGCGCTGCCGAGGTCTGAGAGGCTGAGTCCGGCAAACACGCCCTCGAAGGCCCCCCCGACCGCCAGTGCCGGAGTAATCTGGTAAGCCGCGGCAAGCGGAGCCCGCAGGAAGAGGGCTTTGCTCGACACGGCGAGACCGGTGTCGATCCCGGACGGGGTGCGGGACAAGAAGCTGTCGTGGCCGTATTCGGTGCCGAGACCACCAATCGAAAACACGCCCAACCCCAAGCCGAAATCGCCCGCTCGCCAGACATAATCGAGGTTAGGCGAGTAATAGGCGTGAAACGCGGGCCACCGATCGGTCGTCGCGATTTCGCCTGTCGCAAGGCCCCGGACCTCGAGAGTGTTCGGCGCGTCGAGGTTGAGCTGCAACTCCGCGGACTGGCCGAGCGGCATCAGGAGGATCGTCGCAACGTTGTTCGCCATCGCGCTGCCGCCGACGTCATAGGCGAGGGCGGCACCGCCCATCGACCGCGGCACGGTCCCGATCCCCTCGAACGACAAGAGGTCCGTCGAGGTGGCCGGTTGCGTGAAGGATGCCAACAAACCAATCGCGAGCGCGAAGGTCACACGGAGGCGCGCCCACGCAGGGTATCGATCGTGCATTCCGCTACCGATCCGTAAACATGTAACGGATGACTAACGTGGTTGCGCCGCTAACCCGAAAGAGTAATAAATTTCTTCAGTCGCGCAACTGACGAGGGGATCGCCGATCGCCGATCCTGCCGGGGGTTGCCGCGGACACGGGCGATCTGGTGAAACAGTGGCTGCCGAGGGAATCAATAGCGCAAATGCAACCCAACAGCAACGGGCGGGTGCCCATTTAACAAACAACTCGGGCCGGCCCCGCTAGACGGGATCGCAGCTGTCCGGAACTAGGGACTGCGCATGAGCAGTGAAGACGAGGTGCGATGCCGCGCGTCGCCGGACAGCTGGGTATCCAAAGTGGTAGAATACTACAACCACACCAGGTTCGACTACTGGCTTTTATGGCAAGACAGGAATAGCCTTGCTTTCCATTTCGGATATTACGAAGACGGCATAGACAATCACTCCCGCGCTTTAGAAAACGGCAACCATGTGCTGGCCAACATTGCCGGCATCGGTGCCGGACAGCGGGTGCTCGATGCGGGTTGCGGCCTCGGCGGCAGCAGCCTCTGGCTGGCCGGTCGGCGGGGGGCCCATTCGGTCGGCATCACGACCGTCGAGCACCAGGTGCGAATGGCACGCGCGATCGCGGCTCGCCGCTCGCTGTCCGACAAAGCGCGGTTCGTGCAGGCCGACTACACGGCGATGCCGTTTACCGATGAGTCTTTTGATGTCGTCTGGGCCTTCGAAAGCCTCTGCCACGCGGCCGAAAAGGCTGCCTTCTACCGCGAAGCGGCTCGCGTGCTGCGCCCGGGCGGGCGTCTCGTCGTCGCCGAATACGTTCGGGCGTCGCGCTGCTGCGACGGCACCGCGCAAATGCTGCTCGGCGAATGGCTCGAGGGTTGGGCGATCCCCGACCTCTACACTTCGGATGAGCATTTGGCGGCGGCGAGCAATGCCGGATTTCATGATACAGAATTGCGCGATTATACCTGGTCGACACGGCGCTCATTGCGGCGGCTCTACAAGCTCGCCTGTATTGCCACCCCGATCGACTGGACGCTTTACCTGTTGAGGCTGCGTTCCGGGCGGCAGCACGGCAATGTCGTCGCCGCGCTGCGGCAATACCAAGCGCTGAAATGCGGGTTGTGGTTCTATGGAATACTGACCGCGAGCAAACCATGCTAGGGGCGCCGCATCATCGCGCCGCGGATTTGCGGATATTCGTGCCGGGATACACGGTCCTGGCGCGCGCGTGGGATGATGCCCGCACGATCACCTTTCAGGGCAGAGGAACCGAAAGCGGCGCGCCGGTCTTCATCAAGACGCCCAAGGCGCGGCCACCTCCGGCCGAGGACCTTCTGGCGCTGCAGCGCGATTACGATGTTGGGACATCGCTCCGATCATCCGGGACGTTATCGGCGGTCGCGCATTTGCGCCACGGTGACACCGAGTATCTGGTGTTTCCCGATGACGGATTGAGACCGGCAGGTGAACTCTTGCTGATCGAACGCCCGGGTATCGCCCTCTGTCTCGAATTTGCCGTGCGTCTCGCCAACATCCTCGATCGGCTGCACCGGACCCAAATTATCCACAAGAACCTCAACCCCTACAGCGTCTGGTTCGATTTGCGCTCGCTGGAGACCAAGATCAGCGATTTCTCGCTCGCTGTGCGGTCCCGGGAGCCGGCGCCTGCGCCGCACAGCCTCACCCAGCCACAAGGCGATCCGCGATACATTGCGCCCGAGCAGACCGGAAGGATCCCGCGTGGGACGGACCCGCGCACCGATCTCTACTCTTTGGGCGCGCTCCTTTACCATGTCGTCACCGGTAGGCCGCCATTCGGCGGTACCGAGGTGCTGGAACTGTTGCATGCGCACCTCGCCCGGTTGCCGCTCCCGCCCCACGCGATCGACGATAAAATTCCCGAGCCACTCTCACAGATCGTCATGAAGCTTTTGGCTAAGGTGCCGGAAGAGCGCTATCAGACGGCCAAAGGCCTGGAAATGGACCTGGGCGAATGCCTGACGCAGTGGCACGCGCATGGCCGGATCGGCGGCATCATCCCAGGGGCGCGCGATGCCGCGGCTTCATTCCGGATGCCCAGCAAGCTGTACGGACGTGAGCGCCACCTCGCGGTGATTAGGGCGGCACTGGAGCGGGCCGGGCGCGGCACTACGGAACTGGTTCTGGTGGAAGGCGCGCCCGGTGTCGGGAAATCGCAGCTGGTCAGAGCCATCGAGCCGGAGGCCCGCGAGCACGGCGCTTTTATTACCGCCAAGTTCGACCAATTCAAACAGAACGAGCCTTATTCGTTTATCGCTCAAGCGTTCAGAGAATTGACCCGCCAGCTGCTGTTCGGCAGCGAAGAGCAACTCCAGCTGTGGCGGCGGCGCCTCGGCAACTCGCTCGGCAGAAACGGCAGGGTGATCACCGACGTCGTTCCGGACATCGAGCTGATCATCGGCAGCCAGCCCGTCGTCCAGACTCTGCCGGCAGCGGAAAAACGCAATCTCTTCAACCGCCTGTTCCGTCGCTTCATCCGCGTCTTCGCGCGAGCGGACCACCTGCTGACGATGTTCCTCGACGATTTGCAGTGGGCGGATCCGGCCTCGCTCGAGCTGCTGAGAACGCTGGTGACCGATCCCCAGAGCGGCCACTTCCTCGTGATCGGCGCATATCGCCGTACCGAGTCCAACGGTTACGATCCCGTTGCCCATTCGCTCGACGATTTGACCAGCGTCGATGTGTCGATGAGCCGCGTCGAGCTCGTGGGGCTCGAACCGTGCGACGTTGCAGACCTGCTCCGGGATACATTCCAGGGCCCGGCAGCGGAGATTGCTGCTCTCGCGGCGCTCGTCCTCCAAAAGACCGACGGAAACCCCTTTTTCATAAGCCAGTTCTTGTCGTTTCTGCACCGCGACGGGCTGATAGAGTTCGATTACCGGGCCGGCAGATGGATATGGGACCTGCGCCGCATATCGGCACAGGGCATCACCGAGGATGTCCTCGAGCTGATGAGCCGCAAGTTCGTCAGGCTGCCGCCGCTCACCAGGGAAGCGCTCAAATCGGCTTCGTGCATGGGCAGCCGCTTCGATCTGGCGCGGCTCGCCCTGGTAATGGGCTCGGCCGAGGAGGCATTGGCTGATGCCCTTCGCGCGGCCGAACGGGAAGGCTTGATCCTGCAGTTCGACGCTGCGGATGCCCCGGACCCCGCCGTCGAGATCGCGGTGGCGGCGCCACGGGCCGCCGTGATCTTCCAATTCCTCCACGATCGGGTCCAGCAGGCGGCGCACGCGTTGATCCCCTCCGAGGCTCGCCAGGCGCTGCGTCTGAGGATCGGACGGATGTTGCTGGCGAGCCTGCCTCCGGAAGAACGGCAGGCCGCCCCCTTCGAGGTTCTCGATAATCTCAACGAGGGTGCGGCGCTGGTGACCGCGCCGGCGGAGCGCGAGGAGATCGCGCGCCTCAACCTGGCCGCCGGGCGCCGGGCGCGGGATTCGACCGCCTACGATGCGGCACTCGGCTATTTCAGAAGCGGAATGGGCGTCTTGGCTGCAGATGCCTGGGAGGATGTCTATCAACTCGCCTTCGACCTCCACCTCGAGTGTTTCGAGTGCGCCTATGTGACCGGGCATATGGATGAGGCGAACCAGCTTTTTTTGGAGGTTCTTACCAGCGCCAAGACCAGGATCGACAAGTCGAAAGCGTATTACACAAAGATCCTCCTCAGTACCGCGCTCGATCCCAGTGAAGAGGCAATCGGGATGGGGATCGAGGCGCTGCAGCTATTCGGCCAGAAGCTGCCGAGTGCTCCGACGAGGCTGCGCCTTCTGGCGGAGATCTGTCGCGTGATGTGCTTGCTGCGTGGCCGTCGCGCCCACGCTCTTCACTCGCTGTCGCCGATGACCGATCTCGACCACCGGGCAACCATCGGTCTGCTGATGAGCATTTGCCCGGCGGCGTATTTCCACAATCCCGATCTGATGGCGCTCGCGGCGCTCAGGATCGTCGGCTTGTCATTGCGCCACGGCAACGCCAGTGCCTCTTCCTTCGGTTATGTGCTGTACGCCCTCATTCGGGGCGCATTGTTCGGCGACTACAAGGGAGGCCACGAGTTTGGGCGGTTGGCCATCGACCTTGCCGAGCGCAGCGACAACATCGTGCAACGCTGCAAGATCGCTCTGATTTTCGCCGGCTTCATCAATTTCTGGCGTGAACCGATCGAGACGAGCATCGAGCTGCTGCGTTCCTCGTTGAGGCTGGCGCTGGATTGCGGCGACGTTCAATACGCCAATTACTCGATACTCCAGACGATTTTCCTCAAGCTCGCATGCGGCGCCGAGCTTGGCGACGTGTATGCCGAGGCAAAGCGCCGCGAGAGTTTCGTCCAGCAGACCAAGGACGGCTTCGCGATTGCGAACCTGCGCATTCGCTTACAATACGTTCTCGCTCTCAAGGGCGAGACCGCGGAACCCACCAGTCTCGCCGACCAGGACTACGACGAGGAGGCTGCCGTTGCCGAGTTCCGCGCGGCCGGAAATATGACGACCATCTCCTATTACCTGGTCATCAAGCTCCAGCTCGCGTTTCTGTTCGGCGATTATGCGGCGGCAGCCGGCCATGCGCAGTCCTCGCAGGCTCATATTCATTATGTGCCCGGCCAGATCATGGTCATTCAGCATTTTTTCTTTTATGGTCTGACCGCCGCGGCGTTGTTGCGCACCGGCGCCTCGCCGCGCCGTGCGCTGCTGCGCAGTCTCTCGCGCTCCCGTTCGAAGCTGCGGCGGTGGGCGCGCAACGCCCCGCAAAACTTTTTGGCGCATCATCTCCTGCTCGAAGCGGAGGTCGCCTATTGCAGAGGCCGCAGAGAAAGGGCGGAACGGCTATACGACGAGGCGATCGCCACGGCAAAACGCGGCGGTTTCCTCGATCTCGAAGCGCTCGCCAATGAACTTGCCGGGCATTATTTTGCGTCCCGGGACCGGCTCGTGGTCGCCGCCACTTACTTGCAAGAGGCCAGCGTCGCTTACGGACGCTGGGGGGCGCGTGCGAAGGTGGCGCAGCTTTCGCTAACCCAGGCGCCGCTGCTGGCCGGGCCGTCTCGGGCGCATAACGAGGTGGGTCCGGAGGAGGAGCGCCGGACGGGCGAGCGGCGCGACCTGATCGACCTCGACACGGTAATGCGCGCCTCGGTGGAACTCTCCTCAGAGGCCGAAGCAGACCGCCGCCTTAGCCGGCTGATGAAGCTCGTGCTCGAGAGCGTCGGCGGCGAGCGCGGCTTCTTCATCACGATGGAGGCCGGCGCCTTGCATATCGAAGCTGCCGGCGACGTGGACGAGAACAAGATGGCGGCGTACCAACTGCCGTCGATCGAGGTGGAGGCGCATTTGTCCCCACAGATCGTCACCTACGTGTTGCGCACGGGGCACGACCTGGAGCTCGATGACGCTCGTGCCGATGCGCGCTTCGCGTCGTGTTCGTACATTCGACAACGGGCGCCTCGCTCCATTCTGTGCGTCCCCTTGTCCAAAAAAGGAGAAGCGCTCGGCGCCGTCTATGTCGAGAACAATTTGGCGCCGGGCATTTTTGGCGCCGATCGGCTGAACGCCTTAAAGCTTTTGGCCCAGCAGGTCGGCGTCGCCGTGGAGAACGCACGGCTTTCCCGGTATCTGAAGGACAACGATACGACCTTGCAGGCGGCGCTGCAGAATATCGCGGTTCTGGAACGCATCAAAAGTCAACTCTCCAAGTTCGTGCCGCAGACCTTGCAGCGCTTGATCGAGACCAATCCCGGCGACCCCGATCTTGAAATGCGCAACGAGGACGCCTCGGTCTTGTTTCTCGACATGGCCGGCTACACCCGTATGAGCGAGCAGCTGGATACGGAAGAGTTGAACGAGCTGATCGAAACATACTTTTCGAGCTATTTCGACGACATCCACGGCAATGGCGGGGACATCAGCGAGATTGCCGGCGATGGGCTGATGATCCTGTTTCGCGACTCCGATCCGCTGGCCCATGCGCGCGCCGCGGCACGCACCGCGCTGCTGGTGCGCGACAAGACGGCCAGGCTCAACAACGAGCGCCGAAACAGGTGGCCCCCGGTCGTCATCAATATCGGGATCAATTCCGGCGCGGTGTTGATCGGCGCCAGCAAGATCCACAGTCAATTGGGCACGCGCTGGACATTCACCGCCAACGGCTACAACACGAACCTCGCCGCGCGGATCGGCGGCTCGGCGGTGAACGGCGCGATTTTGGTCAGCGAGGAAACCGCTCGCCGCCTGGGCGACGGGTTCGCGCTACGCGATGCCGGGGATCAAACATTCAAGGGCATCAGCCGCTCGATCAAAATCTTCAGCATCGCCGAACCGCAACCCGTCTGAGCGCCCGAGGAGACGTAGGATGGGTTGAGCTGAGCGAAGCCCATCGCCTGCGCTCGTTGCGATGGGTTTCGCGCTGCTCCACCCATCCTACGCCTCCTCGCTGGTAAAGCTTAGATGCGGCGCAGTAGCTGCTTCATCGCGCCGAAGCCGGGATGCGGCAGGCCGTGATCGAAGAGGCTTTGGTCGATCTTCTTCAATGGCTCGAAGATCGCCGGCTCTCTGAGGTCCCAGACCGCGCAGGGCTGCGCCGTTGAGCCGGCTCTCGTCAGAATGCCGTTGACGGCTCTTCGCGCCGCTTCGTTGGCGCCCTCCATCGTTGCAAGATTGGTGTTCGTCCGCACGTAATCGGACGCGAGGAACAGGTTGTCGATACCGGTGACCGCATCGGGCCTATTCGCCCACGAGCCGACGGTGTTGATCAACAGCGGCTCTTTATCGACGAGGGTTCCCCCGAGCGGTACCGGGAAGCCGATGTCGGGATCGAGAAACCAGTCGAGCCGATCAGCGTCGATGAGCGGATCCCCGCTGCCTTGAAAATGCGCAACCAGTTGAGCCCAGCATTCGTCCGCGACCTCCTGGGCGGAGCTGCACTGCGCGGCCGTTTTGTTCGTCGTCTTGTTGCCTGGCGTAACCCAGTCGGAAATGTCGACCGAAATCAGCCCCGCAATCTGCCCGTTGCCGTATTGCAGCAGGTCCGTGCCGGGCCAGAACTGCGGCTGGGCGATGCAGGTCAGCGCCCAAGCGGAGTCCGCTAGGTTTATATGCCCACGGCAGCCCGTTACGTTGCGTTTCAAATAGAACTGGATGCCGTTCATCCAGCGAACTTCCAACCGCGCGACATTCGCCAGTGACGGGGCTCTAGCCTTCATCTGCGCATTAAATAAAGTCGTGGCGACTTCCGCCGGGACAGCCAGCAGATAGTAATCACCTCGGATCGTTGGCGCCGGCTGATTTACGACAGCGCCGGTAATGACCGTCCCGTCGAAATCGAACCTGTCGATGGCCGAATTCTTGAATATTTTCACTCCTTTCCCAGTGAGAAAGGCTTCCCAGGGGGCGATCCACACATCGCTGGTCGGCCCGTTCAATACGCGATCCAGGGTGCCAAACTGCTGGGCGAGGCTCATGAGCATCTGAATGAGGATGGTGCTGATCGTCCGCGTGTTGGCGATTTTTGCGACCATTGCGACCAGGGATCGGGTAAGGCCGGTGGCAAGCAATTTTTGATATGCCGTCGGCCGGCTCTCCGCTTCGATAAAATCCCACCATTGACTCGTCTCGAGCTTCGCCAGCCGGCGGTCGTTGCACATCGACATGACATCGAGAAGCCGATCGATAAAGAAGGCGCCGTCAGCCGGCCTGACGCCCAGCACTTCCTGTGTGAACAAGTCGTGCAAAACCAGTCGCCAGTCGTCAATTGTTTTCGGCTGGTGCGTCGGAAACGTAAAAAAGGGCCTCCCTTCCTGAGCGACTGTCGACTCCGGCGCGTTCACCAGATTATCGAGCACCCCATTGAGGTTGCTTCCAACGGGAATCCGCCGCATCGTGTCGGTGACGTGCTGATAGAAGCCCGGAAAAAAGCGAAACCCGTGCTCGCCCGGAAGGTCGCGTCTGCCGTCGATGCCTGAACCGACCTTGGTGACGCTCCGGGCCTTGCCGCCGACCACGGCGGATCTCTCGTATACCTCGACCTCGAAGCCCCTCTCGACGAGCTCGTGCGCGGCGCTGAGACCCGCCACACCGCCGCCCAGGACGATAACCTTTGCCATAGCCGCTCCCTCCGCAATGGCGCCGATTTGCAATCGGCTAGACCGGCGTCGCTCGGCATGCAACTGGCTGCGTTATTGCCGTTGGTGCCACCCCGCCGGATTTGAACCGGTATTCTCCCCCTGGAGAGGTAAAATCGCTCACCGGCGCTCCGCAGCGGGATACATGGTAAAGACAAACTCGACGTCGCGCAATTCGGGCGGCCGCCCGGCGTCTCGACATCTACTGGATAAACGACCGGGTGCCCGCCGACCGCCAATCTGCTATGCACAGCAAGACGACGCCTTCGATGGAGATGCTGATGAGGATCGCCATGATCGGTGCCGGCAATGTCGGGTCGGCGCTCGGGCTCGCCTGGCTGCGCGGCGGAGAGGATGTCGTCTTTGGCGTGCCCGACCCTGCCGACCCTAAATACCGTTCGCTGCCCGAGGAGAGGCGGCGCACCGCGCCGCAAGCGGCTCGAGGTGCCGAACTCATTGTCCTTGCGACACCCTGGCCGGCCACCGAGGCAGCGGTGAAGAGCCTCGGCGACCTCACCGGCAAGATCGTCATCGATTGCACCAATCCTCTCGGCATGGGGCCGAATGGTTTGGAGCTCGTGCTCGGCCACTCGACCTCGGCCGGCGAGCAGGTGGCGTCCTGGGCGCCGGGCGCAGCGGTGTTCAAGACCCTCAACCAGATCGGTGCCGACAGCATGGACAAGGCGGCGCTGTTCCCGGTTCGCCCGGTCATGTTTATTGCCGGCGATGATCCGTCGAAAAAGCCGGTTGTCATGTCGCTGATCGCAAAGCTCGGCTTTGAGCCGGTCGACGCCGGCCCGCTGCGGATAGCGCGGCTGCTCGAACCGTACGGCATGCTGTGGATCGACCAGGCGCTCAATCGCGGACGAGGCCCCAGCTTCGCCTTCGCGATCACCGAGCGGTCATCCGGCCCTTAGGGCGCCTCGACAAACTACCGGCGCCCGGCTACAAGCCGGCGATGAGCTGGCTCACCAATTTCGTATTGCCGAAGATCCGGGCGGTTGTGACCAGGAAAGCGGTGCCGGAAAATCTCTGGCACAAATGCCCGGGCTGCGAGCAGATGCTGTTTTATCGCGAGCTCGAAGCCAATCTTCATGTGTGCCGCAACTGCGGCCATCATTTGCGCATCGGCGCCGAGCGGCGCTTGAAGATGCTGTTCGACGACGGCGCCTTTACCCGGATAGAGTTGCCCCGGACGGCAGTTGATCCGCTGCGGTTCCGCGACCGCAAACGCTACACCGACCGTCTGAAAGAAGGGCAAGCGGCGCTGGGTCCGCGCAGCGACGCGGTGGTCGTCGCGCACGGGCGGATCGGCGGCGTGCCGGCGGTGGTCGCTGCGTTCGAATTCGCCTTTATGGGTGGCTCAATGGGCGTGGCTGCTGGGGAAGCGATCCTCGCGGCTGCAAAGCTCGCCGTGTTGCAGGAGGCGGCGCTAATCGTCGTCCCGGCCTCGGGCGGCGCACGCATGCAGGAGGGCGTGCTGTCCCTCGTGCAGATGCCGCGGACGATCATCGCCGCCGAAATGGTCAAAGAGGCGGGCCTGCCCTACCTCGTCGTGCTGACCGATCCGACGACCGGCGGCGTCTCGGCGTCCTTTGCGATGGTCGGCGACATCACGCTCGCCGAACCCGGAGCGGTGATCGGCTTTGCGGGCGCGCGAGTCATCGAGGAGACAATTCACGAAAAGCTGCCCGACGGGTTTCAGCGCGCGGAGTATCTGCTCGAACATGGCATGGTCGACCAGGTGGTGCCGCGCGCCGAGTTGCCCGCGACATTGGCGCGCATTCTCCGATTGCTGCGCAACCCGCACCCGCCGACAGTGGTTCCGCAGATCGAAGCCCTTCCGGACCTCCGTGGGGCAGAATGACTGCGCCGACCAGCGACCGGGTTCTCGATCGCCTCGGCCGGCTGCATCCGAAGCTGATCGATCTGTCGCTCGGGCGCGTCGAGCGGCTTCTCGCGGCATTGGGTAATCCGCAGGATCAGCTCCCCCCAGTTGTGCACGTCGCCGGCACCAAGGGCAAGGGCTCGACGGTGGCCACGATGCGGGCCTGTCTCGAGGCCGCGGGCTACCGTGTGCATGCCTACATCTCGCCGCATCTCGTCCGTTTCCACGAGCGCATCCGCCTCGCCGGGCGGCTGATCGACGAGGAGGCGCTGATCGCGCTTCTCGAAGAATGCGAGTGCGCCAATCGGGATGCGCCTATCACCTTTTTCGAGATCACGACGGCAGCAGCCTTTCTTGCCTTTGCCCGCTCGCCGGCCGACATCGTGCTGCTCGAGGTCGGGCTCGGCGGCCGGCTCGACGCGACCAACGTCGTCCGCCGCCCGGCGGTCACCGCGGTCACGCCGGTTTCGCTCGATCATCAGGCATTTCTCGGCGACACGGTCGCTGCGATCGCCGGCGAAAAGGCCGGGATTCTGAAAACCGCCGTAACGGCGGTCATCGCCCCGCAGCCAAGTGAGGCTGCGTCAGTAATCGAGGCGCGCGCTGCGGCCGTTTCGGCGCCGCTCTACCGGGCACGCCGCGAGTGGCGCTGCGAGGTTTCCGGCACAGGAATGCGCTACGAAGGCAAGGGCTGGCGGCTCGACCTTCCTTTGCCCTCGCTGATCGGCGCACACCAAATCCTCAATGCCGGCACGGCTGTTGCCTGCCTGGAACGGCTATCCGGTTTTGATATCCCCACTGAAGCCATTGCCGGCGGCTTGCGCCATATCGACTGGCCGGCGCGGCTGCAGCTGCTCCGGCACGGGCCGCTGGTCGAAGCGGTACCGCCCGACTGGGAATTGTGGCTCGATGGCGGCCACAACCCGTTGGCCGGCGAGATCCTCGGCGATGTTGCTGCCGGCTGGCGCGACCGTCCCCTCTACCTTGTCGTCGGCATGATGAATACCAAAGACGCCGCCGGCTTTATCGCTCCGCTGGCCAAGTACGCCCGTGCCCTTTGGGCGGTCACGATCCCGGGGGAGAAGAATGCGCTCCCCGCCGAGGCGATTGCCGACGCTGCCGGCTCGGTCGGGCTCCCGGCGCAGACAGCGGATTCGGTTGTCGCTGCAATTCGCGAGATTCCTGTGCACGATGTCAACGGGCGCGTCCTCATCTGCGGTTCGCTATACTTCGCAGGAAGGGTGCTCGCCGAGAACGGCTGAGAAGGGGAGGTTCGCAATGATCTACAGCACCGATCGCATACTGACGGCTCATGCGGGGTCCCTTCCGCGCCCCGACGATCTGCGGGAGATGGTGCTGGCGAAGGCGCGCGGCGAGGCTCAAGACCAGGCTGCACTCGACGCGCGCCTCAAATCGGCAGTAGCGGAGATCGTCAAGCGCCAGGTCGCGTGCGGTCTCGACGTGGTAAACGACGGCGAATTGTCGAAGCCGAATTTTACCGATTACGTCTCGGCGCGGATCGCCGGCTGTGAAAATCGGCCGGGCACCGGGTTCCGGCGGCTCAGCATGACCGCGCGGGACGAAACAAAATTCGCCGAATATTTCGCGGCGCATCCGCGCCCGCGCTATTCCGGCGGCCCCACCATGCCGGTCTGCGTCGACAAGCTGCGCTATGTCGGTCAGGCCGAACTCGCGCGCGACCTCGATAATTTCAAGGCGGCTCTCGCCGGAGTGACTGTCGCGGAAGCCTTCCTGCCGGCGAATACACCGGGGACGATCGAGCATTGGATGGGGAACGAACATTACGAGAGCGACGAGGCGTTCCTGTTCGCGATCGCCGAGGCAATGCGCGAGGAATACAACGCAATTGTCGATGCGGGTTTCCTCCTACAGATCGATGATCCCGACCTCCCGGATGGCTGGGCTTGCCTGCCCAAAATCACGGTTCCGGAGTATCGCAAATACGCCGCGCTGCGGATCGACGCGTTGAACCACGCGCTGCGCGACATTCCGAAAGAGAAGGTCAGATTGCATGTGTGCTGGGGCAGCTTTCATGGGCCACACCACGACGACATTCCACTCCGGGACATCATCGATCTGATCTTCCGGGTGCGCGCCGGGAGCTATTCGATCGAGGCGTCCAATCCTTGCCATGAGCACGAATGGCGGGTCTTCGAGGAAATAAAGCTGCCGGAAGGCGCCACCCTCGTCCCGGGGGTCGTCGGCCACTGCACCGATTTTATCGAGCATCCCGATCTGGTGGCCGAGCGCCTGGTGCGCTACGCCAAGCTGGTCGGCCGCGAGAACGTACTGGCCGGCACCGATTGCGGCCTCGGCACGCGGGTCGGCCACCCTTCGATCTGCTGGGCCAAGTTCGAAGCCATGGCGGAAGGGGCGCGCCGCGCCACAAAGACCCTCTGGGGCCGCGCCTAGAAGCGGCCCGAGATTGCTTCGCTAAGCTCGCAATGACAGTGCGAGTCGTGCATTGTCATTGCGAGGAGCGCCTAGAGCGACGCGGCAATCTCGTCCTGCAGGCACCTCGGCCGGCGCCGATGAACGCTGGGACTCAGGCGAGGACCCGTCCTTTTGGATGTAGTCGTCGATATCGGCCTTATGCCGCAGACCGAACGCGGTCATCGAACGGACTTTGCCGAAGATCGGCCGATAGTCGCCGGGCTGTTCCGGCGCGTCGTTGAGCTCAGCGAGCCGCTCGCGCTCGATTACAGCAGAACTTCCCCGACAGATCCCGATATGATCATTTTGCTCGCCATCCTGCAGTCGGCGGTAAATTTGCGGTGTTTGCCTCAAAGGAGAGGGCCAATTTGGAGGCAAGAATGCACCGGATGTGTCTCGTTATCGCGGTGGCTGTCGCTTTCGGCGCTGTCGTTGCCACGGCAGAGGAGCCGAGCGGCCGCCCAGGGGCCAATCAGCCGGCGACGCCCGCTGTGCCGTCGGCAAGCGGAACCCTCAGCTCCGATCTGAGTCGGTCGGGCGGAGTAATCGCACCGCCTGCCGGGATAGATCCCGAAATAAAGCAGACCCCGCCTCCTAGCGGCGCGACGATGCCGGTGATCCCGCCACCGGGCATTACGGGCGGCAACCCGACGGTCAAACCGAAATAGCTCAGCCTCGCATAAAGCCTTCGAGCTCCGTCCAGAGCGGCGGATCCCGGGGATCTTGCCACTCAACAGCCACCGGACATGACTTTTCTCCATGTGCGAGGCGTTTTGAGTGCCGCCGCTGTCAGGCTCCTTTCGGTCCGGCAGTCTGTCCGAAGAGGATCTTCTTGCCTTCCTCTGTCACGGCGGGCCGGTGCGAATAAGGCTCGCCCTTCGTATAGGCGCGAACTGTCGCCGGCCGCGCGCGCACCGTGTCGAACCAGCGCCTCAGGTTCGGAAAGTCGTCCAGGTTCTGCTGTTGCCGTTTCCACGGTACGATCCACGGGTAGGACGCGATGTCAGCGATGCTGTACTGGTCGCCGGCAATATACGAACGTCCGTCGAGCCGGCGGTCGAGAACCCCGTAAAGCCGGTTCGTCTCGTTGACGTAGCGGTCCATAGCGTAGGGAATCTTCTCAGGCGCATACTGGACGAAGTGATGGTTCTGTCCTGCCATCGGACCGAGCCCGCCCACCTGCCAGAACACCCACTCGAGCGCCGTCTTACGGCCGCGCAGGTCGTGCGGAAGGAGCTTTTCGGCCTTTTCGGCAAGATAGACGAGGATCGCGCCCAACTCGAACACCGAGATCGACTCGCCGCCGTCGCTCGGCTCCGGATCGATGATGGCCGGCATCCGATTGTTCGGCGAGATACTAAGAAATTCGGGCTTGAACTGGTCACCCGCGCTGATGTCGACAGGATGGATGCGATAGGGAAGCTCCGCCTCCTCCAGGAACATCGTGATCTTGTGCCCGTTGGGGGTCGGCCAG
This sequence comes from uncultured Alphaproteobacteria bacterium, assembly GCA_963700185.1. Taxonomy (GTDB): domain Bacteria; phylum Pseudomonadota; class Alphaproteobacteria; order ATCC43930; family CGMCC-115725; genus AP-15. The sequence continues at coordinate 480,298 of CAVOWP010000030.1, forward strand.
TAGTAGAGTTCGATCATCGCGGCACCTATACGCTGGGGTGGAACAGATTACCTGGCGGAGACTGACGATCTCGGCACATCCTGCTTCAGCAAATAAACCGATGCCGCAAGAAGAACTACGTGGCATGACGGAATTTGTGGCTTGAGATGGCCTTGGGTAGCAGCTGTTAAAGACTATCGATTATTCCTATGGGGAATGTAACGGGTCGCCTGCGTGAGCGAGCGGTAGGCCGCGACCAGCCTGAAAGCAGGCATAGAGGCGAGTAAAGGCGCCGACGCAGTCACAACCACATCGGGTTGGAATAGACGACTGCGATCATTGTCTTGGTCCCGCGTCAGTTAGATCCGCTCCGCGCGCGCCGGGCCGTCGTCGGCGAGACCCGGGGCGTGCTCCGACCGGACGGGACGCTAATCCAAGTCGAATTCGCCGCGACCCGGCGGCGTATCCGATGCGGCGAGGGGCCTCCACCGCCCGTCGGCGCCTCGGCTCCGCACCCGGGTGAACGGGCCAGCCTGTGCCCTTTTTCCAAAAGCCCGGCACAACTGAAGATGATGAGGCCGATAAAGGCGGGTACGCACCGCGCGCAAATAGGATTTATTGCCCACTGGAATGCCTCCGAGGCACGCGCCCCTTCTGGCAGCCAGACCGCGACTTCGAACTTGAGGACCGCGGCCCGGCTGCCTGCGCTTGTCTCCGATGTTTCGCCTACGGCGGGTGTCTTTGGCTTTGCGCTCACTCACCTGTGCCAGTGGAGAGAAGTTCCCTCCGGAGGTCCTGCGTCAGCAGGTAGAGTGATGTCGCAAGGAGAACCACGTCCTTCATCAGGAAGGGAACATTGCCGGTCATGGCCGGGAAGCCGCCGGCAGCCGCGTCCCAGCCGTCGGGCATGAACGGGATGATCGTGACGGTGGCGATGAACGTGGCACTGGAGCCGAGCGCCCCGAGGATGCCCAACTTCCTGTTCCAAAATCCCAGGAACAACAGCGTGCCGAACGTCCATTCCGAGACGCCCAAAAACCAAGTGGCGCCGCGCATGCCAAGAGCCGGATAAAGCCAGAAGATGAGCGGGCCATTGCTGATATAGGGGATCAACCGCTCGACCTCGTACTCGAACCATTTCTGATACCCAAAGAAGAAGAAAATGATCACCATTGACACACGGATCAGGTGATAACCGAAGTCTTCGTTGAGGATGCCAAGCTTGATGAGTGCCTTTACAAGGGAGTTCATCAAATCTCGGTCTGCACCGCGTCCGCCGATGCTGCTCGCGGCGGTGAAAGAGGCTGTTTGATCAGTGAGCTGGTTCATTGGGTTTCTCCTGCTTCGAGTGAGGGTTCTCGGACACCAGACGACCACGCGGGTCGGGCGCCTGCTCCATCCAGCGCCGGGCCTCCGCGATCAGCCGACCCCGAACAGGCGGTTTCGAGCCTTCGAGGTGGAACAGCAGCTTGCAGATTGCCTCATACGTCATCCGCATCATCGATCGGGCACTCCTAGCGCGGTCCGCGCATAATCTCGTCGTAGAGGCGATCGATCTCCGACTGGACACCGCGACTCCACTGGCGGGCCCTGTCGTCTATCCTGCTGTCCACCTGCTGTTGGGTCGGCTGCAGGTGACGGCCCTGGACGATCGGCCAGGATTGGGCTTGCGGCGCGGCGACGCCGATGAAGAGCGCAAGCGATAGCGAAAGCACAGACGTCTTGATGAGCATTGCCAAACACTCCGTTACAACGAAAGACCGCCGGCAGTGTCAGCCTGTTACGGCCAGTGCGGCTTCTATCTCGGCGGACGGGGTGGAAATGCGGGACATAGGAGACTCCCTCGATGTGCTCCGACGGGCGATCGCCGCCCGTTTTCTGGGTGTCATCTATGCCTCATGTCTGATATTCTGAATGGCAGATGATCTCAATAATCTGCCTGTGCATCTCATAGACGAAGGTCAAGATGGAAAATACCCGCGACTGGCTGAGTCGGCTTTTGGAGATGATCCGCGTCAGGCCAAACTCGATTACCGGCGCGCCCTGGCGCGCAGGCTGATCGCCAGTGAGATTGTGATTGGGCTCGGCGGGTGACCACATCTCAACTGGTTCCACAGCCATCGGCGGTCGCGGCGATACTGGCGACCGGCGCCAGTGCAGATGCTGTCCCGTTTGCGGTGCACCGGCGGCCAGGCCGCCGATCGGGGAACGACTACAGCGCATTGCCTACGCAGGTGCCGTAGACGGATTCGGCCCCGAAGCGGGCGATCACCGCCTCGGCGTCGAGCGCCGGTCAGCGAGGATCCGAATGCGTCGACGCTCCCTGCCACTGGAATGAGAATGCTCCCGAACGTGACACCAGCACGCGGCCCATAGCAGTTGCCAACCAGCCCTCGATCGGAACCAGCCGGGTGTCAGCAAACACAAAAATGAGAACGCGATCTGAGTCGCTGCACAACCCCACACACCTCGCGCACCACGTCTTGCTCTTTGTGACGAGAACTTAGGCGTTGCAACCGGCGGCGATCGTGTGAGATGCGGCTTTGAGAACTTCACCAATGCCAAAGCGCCCATGGCCACCATGCCGGTCCAGTGGGTCAGCTCGTGCAGCGCGGTCAGGGCTACGCCGCCAAGGACCTCCGTGCTGAACTAGGCGCGCGTTTCTCTGCGCCGATTTCGAGCTTACGCTCGATCCGTGACCCGACCAGCCCGGCGATACCACCGCCTGAGACGCGGCCAGGCCGATCGTCACTACCGGACGATCCGATGTGTGAGACGCTGCAGGACGATTCCTGGCCCGCGAACTCCGCATTTGACATTTCGGCTTCGATAAAGCGGGCAAATGCGCGCGCCTTTGCACTCGCCTGTCGGCCCGCCGGAAAGACGGCCGATAAATCAACAGCCGGCAGTGACCAGTCGTCCAGTATGGATATGACCGCACCAGATTTCAACTCTGGAGCGAACACCCACTCGGAGGCCACAGCAAACCCAAGACCGGCAAGCACCCCCTCCCGAATACCCTCCGAAGCGCTGACCCGGAGACGACCGCTCAAGGTAATGGTGGTTTCCGAGGTTCCCTTCCGAAAGGCCCAGCTTGCGCCACCATCGCGCTGCTCGTAGATGATGGCCTGATGCGCCGGCAGGTCAGCAGGGGTTCGCGGCACACCCGTCGCTCCGAAATAGGCGGGCGTACCGATCACGCGCCTTTGGCACTGTCCAATTTTTCGGGCGGTGACAGCCGAAATCGGTGAGCCGACCTATCCGCAGCGCCACATCTATGCCCGCTTCGATCAGGTCGGTGTCGCGGTCCTCGAGAACGACATCGACATCGAGCGAAGGATGTTCGGCGAGAAAGACCGGCAGGCGCGGCATGACGTGCAGGCGGGTGAAGGTGAGCGGAGCGCAGACACGCAAGCGGCCCGACAGGGCGGCCGCAGTTCCACGCGCGGCGAGTTCCGCCGCCTCGGCTTCCTCGATCGACCGTTTGGCACGGTCGTAGAAGTTGCGACCTGCCTCGGTAGGCGTCAGGCCGTGCGTCGAACGCAGCAGTAGCCGCACACCGAGCCGCTCTTCGAGTTGTGCAATTGTCTTTGAGACGGCGGGTTGGCCGATGCGCAGTTGCTTGGCTGCACCGCAGAACGCACCGGCATCGACAACGCGGACAAAGGCTTCCATCGCGCCGAGGCGGTTCATCGTTTATTCCCTTCTGGTAATGGACCACCGTTACGGCAACGCCCAAGGACGTTCGCCGTATCCTTGGAGCCGACTAAATTCACCTTGAACAGCGGCTCGCGCACCCGCGGCAGCCGTTGCCGCAGCAACACCCGAAACCGGCTGAATTCGAGCCACCGTGCGGCTGCTGCCGCGATCAACCGGTTTGCTCGATGCGGTGGCTGGTTTTTGCGGTACGGGGGGACTTGGCCGCCGGTACTCGTCGTCATCTTGGGTCCTCCGTTTGCTTTATGGACTGCAATTTGGCGCGGCCTTGTGCGCTGGTCGCGTTAATCGTTGTGAAATTGTGCAATAGCCGCCTTTGTGCACCGCAAAAGGGGGATAGCAGTGGGAGACCGCGCGGCGCTGCCCATAGCCTGCGTCGAGCGTCCACAATCGCCTGGGTGACAGGCCTATCGTCCTGCGGGCGGTATAGGGGTTGATCCGATATCGGAGTGCGCTATTTGCGAGGCACCTTGTGTAAGGTCGTGAGCGGAATGGTGTGGCGCAACTTCGCTTGCCGCCATGATCCCGGCGGTCAAAGCTACAGCAGCCCAGAAACGCGGCCACCGCCGTCGCCTCGGGCTAGTTCCCTGCATCGCAACAAACGTTTCATGCAGTGATGGGGCCGAAAACCGGAACCGCTCTTCATATTCGCTGACCGTCATGACATTCCTCTCGACCCATGTGCTCCGACAGGCGGTTCGCCGCCCATTCGCTGGGTACCATTTATACCTCACGCCTGATATTCTGAATGGCAGATGATCTCAATGATCTGCCCAGTCGTCTCATAGACGAGGTCGAGATGGAAAATACCCGTGACTGGCTGAGCCGGCTTTTGGAGATGATACCGGTCAAGGGCACGCTCGATTACCGATGCTTCCTCGGCGCGCCCTGGCGCATCGACTTTGCGGCCTCCGAGCTCGGCGAGATCCCCTATCATGTCATACTGGGCGGGGCCGCCGTGTTGGAAGACCCGGAGGGCGGGCCAACGCGCAAGCTGATCGCCGGTGACATTCTGTTGTTTCCCCATGGATCGGCGCATGCGCTCCATGACGGGAGCGATGCGGCGCCGGCCCCGGCCCGCCAGCGGCCCACGCTCAACGTCGTTTTCCATGAGAATGAGGGGACGGGAGATCGCCTCGACATGATGTGCGGCCGCTTCATTCTTTCGGCCGCGCATGACCGTCTGATCCGATCCTATCTGCCGCGTCGCGTGATCCTCCAGGCGCCGGAAAACAGCGCCACCGCGGCCGGACCCGGGACCGGCGCGCAGGTCGTGGGGCTGGTCAGCCTGATGCGCGCCGAATCCGCTACGGAAAATCTGGGCGGCCTGGCGATGCTCAACGCGCTCTCGACCGCGCTGTTTGCGATCGCGCTCCGGCTGGCCAGCGAAGCCATTGAACCACCCGACGGGCTGCTAGCCCTCGCAGGAAATCCTCGCCTCGTGCCCGCGCTCATCGCCCTCTTCAACGAGCCCGCCCGCCCCTGGACTCTTCCTGAGCTCGCTCAGCGCTGCAACATGTCGCGCGCCACCTTCATTCGTCACTTTCAGGAGCGTCTCGGCCGTTCGGCCAGCGAGCTGCTGACCGACATCCGCATGACGGTCGCTGCCAACGCGCTCAAGACATCGGACATGTCGACCGGCGCCGTCGCCGAGCTTGCCGGCTACCAATCCGAGGCCGCCTTCCAGCGCGCGTTCAAGCACCAAATGGGCATCACGCCCGCCCAGTGGCGCAGGACGCACAGCAGCCCGGCTGCGGAAAGGATTGGGCTTCACCGAGACGGCAATCATGGCAAGCATTAGCCATCGGCCAACCATCGAATTACGGCCGGAATACGATGGCTTAGTTCCTAGAAGGATCTCGCCGCGCTCATGGTGAGGGTATCTGCCTTGCGGTTGAGCGCCGCGATCAAGCCGTCAATGCCCTCCGTCTTGAGGATGGCGGCGAATTCGAAGCGGCGGGTCGCGACTTCGCTGATTGCGCCGTCGAGATAGATGTCGGAGATCAGCCAGGTCTCGCCATTGCGACGCATCATGTAATCCCCCGTCGCTCAGCAGGTCATTGTACGGATCGACGAGCAACAATCCGGTCCGAGTCGCGGGTGCCGAGAGCGAATAGGACGGCCTTAACCGTTTCAAACCCCTTCTGCCAGGGGCGGAAGCCGCGAATCCTCTCTCAACCCATGGCTGCGGGAATCCGATACAACCGGCCGGTGGCATTAAGATCGGCTAGCGTCCAGGCGCTACCCACGCCGCTGATCATCCAGCGCAGGATCTCCCACAAATCGCGGTCCACCACCTCCTCGTCGAGCGGTTCTAGCGCCGGGACGAGGGCATGGATTTCAACGCCCGCTGGGAAGGGCTCACCGCTGCGGCCGATGAAGACGAGCGCGTATTCCGTCCCTGACGGTGCAACGAGGTAACCCGGCTCGCGCAAGCCGACCCGGCCGAGATCGAAGATTTTGGCGAAGAAGGTGCGGAACTCGGGATAGTGCCCGATCCGGTCCTCGGCGAGCACAAAGGCGCGGCGATTGCCTTCGAGCGACGGCGTTGTGATCACCCTGACGGCGGTCATTTCAGTCTTCCGTCCGATTGCGCACTAGGAAGTCGGCGATCAGCGCCGCGATCTGGGGGCCGGAATCCTCCTGGAGGAAATGCCGTCCGGCGACCAGATGCGGTCCCTCGGCGTGCGGTAGGAACTGCTTGAATCGGGCTGAGAAGGTCGCATGGTCGAAGACATCGTCGTCGCGCCCCCAGATGATCAAGGTCGGCAGGCGGCACATAGCGAGTTCGTTCTCGAGCCACCTGAACCTCTGCAGCGCCCGCGCAGTCTCGTCGAGCGGGATCCAGCGCGGCCATGTCCAGGTGAGGAGGCGACCCGCCTGGTCGGGCAGTGCCCATTCGTATGCCTGCTGCGCATGCTTCCGGAATTTCTCCCGGTCAACAACCGAGAGGTAAACGCCACGCCCCGCGAGCGCATTGTGTCGGCCGAGAAGGTAGGGCCCGACGAGCGGTGCATGCATCATCCGCCAAGGGAAGATGCGCGTGTGGAACTCGGCCGGCGGCAGCGGCCAGGCCCACGTACTCATGACGACGAGCGTGGCTACACGGTTAGGATTCGAGAATGCGAAGCCAAGTCCTGTCGGCCCACCCCAGTCGTGGCAGACGAGCGTTATGCGGCGAAGGTCGATTTGCCGCAGCAGCGCCGTCAGGTTGGCGATGTGCCCGTCGAGACTATGCGCCTCTTCCCGAGTCGGCTTTTCCGAGAGGCCAAATCCGATCATGTCGGGGATGACAACACGGTGCCCGGCACGCGTCAGGGGCTCAACGAAGTCACGGTAGAGAAAGCCCCATGTCGGGTTGCCGTGCAGTAGGACGACCGGGTCTCCGGTTCCCTCGTCGATGTAGTGCATCCGCCAGCCGTTGACTCGCGCAAAACGCGGTTGCCACGGCCATTGCTGGCGGATGCTGACGGGCAGCGGGCTATCGTACATGCGCCACTCCTAACCTTTCCGCTTCCTCGACCGGACCTTCCTCAGAGCTGCGACCGGACCTTCCTCAGAGCTGCGACCGGACCGCCGCCTTACGCGGATTGGTGTCGAGCCACGCGGCGATGCCGGCAGCGGCATCGCCGTAGAAGGTGCGATAGAGCTCTTCCGTGACGTAGCCGATGTGCGGCGTCGCCAGCACGTTCTCCAGCGTCCGAAAGGGGTGATCCGCGGGCAAGGGCTCGGCATCGAACGCATCGAGCGCGGCCCCGGCGATCCTGCGCGCCTGCAGCGCCTCGATCAGCGCCGCTTCATCAACAATCGGACCGCGCGACGTATTGATCAGCCGTGCCGTCGGCTTCATGAGAGCGAGCTCGGCGGCCCCGACCAGTCTGGTGGTCCGCCGACTCAGGACAAGATGAATGGTCACGAAGTCGGCCTGGCAAAACAGCGTGTGCTTGTCGACGAGCGTCGCGCCGGCAGCACTGGCGATCTCCGTCGTTAAATTCTGGCTCCAGGCGACCACCGTCATGCCGAACGCGAGGCCGATCCGAGCGACCTCCTTGCCGATTATTGCCCAACCCCACCACGCCGAGGCATTTGCCCCGCAGGTTTGCACCGATCCCGGTTTGCCAGCCGCCATCGCGTACCGAGCCGGCTTCCCGGGTGAGGTGGCGGGCGCTCGCTAAAATGAGGGCCCAGGTGAGCTCGATCGTCGGAGTGGATTCATAGCCGGTCGGCTTCACAAGGATGCCGCGCTCCGCGGCGGCTTGCATGTCGATCGAGGCGTTTCGCGGTCCGGTGGACGCGATCAGCTTGAGCCGCGGCAGCTGCTGCAGGATCTCTCGCGACAGCGGGGTCCGCTCACGCATGACGCAGACGACATCGAAAGGGCGCAGCCGCTCGACCACCGCGGCGGGATCAGTGACGTGATCGTTGAAAACCGTGATCTCCGTGCGCCGCGCGACGGCCGACCAGTCGGCCAGCCGCAGGGCGACATGCTGAAAGTCGTCCAGGATAGCAACTTTCATCGGGCGCCCTCCGCCGCCATAGAGGCCGTCACGCCATAGCTTCTCATAGGGACCGACATCGAATCACTCCACCTGTCGTGAACGCTGAGGCGGGCCGTTCCGGACGATGTTCAGGGATGACGACGCTGTTCTACGTCACCGGTGGCTACGCCTATGAACACTGAGAAGACAAAAGGTGAATCCAGACCGCCGGCAATCACTTCATTATCTCCGGCTCGCAGCACTGCACCTTTGGCGCGGAAATAATCGCCGATCGGCTCGCCGTTGACGATCGTTCCAAGTGTGCTGTAGAGGTCGCGCACATGATAACCTCCGTCGCGCTTCTCGATGATGAAATGGTTGCGCGATAGCCTGAACGGTACAGTGTCATCGAGCTTGAGGTCTGGTTGGTACGGCGGCTGCTCTTCCCCTGCAACCGGCCGTCGGCCAACGACGAACGGCAGATCGCTGAGCCCGAACGGGGTGTGGAATTGAGACTGAAGCAAGGGATTCTTGGCAGCGATATACGCGTTATTGACCGCCGATCCGACTGTTTGACGGTAGGCGCCCTGCCAGTTCTCATCGGGTCGGCGCTGAAGCTCGCGAGCCGTCTCCGGCGAGCCAGCGATCTGATCGAAGAAGTCGGGCGGTATAAGAATTTGGACCTCGACCTTGCTGGCGGGTGGCGCAATCGCACTGGGCCAGCGGCGGTTTTCCGGGACGCCAGTCATGCCGAGCACGTCGCGCAGCAAACACAACAGAGCGACGGTGCGATGACGCGACTTGGCCATCTGCCAAGCCAGAATCTGGCCGCCTGCTCCGCTGCCAAGGACGCGCATTTCAACGCGTTCCGGTTCAGACATCCTCAACTCCCTAGAGATGGCTCTTCAGCTGCCAGCGGCCTCTGTGAACGCAAACGCGCGAAGGTCAAAGGCTATCCTCTATCGAGGACCCCAGCGCCTGACGCTCCCGGCGGCGTCATCGTTTGGCGCTGCCCGACGGCTGGAACTCGACGAGGTCGCGGGCGGTGGACCGATGAGCTCGCGATAGAGCTGGTCGATGAACCGCGCATCGCTGGCGCTGATGTCGGGCTGATTGGGCGGCGCGAACTGCTCCGCAGTCGGCCGGAAGCGGACAATGTCCGTGCCGGCTCGCTCGACGGTCGGCCGGGGTCGCGCCGGCTCGTCCGCCGCCCATGCTCCAAGGGCGGCGACGAGGAGCCCGGCAGCAAAGGCCAGCATCGCCGCTGCACGGGCCGCCGCGGGACGGTGGTGCTTGTGCCACGACGTAAGCGGCGCCAGGTTTGGAGTGCCGGCGTTTTTGACGGCGAGGTCGCTGTGCCCGAAGGGATCGGCGGAGAGGCGGTCAAAGTTCATGATGTACTCCTTCGGTTTCGTTGCCGCTTAAATTGTCAGTTCCTCGCGGATCGCGGAGACCGCTCCGAGCGATAACATGCATTCCTCGGAGGAATGACGATGGATCCGTTGACTGGGATGGAGGTACTCGTCCGCGTAGTCGAAACCGGCTCGTTCTCGGGCGCCGCGAGACAGCACCGCATCTGATAGCCCCCTATCTCAAAGACCATCGCTCAGCTTGAAGGGCGCTTCGGCGTCAGTCTGCTGCTCAGGTCGTCGCGTGGACGCACCCTGACCGAGGCAGGCCAGAACTTTTACAAATCGCGCCAGGCGCTAGACGAAGTGCTCAGTGCGTCAGCCGCTACTAATCCGTGTTCCTGCCCTGGCTTCATGAAGAATGACTCCCTCCATCGGATCAAACTCACCCTCCCATGGGGCCATGGCAATAAGGCGGCTCGTGTCAGCATAACCTGCCGCGCTGCGCGCCCGGATTCCGCTGGGGCTGAAGTCGATGTCTTTGGTGTGATCCTCGCCATCGATAGTTGGCGCCAGCAGCCGCACGACATGCATTCTGGTGAGACAGCCGTACTCTGCGAGACCGCGAACTTCCGGTGTCTGGCGCAGTTGCTCCGGTATCTGCCTTACCAATTCGGATATGACATGTCGAAGCCGGTGTAGCTGCTTCTGCCGAGCGGTATGGCTGACGGCACGGCTCGCATATTGGATGTCCTTCTTACGATTTAGCACCTGCCAAATGGTCTCGGGCTCCGATCCATGCTGGTTCCAGAGATGGACAACGAACACCAGCGAATTACGTCTCGGATAGTCATCGAATACTGCTTCCACTGGCGTGTTCGACAAGATTCCACCATCCCAATAAAGATCTCCGTCGATGCGGACGGCGGGAAATGCCGGCGGCAGCGCGCCAGATGCAATTACATGTTTGGCGTTGAGCTGCGTGTCGCGGCTGTCGAAGTACCGCATTTCACCGGTCCGCACATTCGCAGCCCCGACCGTCAAGCGGACGGCGTGGCGCTCGACCCGCGTGAAATCGACCAGTTCGTTCAATGTCCGCTCGAGAAGTTCCGTGGAGTAAAACGCAGCCGAACCGGTGCCCAACGGTATGTGGGGACCAGCGAAGGCAAATGGATTGGGCTTGAAAAAGCCTGGAATGCCGCCGACTACCGTGAGCCAGTTTGCGACCAGCCCGCCAAACACCGGCAATGGCGCGATTGCCTGATGAAACGGTCCTTGCTGGACACGGCTCCAGAATTCTCTCAGGCGTGACAGGCGATCCGCTACGTCGTTGCCGGCAATCAGGCTTGCGTTTATTGCCCCTATGGAGGTACCGATCACCCAGTCCGGCTCGATGCCTGCTTCATGCAGCGCCTGATAAACGCCGACCTGGTAGGCTCCCAGAGCACCGCCGCCTTGCAACACCAGAACGACCTGGCTGATATCTGGAGGCAGCGTGGTGCGGCGCGAACTTGCTTGGTCACTCACCGTTTCGCCCGGAGCGGGCTCTGTTTTGGTTATCGCGTTATTCCAATCGAGGACTGCCGCATCTGGATGTCGCCCGCATGACGCATCACCAACGCGCGAATTACCAGCGGTCGAAGGAGTGCCAGTAACCCGGCCAGGTCGGCAAGAGCGCGCCACGCGCACCGTACGTTGGTTAGTGCCGGCAGCAACAGACATCTCGATATTCCCGATGATCCGTCAGTCAATCGATCCTCAGTCTTGCTCAACAAACCCCGTTGCGCGATTCTCACGTGGCCCCGGGGCCACCATCTTTTCCAAGCGATCGGCCTCTCGTTCCAAATCCTCCGCCGTCATCAATCGCGCGCGCCAAATCGCCGGCCCGCTCGGCGAATTCCCGATACCAACCGGCGAGTTTGCGCAGCTTACGCGGATCTTCCATGGGCTCTCCCGGTCGTAAGTCCGATGCTAAGAAGCGGTCGGTGCGGGGGTCGGCCGGTGGACTCGGCGCTGATCCGTCGAAATGCGTCGTCTGTTCGGGCCTTGCCGGGTGCGTGCCGAGTGCCTCTATCTGCCGTTTAAATTGTTTGATCCTTGCGGATCGCGGAGGCCGCTCCGAGCGATAACATTCATTCCTCGGAGGAATGACCATGGATCGCTTGACTGCGATGGAAACATTCGTCCGCATCATCGATGCTGGCCCGTTCTCCGGGGCCGCCAAGCAAATTCGGGCGGGCAGCCGGCCGTCTCCAAGACGATCGTGTAGCTCGAAGATTGGCTCGGCGTACGACTGCTGCTGCGTTCGACGCAGGGCCTAACGCCGACGGAGGCGGGCCGGAACTTCCTACGAGCGCACCAAACGGTCGATCGAGGAAGCCGAGGAGGCGGAACTCGCCGCGGCGGGCTCGGCCGCGACCTTGTCGGGCCGGCTGCGTATCTGTGCGGGCGTGACTTTCGCGCGCTTGCACGACATGCCGCGTCAGCCGATCTTGCTCGCCGAGCCTCCGGCGTTCGATGTCGACGTCGTTCTCCAGGACGGGGATATCGACCGATCGAAGCGGGGATCGACGTGGCGCTGCGTAAGAGCCCGCTCCGCGGTTCGGCGCTGACGGGCCGCGAGATTGGCCATTGTCAAAGACGCGCGATCGGCACGCCTGCCTTTTTCGCAGCGAAGGGCATGCCGCAGACACCGGCCGATCTCGTCGCACGTCAGGGCATCATCTATGAGCAACGCCTGGGTGGCGCGACCTGGACCTTCCGGCAGGGGATCGCGAAAACATCGGTTACTGAATGGCAAGGCCGTCGCGGGCCGAGACTGCGGCCACTCTTGTCGAGCTTGGCTACGATCGCCAACACATCGCAGCACTTTGTGGCATTGGGTTAGCCAGTGAGGTCGCGGCTTTAGCGCGAGGAGCTCGAAACGAGCGGTGCTCTGTGACCCAAGATGTGACCCACGAGCACTCGATAAGCTCGTCCTTTCTCTAAGTCATTGAGATAATGGCGCGCCCGAGAGGAGTCGAACCCCTAACCCCCAGAGCCGTAGGTACGGACACTAGGTTGCGGACATGGCCGAGAAGCTGACGGACGGTTTCGCGAAGTCGGCGATGGTGCCGGCTGCCAAGCCTCAGGCCAGTGGCCAAGGCCGAACAACGCAGCTCCTTCGCTCCAGCCCCATTACAGAGCCTTCGACGCTACTACGGGCTGCTCCGCCCCTGCGCTCCGCTTCGGTACTCTCGCCGTCGCGGTTGGAGCCGCTTGCGGCTTGTCCCTTCACGTCGTCGGCGTGACGAAGCACAGGTTCTCACGTTCCATACGAAAGCCTGGTCGAGCTTCGCGCCGCCTACATGCCGGATGCCGCTCGGGCAGCATCAGGGCATCCCCCGAGCTGATCCCGGAGGAAGGGTCACCCCCGGTTCTGACATCGCCTAATCCGCTTTCGACACTTCTGCAGCGGTTCGCTTGCGCTCGCCTCTCTCGACCGTGCCTGCCGAAATCTTGTCCCGGCGTTTCCGCAACGCTCACCACCACGGCTTTTGCCCGCAGCAGCTTGCGGTGGCTTGAGATCGGCTCCTGGTCACCGAACTCGAAGGGCCCTCCTTCATCTCTCGTACAGTTGCGCGCCGCAGAACTCATGCGGCGCTCGTGACACACGACCCAAGGCGGATATCCAGGCTGAGGAGATTCAAAGCTCGGCAGAGCCGCGCCCGCGCCAGACGCGGCAGCACTTCGGCACAAAAGAACGGCAACTCGTCGAGATAATTGACGAACGAGACCGCGATGCCTTTGAGCCCTAATGCGGAAAGCCGCGTCATCTCTTGCGCCACCGCATCCGGGTTCCATGAATGTCTCCGTCCAGTAGGCGAGCAGCGGTCCTCCCGAGAAAGCGGCGGCGATGAGCGCCGCCGCAGGGGCCAGCAGCAGGATGCTCCACCCCCGATACGCCAGCCAAACGAGCAGAGCTAGGCCGAGCAGGATGCCGAAAAGCCCCACGCCTCAGCTGCTCCGCAGCAGCTAGCCCACCGAGGCAGTCAGCTCATCTGGCGGCCGCTTTGATGGCAGCTCCGCGCGCGGCGCCCTCCGGCAGATGTGCCGGCCTGAGGCTTTCGTCATAAATCCAGGAAAGGTCGAGGGTATTGCGGACCCCAAGATCGTCATAATGCTGCGACAGCCAGTCCTGCGTCGCTTTTCTGCCGCAGTCTCGGAGATGCGTGAGAAAGGCCCATTCGGCATTGAGCTTGCTGGAAACGCCGAGCCCAAGCATCGTTTTCTCGTCGTGGATCGCATGGACGTGCACGTCGCGGAAGCGCTCGCGCTCAAGGTTCTCATAGTGGATGATTTCCCAGAGGAAGGCGAGCGAACGGAGCTCCTTGAGCAGGCTGGTATTGAATGTGATCTCATTTAACCGATTCTGAATGTCTCGTGCCGACTGCGGAACATCCGGGCGGTAGAACGGGTTGATCTGGATCACGACGATATCGCCGGCATCGCATTCGTCGACGAGTGGGAAGAGGGCCGGATTACCCATGTAACCCCCATCCCAATAAGCCTCTCCGTCAATCTCGACGGCTTTGAACATAAATGGCAGACAAGCCGACGCCATGACGCTGTCGAGCTGGATCCCGGGTTGCCGGAAAATCCTGGGTTTGCCTGTACGAACATTGGTTGCGGCCAAAAAGACTTTGAGACCCCTCGCGTCGTTGACCGCATCGAAGTCGACGCACTTACCGACGACGTCGCGCAAGGGATTGAAATTCAGCGGATTGGTGTCATAAGGCGAAAAGATCCGTGAAAGGTGATCCATCAAATTGTAGGCCGGCGATGCGTCCAGGCTCCAGTTCCCCATGAAGATGTCGACAAGGGACCGTCGGATCGGGCTGTATTGAGCCGCGGCGCTGGTAGCCGACCAGAATTTTTCGAGGCACTTGCGCGCTTCGGCGGGGCCGCCGCGGCCCATCCCGTCGGCGAGAGCGACGGCGTTCATGGCGCCCGCGCTGGTGCCGCTGACGGCGGCGATGTGAAGCCGCTCATCCTCGAGGAGCTGGTCGAGCACCCCCCAAGCGAAGGCCCCGTGCGAGCCGCCCCCCTGCAAGGCGAGTTTGATCGATTTTTTCGGTGGCCTGTTCATACTATACCTCCAGATCCCCGCTCATCCGCGGCGCCGAGCGAGTGCGGCCTCATCATATCCCGGCAGACCGCCGGCGGGAAAAATCGCGACCAACGCGAGGCCGGTCAATGCAAGAAAGCAGATCCTGAGCGCGCGGCTGCGACCTTCGGTGTTGATGCGCACAGCCTCGGTCACTTGTCTGGGCGCGGCCGTCGTCTCCTCCAATACCTCCAGCAAATGGTCGTTGCTTACGAAGGCAATGTCGTCAAGATCAAACTGCGCTTTGAGATTCTTCGGGATGACCGGGTTGTCGACCAGCTCCCTCGTGACACTCGCGCTCAGCACGCCGATCAACAGCGCGCCGGCAATCGCGGTGCCGACGGCCCCGGCGAGGTTGTTGGTGGTGCCCCGCAGCGAGGCCACATCGCCGGCCAACTCCTCGGGCGAAGCCGCAGCCAGGACGTTGAACACAGTCGTGACCAGCGCACCTTGTCCAAGACCAAGCACGATCAGCCCGAAGGTCACCATAAAGGTTTCCCACTCGTTCCAGACGACCACCCCCAGGGATGCTAGCGCGGCGGCTACCATGACGAAGGCGGAACGCGCGATGAAGCGAGAGCTAACCCGGTCGAGAAGACGCGAAACCAGGACCGCCGCGACGAAGATCGCCAGCGAATAGGGAATGATCGCCAACGCAGTCTCAAGGCTGTTGCGGCCCTGGACAATCTCAATATAGAGCGGGATCAGGAAGCTGACAGCCGAACCGAGCATGACGATCATGAACATCGTGAACACCGCGGACCGCTGCTGCGGCGTCTCGATCACCTGCGGGGCGATCAGTGGCGTCTTCTGCGCCGCCCGACGTCTCCTCGACCAAACAAAGAAAGCTTGACCGAACACGATACCGACGACGATCATGACCGGCGCCGGCGACAATCCGAGCACACCGAACGGCGCGCTGGGCTCGGCCAGCAGCACCCCCCACCTATTGATGCTGTTGAAGCCAATGCTGATCAGAGGGATGGCCAAAGCCACCAGGCCGAAGCCGACCCAGTCGATCCTCAAGTCGCGCCGGCTTTCGACCGGGTCCAATCGCTTGCCGAGGAGGAAGACGCAGGCGGCAAGGGCGGCGAGCAGCCCGAACGGGTAGCGCCAGCCGATCCATGTGCCGAGCGAGCCCGCGACCAGAAATGCCACGACGCCACCCATGGCCTCCGACGCGCCCAGCCAGCCGAGGGCTTGCGCCTGCTGCCGGCCTCGGTAGTTGGCGGCGATCAGCACGACCAATGTCGGGATCAATGCGGCCGACGCGGCGCCGGCGACGGCCTGAGCCGCGATCATCATCGTCGCGTACGGGCTCAGAGCCATTATCGCCATCGCCCCGCCGAACAGGACTACCGTCGCCTGAAACACCGATCGTGCGCCGAAGAGCACGCCGATCTTCGCGCCCATCATGACGAGCCCGGCGACGATCAGCGAGTGGATGACGATAGCCGTCCCTACCGTGGTCGGGGACGTGTTGAAACTGCCGACAATTCCGCCGACGGAGACCCGCAAGGCATTGATGTTGAAGGACATCAGGATCTGGGCCAGCGCGATGACAATCATCGGCAGCCAGGAAGCCTGCAGCTCGGGTTTATCCTCGGCGATCGAAGCAGCGTCAGTCGTCAATCCCATTGCTCCCGAGAATTGATGGACGGCGGCCTGGCACCCGCCATTCCTGAGATCCCCCCGATCGCGACAGAGCGGCAGGCGCGGTTTACTGATAGGGCGCGAAGGCTTCGGCGACTGTGCTGCGGTCTACTATGGTGCGCAGAATAAGGCCCAGCAGCAGGCGTGCTTTGAGGCCGGACAGGTAGCCGGCGGGCACGAGATTGCGGGCGAGCAGGTCGATCTCGGATCCCGGATAGCCGTAGGTGCGGGTGAAGACAGGACCGGTCATCGCCCGCGAAGCCAGCACTACCGGGATCTTGGCGGCGAGGTCGCCGACGATTGGCGCGGCGTCTGCCGGCACATGCCCGGCACCTATCCCTTCGATGACGACGCCGGCATAGCCGAGACCAGGCAGAGCATTCATCATGCGCCCGTCGTCTCCCATCGCCCATTTGACGAGCGCGACGGGAGCCGGGGGGCCGTCCGCAGACGGCAGGGTCGGCGTTCGCGACACCCGGACGAAGAACCGGGGCCGGCCCTCGACGACGGCGCCGAGCGGGCCTACCAGTGGTGAAGAGAAAGCCGAAGGCAAGGTGGTATGCGACTTCTGCACAAAGCGTGCGGGGTGAATATCGTAATTCAGCACCGCGAGAGTGCCGAGGCCGCGCGCTTCGGGCGCCGCGGCGACCCGTGCGGCCGCGAGCAGATTGGCCGGTCCATCCGCCCCGGGTGCATCGGCCCCGCGCATGGCACCGGTGACGACGACCGGCTTCTCGCCCCCCACCAGCACGTCGAGGAGGAAGGCGGATTCTTCGATCGTGTCGGTGCCCTGGATGACGACGGCGCCGTCGAAGCCGGAGGCGAAGCCCTTCTCGATCGTGCGCGCGACTTCGACGAGGTCCCCGGGCGTGAGTGAGGGGCTGGGCAGGCGAAACGGCGAGTGCGCCTCGATCTCCGCCACTTCGGCGAGCGCCGGCACCGAAGCCACCAGTTCTTCGGCTCCGAGTTTCGGTGCAATGCCGCCCGAGTCGCTCGGCACCATGGTGATCGTCCCGCCGAGCGACAAAACGAGCAACCGCGGCTTGGTCATGGCGCGGTCCCCCCAGGAGTTCCCAGGGGAGTTCCCAGGGGAGTTCCCCGAGGCAAGATCACGCCCTCTGTGGCGGCGGCTCGGCCGGGATCTCGCCCGGCTTGTAGTCGGGCAACCGGCCGGCCGCGACGATCGTCAACAGGGCGAGACCCGCCATCGCCAGGAGGCCGATCTTCAGCGCCCGCAAACGCGCCTCGGTATTGATGCGAACCGCCTCCTCGACCTGTTCCGGCGTCGCCGTCGTGCGCTGCATGATCCCGAGCAGCCGGTCGTTGTTGACGAAGTTGATATTGTCGAGATCGATTTGCGACTGGATCTCCGGCGGCAGCCGCGGATTGTCGGCGAGACTGCGCATGATGCCGGCGCTCAGCAGGCCGACGACGAGAGCGCCCGCAACCGCCGTGCCCACGGCAGCGGCAAGATTGTTCGTCGTCCCACGCAAGGATCCGACATCGCCGGCGAGCTCCTTGGGTGAGGCGGTGACAAGCACATTGAACAGCAGGGTCACCAACGCACCCTGCCCGACCCCGAATGCAAACAGGCCGAGGATCACGGGGAAGGTTTCCCAGTCGTTGTGGACGACGAAGGCCAACCATATCAGCGCGGCGGCCACTAGAATGAAAGCGAGGCGTCCGATCTGTCGCGGGGATAGCGTGTCGTAAAGCCGCACGATCAACATCGCCGTGAAGAACACCGTCAAGTTGAACGGCATCATCGCGATCGCCGTGTCCAGCGGCGTACGGCCTTGCACGATCTGAATATAAAGCGGCACCATGAAGTTGAGGCCGGCCTCGAGGGCGACGACCGCAAACATCGCATAGACGGCAGCCCGCTCCTCACGCGACTCGATCACCTGCAGAGCCAGCAGCGGCGTCTTGCCGGCCGCCTGACGCCGCCGGGTCCAGCCGATGAAAGCCTGGCCCAGCGCGATGCCGACCACAATTAAAACCGGCGCGGGCGAAAGGCCCAAGATGTCGAACGGCGCCCCTGGCCGCGCCACGCCGAGGCCCCAGCGGTTCAAATTGTTGAAACCGAAGCTGATCAGAATGATCGCCGCCGCGGCGAGCACGACGCCTACGACGTCAATACTGATCTCCGCCCGCGCATGGTCCGGCTTCAGCCGGAAGCTCAGAAAGAAGACGAGCGCCGACAGAACGATAAGGATGCCGAAGGCGGGACGCCATCCGATAAAGGTGCCAAGCACGCCGCCGATCAGGAACGCCGCGACGCCGGCGCCGGCGCGCGCCGAACCGAGTGCGCCCAAGGCAGTCGCCTGCTGAACGCCATGATAATTTTCAGCAATCAGCGCGACCAGCGACGGAACAAGCGCCGCCCCCGCCAAGCCGCACAATAACTGCGCGGTCAACATCACATTTGCCGTCGGACTGAAGGTCATCAGCACCTGAGCGAGGCCGAACAACGCCACCACGGTGCGGAAGACCCACAGCGCCCCGAACCGCTGATTCAGCTTGGCGCCGAGCATCACAAAACCGGCGACGGCGAGCGAATATGTGACGATGCCGGTTGCGACGGTTGTCGGCGGAACCCCGAAACTCGCCACCATGCCGCCGAGCGCAACGGGGAGCGAAGCCACGTTGTAAGACATCAGCACCTGGCCGAGCGCAATCGCGACCATCGGCACCCATGAGGCTCGTGCCTCGGTTTGTGCACCTACCGCAAATTCCGCTGTCATCGCGTTTCACTTCCACATCAAGCTGTTTTTGCCGGATTGCAGGCCGGGCTTATCAATGATCAGGCTGCGAGGCAAACAGGTTCAACCCCAATCGCTCGGACAAGAACTTGGTGGCGCGTTGGCCCTTGACGCTGTTGCCGGCGCCATCGAGCAGCGGGGCGAAGGTGCCCAGACCACCCTTGCCCGGCGAGATCGTCACGATCCCGCCGCTGACCCCGCTCTTGCCCGGCAGCCCGATATCGTAGAGCCAGTCGCCGGATAATTCGTAGAGACCGGAGGTTGCCAGAGCCGCGAGCACGCGCTTGCTGTGGGAGGCATCGATGACCCGCTCTCCGGTTACTGGGTTGACGCCCCCGTCGGCGAGGGTGGCGCCCATGACCGCGAGATCCTTTACCGTCACGCCGAGCGAACACTGTTTCGTATAGATGTCGGTCGTCTCGAGCGCATCGAAGTACATCCGGCCGTAGCCTTCCAGCAGTTTCGCGATGCCACGATTGCGGAAATTCGTCGCCGCCTCCGACCGGTACACCTCCTCGTCGAGCTCGAGGGAACGTCCGGCAAAACGGGACAACCCGTCCCGGATGAATTCCCACTTCGCGTCTGCCGTTTCGCCCTGAGCGAGGCTCGTCGTGGCGATCGCGCCGGCATTGACCATCGGGTTCATCGTCCGATGCGGGTTCAGCTCGATCGCCATTACCGAGTTGAACGGCAGGCCCGTACTGTTGACGCCGATCCGCTCGCGGGCCGGCTCGGCGCCGATCGCCTGGCAGACCAGCGCGAACACGAAAGGCTTGGAGATGCTCTGGATCGAGAATTGGTACCCGGTGTTCCCGGCGGTGTGGATCGCACCATTGGTCTCGACCACGCACAGACCGAAGAGGCGGCGTGGCGTGCGGGCGAGGGCCGGGATGTAATCTGCGACTTTCCCCTCATCGACGGTCTTGAACCGCTCGTGGGCCTCGGCCAGCAACATGTCCACCCGCTCGGCGGGTGGCAGATGCCCAGTCGAGACATAGGCGGTCCCGGTTACTTCATCGATGTCGAGCGGCGTGCGCATTGATCACTTCCTCCCGCCATACCTTGCCTTCTCCAAACCCCCAGTTTCGGCGCTGCCCCGTAGGGGGGCGATTGCGCGGGGTAGTTTCTGCCCGCGGCCACTCAACGAGCAGAACCGTCGAGGCCGATCCGTCAGCCCGGCGCCGGCCGCGCGGAGCCCTGCGGCTGACTCATCGAGGGCCCCATGCCGGGCACCGTATTGCCGAGACTAAACATGCACGCAGCAAAGGCGTTGTCGAACTGCGCTTGGATCGACATCTGGGCGTTGGAAGATCCGACCGCGCCTAACCCTGCGCCCCCGAGCGCACCGCTCGCCGCGCCAATTCCTGCACCTCGGCCGCCGCCAATCGCCCCGCCCAACCCTGCACCGAGGGCCGTCGTCAGCGCCGCCGTACCGAGCCCGCGAAGATTAGCTCCCTGCACTTGGTCTGCCACGGCCTGCTGGGCGAACTGCCGACACGTCGCTTGATCGTTTTGGAAACTTGCGAGCGATGTGTTCGGCCCCGGCATGACCGGAACGGTGGATCCCATCGGCGTCTGCGCGCAGGCACCTAGAACCATCGCGCCTGCCAAAGCGGTAAAAGTATATGATTTCATCGTTGCGTCACCCCTCGCATGGACTGAATTGGTGGCAAGCCGCGTCCCAACCATGACCTGTGTCTAGAACTACAGCGGCTCATCAGCTAGAGGCCAAGCCATTCTCAGCAACCACCCCGCATAGGCTAATCACATCGAATTCGGTTGTCTTGTACTGCGAGTCCCACGAATATGCGCGACGTCCCAATCGACATTTGAGGCGGACGTAGAGAGGTCCGGCCATGCCGGGGAGTAGCGTCACCAGCTTTGCCGACCCATGCGCATATCAGGAAGCCGTCCGGTCCGCGCAGGTGGAGGTCCTCGTCACCGCGCGAGGCGATTTCCATACCCAGCTGACCCGCATCGACCTGCACAATCTCTCTATGCAGAGCGGTCGAGAGACGCTGCCTCGGGTTGGCCGCGGCGCGATGAACGCGGAGCGGACAGCGATTTACTTCCTCGTCGGCGCGGATCAGGCAGCGGGGCAGCACTGCGGCGTCGAGCTGTCGCCGGGTGAAATTGTCATAAATGCGGCGGGGTCGACATACCACCATGTGACCTCGGCACTCTGTCACTGGGGGGACGTGTCGCTTACCGCGGATGAGCTCGCCGCTGCCGGACGCGCCCTTGCTGGGTGCTATCTCACACCATCCGACTTACCAAAAATCCTAAGGCCGCGGCCGGCCTTGATGTCGCGCCTCTTGGACCTGCATGAAGCCGCGGGAAGTCTCGCCCGAACGGCGCCCGACCTTCTTGCGCAGTCCGAGGTGGCTCGAGCGCTGGAGCAGGCTGTCATGCACGCAATGATCGCGTGCATAACCGATGGAGAGGCTGATCAGCGTTACGTCGACAATCGGTACCACCGGATAGTGCTTGTGCGGTTCGAGGAGGTGCTGGCCGAGAACGCCAACGCGCCGCTGCATCTCGAGGAAATCTGCTCAGCCATCGGCACGCCGGAGCGGACGTTGCGTTCAGTTTGCCAGAAGCATCTGGGCATGAGCCCGATCCGTTATCTCTGGTTGCGACGGATGCACCTGGCCCACCGAGCTCTGCTGAAGGCTGATCCGGCGACAGCCACCGTGACATCGATCGCCACTGACCAGGGCTTCTGGGAACTCGGAAAGTTCTCCATCGCCTATCGCTCGCTGTTCGGGGAGTCTCCTTCAGCGACCCTTCGCCGGCGTCCCGAGGACCTGCCGAGCCGGCAAGGTTCGCCATTTGCGCTGCCGTCTGCCGTTTCGGCATAGACGGCATCGACGAGTCGCCATCACTCTGCCGCCGGCTCACAGCGCTGCCCCTCCTCGCCCGGCGCCCAGCGTGGGTCACATTCGCAAGCTCAGCAAGGTGGCAGCGGATGCGGGAGAGTGGAACATTCGCCTTTAGCGATCCCGATGATTTCCGAGCCCACCTGCGCAAGGCGGGCATCGAGCTCTTCCTTACGGTCTCCGGCGATTTCAAGGCGCGCCTGACCCACGCCGAGTTGCCCCACCTGCGCCTGCTGTACATCCGGGAAGAGCGGCCGCGCATCGCCTATGTCTCGTTGGCACGGAACCTGGTTTTTGTGACGTTTGCGGCACAATCCGGTTCGCCGCTGCTATGGGGCGGGGTTGAGCTGCGGCCGAGCGATGTTGTCTTCCACAGCCAGGGCGAGCATATGCATCAGCGGACGAGCGGCGCCTGCCACTGGGCCTCCATTTCACAGACCCCCGAGCACTTCGCAGGCTGCGGCAAGGCCCTCACAGGGAAAGATCTTGTGCCGCCGTCGGCCGGTCAGGTGCTGCGCCTTTCCCCGTCCGCAGTGGGCCCCCTCCGGCAGCTGCACGCGGACGCCCGGCGCCTTGTCGAGAAGAAGCCCCAGTTGGTTGCGCACCCGGAGGTCGCCCGCGCGCTCGAACAAGATCTGATCTACGCGCTCGTCACCTGCTTAACGGCCGCGGCTCATCGCCAGCATGTGGCGCCGAGACACCACCGGGCCCATATTATGCGCCAATTCGAAGAGGCGCTGGCGGCGCACTCCGAGCGCGTCCCGCACCTGCCAGACCTGTGCAAGGCCATCGGGGTGCCCGAGCGGACCTTGCGTGCGTGCTGCGCAGAATTCCTGGGCATGAGCCCCGTCCGATATTTGCGTCTGCGGCGCCTGGGGATGGTGCGGGCGGCGCTGTGTCGCGCGGATCCTACGACGGCCAATGTCTCGGACATCGCCAGACGACACGGGTTCCTGCAACTCGGTCGCTTCGCCGCACAATATCGTGCCGTGTTCGGGGAGGCCCCGTCGGCCGCGCTGCAGCGTGCCCCGAGGGATACGCATGACACCACCCGTGCCGAATCTGCATAAATGCTTGGCAGTCTCCCGCCTGTCACGTACCATCAAGAAAGCGAGCGAGATGCGCTTTTTGCCGAATCGGCATAGCGAGTGAAGGACGCCATCGTCCAGAGTCGGAAGCTCGCGTGATAAGCAGCTCACCACGATTGCGGTCCTTTCGCCAGGAAAGCGCAGGACACCATGATACCGGACAGTTTTGCGACATACACTCTTCGCCCGCGGGATCAGCTCGAAGTCTGGCACGAGTGGTATCAGCCGGTCCTCGACATCGCACCCAAGCACCCGCCTGACGGATTTCCGGCCGAGATCCATCTCTGGAGGCTGGGTAGCTTCGCAATGAGCCGAACCTCGGCGCCGCCTGTAGATGTCGCGCGCACGCGGGGCCACCTCAGGCGCGATGCCGTCGATCACTGGGTCATCAGCTATTGCGCGCGGGGCGCCCACTCGGCCACGACTGCGGGCACCTCGGTCGAAGTGCCTTCGAGAGTGCCCTACCTCTGGTCGTTGGGGCAAGAATTCTACCACGAGCGGACGCATGCCGATCGCGTCCAATTACTCATGACGCGCGACGCATTCCGGGATATTGCGCCAGTGCTCGATGCAGCTCTCGGGTCGACCCTGGACACGCCTCTCGGACATCTGCTCGGCGACTACATGATTGCCTTGGAGCGCCGCCTGCCGACCGTCACGGCGGCCGATCTCCCTCGACTTGCCAACGCTGTGGGAGCCATGGTCGGCGCCGCGGTCGCCCCATCGGCCGAGCGAGTCGCCATCGCCCGGCCGCAAATCGATGTGGGCCGGAAGGAGCGGGTGCGACAGGCCGTCCGCAGGCACCTGCGGACGCCGACCTTAGGGCCGAGGACCCTCGGCCGGCTGGTCGGAATGTCCCGGTCCAATCTCTATCGGCTGTTCGAAGACACAGGTGGCGTGGCCCGTTACATTCAACGTGAGCGGCTGCTAGAAGCGCATGCGGTCTTGACCGATCCCGCGATCACCAAGTCGATCTCCGCGATTGCCGACGACCTCTGCTTCCCGGACGCCTCGGGCTTCAGTCGCACCTTCAGACGAGAGTTCGGCCACAGCCCCGGCGAGGTACGGTCAGCGGCGCTGGCCGGGCTGGCGTCACCAGTGCCACTGCGCGGTCTTGCGCGGCCAGAGGGCGCGGATTTCGGCGACCTCCTTCGCGGCTTCTAGCGGCATGCACGCCGCTAGCGTCAAATCTTCGATACGGCGGATTAAGCGTAAGACCAAGATCCAGTCGAATTGTAACCACCGTCCGGGTGACGCGGCGATAAACCCGCGACGGCACCCACCCCGGCGGGACGATCGTAGGGCCGCCAGCGAGAGCCCTAAATTGGGACGCCCGGTATCGTTCCGGGATTCCGGGCTCATCTCAGGCATTGCCGACATTGGTACACTGCAACTCGACATCAGAAGTGTAGGAGGGCGGCTGTCATGATCATCAGCACTGCAGTGATTTTGGCCTTTGCGGCCGCTTGCCTGGCGACGATCGCGACCGCCCCGGCGGCTCTTGCGGAGATGGCGCGACAGCCCGTTGTGGTGAAGCATCACCCGATAGTCAAACCGGGCGAGGCCTCGTTCCGCGAGGAATGACCGCATTTAACCTGTTGAACCGTTGTTTCATTGCCACGGAGGAGAATCAAGTCATGAAGCATCTGTTGAGCGGCGTGGCAGTAATTGCCGCGCTTGCATTCTCTGCGCCGGTCGGGGCGCAGCCAACCAACCCGTCGGGTGGAAACGCGCTGGGTCTGCCGGGTCCAAACCCCGGCGGTCCAGGATTGACGCCGTATAGCTCAAGCCCGGCTCGGCCAACAGCGGCTCCATCGCCGTCCGCACCTTCTGCGGGTCAGATGCCGCCGCCTTCGATGTCGGATGCCACCTCCGCGACACCGCCGAAGCACCATCATGCGCACGCCGGCTCACACGGCAAGATGGCGTCGCATCACCCTGGGAGGTTTCCGAACTTGCAGGGCAATAGTGTCGCCAATCAGTTGAATCAGGTAGAGCTAGCACGGCTCCAATCGGGCGACTTTACACCTCCTCCGGCCACTCCAACATCCGAGATGGGACCGCCTGCCAGTACCCGGCCGGGAGCTAATCGGATGCCTGCAGGAGGGAGGGCGACATCGACCAGGTACGGAAACTAAACAGGCCGTCGGCAAAGGCGGCATTGAACGCGTCTAAGAAGATTGGGACGCACGGCATTGTGGCGGGATTCACGGCTCATCTCAGCCGCTGCCGATATTGCTGCACTGCGGCGTGACATGAAGCGTAGGAGGGAGAGGGTTATGATCATCAAGACTGCATTGAGCTTGGCTTTTGCGGCCGCATGCCTGGTGACGATCGCGACTGCCCCGGCGGCGGAGGCTGCGCGACGTACCGTTGTGGTGAAGCATTCCCCGATAGTAAACCCGGATGACTTGTCGGCGTCCTGGTCTGCGCGGCAGAACGTGATCGACAGCAAGCGGTACGAGCGGCAGCTGGAGACAAACAGCGCTTTTCGCCAAGCGCGGATGCGAAAGGAGTGCGGTCCGATCAGCGATCCGGAACTCCGTCAAAGCTGTCTCGCAAGCTTCAATCAAGATGAGCCGTACGTCGGCTCGTCGACGCCGTCTCGCCATTACCGGAGCAACTCCGGGCGCTAAAGTGTCCGTGTGATTGCGTCAGCTTCGATCGAGATAACCACCTCCCGCCTGCCGGGCCGGTAAACATCCAAGCACTGGCGGGAGATCTTCGAGGGCTCGCGTTTGGTGGCGCCGGAAGATCTACCGCCTCATTTTCGCGAGGGCTGGAAGCCCGGCGACTTGAAAATCGGCCGCGGCCCCGAACCGCAGAGTCAGCGCCTGCTGTAGCGAAACGTCTCGCGCGTTGATTCAGTTCGCTCGCTATGCGGCGTCATAGAAGCTGCCGTCCGTGTAGTGATCGGCAAGGCGGCTTGGTGCGTCGCCAATGGTTGCACCCGAGCTCCTAATCGATAGTCGATCATGGAGGCGTTGTAATGTCCCTACGTGAGAAATACCACAAGGTTCTATCTGGGATCATCCCGGTCGGGGCGGTCGGCGCCTCGTTACTGCTCGGCTCGACGGCGCCGAGCGCCGCCAACGACCAGCCGACAGGCTTGCAAACTTCGGCCTCGGATGAGGTTCGAGTTTCCGAACGGCTAGCCGCCATTCGCGAAGCCGTGTCCGCCGTGTCCCAACCGGAGAGCGGGGCGAGGCCCAGCGACGGAAATCTTCAGCTCGCCTGGGGAAATCGATGGAATAACTGGGGGTGGGGTGGGCGCCGCGGTTGGGGCTGGGGTCGGCCGTGGAACAACTGGCGCAACGGCGCGAACAGGTGGAACAATTGGTGGCGTAACTGGTGAAGGTAGGTTAAGGATCGGGAGCGGCACGTGCCCAGGGTGGAGCTGCTGGTCCTCCAGCCTACCCCGTTCTGCAACATTGATTGCAAGTACTGTTATCTTCCGCATCGAAACTCGAAGGCGGTCGTCGCTCAGCAAACCTTCGTCAACCTTTTCTCTCAGGTCTTCGCCTCGGGCTGGGTCGGGGACTGCCTCTCGGTAGTATGGCACGCCGGCGAACCGACGGTTCTGCCGATAGGTTTCTATTGCGATGCGTTCCGACTGATCGACCAGCTGAAGCCCGCGGACTTGACTGTGGCGCATTCGTTCCAGACGAACGGAACACTGCTCGACGAAGCATGGTGCGCGTTCTTCGGCGAGGAGCGGGTCAATGTCGGAGTCAGCGTCGACGGGCCCCAGCACTTGCACGATCGGAACCGGCTGACGCGCTCGGGTCGCGGCACCTTCGACAAGACACGTCTCGGGGTCCCTTCGCCGAAATCGGGGTCGAAGCCGCCTATTATCAGTTCCTGAGCGAGTTCTGGCGATTTTCCGCTGCCGCTCCCGGAAGACTTACCTTCATTCGTGAAATCGTGCACGCGTTCCAGCAGGTGATCCGGCCGAAGGATGCCCTATTCGGCAACCAACTCGTCGAGCCATTCGCCGTCATCAGCATGGATTGGGCCGGAAACATATCGACCTTCTCGCCCGAGTTGCTCGGGTTGAAGAACCCGGATTATGGGGATTTCCTGCTGGGCAACATCAACCGCGACCTCCTTATCGATCTGCCGCAGCGGCCGAATTTCGCAAGGATGCTGAGAGACATCGGGGCGGGCGTGGAGATGTGCCGGGAGCGCTGCGAGTATTTCAGCGTCTGCGGTGGCGGCGAGCCGGTCAACAAACTCGCCGAAAACGGAACCTTTGCCAGCACCGAAACCGCCTATTGCCGCCTGACCAAGATGCGGGCCACGGACCTCGTGCTCGATGCGCTCGAGCGGGCGCAATCGAGCGAAGCTGATTGGAATGGCGCTGGCGATTCTTGCGTGGAGCGGCCGACGCAGGCTACCCATCGGAGCGCCGGCTTGTGTGGATGACTACCGTCGATTTGGAGGAACAGGATGAGCAAGACATTCCGCCGGTTGGCCGCGTTCGGGGTCAGCGCTGCGATGCAAGGAGGTCTGATCTTCGTCGCGCTCGCGCAAGGCACGCCGCCGTCGAGCGTTGGTGGGTCCGCGCCACAGTACGGTGCTGCGGAAGCTGTGCAAGTGGTGGAACCCGCCGCGCCGTCTGAAACCACCTCGTCGACCGAACTACCGGTGCTCTACGTGGCCGGTGTCGAAGTCTTGCGGACGGCGATCGAGCCCAAGCTCGACATCGTGCGGGTGACGGGGTTGACCGGATCCGCGGGCTGGAGCGAGCCGCAACTGGTGCCGACATATGCGGGAAAGCCCTTCGACGAGATCCTCGATCTGCAATTCATCGCGACGATGCCGGAGGAATCCCAGAAGGCCGAAGGCTTTGTCCCGATCGGCGCCATTTTCCCGCTCGAGCAGGGCCGCCCGTTCAAGGGCGTGCGGGTGCGTGCCTCGGAGAATGCGATCGAGGTCAAGCAGATCCCCGGCATCAACCAGGCGACAATCAACGTCAGCGGGTGCGAGGACTGCATTGGAAAGAAATTTGTCGAAAAGGGCCAGGCGCAGCCGGGACAGCAGGGCATCGTTCGCCAGGAGGATCTTCCAAGTGTGTTGCGATGGATTACCCCATCACGCGGCATCCGAGGCATCACGCAGAATCCAAATCGGCTCAATCTGATCCTCGGCGACGACAACACTATCGTCGGGGCCTTCTGGGAATGAGTGGCAGCGGGGCTTTGTATACCGCTCCTGACGTGCCGGCAGAAAGCTGGGCCGGTGGGGATAAGTGGGGCGTCCCTCCGCGCCCGTGAAGGCTCGCGGCCAGCCCGATGTTGAGCGAAACCCTGCGCACGCTTGCCGAAATGCCCCGATCCAATCTCTGTCGTCTCTTTAAAGACATCCGCTGCGGGGCCCATTGTCCGGTGTCTGTCCGACCTATCTCTGCGTCAAATTGTTGCTTGCGCGCCGCCCTTGCTGAAATGAAAAATCACCGCCCAAACGGACCAGGGACCCGTATGCAAACCATCAAAATTATGAAATGGTCTATTACAAGTGGCGCGATACTTGGTGCAGCTGCGCTCTTTTGTGGTGTTATTTTGGTGTCAATTGATGCCAAATTTGATATAATACGCCCATTTCCTGATGATTATGACGAAACAAACTACATCAACGAGGTATGCGCTGACCGCTCGATTTTGATGAACCAAGGGGTGGTCGAATTCGCAAGACACTTCGTGTTGTCGGGTGGCATCCGCCCGCCGGGATATAGGTTGGCCGGAGTTTTCGTCGGACTCGCGAGCGAACCAAGCCCGCCGATGCTACGATCCCTCTCGCTCCTGTCGCTCTTCGTGACAGCATTCCTTCTTTTTTTGTCCGGTAAAGAGATCTCCGGTACAAATGCAGGCATAATCTGGGCGAGCGCTTTTTCATTTTCGATGGGACCCTTTTCGGCGGCATTGAACTTCGGCACCGAAACGACGTTTTTGTATCCGGCCTTGGCCGGAAGTCTCTATGGCGTGGCGCGCTGGTTCCATAAAGTTCGACCTGACATGGTAACCGTGGGTGTGCTCGCGCTATCGGCTGCCCTAGGCTCATTGAGTAAAGTAACGTTTTTTGCTGTATCCGTGCCTCTTATCGGTGCTGCGATGCTGTTGGCGCCGGAAACTGATCAGCGGCGTCGGTCATTGTTGGCGATTTTCGGGGCTGTAGCCGGCGGTATGTTCGTCACGGTCCCATGGTGGCTGGCCAACTGGAGAGGTGCGCTCTGGTTTGCTAAGTTCTCGAGCCGTTGGAGCATCGATTCAGACGTTCCATGGGTAATAAACGCCGCAACCAATCTGTTGGGTGTGCCCTTTGCCATCGGTCTTCTCATTTTTCTCTGTTTGATGCTGGTACGAGCGAACAGCTTGTGGAAAATACCGAACAGGACTGCTTGGAATTTTGTTTTGGCTTGTTTGGCTGGCTGTTTGCCGTTAGTAGTACTTCACATTGCGAGCGCCAATCATATGATGAGATTACTCACTCCAGCATTAATTCCTGGTATCGGAGTAGTTGCCGTATTGTTAGATCTCCAGGGCCTTCTGAAGCGAAGGGTCGTTAGTGCGTTCATCGCATTACTATTGATAGTGCAGACCGGGATTATCGCTCGGCAGATCCCCCGGATGATTTTTCAAGATCCTTGGGATTGGGGACGGCTTCGCGAGCTCGCACGGGGATATGGGTTTCCCAATCCAGCTATTGTCCTAATAGGAGCAACTGAGACCTTCAATCCGCCACAGATCCAATATCCTTGGCTATGTCACGGTGAGGCATTGCCCGAGCCCGAGTGGCCCTACGGCCGTGGAGGTTTCGAAAATCGCCCGATTGATTGGAGCAAGTTGAACAGTCTGTTGGCGCAAGCAGATGTCGTTCTAACTGCCCCCAGGTCTCTTTTCGAATCGTCTCTCGACGGCCAAAATAATGATGATCTTGCGCGGCGGCTTCACGAAAGATCGGATGTATGGACGCCTGTAAACATGTATCTTGGGCTAGATAGCAAGACGGATATTTTGGTGTTTTTTCGAAAACATGGCCGGTAGCTGGGGGCCCAGCCCGTCGCCTCCGCATCCGATGTCCGAAGGCTTCGAGCTGGTGCAAGAGCTGCGTATCAATGCGGTGGGGCTGAATGTTTGTTCGGCATCGTAAGCAGCCATTGCGTGCTTCTGATCCACGAAGTATGGAGCACCGCCGTGCCGATGGCTGTCCCCTCACCCCACCAGCTGCGCGGCGAACTTAAATGAAGGTGCGTCTGATACAAATCGTAATCGGTCTCGCCTGCACTCTGTTCTTTCTGGCGATCGCCTTTTATCGGGTGCAGCTGGGAGCGGTCAGTGCGGCTCTGGCGAGTGCCAATCCTTTCTGGGTTGCAGCGGCCATGCTCATATATGCACTGAACTTGGCGCTTCGAGCTTGGCGGTGGCAGGTTATCCTGCGCCCGGTCGCGGCGATTCCCTACCCGATCGTGGCGCGGGCGCTGCTGGTCGGCTATGGGTTGAACGCCGTCATGCCGGCGCGGCTGGGCGAACTGTTCCGCGCTGAATTCTTCAAGAAAACCTACGGACTGTCGCGGGTGTGGGGGCTGACTTCGATCGTCATCGAGCGGCTGTTCGACGGGATCACGGTCATCTGCTGTCTCGGATTCGGCCTGCTGTTCGCCGCGGCGGCAAGGCCAAACACGGGGCTGCTGATAAAGGTACTGGTGACGGGCAGCCTGCTGTTCGGCGTTTTATTGGTTGCTGCCGTCTACCTTTCCGGTTCCGTGATGTCCCGCATAGTTGGACGATTTCCGGGATTATCGGGCCATATGGCAATGGCGCAGCAAGGTTTCGAAATCCTGCGAACGTGGCGGACATTGGAGGTTGTCGGGATTACTCTCATCATCTATGTGCCGGATGCGCTCACCTTGTGGTTTCTCATTAAGGCGGTAGGGCTGACCTTGGGATTTTCCGACACCCTGGTCCTCCTCGGCGCAGCGAGCCTGAGCACGCTCGTGCCGTCCGGCCCCGCCTTTCTCGGAACGTTGCAATTTGCCTATGCGCTGGCGGTCGAATTTGCCGGGGGTGCTCGCGCTCTCGGCATCGCCGCGGCAACTCTGGCGCAGCTCTGCCTGCTTCTTCCCCTCGCGGTGATCGCGGCAGCGATTATCGTACACGGCTCCGGAACCGCTCTTTACGCCATATT
The DNA here is from genome assembly GCA_963700185.1 of uncultured Alphaproteobacteria bacterium. Lineage (GTDB taxonomy): Bacteria > Pseudomonadota > Alphaproteobacteria > ATCC43930 > CGMCC-115725 > AP-15. The sequence continues at coordinate 511,533 of CAVOWP010000030.1, forward strand.
TGCAAGGCGATCATCCGATGACGGGCAGGCTGGCCAATGAGGTATCGTCAGCCGCCCCACCCCCGGCAATGAATGAGATTTCGAAGACGGCCATGACCGGGAATCCAACTGAGTGGGAACCGGCGCCTGTACTTTCGATCGTGATGCCCGTGTACAATGAAGTACAAACGATCGGGCGCATCCTGAACGAGGTGGCAAAGGCGCTGCCCGAAATCCCAAAGCAAATCGTCATTGTCGACGACAGATCGAGCGATGGAACCTCTGATTGGCTGAGAAAAAACCTCGGCGAATCAGAGGGGAGCTGGCGCCGCCTGTCGCTGAACGCCCGCGGCGAGCTCGAACTCTCCGCCGATGGCCCGCCCAATCACGCCGAGATTTCGTTTACCGTGCTGTTTCATGAGCGCAACCGAGGCAAAGGCGCCGCGGTTAGAACCGGCTTGACGAGCGCGTCCGGTGATGTTGTCGTCATCCAAGACGCCGACCTCGAATACGATCCGAACGACTGGTCGCGCATGCTTCCACTAATCGTAGAGCGAAAGGTGGCCGATGTTGTCTACGGATCCCGTTTCTACGGCCGGCCGCATCGTTCGCTTTATTTCCATCATTACCTCGGTAACCGGATCATCTCTGTTTTATTTAACTTATTATACAATCAAATGTTGTCTGACATCGAAGTTTGTTATAAAATGTTTACGCAACAAGTGATAAAAGACCTTAGGCTTACCTCCGACGGTTTTGGCGTTGAGATTGAGATATCTGCGCAGATCGCGCGCGCGCGCCGCTGGCGAATCTATGAGGTAGGGATCAGCTATTATGGTCGCACCTACGATGAGGGTAAGAAGATCAACTGGATCGATGGACTCAAGGCATTGGTTTATCTTTTCAAGTTCCGAATACGACCCAGATGAAACATTGCACAATTCGCCTGGGCAAGTAAGGCGCGGCTCGGGTGTCATCGTCGCTCCGCCGCTTTGCCTCTCGGCTAGCCGCCACCGCGCGGTGGCGTCGCGGCGGGGCCAGCGCAGCGCCGCCCGCAATACTAGAAGGGTAGTGCCCACATATGCCACGCCGGCTGTGGGCCGCGTCAGAAGCGATAAGCCCGCAAGGGTCGCCATCCAGGCCAGGTCGCGGCCGCGCAGGTCGCTTCCAGTGAATACGGCACGCACGACAATTAGGTTGAAGGCAGCCCCCATCACTGCCGCCCGAAGGATAGGCTCGTGATAGATCCACGCCACGGCAAGTGTGTAAAGCTGCGCCCGCTGAGCACAGTCGCCGCTACCATTACCACGTGCAGGTGGGGCTCTTGACTAGCGGGCGGCAGGCTGTTGTGGACGTGCAGCAGCATCTGCAAACTGCAAGGCGACCAAGGCAACCGTTGCCGCCAGGCAGGATAGTCTGGCCAATTGAGCCTGGGTGACATCGGTGAACGGCATCGCCACGAGCCGCAAGAGTGCCGGGAAAACCCCGAAATAAGCGTAGGTCTTACCATTTCGGGTAAATGCCTCCGAGTAGGTCTCCAATTTAATCGCCTCGGGATCTACGGTGAGTTCGCCGTGAAGCAAATGGATCAGCATATTGCTAAAGGCCTTGCCCTATTCGTTGACTTGCACTATGCCACCTACGGGAAAAGTCAAACGAACGGGCTCGAGGTGCTCCGCGACTACGGCGAGTTCAACCCCGGCCGGGTGTGGGTTGGCGCTCTCTATTATCTGACTGGGATTCCTTGGCTGTTGAAGACGGTAACGCCATTTGCCGAGTTCCTGCACGCGCTATCAGGCCATCGAAGCGCCACCGGTCACGCCTTTGCTCACCAATCCGATCACCCTCTTCTCCGCCAGTACGGGTCTTTTCCGCCTATGGTGGAAGCCGGAACTATGCTCAGGCCGAGTGGGGATATTGCGTCTGACGCTGATCGGACACGGTTGCACCGTATTCCTGATCTTGACGGCGATCGCTCTTACTCTGCGTTACCGGTTGGACTTAGCGCCGTTCATGACCTTGGCGGTCCTAATCGGATATCAGTGGACTCCAATCGCCTTCGCAGAGGCCGCCGATGTCTGGCGCCGCCGGCTGCGCATTGCTGCCGCGGGCTCATGCTTCCTCGGGATCCTTTGCAGCCATTATGTACTGCTTCTGTACAAAGTGTGGAGCATGGGTGTCCCGTCCGATGTGCGCAGCGCGCTTCTCCCGTTGTCGCCGCTTTCTCCGTATTGAGCCCGCCGGGATCAGCAGGTCCTCTCATATGTTCGCGTTATCCTTCCAGCCCCGACGTATTTTGGGCCGATCCCCATTAGATGCGGTCAGGGGACAGCCGCCAGCGCCGAAACAATGGCGTTGCCGCTTCGCGATGCCGCTTGCGTTGCGGAGACCTTCGAGCCGATATTGTTTTACTTGCCGCCGGATCGAGTCCCGAAAGGGCCGGCCCAGGTACCTCTATGCATCGAACATCCGGCGTATCGCAAGCTGGAATGTGTGCGACGGAGGAGACGATATGGCAGAAGGCGGATTGGTTCGCTTCGAGAATGTGGACGGCATCGGGGTCATCACGGTCGACAACCCGCCGGTCAATGCGCTGAGCCCGGGGGTGCCCGAGGGCATCGTCGAGAATGTCGAGCGCGGCAACGCCGACCCGGTGATCACGGCGATGGTGTTGATCGGCGCCGGCCGCAGCTTTATCGCCGGCGCCGATATCCGGCAGTTCGGCACCAACCGTCCGCCACCGGTGCCGGGCAGGCGTCCGCACCAGATCCTCGAGGCGAGCGCAAAGCCGATCGTCGCGGCGATCCACGGCTTCGCGTTGGGCGGCGGGCTGGAGATCGCGCTCGCCTCGCACTACCGCATCGCCGTGCCGAGCGCCAAGGTGGGTCTGCCCGAGGTATTGATCGGCATATTGCCGGGGAGCGGCGGGACCCAGCGGCTGCCGCGGTTGATTGGCCCGAAAGCCGCGATGGAGATGATCGTGTCGGGCCGCCACGTTCCGGCCGACGAGGCGAAGCGGCTCGGCATCATCGACGAACTGGTCGAGGAGGGCGCCGATCTGCGCCAGGCCGCGATCGCGATGGCGCGCCGCCTCGCCGACATCCGGCCATTACCGCGCATCCGCGACCGCGACGACAAATTGGCGGAGTTCAAGGCCGATCCCGGCATTTTCGACGCGATGCGGAAGTCGATCGCCCGGCGCGCCCGCGGCCAGAAGGCCCCTTACAATTGCATCGCCGCCGTCGAGGCGGCGTGCAACCTGCCGTTCGAAGACGGGATCAGGCGCGAGCGCGAACTGTTCGACGAGCTCGAAAATTCCGCCGAGGCGCGCGCCCTTCGTTATGCCTTCTTCGCGGAGCGCGAGGTCGCCAAATTGCCCGACATCCCACGCGAAACGCCGCTGCGTCCGATCAAGACCGCGGCGATCGTCGGCGCCGGCACGATGGGCGGCGGCATTGCGATGAGCTTTGCCGAGTTCGGCTTTCCGGTGAAGCTCCTCGAAGCGAGCCCGGAGGCGCTCGACCGCGGCATCCAGCGCATCCGCGCCAATTACGAGACCAGTATCAGGCGGGGCAGCCTGACCGAGGCGGAGATGAACCGGCGGATGGCACTGATCGAGCCGGTCACCAGCTATGACGACATCGGCCAATCCGACGTCGTCATCGAGGCGGTGTTCGAGCGCATCCCGGTCAAGGAGGAGGTGTTCAAAAAGCTCGACGAGGTCATGAAGCCCGGCGCGCTGCTCTACACGAACACCTCCGGCATCGACATCGACATCATGGCCAACGCCACGAAGCGCCCGCAGGACGTGGCCGGCACGCATTTCTTTGCGCCGGCCAATGTCATGAAACTGTTCGAGGTCGTGAAGGGGGCGAAAAGCGCGCCCGACACCCTGGCGACGGCGATGGATCTTGGCCGCAAGATCGGCAAGATCAGCGCGATGGCCGGTAATGGCGACGGCTTTGTCGCCAACCGTAGCCGAACCCCGTTCGGCACCGAGATGAACATCATGGTCGAGGAAGGGGCGTTGCCCGAGCAGGTCGACAAGATCATGGTCGATTTCGGCTACCCGATCGGGCCGTTTGCGACGGCGGATCTGTCGGGTCTCGACATCGGCTATGACAGCCGCCAGCGGCGCGCGGCGGAGAACCCGAACTACCGCAAAATGCCGATCGCCGACGCGATTGTCGAGATGGGGCGGTTGGGGCAAAAGACCGGGTCCGGCTGGTTCCGCTACGAGAAGGGCGACCGCACCCCGCATCCCGACCCCGAGGTCGCCCGCATCATCAAGGAAAAGGCGGCCGAGATAGGGGTCGAGCAGCGCAGCTTCAGTGACGAGGAGATCCTGCGCCGTCTGCTGTTCGCCTCGGTCAACGAGGCCTGCAAGATCCTCGAAGAAGGCAAGGCCTACCGCGCCAGCGACATCGACGTGATGTGGCTCAACGGCTTCGGCTTCCCGCGCTATCGCGGCGGCCTGATGTACTGGGCCGACGGCATCGGCGTCGCCGAGGCCTACCGCCAGATCCAGGCGTGGCACCAGCAATACGGCGAGCGCTGGGCGCCCTCAGCCCTCCTGCGCCGCCTCGCCGAAACCAACACCCCGCTGCGCGAGGCCAAGCCAGGCCGGCCGATGTGAAGGCGATCGCCGAAGAAGCTAGCTGCGCGTCCGTTGGGTAAAGCTTGTCAATAACCTCACCGCGGCGGGCAGGGCGACACGCTACTGCGGAGCCGGTTGACGTACTCGTCGACCGCGGAATAGCACTCGTCGAGGACGAGATTCGCCGGGTCGTTGCGCCCGAGTGTGGTGTTGGTGTTGGGCAGTGTCCCTAACACCACGAAGATCGTGAGCGCTCCGGATTCGGATCTCTCAAAATGGCTCCCGTGCGCATCTCAGCTGGGGGGATTGCTGGCGATAAATTCTCGTAATCGGGTATTTTCAGCCAACCGATCAAGTGTCGCTGCTGTAAATACCTTTCCGTCTAATTCAAGAAGCATCTGCCGCATATCTTCTCGACGCTGACGGAACCCTCTCCCATCAATACATGCGACTACTTCATATGGCCGCATTCCCGCTGCGACGTGTCTGTCTCGTTGCGTGGCAAGCACTTTAATTCTCGCGACCTTGTCACGTGCGGTCCCGTCGTCGCTCGTGATCTTCGCTTCGATGATGACGGATGGCGTATTCTCGTCCGGGATGCAGAAATCCGGAGCTTGGCCAAAACCGGGAATGCGCTCGGCCCGTTTCGTTTTCCGAAATGTGATGCTACGAGCGCGGAGGTGTTCTTCGACCGCATTTTCCATTACCTCGCCGACCAACTCGGAAACTGCGTCACGATGGCCCGCAAATGGGCGGCCGAGATGTCGCTCGTCCTCTCCCGCTGCGTAGCGAATCGATGCAAGGCCTGTCCTCGTGTCAAACTTATCAAGGCGGTGTACAATTCCTTCTACCGCGGGAGGTGCGCCCTCCGTCAAATATTTCGCCGCAACGGTGATAAGCGCCTCAATGCGGGCAAGCGTGACCGAACGCTTTCGGGAACGAAGCGCATCCTGAAGGAAGAGTGGGTTGGCGCGACAATTCCGGTCGATTTCCCGCGCTGAATTTTGACCGACATCGCTCCCAAGGTCGGTCCGTGCGAGTTCAGCCCACTCCCCAGGGGTCATGCCGAGTATCGCCCTGACGACGCCGAGGACCCGGCTATTCTCGACCGCCGCTCGATGCACTACGTCGGGGGTAAATGCTGTAAAAGCGTTAGTAAGCTTTTTGAGAACTTCGTAGGCGTCGCGAAAATCCACGTATTCAATAAACCCAGGTCCTTTCGGCAGGACAAGAAACTCCGATCTTAAATCTGCCACTGTAATGTTTACAAATTCCTCAAGGTGGTCGCGCAGAAGGTCGCTATCCACTTCAAACGGTCGCTTAAACTCAGGATCCATTCTGCCACCCAAGATTACGGGATGCCTGCGCCTACGAACGGGCGGAGCGTATCACTGCGCCGCAGCTACCTCTGAATGGACGTGCCAATATTTCCTTCGGCTGAGTTGGCAACTCTCCGCGGCTGGCGCCGTCGATGGGCTCTGCCGTTATGCGAACTGGTTAGCCTGAAGCGAATTGACCGAAACATCAAAGAGAAATGGTGTCGCAGCCAGTACGTCCTATCAACGGCGCAGAGGCCGAAGTTTGGTGGGGCGCATCCATAAGCGCGTCAATCATCGATTGAGGCGCGCCGAAAGCGGCAATGCATCGGGCGAAACGTTGCAGTCGTTCATTGGTCGCCTGTAGCCGGTCCCAGTTCTCGCGCAAGCGCCAGATACCGATCCGAGTCAAATGACCGAATACCATACAACGGGTATCGCCGGCGGTTGGCTTCATACCAGCGAGGCGAAGTTGACTTAGTTCGCCCCGAATCAAATCCGCCAAGTCGGCTGCGCTCTCACAAAGTTGTCGACGCCGAACCCGGCCGTGAGCGCGACAAACGAAGACGGTATCGACGATCGATGAGCCAGTCCCGTGGATATGTATCGACCCGCCCATTTCAGCGGGACACGGTATGGCGGCAGTGCAAGTGAGGCCGGCATCCAAAATCGCGACACCGACGGCATGATAAGCCTCAATACTGTTGTGATGGAATGTAAACGCAAGGGGTGCTCCCGCCTTTAGAGCGTGAGCCACCCGAGTGTAGACGGCCGATAGACCTTCGGTAAAGTGCTCGATGCCCCGCGCTTGAGTTGTGTTTCTTGTAAGCTCTTCGGAGGAGCGAGTTGTATCTCGATCGAAACCCTCCGGTCCAGTACTCACGAGGCGCCGAAGCCAAGCGTAGCAGAAATCCATAAGTTCCGCGTACTGCACGTTTCCGAAATAGGGGGGATCGGTAAGGGCAGCGTCAAGGCTCTCTGGGGCTAGCTCAATCGTTGTTGAGGTCGTGCAGTGGATAATAACCTTACGTTCGCGGGAACCATTGATCCGCTCGCCGATCCACTCACCCTTGATCGGCACAGCGATCTTCCGACCACCGCGTTGCTGGACCTCAAAAGGAGAGGCGCAGTACGCCTTAGCTCTCGCATATTTCTCGACTATGTTGGCCCAGCCGCCGGAACCGACATTTACGCCGCCCCCATTCACTATGCCTAACAAGTTCCTGATTACGCACTATCCTCAGCCATCAAGTCATGGTACAAAACAGGAACATGCGGCTGTTTCTGCGGGTTCGAACGATGGCGCGCAACAAGGTGCAATTTCAAAAGGGGCTCAGCGAGGCCCAGTTTGCTGTTCTTTACGGAACCGAGGATCAGTGCCGCGAGGCGGTGATGCGCTGGCGCTGGCCATCCGGCTTTGTCTGCCCGGTTTGCGCCGGGCAGCATCACAGCTTCGTCAAGACCCGGGCGCTGTACCAGTGTACCGCCTGTCGACGGCAGACATCGGTGATCGCCGGAACGATTTTCGCAGCAACCAAGGTGCCGCTGTGCAGTTGGTTTCGCGCCATCTACCACCTCACTCAGAGCAAGGGCGGCATCTCCAGCATTGAGTTGGGCCGCCGGCTTGGCGTCACCCAGACCACCGCCTGGAAGATCAAGCACAAGCTGATGCAGGCGATGATGGAGCGGGACGCCACAAAGCGCCTGACGGGACGGATCGAAATCGACGATGCCTATCTCGGCGGGGAGCACAACGGCGGCAAGCGGGGCCGCGGTTCGCCTGGCAAGACGCCGATCGTGGCGGCGGTCGAAACCACCCCAGAGGGCAAGCCAATCCGCTTGAAGTTGCGCCGCGTGAAGGGTTTCCGCCGTGCCGAAATCACGACCTTGGCGCAGCGCAACTTCCATCCCGCCAGCACCGTTGTCAGTGACGGCCTGCACTGCTTCACTGGGGTCGGCAACGCCGGCTGCGTCCACCAGCCGATCATCGCTGGATCCGGTCGCAAGGCCGCCCTGAACCCTGCCTTCAAGTGGGTCAACACCACCCTCGGCAACATCAAGAGCGCCATCACCGGCACTTACCGCGCCATCCGCGACAAGCATGTACCCCGCTACCTCGCCGAATTCGAGTACCGCTTCAATCGCCGATACGATCTCGCCGCCATGATGCCACGCCTCGGCTATGTCGCAGTCCGAACCCCGCCGATGCCATACCGTCTCCTCAAGCTGGCTGAGGATCATGCGTAATCAGGAACAAGTTTGACTCGCACTGAACCAGGCCCACCGGAAATCCGTGAACCGAAAATATGTCAAGTGATTTGAGAGCCATAGTGTCGTAGCGACAGAGCATGTTCTGATATCGCAGGAGATCGGATAGATTCGTAGCAAGAGCCCATCTCACCCTGTCATCAGCTACGTCTGCTACCAGACGGCAGCTTAATTCCAGTCCAAGAAGTTGGCGTGTATTGAACAAATCCTGATAAAGCTTGTAGCCCCACCGATGCAACCGATCGGTTTCGTCGCCCGCTGGGACCCGATGCTCTGGGACGAACCGGGGCGTTAGGGCTTTCCAGCGTGCTGCTGTAGCTGAAGCCCGTTCCAGATCTCTTGAATTTGGCTTCTTGAAAAATCGACCAGTGTGCCCGTTTTTTCGCCTCGGATTGTAATATTCGATGGCGAACATGCGATGACGAGGTACCCCCGCTTCTGGCCGCGGGTAGCGGTTTCCGTAGCCACAGTGCGGACACGAACAACGGTTGCGTTTGGCTGGGCCTGCCAAATTAACCGTCGACTTGCAGCTTCCGCACCTGGCGGGCTGATGTCTGTCGGCGATCTCGCACAGCTCGCCGCAGGTTGAACAAACCAAAACATTTTTTGGATGGCGTGTATTTTGGGCGACGAGATAACCGGGGAATAGATCTATCTGCCGGCCGCACTTTTCGCAGTCAAGCACCTTAACCCACAAAAAATACTTCACTGGCACATCGCGATCGCCGTAAAGCGGGCAGTCGGTGAGGTAGGACTTGCCGACCTCGGTCTTCACCGCGTCGATTAACGTTGCGGCAGCCTGGCGATAAGCCTCGAGGTCCAGGTGCTCGATTTCCTCGCGACAATCCAAGCTGACATCGGGTTGATATCAAGCCCTATAACGTCGCAGCCCACGCGATTGGCTTCGAGCAACGGGATTCCGCCCCCCATAAAGGGGTCAGCAACAACTCGACCAGGGAAATCGTTAGAGCGGAAGAAAGTTTCTTTTATCGGACGGTCACCGAACTCCGACAGTATCAATCCACGAAATAATGTACCTGGACGACGCGCAAACCATTTGTGTACAGCAATAATAGGCCGATAATTCTGTTGGATCTGCTTTTCCTTCAGCGCCATGGCGGCGATAAATGGGATATCGAAATTTGCTTCTATTCCCATTCGAATCGGTCTCCGTTTTCGTGCGCGGTTCGTACGAGCCGCCTTGGGTCGGGGTCTAAGTTATAGTCGGTTTTGGAACGAATCAAGAACATTATTCATTTCTTCCTCGACCTTGCATCTTTGCCCCGCTTCGCTGGTTTCGCGTGATGCTCCGCCGATCGCATATCCTCCAGAGGTGACCGACGCCTCTCTGTCATTCAGAGCGCCCGCTCAGTCATTTTTTCGGGTTGTAGAAGCGCGCTCTGACAGGATTCATCCCGATACAGGCTAGTCCCTCGTTCGACAGCTTGCCGGTAGCCATTCCCCGTGCCTGCCTCGCTGTTCGGGCTTCTAGGCGGCCTTCCGGGCTCCTTCTCACCATATTCCGAACTCCATATGGTCACACGTCGCATCCTATACACCATATGTAGGCCGGCGTCGAGCTCGGGCTGATGGTCACTGGGCCGACGGCATCGGCGTCGCCGAGGTCTACCGCCAGATCCAAGCGTGGCACCAGCAATACGGCGAGCGCTGGGCGCCCTCAGCCCTCCTGCGCCGCCTCGCCGAAACCGGCACCCCGCTGCGCGAAGCGAAACCGGGTCGGGCGATGTGAGTGGCGGCGGGGAGGCTCACCCGCCGATTGCGACGGGTGCTCGGCGGTTATCCCCCAGCGAGCGAACGGCGCAGGCAGACGCTCGGGATAGCGCAGCTTGCGGGTCTTATGAGAAGTTAATGCACGGCTGATTGAAGGCCTATCGCAATCTAATGATGGCCTGCCGATTGTATCAGCCGCTCGAGAGAGCGACGGGAATAACAGATTGGCAGACCGAATATGTCCAGCTTTGCGCCTGCGGCCGCGCTCACCCTGCACCACTTCGAAGTGAGCGAGAACGGCCGAGGCTGTTGGGTTGCTAAAGACAAGGAAGGACTAATAGGCGGAGTATTTCGCACTCAGAAGGACGCACTGCGCTTCGCGCTCTTTGAGGCGGCGGGCGACAGCGCCTGTGTCAAAGTTATCTCATCTCCCAGACGCTGATGCGACTCGGAGACTGGGGTCCGCAGCTTGGAGCCAGCTTTATGGTTTCTTGATGATGGCGGCACCGGTTTCCGCTCGAAAACTTATCAGATGATCGCTCTCTAATAGCGGCACCCGTCGTCGGATGAGGATCTGGACAGCATCAATGGCGTTCGTGAACTTGGCGCCAACCCGAGCGGCACAGCCGCGGCGATCGCTCAGCAACGCGACCACCGCGCACCGTCACAGTACGTGGCATCGTACGCTGCTCGATGCTGTTGGGACCTTCTTCGTCCTGGCGGGGATCGCGGTGGGCATTCTGACGCTTCGGCTTGCTATGATCTTTATTCACAGCGTCATGCACTGAGCAAAGGCCGACCACAATGAATTTGCGCATCAAGATCTGTCGCGACGTTGGGGGAAGCTGGAGTGTGCATGGGCTGTCGCCCGTGCCGGTGTCCGATCTCCCGAGCCTGTCGGCGAGCATCGATTATGCACGCCAAGCATGCAATGCGGCCCCGGCCACCATCGAATTGTATGTCGACGGGATGTACATCGTGGCCCATCAGGAGCGCGGGTGGCCAAAAGCGCTCGTAAGTTCTGAAATAAGGGGGAGCCGCGCTGTGCCTGTACGACCTGATCCGGGCGGGAGCAGCGCGATGGAGCCGGTTGATCGCTTGGCTGAGAGGACCGCGGCACTCGAGTACTGCAGCCAGCCCCGCGAGCCTTCGGCTAGTTTGATACAATTTCGGCAGCTCGGTCTCCGTCCTCCTGGTTCGCCGAAAGACGCGCCTCGACGATGCGGTTGATCTCCGCTTTCGCCTCCGGATTTGCGGCGAGGAAACGCTCAAAATCGGCTTTCCGCAGAACGAGCAGCCGGCAATAGGTCAGAGCGACTACATCGGCCTGACGCGGCCGGCCCGACAGGAGAGCCATTTCCCCAAAGAACTCGCCGCTGCCGAGCCGCACGCGGCGCGCCGGCAATCTCACCTCGACAGCACCGGATGCAATAAAGAACACGGCGTCCCCCCGGTCCCCGCGGCGGATGATGCGCTCGTTCGGCACGGTAAAGCGTGGCCGCAGCAGCTGGGCCACACGCTCGAGCTGCCACTCGTCGAGACCCGAGAGGATATCCAGCCTCTCGATCAGGCGATGTGTGTCCAGGCCGATCTCGAAACGCGGCCGAGGCTGGGCGCGGGTACCCGATATTCCCCGCTTCAGATCATCGTAGAGCTCCTGCGGGATCAATCCTTCTTCGAACAAGGCCTCGTACCGCCCCATCTCCTGCCGCAGCGCCGATTGGCGCAGGAACCTTTCTTCAAGAGCCGCCACGTAGTCGGGGTATTGCCGGCGAAGCGCATCCAAGGCGTCGCCCACTGCTTCGCGGCGATGCTCGATGATTTCCCTCGTGATCTCGGTTAAACGTTCTCCGAAAACGGTGCCCAGACGCTCATTGTTGAAACTGACCAGCCGCTCGACCAGCAGCCGCGTCACCAACAGTAGTTCGACACGGTCAGCCAGCCGATCGGCAAGAAACCGCTGAATTCCGAAATGCCGGTAAAGGAAATAGGCGATGCGGAATGCCAGCGGAAACGAGAGCGCCGCTTCCGCAGCTCTGTGGTATCCGAGACGGCCTTCGGAGCGCGCGCCTTCGACCAGGGCGTCTGCATTCCGTAACAGCACCTGAACGGTGGCCTGCGACGCGACTTGGTCGGCGCGGGTTTCCAGGACGAGCACCCGCTCCTGGTTGCCCAGAGCAACGAGTGCAATCGCCAGCCGCTCCCGCTCGGGAAGCCGCTCGGCTTCGTCTCGGGCATCCGCCGCGGTGATCCAGGTTCGGTATGGTTCGATGACTTGCTCGACCGAGCGTTGAGCGAGACCGTGGTATTGCGCCATGTGGCGCACCGAAGCGGCCACTTCGGCATAAGCAACTGCGAGAACTCGATCGCGGAGGACTTGGTTGCGCGGCGAAAGGCGCTGGAGCCCGAGGACGGCGATGACCAGCCGCAACGTCGTGCCGTTGACGAAGAGCGTGAACAGCACAAAGCCTGTTGCGAGCACCGCTACGAAGCGCTGTGCGCGCTGATCGAGGGCCGCGTTTTCGGTCACTCCGAGAGCGAGCACCAAAGTCAACGCACCGCGCAATCCGCCCCAGATGATCGCATATTTGTAGGCGGAACTGATCGGCTGAGTGAGTTTGACGAGCTCGAGCAGCGGCATGAGTACGAACAGCACAAGAGCGCGAGCCGCGAATGCCGCCGCTATGAGGACCGCAAGCAGCAGCAAATCATGGGTACCGATATCGCCGAGCAGCCTTGGAACAAGGATCGAGGCGAGGATAAAGATCAAGGAGCGGGCCCAAAACGCGATCTGGTCCCAGAGATCGGTCAGGAACGACCAATTGTAGGGCGCGATGCGAGAACGGCCGAGCGCGCTAATGGTCATGGCGGAGGCCAGCACGGCGACGACACCCGATACATGAAGTAGGCGCTCGGCGACGATAAAAACGCCGTAAGCGAGCGCCAGGGTCAAAGTAGCCTCCGCGAGGCGGTCGTCGCGAACTATTGGGATGATAGCGAGGAGTGCGCGGCCGGTGAGCATTCCGAACAGGCCGCCGCCGACAAACGACATGAAGAACTCTTTCAGCCCGGATCCTATGTCGAGCTCACGAGCGGTTCCAATCATTCCGAGCAAGACGGCGAATAGCGCGATCGCGGCCGCATCGTTGAGGAGAGCCTCGCCCTCGACCAGGCGGGTCAGGCGCGCCGGTGCGCCGATGTCGCGAAAGATCGCGATGACCGCGGCGGGGTCGGTGGTCGACACCACGGAGCCGAGCAGCAGGCAGACCACCAACGAGACCCGCCCAAACGGCCAAAGCGCTAAACCGACGACCGCGGTCGAAATCAACGTGGCAACGATCGCGAGCAGCAGGATCGGCGCTGCATCTTCCAGCATCCGCCTTACATCGGTGGCGATACCGGCCTCGAACACGAGCAAGGGCAGAAAGACATAGATAAAGGTGCCGGAACTGACTGGGAAGTCGACGAAGACTTCGGAAAATGCATCTGTCTCGGGGGACCAGCCCAGATGCGTAACGAGGGCAGGAAACCCTCCCAGAGCCAGGCCAACGACGCCGAGCAGAACGGGCGGCGGCAGCTTCAAATAAGCCGCCAGCGGCTGGCACAGACCGACCACGACCAGCAGAGCGGTAATGACGATCAATACAAAAGCGATGTCGAGCATGGCGTCAGGGGCTATTAAATCCAGAAAGCCGAGTGGTTCGATCTGAAGCGTATCCTACGGTCGCTCGTGCCGCTGGGACACCGAAAGCGAGAGACTTACCTGGACTCGCTGTTTCTCTAGCTGACGAACGAACCGGTAATCCAGCTGCTCCCTTATTTCGTGGAACGAGAGCACGTTCCTCGCGATATTCGATCCCGCCTTCTTGGCGTAGAGAGGAGGAGGGGCGTTGCGCCTAGCTGTGGTTGAGCAAAGGGGTTTCCGAATATGACCGTCGTGGTTGCCGAAGATCGCTCGATGTGCGAACGGCTTGGGTGGATATCGACCTGTGCCGGTTCAGCTTTCGACTCCCGATGAGCCTGGAAGCGGTAGAAAAGAAATATCGGCGTCTGTTGAACCTCGGGGAGTGCGCCCCGTGGCCGCCCATCGTCGGGCACTGGGAAGACGGACGGTTCGTCGTGTGTGACGGGCGGCACGATTATCTTGCCGCCCTGATGATCGGTCGCGACGAGCTGTTATATCCTCGATGCGGCCTCGACCAGCGCCCCGCGCCGATCCAGCAGGCTGTCGCCCAACTCGATCACCCTTAAATTCGGCCATGCTTTTGGCCGAACGCGAAGTACTTCGGCGGCGATGTTGCCGGGCGCAAGCGCCGGCATCGCCTGCGCCAGCATCAGGGCCACTGCTGCGGGCGAGCGGGAGAACCCGGCTCCGCAATGAATTAGAAGGTGGCGGGTGGCCGCCGGCTCGACCATCAGCCGACGACCGAGAGCCAAAAGCTGTCGGATATGCTCCAGGCCTGGAGGTACCTTGCCAGGGACTGGCTCGATCACATCGTCGAAGCGAAGCTCGAGACGATCATGCTCGCCGTAAGCGCCGAGTGCGGGTGGTACCGGCCAAGCGGGATCGAGGATCGAGACCACACGGCTTACCCGAGCCTCGCAATGTTCCGTCAGCTCCTCGATGCCGCAAACCGTGATCTTAAAGGAAGCGGTCGCCTGCATCGCCACCCGCGCGGAGCATTCCCGAACCGCCCCCGGCAAACCCACCAGCGAAACTCGGGCAATTGGCCCGAAAGTCAAAGGCCGGATGCATCTTTATAGCTCCTTTATAAACCAACACATCAATGCCCCTCGAATCCTAATAGTGGAAAGTGCATTTCATCTGTGCAACCGAGTCCGAACTCATCCGAGCCAGAGACAACGCGCGGGTATTGGCTATCCTGGTTTGGGTGAACGGACGTCGATTTAACGTGCATCAAAGCCATCCGGCTCGGCGTTCATAGCAAAGCGCGGACCGAAAACCCCAGGGTCTGCAGGACGCCTGCTGAGGTAAGTCAAATGCTCGATTTCGTGATGATCGCTATGGGCGTCGGTTTTTTCGCCGCCTCCATCCTCTACGTGCTCGCCTGCGAAAGAATGTGAGAGAGAGATGCTGCTCGACTATGTCCTCGGTTCGATCGTGGCCCTCGTGATCATGGTCTATCTCGTCTACGCGCTGATCAATCCCGAGCGGTTCTAGGAGCTCGCGATGACCATCTCCGGATGGATCCAGATCGCGCTGTTTAGCGTCATCGTGATCCTGATCGCCCGGCCGTTCGGCGGCTACATGACGCGCGTCTTCAATGGCGAGCGGACGTTCCTCAGCCCGGTTCTGCGGCCGGTCGAACGCGCGGTCTATTGGTGCTGCGGCGTGGACGAAAAAGAGGAGCAGCATTGGCTCACCTACGCCGTGGCGATGCTGTTCTTCAGCGTCGCCGGCTTTTTGACCCTGTACGCGCTGCAGCGGCTGCAGTGGTATCTGCCGTTCAACCCGCAGGGCCAGACCGGCGTCGAACCAAGCAGCGCCTTCAACACCTCGGTGAGCTTCATAAGCAACACGAACTGGCAGTCCTACGTGCCGGAGACCACGATGGGCTACCTCGTGCAGATGGCCGGGCTGACAGTGCACAACTTCTTGTCCGCCGCCACCGGCATCGCGCTCGCCTTGGCCCTCATCCGGGGCTTCGCGCGCCGCGAAGCCAAGGCGATCGGCAATTTCTGGGTCGATCTGACGCGCACCACGCTCTACGTGCTGCTGCCGTTGTCGATCGTAGTCGGCCTGTTTTTCGTGGGGCAGGGCATGCCGCAGAATCTGGGCGCCTATGTCGACGCGACGACGCTCGAGGGCGCCAAGCAGACGATCGCCCAGGGCCCCGTCGCGTCGCAGGAGGTGATCAAGATGCTGGGGACGAACGGGGGCGGCTTCTTCAACGCCAACTCGTCTCATCCCTACGAGAACCCGAACGCGCTTACCAATCTCGTGCAGTTGGTGCTGATCTTCTCAATTGGGGCGGGCCTCACCAATGTGCTCGGCCGCATGGTCAGGGACGAGCGCCAGGGATGGGCGGTGTTCGCCGCGATGGGTGTGTTGTTTCTCGCCGGCGTGACGACCGCCTACTGGTCGGAAGCGCACGGCAACCCCGCTCTTGCCCAGTATGGCGTCGATTCGACGGCCAGCGCCATGCAGGCGGGCGGCAACATGGAGGGCAAAGAAGTCCGCTTTGGCGTTGCCAACAGCGCGCTCTTCGCAACCGTGACTACGGATGCGTCGTGCGGGGCGGTCAACTCGATGCATGACAGCTTCCTGCCGCTTGGTGGCATGGTGCCGCTCGTCAACATCCAACTCGGCGAGGTGATCTTCGGCGGCGTCGGCTCGGGTCTTTACGGCATTCTCGCCTTCGCCATCATCGCCATGTTCGTCGCCGGGCTGATGGTCGGGCGCACACCAGAGTACCTGGGTAAGAAGCTCGAAGCGAGGGAGGTCAAGCTGACCATCCTCGCGCTTCTCAGCCTACCCTTGTCGATCCTCGGCTGGACCGCGCTCGCAACGGTCTTGCCGGCCGGGCTCGCCGGCATAGCCAATACGGGCCCGCACGGCTTCAGCGAGATCCTCTACGCGTTCACCTCCGCCACCGGCAACAACGGGAGCGCCTTTGCCGGGCTCTCGGCGAACACGCTCTACTACAACACGACCCTTGCCGTTGCGATGCTGATGGGCCGCTTCATCTTTGTTATCCCGCTGCTCGCCGTGGCCGGCTCGCTGGCACAGAAAAAGCTGATCGCCCCTTCGGCCGGCACCTTCCCGACGCACAGCCCGCAATTCGTCGGATTGCTGGTCGGCGTCATTCTGATCATGGGCGGACTGACCTACTTCCCAGCCGTCTCACTCGGGCCGGCGGTCGAGCAGGTCGCGATGAACCAAAGCAAGCTCTATCCGGGGCCGTGAGCAACAGAATTCCTGAGGGACATTCACGATGACCGACATCTCCCCCATCATGATCGGCTCGCCGGATACCGGGCTCTATAAGCGTCAGCTCCGGCCGCTCTCCATTTTCGACCGCTCGCTGATCGTGCCGGCGATTTGGGCCTCGTTCCGCAAGCTCGATCCGCGCACCTTGGTCAAAAACCCGGTTATGTTCTGCGTCGAGATCGTCTCGGTGCTGACCACGATCTTCTTTCTGCGCGATCTGATCGTCGGCAGCGGCACGGTAATCGGTACCAATGCCCTGTTCTCGGGGCAGATCACGGTTTGGCTGTGGTTCACCGTGCTGTTCGCCAATTTCGCGGAAGCGGTAGCGGAAGGGCGGGGCAAGGCGCAAGCCGATGCGTTGCGCCGGACTCGGACCGAGACCAAGGCCAAGCGTCTCCAGGCTGCCAACTCGCACAACTTCGAACTCGTCGACGCAAACGCGCTCAAGCCCGGCGATCTCGTGTTGGTTGAGACCAACGATTTGATCCCGAGCGACGGCGAAGTCATCGAGGGTGTCGCCTCGGTCGATGAGTTGGCGATTACCGGGGAATCGGCGCCCGTCATTCGCGAGAGCGGCGGCGACCGCTCGGCGGTCACCGGCGGCACGCGGGTCACGTCGGACTCGCTCAGGGTCCGCATCACGGCAGCGCAGGGCTCGACTTTTCTCGACCGCATGATTGCGCTTGTCGAAGGCGCGGTGCGGCAGAAGACCCCGAACGAGATCGCGCTCAACATCCTGCTCGCCGGCATGACGCTGATCTTTGTCTTCGCCACCGTCAGCATCCCGAGCTTTGTGTCTTACGCAGGGGGCGCGGTGTCGGTCGTCGTCCTCGTCGCCCTCTTTGTTACCTTGATCCCGACAACGATCGGCGCCCTATTGTCGGCGATCGGCATCGCCGGCATGGACCGGCTGGTGCGCTTCAACGTATTGGCAATGTCCGGACGCGCGGTCGAGGCCGCGGGAGATGTCGACACCCTGTTGCTCGACAAGACCGGGACCATCACGCTCGGCAATCGCCAGGCGACCGAATTCATCGCACTCCCTGGAGTCGATGCGGCCGAGCTCGCCGACGCGGCCCAGATCGCCTCGCTGTCCGACGAGACGCCGGAAGGCCGCTCGATCGTCGTTCTGGCCAAGGAGAAATACGCGCTACGGGCGCGCGAGATGGCGCCGCTCAACGCCAGCTTTGTGCCGTTCTCGGCGCAGACCCGAATGAGTGGCATCGATGTCGATGGCGCCCGCATCCGCAAGGGGGCGGTTGATGCGATCATCGCATTTGCCGAAGGCGGCAGAATGGAACCGCTGCGGCGCGGCGCTGGCGGAGGCGCGCAGGTGGCGTTGCGCGCCGCACCGGTTTCCGACGCCGTCCGGCAGGTGACCACGATTTCCGAGCGGATCGCGAGAGAGGGCGGCACACCGCTCGCCGTCGCCAAGGACGAGCGGTTGCTGGGAGTGATCCACCTCAAGGACATCGTAAAAGGCGGCATCCGCGAGCGCTTCGCCGAATTGCGGCAGATGGGCATCCGCACCGTGATGATCACCGGCGACAACCCGCTGACGGCGGCCGCAATCGCCGCCGAATTGGGGGTCGACGATTTCCTTGCGCAGGCGACACCCGAGAACAAGCTCGAGCTGATCCGCGAGGAGCAGTCGAAGGGCAAGCTCGTCGCGATGTGCGGCGACGGCACCAACGACGCGCCGGCGCTCGCCCAGGCCGATGTCGGCGTGGCGATGAACACCGGCACGATGGCGGCGCGCGAAGCCGGCAACATGGTCGACCTCGACAGCGATCCGACCAAGCTGATCGAGATCGTCGCGATCGGGAAGCAGTTGCTGATGACCCGAGGCGCGCTCACTACCTTCTCGATCGCCAACGATGTCGCGAAATACTTCGCGATCATTCCGGCGATGTTCGTGGCGTTTTATCCCGAGCTTGGCGTTCTCAACGTCATGCACCTGCAGACCCCGGAAAGCGCCATTCTTTCGGCGATTATCTTCAACGCGCTGATCATCATCGCGCTGATCCCACTGAGCCTGCGCGGGGTGGCCTACCGTCCGGCGGGCGCCGCCAGCATCCTGCGTCGGAACCTGCTGATCTACGGCATCGGCGGGATCGTCGTGCCGTTCATCGGCATCAAGCTGATCGATCTTGCCATCACCGCCATCGGCCTTGCCTGAGGACTCGCCCCATGTTGCGACAAATCCGTCCTGCGATCGCGATGATCATCGTCATGACGGCCATCACCGGTCTCATTTATCCCCTAGGCATGACCGGGCTCGCGCAGCTCGTCTTTCCTCATCAGGCCAATGGGAGCCTCATCGAGAAGGACGGCACGGTGATCGGTTCCGAGCTGATTGGCCAGAACTTCACGGACGACAAGTACTTCCATGGCCGTCCCTCGGCGACCACCGATACCGACCCGAACGATGCGACGAAGACGATCCCGGCGCCCTACAACGCCGGGAACTCGGGCGGGTCGAACCTCGGGCCGACCAGCCAACCCTTGATCGACCGCGTCAAGGACGACGCCGAGAAGCTCAAGACGGAAAACCCGTCGACGCCGATCCCGGTCGATCTCGTCACCACCTCGGCGAGCGGGCTCGACCCCGACATCACGCCGGCCGCTGCCGAGTTCCAAGCGCCGCGCGTCGCGAAGGCGCGCAATCTGTCGGTGGACAAGGTCCAGAAGCTGGTTGACGACATGACCCAAGACCGGTTTCTCGGCGTTCTCGGCGAAAAGCGGGTCAACGTGCTCAAACTAAATCTCGCGCTCGATCAGCTTCGCTAGGCAGACCGGGATGGGCTAGACTGGGAGCATGGCGGAGCGCGAGGGAAGACCCTCACCCGAAGCACTGCTCGCCGCGGCAAAACAAGAAGGCCGCGGGCGGCTGAAGATTTTTCTCGGCGCCGCACCAGGGGTCGGCAAGACCTACGAGATGTTGCTGTCCGCGCAAGCCAAGCGGCGCGACGGCGTGGATGTGGTCGTCGGCGTTGTCGAGTTCGCATGGCAGGCGCGAGACCGAAGCGCTCCTCGAAGGCCTCGAGGTCATCCCGAAGCAGCAAGTCGAATACAAGGGCCACCTCCTTGCTGAGATGGATCTCGACGCGATCCTGAAGCGGCGCCCTCAACTGGTTCTGGTCGACGAGCTCGCCCACGCCAACGCCCCCGGCAGCCGGCATCCCAAGCGCTATCTGGATGTCGAGGAGATAATGGCCGCCGGGATCGATGTCTTTGGGACGCTCAATATCCAGCATGTCGAGAGCCTGAACGACGTCGTCGCCAAGATCACGCGGATCCGCGTGCGCGAGACGGTCCCCGACAGCATCCTCGACCAGGCGGACGACATCGAGGTCGTCGACCTCTCGCCCGAGGACCTGATCAAGCGCCTGCGCGAGGGTAAGGTCTATGTGGCGCAGCACGCAGAACGGGCGATACGCCACTACTTCTCGGCTGGCAACCTCACCGCACTGCGCGAGCTGGCGCTGCGCCGCACCGCCCAGCGGGTCGACGAGCAACTGCTGTCGCATATGCGGGCGCATGCGATTTCGGGCCCTTGGGCGGCGGGGGAGCGGGTTCTCGTCTGCGTCAGCGAAGCTCCAAGCACCGCGGGATTGATCCGCTATGCGCGGCGGGCGGCAGATCACTTGCGAGCCCCGTGGACCGCGATCTATGTCGAGACGGCGCGGACGCAGCGTCTTAACGACGTTGAGCGCGACCGCATTTCCGACTTCCTGCGCCTCGCCGAACGGCTCGGCGCTTCGACGATTACGATCCCGGGCCGCAACATTGCCGAGGAGGTCCTCGCCTACGCGACAGCGAACAACATCACTCAGATCGTCATCGGAAAGTCCGATCGCTCGCGATGGTTTGAGATGATCCACGGCTCCGTCGTCTATGAGCTCGTACGCAAAACGGGCCAGATCAGCGTTCACGTCATCTCCGCCGACGACAGCGATCCTGTTCCACCTAAGGCGGTCCAGACCCGTCCTAGAGTCGAGCCGATCCAAATTGAGCCCTATCTCGGCAGCGCCGTCGCGGTCACGGTCGCCCTCGGGATCGGCGAATTGCTCGAGCGGGTCATTGACGTCCACAACATTGCGCTCGCATTTCTCACAGCGGTCCTTGCCTCGGCCGTTGCCTGGGGCCTATTACCGTCGCTTTTCGCCAGCATCCTCAGCGTTCTCGCTTACAACTTTTTCTTCCTGGCGCCGCGCTACACCTTTACAGTTGCAGATCCCGCTAACGTCGTCGCGCTTTTCTTCTTTCTGACCGTGGCGATCATCGTCAGCAATTTGACGGCGGCGACGCGCCGGCAGGTTGTGACCGCGCGATTGCGGGCGAAAACGACGGCTGAGCTCTATGCCTTCAGCCGCAAGGTCGCTGGAATTGGCGCGCTCGACGATTTACTCTGGGCGACCGCCTATCAGATTACCTCGATGCTGAGTGTTCGCACGGTTCTGTTGATGCCGGTGAAGGACGGCGACGGGCTCGAAGTTGCGTCGGGCTATCCGCCGGAGGACCAACTCGACGCCGCCGACATGGCAGCGGCGCGCTGGACGTGGGAGCACAATCGCGCGGCCGGGCGCGGTGCCGACACCTTGCCCGGCGCCAAGCGGTTGTTCTTGCCGCTGCGCACCGGCAGCGGCCCGGTCGGCGTGATTGGGATCGACCGGGATGCGGGTGGGCCGTTGCTGACGCCGGATGAGCGGCGGCTGCTCGACGCGCTTTGCGACCAAGCGGCAGTGGCGATCGAGCGCATTTCGCTCGCCAAGGGGCTCGGCGAGGCCCGCGTGCTCGCCGAGACCGAGCGGCTGCGCGCTGCGCTCCTGACCTCGATTTCACACGACCTGCGGACGCCGCTCGCTTCCATCCTCGGCACCGTGTCGAGCCTGCGCAGCTTTCCCGAAAAATACGGAGCGGCCGAGCGCGAGGAGTTGCTCGCGACGCTGCAAGACGAAGCAGAGCGCTTGAACCGGTTCGTGTCCAATCTCCTCGACATGACGCGGCTCGAATCCGGTGCGATCGAATTGAAGCTCGAACTACTCGATGTCGCTGAGATAGTCGGCGCGGCGTTGCAGCGGGCCGGGAACGTCCTCGCCGGGCATCGCGTCGATGTCGATATCGAGCCCCACTTGCCGATGCTGCGTCTCGATGCGGTGCTGTTCGAGCAGGTCTTGTTCAATCTTCTCGACAATGCGGCGAAGTATTCACCGGCCGGCAGCCGGATCGAGGTCCGGGCGACTCGCGACGGGGAGCTCGTCGAGATCGAGGTCTCGGATGAGGGCCCGGGCATACCGCCCGCCGATTTCGAGCGCATCTTCGACAAATTCTATCGTGTCCAGGCCCAGGACCGCCAGCGTGCCGGCACTGGCCTCGGTCTGGCGATCTGCCGCGGCTTTGTCGAGGCGCTCGGTGGATGGATGGTCGCCCGCAACCGTCGCGACCGCTCGGGCGCGGTATTGACGATCCGGATGCCGGTCGTGCCGGAGATTCCCGCGAAGCGAGAGCCGGAATTGGCGCATGGCTAATGCCTACACCGTGCTGGTCGTCGACGACGAGCCGCCGATACGGCGCTTTCTGCGCACCAGCCTCGGCGCTTCCGGTTATCGGATGGTCGAGGCGGAAGATGCCGCGAGAGCCATGCGCTCGCTGGCGGCTGAGAAGCCGGACTTGGTGATCCTCGATCTCGGTCTTCCAGATAAGAGCGGGCTGGAACTGATTGGGGAGATCCGCAAGACATCGGCGGTGCCGATCGTCGTGCTGTCGGCGCGCCACGACGAACGGTCGATGGTCGAGGCACTAGACCTCGGTGCCGACGATTATATCGGCAAGCCTTTCGGCATGGCCGAGCTGATGGCGCGAATGCGCGCCGCGCTGCGCCATGCCTTCCAGGCGCAGGGGGAATTGCCGACCTTTGTTTCGGGCGACCTGACGGTCGACCTGGTCCGCCGCCACGTCACGCGCGGTGGCCAGGAGGTAAAGCTGTCCCCGAAGGAATTCGACCTGCTGCGTCATCTTGTGATGCATGCCGGCAAGGTGCTGACCCACCGCCATCTGCTGCGCGAGGTCTGGGGTCCAGCGCAATCCGAAGAGGTGCAATATCTGCGGGTCTTTATCCGCGGGCTGCGGCAAAAGCTCGAACCCGACCCGACCCGCCCGACGCACATCCTGACCGAGCTCGGCGTCGGCTATCGCCTGCAGCTGCCACCCGAGCAGCGCGCCTGAGCATACGACAGGCCGCGGCGCAAAGCCGCCGCCGACGGTCTTTACGGCGCGAACCAAAATCTTTATCGGTTGTTGGTATCGAACGGCGCCGATCCACATCGGATCTTAATTCGGCGAATGTTGAGTGGCGGCGCGGGGCTATGCGCTGTGCCGGCGGACCGGATCCATCCATTGCAGCTAGAGACGCCCGCACTACGGAGCGGATTTCAACTAAGCGCTGGTTCGAGCCTGACACTCGCCGCGCTCGGTGTCGTATTCGGAGATATCGGGACTTCCCCGCTCTACGCCGTCCGGCAGTCGCTGATCGATTTCGGCGACATGAGCGAGCACGCCATCCTCGGCGCGCTTTCGCTCATCGTTTGGGCGTTGGTGCTGATCGTAATGGTCAAATACGTCGTCGTCATCATGCGGGCAGACAACCGTGGCGAGGGCGGCCTTTTGGCGCTGACCGCTTTGGTGCTGCGCAGGACCAACCCGGCGCAGAAGCGACACTTGTGGATCATGGGGGCGGGCCTGGTCGGCGCCGCGCTGTTTTACGGCGACGGTGTCATCACTCCCGCCATCTCGGTGTTGAGCGCGGTGGAAGGCCTGAAAGTGGCGACGCCGTATTTCGACCCCTACGTCGTTCCGATCTCGGTCGTTCTCCTGACTGGCTTGTTTTTGATGCAACGCCGCGGAACGGCGGCAGTTGGAAGACTTTTCGGACCGGTGATGCTGGTGTGGTTTGTTGTGCTGGGCTTGCTCGGCATATGGGGCATCATCCACCACCCGCGCATTCTCTTGGCACTCAATCCGATCCGCGGATTCGCGCTGCTTTTCGATGCGCCGTGGCGTGGTTTCTTCATGCTCGGAGCGGTTTTCCTTGCTGTGACCGGCGCCGAGACTCTCTACGCCGATATGGGGCATTTTGGTAGGAATGCTCTGCGGAGGGCCTGGGTCTGGCTCGTCTTTCCGGCGCTCCTGCTCAACTACTTCGGACAGGGGGCGGTGCTGCTCGGCAATCCCGGTGCCCTCGAGCACCCGTTCTATCGCCTGGCGCCTGAATGGGGTCTCTACCCGCTGGTGGGTTTGGCGACCGTCGCGACGATCATCGCCTCGCAGGCGGTTATCTCGGGCGCCTTCTCGATTACTCGCCAGGCGGTCCAGCTGGGCTATCTCCCGCGGTTGGAGATACGCCACACCTCGGAGCGAGAGATCGGGCAGGTCTATGTGCCGCGCATCAACAGCGCCCTGCTCGTCGCCGTCATCATCCTCGTGGTCGGGTTCCGGTCGTCAGACAATCTCGGCGCCGCCTACGGCATCGCGGTCAGCGGCATGATGGCGATCACTACAGGGCTGGCCTTTTTATACATGCGCAGCGGGGGCTGGAGCCTCGCGGTCGCAATACCGGTCTTTGCCGCCTTCGGCATCATCGACCTTACCTTCCTTAGCGCCAATTTGTTGAAGATTGCCGAGGGCGGCTGGTTCCCGGTCGTCGTCGCCATCGTCGTGTTCACGATAATGGGAACCTGGTGGCGCGGTCGTCGGTTGCTCGCCGAGCTGCGCGCCCGGGACGCGATGCCGCTCCAGCAGTTTGTCCAGGCGCTCAAGCCCGACAGACCCGCGCGCGTCCCGGGCACGGCCATTTTCATGTCGCGCGATTTGAACCGTGTCCCCGTCGCCTTGCTGCATGCCCTCAAGCACTACAAGGTGCTGCACGAGCGCGTCGTGATAATGCAGGTCGAGACCGAGGACGTGCCGCATGTAGGGGACGAGCAGCGGCTGGAAATCCGCGAGCTCGGCAAGGGCTTCTATACGATCCGGATCCGGTATGGGTTCACGGACGAGCCAAATATCCTGCGCGCCCTCGCGCAATGCCGGGTGGGCGGCTTTCGCTTCAACCTGATGGAGACCTCGTTCATCATCGGGCGCGAAAAGCTGCGGCAGCGGCCGCGTCCCCACCATAAGGGATTTTGGCGCTGGCGTGACGCACTCTTCATTCTGATGTCGAACAATACACTCGACGCGACCGAATTTTTTCGGATCCCCGCGAACCGCGTCGTCGAGCTCGGCGGTCAAGTCGAAATCTGACTCGGCCTTGCTGCGTCAACAAAAAGGCCCGCTTCCTCCAGCGGCGCCGATTAAGATTCGAGGCGCCGCGCGAATTTGGCCATATCGATGACGGCGCGGGAATGCGATCCGGCCCCGATCTCCTTATCGCCCTCCGTCGCGCGCACCCGGAATTCGACTCGCCGCCCGTCGACTTTCGTGACCTCGGCCTCGCCGGTGACCATGCGTCCCACCGGTGTCGCTGCGAGGTGCCGGACATTGACTTCGGTGCCGACCGCGCTTTCGCCGGGGTCGAGATAAGCCTTGATGGCATTGAGCGCGGCATTTTCCATGACCATGATCATAACGGGCGTGGCGAACACTGCGGGCAGCATCGCGTCCTTGAACCGGTTCGCGAGATGCTCGGGCTGGACCAGCAGAGAAAATGAGCCTATGGCCCCGAGAGGGATACGCTTCATGGCATGGGCTCCGGCGGCTCAATCCAATTTTTGGGCGGGTTTCATGTTCATTCATATCCGGGCGGCGGCGTGAAGCCACCGATCTCACCGGCGAGCAGGCAGGCGAACTCGATCGTCGTCGGGTCTTCGCCTTCCGCCCCGATGATCTGCAATCCGACCGGCAGGCCCGCCGCGGTCGGGCCGATCGGTGCGGCGGTAGCCGGCAGATAGGAGAGACTCGGCAACCCGGCCCAAAAGCGTTGGTCGCCATAGGGGATCAGCCGCCCGTTCACCGGGATCAGCCGCTGGTCGCGATCCGGATTGTGGTCGTGCGGGAAGGCGCCTGTGGCGGCGACCGGCGTCACCAGTACGTCGAAGCGCTGGAAGAAGTCGCGCCAGGCATATCGCAGTTTATTGCGCGCCTCGTTGGCGATACCCCAGGCGCGGTGGTCGAGTGTGGCGCCCCGTGCCAATGTCGCCCGAAAGCTCATGTCGTCGGCTGCAATCGTTGCGGCGATTTCCTTCTGTGCTGCGAAATCCGCGTCGCTGATGCGCGAGGCGGTGGCCGCCCGCAATAGGGTCGTGAACAGCCGGTGGTGCTCGGCGTCGCCGATATCCGGCCGGGCGTTCTCGTCGACCGAGGCGCCGGTCCGCACGATTGCGGCAACCGCCCCCTCGAAACGCTCGCGCACGCTGGCGTCGATCTCGCAGAGCGCCGAGGTAGTCCACACCGCCACGCGGAACTCGCCGAGCCTGCGGCGGCGCGGCGGCGGCAATTCGAGCCGCCACGCCGCCTGTTGCAAGACGTCCGGGCCGGCAAGGACGCGCAGGGCCAAAGCGATGTCCTCGGCATGGCGTGCCATCGGACCGACCACCGAGATATCGGTCGGCGTCACAGTCGTCGCGGGCGCATGGCCGCGCGACGGGATCAGACCCCAGCTCGGCTTATGGCCATAAACGCCGCAGTAATGCGCAGGATTGCGTAGGGAACCGGCGATGTCGCTGCCCGCGCCCAGGGCGGAGAGCCCGGCCGCCAACACCGCGGCCTCCCCGCCCGACGAGCCGCCCGGCCCACGCGAGATGTCCCAGGGGTTGTTCGTCGTCCCGTGGATGTCGTTGTAGCTTTGCGAATCCATCAGCATGTACGGGACATTGGTCTTCCCGAACACGATCGCGCCGGCCTGCAACAGGCGATCGACCACGACCGCGTTGCTCGTCGCGATGTTGTCCTTCCACAACGGATTGCCAAAGGTGGTCGGCAATCCGGAGACGTTGAACGATTCCTTGACCGTCATCGGGATGCCGTGCAGCGGCCCCCAAAGCTCGCCCGTCACCAGGGCGGCATCGGCGTCGCGGGCGCGCTGGCGGGCGGCGTCGATTTGCCACGCGATGATTGCATTGAGCGCCGGGTTATAGCGCTCGGCGCGGGCGAGGTAGAAATCGAGCAACTCGAGGCAGCCGACGCGGCGGTCGCGAATCTCGAGAGCAAGTTGAGTGGCCGAACCAAAGGCGTGCGCATCCATCTCGCTTCCTTTCCAAGCCGCAACATGCCAGCCTACCAGCGGTTCGGAGCGGATGCCAATCGCGCCCGCGGTCTATGGTTGGCTGGCGACGATCACAATCTGCTCGGCCGCAACCCGGGGCTCTCCCCCGATCCGCGAATGGTTACTTCAGCGGCGGTTCCGGAATAGCGCTAACAAATGCATCGAAGTCTCTCGGCGCGCGACTTCAACCAGTGCCGGGTGCGCGGCGACCAATCGGTGAATATTACGAGCCCCGAGAAGCAGCAAGCGGGCCCACCAGCTGCCCTCTATACGGCGTCTGTAAAGGTCACCGAGGCAATCAACAAGAAGCAGATAACCGCCGGGAGCGAGAGCGCTCACCACCTTGTCGCGAGCGCGACGAATATCGCGCCGTCTCCCAAACGAGCCAAACACGTCCATGATCACGATCAGGTCAAAGGGGCCGGGGGCCGGATCAGTCTTCAAGTCCCATTTCATGAAGGAGATGTTGCTAAAGTCTCCGCATTGCGCGCGCGCCCTTTCGAGGGCGAGCGGGATGTAGTCGACGGCGATTAGTCGTTCGCATATCGGGGCAAGCTGGGTCGTGAATACACCCTCAGCGCAGCCGATCTCCCATGCTCGCTCGAAGCACGCATCGTTGCGGGCGTCATCTAATAGCTCGATTGCTGCCTGGAACTTTTCAAATTCGAACCCTTTGCCCTCATAGCCAAACGGGTCATGACGCGCCGCGAAGATTTCAGTATATCTACTCTGTGTTACCGGTCGCCATCGGAGCACGTCATGCAGCGCAATGGCTAAATACCAGGTCCCGCGCAGCGCCCCAATCGAGGCCAACTTGCGTTTCAGCCTCAAAGCCATCGGTGGCTCACTCGACACCATGCGCATGTCCCTTATACCCTCTGAAGGGACCACGTTGTGGTTTTTGCACTTTACTATGGTTACTTAGCAAGGCAGATTCGTTCCCGGACAGACGCCGATGCGGGAGACTTCGATGACTGGGAAAAGTCTGTCGACCTCGCCGGCCTCGAGACGGCGAGCCGGCGGATCGGTCGCGGCAACCCGATGGTTGATGTGGGGCGACCCCCTGCCGGTGGCCGCACCACTGAAACACCCCTGTTCTCAATGGAGTAATAGTGGCGGAGGGGATGGGATTCGAACCCACGATACGGCTGTTAACCGTATAACGGTTTAGCAAACCGCCGCCTTCAGCCACTCGGCCACCCCTCCACCGATGAGTGGGGTCGACACGGCGCATGCCGCGGCTTTGTAGACAGTGAGGTGGCCCGAGTTAATTAGCCCCCGTTTTTCGATAATGGCCGGCTTGAAACCCCTCGCGTTCATCTCAAAAAACCGTTTCCCTCGCCCGATGGCGGCCGAACGCATAAAATTGGGACCTGACCGAGGAAGTGCCGCAGTGAGCGCGGCGAGCCCGCAGGAGCCGGTGAGCGAGAGCTTCGACCAACTTCTCGCCGAGGTGCGCGCCTGTACTGTCTGCGCGCCCCACCTGCCGCTTGGGCCTCGACCGGTCTTGCGCGGACGCCCTTCGGCCCGGCTGCTGATCATCAGCCAGGCGCCCGGGACGCGGGTGCACGAGACTGGGCTCTCGTTCAACGACCGCAGCGGCGACAGGTTGCGCGAATGGCTCGCTCTCGATCGCGAGATTTTCTACGACGAGGGCCGCGTTGCGATCATGCCGATTGGTTTGTGCTACCCCGGCCGCCATGCCGGGGGCAGCGACCTGCCGCCGCGCCGCGAATGCGCGCCACGCTGGCACGGGCCGCTGCGCGCGGTCCTTCCGGCTATCGGGCTGACTTTGCTCGTCGGCAGCTACGCCATCCATTATTACCTGGACTATACGCGACGGCGTTCGATGACCGAGACCGTCGCGCGTTGGCGTGACTTTCTCCCGGAATATTTCGTGTTGCCCCATCCGAGTTGGCACACGATCGGTTGGCTGCGCGACAATCCGTGGTTCGAAAACGAGGTCTTGCCGGAATTGCGCTCCCGGATCGGCAGCGTATTCGATCCCGAGTCGCTGCGTCGTAGTCCTCGATGCGCTCCGGCCAAGGACCAGAACCACCGCCGCTGATTTCGAGCCCTCAGCCGTGAGACTTTTACGCTGCTCCGACGGTGGCACAACTTCCCGAAATATGCCGTCAGCCTATTGAAGGCATATTTCGGCGATGCCGCCCGAGCGGACAGCGAGTTCGGGTTTGGCTGGGTGCCGCGCATTGTCGGCGACCACTCGCAATTGCCGATGACGTTGGCAATGCGCGACGGCGTCATCCGCGGCATGTTCATGCTCGGCCGGAACCCGGCGGTCGGCGGCCACAATGCCGCCCTCGTACAGCGCGGACTGGCCGAGCTCGACTGGCTTGTCGTGCGCGACATGACCGAAACCGAGACCGCATCCTTCTGGTATGCCGGGCGCCCGGTGCGCGACGGCGAACTGCACCCGCGCGACATACCCACTGAGGTCTTTCTGATGCCGGCCTCGCTGTCTGCCGAGAAGGCCGGCTCGGTCACCAACACGCATCGACTGCTGCAATGGCACGATAAAGTGGTCAGCGGGCCTGGCGACAGCCGCTCTGATCTCTGGTTCACGTTCCACCTCGGCCGCCGGCTGAAGCAGCACTACGTCGGCAGCACGGACCCGAAGGACGCCGGGCTCGGTGCGTTGACCTGGGATTACCCGACCGAAGGCGAGGAAGAAGAGCCTTCGGCCGATACGGTGCTCAAAGAGATGAACGGCTATACTTGGCCCCAACGCCACCAGATCGAGAGTTTCTAGCAACTCAAAGACGACGGCACAACCGCGTGCGGCGGCTGGCTCTACTGCGGCGTCTATCCCAAGGAGGGGGACAATCGTGCCCGGGCGCGCCGCCCCGACGGGCCGGATGGACCCGGAACGAATTTGGGCTGGGCGTGGGCTTGGCCCGCGAACCGGCGCAATATGTACAACCGCGCTTCGGCGGACGAGCAGGGGCGCCCGTGGTCTGAGCGCAAGCGGCTGATGTCATGGGATACCGCGCGGGGTGAATGGGTCGGCCCCGATATCGTCGATTTCGAGCCAAAGAAGCCGCCCGACTACCAGCCGGACTGGGCAAGAATCCCGAGGGTATGGCGGCGCTCGGCGGTGACTGCCCGTTCATCATGATCGCGGATGGCAAGGCTTCGCTGTTCACGCCGTCGGGTTAAAGGATGCTCCGGTGCCCGCGCATTACGAGCCGGTGGAATCGCCCGTCAAGAACCCGCTGTATCGCCAGCAGAGCAGTCCCGTCGCCAAAATCTGGGAGCGTCCCGACAACCGGCTGCATGCGCCGGCCGACCCACGCTTTCCTTATGCGCTGACGACTTACCGGCTGACCGAACACCATGCGGGCGGCATCTCGACGCGCTCGGTACCGGTCACCGCCGAGTTGTAGCCGGTAGCGGTTGCCGAAATCTAACCCCGAACTCGCCGACTCCCTGGGGATCCGCAATCTCGACTGGGTCACGGTCTCAACTTTGCGGGGTGAGGTCGAAGTGAAAGTACTGGTAACCGAGCGAGTGCGGCCGTTCAGGTTGGATAGCCAGACGGTCCATGAGGTCGGGCTAGTCTGGCATTTCGGCTGGGAGGGATTTGCCCGGGGCGACATTGCTAATATACTAAGCGCCGTTGTCGCGGATCCCAATACTTCGATCCACGAGGGAAAGGCCTTTACCTGCAATCTGCGCCGCGGCCGGCGGGAGGCGGCGCGATGACGGTTCATCCGCGTGCCCTGGACTACCCTCAATCCTTTCTGTCCAGCCTCATCCCCGATGAGGCGGAGCTGACCGCCGGCCAGCGGGTCGCGCCGGGCCGCAGCTATGGGTTCTTTACCGACACGACATTGTGCATCGGCTGCAGGGCCTGCGAGGTCGCCGGCAAGGAATGGAACGCACTGCCCGCCGATGATCTGGGTCTGCGCGGCACCAGTTACGACAATACGGGCGACCTTCCGGCGACGACCTGGCGGCATGTTCATTTCATCGAGCACATCGCCGAGAATGGCGCGCGCGCGACCGAAATGCCGCCCTTCCAGAGCAATTGGCTGATGATGAGCGATGTCTGCAAGCATTGCTAGCCGGCCCCGTGTCTCGAAGCTTGCCCGACAAGGGCGATCTTCCGCACCGAGTTCGACACCGTCGTCGTTCAGCAGGAGATTTGCAATGGCTGCGGCTATTGCGTGCCGGCTTGCCCGTTTGGCGTTGTCGATGTCAGTCTGGAGGATGGCAAGGCCCATAAATGCACGTTGTGCTACGACCGGCTGAAAGGCGGGCTCGAACCCGCCTGCGCCAAATCGTGCCCGACCGACTCGATCCAGTTCGGCGTTCGGCGAACTGCATGCCCGCGCACAGCGGCGAGTGGAGGCGCTGCAGGCTGTCACTGCGGCAGCGCTTTCGCGAACACGGAGTGGACGGCGCACTGAACGAGACCGGAGGGGCCTCGCCTACGACTTTGCTGTGATGGCGCTCGGCGCCGGCGTGCCGATGCTGCATCATGTTGAAAGCGTGATCAAACCGGAGCGTGCGCCCCGCCGTGCGCTGACGATCTCGTTCGCTGTTCTCGCTGGCGGATTCCGGCTGCGCCACGTGCTGGTGCGCGCCGGCAATACCTCGGCAAAGCGGCCGAAGGACTATTTGCGTTTTACCGGAAGGGTGGCTCAGTGAGCGGCGATCGCTGCCGTGCGGCAGTCGCCTCCCTCGATCGCGCGCTCGACGACCGGCCCGATCAGATCTATCACGACTTGGCCGAGGTGCTCCGTTGCCTCGTCCAGTTGCGCACTGAATTGACCGCGAGACGCCGAGAAGGCGAGCCCGGCGACCGCCTGGAGCGGTGCAACGCCATACTGAGCATGGTCATTGGCGGCGAATATCCCCTAGCCGGACTCCGCCGCGACCGCTGGCATAAGGCTCGCGATGAACTCGCCTCGTTGCTCGACGAGCGATAATACAGCGCGCACAGGGAGGCCGGTCGTGCTAACGACCCTGGCTCCACCTCGCGTGATTGGGCGCGGGCATGGGCTCGCGTTCGGCGCTTGCGTTCAATCGATCGAGCACGATCGTGGTGCGCGCTGCCACCCGCATCAAATCCGATGCAGCCTGGCGAAGCCGCTGCCGGACACCAGGCGACGCCTCCGCGAGGGCAGCATCGAAGCTCGAGCGAAATGCTGCGATCGCGGCTTCGGCGCGGCCATGAAGCTCATCGTCCAGACCGGCGGTGAATGCCGAATTTCGGCTCGCAGCGCGTTGTGGGATAGCAGGCTGACTTGTTTCGCCAAACTTTGGAGTGGCCGGTTCACGGCGCGGGCGAGGCTCGAGCGGCGGTTCAGCGGCCGGTCTGACTTCGCTCGGAACCAATTGCCCCATGCCGTTCTCGTCGCGGTGGTGTTCGACGGCGCGGGGGGCCTCCGGTCCTGTCGACTTTGTCGGTTCGCCGGGGAAGGTCATTGTCGAATCCGATTTTCCGTTGACCCTGTGCTCGATGTTCTGCGCGGCACGCTGCTTACTTCGCTTAAGGATGTAATGAATAGCCGGCGGGGTGCAGCCGTAACTCTGGGCAATCCTGGTTATTGACTCGCCCTTTGCATACCGTGCCGCAATGGCGGTCCATTCGCCCTGCGGAATTTTGGACATGTCAACTCCTGCTCTGTCAGAAGCCCCTCCGCATCTTTCAAGAGACCGCGCTATCCTCCGAGAGGCACCGCCGAACTTCGGGTGTCCCAATCGCAAACGCCGCCGGCATCACATCGGCATACCGAAAGGTGCTGTACGCGAAATAGTCATAATCTTAACTATTTCAAGATACAGACCGAGAGTGCACAAATTCGTTGTTTGGTTTCATTGGTGCACAGCTAGTCCCGTAAATCGACAGGACCCCTGTTGTTTTGGGACATTGCCCTAATCGACGCTACCAGGGATCAGCGCTGCCGCCCGGCAATCGGCACGGGATGACGGGGGCGGAGCGTGTCGTAACCGGGCCGTCCAGTGCCATATAGAGGTGATGCAGCTGCCGCGCCGCGCCGGCTGCGTCGAAGGGTGTGCATCATCATCCTTTAACTATGCGTTAGATGATGGAGGGCATCATGAACGAAGCGCGGGTCGGGACGGTGCTCTGCCAAACCAACCCGGGCCGGGTCATGAAAGCTCTTTCGATGTTCGCCCCCATCCTGCAGCCATCGCCCCAAATGAAATCGATCGTCCTTTCGTTCGGGATCGCCGCGTCGGCGATGGGTTGCACTCAGGCAGATCGGTTTTACGCGGCGGGCGGCGGCGTGCCCGCGCCCAGCTTTGCGCCGATTGTGCAGGAGGTCATGCCCGCGGTGGTCAATGTTTCGGCAGTCCAGAGGGTGAGTAAGGCGACACTTGACCAGGAGGGAACGCGAGCCGACCGCGCCGAAGATCGGGTTGGCCTGAGCGGCATCCCGCCATCCGTGGTCGAGGAACTGCTGCGCCGCTTCCTCGACGGGCGCCGCCATAAAGCCGAGCCCGACCCGAAGGTCGCCAGTGTGGCTCTGGGCTCTGGCTTTATTATCGACCCGAGCGGGTATGTCGTCACCGATGATCACGTCGTCGAAAATGCCGAAGCGGTTACGGTCGTCGTCCAGGACGCGACCGAATACTCGGCTCGGATCGTCGGACGCGACCCGCTGACCGATATCGCCTTGCTCAAGATCGACGGAGCGCGCCCGCTCGCGAATGTCCATTGGGGCGACAGCGACGCGGCTCGGGTTGGAGATTGGGTACTCGCGATCGGCAGTCCGTTCGGCCTCGACAACACTGTCAGCAGCGGCATCATTTCCGGGCGCGGGCGTGACATCCATGCCGGTCCGTACGACGATTTTCTGCAGATTGATGCAGCGATGAACCGCGGCAATTCCGGCGGCCCGACCTTCGACCTCAAAGGTAATGTCATCGGCATCAACACGGCCATCTATTCTCCCAATGGTGGATCCGTCGGCATCGGCTTTGCGATACCAGCCAACCGAGCCAGGCCGGTGGTCGAGCAGCTGAAGGAGCACGGAAAGGTCGCGCGCGGCTGGCTCGGTGTTCAAATCCAGCCCGTGACGGCCGAAATCGCTCGAAATGTCGGGCTTGCGAACCCCGCTGGTGCGCTCGTTGCCAAGGTGGGAGCCGGCAGTCCCGCCGCGGCAGCCGGGTTTGAGCAAGGCGATGTCATTCTCTCGATCAACGGACAAGAGATCAGACGAATGCACGACCTGCCGTTGGTCATCGCCGAGACGACGATCGGCCGGATCGCCGCGGTTACGGTGTGGCGCCGAAACGCTGCGCTGGCCTTGCGGCCGGTAATCGGCGAAATGCCGGTGAACCCGGCCGTTGCGGAGTTGAGCCAAGAAAAATCCGGCGGCCGGCGATCGGCGGGGGCGGTCACCGCGCCCTTGCCGGTCTCGGCCTCCTCGCCGGCGATCTGACCCGGGTGAACGGGGGCGTAGCTCCGGTGACAAAAACCGCCGGGGCGAAGGGCTTTAATTTTGTCTAAGCGCCACGAAATAATCGACGGTCAGTTGGTCGCGTGTCAGACCCCCGCTGTCGCGGTCGCCAGGGAGGAAATCAATGCCGGACCATGTCTACCGTATCATCGAAGTCGCAGGTTCCTCGGAGAACAGCATCGAGGACGCGATCAAGAACGCGGTTGCCCGGGCTTCCCGCACGTTGCGCCAGGTAGGCTGGTTCGAAGTTTTGCAGACCCGCGGCCACGTTGAAGAGGGCAAGGTCGCGCATTTCCAAGTCATTCTCAAAGTCGGGTTTACCCTCGAAGACTGTTGAACTTTCCTAAGCGCGGCGGCGATCAGCCGCTGCGCTTTGTCGAAAATAGGACGAGGAGGCCGGCGAGCCCGGCAACCGCGCCGGCTGACCAGAAGGTCGCTCTAAAGCCGGTCAAGAAGCTCGCTGCCGGCATATCTTCCGTCGGCCAGCTGCATTGCTTCGATCGTGTGGAATACGAGGGTCAGAAGCGTCGCCCCGGTGACGACCCCGACCGAGCGGCTCAACATCGCTATGCTGCCGGCTACTCCGCGGTGGTGCCGCGGCAAGGTGCGCATGACGATGTCCATGTAGGCGACTTGGAACAAGCCGACACCAAACCCTTGCAACACCAGGGTGCCCAAGATCGTGATTGCTTGCCCGGCAGCGCCGGGCCGCCAGCCGCCAATCAACACCAAACCCGCAGCGCAGAGTGAGGCGCCGAGAACGGCGACCCGGCCCGCGGGGACGCGCTCTATGGCCCATCCCGCCAGCGGGGAGGCGACGAGACTGCCGACAAAAGAGGCGCCGAGAACGCCGCCCGCTATTATCGCCGACAGCCCGGTGAGGCGTACGAGGTAGTAGGGACCCAGCAAAAGAACCGAAAAGCTCGTCAAATAAATCAGCACACTTGCAATATTGAGCCCAGTGAAGCCGCCGGATCGGAACAATCCGAGATTGACGATCGGTTGGGCGACCCGTTTTTCCCAGTGGAAAAAACCAAAAAGACAGGCAGTAGCCGTCGCCGGTAGCAGGACCGCAAGAAAACTCTGCGCTTGCAGGTGTTGAAGCCGATTGAGGGTCAGCAAAAGCGTGCTGATGCCGAGCGCGAGCAGAATGGCGCCGACGATGTCGACCGACTCCCGCACCGCTGGCCGAGACGTCGCATGTGCTTCTTCTGGGAACAGGAGCGCGAGCAGAGCGAGCGGGGCGCGAAACCAGAATACTGCCGGCCAACCCCAGAATTGGACGAGCAGGCCGCCGAGCAATGGCCCGGCGGCAGAGCCGATCGCATACATCAGCGTGAACATGCCGACCGCGCGGCTGCGCCTATCTTCGGGAAACATCCCGGTCACCAGCGCCGGAGCGCAGCTGACGATGAACGAAGCGCCGATCCCTTGAAGAAATCGGCAGAAGAGCAGCCAGCCAAAATTCGGCGCTGCCGCGCAGAGCAGGTAAGCGACGCTGCTCCACAGGAGCCCGATGCGAAACACGCGGCCGTGGCTCCAGATGTCGCCGACCCGCCCGAAGGCGAGCATCAGGCTGGAGTAGGTCAGCACGTAGCAGATGACCACCCATTGGATCATCTCGACCGGCAGACCGAAGCTGCCGGTAATCTCCGGAAATGCGATGTTGACCGCCGTGTCGAGCGGAACGACGGATGTCCCCAGACCGACCAGGACGAGCCGCAAGACCTGACGCGGCGTCATCGGTGCTCGGGAAGCGACCTTCGGCACCGTGCGGTGTATCATCCCCGGGATGTCGCAAGCGGAACGATTGACTGGAACCGGCTTCGCGCTCGCCGTTCACGGCGGGGCCGGAACGATACCGCGAGACGAGACCAGCCTTTCCCGTACGGCGTCATACCATGACGGCCTGCGCCGCGCCTTGGCGGCGGGCCGCGACATTCTTGCCGCGGGCGGCAGCGCCGTCGACGCCGTGACCGAGGCCGTCGCGGCGCTCGAAGACGACCCGTTGTTCAATGCCGGCCGCGGCAGCGTGTTCACCCGTGCCGGGACGCAGGAGATGGACGCCTGCGTCATGGATGGCGCGGAACGCCGGGCGGGCGCGGTGGCGGGCGTCTTCGGACCGCGCAACCCCGTTCGGGCCGCGCGCGCCGTGATGGAGCGGTCGCGCCATGTGCTGCTGATCGGCGAGGGGGCGCTCGCCTTTTGCCGCGAGAACGGCGTCGCGTTCTGCGAGCCCGGCTATTTCCACACCGAAGCACGCCGGCGGGAACTGCAGCGCGCGCTCGAACATCCGGGCCGCGAGCCGCCGCAGTACGGCACGGTGGGCGCCGTCGCCCGCGACTGCGGCGGCAATCTCGCCGCCGCCACCTCGACCGGCGGGATGACGGGTAAGGCGCCCGGCCGGGTCGGCGACACGCCGATCATCGGCGCCGGCACCTATGCGGACAACGCGACATGCGCGGTCTCGGCGACGGGTCACGGCGAATTCTTCATCCGGCACGTCGCCGCCTTCGCGATCGCCGCGCGCCTGCGCCATGCCGGTCAATCTCTGGACCGAGCGGCGCAGGCGGTCATCGACGAGCTGGCGGCCGCCGGCGGCTCCGGTGGCGTCGTCGCGGTCGACCGCGCCGGCGCGCTCGCCTTGCCGTTCAGCACCGCGGGGATGTATCGCGGCTATGTCCGGGACGGCGGGGCGATCCACACCGCGATTTACGACGAGCCTTATCGATCGGAATAGCTCGTGGCATGGTGTTCGGGCTCATTGCGCGTTCCAGGCCGCCCGCAATGCCGCCGCGATGTCGTCGAGCGCCGGCTGTGCCGCCTCGATTATCTTGCCCATGGTCAGGAACCCGTGGATCTGGTCCGGAAAATGCCGCAACTGCACCGCGACGCCGGCCTCTTGTAGCCGGCGGGCATAGGCTTTGCCCTCGTCGCAGAGCACGTCGTTGCCGGCTGTCAGGACCAGGGCGGGCGCCACGCCGGAGAGATCGGCGGCCCGCAAGGGCGACGCGCGCCAGTCATCGACATCGGCGGGCCCGCGCAGATAGTGCTCGCAAAACCACTTCATCGTCGGGCGGGTCAGCAGGTATCCCTCGGCGAAGCGGTCGTGGGAGGCATGCGTCATGCCGCACTCGACGGTCGGGTACAGCAAGGCCTGACAACGCAGCTTCGGTGCTCCCCGATCACGGGCAATCAGGCTGACCACCGCAGCGAGATTGCCGCCGGCGCTGTCGCCGCCGACGGCGAGGCGCTCGCGGTCGATGCCGAGGGCTGCGGCCTCCTGCGCGACCCATGAAGTCGCGGCGAAGCAATCCTCGACCGCTGCCGGAAATTTGTGCTCGGGAGCGAGGCGGTAATCGACCGCGACGACGATGCACCGCGCCGCATTGGCGAGATGGCGGCAGAGGCTGTCATGGGTGTCGAGATCGCCGATGACCCAGCCGCCGCCATGGAAGTAGACGAGGGCGGGGAGGGTGCCGCCGGGGGCCGTTGTCGCGCCGCGATAGAGCCGTAATCGGATTGCTCCACCGTTCGGCCCCGGCGCCGAGAGCTCGCGAGTTTCGGCGACCGGCGGCGGATCGGGCGCCAGCACCTCGCGGGCCGCGAGAAACAGTTCGCGCGCCTCGGGCGCACTCAGTGTCTCGTAGGGTGGCCGTCCGGATAGGCGCACCATCTCGAGAACGCGCTCGGCATCGCGATCGAGCGCCATCAGGGGCTCCTCCTTTAAAAGGATCGACTTTGTCATTTTACGGACTGGGCGGCGCCGTGCACCAGACCATCTTGCGGCAGACGCAGAAAAGCCCCGGTCGGGGAAGACCGGGGCTTCTGTGGCCTGCCGGTGTGCCGGTCCAACAGGCCAATCCGCATCGTTGGGGGACATAACGATGCCGCCATCAAGATGCCAATATTCTACCGAAATAGCAATTCCAATTCGACCAAATTAACTACGAATTGGGTACATCTCACAGTCCGAGCATCCGCGGCAGCCATAATGAGACGGAGGGGATGTAGGTAACCAGCATCAGCACGAAGAACATTACCCCATAAAACGGCCAGATCTCGCGCACGACCTGCTCGATCGTCACGCGGCCGACGGCGCAGCCGACGAAGAGGATCGCACCGACCGGAGGGTGACACAATCCGATGCCCAGGTTGAGCAGCATGATCATGCCGAAATGTACCGGATCGACGCCGAATTTCATGACTACCGGTAAGAGGATTGGCGTGACGATCAGGATCGATGGCGCCATGTCCAACAGGCAGCCGAGCACGAGCAGCAAAATGTTGATCAGGAACAGGATCACGTTCTTGTCGCTCGAAAGGGTCAGCAGCAACGCCGTGACCCGCGCCGGCACCTGCATCAGCGCCATCACATAGCCGACGCTCGAGGCGAAGGCGATCAGGGTCATGACCATCGCCACCGTGCGCATCGTGCGGTGGATCAGTTCCGGCAGATCGCGCCAGCGATAGTCGCGATAGATGAACATCGTGACGAAAAAGGCCCAGATGCAGGCGACTGCGCCCGCCTCGATCGCAGTGAAGATCCCGCCGAGAATGCCGCCGAGGATGATCGCCAAGGTAACGAGCCCCCAAAGCGCATCGATGGCGATCTTGACCGCCGCGCGCAATGGCACGGTCTCGCCGCGCGGGTGACCATTGCGATAGGCGAGCACCAGGCACAACACGATGAGCGAGGCGCCCAGCAACAGACCCGGCATGACCCCGGCCATGAAGAGGCTGATGATCGAGATCGTGCCGCCCGTGGCGAGGGAGTAAATCACCGCATTGTGGCTCGGCGGCACGAGCAATGCCTGCACGGAGGCGCTGATCGTCACATTCGTCGCGAATACGCGCGGATAGCCGGTCTTTTCCATCTGCGGGATCATCACCGACCCGATCGCCGAGGTGTCGGCCACCGCTGAACCGGAGATGCCGCTCAGGAACGTCGTGGCGAGGACATTGACCGCCGACAACCCGCCGCGGATACGGACCAGCCCCACCAGCACATTGGCGAAGGCCACCAGGCGGCGCGCCATGCCGCCCTCGGCCATGATCGCGCCGGCCAACACAAAGAACGGGATGGTCAGCATCGCGAACTTGCTGACCCCGCTCGATACCTGAAGCATCACCGCCTCGAGCGGGATGCCGATCCAATAGGCGCCGGCGAGTGCGCCGAGGCCGAGCGCGTATGCGATCGGCACGCCGAGCGCAAAGCAGACGAGAAGGGTCCCGACGACGATCAGGATTTCCATTCGCCCAGTCTCCGGTGAGCGTCAGTGCGGCGTCGGTCCGCCGGCCTGCGGCGGGCGTCCGATCAGCAGGCGCTCGGCGACGAAGAGCAAGGTGATGGCGCCGCCGACCGGGATTGGCAGGTAGGTGACCCCGACAGACAATGCAGGAAATTCGGCAATCGACTGGTGCCAGGTGGTGTTGACCAGCCGCGCACCCCAGATCACCATGAACAAGCCGACCAGCGCGACCAATCCCTCGGAGAACGGCTCGATGACTCGCCGCAGCGACG
Organism: uncultured Alphaproteobacteria bacterium; assembly: GCA_963700185.1. Classification (GTDB taxonomy): domain Bacteria; phylum Pseudomonadota; class Alphaproteobacteria; order ATCC43930; family CGMCC-115725; genus AP-15. The sequence continues at coordinate 551,609 of CAVOWP010000030.1, forward strand.
GCGACATCGCTCGCACCAATACCGAGACGCTCATGTGGGTGCCGACGCGGTAGCAGGCCGCCGAGCCGAAGAATGTCAGGACGATCGTCAATAAAATCGCCATCGGCTCGGGCCAGGACGCCGCGCTGTTCAGCACATATCGCGTGAAAACACCCCACGGGATCACCGCCGAGATCAACACCAAGGCCCCTCCGGCGACGATGACGCATAGCCGGTAAATCACGTCCATTGCCGTGCGGTAAAGCCGCCCCCTCCCTAACCCTCCCCCGCGCGCGGGGGAGGGAAGGGTGGGGGCAGAGCGGGGGGAGTGGGGGACCCGCGAAGCGGCAGGGTAGGACGGCTCGCCCATTTAGCTGACAAGAGACTCAGTTCACCGCCTGGATGCGCTTGATCAGCTCGGCGTATTTGGCGCCGTATTTATCCCAGACCGGCTTTACTGCCGCTTCGAACGGCGCCTTGTCGGGGATCGTATCGACTTCGATGCCCGCGGACTTCATCTTGGCCATGGCGGTGTCTTCGACCTTCTTCCATAGCTGGCGCTCGTCCAGTTGCGCCTCGCGAGCCAGCTTTCTGATCAGCGACTGGTCATCCTTCGAGAGGTTATCCCAGGTGGCGCGCGAGAACACCAGGATCTCGGGCACGATCAAATGCTCGGTCAGGGTGTAATATTTGGCCACTTGGTAATGGTTGTCGAAGACAAAGCTCGGCGGGTTGTTCTCGGCGCCGTCGACGACGCCGGTCTGCAACGCGCTGAACACCTGGTCGTAGCCCATCGCGACGCCGTTGCCGCCGAGCGCGTTCATCATGTCGACAAACATCGGGTTGCCCATCACGCGCACCTTCAACCCCTTCAGATCGTCGATGCTCTTGATCGGCTTTTTCGTGTCGTAGACGCTGCGCGCGCCGGCATCCATCCAGGCGAGGCCGATCAACCGGGTATTGGGGTTGTTGCTGACTTTGTCGAGCAGCTCCTGGCCGATCGGGCCGTCGATGACTTTCTCCATATGGTCGGTGCTGCGAAACAGGAACGGCAGGTTGAAGACGTTGAGGTCGTCGACCACCGGCCCCAATGCCCCGACGCTGACCCGGGCGAGCTGCAAGGCGCCGACCTGCGCCTGCTCGATCGCCTCCTTTTCGCCGCCCAATTGCATCGAGGCATACATCTGGATATTGAGCCGCCCGCCGGTCGCCGCTTCGAGCTTTTTCCCCATATTCTCGACCGCCTGGACGGTCGGATAGCCTTCGGGATGCACGTCCGACGCTTTGAAGACCATCTTCTGATCCGCCGCTTTCGCGCCAACCCCGATCAGGTCGAGAAGCGCAGCCGCGATGGCGAGTTGCAACGCACGGCGTCTGTCGATCACTTGAGCCTCCATTTCATCTTGCTGCTTTTATGGGCCCCGCCCGAGAACCATTCCACGAAATCGCCGTGTGAGGTGTGCTGCACCCCTCGCCTGCGGCGCGATATTCGAATATCGGGATTTCTACGGCGCTTCCTCTGACTTTTTCGGTCGCGATCGGGCGCAGTCGGCGGTCATCGTCGACCAGCGCGGTCGCAACATCGCCGGAAACCGCACAGGAAACGTTGTGCGCTTTTGCTGCCTCTTCCATTCGGGCCGCAATATTGATCGTGGCCCCATAGACCCCGATGGCCCGCTTTGTGTCGCCCTGCTCGCTGACGACGACCTCACCGCCATGAACTCCGATCCGGAAGGACGGAACGATGCCGAACAGCTCCAAGAACTCCCGTCGCTCCCGCGCGATCGTCGCAAACACCGCGTCGATCGCGCGCAATATCCTGTCTTCTTTGACCGCTTCGCGCCAATCCCACAATGCGATCAGCCCGTCACCCTTGTACAAATAGATCTCGCCTCCCTGATCGGTGATCGGCTTCGAGACGTCGAAAAGAAACTTGCCCACCAGGGATTTTGTCTGGATCGCGCCCAGTCGCTCGGCAATACCCGTAGAATTGTTGATGTCGAGAAACAGCAAGACCTTTTCCTCGACCACCGGGCGATGATAAGTGCCGATCGTCAGATGAAACAGAGTTTCGATGCCGATGAAATGGACGGTTCGCATCACGACTATCCCGATGACCGAAAATGCGATCACCACCGGAATCACAAACGGGATCCGGCTATACGGTACCGGCAATCGATAGAACGGCCACAGCAGCAAATGAGTTAAATTGATGACCGTAACGAATATTATGACAACCACAATCGTGTAAATCAGGATGGCGCGCAGCGGGTGGATATTGCGTATCCAACGCCCGCGGAGGCTCTGGACATAGAATTGTTCAAAGAGACCGACCGCCGCACCGACAAGAATGGCATCGAGTACCGCAAACGTGACCGGGCCCCCGTTGGCGCGGCTCACCAGCCCGGCAAGCGACGCAAAGATCGCAACGGCTAGCAGGATCGAGGTCAGCTTCCTGCGGGTGGAAATCGAGACCGGATTAAAGGGAAATTCCATAGCCGGAAAGAGTGCACCTATTTCTGTCTAGAGAAAGGCACGAACCCGTCGCGGTTCGGCATCTGCACCTTTGCCAAGGTCTGCGCATTCATGACCGCGCTCTCGCCGATGATGCCATTGAGCTGGAGAATGTAGGCGCAAACCGCGTAGACCTCGTCATTGGTTAGCGATCTCGGCGCATTCGCCGGCATCGCGCGGCGCACATAGTCGAACAATGTCGTTGGGTAGGGCCAGAAGCTGCCCACGGTCTTCACGGCAGGCTGGTCGCCAGTCAGAGTGCCGAGCCCTCCGACAAGCTGATCATTGGGTTTGCCCGACCCCTTCTCGCCATGACAGGCGAGGCATTTTTCGACATAGACCGCCTCCCCTTGTCGCGGGCTTCCGCTGCCGGGCGGCAGACCCGCGCCATCGGGGCCGATGCTGATGTCCCAGACAGCGATTTCTCCGAGTGTCGCAAGATGCCCGAGGGCGGGCGTCTCGGCAAGCGCGGCCGTCGACAGGAAGAGCAGGGCCGAAGCGGCGCTTAAATGCCTAGGCATAGACATGCCGGACCTCCCCGCGCTCGCCGATCGCCCAGCTGGTGATGCCGTTGAAGTGATAGAATGTCTTGGTGCCGCGCTCGGCGATCAACGCGGCACGCGTCGGCTGGACATGTCCTGAGCTGTCCGTCGCGCGGCTCTGCAGCACCGCCGGGCCGCCGTCCCAGCGCCACGGTAGGCGGAACCGGGTTAGGGCCTTTGGCAAGACCGGCTCCTGCAGCGCCGCCGGAGCCCAGCTTTTTCCCCCGTCGGCAGAGACCTCGACCCGGCTGATCTTGCCGTAACCGGACCAGGCAAGGCCCGAAATCTCGTAAAGGCCGGGGGCCTTCAGGGTCAAGCCCGGCGAAGGATGAGTGATCACCGATTTCGTTTCGATCGGGAAGACGAATTGCAATGACTTACCGTCCCGCAACAGGATCGTATATTTGGAGGTCTCGTCCTTGGTCATGGTCGGGCCTGCGGTGACTTTGATCCGCCGCAGCCATTTGACGTTCATGTTGCCCTCATAACCCGGCAACAGCAGCCGCAGCGGATAGCCGTTTGATGGCCGCACGCGCTCGCCGTTCTGGTAGAGCGCGACCAATGCTTCGTCCACCGCCTTCATCGGGATGCTGCGGCTCATGCCGGCCGCATCGGCGCCCTCGGCGAGAAGCCACTGGGCTTGCGGCTCGACACCCGCTTCCTCGAGCAGGAGCGCGAGCCTGACACCCGTCCACTCGGCACAGGACAATAGGCCGTGGCTCGCTTGCAGGTCTAACTGGGCCGGCTCCTTCTGATAAAGCGCGCCGGTATTGCCGCCGCATTCTACAAAGGCGATACGCGTCTCCATCGGATACCTGGCGAGCGCCTCCAGAGTGAAAACGAGCGGTCGTCTGACAAGGCCGTGGATCAGCAGCCGGTGAGCATCCGGATCGATATCGGGGATGCCGGAGTGGTGGCGCTCGAAGTGGAGGCCGTTCGGTGTGATCGTGCCGTTGAGCCGCTGCAGCGGTGTTCGCGATGCGCCGGTACCCGTAGTGCCCGGCGCACTTGCAAACGTCCTGACGACCTTCGCTTCAAACTTCGAGGGTTGCCCGTAACCGGTAAACGGCGCGCCCGGCTCCGTCATCCATGGCTCGACCGAAAGCTCTGCGGCGCCGAGGGCAGGCCGAGCACCGATCGCCCCCGCGCTGCTCAGGGAAGCCCCGGCGGCGAGCAGTGCTCGCCGATCCAAAAGTCCCTTCCCCGCGCCTAATTCCGCCACATCGCCCGCCGACCGCTTTCTACCCATTTTCACCCCCTCCCGAAATATCCCGAGCGGCTGCTTCGGGCGAGAGCATGCCGCCAGACGTGCCGGTACGCAAACCCGAGGTGCCGTCAGCAGCCGTCGGCTCGAACCACTCGGCAGTTGGCTGGCGCCGAGGATCGATGCATTGTTGTCCAGCTACACGTGTCGAGAGAGGAACAATGCGATTAAGCGTGGTCACGTTTTTGCGTCCGGGCACGGAGGCGCGCGATCGGCCGCTCGGCCGCATCGTCGATTACGCCCGCCGGATCGAAAGGCGAGGGTTTCCCGGGATCTGGGTCACCGACTCGCTCGGACGCGGCCGGCCGACCCTCGACCCGCTGGTCGCCCTCGGGGTGCTGTCCGCCGCGACCGAGCGCATCGAGCTCGGCACCGCCGTGCTGCAAGTCTCGCTGCGCAACCCGATCGAGCTCGCCCATCGCGTGCAGTCGGTTCAGGCGGTGTCGGGCGGCCGCTTGCGGCTCGGCGTCGGCAGCGGATCGACGCAAGCCGATTTTGATCTCCTCGGCGCTAATTACGATCAGCGCTTTCGCACCCTGATGAGCTCGCTGGAGATCATGCGACGGGCTTGGCGCGGCGAGCCGGTCAACGGCGGCACCTTGTCGCCCTGGCCCGGATGCGAGGGCGGACCGCCGGTATTGCTCGGCGCCTGGCGCAACCCGCGTTGGATCACCTATGCCGCGAAGCAGTGTCAAGGCTGGATTGCCTCGGGCCTCTACAGCAGCTGGGAGGATCTCGAAAACGGCATGCGCCTCTATCGTGACGCCGGCGGCACCAATGCCGTCCTCGCCAATGTCGTCGTCGACCTCAGCGCCCAGGCCGAAGCTGGCAGTCTGGCCGAGCGCGCCAAGGTCTCACTCGTCTGTCTGCCCGACGACGCGCGCCAGCGGCTGAAGCGCATCGAGCGAATCGGCTTCGACGAGGTCCTCGTCGTCTCTCCGGCCGGGGCGCTCGACGAACTCGAGCGCGTCCGCGATTTTCTCTAGTTGCCCAACCGGGGCTGGCGTTCAATCTGGGAGGTTGGTATGGACAAGGCACTGTCGGGGATTCGCGTCATCGACATGACCCACAATCAGGCGGGTCCCGCCTGTGCGCAGATCCTGGGGTTTCTCGGCGCCGATGTAATCAAGCTCGAAGAGCCAAAAGGCGGTGACATCGCCCGCCGCAACATGCGCGACCGAGAGGACAGCGACAGCCTCTTCTTCCTGCTGTTCAACGCCAACAAGCGCAGCTTGACCCTTAATTTGAAGACCGGCCGCGGCAAGGAGCTGTTCAAACAGCTGATCGCCAAATCGGACGTGCTGGTTGAGAATTTCAGCCCAGGGGCGCTCGACCGGCTCGGGCTCGGCTGGGATGTTCTGTCGAGGATCAACCCGCGGCTGATTTATGCGACGATTAAAGGCTTCGGCAGCTATGGCCCTTACGCCAATTACAAGAGCTTCGAGCCGGTTGCTCAGGCGATGGGTGGTGCGATGAGCGTCACCGGGTACCCCGAAAACCCGCCGACCTTTGTCGTCCCCGCGATCGGCGATTCCGGCACCGGCATGCATATGGCGATCGGCATCCTCGCGGCCTTGCAGCAACGCCATAATTCTGGCCGCGGCCAGTGTGTCGAAGTATCGATGCAGGACGCGGTGGTGAACTTGATCCGCGTCAGCCTGCGCGACCACCAGCGCTTTGGCCGCCCGATGCCGCGGCGCGGCAACCAGATGGGACAAGGCGTGCCGGGCACAACCTATCCCTGCGCACCGGGCGGCCCAAACGATTACGTATTCATTACCGCGCAGCAGCAGATGTGGCCGGGCATGGTCGGGGCAATGGAACGGCCCGATCTGGCCGACGATCCCCGCTTCAGCACGGCCGAAATGCGCTGGGAAAATCGTGACGCGCTAAATGCGATCATCGAGGATTGGACACGCCAACGCAGTAAATACGAGGTCATGCGCGTGCTGGGCGAGGCCGGGGTGCCGTGCGGCGCGTGCCAGGACACTGGCGAGGTTTTGGCTGACCCGCATCTGAAGGCGCGCGAGATGATCCTCGACATCGATTACCCGACGCGCGGGGCCTACAAGACCGTCGGCTGCCCAATCAAGCTATCGGATTCGCCGGCGGAGGTGACCCGCCCGCCGCTTCTCAGCGAGCACACGGAGGCGCTGCTTGGCGAGCTCTGCGGGATCGATCCACAGGAGTGTAAACGACTGCGCGAGGACGGGGTGGTCTGAGAGCCATGACAATACGATTGACAATGGCCTTTTCCGACAATCCCCGCGTCCAGCCGCTGAAAGACGGCACAGTAAAGCCGCAAAGCATCGAGCTCGATTGCATTACGCTCGATCCGAGCACGCTATTTTACCGCAACCTCTTCTACGACGAATTCGACCTCTTCTACGACGAATTCGACGTGTCGGAGATGTCGATTTCCGAGACGCTGCTGGCGCGGGAGCGGACTGACGGAAAGAAATGGGACTGGTCTGCACTGCCGGTATTCCTGAGCCGTGGGCACCACTGGCCCTACCTCTATGTCAACACCGCCTCGGGCATCGCGAGTCTTGCCGATATGAGGGGCAAGCGGATCGGTGTGCCGGATTACGATATGACGGCAGCGCTGTGGTTCCGGATCACCTTGAAAGACCTCTACGGCATCGAGGCGAGGGACAATACCTGGTTCAACGGGCGCACGAGGGAGCTGAGCCATGGCGGGGCGCTGGGTCTCGACAAGGCGGGGCCCGTGGGCGTCGCCCATCACTGGCTCACCGCAGATCAGACCTTGGATGCGATGCTCGACAGCGGCGAGATCGACGCCTGCATGGCGATCCGTCCGCAAAGCTGCGTCACCGCCGGCGATCCCACGGTCATCGACCGCTGGGGCGGAACACAGCTCCGCGGCAACCCGCGCCTGCGGAAATTGCTCGATGACAACGGCAAGGCCACCGTCTTCGAATTCTATGGCAAGACCGGGTTCTTCCAGGCGAATCATCACGTGATCGTGCAGAACCGCATCCTCCGAGACCATCCCTGGGTGGCGCTGGAATTATTCGACGCCTTCGAACGGTCGAAGGAGATGGCCTATGAGCGAGCCCGACGCTCCGAGGCGACCTATCTCTATTTCCCCGGGAAAGACCTCGAGGAGCAGCGCGAGGTCTTCGGGGATGATCCGTATCCCTTGGGGCTCGCCGCGATGGGAAGAAATGTCGAGCGCGCGATCCAAGGCTCGCTTGAACAGGGATTGCTCACCAAGCCGCTGCAGCTCGATGAGATCTATTATCGGACGACGCTGAAGACCTGAGGCGATGAGATGATCGGCTGGAGAGCGCGGCTCGGCTTTCTGCTGCCGCCGGGAAACCCGACCGTTGAACCCGAGATGATCGCCCTGGCGCCGCGGGGCGTGTCGGTGCATTTCCACCGCATGACCGCACGCGGCACCACCGGTTCGCTCGAAGGCCAGGACGAGCGCAATCGTATGATGGTCGATCACATCGAGAGCAGCATCGAGCTGCTCGCGATGGTGAACCCCGATGTCATCGTCATGGCCCATACCGCGACGAGCTACTACCTTGGTCGCCAGGGCGAAGCGGATCTTCTCGCCCGGCTGCAGAGTTTGACCGGCAGGTGCGTCGTCACCGCATTCGGCTCGGTTGCACAGGCGTTGCAGCGGCTCGAAATCCGCCGGGTTGCGTTGGGGACCCCCTATTCGCCCGAGACCACTTTGCAGAGCAAGACGCACCTCGAGGCTCATGGCTTCGAGGTCGTAAACTTCGCCAATCTGCAGGGCGTTACGAACATCTACGACGAAACCGTCGAGCGGGCTTACCGGCTCGCGCGTCTGGTCGATAGAAAGGATGCCGAGGCCGTGTTCTTGAGCGGCACGGGGATGCCGAGCCTTCCGGTTTTGGAGATGCTCGAACGGGATCTGGGAAAGCCCGTCATTTCGAGCGCATCCGCGATGATGTGGCAGGCGTTGCGTCTCGCCGGTGTCAGGCAGCCCATCCCGGGTTATGGGCGTTTGTTGACCCTATATTGAGACAGGTGGGGGCATAATTTGCGCCAGCAGAAGAATTTTATTTCGGCGGACTGAGCCTTGACCGTCGGTGCCGCTTGCCTACGTCAAGTTGGCAGACCACAACAGGAGGCCAACCGATGACCATGCCTCCAACGGGTCGGACGGGGCCGGCCAAAAACTGCCGCATCGGCACATTCCCCTACGCGTGACGGCCGACGGAGAATTCTCCAAGAGTAAATTGAGGCCTGAGCCTTCGCGGCGAGGGTGACGTATCAAACCGAACATTTCGACGTTATAGGGTCGCTGGTGGCATCGGATCTGTCGCCGAGGAAGGATCGGCGGTGTGTCGTTTTCGTGACCGGATGACTCTCGCGCTGCCGAGTGTCGAACCTTCAATCGGCCATCAACTTAGAACCAGCAATTGGCTGGAGATTTCGGAATACACCAATGAGTGGAGATAGCGTATGCACTGCATCGAACACCAAACCGCCAGAACGCGCCTGTTGCAGCCTTTGGCTGCGGCCATACTCAGCGTCGCTGGGCTCCTGCTGTCACCAGCGGCAAACGCTCAGACGAGTCAAACACCAGCTCCCCCTCAGGCGCAGTCTCCCTCGCCGACCATTTCGGATGAGAAGCTGAATGCAGCTGCCGCGGCTATAGGGCAGATGACCACCATCAGGCAGAGCTATGAACCCAAGATCGCGGCGGCGGCGGCGCCCGATAAACAACGTATGACCGACGAAGCAAACAACGCGATGAAGAAGGCGGTTACAGACCACGGTCTCACCGTGGATGAATACAATTCAATCATTCGCACCGCCCAAAATGACTCCGCGGTCCGCCAAAAGCTCTCTCAGCGCATTCCCCATTCCGGCCAGTAGAGGTGTGAAAATGGTATCCAGCAACCGCATGACTGATGCAAAGCAAATGGCCCAAACACTTGGCATTGTCGGGGGCTGCCTCCTGCTACGAAGAAGTGACGGAAGAACGTGTCAGTTTCGTCAGTACAAAATTGAGACAGCTCGTCTCGGTCACGGCTGATGACACGGCCGATGCTGATGCTGCCGACAGAGAGTTTTCGGCGGCGCTCGAAGCTGGCAAGACCGCGGTCGAGAGCGGGCGAATCGACCCCCACTACGCCGAGGCCGCGCTCATCGAACTCGAAGAGCAACTCTCAACATAGCGGCTGCAAGGCGAGGCGGCGGTTCACCGCCGCCTCGCTTTCCACTCATTACTACTAAGGCCGAACCGCTTCATCCGTGAGCCCGAAGACCAATTGCGGTGCACTAAAGCCGGCAAGGCTGAATTCGCCGAGATCAGTAAATTCTGCTGGGCAGTGGCGCGCGAATTCACCGGAGGTGAGGATTGCGCGGCCCAATTGGCTGGTCAGTTTTTCGATGCGGGCGGCACAATTGACGGCTGGACCGATGCAAGTGAAATCGAGCCGATTGCCGCTGCCGATATTGCCGTAGAGGACATCGCCGATATGCAACGCCAAGCCGAACCGTAGCCCCGGCATGGCCGAAGCTGAGAGCGCCGCGATGTTTGCCTGTGCCCGGCGCGCGGCCGCGAGCGCGCGTTCGCACACCTCGGTTTCGTTGCCGGCGATCGTAAAAATCGCCAGCAGCCCGTCGCCCATGAATTTCAGCACCTCGGCGCCATGGTCGAGGATCACCGGTACCTGGCAATCGAAATAGTGGTTGAGGAGGTCGATCAGAACCGGCGGTGGCAGACTGTCGGCCAGTGCGGTGAACCCGCGCATGTCCGACAGCCATATCGCCGCGTGGATCTCCTCGATATCGCCGCGGCGAATCCGCCCGGCAAGGATGCGCTCGCCGGCGTCGTGCCCGACATAGGTATCGAGCAGGGTGCTCCCCATTCGTCGCAGTGCCCGGATCTCGGCGACCCGCGCCAGCGGAGTGATGATCGCCTCGATACCGGCGATCTGCGGGTCGGTGAAGCCACCGGGCTGCCGCGTTGTGCAAGTGACCGCGTGAATGGCGCCGTCGGTGAAGACGAGCGGCAACGCGAGATAATCAGTTATCCCTTCAGCGCAAAGCTCTGCAAGGACGGGAAAATCCACGGCATAGTGCGGGTCGGCGAGCTTGCGGCGGAGCGCTCGCCCGGTCGCATAAACTTGCGCAATCGGATTTTCGAGGAAATCCGCACTTTCGAGAAGCTCGAATGGCGCTTCTGAAACCTCGACCTCAGTTCCCGGTCGCCAAATAAATCGGCGACCCATGACTTGCGGGTGCAAGGTGCGCACGAACACCGCGACCCGCCACAGCGGGATGCCGCAAGCGACGAGCCGCTCCGATAATTGTGCCAGTACCTGGACTGGCTCCAGCGCCGACCGGGCGCCGTCAACCAGCCAATCGACAATCGCTTTGATCCCGCAGGTGGACATCGAGGCCGAATTGATCGTTTTCGAAACCCGCTCATATTACGGTAACGCGCTTTCTCGGGGCAGCAAGATGGCAATACAAGTATCCCCGCTTCACCCGCACCTCGGCGCCGAGGTGCGCGGGGTCGACCTCACGCGGACCCCGACACCCGCAGTCTTTGCCGAGATCGAGGCCGCCTTCAACCGCCACGGCATCCTCGTCTTCGTCGAGCAGCCGGTGACCGATGAACAGCAGCTGGCGTTCAGCCAACTCTTCGGCCCGCTCGAGGTCAACCCTAACTATGCCGGCGCCAAGATGCGGCTGCGCCCCGATGTCGCCGACATCTCCAACCTCGATGCCGAGGGACGGGTGCTGGCGCGCGACGACCGCCGCAACCTTTTCAATCTCGGGAATCAGCTCTGGCACACCGACAGCTCGTTCAAGCGCATCCCTGCGAAATGCTCGCTGCTGTCGGCCCGCGAGCTCCCGTCATCCGGGGGTGAAACTGAATTTGCTGATCTGCGCGCGGCGTGGGACGCGCTGCCCGAGGCGAGAAAGCGGGAGCTCGACGGGCTCGTCGTCGAGCACAGCATCTTCCACTCGCGCAGCCAGATCGCCTTTGCCGATTTCAACGACGAGATCTTCAAGGAATTGCCGCCGGTGCCGCAGGCGCTGGTGCGGCATCATCCCGCCTCCGGCCGCACCAGCCTCTACCTCGCCTCGCACGCCTCGCACATCATCGGCTGGCCGATCGAGAAGGGCCGGGCATTGATAGAGGAGCTGATCGCCTTCGCGACCCAGCCACAATTCCTCTACCAGCACCGCTGGACGGTCGGTGACCTCATCATTTGGGACAATCGCTGTACAATGCACCGCGGCCGCCCGTACGACGACACCCAACGCCGCGTCCTGCACCGCACGACCGTTTCCGATGTTGCGAACACGCTGGAGCAGGAGGGGCTGGTGGCGGTCAATGCGTGACAACATTGGCCGATTTGTGGCCCAATGCACTCCAACAGTTTTCCTCGCGGCGACGGGTCGCCGCCGGTCGGAACCCTTACTGCACCCTGATGTTGGCGGGGTTGATCGTGGTTATTGACCACAACTGCCTTCCGGAATAATTGGAGCGCTTATGGTTTGGCGGGTGTCGAAAATCGATCCGGCGACAAATGTCGCCGCCGACGCGGTGCTAAAGGCGTTCGAATCGGCACGACGCTCCGGACGCCCCTCGGTGGAATGTTACCGGGCGGGTGTCGAGGCGTGGCGGCGCGAGCATCCGGATCAATCTGCCGAATACACCGCAAAACAGGCGGTCGCCGTGATCCTCGCGACGCATGCGAAGATCCGGATCGAGGAGTAGCTTGCTCTTGACATGACCGACGCCCTCCCGTTGCATCGCGGGATGGCGCAACCGTTGCGGCCCGGTACAAAACACAACCTCGAACGCGCAGCGCGCGCGGAGCGCTTGGCCAAGGCGTTGCGCGACAATCTGCGACGCCGCAAGGAACAGGCCCGGGCCCAGCAGCGGCATGCCGCAGCGCTATCCAAAAAACGCGAAGGACGCGACGGCGAGCCGCCGGCTTGAGCGGCGCTTCGCCGTCAAGTAAAAGCAGCCGGACGGCGGCGTGACCGCCAATAGTTAGGCTGCTGCTGCCGCTGGCGTGGGCGGCGGCGCGGGTGCAAACCGAGGCGATGGACAAGATCTGCATCAAGGGCGGCGTGCCGCTCGAAGGCGTAATTCCGATCGGCGGCGCCAAAAACGCCGCTCTGCCGCTGATGGCCGCGTCACTGCTGACGCCGGAGACCTTGACGCTAAAGAATGTCCCCGTTCTTGCCGATATCGCCACGATGGCGAACCTGTTGGTTCAGCACGGCGTGGCAGTGATGCGAGGCGCAGATTCGGGGCACACCCTCGAATTGTCGGCGGGGCACATCACATCGAGCACCGCACCCTACGATCTCGTCCGGAAAATGCGGGCTTCGGTCCTGGTTCTCGGGCCGCTGGTCGCACGCTGCGGGCGCGCGCATGTATCGTTGCCGGGCGGTTGCGCGATCGGTACCCGGCCGGTCGACCTGCACATAAAGGGGTTGCAGCGGCTCGGCGCCGAGGTGGAGCTGCGCGAAGGCTATATCGACGCGCGCGCGCCCAAAGGACTGCGTGGCGCGGAGATCGCTTTTCCGGCGGTCTCGGTCGGCGCCACCGAGAATTTGTTGATGGCGGCCAGCCTGGCCGAAGGCGAGACCTTGCTGATCAACGCTGCGCGCGAGCCGGAAATCATCGATCTGGCCGAATGCCTCGTGGCGATGGGTGCCCGGATCGACGGGATCGGCACCGACCGCCTGAGCATCCGCGGCGTCCCACGGCTGCACGGGGCGACGCATTCGATCATCCCGGACCGGATCGAGACCGGCACCTATATCATGGCCGCTGCGGCGACGAATGGCGAGGTCCGGCTTACCGGCACTCGGCTCGATCTCGTCGCGTCAGTTGCGCGCATTCTCGAAGGCGCGGGTGTGGAAGTCACGGAAACCGCCGGTGGGCTGACGGTGCGGCGAAATGCCGAACGCCTCGAAGGCGTCGACGTGATGACCGAACCCTATCCGGGCTTTCCGACCGATCTGCAAGCACAAATCATGGCGCTGATGACGATCGCCAATGGCGCCTCGATGATCACCGAGACGATTTTCGAGAACCGGTTCATGCATGTCCCGGAACTGGCGCGGATGGGGGCCAACATCAACGTCCATGGCGCCTCCGCCCTGGTGCGCGGCGTGCCGCGGCTAATGGGCGCGCCGGTCATGGCGACGGATCTGCGGGCCTCGGTGTCGCTCGTCGTGGCCGGCCTCGCCGCCGCCGGCGAAACCGTGATCAACCGCGTCTATCACCTCGACCGCGGCTACGAACGGCTCGAGGAAAAGCTCGCCGGCTGCAATGCCCGGATCGAAAGGGTGCGGGATGGCGCCTGACGAAGACGCGGCACTGAAACTGCGCGCCGAGGATGCGGAAGACCTGGCGGTGATCTCGGCCTGTCTGCAAGACGCGCTCGTCGCCGTTCGCGACCTCGCCTATGCGCCGGAGGAGCGCAGCTTTCTGTTCGTCGCGAACCGATTTCGTTGGGAAAACGGGCTCCGCCCGGCGCCCGGCGAGGTCCCTTATGAGCGGGTCTTGTGCGGGATCACATTCAGCGAGGTGGCGGCGGTGTCCTATAGCGGGTTCCGCCGCACCGATGACGGCCGGATATTGTCGTTGCTGGCGATTCGGCCGGAAGATGACGCAGTCCGTCTCGAATTCTCCGGCGACGCGGCGATCCGGCTCGAGGTCGCCCGAATCCTCTGCCATGCCAGGGATCTCGGCGATCCATGGCCGACACCATGGCTGCCCCGCCACGAGGTGGATGAAGTTTCGTGACCACCGAACCCGGGTCCATCCGCGGCGAACCTTTGATCGTGGCGTTGCCGAACGGGCGCATCCTTGGCGAGGTGATGCCGCTGTTGCGGCAGATCGGCATCGAGCCGGAGCCGGCCTTCGACGATCCCGCTTCGCGCCAGCTCCGGTTCAGAACCAGCGAGCCGGGGCTCGATCTGATCCGCGTTCGCAGCTTCGATGCCGCGACCTTTGTCGCCTTCGGCGCCGCTCAGCTAGGCATCGCCGGCAATGACGTTCTGATGGAGTTCGACTATTCGGAGATTTACGCGCCGCTCGATCTCGATGTCGGCCATTGCCGGCTCGCCGTCGCGGTAACGGCGGACGCGCTCGGGCAGGCCGACATCAGACGATCGAGCCACGTGCGCGTGGCGACGAAGTACCCGGAAGTCACCCGCCGGCATTTTGCGGCCCAGGGTATCCAGGCGGAATGCATCAAGCTCAACGGCGCGATCGAGCTGGCGCCGCGTCTGGGGCTCTGCCAGCACATCGTCGACCTCGTACAGACCGGCGCCACTCTCAAGGCGAACGGTTTAATCGAGATCGAGCAGATTGCCGATGTCACCTCCCGGCTGATCGTCAATCGCCCGGCGCTGAAGACCCGCCCCGAAGAAGTCGGCGGCTGGATCGAGCGCTTTCGCGAAGCGATCGGCCGCGGAACACCTTCACCCGCCAAGCTCTTGGGAGAGCGCTGATGCCGGTCACGCTCTCCACCCGCAACCCCGGTTTCGAGGCAGGGTTCCGACAGCTGCTCGCGGCGAAACGGGAGAGTGCGGCGGACGTCGACGCCGCGGTCGCAGAGATCATAGAGGATGTCGCTACCCGCGGGGATGCGGCGCTGATCGACCATACGCGCCGCTTCGACAGGGTCGATCTCTCGGCAGGGGGGATACGGCTGACGGCGCGGGAGATCGCCGAGGGCGCCGCGGCGGCGCATCCCGAGACCATCGCCGCGCTGCGCGTCGCGGCTGAGCGCATCGAGAGCTTCCATCGCCGCCAACTGCCCGCGGCGATCGACTATGTCGACGAGGTAGGTGTGCGGCTCGCCGCCCGCTGGCGCCCGGTAACCGCGGCAGGGCTATACGTTCCGGGCGGCACCGCCGCCTATCCCTCTTCGGTGTTGATGAACGCCATTCCGGCGAAGGTGGCCGGGGTCGAGCGGCTGGTGATAACGGTGCCGACCCCGCGCGGCGTGCTGCACCCGCTCGTTCTTGCTGCTGCCCAGATGGTCGGGATCGACGAGATATATCGGGTCGGGGGCGCGCAGGCCATCGCGGCGCTCGCCTACGGCACGGCGACGATCGCGCCGGTCGACAAGATCGTCGGCCCGGGAAACGCTTATGTCGCGGCGGCCAAGCGGCGGGTCTTCGGGAAGGTCGGGATCGACATGATTGCCGGCCCGTCCGAGATCCTGGTCGTCGCCGACCGGCACAACGACCCGGAATGGATCGCTGCCGATTTGCTGTCCCAGGCGGAGCATGACGATGCGGCGCAGGCGATCCTCGTTACCAATGACGCCGATTTTGCGGCCGCGGTCGCGGCCGCGGTGGAGCGCCATCTGGCGCAGCTGCCGCGGGCGCAGATCGCGCGCGCCAGCTGGCTGGCGCATGGCGCCATTCTGATTGTTGCCGATTGGGAGGAGGCGCCGCCGCTGATCGACCGGATTGCGCCCGAGCATCTCGAGCTGGCGCTCGACGAGGCCGATGCATTGGCCGATCGGGTGCATCATGCCGGGGCGATTTTTCTCGGGCGCCACACGCCCGAGGCGATTGGCGACTATATCGCGGGACCCAATCATGTCCTTCCGACATCCCGCAGCGCGCGTTTCGCGTCGGGTCTCGGGGTTCTCGATTTCCTGAAGCGCAGCTCGATTGTCCGCTGCAACGCGGCAAGTCTCGCGGCGCTCGCCCCCTCGGCGATCCGCCTCGCCGAGGCGGAGGGGCTGGACGCACACGCATTGTCATTGTCGATCCGGCTCAATCGGACGCGCGCAGGGTAACTCGACAAATCATGGGCGAGCAGGACGCCTCGCGTATCGCCGGCATCACTCTCGACGAGCATACGGTCGTCCGCCGCAGCCCCGACATAGAGCACGAGCGGGTGGTTGCGATCTTCGACCTCCTCGAAGAGAACCATTTCGCGCCGGTTTCCGGCTGCAGCGGGCCTTACCATCTGCATTTGGCGATCGAGGAGAACCGGCTGAGCATCGAAATCCGCTCGATGGCGAACGGCTCGAACGAAACTATCACTCTGCCGCTGGCGCCGTTTCGCGGCATCGTCAAAGATTATTTCATGGTCTGCGACAGCTATTACGAAGCGATCCGCCGTTCGAGCCTGGCGCAGATCGAGGCGATCGACGTCGGCAGGCGGTCCTTGCACAATGAGGGTTCCGCGCTGCTGATCGAGCGGCTCGCCGACAAGGTCGAGATCGATCTCGACACGGCCCGGCGCCTCTTCACGCTGATTTGCGTGCTGCATCTGCGGGGGTGACCGTGTGACGGGGCCGCTCCTCGTGCTCGCCTCCGCATCACCGCGCCGCCTCGAACTGCTGCGCCAAGTGGGCCTTGTGCCCGACTGCATCGATCCGGCGGATATTGACGAGACCCCCCGCCGCGGCGAGTTGCCGCCGGCACATGCGATGCGCCTCGCGCAGGAAAAGGCGCGGGCGATAATCCCGCGCCACCCCGGCGCTTATATTCTGGCCGCCGACACCGTCGTCGCCTGCGGGCGGCGCATCCTACCGAAAACCGAGGACGAGGCGAGCGCGCGGTCCTGCCTCGAAATGCTGTCGGGGCGCCGCCACCGGGTTCACGGCGGCATCGCGATGGTGAGCCCCGACGGCCGGTTGGTGTCGCGCCGGGTCGACAGCCAAGTCTCGTTCAAGCGGTTGAGCGAGGCCGAGATCGGGGCCTATTTGCGTACCGGCGAATGGCAGGGCAAAGCCGGCGGGTATGCGATCCAGGGGCGGGCGGCGGCGTTGATCCGCTGGGTCAGCGGCTCCTATTCGAATGTCGTCGGGCTGCCGCTCTTCGAGACCGTCCAGCTGCTCGCTGGCCGCGGCTATCGACCGACTTGGCTCGCGAGCTGCTGATATCGGCGGGCCCGGGCGAGTGGCGCGCGGCGCTGCTCGAAGAGGGCATTCCCGTCGAGCTTTACGTCGAGCGCGGTGACCGCAGTGAAGCCGGCAGCATTCATTTGGGCCGGGCGCGCCAGCTGATGCCGGCGCTCGGCGCGGCGCTAGTGGATATCGGCGGCGACCGGCCCGCCTTCCTACCGCAAAGCGAGGTTGTCCCGCGCGGCAAGCGGCTGCACGAAGGCGAGCGCGTAATCGTGCAAATCCGCCGCGAAGCGCAGGCAGGCAAAGCCGCAAGGGTGACGATGGCCGCGAGCTTGCGCGGCCGGCTCGTCGAGCTGATCGCCGGCCGCCCCGGTTCCGCAGATGGCGCGGCGCTCCTCCCCCAACTAGCCCACGCCCTAACCCTCCCCCGCTCGCGGGGGAGGGAACTGGACTCCCTCCCCCGTGGTAACGGGGGAGGGTTGGGGTGGGGGCTGAGGTTTCTCGAACCGGCGCCGGTCGACGCTCTTGCTGCCGAGGCGGCGGCTTTGCTCCAGCGTTGGTATGACATCCTTGATCGCGCTTCGCGGCTGGAGCCGCCGGCGCGGCTCGACCCGGTGGCGTCCTTTGCCGCCGCGCTCGCCAGATCGCTGCCTGCCGCGCCGGACGAGATCCTTGTGGACGACCCCGCGGCCATTCCTGACATTCGCGCTGCTAGTCCGCACAGCGCCGTCGCGTACCTTCCGGAAACCGAGTGGCCGATCGATCTCGACGCGGTATTCGACGAGGCGCTGTCCGCTACGCTCGCTCTCCCCGGCGGCGGTTCGGTGCATTTCGAGCCGAGCCGGGCCGGCATGCTGGTCGACGTCGACACGGGAACTCCGGACACGGGGTCGCCGGAGCGCACCGGGCTGATAGCCAACCTCGCCGCGGCCGGCACTATCGCCCGGCATATCCGGCTGCGCAATTTGGGCGGCGGGATCGTCGTCGATTTTGTCGGGATGGACAACCGCTCGGCGCGCGAAAAGCTGCGCGCGGCATTGGGCGACGCGCTCGCGCGCGACCCGGCAGCCCCGCAGCTCCTCGGCTGGACCCGGCTGGGACATTTCGAGCTGGTGCGGCCGCGCCGCAGCCGCCCGCTTGCCGAGGCACTGCTCGAGCCGCGCTCGGGCGGCGTTTCCGTCAAGACTGCGGTCACGGTCGCGCACGAGGCGCTGCGGGCGCTGCGCCGTGCAGCGCGGGCGCAGCCCGGCCGGCGATGGCGCGTCGCTGCCGCCCCGGACGTCACGGCTGCTTTGGCGGGAGCCGCCGCTGACGCCGTGCGGCAAGCCGAGCAGCGATTCGCCCGCAACATCGCGATCGAAGCCGACCCCGGTTATGATCGCGAACGCTTTCAAATCTCGGCGCTTTGATTATATCCGCTCGGCAATGGCCTCCATCTCGTCGATCGAGAGACCCGCACCGCGCCCGTGCCCGATCTGCGGCAAGCCGCCGATGCCGCAATATCAGCCATTTTGCTCGGCGCGCTGTGCGCAAATCGATCTCGGCCGCTGGCTGAAGGGTAATTACCGCATCCCCATCGAGGAGGGGCCCGGCGAAGGCGATGGCGAGGAAGCCGGTTGACCACGCGGCGGGAGCCCGCGAGCATGCGCCGATGAGCGTCTCCCCCCAGTCCAAACATTACAAGGTCATCTACGCCGACCCGCCCTGGACCTTCGCCACCTATTCGCGGAAGGGCAAGGGCCGGAGCCCCGAAGCCTACTACGACTGCATGTCTCTCGCCGACATCAAAGCATTGCCGGCGCCTGAATGGGCGGCTGACGACTGCGTCTTGTTGCTTTGGACGACGGATCCCCTGCTCGAGAAGGCGTTCGAAATAGTCCGCGCCTGGGGATTTACCTACAAGACGGTCGGTTTCTATTGGGCAAAATTGAAGAGGCCGGATACTTCGTTCAGTGAAAGCAGCTTCTTTACCGGGCTCGGGTTCTGGACGCGGGCCAACCCTGAGCTGTGCCTGCTCGCCACGCGCGGCAAGCCTCATCGCCGTGGTACCAATGTCCGCAAGCTGATCGTCTCGCCGCGCCGCGAGCACAGCCGGAAGCCGGACGAGGCCTACGAACGCATAGAGGCGTTATGCGAGGGGCCTTATCTCGAAATGTTCGCCCGCTTCCCGCGGCCGGGGTGGGACAGCTGGGGCGCGGACACCGAATTGCCCGGGATCAGGCAGCGGCGGTGGCGCGCGAACAGCTATCCCGATGCGTCCCAGGCCGCGGAGTAGCGGAGTCTACTCTTCCCCGCCTCGCTGCGCTCGGCACCCTCTCCCGTGGTGCGGGAGAGGGGCTAGAGCCCATGTCGCAAAACCCCTCGCCCGCACCCCGGGAGAGAGGCGACCCAGCCCGCAAGGGCTGGCTGGGTGAGGGCCTTCACCAACCCTTAAACGCCGTCTCGCAGAGTGCGACAGACGAAAATTGGGACCGGGCAGGTATCGTGATCGGCTGGGCATTGCGTTGGGTATTGCTGTGCTGCGGTATCGTCCTCCTCGGTGTCGGGCTGCTGGACCGCGGCGCAGCGCTGTTGCCGGAGATTGCCTCGCCAGCCAGACCGGAGGGACAGGCCGCCATGTCGGCCCCGCCCTCCAACACGATCGTCTATACAGCAAACGAACGGGGCCACGTCGTCCTCGACGCCGCGGTAAACGGGGCTCCGGTCCGTATGCTGGTCGACACCGGAGCCAGCCTGGTGACGCTCACCCCGGCGGATGCCCGCGCCGCCGGTATCAATCCCGCCAGCCTGGCGTTCAGCGGACACGTCCAAACCGCCAACGGCACCGCGCGTATGGCGCCGGTGACCCTGCGCGAAATCCGCATCGGCCAGCTGTCGATTTACGATGTGCCCGCCTCCGTGCTTGAACACCTTAATGTTTCGCTGCTCGGGATGAGCTTGCTGAGCCGGCTGCAGGGGTACGAAATGCGGGACGGCAAGCTCACGATCAGTTGGTAGACGCCGATCCCCAACGGCCGAAGCTGATCCGACAGGCGTTCCGGCTGGAGTGGCTGAGCGTCGCCTGGATGGCGGTCGAGGCCACCGTTGCTGTTGCCTCAGGTATTGCAGCGCGCAGCATCACACTGGTCGCCTTCGGGCTGGACAGCGTCATCGAACTCGCCTCCGCCGGAGTTCTCATCTGGCGCCTGTCGCACGAGCTGAGGTTCGGCCGCGAACTCTCCGAGGAGGCGGAAAGAATTGCACGGCGGACAGCTGGCGGCCTGCTGTTCGCCCTCGCCGCCTATGTCGTCGTGGCGGCCGGCTGGAGCTTGTGGCGCGGTGAGGGCGAGGCGTTCTCCTGGCCCGGCTTGGCGATTGCGCTGCTGTCGATCCCGATCATGCTCGTGCTGGCGCGGCGCAAGCTCGCTCTCGCCGATCGGCTCGGCAGCGCCGCATTGCGCGCCGACGCCGCCGAGTCGGTGGCCTGCCTCTGGCTCTCCGTCGTCGTCGTACTCGGCCTCCTCGCGCAACTCGCCTTCGGAGCCTGGTGGATCGACGCCGTCACCTCGCTCGCCATCGTCTGGTTCCTCGTCAAGGAAGGGCGCGAGGCCTGGGACACCGAGGCGGGCGACTGATGACCAACGGCTTTGGGGAGGATCGTGACCAGCTACGACTTGGTGTCGTCGCAAGATAGAAATGACACCCGGCGCGCAAAGTAGAGATGACACTCGGGTGGCGGCGGACACGACGAGCGCGACACGGCACCACGATCAAACGCGGGGCCAGGGCCTGAACTGCATCCTCGCAGTGAGGAGCAGCGCATTTGACTGCCACGCCGGATCGGGATTGAGCTAGTATTGTCGATGACTGGTGAAGCGGAAGCGGGCTCTGCTGGGGAGCAACCCGCCGAGGAATAGCCAGTTGGAGACTCACTCCGATGGACCGGGAGCCGATCGGAACTGGCCGGCTCCCGGCACCCAGCGGTCGCCAAGCCACCATCTCGGCAAGCATCGGGGTAGATCTCCCGATCCCTTAAAAACCCACCCTGGTCACAGCACGAAGGTGGCCGGCTCGGCCGGTGGCCCCTCCGATACTTAACGGAGTACAAAGGAGGCAGCCGCGGCGATCAGCGCTCCATCCGGTTCGCTGCGTCAGGCCGGCGCCGCGGCAGCACCGCGGCGTGGGGCCCGCCCCTTCGATGGCAGACCCGGCGCCTCGAGGTTGTTTGGTGGGCGCTGCCGCGCGACGTGTCCGCGCTGCTGCCGCGGCGGATAAGCGGCCTGTTGCGCCTTGACCTGCTCCAACACCGCCGGCAGCCGCTTGTTGTCGGCGATCGCGCCGGGCGGCACGGTCTGGATCTTGTCGAACACCTTGAAGCCGAGCGCCGCTCCGTTGAACTGAACCGCGAACCGCCGTGTCGAAGCGAATATTCGCCGTGCAGGGCGATTACGTGGAAGGCCTCGAAACAAGATGTAGAGGCCGAGGCATCCCGCAATCCGGGGTAGGAACTCCCGTCCAAAAACGAACGTGAGCGGATCTCTAATTTTGCTGGGGTGTTTAAAATTTGGCAGCGACTCGGCGTCCTCTGGGTCGGTCATAACCACTGAAAGGTCCGGTCGGTCCTCCCGCTGTTGCGCCGCGCTCATTTTAATCACGACGGCAGGCTGGGTACCGTTGGCTGCAGGCCATAGACAGCAGTACTTGGCCCATTGACAAATTCGTATAATTGTTGTAATAGCACTCCCACCTTGGGAGCTGCGCTGATTGAACTTGTCCGTAAACCACACTCATGCCGCGTGATGGTCATGGCCGTGCTATGTACCGCCGATGTGCTTTGCGCAGCGGCCCGCTGCGACGCGACAGGAATAGCCGCTCCTGTATTTTTCTTGCAGAAACAGGAGGAGAGCAGGCTGAGGTTCGTCGGCCCTTTCGCAAGAGAGTGGCGAGCTACGGCGATCATCTGGTAGGCACCAATCGTCGGCGATAGCAGCTGATCCGGCAGGCCTTTCGGATGGAATGGCGGGCCGTCCCTCCAGGACGGCGCTGGCTCCGAGAACGGTTGCAGCGTGAGGCGCGTTGCGATCTGGACGAAGAACAGCGGAAAACAGCGACCGAACAGCCAGCGTCTTCGCTGTTATTTGGTCCGGCGAACCGCCTTCGCGCCAGGATTTCCGCCAAAAACCAGAGGTCGCTGGCTGATAATTTCCTGGAGAAACAGCAAAAACAGCGAGAGGCAGGCCTGAAGATTACCGCGCGGTGCCTTTCGGTGGCGCGGGTGATCGCGGCTCACGCGCGAGGTGGCCGGATTTGACCCAGAGGCGGCAACCCTGTGGTCCGGCCGTGGCTCGCAGCGTCGACCCCGCCGGCAGCCTCAGCCAGGAGTATTGAGTGAATTCCTCCCCGCCCTCGGTGAAGGCGCCACCGAGGACGAGCAATTCGATCCCGCCGGGAAGAGGCACTGCGATGCTGATGCCAGGCGCCCAGCGTTCCAGGAGAACAAGTTCCCAGGGGTCCTCGCGCAACACTGCAAATTCGACACCAGGAAGGTCGGGCGCAGACGCGAAGGAGAGGTCGGAGGTGTCGATGCGCACCGGTGTCCGGTCGTCCGGGTCGAACTGCCAGAGCTTGACGAAGATCGTGCAACCGGGCTCGGAGCCGGGCGTGTGGCTGCTGGTCGGCGGGTTGCGCACATAGGTGCCCGCCGGATAGTCGCCGTGCTCGTCCTGAAAGACGCCGTCCAGCACCAGGAACTCCTCGCCGCCGCCGTGGGTGTGCGGCGAGAAATGGCTGCGCTGGGCGTAGCGGACGATCGAGGTGGCGCGCGCCACCTCGTCCCCGATGCGGTCGAGCATACGGCGGTCCACCCCGGGGATCGGCGAGGGCGTCCAGTCAAGCCGGGCCGCATGCACCGCCGCTCGCGCGCCGAAATCCGCGTTGAGGTTCATGTCTGACCTATTTCGTCACCCCTGCGGAGGGTGTAACCCAATCCCGCTTTTCTGCCGCACGTGTTCGTTCGCGGGACGCTCAACCTGGAGATGCATACGATCTGAGATATTGCTCGTCGGACTGGGCGGTGACGCCATGGATTTCATCGCGAAGGGTGGTCCTCCTGAGGCGTCCGGCTGCGGTCATGCGGTCGCCGGTGTCGCCATTGCTGCTGCCGCGGCAATACGGCGGCGCAGCGTCTCGGCCCAGGACAGATTGAGTGCCAGTGCCTGCAACAGACAGACCGCGCGGACTTTGTCGCGCCCGTGCACGAGAAACCAAGTCATTCCGCGATTTTTGATAATGCCGTGCGCCCGTTCGGTCAGCTTGCGCCGGCGGTAGACTTCTTGGCCTTCCTCGCTTGCCATTCGCTCTCGCCACGCCGTGACCGCCGGCGGCTCGTGGCGATGTTTCCAGCGCCGCTTGCGCAGCGTCTCGGCGGTGACATCCGAGCGCTCCGGCGCTGGCGGGCTATAGACCGTCAGATCGGGATAGCGCTCCGCCAGTGTGATGATGTCCTCCTGGGTCATCGCCGTGGTATCGGCCAGCAGGCGTTGCGGCACCCGACCGCAGCGCTCGGCAATTTTCGCCACCAATCCCGGTGCCAATCCGCTGTCCTTGCGTCGATCCGTCGGATCGATCGTCATGACAAAGCCGTTGGCGGTCGCCACTTGCACGTTCCAGGCCGGCGCTATCGCACCGTCGGCCAGCCGCATCGAGCGGGCCTCAGGGTCGCTGACCGAGACTTTGGGTTCGCCTTTCTCGGCTTCCTCTTTGGCGTGCGTCTTGGCCCGCGCCGCCTTCTCCTGCTCCAACTCCGCCAGTTTCTGCCGTGCCCGCTCGACCCGCTGGGCCCGCTCCTGCGCCGCCTGCAAGGCTCGCCTCTTGCGCCGCCGCTCCGGCTCCGCGGCATCGGTATCGAGTTCGCGCTTCAGCGCCGCCACCCGTTCGGCCACCGCTTGCTCGATACTCTCCAGCCGTTTGCGCTTGCACATCGAACCCCGGCCCGCCCAGGCGCGCGCCTTGGTCCCGTCGATTGCCATCTCCTCCAGGGTGACCAGCTTCTCGGCGATCAGTCCGGTCACGCTCTGGGTCAGCAGGCGATCCAACAACGCCGCATTCTCGCGTCGAAACCCCGCCAGCAGATCGTGATTGATCGGGGCGCCACCGCACAGCCAGCGATAGGCCGCGTGCTGCTGGCACAGGCGGTCGATCGCCCGCGCCGAACCGATCCCCTCCAATGTCGCATAAAGCCACACCGCCAATACCACGCGCGGATCGGTTGCCGGTCGTCCGGCAACCGCGTCACGTGCCTTGATCCGGTCGTAAAATTCGCTCAGATCCAGACCTTCGACAAACGCCCAAACCAGCCGCGCCCGGTGGTCGTCCGGCAATTGGCTGTCCAAGTCGACCATCTCCCAGCGCAGCTGAGCGCGGTCCGGACCGATCACCCGCACACCCTCGCCCATCCCACCCCCCATACCCCACTAATAGGCTTATACCACAGAAGTGAGACAAACCCTAGCGATGACCCCAAATCTTCGGGATTGGATTACACCCTCGAAAAGCGGGGGTCCAGGGGCTCGGCCGCCGACCTTGCCGCCCTGGGTTCCCGCTTTCGCGGGAATGACGAAATTTGGGCGTAAAGCCTTGATGCGAGGAGACTCATTTCACGCCGAGGATTCAAATCGCGTAGAGGTTCTCCGGTTTCGCCGGGATCTTGCCGAGCTCGACCTGTTTGACCGCCGCCACGAGCTTGACGTGGGTCGGGGCGGGGACGCCGACTTCCTGGCCCTTCGCGGCGATCAGCCCGTTGATGAAGTCGATCTCGGTGCGCCGGCCCTTCAGCATGTCCTGACCCATCGAGGGCCGGGCCAGCTCGCTGCGGGTGTTCGACTGCAAGGCGGCGAGGATCGCCGATTCGACCTCGTCGAGCGCGGTCGGGTCGCCCTCGGCGGCGCGGGCGATCACCTCGGGCTCGTGCATGCGGATATGCTCGAGCTGGTAGCCGAGCGCCTGGCCGACGCGCACCCCCTCGCCGGCGAGGTGAATGCTGAGGCGGCGGATTTTGTCGTCCCGGTTCATATCGTTGCCGGACATGCCGGTGGCGGCCGCGACGCCGTTGGCCATGCCGTTGACGCACAGCTTCGACCAGCGCTCGCCCCACAGATTGGTCGTCGCCTTGACGCTGTCGATCGTGCGGATCATGTCGGCGAGCTCTTCGATTCGCTTGGTGATGCGGCCGTGCAATTCGCCTGCGCGGTAGACCTCATGGGGCGAGGACCCCTTTGCGGCGGTGCGGCGAACCCGGCCCGGCGCGTAGAGCTCGGCGCCGAGCAGCGCAGGGATGACGCCGGCCGTCTTGTCGGGGCCGACGATCCCGGCGATACGCTCCTCGTTCATGCAGTTCTGCAACGACACGACGTATCCGTCGGGTGCCAGATATTGGGCGATCAGCATCGTCGCCCATTCCGTGTCATAAGACTTGACCGCAACCATCGCGATGTCGATCGGTCTCTGCTTCGCAAGCTCTTGCACCTCGGTCAGGTGCATCGTCTTCGGTTTGGCGCAGACATATTCCTCCGCGGTCACACCCTCGATCGCAAGCCCGTCGCGACGGATCGTCTCGATGTGCTCGGGCCAAGGGTCGATCAATATCACGTCGAACCCGTTATGCGCGAGATGACCGCCGGTGTAGCCGCCGATTGCGCCGGCACCGATCACCGCAATACGTTTGTCCATGATCTCGTCCTTTCTTGACCCGGGCCCGGCCATGATAAGCTGATCGCAGGTCGCGGAAAAAGCTCAAAACCCGGCACCTTCCTTTCTGGGGATCTCATTGTCGACTGCACAAAACCTGCTGGCCTTTATGGCCATCGTCTTGCTCTGCGCCGGATCTTGCGCGCCGCAGCCAGCCGAGCCTTTGCCCGGTAAGCTGCAGCTGAGCAACCCCAATTTCGGGCTGATCAATGTTGAGGCGGTGATCACCGCCAATCCGGACTGCGCGGCGCGCGACGACGGCTACATCTCGACACTCGAATTCGCGATGCCCAACAATTCGACCAAGTTCATCGAGGCGCCGCCGGGTGCGGATGTCTGCTGGCGCAGCGACCGCAATCCCGGCCGCCCGGTTCCGGGCAGATGGTCGCGCTGGGACCGAGCCTATCTCGTGCCGGGCAAGCTGGTGGATGCGACGCTGTAGTGGTGGTGTGCGTCGTTCCGGGGTGCCTCGACGGGGCAGGCCCGGAATGACATACCGCTCAGATTACCGGCGCAGGCTGAAGCGGATCGTCACCGATATCTGCATTTCCCGCTGGGGCATCCCTGCCGGGAAGGGCGGCAAGGTGGCGCCCCGCATCATCTCTTCGATCGACTGGTCGAGATCCGAGTAGCCCGAGCTCGAGATGACGGCATAGTCGAGCACTCGCCCGCCGCGGTCGACCGAGAAGCGGAGCACCGCGCGTCCCTCTTCGCCGCGCTGGCGGGCGGCATCGGGATATCGCTTGTGGCTTTCGAGCCAGGCGCTCAACAGCGCACGGTATCCCGCGCTCGCCTCTGGTGACGGTACTGGCGCCGGCGCTGGCGTCGCGGCCATCGCGGTCTGCGGCGGCGCTGACGGGGCCGGCGCGGCGGGGAGTTGAGGCGGCAGGCTCGGGAGGTAAGTCTGGGTCGGCTGGGGGACCTCCTGGTGCCGCAGGACAGGCTTTGGCACCTTCTTGACAACGTGCTTCTGGGGTGGCGGGGGTGGAGGGGGCGGCGGCTCACTCGCCGCGACAGGCGCCTCGGGCTGGGGTGGCGGCGGCTCGGGAGGAGGTGGCTCGGGAGGAGGGGCCTCGGGAGGAGGTGGCTCGGGAGGCGGGGGTTCTGCCGCAACGACCGGCGGTTCGGGCGGGGGTGGAACCGCCTCCTGCTCAGGCGGGGGAGGCGTCTCAGGCGGCGCCGGCGTGGCCTCCTGCTTTGGCAGCGCCGGCTCGAAAACCACTTCGATTCCGCCTTTGGCGATCGGTTCGGTAAGCGGAAGCGGCTTCGTGGAGACGAACAGCGCCACCGCCAGCAGGCAAGCGGCGTGGCCGGCCAGCGATAAAGCGAAGGGGAGCTTGATGCCGTTCACTTCGGACCGGCCGCCTCGGCAATTAGCGATACTTTCGAAAATCCGGCCTGATTGACCAGCCCCAACGTGTCCATCAGCTGCGCATAAGTGTTCGTCTTATCGCTGCGGACATAGACGATGCGCGTCGGATCCTCAGCGGCCAGCGCGGCAAGGCGCGGTTCGAGCTGGTCGGCATCGACCCGATCGTCACCGATGAACACCTCGCCCTCGCGGTTTAGGCTGATCACGACCGGTTTTTTCGGCTCGCTCAAAGCCGTCGCGCGCGACTTCGGCAAATCGAGCGGAACGCCGACGCTCAGCAGCGGCGCGGTCACCATGAAGATGACGAGCAGCACCAGCATCACGTCGACCATCGGCGTCACGTTGATCTCGGCGAGCGGGGCGTAGCGGTCCTCGCCAATTTCGCTCGATGGGATTTCGCCCGATGGGGGCAGAGCAACGGCCATCGTCAGGCTTCCACGGCTCGCGCGAGCAGGCCGCCCGATCGCCCGATTAGTCCCTGCATGCGCCCGGCAAAACGGCCGAGATCGACCGTGATCTTGTTGTAGGCGACGACTGCCGGGATCGCCGCGGCCAGGCCCATCGCGGTGGCGAACAAGGCCTCGGCGATCCCGGGCGCGACGACCGCAAGGCTGGTGTTGTGCGCCGCCGCAATTCCCTCGAAGCTGCGCATGATCCCCCAGACCGTGCCGAAGAGGCCGATGAACGGCGCGGCCGAGCCGAGGGTCGCGAGAAACGGCAGGCGCAGTTCGAGGCGGCGCAGCTCGGCGTTGAGGGCGAGCCGCATCGCCCGTTCGATGCGCTCGCGGCGTTCGCCCGCCGTCTCGGGCTGGGGCCGCGGCTCGGCAACGCTCTCGGCGAGACCCGCGGATATCACAACGCCGGCCGGGTCCCGCCCCTCGGCCGCCGACAGCTCTTGCGGCGAGCGCGCGGCAGCGGCCCGAACCTCGTGCTCGCGCGCGGCGCGGCTCGCCGCTCCCAGCCGCCAGAGCTTGTCGATGATGACCGCCCAGCTCCACACCGAAGCCGCGAGCAGCAACAGCAGTACGCCCTTCACGACGGGGTCGGCATTCATGAACAGCTTAACGATCGAAAGAGTCGCGGCGGGGTCGTTCACGATCGGCCTCTAAGCTTCACTCCAGGAAACCGGAGCTTGAAGCAGCAAGAATGTGGCGGGTCCGCGGCACGCTAGAACCGCTGGGTCAGGCCGGCGAGGATAGTGCGGCGCGGGCCGAATTGCGGCGCAAAAACACCCAGCCCGGTGCCGCTGCGAATTTCGTAGATCTGATCGAGCAGGTTGATGATGTCAAAGCGTAGCTCCAGCCCCTTGTAGATACCGGTGTCGATCGGCTGAACGATGCTGAAATTCACCTGCTGATAGCCGGGCAGGGCGGCCCCGTTCGGAGGACCGCCCGGTAGCGTAGTTCTGAGACCGCTGCCGGCGGTGAGGTCGACCGAGAAGAGAGTGTTCCAGGTGGGGACCTTGTACTTGATACCGGCCGAGGACGTGTATGTCTGGTCGTGATCAGTGTGGATAGCATTAGTGGCTATAAAGGCTAAATCATCGGCAGAGAAGTTGAACTGACTTCGAAATGATGTTTTTTGCCAGCTCTTGCGATGCAGAGAAATTGCCGTAAAACGACCAATTATCGATGTCATAGCTGAGGGTCAGTTCGACGCCCTTAACCCATCCTTTCTGGTAATTGAACGGGGTGAAAAGGATCGGTGCACCGAACTGTCCTTCATCGATCAAATCGCTGGCGAGCTTGTAATAAGCATCGACGCCGGCTTTGAGCCCGGGCAGAACGATCTGAGTAGCGCCGACATCGAAGTAATGCGATCGCTCCGCCTTAGCCACCGAATCCAATGTGACGGCCGGCGCGGCGGTCGTATTGGCAAAGAGTGCGATCGTTGGCGCCGCGATGAGCTCGAACGGAGGCGGCGTGAAGTAGCGCGAATAGCCGGCGTGAAGCGTTGTCGCGTCATTCGGCTGCCAAACCACATTGACCCGAGGGCTCAGCTGCCGCTCGCTGACAAACTCGGCAAATTGATCGTAACGCGCGCCGAAATTGATCGTAACGGTCGGAACGACCTTCCATTCGTCCTGCAGATAATGGCTGTAAATCCATCCGGTCTTGCTTGCCGAATCGAAGATCGAGATCGGCTGGTCGGTTGTCTGAACGCCGTTCTGGTCTACCGGCAGGACATTCGAGGTGGTGCTGAACGGCGAGCGCTCTCGTTGGATGTAGAAGCCGCTGCGAACCGTGTGCTCGGGCGAAGCCCGCCAGCTGCCGTCGCCTTGCACGCCGCTCGCCCAACTCTGGCGATACGCAGTCTGGCCAATCCCGTTGAACAGAATGTCGCCAGTCGGGTCGCCCGGAGAGAAATAAACGCTGCTGTACCGACTGAACCCGGCGATCTGGAAATCGATATCGTTGACCCGCTTCTGGTAGGCAAGGATCTGGAAATTGTTGATCTGCCGCTGGTTCTCGTTGAGGGAGGCCGAGGCGAAGTCGCTGGTGCCGTTGACTGTGAGCCCAAGGCTTGGGGTCTGGCCCGCGACTTGCGGGATTTGATACTCACTGCGCGAAGCGCCGAGAATGGCGGTCAACCGCGACGTCGGATCGATGATTCCGGAGACGTAGGCAAACCCTTTCGGCTGCTCGGACTTGTCGTGGATCGCGTTGAAGGTGGGAGCCGGGTTCTCGATCCCTTCGTTATTTCGCAGGTACTCGCCGGTAAAGTAATAATCGACCTGGCCGACGCGCCCGCCCCACTCGAAGCTCGGCTGAAACGTGCCTTGCTGCCCGCCATAAAGCGTCCCCGAGCCCCCCGGATCCAGGGTGCCTGTCTTGGTTTGTATATCGATAATCCCGGTGGTACGCAGCCCATATTGCGCCGGAAGGCTGCCGGTTATCAGCGCCACGGAATTGGCGAGCCGCGTTTGTAATGCCTGTCCGAAGACATTGATCCCTTCCGGCAGCTGAACTCCATTGATACGGAATTGCAGGTTGGCGTGATCGTTGCGCACATGCAGCTGGCCGAACGAGTCCTGAGCGACGCCGGGCGCCTGCAGCAGCAGCCGGTTGAACGGCTGGTTGTCACCTTGTGGCTGAGTTTCAATCGCTTGGCGGTTGAAATCGTAGACGGTCGCGCCAAGGCTCGGCTGAATGTTGCTGCGCGCGATGTCGAGCTGCTTTGCGATCACATCGAGATCCAACGAGAGGCCCGCCTTCCGGGGTCGGCGCTGCTCCAGTCCCTGGGGCCGGTGCCTGCCCCGTCGCCGGGGCCGACGTTTCCTGCGCCATGGCGACGGCGCCGACGAAGAGCGATGTAAGGGCAAGCGAAAGGAGAGCGGGCACGCGCCGCGCCCCCGTGCAAACCGGGTTGGCCATCAAGTTCCCCTTTATGTTCGGGATGCAGCAGCGTTGCTGCTGCGGTCAGTTGGGTAGAGGGAGCCTCAGGCCGCAGGCGGTGCGCGGGATCGGAAGAGCGAATACGGTGTGAGAGGAACCTCGACCGCCGCTATCCGGGTTTGAGGCAGCGGTGCGTTTTCGGGTGGCTTTGCCGCGTAAAAATCGACCGGAACGGCGCCGTGATGGCTGACCGCGAAGCAGATTTCGCAGTCGTGATCGGCCAACGCCGGCATGACCGGGGCGGTCGGTGCCACCAGGGTCGTGACGGCCCCAGGGAGACCATACATGAAAGGAAGCTGGGTGATGATGCCAGGCGAACAGAACAGCCTGAAGCAGGATCGCAAATGTGCCGACGAGCGCGCCGGCTCGGCGCCGCCTCTGCCGAGCGCGACCGAACCGAACCCCTATGGAGAGGCGCACCCCCATCTCGATCCTGTGTCCCCCGCCTCTATCCGCCGAACGCGCGATCAGAACGCGTCCCGGCGACGATATACTATAACGTTATTGGGAACCTGCGAACCCCCTTTTCCCGAAAACGAGGTCTGGTCTTATCCAAAATGAACGGGATAGGATAAGTCCGATGACACTTGCCCTTGTCGCGATCCCGGTTTGTTTTACGGTTGTCGACGGCCAGTCCCGACGTTCGGAGGAAATGAGGCTAGTTACAATCGTGTGCGCGACGGCCGCCCTTGCCGGTTGTGCCGCTCCAGGGTCGGATTACGCTGGGATCGCTGCCGAGCTCGATCAGGCGCGCGCCGAGATTGCACCGCCGCTCGGCGCGACGAAGTACACGCTCTACAATCGCCGCCTGCTCGATCAGCCAGGAGACGAGAACCGCAGCCTGGCGCAATCGCGCGGACAACTCCCTGGGGTTACGCTCGGACCAAATGGCCAACTGCGCGTGCGCGATCAGTAGCCGGCGGGACACCCCGCGGTTCTCCTCTCTAGACAGACGCCAGGGGACCGTTCGGTGCCCAATGTGGGGTCGGCTGGGAAGCGAGTGGATCGAGCGCTCCAAGACAGGGCTGCGAACCCCTTTCCCGAGAACGGGGTCTGGTCTTATCCTGAAAACGCCGTAAGGGAGAAATTCCGATGAGAGGGGCCCTCGTCGCGATCGTGTTATTGGCGTTCTTTTCCGTCACCGGGGAAGCGCGGAGCGCCGGCGTAGACTTGGAGGTGATCCTTGCCGCCGATGTCTCACGCAGCATCGACGACGGCGAATTCGATTTGCAACGGAAGGGATACGCCGCGGCGGTGGCCGATCCCCGCGTGCTCGCGGCCATTCACGCTCGCCCGGGCGCGGCCATCGGCGTTTGTTTCATCGAGTGGTCGGGGGACGAGGATCAGCAGGTTGTTGTCGATTGGACCGAAATACGCGACGAGGAAGATGCCGGCAGCATGGCCGCGGCGATCCTCGCCGCGCCGCGCTCGTTCATGGGGCGCACCTCGATAAGCGCCGCCATCGACTTTGCTATGGCACATTTCACCAAATCGAAATGGCAGGCCAAGCGGCGCATCATCGATGTCTCCGGCGACGGCACCAATAATTCGGGGCGCGCCGTCACCGAGGCCAGGGATCAGGCGATCGCCCAAGGGGTCACCATCAACGGGTTGGCGATCATCAACGACAAGCCGAATTTGGGCTACTCCGCCCATACTCAGCCGCCCGGCGGACTGCCGCTTTATTATCGGCAGAACGTGATCGGCGGAACCAACGCCTTCCTGCTGGTCGTCCAGGACTTCAATTCGTTTGCCGACGCGATGGCGCAAAAGCTGGCGAAAGAAATCGACGTTGCAGGGCCGGCCGGCGAAAAACGGGTGTCGTTGCTATATTCGCGCTAAATTGCGGTAGACCCGGAACGCAGGAGGATCGGAAGGTGAGTGATTTCGCGCGGGGACGACGCCATCTGTTGCGCTCTGCTGCCGGTTGGGTCGGAGCCGCAGCCGCTTTTGCGGCGACGCGATCCGCCGGAGCATGGCAGGTCGAAGAGATCGCCCCCGAGAGCCCTCTCGGGTTGGCTCTTGCCAATCGTTGCGGCGGTCCTGCGGACCACGCAGGTTTGGTCGCGCAATTGCAGGTGCAGCTGGCAAAAGAGCCGTCCGTCAATTCGCTTACTGCAACGTGCCCGATCTGCGGTTGCCCGGTTATCGTAAGCCGTTAGCCGGTCACAAGGGTTCAAGGAGAACCTGAGGAAGAGCACTGGGGCGAATCCCAAAGCGAAGACTGATGGCCCACTACCGAAAAGCCCTCGCGGCGGCAACCGTACTCAACATGGCAATTTCCGAGGTGGAAGCTGCGGCCGGATTTGAAGCCATCGAACAATAGAATGTAGCGAACGGCGGGCTCGGTTCAACGGCCGTACTCAACCTCGCGCCTTTGACGGCCAGCTGCCGCGTTGAGGCTAGGTAATCGGCGCAGGCCCTCTTACACTGCCCGCTGATGATCAACCGCCGCGATCTGTTCCCGCCGATCGAGCCATACCGCACGGGCACTCTGCGGCTCGATGCCCACCACACGATGTATTGGGAGCAGTCGGGTAATCCGCGCGGTGTCCCGGCGTTGTTTCTGCACGGCGGTCCCGGCGCGGGCGCAACCCCGGTGCACCGGCGGTTTTTCGATCCTGAATATTGGCGGATCGTGGTTTTCGATCAGCGCGGCGCCGGCCGATCAAGGCCGCTCGGTGAGATCGCCGACAACACGCCGGCCTATCTCGTGGCCGATATCGAACATCTGCGCACCTCGCTGGATATCGATAAATGGCTGGTATTTGGCGGGTCCTGGGGCTCGACATTGGCGCTGCATTACGCCGAGACCCACCCGCTCCGCTGCATCGGGCTCGTGCTGCGCGGGATCTTTCTGTGCCGGCGTGAGGAGATCGAGTGGTTTCTTTACGGCATTCGCAGAGTGTTTCCCGAAGCGTGGCGCGCCTTTTCGGGATTTCTCCCCCAGGCCGAACGCAGCGACATTCTCGCCGCCTACTACCAGCGCCTGCGAGACCCGAACCCGCGCACCCACATGCCGGCGGCGCGCGCTTGGAGCATCTACGAGGGCGCCTGCTCGACACTGTTGCCCAACCCCGAGACGGTGGCCGCCTTCAGCGAGGACCGGCTTGCTCTTGGCCTGGCCCGAATCGAAGCGCACTTCTTCACTCGCCATCTGTTCACCGGTGAATGTGATCTCATCGCCCGCGTCGGACAGATCCGGCATTTGCCCGCGATAATCGTGCAAGGGCGCTACGACATGGTCTGCCCGATCGCCAGCGCCGACGAGCTAGCTCGCGCTTGGCCCGAAGCGGAGTATGTAATTGTCCCCGATGCCGGCCATTCGGCGATGGAGCCGGGAATTCGCGAGCAGTTGGTCCTGGCGACGGAACGAATGAAGCGGATCTGAGTTTGCCGAGCGGTTTCACTTGCGCAGCATCGTTTGCGTTTTACGATAAAGGAAGCGCGGTCTCGACCGATCCGCGATCGGGGGTGGGGAAAACGTGAGCGAGAAATCTGTGAGGCGGTTAGGGGCGATCTTGCTCTTGGCGTTCGGCATCTCGACAGCGCCTCCCGCGGCGGCGCAAATCCCCTTGGGCTCCTTCGTCACCCTGGGATCGCCCGCGGATCCGCCGAGCATAGGAACCGGCGCCGGTGTTTTCGCAATCAACCCCGACCCGAAGAAAATCGGCGCCGCGCGCAGGGCCCAACTGCAGGGCGAGTACCGGTTCGGCGATGTGCTATGGATTGTAGCGCCGTTTGTCGGCCTGATGGGCACCAGCGCCGGCGCGTTCTACGGCTATGCCGGTTTCGGCATCGACGTGAATTTCGCTGCGAACTGGGTTGTGACCCCGACCTTCGCGGGCGGGTACTGGTACCGCGGGGACGGTCTCGATCTCGGCTCCTGGTGGGAGTTTCGCAGCGGCGCCGAGTTTGATTACCGCTTCGCGAACCGAAGCCGCCTTGGTCTCGCCTTTTATCACATATCGAATGCCGGCCTGACGAAGCAGAACCCGGGGGAACAAAGCTTGCTGCTCGTCTATACAGTGCCGCTTCGCTGATTTCGATTCTGCGCATCTCGCCGCCGCGAGTCGCCGAGATCTATCTCTGATGCCTTTGCGGACGATGCCGCGGCTCGCGCCGACTACCCGCGCCGCGCTGTGGATTCTGATCAGCGGCGTCTGCGCGGTGATGATGAACGTCCTGATCCGCGCCGCGGCACAATCGATGCACCCGTTCGAAGTCGCGTTCTTCCGTTGCCTGTTCGGGCTCGTACTTGTACTCCCCTGGATCATCAAAGGCGGTCCGGGTCTGTTGCGCAGCCGCAACGCTGGTTTTTACCTGCTGCGCGGGGCGGTAGGCCTGGTCTCGATGGTGACCTGGTTCTATGGGATCACAGTCGTGCCATTGGCGACCGCGACCGCCGTCAATTTCACCGCACCCCTCTTCGCCACGATAGCGGCGGTGCTGGTCCTGCATGAGGACGTCAGGCTTCGCCGCTGGAGCGCGGTCGTCATCGGCTTTCTCGGCGTGCTCGTGATCATGCGGCCGGGCGGCGAGCGGCTCGACGCGAACCTCCTGATCCTGCTGGTGTCGGCGGCGAGCGCGGCGATGAACAATATCACCGTCAAATTTCTCGCGCGTACCGAGCCTCCGGGCAGGATCGTCGCGATGTTTATGATTTACCTGACGCCGTTGTCACTGGTGCCGGCGTTGTTTGTGTGGCGGTGGCCGGACCCGTCGACGCTCGGCGCACTCGTCGGGCTCGGTGGTCTCGGGACGATCGCGCATTTTTCCGTAGCGCGGGCGCTCGCGGCGGCCGACGCCAGCGCTTGCGCGCCCTTCGAGTTTGCCCGTCTGCCGTTTGCCGCGCTGATCGGCTTCGTGTGGTTCGGCGAGGTGACCGATGTATGGACCTGGGTAGGCGCCGCTATCATTGCCGGATCTTCGGTCTACGTCGCATATCGCGAGGCCCGGCTCGCCGGGCTGACGCGCCGGGGCGAGAGGCGTGCACCGAGGTCGCCTCGGCGATAAGCTTTCCCGGCGCGGATCATCGGCAGGAGGAGCGCATGGAGATCGCAGGGCAGTCGGCAATCGTCAGCGGCGGAGCCTCCGGTCTCGGCCGGGCGACGGCAGAGGCGCTGGCCGCGGTGGGGGTCAAGGTCACGATCCTCGACATCAACGAAGCGTCGGCGACCGCCGCGGCGCGCGCGATAGGCGGCTTCGCCATCGGCTGCGATGTGACCGACGCCGCCGCGGTCGAAACCGCCGTAGCGGCAGCGCGCCAGCGGCACGGCCCGGCGCGCATCGCCGTCAATTGCGCCGGCGTCGGCACCGCCGGGCGGATCGTCGGGCGCGACGGCCCGCTGCCGCTCGATGCGTTTCGGCGCGTCATCGAGGTCAATCTGATCGGCAGCTTCAACCTCCTGCGGGTCGTCGCCGCGGAGATGACCACTCTCGACCCGCTCGCCGACGGCGAGCGCGGCATCATCGTCTCGACTGCTTCGGTCGCGGCCTATGAAGGCCAGATCGGGCAGGCGGCCTACAGCGCCTCGAAAGGCGGCATCGTCTCGCTGACTCTGCCGGCTGCGCGCGAACTGGCGCGCTATGGGGTGCGGGTAGTGGCGATTGCCCCGGGTCTCTTCGAGACGCCAATGCTGCAGGGATTGCCGCCGAACGTCCAGGAGAGCCTCGCCGCGAGCGTTCCGTTCCCGAGCCGGCTCGGCCGGCCCGCGGAATATGCCGCGCTGGTCCTCCACTTGTGCCAGAACCCGATGATCAACGGCGAGGTGATCCGGCTCGACGGCGCCTTGCGCATGGCGCCGCGCTAGGAGGCGGTCGGCCGCGCTCAGGGCAAGGGCGGGCGGCGGTCCCTTTCGGGGGCGATCTCGTCGATCGCATGCGCCAGTCGAATGTCGAGCTCGCTGAGCCCGCCCGCGTCGTGCGTCGACAGGATGACCTCTACGCGGTTGTAGACGTTGAACAGCTCGGGGTGGTGGTCCATTTTTTCCGCCAGGAGCGCCATTCGCGACATGAAGGCCCAGGCTTCGGAGAAGTTCTCGAAATGGTAGGTCTTGCGGATCGCATCGCGATCGTCGACCTCGACCCAACCGTGCAGCTCGTGCAACGCGGTTTGCCGCTGTGCTCCGACCAGTCTTTCGACCATTCTAACCTCCGTCAGGAGCGGGAGTGATATCATGTCGGACCGCCTGCCGCCATCGCTCGCCGAGATCGAGGCGTTGGCGGAACGCGCGCTGGGAACCATCCCGCGGCAGTTGAAACGCCAGCTCGGACGCGTCGTGATCCGGGTCGAGGAGTTCCCCGACGAGGAAACCGAGGCGGCGATGGACCTCGAAAGCCCGTTCGATATTCTCGGCCTTTATCGGGGCGTGGCGCTACCGCACAAGAGCGTCAGCGATCCACGGCCGGACCTCGACATGATCTTTCTCTATCGCCGGCCGATCCTCGATTACTGGTGCGAGAGCGGCGAAGACTTGGGGCATCTGGTGCGCCACGTGCTGATCCACGAGATCGGCCACCATTTCGGCTTCAGCGACGAGGACATGGAGAGGATCGAGTCGTCGGAGTGAGCTTAGGCGGGCAGTACAGGCCGGCGCGAGTCGAAGTCCGGCTGACCAGCCCACTCGGCCGGCGCCGGCTCGCTGCGATCACGCCGGGGTTGGCGCATCTGGATGGAGCAGTTCGGCATTGCGCAAATCGGCCCACAAGGCCGGCGGGATCGGGTAGCGCAGGAGCTTCGCGTTAGCCTCGAACTCATCGACATTGCGCGGCCCGGGGAGGATCGCCGCGACGGCTGGATGAGCGAGTGGAAACTGCAGCGCCGCGGCGACGAGAGGCACCTGATGACTGTCGCAGATTGCCTTTATCATTTTGACCCGCCCACGATCTCGGGAGGCGCCGGCCGATAGTTCCAAGTGTCGCGGCCGGCGAGAATGCCGGTATTGAACGGCGCCCCGATTACGACCGATATCCCGGATCGCAGGCATTGGGGGAGCAGTTCATCGAGGGGCGTCTGCTCGAGAAGCGTATAGCGCCCGGCAAGAAGAAAGACGTCCCAATCGCCCCAATCGATCGCCTCGAGCAGAACTTCCCATTCGTTGACCCCGATCCCGATTGCCCGCCAGCTGGCGGGATGAGCGCAATTGTTCGAGCGCGCGATATCCGCTGTCGCGAAAGGTGCGCATGATCCCGGGATGCGCATCTTTGCCGTGCTGCCGCGCACCGATGTCATGGACGTAAAGGATGTCGATCCGTGCCAGGCCAAGGCGCTGTAAGTCGTCCTCGAACGAGCGCATGATCCCATCGTAGGAATAATCGAAGACATCCTCGAACGGCATCGGATGCCGCAGCGCACCGGGAGTGCCGGCATTCGTCTGCGGCCGCAGCAGCCGCCCTGCCTTGGTCGACAAGACCCAATCTTCGCGGGGCAACTCGCGCAGCGCGTCGCCGACAATTCGGCACGCCTTTCCGAAACCATAGAAAGGCGCAGTGTCGAAATAGCGAACGCCGGCCGACCACGCCGCCCTTACAACCGCCTCTCCTTCGTCTCGAGTGACCGGGATCCGGTGTCCGCCGAGGGTTCCGGTGCCGAGCCCCAGGACCGTCAATCTGAGGGGCGTGCGCCCCAGATGGCGTGTCTCGAAGCCCTCCATACGCCTTCTCCGTCAGTGCGATCTGAGATATATCAGATTACAACCAGCCGCTGTAATCGGAGTTGCGACCGGTTGTTTCCCGAGCGGGACCCTGTCACATGATCCTGACCTTTGGGTCAATAAATGCCGATCTTATCGTCCCGGTTCCAAAATTGCCCCAGCCTGGGGAGACCGTGCTGGGCGGCTCGTACGAACTTCTACCAGGTGGTAAGGGTGCCAATCAGGCGCTGGCGGCGCGTCGAGCCGGAGCCGATGTTATGCTCGTGGGCGCCGTCGGCCGCGATCACTTTGCCGCGATCGCCCTCGCTTCGCTCCGCGGCGAGGGCGTCGATACGCGTTTGGTGCGCGACCTCGAACTCCCGACCGGCTGTGCCTTGATCATGGTGTCGGCCGCGGGCGAGAACATTATCGCCGTGGCTCCCGGCGCCAATATGGGCGTACGGTGCGACTGGGTGCCCGAGGATTTGCTCGACGCCAACACAACCCTCGTCGCCCAGCTCGAAGTCCCGCCCGGCGAAACCCGAAGCGCTGATCAGACGCGTCCGAAGACGCTGCGGCCGATGCTGTGCTCAACCTGGCGCCGGCGCTGCCGATCGATCTCGCGCTGTTGCCGGAAATCGATCTCCTTGTCGCGAACGAGAGCGAGGCCGCGACGATGTCGTCTGATCCAATGGGGATTGCCCGCCGGCTGCGGCAAGGGCTCGTGGTGACGCGCGGCGCGGCGGGAGCCGGTGCGTTTCTCGCCGACGGCAGCCGGCTCGATTTGCCGGCGCTCGCGATCGACCCGGTCGATACGACGGGCGCCGGTGACACCTTTGTCGGGGTTCTCGCGGCGGCGCTCGATTTGGGAGCGAGCCTCGCAGCCGCATTGCGGCGGGCCAGTGCCGCCGCCGGCCTTGCCTGCCTCGCCCGTGGCGCTCAAACCGCAATGCCGAGTGCGGCCGCAATTGACGCGGCAATGGCGGACTTGCCACCCGGTTAGGCCAGGGGCACGCAGTGCTCTCGAAACTCGGCTAATATGTCGATGTAGAGCTGACGCTTGAACGGGACTATCAGCTCCGGCAGGCGAAATGGCGCAACCCATTGCCAGGCATCGAATTCCGGATGCTCGGTGGCGAGGTTTATGTCGCTGTCCCGGCCGGTGAAGCGCATGACAAACCATTTTTGGCGCTGGCCCCGGTAGCGCCCGCCCCATACGCTGCCGGCGAGTTCGGTCGGCAGATCGTAGTACAGCCAACCCCGGCTTTCGCCGATGATCTCGGCCTTGGCGGTGCCGATCTCTTCCTTCAGTTCTCGCAGAGCCGCCTGGCGCGGGGTCTCACCCGGATCGATCCCGCCTTGCGGCATCTGCCATGCCGGCATCGTCGGCATGTCGAGGCGGCGCGCGACGAACACCTCTCCCTGTGCGTTGAGCAGCATGATGCCGACTGCCGGACGATAGCCGAGCGGCTCGCCGTCTTTGTCGGCCTTTTCATTCGATACCGCCGGTTAGCGTATCGTCAGTTGACGACGCGTCCGTTGAACATCGCGATGCCGCGCAGCATGTCGACCGCCCTGGCCAGCTGGTAGTCGGCGGGCGTGCCCATGATCGACGGATCGACGGATGTCTGCTCGGGGGGGCCGTCTCCGGAATCGTCCTTTTTCAGATCCGTCGCGGTGGCGACCTTGTCGCCCTTCTCCCCCTTCTCGGGTGTCTTCTCGATTTTGGCGGCTTCGACGACGATGTCCGGATCGATTCCTTTCGCCTGAATCGAGCGTCCCGAGGGCGTGTAATAGCGCGCCGTGGTCAACCGCATCGCCCCGTGGCCGGGGAGCGGGATGATTGTTTGCACCGATCCCTTGCCAAAGGATTTCGTCCCGAGAAGGATCGCGCGGTGGTGGTCCTGCAACGCGCCGGCGACGATCTCGCTGGCCGAGGCAGACCCGCCGTTGATCAATACCGCCACGGGCAGACCGCTCGCGATGTCGCCCG
Source organism: uncultured Alphaproteobacteria bacterium (assembly GCA_963700185.1). Lineage (GTDB taxonomy): Bacteria > Pseudomonadota > Alphaproteobacteria > ATCC43930 > CGMCC-115725 > AP-15. The sequence goes on from CAVOWP010000030.1 coordinate 591,892, forward strand.
GGCGAGCGTTATAGCGCTGTGCATCCTCGCTGCGCCGGCCGCGAGTGGACACGATCTCGCCCTTGTCGAGAAAGGCGTCCGACACCGCAACCGCCTGGTCGAGCAGCCCGCCCGGGTTGTTGCGCAGATCGAGGATCACCCCGGAGAGCTTGTTGCCGGCCTGCTGCTTTAGGTTCTTCATTGCATTGTTGAGGCCGACATCGGTCTGCTCGTTGAAGCTGGTGATCCGAATGTAGCCGATCGTGTCGCCCTCGAGGTGGGAGCGGACCGACTGGATCTTGATCGTTGCGCGGGTCAACTTGACGTCGAAGGGGTCCTTTCCCTCGCGCCGAATCGTCAGCTTGATTTCGCTGCCGATCAGGCCGCGCATTTTCTCGACCGCCTCCGGAAGGGTCATCCCCTGGACGGGGTCACCATCAAGGTGGGTTATCAGATCGCCGGGCTTCAGGCCGGCGCGCGCCGCCGGCGTATCGTCGATTGGCGAGACAACCTTGACGAGGCCGCTCTCCATAGAAACTTCGATCCCCAGCCCGCCAAACTCGCCGCGGGTCTGGACCTTCATATCGTTGAAGTTCTTTGGAGTTCAGGTAATTCGAATGGGGATCGAGCGAGGTCAGCATGCCGTTGATCGCCGACTCTACCAGGGTGTCGTCGCTGACTTCGTCGACATATTCGGCGCGTACGCGCTCGAAGACCTCGCCGAACAAATTGAGCTGCTTGTAGGTTTCAGCCGAGTTGGCCGGCGGTGCTGCGCCGAGGTCCTGGCGCAGCGAGAACACGAGGACAGTGGCGGCGACCGCCACCATGAGACCCGAACGCTTCATCCATTCACCCTATGTCTCGGGCCCAATCGGCACGATGCACTTGGCATAAGATACCCGGCAGTGCGGGCGATGATCAAGCCGAGCCGCCGCGGCGAAATGGTGCGGTTCAATCCGCTGCCTGCCGTCCCGCAGTCGATGAGATGAGCGAGTGGCCGGTCATCGCGGCGGGCTTCGTCAGACCGAGAATGTCGAGCAAGGTCGGGGCGATGTCCGAAAGGCGGCCGTTTTCGAGGTGGCCGATTTCTGCCGGCGGGTTCACCACAACGAACGGCACCGGGTTGAGCGTGTGCGCGGTGTGCGGCTCGCCGGTTTCAGGGTCGCGCATCATTTCCGCGTTGCCGTGGTCGGCGGTAATGACGAGCGTGCCGCCGGCCTGTTCGACGGCCTCGGACAGTCGGCCGAGGCAAGCATCGACGGTCTCGACCGCTTTGGTCGCGGCGTCGATGCGGCCGGTATGCCCGACCATGTCTGCATTTGCGTAATTTAATACGATCGACGTCGAACCGTCCGGAGCGGATCGCTTCGACAACCTTGTCGGTAACTTCGGGCGCCGACATCTCAGGCTGCTGATCGTAGGTCGCGACCTTCGGCGAAGGAACGAGGATCCGCTCCTCACCTGGAAAGACCAACTCGCGCCCGCCGTTGAAGAAGAACGTGACGTGCGCGTATTTCTCGGTTTCCGCGATGCGCAGCTGGGTCAGGCCGACCCGTGACACCACCTCGCCAAAGCTGTCGTTGAGGTTCTCGGGCGGGAACAGCGTCGCGAGAACTCGGTTGAGCTCCGTCGAATACTCGACAAGTCCGAGAGTGGCGCAAAACGCGATCCGCTTTTCCCGCGCGAAGCCGGAGAAGTCGGGGTCGAGCAGAGCAGCGGCTATCTCGCGCACCCGGTCAGCGCGAAAATTCGCGATCAGCAGACCATCGCCGTCGCGCATTCCGACGATAACCCGCAATTGCGGTGGGCGCCACGAATTCGTCCGTCTCGGCGCGGGCATAGGCGGCCTCGACCGCCTGCAGCGGATCATCGGCGCGCTCGCCGACGCCGCTGACGATCGCCCGATAAGCTCTCTCGACCCGGTCCCAGCGCTTGTCGCGATCCATCGCGTAATAGCGGCCGCAGAGCGTGGCGATCCGCAGATCGCGAAGGCCGGCAATGTCTTCCTGAAACTGCTTCACATACAAAGCGGCTGCCTTGGGCGGCGTGTCACGCCCGTCGAGAAAGGCGTGGACGGCGACCGGCACCCCGGCTTCGGCGAGAATGCGGGCCAGGGCGGCGATCTGGCGCTGGTGCGAATGAACTCCGCCGGGCGACATCAGCCCCATCAGGTGGGCGGTCCCGCGGCTCTCCTTCAGTTTGCCTATGAAATCGGACAATGCCGGTATGGTGGCGAGCTTGCCCTCGGCGATCGCCGCATCGATGCGCGGCAGGTCCTGCAAAACTAACCGTCCGGCTCCGATATTGGTGTGGCCGACTTCGGAATTCCCCATCTGGCCGTCGGGCAGGCCGACATAGTGCTCGCTCGCCTGCAGCTGCGCATGCGGCCAGCGCGCCTTCAATCGATGCCAAATAGGCGCCCGCGCGATCTCGATTGCGTTATCGTCGGCTTTCTGCCGCTCGCCCCATCCATCGAGAATGCACAGCACAAGCGGACGGGGACGGGCATTCATCGCGGGGAAGCCTCAAACAATGCAAGTCTATCTCTATACGCGAAACCAACCGCGAGCAGGTAGCGTTCCCAACGCGTTAACCTCGATGATAGGGGTGACCGGCGAGAATTTGCTGAGCGCGATAGAGCTGTTCGAGCAGCATCCCTCGTACCAGCAGATGGGGCCAGGTCAGCGACCCAAGCGAGAGGGTCGCATCGGCGCGGTCGAGAACCATTGAGTGGAGGCCATCGGCGCCGCCGATTGCGAACGCCAGCTCGGGCGAACCCCGATCCCGCCAGGCGGCGATCCGCTCGGCCAATATGCGGCTCGACCATTTGATGCCGCGCTCGTCGAGGGCGACGAGTGGGACGCCGGCCGGTAATGCGCCGAGGATCAATTCGCCCTCGCGAGCTTTCAGTTGCACGGGCGGAAAAGAGCGCTTCTCGTCCACCTCGACTATTGCTGGGGGCGGCACGATCCTCGCGGCATAGAGAGCCTGGAGTTCCTTGAGCGGGCCGCTGCGCAGCCTGCCGACAACGAGGAGGCGGAAACGGATCGAGGCGTTCCGGCTACAGGCGAACCGCTTCGCTGTCGAGCATCGCCGAGCCCCACATTTTTTCGAGATTGTAGTAGCTGCGGATTTCTGGACGGAACAGGTGAACGATCACATCACCCGCGTCGATCAGCACCCAGTCGCCCTGCGTCTTCCCCTCGATCGAAATCCGGGTGCGCCGGGAGAGCACTTCATCAAGGTGCTCGGTCAATGCCAGCACCTGACGCGTCGAACGGCCGCTGGCGATCACCATGTGGTCGGCGATCGTCGTTTTGCCGGCAAGGTCGATCGTAACGATCTCCTCCGCCTTGCCGTCCTCGAGCGTCTGCACAATGAGATCGAGGATTGTCTGGTGGGGTTCTATAGGTGTGGTGCGGGGTAACAGGGCAGCTATGGTCGACAATTCGGGTTTTTGCTCCGCAAGTCTATTCGAATGGATCTGGTTTCGCTCCGACCGAATCCGGGTCGCCGAGCGGTCATCCAGGCGAGTGTGGAAAAACACCCAAGCGGGTGGTTCCATTTCGGCCAACCGACGCTCCTCCGAAGCCGCAACACGGTATCGGGCAAACCGCTTCGCAGCCGGTCCGGAAAGCGCTTTTAGAGAATAGGAAGGGCGGTCGAATACGGCAATGGGGACAGTCCGAAAGATCTCGGGCCAGCGCTCCCATTGGTGGATCTGGACGAGGTTGTCACCACCCATCAGCCACACAAATCGCAGCCGGGGGAAACGGCGGCGCAGCGCCCTCAAGGTATCGGCAGTGTAACGCGAAGATCCCAACCGGCTTTCGAGATCGGTGACAATGATTCGGCGGTCGGCTTCGGCAATCCGGCGAGCCCCCTCCAACCGAACCGGGAACGGGGCCATGCCGTCGACCGGCTTCAACGGATTTTGCGGCGCGACCAGCCACCAAATCTGGTCCAGGTCGAGAAGTTTAAGGGCCAGTTCGCTGATATGCAAATGACCGCCATGGGCCGGGTTGAACGAGCCGCCCAGCAGCCCGAGGTGGCGACGCCGCCCGATATTGGGCCGCGCTTCCGGCTGATTGCTCAGGGGCGCACCTGCCCGGTACCGCGCACCAGGTACTTGTATGTCGTCAGCTGCTCGGCGCCGACCGGGCCGCGCGGCGGCAGCCGTTGCGTCGAGATGCCGATCTCGGCGCCCATCCCGAACTCGCCGCCATCGGCGAATTGCGTCGAGGCGTTGACCAGCACGATCGCGCTGTCGACCTCGCGCAAGAAGCGCTCCGCGGACGCCTTGTCCTCGGTGATGATCGCGTCGGTATGGTGCGACCCGAAGCGAGCGATATGCTCGATTGCCCCCGCGACGCCGTCGACGATGTGAACTGCTAGGATTGCGTCTAGGTATTCAGTGTGCCAATCCGCTTCGGTCGCCGGCGCCGATGCCGGATCGATCGCGAGAACCTCCGGGTCGCCGCGCACCTCGCAGCCGGCCGCCCGCAGATCGGCGAGGATCGCGGGAAGCTGCGCTTTGGCCACGGCGCGGTCGACAAGCAGGGTCTCGGTGGCCCCACAGATCGATACCCGCCGCATCTTGGCGTTGAGCACGATCTTGCGCGCCTTCTCCGGGTCCGCTGCGGCGTCGACATAGGTGTGGCACAACCCCTCGAGATGCGCGATGACCGGGATGCGGCTCTCGCGCTGCACTCGCTCGATCAGCGACGGCCCACCGCGCGGCACGATAATGTCGATAACGCCGCTCATCGCGAGCATCAGCCCGACCGCGGCGCGGTCGCGGGTCGGCACCAGCTGGATGGCGCCTTCGGGCAGGCCAGCGGAACGCAACCCCTCGGCCAGCGCCGCAACCAGTGCGCGCGACGAGTAAAAGCTCTCGGACCCGCCGCGCAGGATCGCTGCATTGCCGGATTTGAGCGCCAGCCCGCCGGCATCTGCAGTGACGTTCGGTCGGCTCTCGTAAATGATGCCGATGACGCCGAGCGGCACCGCGACGCGCTGGATGTGAAGCCCGTTGGGGCGCGTCCATTCGGCGAGAACACGGCCGACCGGATCGGGCAGCGACGCGACGGCTTCCAGTCCGGCAGCGATCGCCTCGACGCGTTTCGGGTCGAGGGCCAGCCGATCCCGCAACGCGGCGGATAGGCCCTGCGCTCCGGCCTCCGCGAGGTCGCGCGCATTGGCCGCGAGGATGTCCGCTTCACGGGCTCTGACCGCCGCCGCAGCATTACTCAGCGCCGCAATTTTGGAATCAGCGGAAGCCAGACTGAGCGCAACGGCAGCCTCTCTGGCGCGCCTCCCAATCTCGGCCATTTCGGCGTTCAGATCCGACCCCGATCTCGTCGTCGGGTCGCGCACAAGCGTCTCGGTCGTCATCGGGGTTCGGTCACCACCAGATCGTCGCGATGAATGATCTCATCGCGGCCACGGTACCCGAGGATCTCGGCGATTTCACTACTCTTGTGGCCGGCGATGCGCCGGATATCGGCGCTCGAATAAGCCGAGAGGCCGCGGCCGGCCTCGACGCCCGACCGGGTGCGGATGATCACCGCGTCGCCACGCTCGAAGATGCCCTCAACGGCGATGACGCCGGCCGGCAAAAGGCTCGTGCCCCGCTGCAACGCTCGGGCCGCGCCGTCATCGACGATCACCGTGCCGGACGGATTGACCGCTCCGGCAATCCATGCCTTGCGCGCCGAGCGCGGCTCGCCTCGCGGCAGGAACAGCGTCGCCTTGTCCCCCGCCTCGATGGCGGCGAGAGGCCCCGGCGCAGATCCGATGGTTTTGCCTTTGGAGATCAGCATGCGGCAGCCGGCATTCATCGCGATGCGGGCGGCGGCGATTTTAGTCACCATGCCGCCCGAGCTGTAGCCGAGCGGCGCCTTCCCCGCCATTGCCTCGATTTCGGGCCCGATCTCGCCAACCAGCTCGATGTGCCGCGCCCTCGGGTCGTCACGTGGGTCGGCGGTGTAGAGCCCGTCGATATCCGACAACAGCACCAGCATGTCGGCGCTGGTCATTTGCGCGACGCGTGCGGCGAGCCGGTCGTTGTCACCAAATCGGATCTCGGCGGTGGCGATGGTGTCGTTCTCGTTGACGACCGGAACCGCGCCGAGCGCGAGCAGCTGAGCGAACGTCGCGCGGGCGTTCAGATGGCGGCGGCGTTCTTCCGTATCGTCCTGGGTCAGCAGAATCTGGGCGACGGTGACGCCGTGTCGGGCGAGCGTTTCCTGGTAGGCATGAGCGAGGCGGATCTGTCCGGTGGCTGCGGCGGCCTGCTTTTCCTCGAGCCGTAGGCGCCGTCCGGCGAGGCCGAGATGCCGACGCCCGACCGCGATCGCCCCCGACGACACCAGGATCACCTCCTGACCGCGCGATCGAAAGCGGGCGACGTCATCGGCGAGCGCATCGAGCCATGGCCGGCGCACCTCACCGTTTTCGGTAGCTAGCAGTGCCGACCCGATCTTCACGACGAGCCGCCGTGCCGCTACGAGTGCTTGGGCAGGAGTGGGAGGGGCGTCGTGCGTCGCTGCGCTCACGGCGGATAAGCGAGAGAGCTCGCCTCCACCGAGGTTTCATCCTTATCGGCGCGTTCCGCCGACACGGCCGCCAGCACCGCCGCTACCACCTCCGGCACGCCGGCGCCAGTCACGCCGGACAGCGGACGGACCTGAGTGCCCGGCCGGACCGCCTGCTGCAGCTGGCGGCACTTCGCGCTCATCGCCTCGGGATCGAGTGCGTCGCTCTTGTTGAGCCCGACGATCTCCGTTTTCTCCGCAAGGCCATGACCATATTGGGCGAGTTCTTCGCGGATCGTGCGGTAGGCGCCGACGACATCGTCGAGAGTGCCGTCCACTAGGTGAAGAACGACGGCGCAGCGCTCGACGTGGCCGAGGAAACGGGTGCCGATGCCAGCGCCTTCGCTCGCTCCCTCGATCAGTCCGGGGAGGTCGGCCAGCACAAATTCCTCATCGTGCAGCCGAACGACGCCGAGCTGCGGCTTCAGGGTCGTAAAAGGATAGTCGGCAATTTTGGGGCGAGCATGCGTAACCGCCGCGAGAAAAGTCGATTTCCCGGCGTTGGGGAGGCCGACGAGACCGGCATCGGCGATCAGCTTCAAGCGCAGCCATACCCAAGTCTCGCGTCCCGGCCAGCCGGGATCGGCTCGGCGCGGCGCGCGATTGGTCGAGCTCTTGTAGTGCGTATTGCCGAAACCGCCGTCGCCGCCATTGAGAAAGGTCATCCGTTGGCCGGGGCGAGTGAGGTCGGCGAGGACGATCCGATTGTCTTCATCCATCACCTGGGTCCCGACCGGGACCCGCAAGACGAGATCCTCGCCATTGGCGCCGGTGCGCTGGCGTCCGGCGCCGGGTCGGCCGTCTTGCGCCCGAAAATGCTGACGATACCGGTAATCGATCAACGTATTCAGGTTATCGGCCGCCACGAAGACGATGTCCCCTCCCTTGCCGCCGTCGCCGCCATTAGGGCCGCCGAACTCGATGAATTTCTCGCGGCGAAAGCTCATCGCGCCGCGCCCGCCGTCACCGCTCTTCAAGTAAATCTTGCACTGATCGAGGAATTGCATCTGCGCAAACTAAAAGGGGAGCAGCCGGGCCGCTCCCAGTTTAGCTCTCGGCTGTCTCGGAGAACGGCTATTCGGCGGCCTCGGCCGGCGGCGGCGCGGGAGGCACCACCGAAACATAAGTCCGGCCGGCCAGCCCGGTGTGAAACTTAACTGCGCCCTGGGCGGTCGCAAACAGCGTGTGATCGCGACCGATCCCGACATGCGCCCCCGGGTGGAATTTGGTGCCGCGCTGCCTCACGATGATGTGGCCGGGAATAACAATCTCGCCGCCGAATTTCTTGACGCCGAGCCGCCGGCCGGCGCTGTCGCGCCCGTTGCGTGACGAACCGCCCGCTTTCTTATGTGCCATCTGCTGCTCCTCGCTCGGGCTCCAATCCCGCCGCACCGTCAGCGCTTCTGATATCGGTGATGCGCAAAACGGTCTGCTGCTGGCGATGCCCTTTCTTGCGGCGGTAGTTGTGCCGCCGCTTCTTTTTGAAGACGATGATCTTGGCCGCCCGCTTCTGCTCGACAACGGTGGCGCTGACCGACGCGCCGTCGAGAAGCGGGGTGCCGGTCGCGACCTCGGCCCCTTCGCCGATCATCAGCACCTCGCCGAGCTCGATCACGCCGCCCGGCTCGGCCGGGAGCCGTTCGACCGAGATGACATCGTCCTTGGCGACCTTATACTGTTTGCCGCCGGTGCGGATGACTGCGAACATAATACCCGCCGATAAAACCTGCCGTACACCCGACGCAACTCGCAATGGCACGCGTATGCGACCGGACCGGGCCAACCCCGTCCGCGAGCCGCGCAATATAGGTCCGCGGCTCGGGCTGTCAACCATCTCCCAGCGCGGCTTTGACGCCACATGAGGCGGTCTCTAGACTGATGCGCGACGAGAGGCGACCGGCATAAGCCGAGGCCTCATTGACGAGGAGCGTCCAAAGGCATGGACACCGGCATCATTGGCGCAAGCGAGGACGAGGCCCTGCAGTTCCACGCCGGCGGGCGTCCGGGAAAGCTGTCGATCGCGCCGACCAAACCCTTGACGACGCAGCGAGATCTGACGCTCGCCTATTCTCCCGGTGTCGCGTTCCCGTGCTTGCACATCCAACGCCAGCCCGGCACCGTCTTCGATTACACCTCGAAGGGCAATTTCGTCGCGGTGATCTCGAACGGCACAGCGGTCTTGGGGCTCGGCGACCTCGGCGCGCTCGCGGCAAAGCCGGTCATGGAGGGCAAATGCGCATTGTTCAAGCGCTTTGCCGATATCGACTCGATCGATCTTGAAATCGATACCCGCGATGTCGACGAGTTCGTCAATTGCGTGCGCTTTCTGCACCCCGCGTTTGGCGGCATCAACCTCGAGGACATCAAGGCGCCGGAATGCTTCATCATCGAAGAGCGGCTGCGCGAGCTCCTCGATATTCCGGTGTTTCACGACGACCAGCACGGCACGGCGATCATCGCTGCGGCCGGTTTGATCAACGCCCTGCACCTCACCGGCCGCGAGCTCCACACGACGAAAATGGTGGTCAACGGCGCCGGCGCCGCCTCGATCGCCTGCGTCGAGCTGCTGAAGACGATGGGATTGCCGTCGGACAATGTCGTGCTGTGCGATACGCGAGGCGTCATCTATCACGGCCGCACGGAAGGCATGAACCAATGGAAGTCGGCTCATGCGGCCGAGACGAGGGCGCGTACTCTGGCCGAGGCGATCGAGGGAGCGGACGCCTTCTTCGGCCTCTCCGCCAAAGGGGCGGTCGACCAGTCGATGGTCCGCTCGATGGCGGACGAGCCGATCATTTTCGCGATGGCCAACCCCGACCCGGAGATCACCCCGGAGGAGGTGCGGGCGGTCCGTTCCGACGCGATCATCGCCACCGGCCGCTCCGATTATCCCAACCAGGTCAACAATGTTCTGGGGTTTCCGTATATCTTTCGCGGCGCCCTCGACGTGCGCGCCTCTACGATAAACGATGCGATGAAGATCGCGGCAGCCGAAGCATTGGCCGAGCTTGCGCGCGAGGACGTACCCGACGAGGTTGCCGCCGCCTATTCCGGCGAGCGGTTGCTTTACGGGCCGGACTACATCATCCCGGCGCCGTTCGATCCTCGGCTGATCTGGGCGGTGCCGTCGGCAGTTGCCAAGGCGGCCATGGATTTCGGGCGTGGCGCGCAAGCCGATTCTCGACATGGGCGCCTACAAACGCAGTCTGCGCGGGCGCCTCGACCCGACCGCCGCGGGGCTCGAACTGATCTTTGAACGTGTGCGCGCTGCGCCGAAGCGCGTCGTCTTCGCGGAGGGCGAAGAGGAAAAGACGATCCGCGCCGCACTGCTGTTCACTGAAAGCGGTTATGGCACGCCGGTGCTGGTGGGCCGCGAGGAACGGATCAAACTGACAATGGCCGCCATGGGTTTGACCTCGCCACAGGGTCTCGAGTTTCATAATGCCAGACTGTCGCACCACAACAAGCGGTATACCGATTTCCTCTACGCCCGCCAGCAGCGCCAGGGGATGCTCTACCGCGACTGCCAACGGCTGGTGAACCAGGACCGCAATGTTTTCGCCGCCTGCATGGTCGCCTGCGGCGATGCCGACGCGATGGTGACGGGGGTCACGCGCAACTCCTTCGATGCGCTCGACGAGATATCGCGGGTTATCGCGGTCAAGCCCGGCTCGGTGCTGTTTGGCTTGACCGTGCTGCTGGCGCGCGAGCGCACCGTTCTGCTCGCCGACACACTCGTCCATGAGGTGCCGAGCTCGGCACAGCTCGCCGACATTGCCGTACAAGCGGCAGCCAAAGCACACGAGCTCGGCCTCGTACCACGGGTGGCGCTGTTGTCGTATTCGAATTTCGGCAATCCGATGGGCACGGACGGCGAACGCGTACGCGACGCCGTGGCGCTGCTCGACCGGCGCGGCGTCGGGTTCGAATACGACGGCGAGATGAGCGCCGACGTCGCCCTCAACGAGCGCCTGATGCACCAGCTCTATCCCTTCTGCCGGCTCGGCGGCCCGGCCAATATTCTCGTAATGCCCGAGCTGCACAGCGCAAATATCGCGGCAAAGCTGCTGCCCGAGCTCGGCGGAGGCACGGCTGTCGGCCCGCTCCTCCTCGGGCTGTCGCACCCCGTCCAGATCGCCAACATGGGGGCGACGGTGTCCGACCTCGTCAATCTCGCCGCCCTCTCGGCGCACGACGCGATCCGCTGATCGCGAAATCGGCGCACGGCCGCCGAGACGAGCGGGGTCGCGGAGAGTGATCGCAGGGCGGCCGCGGAGCCTCTATCGCATCGCTGTGGTGGCGTCTGCCATCTCCGCTCCGAGCTTGATCGTGCTTGGTGCGCTCGCCGGATGGGGTCTGCTTCCGGTCGTCGCGGCAGTGATTTCGTTTGCCGTCCTATGGGTATCGATCGCGCTTATCGTCGGCCGCCCGGTAACCGACCTGGCCATGGTGCGTGACTCTGTCGACAGCTTTGGCCTGGACTGGAATACCGAAATTGTCGCGCGGGATGTGGCTCGCGGGCTCGCTCCGGTGGCGCGCGAGATCTGGTTCGCGATCGCCCGGCTCGCCCGGCTCTGGCGCGAACGCATCCGTGTCGCCGACGAGAAGCTGGCGGCCGCGGAGGCGGTCATCGCAGCGGTACCGGACCCGCTGATCTTGATCGACGAACGGCGGCGTATCGTCCGCGCCAATGCACAGGCAGCGGCATTCATCAATGTCACCCCGGAAGCGCGTGATCTTGCTGCCGGCTTGCGCAACCCGGCGGTGCTGGCTGCGGCGGATGCGGTATTGCGCGGCGAAAGGGCTCGGGTAATCGATTTTTCCCTGACGGTTCCGGTCGAGCGCCAGCTCCGGGCACGTTTTGCCCGAATCGACCATCCGTCGCCCGACGGCGCGGTCGCGGTATTGAGCCTGCACGACATCACAGAGTTGAAGCGGGCCGAGCAGATGCGGGCCGACTTCATCGCCAATGCGAGCCACGAGCTGCGCACTCCGCTCGCTACTTTGCTCGGCTTCATCGAGACGTTGCGGGGACCCGCGCGCGAGGACGCGGAAGCTCGCGAGAGGTTTCTCGCGATCATGCACGGACAAGCCTCGCGCATGGCCCGGCTGGTCGAGGACCTGATGTCGCTTTCCCGGATCGAGCTGAACGAGCATGTGATGCCAAAAGACCAGGTCGCGGTGAGCCCGTTGCTGCGCCAGATCGCCGAGACCTTGGAGCTGCGCGTGGCCGAACGTGACATGCGCATCCGGCTGGCGGTGCCGCCCGATCTCCCGGACGTGATCGGCGATCGCGACGAACTCGCCCAAGTCTTCCAGAACCTCATCGACAATGCGATCAAGTACGGGCGCGCCGGAACGGAAATCACGGTTCAGGCGGCGACCGGCTTGCGGCCAGCCAGAGAAAGCAGCGGTTCCGAGAACGCAATGGTCTCCGTAGCCGTGCGGGACCAAGGCGAGGGGATAGCGCGCGAGCACTTGCCCCGACTGACCGAACGCTTCTACCGGGTCGACACCGCGCGTTCCCGCGAAATGGGCGGCACTGGGCTTGGCTTGGCGATCGTCAAGCATATCCTCAACCACCATCGCGGATTTCTCGAGATCGAGAGCACGCCCGGTGTCGGCTCGGTTTTTACGGTGTTCCTGCGCCCCCATCCGGCCGGATCGGCCGCAGCGTGTTCTGGGCCATTGTCATAAAACAGCAAAGAAAGTGTCATCTAACCGTCCGCTTCGGGACGTACTAATGCGGCGTTAACTGGTTGCGACCGGTTTCGGTCGGCCTCCCTCTTTGAGATGGAGCAAACCTTGAACGCTTTTCGCATCGCATTCTTTGGGCTGGTCGGCGCTGCCGCGATCGGCCTTGCTGCGCAGGCGGCCGAGATTTCCGGTGCCGGTGCCACATTCCCCTACCCGATCTACGCGAAATGGGCGGAGGCCTATGCGGCGAAGACCGGATTGAAGATGAATTACCAGTCGATCGGCTCGGGCGGCGGCATTGCGCAGATCAATGCGAGAACAGTCGATTTCGGCGCCTCGGACATGCCCTTGAAGCCGGAAGAACTCGAGAAAAGCGGTCTCACCCAGTTTCCGCCGGTGATCGGTGGCGAGGTGATGGTGGTCAATCTGCCAGGCATCCAGCCGGGCCAAATGACACTCGATGGCCCGACAATCGCCAACATCTATCTGGGCAAGATCACCAAATGGAGTGACCCGGCTATCGCCAAGCTCAATCCCGGCATCAAGCTGCCCGATACGGCGATCGCCGTGGTCCACCGCTCCGACGGCTCCGGCACCACCTTCATCTTCACCGATTATCTCTCGAAGGTGAGCCCGGAGTGGAAGGACAAGGTTAGCGAGGGCACCTCTGTCCAATGGCCGGTTGGGCTCGGCGGAAAGGGCAATGAGGGTGTCGCGGCGCTGACGTCGCGTACCGCCGGCGCTATCGGCTATGTCGAATACGCCTACGCGCTGCAGAACAAAATGATCCACACCAAGCTCGTCAATCACGATGGCGCGTCATTGGAGCCCGGCATCAAGGTGTTCCAGGCCGCCGCCGCCAACGCGAATTGGAAGAGCGCGCCCGGGTTTTATCTGATCCTTACCGACCAGCCCGGTAAGGAGACCTGGCCGATTACCGGTGCGACCTTCATCTTGATGCATAAGAAACAGGAGCACCCCGACCGGGCCAAAGAAGTGCTCGCCTTTTTTGACTGGGCCTACAAGAACGGCGCCCAAATGGCAAAGTCGCTCGACTATGTCCCGATGCCGCAAAGCGCCGTCACGATCTTCGAAGATAGCTGGAAGCAGATCGTCGGACCAGACGGCAAGCCGGTGTGGGACGGTCATTCGTCCTGATGTTTCGGGTGGGGAGGCCTTGCCCGCTCTCCCTTCGTCGATGATTTGGGTGACGCCTCGTGGCGGCTGAGACGGCAGTCGTCGATCGCGTAACGGCCTCGGGCCGGCGCGGCGGCGTAATCGGCGACGTCATCTTCCGGTCGCTGACTTTTCTCTTTGCGCTGCTGGTTCTACTGATCCTCGGCGGCGTCATCGTTGCGCTGATCGACGGGGCGCTGCCGGCCTTCCGAATTTTTGGCCTCTCCTTCATTGTTACCGAGGTTTGGAACCCAGTCACCGAAAAGTTCGGAGCGCTCGCCCCGATATACGGAACCCTCGTGACCTCCGCCATTGCCATGGTGGTCGGGATTCCGGTGGCGTTTGGGGTCGCGCTGTTCATTACCGAGATTTGCCCGCTCTGGTTGAAACGGCCGCTCGCCACGATGATCGAGCTGTTGGCGGCGATTCCCAGTATTATTTACGGCATCTGGGGCCTATTTGTATTCGCGCCCTTCGTCCAGCAGTACATCGAACCGGCGATCATCAATACGTTCGGGCAGATCCCAGGAATTGGAGCGCTCTTCGCCGGTCCGCCACTGGGCATCGGCATTCTGACCGCCGGTTTCATCCTGGCGATCATGGTGTTGCCGTTCATCTCCTCGATTATGCGCGACGTGTTCGAGACCGTGCCTCCGATGTTGAAGGAAAGTGCCTATGGTCTGGGCGCCACTCGCACTGAGGTCGTCTTGCGGGTTGTCCTGCCCTTCACCCGTATCGGCGTCATTGGCGGCATTATGCTCGGTCTCGGCCGGGCGCTCGGCGAAACGATGGCCGTCACCTTCGTCATCGGCAACGCGCAGAGCATCAGTGCCTCGATCCTGCAGCCGGGAACCACGATTTCGGCGTCGCTCGCAAACGAATTCACCGAGGCCTTTGGCGATCTCTATCGGTCGTCGTTGATCGCGCTCGGTTTGATTCTGTTCGTCATCACCTTCATCGTGCTGGCAATCGCAAAGTTCATGCTGCTGCGGCTGCAAAAGCAGGCGGGAATCTGATGCCATGAATGTCTATGCCCGCCGCCGCATTGCCAACGGCGCGGTCATGACCTTGTCGGTCGCGGCCACCGCCTTTGGAGTTCTTTGGCTTGTCCTTGTTCTGTGGACATTGCTGGAGAACGGGATCGCCGCGATAACCCCGGCATTATTTTCCCAGATGACCCCGCCGCCCGGCAGCGCGGGCGGCTTGTTGAATGCGATCTTCGGTAGCGTCATGATGACCTTGATCGGGACCCTGATCGGGACGCCGACAGGCATTCTGGCTGGCACCTTCCTTGCGGAATACAGCCGGGGCAGCCGTTTTGGCGAGGTCGTCCGCTTTATCAACGACATTTTGTTGAGTGCACCTTCGATCATCGTCGGGCTCTTTGTCTATGAGCTTATGGTCGTTCCGATGGGGCACTTTTCGGCCTGGGCCGGGGCTGTGGCGCTCGCCATTATCGTGATCCCGGTCGTCGTGCGGACGACCGAAGACATGCTCAACCTGGTCCCGAACTCGCTGCGCGAAGCGGCTTCGGCTCTCGGTTCGCCGAAGTGGAAAGTGATCGTGATGGTCTCTTACCGTGCGGCGATCCAGGGAATGGTGACCGGCGTCATGCTTGCGGTCGCGCGCATCGCCGGCGAGACGGCGCCGCTGCTTTTCACCGCCCTCAACGACCAGTTCTGGAGCACCAACCTAAACGCGCCGATGGCGAACCTGCCGGTTGTCATCTTCCAGTTTGCGATGAGCCCTTATGCCGATTGGCAGACCTTGGCATGGGGTGGCGCGCTGCTGATCACAATCACGGTCCTGGTTCTCAACATCAGCGCCCGAGCCCTCGCTACCTGGAGCACGTTCAAGCAATGAGCCCAGCCACTGCGCGGCAAGCAATGCCGATGTCATCACCCGATTTGCAGCGGACGGAGGCCCAGCCCGCGCCCCGTCACAAAGTTCTGATCCGCAACGTCGATTTTTACTACGGCGCGTTCAAGGCTCTGAAGAACGTAACGATGCCGCTGCACGACAGGAGGGTCACTGCTTTTATCGGCCCGTCCGGCTGCGGCAAGTCAACGCTGCTTCGCGTCCTCAACAGAATTTACGAACTCTATCCCGGCCAACGCGCGACGGGAGAGGTCATGGTCGACAACGAAAACATCTTGTCGCTGGGGCTGGATCTCAATCTGCTGCGGGCGAGGATCGGCATGGTCTTTCAGAAGCCGACGCCTTTTCCGATGTCGATCTACGACAATATCGCTTTCGGAGTCCGTCTCTACGAAAGCCTCCCGCGCCACGAGCTCGACGAGCGCGTTGAATCGGCATTGCGTCGCGCCGCACTTTGGGAAGAGGTCAAAGACAAGTTGCAACAAAGCGGGCTCAGCCTGTCGGGCGGCCAGCAACAGCGTTTGTGCATTGCGCGCGCGGTAGCGGTGCGGCCGGAGATCCTGCTGCTCGACGAGCCGGCCTCGGCACTGGACCCGATCTCGACGCAACGCATCGAGGAACTGATCGCCGAGTTGAAAGCGGACTACTGTATCGCGATCGTCACGCACAACATGCAGCAGGCGGCTCGTACTTCGGATTACACTGCGTTCATGTATCTCGGGGAGTTGATCGAGTTTGATGAAACGGAACGCATCTTTACGCACCCCAAACAGAAGCACACGGAAGACTATATTACCGGACGGTTTGGTTGAGCCGACGGAAGCGGAGAGGTTGACCGATGGCGTCCGAACACATCGCCCGAGGATATGACGAGGAGCTTCGCAAGCTGAACAACACTGTCGCCGAGATGGGCGGGCTCGCCGAAAGCCAGCTCGGCACGGCAATCGATGCGGTCATGACGCGCGACAGCGAGCTTGCCGCGCACGTTGTAGAAGGCGACGTCAAAGTCGACCAGCTCGAACGCGAGCTCGACAATCTCGCGATTCGGCTCTTGGCCCTGCGGCAACCGGTGGCACGGGACCTGCGCGAGATTTTTTCCGCGCTGAAGATCGGCAGCGATCTGGAGCGAATCGGTGATTACGCCGCCAACGTGGCCAAGCGTTCGATTGCCCTGAGCCAGTCGCCGGTTGTCCGGCCGGTCTACGCACTGCCGCGCATGGCACATTTAGCGCAACTGCTGATCAAGGATGTATTGGACAGCTACGTGCAACGCGATGCCGACAAGGCATATTCCGTGTGGAAGCGCGACGCCGAGCTGGACGAGATGTATTCGAGCCTATTTCGTGAACTATTGACGTATATGATGGAAGACCCACGCAGCATCGGTCCGTGCACCCATCTTCTGTTTATGGCGAAGAACATCGAGAGAATCGGTGACCATGCAACCAATATTGCGGAAAACTTGTACTACTTGGTGAATGGAACGCCGCTGGAGGAGGCGCGCCCGAAGGGTGATGTGTCGAGTCTCGAGGTCCTGACGCCGGATCGAGCCCCGCAATGATAAAGCCGCTCGTCCTGATTGTCGAAGACGAAGCCCCGCTCGTCACCATGCTGCGTTACAACCTCGAAAAGGAGGGCTTTGAGGTCTGCGAGGCCGGTGATGGCGAGGAGGCGCTCGTGCAAATCGCGGAGCGCAAGCCCGATCTCGTGCTGTTGGACTGGATGCTGCCGCTGGTCTCGGGGATCGAGGTTTGCCGCCGTATCCGACGCTCTCCCGAGACCCGCTCGCTGCCGGTCATCATCCTGACCGCGCGGGGCGAGGAACCCGACCGGGTGCGCGGGCTCGACAGCGGCGCCGACGACTACGTGGTCAAACCGTTCAGCCCGAGCGAGCTAGTCGCGCGGCTGCGTGCGGTGATGCGGCGGGCTCAGCCCGGCGGCACACAGAACGTGTTGCGATTCGGCGATGTGGAAGTGGATACCGCCGCGCATCGGGTGTCGCGCGCGGGTAGGCCAATCCATCTTGGTCCGACGGAGTTTCGCCTACTTCGTTATCTCATCACGCATCCCGGGCGGGTCTTTTCGCGCGAGCAATTGTTGGATGCGGTCTGGGGCCATGATGTCTATGTCGAGGCGCGGACTGTCGATGTTCACATCCGCCGCCTGCGTAAAGCGCTGAACGCCGACGACGCCATAGATGTGGTGCGCACGGTGCGCTCGGCCGGCTACGCGCTAGATCATCCGATTGGATAGTGTGAGCGGTTGCCGGGGGCTCATGACCCGGCACGCGCTTTAATCGACGACGATTTGGATCAGTTGATCGGGTGGCGCGCCGACGGGCGGTTTCGGCCAACGCGGCGCGAAATACCGCGGCGGTGGCTTCGTCGGGTGCTGCCACGCGGACTTCGACCCCGGAAGCGCAGGCTCGCACTGCGGCCGGGCCGACCCGATCGATCGCGAAAATGGCGAGCGAGACCGGATCCGGCGTATCCATCTCGGGTCCCGGCGCAAATCTGTGCATCAGGATTTTTCGCCAATCTCCAATGCGCGCCCGGCCGCGTGAACCGCGCTTATTCGCAAAACGCGTCAAAGTTGCCTTGAAGCCATTCTTCCGAGCGGCGGGGCGAGTTGCTTTCTTAGCCATCAGAGCGCACGCCTCTAGGCTGAAAGGCGATCAATACCATAGGATGATGACCGTTTTGCGAACGTCGCCCACATATGGGGCTCGAAAAACTGTAACATACAATTGATAGAAAGAGCGTCGGACCCAACTAGGTAGGGGAAATCACGTGTCCGCGGGGGCGACCGTGTTTTTTGGTCTTTGGTTGCAAAAGCCGATGCGAATAGCGGCTGCAAATCCGAGTGGGCGGCGTTTTGCCGACGCACTCGCACGGTGCGTCGAACTCGATCGGCCTGGGGCGGTGCTCGAACTCGGTGCCGGAACCGGGAGCATCACGGGCGGGCTCGTACGCGCCGGCTGCCCGCCTGATCGCATCATCGCCGTGGAGAGTGAGCCGCGCCTCGCCGCAGTGCTCCGGAGCGAATTCCCTAGAGTAAGAGTCATCGAAGGTGATGCTACGCGAATCGATCAATATTTCGCGGGTCGCGGCGAGCAGCTGGCCGCTGTCGTCTCGAGCCTCCCGATCAAGTGGTTTCCATTGGAGGCACAGCGAGCCATCGTCAAACCGTGTCTCGATCTTTTGGGACCGAGCGGACGTTTTTTGCAGATGACCAACGCGTTCTCCTCGCCCTTGCAAATGGAACCGCTGGGGATTGCCGGCCGAGAGATTTGCCGGGTCTGGCTCAATCTGCTCCCGGCACAGATCTGGGCCTATTCGCAAAAATCGGAACCGTTTGCCGCGGGCGGGCCGGCGTGAACCAGATTTCCCCGATTCCTCAGATTTCAAGCGTGCGCCAGTATCGCACGATCTGGATTTCCGACATTCATCTCGGCACCCGCGGGTGCAAAGCCGATTTCCTGATCGATTTCCTGCGTTACAACGATGCGGACACGATCTATCTGGTCGGCGACATTATCGACGGCTGGCGCCTGAAGCGATCATGGTATTGGCCGCAGACCCACAATGACGTCGTCCAGAAGGTCTTGCGCAAAGTTCGCAAGGGCACGCGCGTCATTTATGTCCCGGGCAATCACGATGAATGGCTGCGCGATTACTCGCTGCTGCAATTCGGCGGAGTGGAGGTCGCGAACGAGGTTGTTCACGTGACTGCTGATGGACGGCGGCTATTGGTGCTGCATGGCGACGTGTTTGACGCGGTCGTCAGGCACGCACGCTGGCTAGCAATGCTCGGCGACCACGCGTACACGGCTGTGCTGTGGCTCAACCGCTATTTTAACATCCTGCGACGCCGGTTGGGGTACCAGTATTGGTCACTGTCTGCGTATCTCAAGCACCGGGTCAAGAACGCAATGCAGTACATCGGCTCGTTCGCCGATGCAGTGGCTACCGAGGCAACTCGCCGTGGTGTCGACGGTGTGGTCTGCGGCCATATCCATCACGCCGAGATTCGCGAGATGAATGGGGTGCTATATTGCAATGACGGCGATTGGGTCGAAAGCTGCACCGCTCTCGTCGAGCACTTC
The DNA here is from genome assembly GCA_963700185.1 of uncultured Alphaproteobacteria bacterium. Classification (GTDB taxonomy): domain Bacteria; phylum Pseudomonadota; class Alphaproteobacteria; order ATCC43930; family CGMCC-115725; genus AP-15. The sequence continues at coordinate 611,323 of CAVOWP010000030.1, forward strand.
GATGGGCAGCTCGAGCTGGTCCATTGGATCGAACATTGGATGGACCACCCGCTGAGAGGCCGCGTCGTTGATGAGCCCGACATCGACGTGGAGGCTCAGCTCCCTGAGCTTGTCGACACGGGGCAATGAAATTTGCGCTCGTCTCGGACGCGTGGAGGCCACAGGTCAACGGCGTAGCGCGCACGCTCGCGGCCTTGCACGATGGGCTGAAGGCAGTCGGGCATGACGTTTTTCCGCTAACGCCGGAGCTTTTTCGCACGGTACCGTGCCCGACGGACCGGGAAGTGCGTTTGGCGATTGCTGCGCGGCCGCGCCTCACGCGACTGCTGGAAGCGCTGATGCCCGACGCGATCCACATCGCGACCGAGGGGCCGCTCGGCTCGGCCGCGCGGAAATATTGCATAAAGCGGGACTTGCACTTCACCACCGCGTATCACACCAAATATCCGGAGTATTTAAAGGCCCGTTTTGGCGTGCCGATGGCATGGACTTATGCAACATTGCGACGCTTTCATTGCCGTTCGAGCGCAATCATGGTCGCCACGGAAACCATTCGGCGTGAGCTCGTCGCGAACCGTTTCGAACAACTCGCTCTGTGGACGCGAGGCGTCGACGTTGCGCTGTTCCGGCCGGGATGTCCCCCCGCCGTCGATCTGCCTCGACCGGTATTTCTATGCGTGTCGCGCATTGCGGCCGAGAAAAATCTGCCGGTCTTCCTCGACCTCGATTTGCCTGGCTCGAAGTTAGTCGTGGGCGACGGCCACCTGTTGCCGGAGATGAAGCGCCGCTACCCCAATGTGCACTTCGCCGGATGTCAGCAGGGCGAAGCGTTGGTCCAGCATTACGCATCGGCCGATGTGTTCGTATTGCCGAGCCGCACCGAGACATTCGGGCTGGTGATGCTCGAGGCGCTGGCCTGCGGGGTTCCGGTGGCGGCATTGCCGGTCCCTGGGCCGATGGACGTCATCGGCGACAGCGGCGTCGGAGTTCTCGATTGGGATCTGCGGGCTGCCGCCTTGGCAGCGCTGAACATTCGCCGAGAGATCTGCCGCTCGCAGGCCGAGCGCTTCAGCTGGCAAGCTTCGGTCGAGCAATTTCTCAGCAACGTCGTCCCGGTCCGCGCTCCGTCGGTCAATAATTCCTGGGCCAAGCCTGCTCCTTATGCGGGGCTGGTATAGCGGCGTTCGATGGCTTCTTTGATCCGGCGCCGGCTTTCCGAAGGCGTCAGCGCCTCGTCTTTTTCGATGCTCTCGACATCCTCGGCGAGTTCGCTGTCTTTAATCTTGTCTCTGAGCCACCGCGAATAGTCGCCGCCGCGCAAATGGTGTAGCCAGGTGCGGTCGTCGATCCCTTGGGCAATCTGCACGAAGAGAGCCAGATTCTGCGCCCGCAGGTTTAAAGCGCCGTCGGGACCCCGGAAATAGAAGCTCTCGTCCTCGCCGAGTTCGCCTTCCGCATATTTGCGGCTGTGACGCTGCCGGTCCTGGCGCGGTTCGATCGTCGAGACGAGCCTGAGCTTACGGGAGCGCCGGCTCCAGAACAGCGCCTGGCCCCGATTGATGGTTCGCCCGGCGATCGTTTCCCCGATCCGCGGCGGGGCGGGTTCCCCGACGGCGTGGCAGAATGACTCCACCACTCGATCAGCCTCGCCACCTAGGGCCAAGACGCAATCGATTCCCTGCAGCGCCTCGACGGCAACGCGCTCGGGCTCCACGGCAATCAAGACGGCGGGCGGCAAATTCCTGGGGGAGAACGAGCGGCACGCCGTTCCAGGCCGAGGGCAGCAGGTGGTGGGCCTCGTCGACGACCAGCCAATGCTGCCGCGCGCTCTCGACGCGAAGGCTGGACAGGGCCGGGATGAATTCCGAAAGAAAGCGAGGCCGTTCGGCAATATCGACCTCAAGGAGGTTCGCCACGACGTTCCGCTCGGGTTTGCCGAGAAGCTCGACAATTTCGGACAGTCGCGGCGGCGACTTGGCATCGCCCAAGACCACAGCGCGTTCGAGATCGGCATAGTCGCTTTCAGGGGTCGATCACGCAAGGCTGGAAGCCGCGTTCGATGATGTTCTCGATGAGCCCGATCGCTGCGGTCGATTTGCCGCCGCCGGATGTGCCGGTGATCAGCAGGCCGCCGCATTGCGGATGCAGCCTGGCCGGTTCGCCTTGCAGGTCGTGCGCGATCTCGACGGTTTGACGCTCTGTCACGTCGGGGCGATCTCCGAAAGATCGGTTTCGAGGATCCGGCGTACAGTCTCCGCGACCCCGGCGCCGCGCGGCGCGCTCGTCACGATCTCGGCGTCCGCCTTGACCATCGGCAGCGCGTTGGCGACCGCCACGGCGCAGCCGCAGGCGTGCAAAAACGCATGGTCGTTTTCAGCGTCGCCGATCCCCACGACATTGAGCGGCGATAATTGCAGTCTCGCAAGCGCTGCAGCGAGCCCGCTTGCCTTGTTGATGCCGGCCGGGAGCACCATGACCGCCCCCTTGTTGAAAACGATCTGCAGCTCGAGTTCGAGGTCACGGATCGTGTCCAGGACAATCTTTTCATTCGGCTCCCAGGTCGCGACGATGCTGCGGCAGACTGAAAGCGGGGTGACATTGCGTCGCCGCAGTTCCTCGATGAAGCGGGGAGGGGGCTCGTCGCCCAGCGGGATTTCCTCTCCCGTCGCGGGGTCGACGAGGACAGCCCCGTTCTCGACCACTGCCGCGTGGGACAGGTCGAGATCCGAGAACACGCGCCGCAGATCCGGCAGCTCCCGCCCGGTGAGGAGGATCAGCTTACGGCCGGATTGGCGGAACGAACACAGCGCTGCGATGGTCTCTTCAGCAACAATGCCGTCTTCGGCCAAGGTGCCGTCGTAATCGGTCGCGAGGGCGACGAAGTACATACGCAGCCATCAGAATTCGGAACAGCAATTCTCGAATAGCCGCCCAAGGGAGGCTGTTCCGGCGTCATAAAATCTTAACGGCGGCGAGACGAGGCTCGATCGCTTGGCTGCGCCGGCGCGGCAGGCCGCCCGCGAGGATCTGGACGATACCGGCGCCCAAGCCGATCAGCACGCCGGTCTGCCAGGCCCGGTCATAGGACCCGGTCATGTCATAGATCAGCCCGCCGCCCCACGCGCCCAGCGACGATCCCACCTGATGCATCACAAAGGCGATGCCGAGTAGGGTGGCCATGTAGCGGGTCCCGAACATCTCGGCGACCAGGCCGCTGACGAGCGGCGCCACACTGAGCCACAGCATGCCCATCGCCGCCGCAAAGAGGAGGGTGCTCGCCGGCGTCGGCGGCATTATGAAATAGGCGGTAAATACGAAGGCGCGCAGGATCAGGATATAGAGCAGCCCGAGCAGGATATACTTCGGGTACCGCCCGCCGAGCCATCCGGCGAGCAGCGAGCCGACGCAGTTCATCCCGCCGATGACGGCGATAGCCTCGGCGCTCAGCATCGGGTCCTGGCCGCAGATCGCCAGATAGGTCGGCAGATGGGTGGTCAGGAATACAAGGTTCAGACCGCAGACGAAATACGCTCCCGACATGACAAGGAAAGGGCGGTGCCGCGCCGCCTGACCGATCATCGCGCGCATCGTGGTCCTCGGCGCGCCCAACCCCGGCAGCCGGTCGGCACCGCCGGCGCAGAATCCCGCTGGCAGCATCGTGACGGCAAGAAGGAGAAAAAACAGCACCCCAGCCTGCCAAGCTTGATGCGTGAGCAGTGTTTGGGTGGTCAGCGGGATCAGCAGCGTGCCGAGCGACCCGGCAGCCGAGACGATGCCGAGCACCTTGCTCCGGCGCTGCTCCGGGATCGCGCGAGCGGTGGCGGTCAATGCCAGCGACGAAGCGGTGCACGACAGCGCCACGCCGATCAGCACTCCAGACGCATTCAGCGCCGGCGCGCCGCCGGCCGCAGCCATGACTGCAAGCCCGATCACATAAATCCCGGCGCCGGCCACCATTGTCGAACGCAGGCCGAAACGATCGGCAATCGCACCGACTGGAGCTTGCGACAATCCCCAGACGATGTTCTGGATCGCGACGGCCAACGTGAAATCAGCCGCATTCAGCGCGAGGTCGCGCGTCACCGGCGTCAGGAAAAGGCCGAGGCTCTGGCGTATTCCCATTCCGACACTGAGGAGCACGCCCGCTCCGATCAAAATCAGCCTTGTCTGGCTCATCTTTTCCGGCGTTCCCTATTTTAGCGACCGGATCATTGCAGCTCGTCCTCGGGTATCAACAACTTCCTCGGCTGCGCTCATCTGCCCTGCTCGGCGCGAATAGCCGGCCGGCCGATCCACGCAAAATCATTGCGTTAACCAAGTTTACTCACAAATTCGCTCTCCGCCTCTACACGGGCTGAGGTTTAGTAGTATCGAGGGACAATAGGGGATAATGACCCGCTGCGGCTCGCCGGGAGGGACATGTCTGGGACCGAAACGCAGCCGAAATTGCGTCCGCACCAACGATGTGGTCCGACCTTGACGCAGCGGGTTGCGTGCCTACGGCTGTACAAGCGAGCAGCCTCCCGCAATGGCTGATCTGCCGCCGTCGAACACCAATAGGTGGGTGGCTCGCCGCAAGGCTGCCGTCCTCGCAGCCCTGAGCAGCGGCGCCATCACTATGGAGGAGGCTTGCCGCCGGTACGCACTTTCCGAGGAAGAGCTGCTCGACTGGCAGCGCGCGTTCGAGGCCCATGGCCTCCCCGGACTACGCGCCGCTCGCCTTCGGGCTCGCCGCACCCGTCGATCAAAGGCTGACGATCCGCAGCGATGACGTGCGTAGCGCCCCGAGGTGGTTTTGACGCGTTTTGGACAGTCAAGTTGCAATACTGAGGACTGATCTTGATCCGGGGGCGTCGGCGAGGAAGATCGGGCTGTGACGCAGGGCGTGCATGCTACAATCTCCGAGCTGCACGAGCTTTGGGCGAGCCTCGAGAACGAGCGCCATCGGCTCGCCATGATAATAGAGCAGGCACGTGACCGCGGTGCCGACGTGACGCTGCTGCGCGATCGGGAGGCCCGCCTGTTGCTCGACATCAGTGCGGTCGTGGCCGAGATCCGCGAAGCGCCGGCAACGACGCTGCACGACCATCTCGCCTTGCTCGACGTCGCAATCGAGCATGAAATCGATCTAGCGGCCGACATTGCCTACTACGGCGCAAGGGATTTTCCCATGATCACGCGTCTGCTGCGAGCCCTGGCGCGAACTGTGCCGGGGTTCGAATTCAATTCGCTCCGGCGCGCTTTGTCGTCGCCCGGCCAGTTCGAGCAATTGATGGACGGTGGTATGGAGGCGGGCCAACCGGTCGGGTTCGGCCGCCGGTAATTCGCACGAGATTACTAGAGGCGATCCAGGCGCTTCACCCGCTCTGATCGCCCCGAATTGAAATTCCCGCTGTCGCTGTGGCCAAATGGGACGAGCCTCTCTCGCCCTATTTTCGCACGACCCGCTTTTATTGTCGCCCGGCTACTCCGCGGCGGCTCTAACCGGCTCGATGAACTGTGCGATCCACTTGTTCCGGCGCTTCAGGTTCTCCCGATACATCGCCTCGAACTCGGCGGGCGTGAAGGAGTGCGTCGAGGGGCGATCAAGCAGCGTTTCGCACCAAGCTTTGAGCCTCGGGAATTTCTCAATGTGGCCGAGCCTTTTTGCCCGGTCGAGGAACACATAGCGCTGCAGGAACGGGGCATAGGCCGCGTCGACCAGCGAATACTTTGCGCCATTGAATAACGGCCCGCTACCCTGCTTTTCCAGGGCCCTTTCGAGGCGCTCGAAGGGCACCGGGATCTGCTCGGCAGCCTTGTTGTACTCCGCCTCGGTGTCCGCATAAGCCGTTGCCGTGACCGTGCTGGCGAAGGTGGGCACATAATCGGTCCAGGCCCGGTTTATCGCGCGCTCGACCGGGTCCTCCGGGTGCAGACGCGGCGCGATGGTCTCGTCCAAGTATTCATTGATAGCATTAGATTCGAACAGCGATATCTTGTCGTCGATACGCAGCACCGGCACTTTTTTGTGAGGAGAGATGGCGAGGAACCAGTCCGGTCGGTTGTCGGGCTCGATGTGGCGGAGCTCGAACTCAGTGTTTTTCTCGCGCAGCACAATCGCCGAACGCTGCACCCAAGGGCAGGTCTTGAAGCTGACCAGCATGTATTTTGCCATGGCGACCTTCGGTTGGTTGGTTGAGGCCTACATGATTGCACGCCCGCGATGCGGGGTTAACCGCAAAATAGAATCGGGCTCGCCGATCCGCTCACCTGCCCTTGAAGACCGGCCGGCGCTTCTCGACGAAAGCTCGGCTCGCCTCCAAATGGTCCTCGGTCATCGCGATGCGCGCCTGATGCACGGCCTCCATTTCGAGCACCACGGCCAATGGCTCGGTTTCCGCCGCGAACAAGTTGCGCTTCATGTAGCCGTAAGCGACGCGCGGCCCATCGGCGATGCGGCGGGCGAGGACGGTGGTTTCGCGCTGCAGTGCTTCATCATCGACGACGCGGTTGACGAGGCCGAGAGCCGCCGCCGCCGCGGCGTCGATAATGTCGCCGAGAAAGTAGAGCTCGCGCGCCTTTGCCGTGCCGACCAGCCGCGTCAAGCTCCACGACCCGCCAAAGTCACCGGAATAGCCGACCCCGGCGAAGCCGGTCCCGAAGCGCGCGGAGCGGCCGGCGATGCGCAGGTCGCACGCCATGGCCAGTCCCAACCCCGCGCCGACCGCCGGGCCGTTGATCATGGCGATAACGACCTTCGGGATCGTCCGCAGCAGCAGCGGAAGCTGATGCATTCGGCGCAAGCCCTCGACGCGCTCTTCGAACCCCTGCGCGGCGCGATTCTCCATCGTCTTGACATCGCCGCCCGCGCAAAAGCCGCGTCCGGCGCCGGTGACGACGACCGCGCCGACTTCGCCATCGCCGCCCAAGCGCTGCAGCGCCTCGCCCAGGGCCTGCAGCATCGCCGGGGAGAACGCGTTGAGCCGGTCGGGGCGATTGAGCGTCAAACAGGCGATTCCGTCTTCAATCCGTTCCAGCAGATCGGTCATCTTCAAGTCCTCGTTGCGGCGACGGGAATTGATCGCAGCGGGCGGATGTTATCCGGCAAGACCCTTTGTCGGAGGAAAATCCGCCATGGACAAGGATGGCGTGATAGCGACGTTGAACGATCTCATCGAAACAAGTCGGGACGGGCGAGGCGGGCTTCCGCACGTGCGCAGACGGTGTAAAGAATGCCCAGCTGAAACAGATGTTCGAGCAGGCCGTGGGCCGGTGCAGGCAGGCGGTATGCGAGCTGCAAGCTAGTGCTCAGAAGCAAACAGATGATTCACATCCGATCGGCTCGATACCGCACGCTGGGCCGCCCTCAACCGTATGAACTGAATCATCTGACTGGATCTGAGCACTAGGAGTACGCGGTCTAGGGGGAGACCCGGAAAAAAGCGGCTCAGTCGCCGGCGCGCGCTGGCCGAGTGCGAACGCGGCGAAAAAGGCCTATGGGAAGGCGCTCGCGAAGCGATCTGCCGGTTGATATACGTTCCACCGTCGAAGGCCAGTACCAACGCGTCAGACAGCACCACGATCGCCGTGCGTCTGGCGCGCAACGCGGTCTCCTGATAAGGCCGCCGTTCTCGGCCTCTCGCCGCTGCGGCGCCAGTCGGTGCTGACCTATGGGGGCGGGCAATAATAGGTCGAGCCGTAAGGGCAGTAATAGGGCGGCGGATAATAGGCCGGTGCCGCATAGGCCGAGGATGCAGCCGCCGCACCGGCGACGGCACCGACCGCTACACCCGCCGCGACGCCGGCGCCCGCGCCGTAATAGGCGCCTCCGCGATATACTGTTGTTCCGCCATAATAGGCACCTCCGGGCGCACGATAGGCGGTCCCGCCATAGGGTCCGCGAGCCGCGGCTCCCCCATAGGGACCGCGAACGGCGGCGCCGCCGGCCGGGCCGCGATAAGCGGCCGCTCCACCCGGGCCGCGATAAGCGGCCGCTCCACCCGGGCCGCGAACGGCTGTGCCGCCCATCGGACCCCGATAGGCGGCGCCGCCATATGCGCCGTGAACCGCGCCCCAGCCAAACGCGTCCCGCGCCACCGACGAAACTAAAACGATACTCAGAGATATGATTATGAGCCGGTTCACCGCTTACCCCCTTTGCCCTTGGCAGGCGTCGCGGCAGCCGTGGCGGGTTTCAGCTGAACCTGCTCGGCATCCGCCGGCGGCTGAAACGTGAAATCCGCGTCGGAGGGATGGATGTCGAGATTCCAATCTGAGAACTCGGCAATAAAGTTCGGCTGACCCGGCAAATCGCGGTAGGTCACGATCAATCTCCGTGGCAGTGACTGATTGTCTTTTGCCAGCCAGAGCTCGAGCTCGATACCGGGCGGCTGCGAGAAGAAAAGGTGAAGGTACGGGGAGCCGTCGATCGTCACCGTATCGACCACTCCGCCCGAGGTGATCCCGGTGAGAAACGCCTTGTCCGGCGCTTCGGTAAGGAAGTCGGCCAACGGGAAGTCGACGCCGAGGCGACCCATGGCTTCTTTCATCATCGCCTCGATTGTGCCCTCGGGCACGGGGATGCTCGCATATTTCTTCCGGGCGGCTGAGTAAATGATGGCGGTTTTGCCGTCAAAAACGAGCTTGCTGGTGCCGTCGTCTCCGCTGATGTCGACAAGCATCCGGTAGGGCCGATGCACCACGACTTTCAACGCATGAAAGATGTGCAGCGGCTGACCATTGTCATCGGCGTATACCCGGATTGTCCGGGCTTGAAACGAGAACTGCTCGGCACCGCGCAAAGTCTGCCCCATGCGCATCAGGGCCGCGCTCGCTTCCTCGCTGATAGCCGGCTTTTTTTGCGGAGCGGCGGCGTGCAATGCGGGCGCTCCCAGCGGCAGAACGCTGATCAAGCCGCCCATGAGCAAGGCCTCCAGGACGACGATACATCTGAGCTTCACGAAACTCCCCCTATCTCGGTATCCTTGTGTTCACCATAATCAGCACTCGCAGAAGCGTCTACGCTCAGGATTAATTTACTTTGCTCCACATCTTTCGGCGGTTTCCTTGCACGCAGCAATCATCGCTGTTAGATAGAATTGGGAGTATGGCATAGGACGCTTAGGTTTTGGTGGGGAAATGCAGATACTGCGCATTCCAACGTCGAGCGTAATCCTCCGGTCGGCAATTATGGGCGCATGCCTCGCATTGGCCGCAGCGCTGCAGCCTGTTGCCTCGCAGGCGCAGTTTTACATCGGCGCGGAAGGTGGGTGGACCACATTGCCCGATCAGAATGACAACATCTTGCACGTGACCTCGGTTACGGCGCGCTTCGACAGCGGCTTTAATGCCGGCGTCCGCGGCGGTTGGGAGTGGGGTCCCCTGCGCATTGAAGAAGAATACAGCTATCGCCGGGACGGCGCCCGAGACATTGTGGGAACGAATTTCACAATTAACGGGATCAGCGGGAACCGGCACACCAATTCGATCATGACCAATGTGCTCTACGACTTCACTCTCGGGTACCCGATTACGCCGCATTTTGGGTTCGGAGTTGGCGCGGCGGACGTCTTCGACGGTCTGAAGGTGCCGGGTATTGGGCAACTCTTCAACAACAGCAGCTGGCAATTCGGTTATCAGGGTATAGCCGGCATCCGATACAATCTCAGCCCGACCTTCACCGTCGATCTCGACTACCGCTATTTCGCCACTATCGGGCCGACGTTGAATATCCCGAAAACCAATCTGCGTTATCGCACCGGCTACTACACGAACAACTTTGTCGCCAGCCTGATTTACCGATTCGCGCCACCGCCGCCCCCGGTCCCGGTTCCGGTCGAGGCGCCCGCGCCATCCCCGCCGCCGGCACCTCAGATCTTCTTGGTGTTTTTCGACTGGGATCGCGCCGATGTGACCCCCGCGGGGATGGAAGTCGTGCGGCTGGCGGCAAACTCCTACAAGGCCGGGGGGCCGGTACGCCTCCAGGTAACCGGGTACACCGATCTTTCGGGCTCCACCGGCTACAACCAGCGGCTTTCGGAGAGACGCGCCAACAATGTTGCCAACGCTCTGGCGAATTTGGGCGTCGCGCGCAGCGATATGGCTGTCAGCGGCCGCGGCGAGAACGACCCGCGCGTACCGACCCCGAAGGGCGTGCGCGAGCCGCAGAACCGGCGGGTCGAGATCGGCTTTTCGTAAGGATCGGCCGCGCTGGGGCTCCGAGCGTCCCGCGGGGATGATTGCGATGGATACGACGCACAATTCCCGGCGTTAGCTGCAGGTCTGCCGCGGGTTTCGGTCGCATCCCTATCACCGTGAAATCATATACATAGCTGGAACCCTCGCATATCCGGCGCCGTTAAGGCGTGTTCGGCCGGAAAGGTCACCGATGCTGCCAATATCCGCCGTCTTTCAGGTCGCCGATTTGCTGGGCGATGCGTTTGCGCCTTTGCGCGAACCGCTGGGCGCCGATCAGCTGATCGCTCTGGCACGCCGCCGCACTGGGCTGCCCAATTTTGGCGAAACGGCCTTCCTTGATCCGCTGCAAAAGCTCCTGCGCGCCTGTTACGAGGATGCAAATTTAAGCCTGGTCGGACGGGTTGCGACCCGCTGGGACGTGGTGCGGTTCTTGTCGAACCTGCTTCGGCTTTTTGACGAAGAGCAGAGAGCACCTGAAGTTCTCGCTCGGCCGGTAGACCGGCCGATCTTCATTTCGGGGCTTCCCCGTTCGGGCACGACCTTTTTGCACAGCTTGTTGGCCGAGGATCCGGTCAATTTGGTGCCGCGCGTCTGGCAACTGATCCACCCCTATCCGCTGAGAAATTCCGAGTCCGGGCCGGACCGCCGGGCGCGGCGGGTCGCCCGCCAGCTGCGGCTTTTCGGCTTGCTGGCGCCGGATTTCCGTCGCATGCACCCGATCGATGCGAGCTCGCCCCAGGAATGTTCCGAGATCACCGCACATGTTTTTACCAGCCTGCGCTTCGACACGACTTACCGTATTCCGAGCTACCGGCGCTGGCTCGACGAGACCGGACATCTCGATGCGTATCGCTTTCACAAGCGCTTTCTGCAGCACCTCCAGCATCAGACGGCCGATGGCGGGCGATGGGTGCTCAAGTGTCCCGACCATGTCTTCGCACTCGACGCGATAAGGACGGTCTATCCGGACGCCCGCGTGGTCTTTGTTCATCGGGACCCGCTCGCGGTCCTCTTGTCGGTTGCGCGGTTGACCGAGACCCTGAGGCGGCCATTCACCCGCACCATCGACAAGGCCGAGATCGGCCGCCAGGACAGCGACCGCTGGCTGGCGGCGACCGAACTAATGATTGCCGCGGCACGAGAGAACCACTTCGCGGAACCGATCTTTCACGTGCAGTACCTTGATCTGGTTCGGGATCCGGTCGGCACCGTGGCCGCGCTGTACCGTCATTTCGGCGACCTGCTGCACCCCGAGGCTGCGGCGCGGATCGGCCGCCTCGTCGAGGCGAAGCCGAACGGCGGCTACGGCGCGCACCGCTCTCGGCTCGAAGAATACGGTCTCGACGCCGCACTCGAGCGCGAGCGTTACGCGAGATATATGGCGCATTTCGGTATCCGGCCGGAACCGCAGAGACGATCGGCACCGCAGAGGGGACCGGCCCGGTCGCCAGGACCTTCGGCGGTTCTCGCTTCGCGCCGATCGGCAAAGCCGGTCAAGTGATCATTCGAGCACGTCCCGGGCATCGGGACGGTTCGGCGGCTCAACGCGCCATTAGAACCGGGAGCTGCGCTTCCATGATGATGTGCCGGGTGCCGCCGCCGAAAATCATCTGGCGGATGCGGCTCTGCGTGTAAGCACCTTTCAGCAACAGATCGGCACCAGCCGCCATCGCTTCCTTCAGAAACGACTCACCCTGGGCCTTCTGCCGGCCGTAGGCTGTCCGGACGCTGACATCCATGCCGTGGCGTTCGAGCGTACGCGCGAGTTCTTCGCCCTCAGGGCCCGGCTCCGGCATATGTTGCGGGCCTACCGTAACGACGACGACCTTGCGGGCCTGCTTGAGGAAAGGCATCCCCATCGCCACCGTCACAGCGGTCTCGGTGCTGCCGTTCCACGCGATCGCGACCACCTCGCCCAGGGTCGGCAGGCTGCGCTTTGGCACCATCATCACCGGGCGGCCGCTCTCGAACAAGGCGTCTTCGAGGGTGGCCTCGGCGATCGAGGCGAGCTTTTCGGGCTGCTCGACTACGATCAGATCGAAGACCCGGCCGATCACCCCGACGACCGCATTCTGCCGCCCGTCCTCCTCGCGCCAGGAGGCGCTCGGACCATTATGTCCCACCGGCACCGGATCGAGCGGGACGCCTTTTGCATTCATGAAGTCCCGAAACAGCCGGCGCGCCTGGTCGCGGCGCTCATGGCCCTCGCGCTCCAAGGTACGATCGACCTCCGACGAAATCGAAAACCCCATCTCGCCGCCGAACACCACGGCGTATTCGGTCGTGAGGCTGTGCAATCCGACGAGGTGGCTGTTGAAGCGTTGCGCCGCCATAAAAGCGGTGTCGAGAACCGGCCCGGCATTGCCGTCGCCGACTACGGTTAGCAAGTTCTTCATCGCGCGCTCCACTGCCCTCGCCCGCCCCGATAGGAGCGGGGTCTTTAGCGAACGATACACGATTTTGTCATGCTTTGCGAGAGCAGCCGGGTGACGGGCGGCACGGCTCCGTCTAGAGTTGCGGGCGCGCGGCAATCGGAGTTGGCAGGAATGCGGGCCCTGATCGGGGTTATTATGTGGGTCGCGGCCGGTCTGGCCCTAGCGTGCGGCGCGACAGCCGCGGAAACAATCACCTTTGGCACGGATTGGAAAGCCGAGGCCGAGCATGGCGGCTACTACCAGGCCGTCGCCAGGGGAATTTACCGGCAGCACGGTCTCGAAGTGACGTTGCGTCAGGGCGGACCGCAAGTCAACCACGCGCAACTGCTCGCCGCCGGCCGGCTCGACTTCAACCTCGCGCCAAACTCCTTTATTCCGTTGAATTTCGTGCAAGAGAGCATCCCGCTGGTTGCGGTCGCGGCGATTTTCCAGAAGGACCCGTCCGTGCTGATTGCCCATCCCGGGCAGGGCAACGACAGCCTCGCCGCACTCAAAGGCAAGCCGATCATGATCGGCTCCGACACCCGCATCACCAGCTGGAATTTCCTCAAGAGCAAGCTCGGCTATACCGACGACCAGATCAGGCCCTACACCTTCAGCGTCGCGCCTTTCCTCGCCGATCCCAAAGCGGTTCAGCAAGGCTATCTGTCGAGCGAGCCATTTACGATCGAATCCCAGGGGGTAAAGCCGGTCGTCATGTTGCTCGCTGATGCCGGCTATTCGAGCTATGGATCGCTGATCCAGACTTCCGAGAAACTTGTGCGGGATAACCCCGATCTCGTGCAGCGCTTTGTCGACGCCAGCATCGAGGGCTGGTACAGCTATCTTTATGGCGATCCGGCGCCGGCCAATGCCCTGATCAAACGCGACAATCCGGAGATGACCGACGCATTGCTGGCCTATGGCATCGCCAAGATCAAGGAATACGGCATTGTCGATAGCGGCGCGGCGAAGACCGACGGTATCGGCGCGATGACCGAGGCACGCTGGCAAGAGTTCTTCAACACAATGGCGGGCGCCGGCGTTTACCCCAAGGACCTCGATTTCCACAAGGCCTACACGTTGCAGTTCGTCGACAAGAAAGTGGGTATGAAGCCCTGACCGAGACGCTGCCGCCGAGTCTGCTGACGCAACCGACGGCAACCAATTCGCTTGTCGCGTTGCGCGCGGTCGGCAAGCGCTTCGCCTCCGGGATCACGGCGCTGGAGGGGATCGACCTCGAGGTCCGCCGGGGCGAATTCCTTAGCCTGGTCGGCCCGTCGGGTTGCGGCAAGAGCACGTTGCTGCGCATCATTGCCGGGCTCAGCGAGCCGAGTTCCGGCATCCGCCGCTTGTCGCTCGCGACGGACCACGCCGGGCTTATTCCCTCTAGGCATATTCCAATTGGGCGGATCGGTTTCGTATTCCAGGACCCTACCCTGATGCCGTGGAGCACGGTCACCGACAACGTGCTGCTTCCCTTCCGGCTCGCGGGGCGCATCGGGCCTGCCGAGCGCGAACGGGCCGCCGCCGAGATCGGATCTGTCGGTCTCACCGGGTTCGAGCGGGCCTATCCTCGCCAGCTGTCCGGCGGCATGCGAATGCGCGTTTCGATTGCCCGCGCGCTCGTCACCGATCCCGATTTGCTGCTGCTCGACGAACCCTTCGCTGCGCTCGACGAGATTACCCGGATGGCGCTCAACGACGATCTGCTGCGGCTGTGGGCCAACCGTCGGCCCACGGTGGTGTTCGTCACGCACAGCGTATTCGAGTTGGTCTATTTGTCGACCCGCATCGCCATCATGACGCCAGGGCCCGGCCATATCATCGCCGAGTTGCCGATCGAACTGCCGCAGCCGCGTCAACAGGCGCTACGTACCTCGCCCCACTACACTGAGCTTTGCGCGACCATATCGGAGGAGCTCGCGAAGGCGATGGCATGACTGCCCCCGCTGCCCTCACCCGCCTCCCCCCGGACTGCAATCCGGGGGTCGACACCCTCTCCCGCAATGCGGGAGAGGGGCTAGGATGCGATGAAACTAAAGCTCCTCTCCCGCATTGCGGGAGAGCGGGGACCAAGCCCCTCCCTAACCCTCCCCCGCATGCGGGGGAGGGTTAGGGTGGGGGCCTGGTGGGTGAGGGTCGCAATGCGACGGCTTCGGTTCCGGTTGGGACGCATCGCCGCGCCACTCGCCGTGGGCGGGGCGGTGCTCGCTTTGTGGGAGATCGTCGTCCGCGCCGAGGGGATACCGCCTTACATCCTCCCAGGACCGCTGCTGATCGCGGAAACCCTGTGGAGCGACGGGCCGAGCCTCCTCGGGTCATTGCTCGTGACCTTGCGGATCACGTTGGCGGCACTGGCGGCGGCAGCTGTCCTCGGCGGCGGCATCGCACTGCTGTTTTCGCTCTCGCGCATTCTCGCGCTGAGCCTGTTTCCTTATGCCGTGATCCTACAGGTGACGCCGATCGTCGCGATTGCGCCGCTGATCATCATCTGGGTGCGCGAGCCATTCCTGGCCCTTCTGGTCTGCGCCTGGATCGTCGCGTTCTTCCCGGTCGTCGCGAACACGACGGTTGGGCTCAACAGCGCCGACCGCAATTTGCTGGAGCTGTTCCGGCTATACGGCGCCTCGACCGGCAAGACCTTGCGCTACCTGAAATTACCGACCGCGTTGCCGTATTTTCTCGCGGGGCTGCGGATCAGCGGCGGCCTTGCCTTGATCGGCGCAGTCGTCGCCGAATTCGTCGCCGGTACCGGAGGAACGGAGACGGGGCTCGCATTTCGTATCCTCGAAGCCGGCTACCGCCTCGCCATCCCGCGCCTCTTTGCCGCGCTCTTTCTGCTATCGATGACCGGCATCGTCATCTATCTCGTGCTCGATTTCGTCTCGCGCCTCTTATTGCGGCACTGGCACGAAAGCGCCATCGCGGAAGGAGACGAGTGAAACGGCCGGGCCGGCGGCTCACTGGCCGTCGGTCAGCCCGATCTGAAAGCCGAGGATCGGACTCGGCGCCGCCGCACTCTGCGGAAACGTGTTCTCGGGGGTATGAAGGAATGCCCCAGGTCTCGATGGTGAGGTTGCCGTCCGCTGCCACGGTTAGCACGGTGTAGTTGAACGTGTCCGGCGAATAGAAGTCGACCGGCGACGGCGTCCCCGTAGCATCGGGGTCCCCTTGCCGGAAGACCCGGTGCAGTCCGGGGAAACTCGCCGGCAGACCGAGCTGAAACTGCCCTTGGCTGACTTGCCGCTCGTTGGCCCGGTTTGCCGCGATCTGGATTGCAGCGAAGCTGTGGTCGGCGAATTTGTCCGGTCCGCCAGCACCGATTGGACCCGTGACCACTTGGAACCCGTCGGTCAGCAGCGCCTTGCTGTTGGGATCGCCGGGCTTCCTCAGGTACTGCAATTGCATAACGCGCGTTTGGTGGTCGTCGGTCGTCAGGAATACGACATGACCGATGCGGTCGTCGGTAATGAATCTTAACAGATGATCGCGCTCCGCCCGATATCCGCCCCACCAGGATTTGCCGTCCTGCACCGGAGCGCCGCCGACCTGATCGATCGGCGACGAGATCGCGGCGAACTTCCATGGGACGCGGTCCTGCTGCGCCTGCAGCAGGGTCGTTTCGAGCCACTGCAGCTGGGTCGAACCGAGCATCGTGCGGGCGGGGTTGTCCGCCCGGCTTCCGACATCGTCGATCGTGCGGTTGCCGGCCAGTTTGGCGAGCCGGATGTCGCGATAGCTGCGATGGTCGGTCTGAACGTAGATGTTGTTGGCGCCCCATTGCTGCGCGAAATAAAGTTGCAGCGTGCCGTTGCTGCGCGGGTCGGTGGGTGCAGTCAGCTGCGGCCCGACCAGAGCGTAGCCAGTCGTCGGACTGCCGAGGATCGCGACGCGCGTCGGATGGTAGTCGAGATAGGATTTCTCGATCGTCTGAAACGCCAGGGTCTTCTTGTTGTAACTGCTGGTATTGTTCATGTCGAAGGCCGGGTCCGGCCTGCCTTGCGGCGCATTGGGTGGCGCGCCCCCCGATTGCAGCGACCGGTTGCCCAGTTCGCGGTTGTCGAGCAAGGTGTAGGCGGCGGTCGGTGCGAACATCGGCTGCAGGCTCTGCTGACCGGAATTGCTCGGTCGACCGGCTGGGTCGACGCCGCGAATGTTGTTCAGGTATTTATGATTGTAAGCGGTCAGCGCGGTGGCGAGGGCTGCGGCGTCGGTGGTCTCACCGGTCACAACCGGCACGGCCGGCGAAGCCAGGTCCGCCGTCTCGTACATCGTATCGCCGATAAAGACGAAATAGTTGAGCTTATGCGCGGCAATTCCGCGGATGGTGGGTAGGGTCGAAACCGCCCGTCGGCATCGCCGCTGAAAGCAAACCTCACCTCGACCTTTTCGTTCGGCGCGGGAGCCGTCGTGAACTGGGGGTGGCGCTCGCACTGCCGTCCGGCGCTACAAAGCGGTAGAAATAATGGGTATTGCTGGTGAGGTCTGTCGCGGCAAGCTTCACCGTGAAGTCGGCGGCAGCGCTGGTGGCGCCTATGCGGGTCTCGACAATGTTGGCGAAGGAGACATCGGTTGCGATCTGAGCCTTCAACTCGATCGGGGCGCCACCGTTTTCGGCGCGGGTCTACAGGATGACGTCGCTGGCGGACGGATCGCCGGCCGCGACACCGAAGGCGATCTCCGCCCGAGCGCCGGAGACCGGCAGTGCCAGAAGCGCCGCAGTGACGACCGCAACGCTGAATGCGCGGAACGACATGCTCAGGCCGCATCCGCCAGCGCACTGGGGCTTGACAGAGCCAGCTTATAGGTCTCCCGCAGCCCGACTATGGAAACCAGGGAAACCGCCGCTGCGGCCATTAACAGGAAGGCGGGGGAGAGGTCGTATTGGCTGCGCTGGATCGTATAGACGGCGACCATCGGCGTCATCCCGCCGAGCAAAGCCATTCCCGTATTGTAGCCCACTGAGAGCACGGTGCAGCGAACGCGGTCCGGCACCAGCTCCACCATCGCCGTCGGAACGGTGCCTCCAAAACACGCCACCAGCACCGCGAACCCGATCTGAGCCGGGAGCACCAGCGCGATTTCGGGATGGTGCAACATCCAGAACAACGGCCATGCCAGCACGAAGAGCCCTCCGGTCGCCGCCAGCAAAATAGGCTTGCGGCCGATGCGGTCCGACAATGCGCCGATCAGCGGAATGAGGACCAATGACACCAGCATCGCGACCGTGTTGATGTCGAGCGCCGTCGATTGGGCGATATGGTCGACTTGGCGGATGTAAGTCGTGACATAGACGAACCCCATATAAAAGCTGACCGCGAAGGCCGCGTTGAGGCCGATGAGCCGCAGTATCGTCCGCCATTCGGTCTGAAAGGCCTCACGAACTGGCGACTTTGTTTTGAGCTGTGCAACCCGGTCTTCTGCCAGACCGCTTCGTATGTAGAGGCCGACAACACCGACGAGGATGCCAATCAAAAAAGGCACGCGCCAGCCCCAGCTTTCAATCGACGACTGACCGAGGAGCGTTGTTACCGCAGCACCGACGGCCGAGCCCAACAACGTCCCGGCGCTGGCGCCGAGCGGAGCAAAACTGCCGAGAAACCCGCGGCGCCGAGCAGCCGAGCCTTCGACGAGAAAGATGGCCGATGTCGTAAATTCGCCGCCAACCGACAACCCCTGAAGCAGACGCAGCAACACCAGTGACAAGGACGCCCAAAGGCCGATCTGCTGGTAAGAGGGCAGAACCCCGATCAGAAAGGTCGGGAACGCCATCATCCCGACCGAGATCGTCAATGCCAGCTTACGCCCTTTCTTGTCGCCGATATATCCGAAGAGAATGCTGCCCAAGGGGCGCATGAAAAAGCCGGCGGCAAAGACCCCAAAAGCCGCAATCAGCGAGGTGGTCCGGTCTCCTGTAGGACAGAAATTGCGTCCGATGATCGTTGCGAAATAGCCGTAAACGCTGAAGTCGTACCATTCCATGACATTGCCGGATATGCCGGCGACGATAGCGCGGCTTTGTCCGCGAATAGTCTGCTGATCTATCCGAGTCTCGCGAAAAGGGCACCCCGAATGATGCAGGGACAGGGTGCCCCCGATTGATTAATATTCAGCCGCGCCCGACAAACGGCATTTTGGTCGCCATCACGGTGAGGAATTGGACGTTGGCTTCCGGCGTCACCGTCGCCATGAACACCACTGCGCGAGCGACGTTCTGCACATCCATCGTCGGCTCTTCGATGACCGTGCCGTTGGCTTGCGGCACGCCGCGTTGCATGCGCTGGGTCATCTCGGTCAGTGCATTGCCGACGTCGATCTGGCCGCAGGCGATGTCGTATTTGCGGCCGTCGAGCGAGGTCGATTTCGTGAGGCCGGTGATCGCGTGCTTGGCCGACGTATACGCGGCCGAATTTGGCCGCGGGGCATGCGCCGAGATCGAGCCGTTGTTGATGATCCGCCCGCCCATCGGCTGCTGATCCTTCATGATCCGGAATGCTTCCTGCGTGCACAGGAACGAGCCGGTCAGGATCGTGTCGATGACCGCCTTCCAGCGCTCGTACGGCAATTCCTCGATCGGAGCCGCGGCGCCGAAGCCGGCATTGTTGAACAGCACGTCGAGCCGGCCAAAGCGTTCCTTCGTCTTGGCGAAGATGTTCTTGACCGATGCGGGGTCGGTGACATCGGTCGCCACCGCCAAGACCTGCCCGCCGAAACCCTCGATCTCGTGCGCCACCTCTTGCAGACGGTCCACCCGCCGCCCGCCGATCACCGCGGCAAAACCCTCCTTCGCAAGGGCGATCGCCGCCGCCTTGCCGATCCCACTCCCCCCGCCGGTAACGAGGGCGACCTTTCCCTTCGAGCTCATGCCAATGTCTCCTTCTCTAGAAAGCGGAACGATAGCAGTTTGGCTCTAGAAAGCGGAACGATAGCAGTTTGGCGGCCGCCGCACGGACGAAATTGCTGCGGCGTCAGGTGACGATGCCGCGCACCGCCCACGCAGTCGCGGTAAGCGAGCGCGCACCGTCGGGCGCGCCGGAGAGAAAGGCGGCGCGGACGCGCTCCTCGATCAGGCGCCGCCGTTCGGGCGGCAGGCCCTCGACATAGGCGCCGACCGGGCCCTGACCGCCGAGCAGCGGTTCCCAGTAGTCGGCGAAACGGGCGTATTCCATGCGGATCGTGATCGAGCCGCGCTCGACCGCAGCGAACCCGGCATCATGCCACAGTACCGGCAGCCCATCGGGCAGAGCGAGCGGGCCCGAGAACAGCCGATCCCGCGCCGCCCCGGCACCGGGGTCGAGCCCGGCCGCGGTGTCCCAGAAGAGGCGCTGAAAGACGAGCCCGCCGCGAAAATCCCATACTGCCGCCGCGGCGACGCCGCCCGGCCGCACCACCCGCCGCATTTCGCGCACGGCCTGCGCTGCATCCGGGACAAAATTCAGCGAAAGCTGCGCCAAAGCCGTTGCGAAACTGCCGTCGGCGTAGGGCAGGCGGCAGGCATTGCCGACAGCAAAGCCGATGCCTGCCGCCGCCGGACGCGACCGCGCGAACGCGATGTAGGGGGCGGCAATATCGATGGCGGCTATCCGAGCCGGCGCTCTGCTTCCGGCCAAGGCAAGGGCGAGGCTCCCGGTGCCGCACCCGACATCGAGCACTCGGCCATGATCCACCGGCCGCGCGAACTCCGCAAACGGCCCGGCGAGCCGCCGCGACCACCGCCCGAGAAACCGCTCATAGGCCGCCCCGTCGCTCGCGCGGTACATCGAAGAGGGTGTGCCGGTCACCGCCCCTCACCCCAACCCTCTCCCCGCAGGCGGGGCGAGGGAGTAGGCTCGCGCAACGGAGGGTGATCTAGCGATGTCCGAGATAATCGAGCTGAACAGGAGGCAGTACCGCAAGCCGCAGCGGCCGACGGTGGTCATCTGTGTCGACGGCTGCGACCCCGAATATCTCGAGCGCGGCATTCCGGATGGCATCTTTCCGACAATAGGCTCTTTCCGCCGAGAAGGTTACTTCGGAGCCGCGGATGCCGTGGTGCCGACCTTCACCAACCCGAACAATGTCTCGATCGTGACCGGGGCGCCGCCTTCGGTGCACGGCATTGCCGGCAACTATTACCTCGATCGCGAGAGCGGACGCGAGATCATGATGACCGACGAGGGCCTGATGCGCAGCGAGACGATCCTCGCGCTGATGGCGCGCGCCGGCGTCGGGACGGCGGCAGTCACCGCGAAAGACAAATTACGCAGGTTGCTCGGGCGCAACCTCGACGGCACCTGTTTTTCGTCGGAATGTGCCGACGCCGAGGTCGAGGCGATTGTAGGGCGCGGCAGGCCCGACATGTACTCGGCCGACCTGTCGCTATTCGTGCTCGACGCCGGGGTCGCGCTCCTCGAGCGCGGCATAACCCGACTGCTGTACCTTTCGCTCTCGGACTATGTGCAGCACGCGCACGCGCCGGGGACGCCGGAAGCGAATGCTTTCAACCGGGCGATCGATGATCGTGTGCGGCGCTTTAGCGAACTGGGCGCCGTTGTTGGCCTCGTCGCCGATCACGGCATGAACGACAAGGCGCGCCCAAATGGCGAGCCCAATGTGATTTTCCTCGAAGACGAGCTCAACCGCCGCTTCGGCGCGGGATCGGTGCGGGTAATCTGTCCGATTACCGACCCGTTCGTGCGCCATCACGGCGCTCTCGGGTCGTTTGTCCGCGTCTACGCGCGGGGCGCCGCAAACATTCCCGCTCTTATGGCGGCGAGCGCGGAATTGCCGGGAGTGGCTCTGGTGCTGGACGCGGCAGATGCCGCGCAGCGGTTCGAATTGCCGCTCGACCGGGAGGGCGATTTCATCGTGCTCGGCGACGCCAATACTGCGATCGGCGCCTCCAAGGACGAGCACGACCTTTCGGGGCTCGCCGGCCATCGCTTGCGCTCGCATGGCGGTCTCGGCGAGCAGCTCGTGCCGTTCATCTTGTCGCGGCCGCTGACCGCCGAATACCGTCGCATCGCCGAGACCCGCCGGCTGCGCAATTACGACATCTTCGAGTTCATGCTGAACGGCGTCGAATGATTTACATCGGCGGTTTCACGCCATCCTTCTCGGCGGTCACCCCGGAGGCCGTCAGACTGCCATCGGCGCTCTTCTGCGCGGTGATGAACACCGTCGCCCCAGGTTTCAGCAGGCTGGGATCGCCCGGCACATAACCGACAATCGGAGTGCCGGGGGGGATGGTTACCTCGGCTTCGCCGTCCTTGTAGGTGACTTTGATCACTTGGCCCTGCGGCGCGCTGGTGATCTGCGCCGCCGTTGCATTGGTCATCAAGCTGTCGGGGACCAGGTCCCAAGGAAATTGGCCTTCCCTGGCGACGCCGCGCAGGCTTTCGGGAAGGATGTGCACCTCGATCGCCCGGAGCTTCCCGTCGGGGTCCTTGACCGAGGTCGAGGCGACGAAGTCGCCGGGCTTGATGTCGGCGACGGTTTTGGCGACCACTGCACGCACGGTAAAATTCGGCGCGAGCGCGATCGACAGCGACTGACCGTCGCGTGACTTGACGATCAAAGTCTGGCCATCGAGCTTTTCGATAGTGCCGCGATTGCGGGCGGGCGGGTTCTGCGCGGCGGCAGATAGCGCCAGCGCGGTGACGAAGATAGCGGCAAGAAACGGTTGCGAGCGCATACCAAACTCCTCCCTGCGACTTTCATTAATGATCGCGCCCAACATGCCGTCGGATCGTGCGGCACGCATCTCACATTTCGGTGACCGCGGAGCCACGAGGATGGCGGATCACTGCACGATTTCGTCGGGATAAACGCCCCAAAGGTCGCCGCGCTGGACCCAGCCGGCATGGTCGGTGGCGTCGATGCGGCACCAGTCGCTGCGGCATTCGAGCAGCTTTGCGATGACGCCGGGCTGCGCGCGGGCAACCGCCGGGGACGCCGGATCCGGCTGGCGATGCAACGTGCGGATGCCGCCCTTGATGACCACGGCACGCTTGCCGGTCAGCATTCTCTCGTGCACCCAGCCTTCGGTGCCCTGCCAATCGCGGATCATCCGCCAGTTCTCGAATTCCTTGACGATCTCAACCGGCATTTCCTTGCGGGTCAGCACCCATTCGATCGGGTAATTCTCGCCCGGTCCGACCCGCAAATTCACCTGGTCCGAGCGCAGGCTCACAAACCGAGGCAGCTTTTGCCCCGCCTCCCTCTCTGCCGCCGCAGCGGGCGGCGCCGCAACCACAAATGCCGCCGCCAGCACCTCCAGCAGACACGCCACGAACCGAAGCCGCGTCTGCCGCCTGGACATCCCACCCCCGCTGTTGCTAATGGCGGACCCCGCCCTCTGCGGAACTCGTCGCCATGCGCTCGAAACGGCCATTCGTCATCGTCACCCGCAAGCTCCCGGACCCGATCGAGACCCGAATGATGGAGCTGTTCGCCTGCCGGCTCAACCTGGACGACACACCCCTTTCAAAGCCTGAGCTGATCGGGGCGGTAGAGAGGGCCGATGTGCTGGTACCAACCGTCACCGACCGAATCGATGCCGAAGTGTTGGACGCCGCCGGTCCCGCCCTCAAGTTGATCGCCTCGTTCGGTACCGGGGTCGATCATGTCGACCTCGCCGCGGCGCAACGGCGCGGCATCATCGTGACCAACACGCCGGGCGTCCTGACCGAGGACACCGCGGACATGACGATGGCACTGATCCTCGCGGTCTCGCGCCGGCTCGCCGAGGGCGAAAGGCTGATCCGCAGCGGCGGCTGGACCGGCTGGGGTCCCACCTCGATGCTCGGCCACCGGATCTGGGGCAAGCGGCTCGGCATTGTCGGCATGGGCCGGATCGGGATGGCGCTCGCGCGCCGCGCCAAGGGGTTCGGCCTATCGGTTCATTACCACAACCGGCGGCCGGTTCCGGAGGAACTCGAGAACGCGCTTGAGGCGACCTATTGGGAGAGCCTCGACCAGATGCTCGCGCACATGGACATCGTCTCGGTCAATTGCCCGCACACGCCGGCCACCTACCACCTGCTATCGGCGCGCCGGCTGCGTCTGCTGCAGCCGCAGGCGATCCTCGTCAACACGGCGCGCGGGGAGATCGTCGACGAGGAAGAGCTCCTCCGCCTGCTCGAAACCCGCGCGATCGCCGGCGCCGGTCTCGACGTGTTCGAGCACGAGCCGGCGATCGACTCGAGGCTGCGCGCCCTCGACAATGTCGTGCTGCTGCCGCATATGGGCTCGGCGACGATCGAAGGGCGGCTCGCAATGGGCGAGAAGGTGATCATCAACATCAAGACCTTCGCCGACGGCCACCGCCCGCCCGACCGCGTCCTCGGCTCGATGCTGTAGAGCAGGATCATGGCGGTTCTCGAACTGGAGTCGCTGACCAAGCGCTTTGGCCGGGTGGCCGCCGTCGATGATCTGTCATTGACCATCGGCCACGGCCTGCTCGTGTGCCTGCTCGGGCCGTCGGGGTGTGGTAAGACGACAACGTTGCGGTTGATCGCCGGCTTTGCCGATCCCGATGCCGGATCGATCCGGGTCGGGGGCCGCACGATCTCGGCGCCGGGTCGCAGCCTGCCGCCGGAGCGGCGCAACATGTCGATGATCTTCCAGAGCTATGCGCTCTGGCCGCATATGACGATTTTCGAAAATGTCGCCTATGGCCTGACCTTGCGCCGGGTCGGCAAGGCCGAGCTCAAACGTCGCGTCACGGCGATCCTCGAAGCGACGCATCTCGCGGAATTCGCCGGCCGGTATCCGAGTGAGCTGTCCGGCGGTCAGCAGCAGCGTGTCGCTCTTGCGCGCGCGCTCGTGGTCGAGCCGGAGACCTTGCTGCTCGACGAGCCGCTCTCCAACCTCGACGCCAATTTGCGCGAGGAGATGCGTTTCGAAATCCGGCGCCTGCACGACGACTACAAATACACGACCGTCTACGTAACTCACGACCAAGCGGAGGCGATGACCACCGCCGACGTCATCGTCGTGATGCAGCGAGGACGGATCGAGCAGATGGGCTCGCCCGAAGAAATATATCAGCGGCCGCGCTCGGAATTCGTCGCGCGGTTTCTCGGCGGCACCAATATTTTTCGCGGCCGAAAAATCGGCCGCGACTTGGTTGATTGCGGCGGCCTCGTGCTGCGTTGCGGCCAAGGCGAGTACGCAGCCGCGGGCGAGACGGCGGTCTCCGTGCGGACGCACGACATCGGCTTCGCCGAGAACGATGCGAGCGATCCTGCCGCGGAGCGGCCGAACGAAGCCGGCGGCCGCGTCCTGCGTCAAGCCTATCTCGGCGCACATCGCGATTACCTGGTGGCTCTCGGCGGCGGTCAGCAGGTCCGGGTGGTTGCTCCGATGCAGGTCAATGTGCCGGTTGGCGGCAGGGTCAGATTGCGCTTTCCGCCGGAGCGCTGCCGCGCGCTGGCCAATTGAACAGCTGAAGGGAAGGAAGCGTCATGAGTCCAATTCGATGCTTGTCGGCGTTTTTCATCTATGTCGCCGTGCTGTCGACAGCAGCGGTGGCTGCCCCGACACCGACCTCCATCACGCCACAGCTCATCGATGCCGCGAAGCAGGAAGGCAAGGTGGTTTTCTATACGTCGATCGAGCTGCAGACCGCCGAAAAGATCGGCAAGGCCTTCGAGGCAGCCTATCCCGGCATACCCGTGCAGGTCGAGCGCAATGGCTGCGAGCGCCTGTTCCAGCGTCTCGCCGAGGAACGCGGCAGTAATATCCACGTCGCCGACGCAATCGAGTGCTCGGACATGACGGCCCTTCTCTATTGGAAGCGGCAGGGTTGGCTGGCGCCCTTTGTGCCGGCGGACGTGGCGGAAAAATGGCCGGCCGATCAGCGCGATCCCGACGGCTATTTCGCGACCGAGCGGTTTACGCTGTCGCCGATTACGTACAACACCAAGCTCGTCAAGACGGAGGATGCACCAAAGAGCTTTGCCGACCTGCTCGACAAGAAATGGGTCGGCAAGATCGTCAAGGCCCATCCGGGCTACAGCGGCACGATCATGACGGTAACCTCCGAGCTGAGCCGCGACCTTGGCTGGGACTATCTGAAGAAACTCGGTCAGCAGCGCGTGATGCAGGTGCAGTCGGCAGCGGAGCCGCCCAAGAAGGTGGCGCAGGGTGAGCGCCCGATCGGGGCGGACGGTGGCGAATATTTCGTTCTGCAGATCCGCGACCAGGGCGGCCCGATCGAGCCGGTCTATCCGAGCGAAGGCACGCCATCGATCCCGGGCGGCGCCGGCGTCATCGTCGACGCGCCTCACCCCAATGCCGCCCGGCTGTTGATCAGCTGGTTGTTGTCGCGCGAGGGACAACAGCTGCTCGTCGATACGGCTTGGCTGCGCTCCGTCGACCCCGACGTGAAGCTCAAAGCTGGGATGAAGCCGCTCTCCGAAATCAAGGTTTTGAAAGCCGATCCCGCCGCCCAGGAAAAGGCCGTAGACGAGACTAAGAAGAAATACGCCGAGTATTTCGGGCTTTGAGAAGAGGCTCTACTCCTCGATTGTCTTCGCCACAATATCCTCGCCCACCTGGCCCCCACCCTAACCCTCCCCCGCTCGCGGGGGAGGGAATGGGAGGGGGGCTGATCTTCCCGCTCCCGCACTGTGCAAAGGCTGGAGACATGCGGCCAAGCGCACGGCGGCGATGGCAACTCGATCTGTCGGCGCCGCTCTTCGTGCTGCTCGGCGGGTTTCTGTGCGGGCTCGTGCTGCTGCCATTGGGATGGCTCGGGTGGTATAGCGTCACTGACGCAAACGGCGCCCTGAGCCTCGCCAATTTTACGCGCCTGGCAACCGATCCGACGTTTATTGGCCCGTATCTCACGGCGCTCGGCATAGCGGCGAGCGTGGCCGCCGGCGCGACTATATTGGCTGTCCCGCTCGCCTGGCTCGTGGCCCGCACCGATCTGCCGCTGCGGAGCGCGATCCGCGCCCTCGTCACCGCCTCTTTCGTAACCCCGCCCTTTCTCGGTGCGATCGCCTGGGAAATCCTCGCGGCGCCGAACAGCGGCATCCTCAACCAATGGTACCGCGCAATATTCGGGCTCGATCCCTACGAACATCTGTTCGACATCTATACGGCCGAGGGCCTGATATTTGTGATGGCGTGCTACAGCTTTCCGTACATTTTCGTACTGTTGACGAACGCTCTCGACAATATTCCAGTGGAGCTCGAAGAGGCCTCGGCGATCCTCGGCGGCACCCGGCCGGCGACATTGCGCAGGGTGACATTGCCGATGGTCTTGCCGGCGCTGCTCGCCGGCGCGCTTGTCGCCTTTCTGCAAGCATTGACCCAGTTCGGCACCCCGGCGATCCTCGCCTTACCGGCGGGCTTTCACGTCATCACGACGAAGATCTGGGCGCTCTTCCAGTATCCCCCGGACCCCCACCTTGCGGCAGCCGCGGCATTGCCATTGCTGCTGCTGACGATACTGCTGCTGCAAGGACGGAAATGGCTGCTTGGCCGGCGCAGTTATGCCGTCATTGGCGGCAAGAGCGGCGCGCCGCGTCGGATCGGGCTCGGTATTTGGCGATGGCCGGCGCTGGCCTTTGCGCTCGCGGTCCTCGCTCTGCCTATCCTGCTTCCCTACGCGGCGTTGATAAAGACGGCAATCGTTCGCACACCGTCGGACCCGCTGACCCTCGACACTCTGACGTTGCACAATATCCGCTTCGTATTTCTCGAATTCTCACAGACGCGCCAGGCTCTCTGGAACACCGTTCTTCTCGGCGTTCTCGCTGCAACGGGCGGCACGTTCCTCGCTCTGACCGTCAGCTACGTCACGCAGCGCGGCCTCGTACCCGGG
Source organism: uncultured Alphaproteobacteria bacterium (assembly GCA_963700185.1). Taxonomy (GTDB): domain Bacteria; phylum Pseudomonadota; class Alphaproteobacteria; order ATCC43930; family CGMCC-115725; genus AP-15. The sequence continues at coordinate 638,734 of CAVOWP010000030.1, forward strand.
CACCGGTTTCTCGGCTTTCTTGCGACTGCACCGATCGCCATCCCCGGGATCGTCCTCGGCGTCGGGCTTTTCCTCAGCTACACCCGCCCGCCGCTGGTGCTCTACGGCACCTTGTGGATTCTGCTCTTGGCCTTTCTGACAATCGAGCTGCCGGCGGGATATCAGCAACTGCAAGCCGCTTTTCGCGGCTTGCACCCGGAGCTCGAAGAGGCCGGCCGAATCTTCGGCGCGACCCGGCTGCGCGTGTTGTGGCGGATCACCGCGCCGCTGCTTCGAACCAGCGTGATCGCAACCTGGTGCTTTGTCTTTATCGGCGTCATTCGCGAATTGTCGGCGACGATCATGTTGACCACTGCCCAAACCAAGGTCGTCTCGGTCATCATATACGACCTCAACGAAAGCGGCGATCTCGGCGCGATCTCCGTCTTGGGGATCACGCTCCTCGCGATCACTTTTCTCGTAGTGGGCATCGCAACCCGGCTGCCGGGGCTCGGCCGCCCGCAGGAGCGTTTGGTTTGAAATCCCCGGCCGCCCCCGACCCGAACCAGGCCCGGTGATTACTGTGCCAACTGCCGCAACTCGGGCATTGCGCGTTCCAAACCACGCGTGAAGCGCTCGACGACCTCGTCGATCTCGGTGCGCGTGATGCAGAGCGGCGGTGAGAAAGAGGTGATCGCGCCGTAGGGCAGGGCGCGCACCAGCAGGCCCTCCTCGAGCGCCTCGCGGGCGACGATGCGGTGGGGTTGGGTTTGCGCGTCGAAAAACCGGCGGGCCTTTTTGTCGGCAACGAATTCGACCGCGACCATCAAGCCGGCGCCGCGGACATCGCCGATAAAGGGGTTGTCTGAGAGCCGCTCGCGCAATTGGTCACATAAGCAAGTACCCATCTCGGCGGAATTCTCGATGAGGCCCTCGCGCTCCATTATGTCGAGATTGGCCAAACCAACGGCCCCGCCGACCGGGTGCCCCGAATAGGTGAAGCCGTGCATCAGCGGCCCCATTTCCGGCGAAGCGTCGCGCAATTCCTCCCAGATCTTCTCTGAGATCACCGACGCCGAGAGCGGGAAGTAGGCGCTCGTTATGCCCTTGGCGAGTGTCACGATGTCCGGCTTCAGACCGAACCGACCCGTCGCGAACCAGGACCCGGTGCGGCCGAAACCGGTGATCACCTCGTCGGCGATGAACAGGATGTCGTGCTCCGCGAGAAGCTCCTCGACCCGGTCGAAATAGCCTTTGGGCGGCAGGAAAACGCCGCCCGTGCCCATGATCGGCTCGGCGATAAAGGCGGCTATCGTCTCCGCCCCCTCGCGCGCAATCAGCGCCTCGAGGTCGCCCACCATGCGGGTGGTGAAGGCCTCCTCGTCTTCGCCCTTCTCCGCGAAACGGTAGAAATGCGGGCAGGAGGTGTGCAGGACCCCCTCGATCGGCAGATCGAACGCCTTGTGAAAGGCCGCGATGCCGGTGAGGCTCCCGGCGGCATAGGTCAAGCCGTGATAGCTGCCGAGCCGCGATATCACCTTCTTCTTTTGCGGCCGGCCGAGTAGATTGTTGTAATAGCGAACCAGCTTGAAATTGGTGTCGTTGGCGTCCGAGCCCGAAGTGCCGAAGAACATCTTCGACAGATGCCCAGCGTCGGCCTTCTCGCGGAAGAGGGTCAGCACACGGTCGGCGAGCCGGATAATCGGCTCATTCGAATGCGAGCTGAAGGTGTGGTAATAGCCGAGGTCGCGCATGGCCTGCGCCGCGGCTTCGCCGAGCTCCGCGCGCCCGTAGCCGATGTTGACGCACCACAATCCGGCACCGCAATCGATCAGCTCGCGGCCTTGCCGGTCCTTGACCCTGACCCCGGAACCCCCGGCAATGATCGTTGGGCCGTTCTTCAGGTGATCGGCGATCGAGGTCGCCGGGTGGATCAGGCTCTGCCGGTCCATTTCCTCGAGCGAATAATTTTGTACAAAGTTCGGCATAACTCTCTCCTGTCAGAGCGGTCGCCTGTTGCTCGTCATCCTCCCGTCGTCCGCGGGGTAAAGAATTTCCGGCGGGACTTCGGGCTCGGCGATAATGGCCCAGTCGCCATCCCGCCAGGCGCGGAAAAAGCAGCTGCGACGACCGGTGTGACAGGCGACGCCTTGCTGATCGACCAGCAGCAGCACCGTATCGCCGTCGCAATCGAGGCGGAGCTCGCGCAACAGCTGAACCTGCCCGGAGGTCTCGCCCTTTCGCCAGAGCTTGGCGCGCGACCGCGACCAATAGCAGGCGCGGCCCTCGGCGAGGCTCACCCGCACCGCCTCGCGGTTCATCCAGGCCAGCATCAGGATTTCGCCGGTATTGTGTTGCTGGGCGACGGCCGGCACGAGACCGTCGGGCCCAAACCTGATCGCGGCCAACGCATTTTCGACCTTATCCTGCACCTGCCTCGTCCCTTCTGCCGGTTGCCCCCCTCGCATCACCGGATTAGGGTAGCGAGACAACAAAAACAACACCGGGTAAAGGCAGCATCGTAGGGCATGCACACATCTCGCCGGGCCGGTGAGGACTCCTCTCCGCCCTTTAGGGGGGAGAGGAAGGGGCCCACGCCGCAGGCGTGGGAAGGTGAGGTGGGCGATGGCGACCGCTCGGAATTCCCCACCTCAACCCGGCCCTCTCCGCTTCCAGGGGCGGAGAGGGAGATGCTATTTCCTCTGTCACCCCAGAATTGACATGAAATGTGCATGCGCAAGCGCTTTCGCGGGAGCGGCCGGTATTGCAACGGGTTTCGAATATTTGCCAAGGGCAAATCCAATGAAACTTTCAGCAATTTTCAGTCTTACCGCCGTACTGGTCCTGTCCACGACAGCTTCTGCCGAGATGTCGGGCGATAACGTCAAGATCGGCATTCTCACTGACATGTCCGGGATCTATTCCGATATCGGCGGGCCGGGGTCGGTCGAGGCGGCGCGAATGGCAATCGCCGATTTTGGCGGAAGCGTCAACGTCAAGAAGATCGAGCTGATCAGCGCCGACCATCAGAACAAGCCGGATGTCGGCTCGGCGATCGCCGCCCAGTGGTTCGGCAATGACGGCGTCGATGTTATTGTCGACGTGCCGAACTCGAGCGTGGCGCTCGCCGTGCAGCAGGTCGCCCGCAACAAGAACAAGGTGCTCCTGATATCGGGCGCCGCGGCTTCCGACCTGACCGGCAAGGCCTGCTCGCCGACCTCGGTGCACTGGACCTACGACACGCTGGCATTGGCGAACGGCACTGGCGCCGCCATCGTCAAAGCCGGCGGCGACACCTGGTTCTTCATCACCGCGGATTACGCCTTTGGCCATAACCTCGAACGGGATACGTCGAGAGTCGTCGAGGAATACGGCGGCGTAGTGCTGGGCTCGGTCCTGGCGCCGCTAGGGACCGCGGATTTCTCCTCTTATTTGCTGCAGGCGCAAAACTCCAAGGCAAAGATCATCGGCCTCGCCAACGCCGGCGGCGACACGATCAACTCGATCAAGCAGGCCGGCGAGTTCGGCATCGTCGAGGGCGGACAAAAGCTCGCCGGGCTCCTCGTCTTTATTTCCGATATTGACAGCCTCGGGCTGCAGGCAGCGCACGGGCTGCAGCTGACCTCGGCCTTTTATTGGAACCAGAACGACCAAACGCGTGCCTGGTCCAGGCGCTTTATGAACAAGATGAAGCGCGAGCCGACAATGGTCCAAGCCGGAGTGTACGGCGCGGTCATGCACTATCTCGCCGCAATCAAGGCGACCGGCAGCGACGACGGCCCGACCGTCGTCGTCAAACAGATGAAAGCGACTCCGGTCAACGACTTCATGACCAAGAACGGCAAGATCCGCGAGGACGGCACCCTCGTCCGCGATATGTATCTGTTCGAGGTCAAGAAACCTTCAGAAGTCAAAAGGTCCATGGGACTACTACAAGCAGATCGCAGTGATCCCTGGCGAGAAAGCCTTCAAGCTGCCCGGACCTAACCAATGCCCGCTGGTCAAGGGCTGAAGACGCGTCGTCAGCAGCCGCGTTTCCTGCTGGCATAATCCGGAACAATGAAAATGGGTCAGTGTTGTCCGTGCGTCGTCGCAGTCGCTGCCCTTGCGAATAGGAGATCATCATGCCGGAAACTGTCGTCATCACCGGGGCATCAGCGGGGGTCGGGCGCGCAACGGCGCATGCCTTTGCGGCGCACGGGGCGCGGATTGGGCTGATGGCACCGCGGCACCCAGGGGCTGCAGGCCGCAGCAGCGGAGGTCGAAAAGCGCGGCGGAAAGGCGCTGGCGCAGCCTCTCGACGTCGCCGATCCGGATGCCGTCGAAGCGGCAGCCGACAACGTCGAGAACCGGTTCGGCCCGATCGACATCTGGGTGAATTGCGCAATGGCGACGATCTTCGCCCCGTTTCATAGCATCTCGCCCGAAGAGTATCGCCGCGCGACCGAGGTGACCTATCTCGATTTTGCTTATGGCACGATGGCCGCCTTGAAGCGAATGCGGCCGCGCAACCGCGGGACTATCGTCCAGGTCGGCTCAGCCCTCAGCTATCGCGCCATACCGCTGCAATCGGCATATTGCGGCGCCAAATTCGCGATCCGCGGGTTCACCGACAGCCTGCGGACAGACTGCTTCATGACGCGGTCGATGTGCACCTTGTCATGGTCCAGATGCCGGCGCTCAACACGCCGCAGTTTGATTGGGCCCGAAACAAGATGAGCCGCCGGCCGTAGCCGGTCCCGCCGATCTTTCAGCCCGAAATCCTCGGATCCGGTGTTGCAACTGCCGTCGCGGTAAAACCCGGTCATCGGCTCGGTGCAGCATTCGGCGAGCGGCTCGCCGAAAACGTTTCGTGCTCGTTCATCTTCGGTTCCTCAAAGAATTTGGTCGGGCGGGAGTGCGGTTGAGGCCCGTACACTGCGGCCGCGCCACGAGATTTTCCAACGATATACGCAATTTAGCCACCGGATAAATGGAATAGTCAGTCGTATCCAATTATGTTCCGTGCGGAGACTGGCAAAGGGGACGCGATTTCACCACAGTCAGCCAAAAGAAACTTTCAGGAGAAAGTAGTCGATCATGCGGGCTTGCAGAACATCGGCGATGTTCGCGGCCAATAAGCGCTCCCCAAGCGCGGTCGCGGCTGTAGTCTTGGTGAACCTCGCGGTTCAGCCGCTAACAGCGCGAAGTGCGACTTACGACTATATGGCGCCGCAGGTTGCTCCGCCGATTGCGGCCAGTCTCGGAACCGCGCAGATCGCTTCGATATTGAACGAGACGGCCCCCAACAAGCCCTACCTCGTCGCTTATCAGTTGACCACGACGGACGCCCACGACAACATCGCCGGCGCCGCGCCCTTAAAAGTTGTCCCGACCGACAATTCGCTGCACCCCTATCTCGGGGTCTTTCACAACCAGATCAACAGCACGCAATTTGCGACGTATCTCGGCTACTCGACCGATCTGCGGGTCTGGCACACGATGGGCCAGATACACAGTCCCGCGAGCCAGCCCGATTTGCGGATTCTCCCCGACGACAGCGTCGTCTACGCGGAAGAATACAACCCCTCCGGCCGGCCTTACGTCAGAGTGCACTATTACGGCAATGGCACCACCAGCGGGCTCGAGGCATTGATCGCCAACCCGGCCGTGGCGCCGACGCAAGCGATTACACTGCCGGGAACGGACCTTGCCAAGGCCGACGGGACGCCCGAATTCGGACGCATCACTTACAGTGGCGCAATCGCGAGCTCGACGCTCGAAGTCACCCATCATTATTACGATCTTGGCCAGCGCGATATGGAGGCCGACGGCACCTTGGCCAATTTCAAGACCTGGTCGAGCCCGTCGGATGCGACGGTCAACAATCTGGTGACCAATGCCGGCGGCAACGGCAAGATTGGTGATCGAGAGGTCTTCGAGGTCGGATCGCAGGTGTTCGAGGTCGTCGAGGCGCAGGTAACTCCGACATCGAGCAGCGACTATGGTTCCTGGCGGCTCTTCCTGGTCAACCAGACGGCGAGCACAGTTCAAAAGCTCAGCCCCGCGCTCTCCGGAGGGGCTCAGTCGCTCGGCAACCCGACCGTCTCGTTCGTGACATTGCCGACCGGGCGGCCTGCACTTGTGTTCACCTGCTTCGTTTTCGGCGCCAACAACGGCACAACGCCGCCCGGCGGCCACATGTTCGTCTATCCCCTCGAATAGGAAAGGGCCCTGAAACAGGTGGCGCGTGACAATGTGACCGGCGCGCGCTGAGCTGCTTGCACCCAAATCCTCTGGTTTCGGGTTACGCGGGGGTGCGGTTGGCGCGCTCGTCGAGGCGCGTTTCGATCGCGTCCCAAATCCTCGGTGCGATCTCGATGCCGTCGAGCCGCGCGATCTCCTGGATGCCGGTCGGGGAGGTGACGTTGATCTCGGTCAGCCAATCGCCGATCACGTCGATCCCGACAAAAACCAGCCCCTGAGCGCGCAAGGTCGGCCCGATCGCCGCGCAGATCTCGCGGTCCCGGGCGGTCAGCTCGGTCTTGACCGGGCGCGCGCCGACATGAAGGTTGGCGCGCGCCTCGCCCTCCGGCGGCACGCGCAGCACCGCGCCCATCGCTTCGCCTTCCACCAGGATGATGCGCTTGTCGCCCTGGCGCACTTCCGGGATATAGCGCTGCACCATGACCGGCTCACGCTGGATCAACTCGTAAATTTCCAACAGCGCCGTCAGGTTCTCGTCGCCTGGCCGCAGCCGGAATACGCCGGCCCCGCCATTGCCGAACAGCGGCTTCAGGATGATGTCCTCATGCTCTCTCCAGAATGCGCGGATTGCGTCGCGATCCCGGGTCAACAAGGTCGGCGGCATCAGCTCCTTGAAGCGCAGCACGAAGAGCTTCTCCGGCGCGTTGCGCACCGCGGCGGGATGGTTGACGACGAGCGGTCCGTTTTCCGGCAACAATTCCAGCAGATGCGTCGCGGTGATATAGGCCATGTCGAAGGGCGGATCCTGGCGCATCAGGATGACATCGACACCGGCCAGGTCGAGCTCCTCGAACGAGCCGAAGCGGTGGTGGTTGCCCTGTCTCCGCATGACTTCGAGCGGCCGCGCGCGGGCGTAGAGCCGCCCGTCGTGAAGCGTCAGGGCATCGGGCAGATAATGAAACAGCGCATGCCCGCGGGCCTGCGCTTCGAGGGCGAGAGCAAAGGTCGAATCCGCATCGATATTGATCGTATCGATCGGATCCATCTGGATCGCGACGGCGAGAGCCATGCCGACCTCCTAGACACCTCGGCGTGACAACTTTCCCTCCTTGCCCTTGGGGCGGAGAGGGTCGGGGCGAGGGAAATTCTCCCCCGAAAAATTCAATTCAATTTCGACCGCAGCTGCTGCAGCAGCGCGGCGGCCTGATGCCGTGCTATGCCGTCCGGAGCGCGCAGGACGACCTGCTCGAGCGCGGCGGCGGCCGAACGCATGTTGCCGAGCCTTGAGTGCAATAATCCCGCCTCGCGCCACAGCTCGGCAAGGTCGGGAGCCAGCATCAGCATGGTCTCCACAACAATGACCGTCCGATCATAACGCTCCGCCTGGATGAGGCGCGCCTTTAGGTTATTCTGCAGGCGCAGCAGCACGTCACGGTCCGACACCGGACTATAATGCTCGGTCTGAAGCTCGCTGTCGTTGCCGGCGGTCGCCTTCAACAGCTCGCGCAGCTCGGCTGCAGTGCAGATTCGGCCGCCGTGGAACGGGTCGAGGATCAGCCGCTCGGGACCGTCCGACAAACGGACCAGAAAATGGCCGGGGAAGGCGAGCCCGACAGTCTCCCACCCCTGGGCGCGGCCGGCGTGCATGTAGAGAATGCCGAGCGCGATCGGCAGACCCTTCCGGCGGTCGACCACGCGCATCAGATTGGCATTCTGCAGGTCGTCATAGGTCAACGCATCGCCGGAGTACCCGTATTTCAGAAGCACGATCTCGTTGAGCGCGCGGGCTCGCTCGGCGAGATCGCCGGCCGCCTCGGGATGGCTGCCGACATCGCGGGCGAGCAGTTGCAAATGCTCGCGGTAATGCGCGGGGCCGACCCGCGGACGTTCGAACGAGGCGAGCGCCAAGGCCGCCTCGGCGATCGGCAAGATGCGTTCGCCGGAGGCACCGAGTTCGCGCAGGAAATTTGCGCAGGTCTGTGGATCGTATCGCTCCGGCGGCTGGATCATCCTTCCCTTATATCAGAGTTTGTGCACCTCGACAGCGGCCGCAGGTGCGGCGGCGGCAGGAGGTGCGTCGGGCATCTGCGCGCTGGCGGATGGCGGCGGCGCTCCCGGCTGGGCGGTGACGGGTGCGCCGGGCCGGATCTCGACGTAAGAGACGACCCGCTTCACATTGGGGACGTTCCGGGCGGCTTCGGTGACGCGGTCGAGCTCCGCCTGGGTGCGGGCCGAACCGATCAGATAGACCGATCCGTTCACCGTATCGATCGTATAGTTGACCGAGCGGACCTGGCCGGCGAACACGAGGTTCGAGCGGATCTGCGACGAAATCCAGGTGTCCTTGACGCTCGCCCACGCGCCTTCGCCCGGCGTCACCTCGATCTCGTTGTAGATCGCGCGAACCCCCGGGATCTGGCTCGCGACTTGCGCGGCCTGAGCCTTCAGCTCAAGGCTTGGCGTCATGCCGGTCAACAAAGTGCGCCCTTCATAGACGGTTATGGTGAAATCGCGTTGCATCAGCGGGTTCACCTGCAGCCAGGCGTTCTGGATGTTGGTCTTGATCGTCATATCATCAAAGGTGCCGGTGACGCCGCGTTCCTGGTTCGCCGTGTAGCCCGCCCCGCCGGCAGCGGCGAGCCCGCCGACGATCGCTACCGGGCAGCCGCACAGCGCAACCGGTAGCCCAAGGGTGATAACGAGACAAAAAACGGCACGTAATTTCGACATTGCTGGACCCCCCGCGGATATTCCCCACAGGCATTGTCCGCCAAAAGGGATGCCGCTTCCACTTGCGGCGATGCGCACGCCGGCCAAGGCTCGGACCGGCGCTCGCCGCTTCGCTAATCCGCCTGCCAGGCGCCGGGCCAATGCCGGGGCACCCGCAGCGGAGCTACCAGCATCAGGTCGAATCGCGGCTCGAGCCGGGAGAGATCGGGACGCGACAGCAAGAAAGCTTCCGCGGCGCGGGCGATCCGCCGCCTTTGCCGCGGCAACAGCGCCGATGCCGCCGCGTCGAGTTCGTTTCGCGACTTGACCTCGATGATCGCGAGCACTCGGCCGCGCCGCGCCAGGATGTCGATCTCGCCCGAGGGGCAACGCCAGCCGCGGGCGAGGATGCGCCAGCCCCGCAGCCGCAAATGCCACAAGCACAGCCATTCGGCGAAACGCCCGCGGCGTTGCGCCCGCTGCCGCCGCTGTGTGGTCGCTCCGCGTCCCCGGCTCATTTCTCCCCGTCGCGCATCGTCAAGGCGCGCCGATAGAGTTCCCCCCGCGGCATTCCGGTTTCGGCCGCGAGTTTTGCCGCCGCCTCCCGCACGCCGAGTTCGGCGAGCGCCGCTCGCAGACGTTGGTCGACTTCGGCCTGGTCCGGTTCGCCGCGCTCGGGCCCGCCAACGACGACCACGACCTCGCCGCGCGGTGGCCCGGCGAGGCGGTAGTGTGCCGCAAAATCGGTCAGTCGCCCGCGTCGAACCTCCTCGTGCAATTTGGTCAGCTCGCGCGCGACCGCAACCTCCCGGTTGCCGAGCACCTCGGCCATGTCGGCGAGCGATTCGGCGAGCCGCGGGGTGCTTTCGTAGAATACCAGCGTGGCCTCGACCGCGGCCCACCGCTCCAGCGCGCGCCGCCGCGCCGCTTGCCGCGGCGGCAGGAAGCCGGCGAACAAAAAGGCGTCCGGAGACAGCCCCGAGAGGATCAGCGCGGTCACCGCCGCGTTTGGACCCGGAATGGCGGTGACCGGCAAATCTTCGGCAAGCGCCGCCCGCACGAGCTTGTAGCCGGGGTCGGAAACGAGCGGTGTGCCGGCATCCGACACCAGCGCCACTCGCTCGCCGCGCCGCAGCGCCGTCAGAACGACGGGTCGCACCTGCTCGGCATTGTGGTCGTGATAGGCCCCCAGGGATGTCGAGATACCGAACCTTGCCAGCAGCTTTCCGGTGACCCGGGTATCTTCGCAGAAGATCCGGTCGGCGCCATGCAACACCGCTAGCGCGCGCAGGGTGATGTCTCCCAGATTGCCGATCGGGGTTGCGACGAGGTACAGCCCGGGCGCCACCTCTGTTTCAGGTAATGCTCCCGCTGGTTGCGGCGCGGTCGCCGCATCAGGGGGCGGTGCCCGCGGGTCGGGTTTACTCGCCTTCGGACGGCGGTTAGGGTGCCGGCTCCTGCCCGCTTTCCTCTCGGAGCCCGCTTTTGCCGCGCCGGTCGCTTTCGCGGTTCGCCTCACCGTTTGCCGTCCTCGCAATGGCCGCGCTCGCCTGTTGCGGCCCGGCGATGGTATCGGCGCCGATCGCCCGTCCGCAACCGCCCTATTACGGTTACGGCCGGGTTCCGCCACCGCTTCCGCCCGGCCCTCCGTCGCCGCCGACAGCGGCTGCCGCGGGACCGGCGAAAGTGGCCTTGCTCGTTCCCTTGTCGGGCGCCAATGCCGAGCTCGGTCAGGCGCTCCTCGACGCAGCGCAATTGGCACTGTTCGAGAGCGGCAGCGATCGCCTGGTCCTGGTGCCGCGCGACACCGGCGGGAACGCGGCTGGTGCCGCGGGCGCTGCACGCGCGGTGATCGGCGACGGAGCGCGGTTGATCCTCGGCCCACTGCTCGCCCCGGAAGTCGAGGCGGTAAAGCCGATCGCCCAAGAGGCCCACATCAACGTCATCGCCTTCTCGACGATAACCAGCCTTGCCGGCGGCAATATCTATTTGATGGGGTTTCTGCCGCGGCAGGAGGTGGTGCGCGAGGTCGGCTATGCGCGCGAGCGTGGCCTCGCCCGTTTCGCGGCGCTCGCGCCCAACTCGCCTTACGGGCATTTGATGGCCGACGCGCTGCGGGAAGTCGCATCGGGGAGCGGCGGCAGCGTGACAAAGGTCGAATTCTTCGACCCGCGTGCCGGCGACGTGTCGCCAGCGATCCAGCGCCTGCTGCCCGGCGGCGCTGCCGAGGGCAGCGCCGAGCCATCTCCCGTCTCGCCTCCAGGCGCCTCCTTCGATGCGCTGCTGCTGCCGGAAGGCGGCGCCAGGCTCAAGCAGATCGCCGCTCAGGTCAAGACGGCGGGCGGCAATGCCAAGCCCGTGCAGTTGCTCGGCAGCGGGCTCTGGGACACCCCCGACATCGGCAGCGAGCCGGCGCTCGTGGGCGGCTGGTTCGCCTCGTCTCCCCCCGAAGCGCGGCAGGATTTCGAGCGGCGGTTCGGCGCCACCTATGGCCACAACCCGCCGCGTCTGGCCTCGCTCGGCTATGACGCGGCGGCGCTCGCCGCAGTCTTGGCCCGCGGCACGGCGGGCGAGCCGTTCTCGCAGCAGGCGATCGTCAACCCGAGCGGCTTCACCGGCGTCGACGGATTGTTTCGTTTCACACCCAGCGGCCTCGTGCAGCGCGGCCTCGCCGTGCTCGAAGTCGAGCCGCAAGGCGCGAGCGTCGTCAGCCCGGCGCCGCAAAGCTTTCAGGATGTTGGTTACTGACCAGGATCTCGGTTACTGAGTTGGCGATTCGTCGCGCCGCATGCGTTTGACGTAGGACCGCAGAACGGCGTTGATGCGGGTCCGGTAACTTTTCCCGGTGCTGCGCAGGGCTGTCCGGGGAAAATTTCGCGATTGGACAAGGGAGGATATCGGCCGGCTAACTTCATCTTGGCCGGGCTCGGCCCGGCCATCCACGCCTTCGAGCGCCGAAAACAAAGGCGTGGATGCGCGGATCAAGTCCGCGCAAGACGACTTGAATTGATGCCTGTGGGTACTGCAGAAATTAATCGACCATGTCGCGGTCTGCCTATTCACCCTCCGGATCAGCAGAGAAGAGCGGCGAGCACGGCGTTGAGGCGCTGGCGGCCGGCGGGGGTGGCGGCGAGGCACTCGGCATCGAGGGCCAGGAAGCCGCCGTCGATCAGCGGCGCCAGGTTGGAACCGAAGAGGGTCTCCGCGTCACACCCGGCGGCGCATTCGAGCCGCGCTCGCGATACCCCCTCGACGAGACGCAGGCCCATCATCAGCATTTCCTCGATCGCGGTTTCGCGCTGGATCGCTGCCGTTTCTTCGATTCCGGTTCCCTTCGTTTCCACCGCCGCAAGCCATTTCTCGGGCAGCCGGTGCTGCCGGGTCGCGTATTTCGTACCGCCGAGGGTCAGCCGTCCGTGTGCTCCGGGACCGACCCCGGCGTAGTCCTGATAACGCCAATAGGCGAGGTTGTGCCGGCATTCGGCGCCGGGACGGGCGTGATTGGAGATTTCGTAGGCGGGCAGCCCGGCAGCGGCGAGCCGTTCCTGCGTCATCTCGAACAGCGGGGCCGTGCTCTCTTCCTCGGGCAGGGCGAGTTCGCCCAGCCGCGCGAGCGTCGCAAAGGCGGTGCCGGGCTCGATTGTCAGCTGATAGAGGGACAGGTGCTCGCTGGCGAGGGTCAAAGCTTCGTCGAGCTCGCGCCGCCACGCCGCGAGGCTCTGGCCAGGGCGGGCATAGATCAGGTCGAACGAGAACTGCGGAAAAGTCGCGCGGGCCTGCTCGATTGCGGCGATCGCCTCGTTGCGGTCATGCGCGCGGCCCAAGAAGCGCAGCGCCTCGGGGTCGAGCGCCTGCACACCGAGCGACAGCCGGTTGACACCGGCCGCGGCAAAGGCCCGGAAGCGCTCGGCTTCGGCGGAATTCGGGTTGGCCTCGAGGGTGATCTCGGCATCGGGCATAAGGGCCCAATGCGACCGCACCCCGTCGAGCAATGCCGCCACGGTCTCTGGTGGCATCAGCGACGGCGTGCCGCCGCCGAAAAACACCGAGCCTGCTGTGCGTCCGGCCGTGAGCTCGGCCTGGCGCTCGAGGTCGCGCATAAGCGCCTGCGTCCAGCGCGTCGCATCGATACCGTCGCGGACATGACTATTGAAGTCGCAGTAGGGGCATTTCGACCGGCAGAACGGCCAGTGAAAGTAGACGGCGAGCGGCTCAGCGTTCACTGAAACATTGCTCGACGAGCTTCGCAAAGGCGCAAGCGCGGTGGCTGATGCGGTGCTTCTCCTCAGGATCAATTTCGCCGAAGGTCAAATTTCCGCCCAGCGGGATGAACATCGGATCGTAGCCGAAACCTCGATCGCCCCGCGGCGGCCAGATGAGGCTGCCTTCAACCTCTCCGCGAAACAATTCGGCGTTGCCGCCGGGCCAGGCGAGGGCGAGGACCGCAACAAATCTGGCGCCGCGGTCCTTGTCGCCGAACTCGCGGTGAATCCGCTCCATTGCTGCCCCGAAATCCTTGGCCGGGCCGGCCCAACGGGCGGAGTAGATCCCGGGAGCGCCGCCCAGCGCCGGCACAACGAGGCCGGAATCATCGGCGAGCGCCGGCAGCCCGCTCGCTTCCGCGGCGGCCCTGGCTTTCAGCGCCGCATTCGCCTCGAAGCTGTCGCCGGTTTCCTCCGGCTCGGGAATGCCGAGCAAGCCCGCGGCAATGGTTTCGACGCCGAACGGCCCCAGCAAGGCTGTGATCTCCTCGACCTTGCCCGGGTTGTGGCTGGCGATGACCAGCCGGTCGCCGGCGAATTGCTGGCGCATCACGTCAGCCAAGCCCGAGCGCCGCCCGCTGGCATCGGGTCAGGTCCGCAATCCCTTGCCGCGCGAGCCGCAACATTTCGGCGAAGAGCGTCTCGTCGAACGGCGCGCCTTCGGCGGTAGCCTGGATCTCGACAATCCCGCCCATCCCGGTCAGCACAAAGTTGGCGTCGGTCATCGCTTGCGAATCTTCGGCATAGTCGAGATCGAGCACGGCGATATCGGCAACGACGCCGCACGAGACCGCGGCAACATTGTCGCGCAATGGCAACGCCTTTAACAAACCCGCGGAAAACAGTCGCTGAAACGCCAGATGGAGCGCCACATAGCTGCCGGTGACCGCGGCTGTACGGGTGCCTCCGTCCGCCTGCAACACATCGCAGTCGATTTTGATCTGGCGCTCGCCCAGCTGGCCGAGATCGGTCACCGCCCGCAGGCTGCGGCCGATCAGCCGCTGGATTTCCTGCGTGCGTCCGCTCTGCCGGCCGCGGGCCGCCTCGCGGTCGGTGCGCGTCGCCGTCGACCGCGGCAGCATGCCATATTCGGCGGTGACCCAGCCCTTGCCGGTATTGCGCAGAAAGGGCGGCACGCGCTCTTCGACCGAGGCGGTGCACAGCACATGGGTGTCGCCGAATTTCGCCAGACACGAGCCTTCGGCATATTTGGCGACACCGGGCTCGAGGCTGACCGGCCGCATCTCATGTCGGGCGCGTCCCGAAGGTCGCATGCTGTTCTCCGTCGCGATCGGGTCTACCGGAACCCGACCAGCTTGTGCGTTTGCAGGCTCAATTGCCATTGCGGGTGGGCGCGGCAAAATTCCATCGCGAACATGGTGTTGCGGGCGCGGTCGGGTCCGTCCATCGGCTGAACGGAAAACCGCCGGAAGCCGAGGTGGGTGAAATCGAGGGGGTCGAGGCCTGCTTGCGGCACGACGATCTTGAGCTCGTCGCCGCGTTCGACGACGAGCCCGGCGCCGGCTTTCGGGCTGACGCAGATCCAATCCAGGCCAGCGGGCGGCGCGATCGTGCCGTTTGTTTCGACCGCGATCTTGAAGCCGCGGTCGTGCAACGCCGCGATCAGCGGCTGGTCGAGCTGCAAGAGCGGCTCACCGCCGGTGCACACGACAAAGCGGGCCGGCGCGTCGGGCGGCCAATGGGCTGCGACGCAGTCGGCGAGCGCGTCGGGTGTCGGGTAGCGGCCCCCTGCGGTGCCGTCTATGCCCACGAAGTCGGTGTCGCAGAACGAACAGACTGCACTCGCGCGATCGGCCTCGCGCCCCGACCACAAATTGCAGCCGGCAAACCGGCAGAACACTGCTGGCCTGCCAGACTGCGCCCCTTCGCCCTGCAAGGTGTAAAAGATCTCTTTGACGGCGTAGCTCACTGCTTGCTCCACCCCACCCTAACCCTCCCCCGCATGCGGGGGAGGGAAGGGGAGGGGGCTTTCTCGCGGGAACCTGTTCTCGGCAAAGGTTTCCCAGCCGCGGCGGCGCAGCTCACAGGCTGGACAGTCGCCGCAACCATAGCCCCAAGGATAGCGGTGGATCCGGTCGCCGAGATAACAGCTGTGCGTTTCTTCGAGGATCAGCTCGACGAGCGCATCGCCGCCGAGGGCGTGCGCCAGCGCCCAGGTCGCCGCCTTGTCGCGCCACATCAGCGGCGTGTGAATGACAAAACGGCGGTCCATGCCAAGTGACAATGTCGCCTGTAGCGCCTTCAACGTATCGTCGCGGCAATCGGGATAGCCCGAATAATCCGTTTCGCACATGCCGCCGACGAGATGCCGCGCCCCGCGGCGATAACCGACCGTGGCGGCGAAGGTGAAGAACAGCAAGTTGCGGCCGGGGACGAAGGTATTCGGCAGTCCGGTTTGCTCGAAAGCAATCGCGGTATCGCCGGTCAGCGCCGTGTCGCTGATCTCGCCAAGGACATGCAGGTCGGTTACGTAGTCGCCACCGAGCTTCTCGTTCCATTCCGGGAATTCACCGCGCAGCCGCGCGATGACTGCGGTGCGGCAGTCGAGTTCCACGCGGTGCCGCTGGCCGTAGTCGAAACCGATGGTTTCGACCGAAGAAAAGCCGGCCAGCGCCCACGCGAGACAGGTCGCCGAATCCTGTCCTCCCGAGAACAGGACCAGTGCTTTTTCCCGGCTGAGACTGGTTGGATCGTGAACGTCGCGGACCACCCGACACCAAATAGAGTGTCGGGTGGTCTGCATCAACGGCTCAGCGGCGCGTCAACGTCGCCAGCAGATATCCCATCGCAAATGCGACACCGATACTGATCATTGGGTTCTGCTCGACCTGTCGAGAGACGGTCCCGACATATTGCTCACCCTGCGTGCGCAGGCCTTGCGCCATTTCGCGCGCGCGATCGGTGTTTTGCATCCATTGACTGCCGGCCTGCGTCAGATCGCGCAAAACCTGCGAAGCCTGCTCTATAACGGAGCGCAGGCCTTCGATAGCCTGGCTTGCCTGCTGACCAAGCGCGGCTCCGGCGCTGTCGCCACCATTCGTGCGGCCCGCATTCGGGTCGCTGACCGCCGAGCGACTCCCGCTTTCCTGCTTTTCCGCTGGCATGGCCTTGGCCTCCTTTTATGTTGCGTGCTGAGATAAACACATCGCAACGCCGATTGGGTCCGCGAGGCACGGTTACGGAGCCCTTGTTCCGCTGCTAGAATTTGGTGAGACCACCCGGAGGGGCCCATGAAAGCGAACGCCAATCCTTATCTGATGCTCGGCGTGCGGCCGTTCATCAATTGCTGCAGCGTGCGGACGATGCATGGCGGCAGCCTGATGCTGCCTCAGGTCCGCGACGCAATGGCCGAGGCGTCGCGCCATTTCGTCAATCTCGACGAGCTGATGGAGGCGGCGGGACAGCGGCTCGCCGAGCTGACGGGGGCGGAATGGGGCGTCGTCACCTGCGGCAGCGCGGCTGCGGTAGCGCTTGGGACGGCGGCCTGCGTCGCCGGCAACGATCCGGTGAAAATGCTGCGCCTCCCGTTCACCGACGGGATGATCAACCGCGTTGTCATCCCGAAGACCCAGCGTTTCGCCTATGACCAGGCGGTGCGCATGATCGGCTGCCATCTGGTCGAAATCGCGACGCGCGAGGATCTCGACGCGGCGGTCGCCGAGCCGGTGGCAATGGTGGTGCTGCTAGGGAAACAAGAGCATTTGGGGAGCTTGCGGCTCGAGGAGATTGCCTCTGTTGCCAAGCCACGGGGCATCCCGATCATGGTGGACGCCGCCTCCGAGCACCTTGAGCGGCCGAGCCCGTGGCTCGTGCGTGGAGCGGATCTCGTGGTCTACAGCGGCGGCAAGTTCTTGCGCGGCCCACAGACCAGCGGTCTGCTGCTCGGCTCGAAGCAATTGGTGCAGGCGGCCTGGTCCAACGCGTCGCCGCACCAGGCGCTGGGCCGCCCGATGAAAGTGTCGAAGGAGGACATCATCGGCGTGCTGACCGCGGTCGAGCACTGGTTCGAGGAGCGCGACCACGCGGCCGAGCGGCAACAGTGGTACGACGATCTGGAGGTCATCGCGGAGCGGGTCGGGGCGTTGCACGGCGCCGGCGGCGAGCTCATCGAGCCGAATGGCGTCGACCGGGTGCCGCGGCTGCGCGTGTTCTGGGACCGCTGGCAATATCCGCTCGAAGGGCTGGCGCTGCGTCAGCAGGTGGTCGATGGCGAGCCGCGCATCATGCTCGACGACAACTCAGCAACCGAGAATTCTATTGCGATCGACCCGTTCCAGCTGCAGCCCGGCGAGGCGGCGCAGGTCGGCGATGCAATCGCGGCGGTGCTGCGCGAGGCCAGCCGGCAGGCGCCGGCCCCCGCTCGGCCGCCAGAGACCGAAATCGCCGGCGAGTGGGAGTTGCGGATCGACTTTCTGCAGGGCTCGCGCGTCCACCGGCTCAGCCTCGAGCAGCGCGGGCCCGAACTCGCCGGCCATCAGCGCTCGACCCATTTCGAGGGCCCGGTCAGCGGCTGGCTTAACGGCGACCAGATCCAGCTCTCGTTCACCTCACGCTATGAAGGCAGCACGATCTGCTATTTCTTCGACGGCGAGATCCGCGACGGCAGCATGATTGGCACGGCGATGCTCGGCGCCGCCAGCGACCAGAACCACGGCATCGTCAACCGCAGCCAGTTCGGCCCCGGCCGCTGGCACGCCAGCCGGGTGGGGTGACACCCGCGCCGAAGAGGCGGCGAATGAGACGCCGTGAGTTGCTACTGCTGGGCGGGGTGGTGGCAATGCCGCGCGCCCTCCGCGCGCAGCAGAAGGCGATGCCGGTGATCGGTTTCCTTAGCAGCGCGTCGCCCGGCTTGTCCGCGCCGCTTGTGGCCGCGTTCCGCGAAGGGCTGAGCGAGACCGGCTATGTCGAGGGGCAGAACGTGGGGATCGAGTACCGCTGGGCCGAATTCCAGTACGATCGGTTGCCCGCATTGGCCGCCGACCTCGTCGCCCGCAAGGTCGAGGTGATCGCGACCAACGGCGACCCCCGTGCGGCACTGGCGGCGAAAAACGCCACCTCGGCGATCCCGATTGTCTTCAGCGCCATCAGCGACCCGGTCTCGTTCGGGCTGGTCGGCAGTCTCGCTCGGCCGGGCGGCAACCTCACTGGCGTCAGCCCCATGCAAACCGAGCTGATGGGCAAGCGGCTCGAGCTGCTTTGCGAGCTGGTTCCCCGGGCTGGGGTGATCGCCCATCTCGTCAACCCGACCAATCCGAGTGCCGAGCGCAGGATGCGAGATGTGCAGGAAGCGGCGCGCGCGAAGGGGGTGACGCTCTCTACTCTGAAAGCCAAAAACGAAAGCGATATCGACGACGCCTTCGCTTCCTTGGCCCAACTGCAAGCCGGCGCGCTCGTCGTCGACCCCGACCCGTTCTTCTCCAGCCGGCGCGAGGAGATCGTGGCCCTCGCGGCGCGCTATGCTGTTCCGGCGATCTATGGATGGCGCGAGGCCACGACGGCCGGAGGTCTAATCAGCTATGGGGCTAGCACCGCTTCTGTCTATTACCAGGGCGGCATTTTGGTCGGCAAGATTCTCAAGGGCGCCAAGCCGGCCGATCTACCGGTCCGGCAGCCCACCAAATTCGAGCTGGTCGTTAATCTCACGACTGCGCATACGCTAGGCCTCACGATCCCGGAGTCGATCCTCGCCCGCGCCGAAGAGGTCATCGAATGAGCCGCCGGCAGCAGCCGCCGGCTGAGGGTGGGGTAACGCTCAGAACCAGCGGGCCTTGTCGACGAGGTTACGCAGCGGCTGGCCGGCGAGGAAGCGGCGGCAGTTGTCGAGGATGATCTCGTAGCGGCGCTCGTCGAGATAGGGGCCGTAGCCGGCGGTGTGCGGCGTCAACAGCACGCCGGGGGTTGTCCATAGCGGGTGGCCGGCGGGCAGCGGCTCCTGCTCGTAGACGTCGAGACCGACGCCGGCAATCTCGCCGGCCCGCAATGCCTCGACCAGATCGTCGAGCCGGGTGGTCATGCCGCGTCCGATGTTGATGAAGAACGCGGTCTTCTTCATTTCTTGAAACCGGGCCCGGTTCATAAAGCCTTCGGTTTCCGGCGTGTGCGGCACTGTCAGGATTACGAAATCGGCGGTCGGCAGCAGCGCGTCGAGCTCATCGCCGCGGTGCAGTTCGGCTACGCCCGGCGGCGCGTCGCGGCGGCGCTCGTCGACGCCGATCACGCGCATACCGAAAGCCGCAGTGAGCCGAGCGACTTCGCTGCCGATGCCACCGACGCCGACGACCAGCGCCGTGGCCTCGGGCAGATGGACGACCCCGGTATCCGGCGGCAGCTTCTTCCATTCGCGCCGGAGCTGCTGCGGGATGTAGTGATGAAGTCCGCGCGCGAAGGCCAGGACGAAGGCCATCACATGCGCGCCGATGTGGTCGTTGTAGATCTCGCGGAAGTTGGTGATCGCCACCGGGTGGGCAATCAGCTCGGGGTAGTAGTAGCCGGCCGGCGGCGCCGCCTGCGGGGCTTGAAGCCAGCGCAGCTGTTGGGCCTGGCGCAATAGGTCCGGGGGGATTACGCCGAAGGCGGCGTCGGCATCGGCGATCACTTGGGCCGCATGAGTATGGTTTTCGGCGACGATGACCTTGAGCTCGGGCTGCGCGGCAGCGAGCCGCAAGCCCCACTCGCGGGTCTTTTCGTTCTGCGGCGGCAACATCACGAATTCGGTCGGCATCGGATTGTCCCTCCCGTTGAGTGTACGCAGCAGCATCGGACCTCGCCGCCGCCGCAGCAAGCGGCTCTCAACTCCCTTGATTCAATGACCGGTCTCCCGCCTCGGCCATGGTGTGCCGCCTAAACTTTCTCGACCAGCAGATGCCGTGGTAACTTCATACTTCCCGCTCTGCACGAAGATGGATCGGCAAGGGGGATCGGCACCATGCGATCGAGGACCCGTTGACCGAGGCGGCTGACCAGAATGGCATCGTCCTCGCGAACCTGCCCGCTGGACCAACAGAACGTCGAATCGCGTTCGCGGTCGCCCTCGCGCTCTTGGGCATTGCGGCCGTCGTAGCCCCGTTCGCGAGCGTGCAGCTTCCACGGAGCGACGCTTGGATACCGATCACAAACACGTACATTTTCTTGGCTGATCTCGTCACGTGGGTACTTCTGATTTCTCAATTCAATATTGTCCGCTGGCACGCGCTGTTGGTCGTGGCGAGCGGCTACCTTTTCACCGCTATGATGGCCGTTCCGCTGCTCCTGACCTTTCCGGGCGCGTTCACGCAGACCGGTCTCCTCGGTGCCGGTTTGCAGACCAACGGCTGGATTTCCGCATTCTGGGTTTCCGGGTACCCTCTCGCGACCATCGGCTATGCGCTGCTGAAGAATAAAGAGCCGGGAGCCCTCGTGTCGCACGGCACTACGCGAACCGGCGTCGCAGCGAGCGTCGCCGTTTCGATCGCGATCGTTTTCGCGCTGACATTGATCGCCACGGCTGGAGAACCGTATTTACCGAAGCTCTTTCTTGATAGAAACCGATCGGCGGTCAACCTCCGCCACGTTGGCGCGTTTTTATTGCTGCTGAACGCCGTTGCGCTCCTCTTGCTGTGGTTGCGGCGAAGATCGATTCTCGGTCTATGGCTCATCGTCGTCCTGTGTGGATCGATAGCGAATGCGTTGGTCGGGTGGATACTTACTCCCGGCAGATTCAGCCTGGCGTTTTACGCGGGCCGCTCCTTCCTTGTCATCACAGCGACGGTGTTGCTTATTGTCTTACTCACGGAGACGATGACCCTGTACGCGCGTTTGGCGGTTTCTATTTTCGCCCAGCGCCGCGAGCGCGAGAGCCGCATGATGACTATGGAAGCACTGGCAGCGTCGATTGCCCACGAATTGAATCAACCGTTAGCCGCGTTGGTGGGCAACGGCAGCGCAGGACTGCGCTGGCTTGATCGTCCGGTCCCGGATCTCTCCGAGGCGCGAGCGTCCCTCCAACGTATCGTCAGAGATGGCCATCGTGCTGCCGAGGTAATCGAAAGCATTCGCTCGTTGTTCCGAGTAGCCGACCAAGAAAGAAGTCCGATCTCCATCAATGCGATCATATTCGAGGTCCTCGATCTCGTAGGAGCCGAATTGCGGTCGGAACGCGTTCACGTTGTGACTGATCTAGCCGCGGATTTGCCGATGATGTCGGCCAGTAAAGGTCAGTTGCAGCAGGTCATGCTGAACTTGGTCACGAATGCTGTCGAAGCGATGAGGCCTGTTACCGATCGCGCCCGCATGCTCAAGGTGAGCTCTACGCTCGTCAGCGGTCAGGGTGCCTTGATCGACGTAGCCAACTCCGGCATCGGCATCGAACCGAAAAAAGTCGAAGGGCTCTTCGATGCATTCTTCACGACAAAACCCCATGGCACGGGCATGGGCCTGGCGATCTGCCGCTCGATAGTCGAGGCCCACGGCGGACGGTTATCGGTAGCGCCCAACGAGCCCCACGGCGCTGTTTTTCGGTTCACGCTGCCGGTCGAGGACGCGTCGTCACCGCACTCAGCTCCACTGGCTTCGTAGCCGGCACTGAGATCGCGCGCTACCCGCGGCAAGCCGCACGGCCAAGGTGGAAAGGAGGACGGCGACGCGATAGGGTCTCGGCATAACATCAAGAGGGACCGACCGATGGAGACCAGCACGACCGGGATCAACAGAAAGAAATTGCTGCTGCCGACGACGATGTCGAAGGCCGGATGGGCGCTCGTCGAGGCCCGCGACGATGTCGAGGGTGTCTCCTTTCAGCCCACCGTGCCGAAGGCCGAATTGCATCGGCTGTTGGAAGACGTCTCCGGCGTCGCGCTCGGCGTTCAGCCGTTCAGCGACCCGGAGCTCGATGCGGCGCCGGCGCTCGAAGTCGTATCGCGCATCGGGGTCGGTTATGACGCGGTCGACGTGCCGGCGCTGACCCGCCGCAAGATCCCCTTGATGATCGGCGGCACCGCCAATTCGGTCTCTGTCGCAGAAGCCGGAGTGTTCCTGATCATGTCCTTGGCGCGACGCGGCGCGGCGATGGACAGGCTCGTGCGGGAGGGGCGCTGGCAGGACCGCTACAAGGAGATGTCGGTCGACCTCTACGGCAAGACCGTGCTGATCGTCGGCTTCGGCAAGATCGGCACGCGCTCGGCCAAGCGCTTCGCGGCGATGGAGACGCACGTGCTGGTCTACGACCCCTATATGTATTCGGAGACGATCCGCGGCATGGGCTACGAGCCGGTGCAGGACCTCGACGCCGCGGTGGCGCGCGCCGATTTCATCACGATCCATTGCCCGAAGACGCCCGAGACGGTTGGCCTCTTCGACGCGGCGCGGCTCGCGCATATGAAGCGCACCGCCTTCATCGTCAATACCGCGCGCGGCGGCATCATCGACGAGAAGGCGCTCTACGACGCGCTGAAAGCCAACCGCATCGCCGGCGCCGCGCTCGACGTCTTCGACCAGGAGCCGACCCCGCAGGACAACCCGCTCTTGACCCTGCCGAACTTCATCGCCGCCCCGCATGTCGCCGGCGTCACCCGCGAGGCGGTCGACCGCATGGGCGTCGCCGCCGTCGAGAACATCCTCAGCGTCCTCGACGGCAAGCCGATCCGCGACAACGTCGTCAACAAGGAAGTGCTGGACTAAAGGTTCAGACAAGCACCACCATTTTGCCGCCGGCCTGGTTCGATTCCATCACCCGGTGCGCTTCCCGAATGTCCTCAAAGCGGAACACTCGGGCCGGTTTCGCTTTGTATCGACCAGCAGCCACTTGATCGGCGATGGTCTGGAGCGGAACGTCCGACAGAGGAAAGCCCGGTTTGCCGAACACAAAACTGCCGAAGAAGCTGAAGTGGACACCGCTCGACATCTGCAGCAGCGGGTTGAAATCGGCCAGCGGAGCGAGTCCTCCTAAAAAGCCCGCCAGGCACGCGCGCCCACCCCGCCGCAGCATGGCGAGCGAATCCAGGATCGTGCTGTTGCCGACGAGGTCGAGAACGGCGTCGATCCGTTTCCGTTCTGGGATGCGCTCCGATAGGTCCGGGCCCTCGATCTCGACGCGGCGTGCGCCGAGCGCCTCCAACGTGTGGAAGTGATCTTGGTTGCGCGCTGTTGCGATGACGTGTGCACCGGCATTTACCGCCATGTTCAGAGCTGCCTGCCCAAACGACGACATTGCCCCTCGGATCACCAGCGTCTGGCCCTCGACGAGCTCAAGGTTGCGGAACAGGCAGGTCCAGGCCGTGGCGTACGATTCCGGGATAGCAGCGAGGTCCTCCCAGGGAAGATTGGACTCGATCGGCGCCACATTTGCCGCGGGTGGCCGGGTATACTCGGCGTAGCTGCCGTTAATCGTCCGTCCCATACCTCCCATCAGCGCGGCTACCTTGGTTCCGACGGCGAATTCGCCACTTGGGCAGGATTTGACGAGGCCGACACACTCGATGCCGCTCACCTCCGCGGCCTCGGCCCATTCTCCCCTTCGCATGTGCATCTCGGCGTGGTTCACCCCGAACGCCTTGACTTGGATGACGACATGGCCCGGCTTGGGTTCGGGGTCCGGGATCTCCTTGATTATCAAGTTTTCAGGGCCACCGGACTTTCCTATGACGATTGCGCGCATAAGGAATCCTCTGGGATTGAGTTTGCGCCTGCAGAGCACAGCCTTGAGACGGTCCGCGTCCCTGTGTCGTTGGCCTTCACCCGGAAAAGGCCTTCTTCGCTTCCTGTTGAAGCGCACCCATCGCGCGGATGTACGGAATTGGACCGTAGCTGATGCGCGAGACTCCGAGCTGAGACAGCCGATCAGCTGACGGAACGCCGTCCATGACCATGACGTTGACGGGCAACGTGACGCCTTCGGAGATCCGGCCAATCAGCGCATCGTCTTGCAGCCCGGGAATGAAGAAGCCGGACGCGCCCGCGGCTGCATATGCCTTGGCCCTGTCCAGAGCTTCACCCACAGACTGTGCCGGATCGCGGCCCTGGCCGAGAAACAAGTCGGTCCGCGCGTTGATGAAGAAGAGCCCGACGCCCTTCTGCTCCACAGCCTTGCGGATGGCTGTGATCCGGCGCGCCTGCCGATCGACGTCGTACAGGCCCGAGCCCTTGACAACTCGATCCTCGAAGTTGATGCCGATCACGCCCAGATCGAGAAGACGCGCGATGTTATCGGCCAACTCGCCGTCAGCTTCGCTGTACCCGCCTTCGAAGTCCACGGTGACAGGGACATCGATCGTGGCTGCGATCCGTGCGACAGTTTGTTCAGCGAGCTCGATCGGGATGGCCTCGCCGTCCCGGTAGCCCTGCGCCTCCGCGACCGACCAGCTGCTGGTCGCGATCGCCTTTGCGCCCGCCTCGAGAATGGATTTGGCGCTGCCCGCATCCCACGCATTGTACAGGAGCAAGGGCGCTCCTTTGACGTGGAGTTCAGCGAAGCGCTTGGCTTTTTCAATCTGGTTCATGTCATTATCCTCCGTCTGCCAAGTGTTCGACCACGGGAAGCGCCCGGTCGAGGAAGTCGCGAATAACGACCGCGATCTCCGCGCTATGCGTCTCCAACGCGAAGTGACCCGTATCGAAGAAGCGGACATCCGCGTCGGGGATATCGCGCTTGAACGCTTCCGCGCCGGGCGGCAGGAAGAACGGATCGTTCTTGCCCCAAACCGCCAGCAACGGCGGCTTATGCTCTCGAAAGTAAGCCTGGAATTGAGGATAGAGAACGATGTTGCTGGCATAGTCGAGGAGCAGATCGAGCTGCGCCTCATGTGCTCCCGGGCGGGCCAGATAGTGGTCATCCAGCGAGCGGCCATCAGGTGACACGGTGGACGGATCTGCGACCCCGTGGGTGTATTGAAAGAGTGTCGTTTCGGGCGCCAGGAAATTCCGTAGAGCATCGCGGTTCGCCTGGGTCGGTTCAAGCCAATAGGTTCGAATCGGATTCCAGGCGTCGCTCAGCCCTTCCTCGTAGGCGTTGCCGTTCTGGGAAACAATCGCGGTTATGCGTTCCGGGTGCTTTAGAGCAATCCTCAACCCCACGGGAGCGCCGTAATCAAAGATGTAGACTGCGAACCGTTTCAGCCCGATGACGTCGGTGAAATGGTCGATCGTCTCGGCAAGGTTCTCGAACGTGTAATTGAACGAATGGCGTGAAGGCATGTCCGACTGACCAAAGCCCGGCAGGTCAGGCGCTACAAGATGAAAGCTGTCCGCGAGAAGTGGAATCAAATCGCGGAACATGTGCCCGGCCGTTGGAAACCCGTGCAACAGGAGCAATGTCGGAGCGTCGGCCCGCCCGGCTTCCCGGTAGAAAATGTTGAGACCGTCGACCTCGGTCGTGCGGTAGGTGATCGGGGGCATGCGCGGCTCCGTGGTGCGTGGAATCTTGATGTCGAGGCCGAAAATGCGCATTGCAGTCGGCAATTGAATTGAGCGAAAACGCGTTTCTCTATTTCAGGATTTGCAACAGTATGCAGGACCGCCTTGACGCCTTGACGGTCTTCGTTGCGGTAGCGGACCAGCAGAGCTTCGCCGAAGCCGCGCGGCAATTAAGTCGATCGCCGGTGTCAGTAACCCGAGCGGTCGCGGCGCTCGAGGAGCGGCTGCAAACCCGCCTTTTCAATCGGACGACCCGCTCGGTCGCGCTAACTGATGCCGGCGCGCGCTATCTCGAAAGCTGCCGACGACTGCTCTCAACCTATGATGAGCTCGAGGCGGTGAATTTGGACGAGCGGGTCCAGCCGCGCGGCTGGATCAATGTCACGGCGCCAACAATGTTCGGGCGGCTTCACGTACTGCCCCTTGTGCAAGGTTTTCTCGACAAATACCCGCAGATCGATATCCGGTTGCTGTTGCTCGACCGGGTGGTCTCATTGGTGGACGAGGGGCTCGATCTTGGTGTCAGGATCGGTCAGCCGCGGGACTCCTCACTGCTGGCGGTTCGAGTGGGACAGGTAAGACGTATTGTTTGTGCAGCTCCGCAATACCTCGCCCGCCATGGCGTGCCGGCGACGCCGCGCGATATCGCCAACCACCGAGTGGTGGCGTGCACAACCGTTACCCCCATTCCCGACCGTTGGTCGTTCCACGGCCCGAACGGTACCACTTCCACACCCGTCACGCCCCGGCTGGTGGTGAACACCACTGCGGCGGCGGTTGACGCCGCGCTCGACGGTTTAGGGCTTACCTGCATCCTGTCCTATCAAGCGGAGCCGCATGCGGCGGCAGGCTCGCTGCAGACCGTTCTCGCCGAATACGAACCCCCACCGGCACCCATTCACATCGTGCATCCGGAAGGCCGACACCTCCCGGCCAAGGTCCGCTTGTTTCTCGACCACGCCGCCGGGGCGCTCCGTGCCAAATTCGGGCGAGAATAAAAGAACTCCTCCTGTTGATCGTTGGGTGCTGTTAGCATGCCGACGGTAATTACCAGGGATCAGGGGCATGTTTGATCACCGCGAATACCCTTCCCCGCGTCGGCAAAGCTGGGAAGCGTTCGACTAACGCTAGGAAGGAGACCCAATCGATGTCGCAAGAGCTCTCGCCGCGCCTGAGCCATGTCGGGCTCTATGTCAGCGACGTGCCGAAGATGATCGACTTCTACACCCGTGTGCTCGGTTTCGTCGTCAGCGACGGCGCGCCCGACGGCCGCATCACCTTTCTCAGCCGCAATCCCAGCGACCATCATCAGGTCGTGCTGGTGCGCGGCCGCAATGGCGATCTCGAGACGCCGATGGTGCAGCAGGTGTCGTTCAACGTCGGCACGCTCGCCAATGTCCAGCGCGTCTTCCGCAAGGTGCGCGAGGCCGGCTGCAAGGTCATCGACCCGCGTTGCCACGGCAATGCCTGGTCGGTCTATTTCAGCGACCCCGAGGGCAACCGCATCGAGATGTTCTGTGACACGCCGTGGTATGTGCCGCAGCCGCTGGGGTTTGAGATCGACCTCGACAAATCCGAAGACGAACTCTACCGCGAAACCGAGGCGATCTGCCGCGCCAAGCCCGGCTTCAAGCCGATCGAGGAATGGCGCGCCGATATCGCCGCCAAGATCGCAGCAACCATGGACGCGTGAGATTAGCTGCGGGCTAGGCCCGAGGTAAGGTTTCTATTAAACGTCGTCACCACCGGGCTTGACCCGGTGATCCACGCCTTCTGGCCGGCCGATCCAGTAGGCAAAGGCGTAGATGGCCGGATCAAGTCCGGCCCTAACGACCGGTGGGGAGGACACATCGTGGCCGATGAAGCCGAAACGACGCTCACGTTGACCGATGCGCCGGACGACGACGAGAGCGCGGTTATTGCAGACGGGTTGCGCGCCTACAACGAGGGGCAGGCGGGATACTCGGACAGTCGTGAACTCGCCATCCTCGTCAGCGATCCCGAAACGAAGAAGGTCGTCGGCGGCCTGCTCGGCCGCACGTCACTTGGCCTCTTGCGGGTAGAGCGGTTTTTTCTGCCGGAGGGCCTGCGGCGCGACCGCCTCGGCAGCCGCATCCTCGCTATGGCTGAGGAAGAAGGGCGGCGTCGCGGCTGTACCCGCGCGGTGTTGTCCACAGTCCATTTTCAGGCGCCGGGTTTCTACCGAAAGCAGGGTTGGGAGGTCGCCGCCCGGATCGAGTGTGAGCCGCCCGGACATACGCGCTTCTACATGACCAAGAAGCTGTCCTAATTCATCGGGAGCCGTGATGACCGCCGCCGCTTTTGCCCCGCCCGTCCGCGCCAGAGCCTCATTGACGCGAGTCATCGTCGCCGCCTCGCTCGGCAATGCGCTCGAATGGTTCGATTTTCTCGTTTACGGTTATTTCGCGGTCACGATCTCGAAAGTGTTCTTCCCGAGCGTCAACGAGACCGCGTCGTTGCTGGCGACTCTCGGCACTTTCAGCGTCTCGTTTCTGGTGCGCCCGATCGGCGCAATCCTGATCGGCGCCTATACCGATCGTGCCGGCCGCAAGGCCGGCCTCACCCTCTCGATCCTGTTGATGGTCATCGGCACGACGATGACGGCGTTGATGCCGGGCTATGCGACGATCGGGCTTGCCGCACCCATCCTGATCCTCGTCGCTCGACTGATGCAGGGGTTTTCGGTCGGCGGCGAGTTTGGCAGCGCCGTCACCTTCCTGGCCGAGCAAACCGCCGCGCGCAAAGGCTTTGTCGCGAGCTGGCAATGGGCGAGCACCGGGATCACCGGCGCGTTGGCGTCGGCGTTCGGGATCGCGCTGACGACCACATTGTCGCCGGAGCAGCTCGTCGAATGGGGCTGGCGCGTCCCGTTCCTGTTCGGGATCCTGATCGGCCCCGTCGGGCTCTATATTCGCCGCCGGCTCGACGAGACGCCGGAATATGTCGAGATCAAGCCGACCCGCACCCCGGTGCGCGACGTGCTGCGCGAGCACCCGATCGAGGTCCTCCTGGCGATGGGCGCGGCAGTCGTCTCGAACAGCTCGGCCTATATTATCCTCTACATCCCGACCTATGCGATGAAGGAGCTCCACCTGCCGCAAGCAACCGGCTTTACCGCGACCTTCGTCGGCGCCGTCATTCTCGGCATCGTCTCGCCATTCGCCGGGCACCTCTCCGACAAGTTCGGACGCAGCGGCATCCTGACGGGAACAGCGTGGCTCTTCTTCCTGACCACTTTCCCGATCTTTTATCTGATGGTCGCCCATCCCTCGCTCGCGACGGCGATCTTTGCCGCGGGCTGGCTCAGCCTCGTCAAGGCCGGCTATAGCGGGGTATTGCCGTCGCAGCTCGCCGAACTCTTTCCGACCCGGGTCCGCGGGATCGGTGTGTCATTGAGCTTTGCCATTGCCGTGACGATCTTCGGCGGCTTCACACCCTTTGTCGCGACTGGGCTCATCGCCGTGACCGGCAACAGCCTGTCGCCAAGCTTCTACATCATGTTCACCGCTGCGCTAAGCATCATCGCTCTCGTCTTTGTGCGGCTCCGCCGGTACCCGCGGTAATAATGCCGCCGCTCGCACGCCTCCCGCCGGGTTGATCGTATCCGGCCGGCGAGGTCCTCAGGCGGCGACCGCCGCCAGGTGCCCGCGGGCGGCATAGTCTAGGATGCGCCGGTCACGGGTCATCAATGTGGCGTTCGCGACGCGCGCCGTCGCGACAATCAGCCGGTCGGCCGGATCGCGATGAAAAGTCTCGGGGAGGGACGCCGCCTCGACTGCAACTTGCGGGAGCAACGGCTCAATAAACAGGCCGGCGGCGGATACCGCCTCCATTATCCACTGCGCCAGTGGCCGGTTCACAACGACGCGGCCACGCGACGCCAGGAGTGCGGTCTCCCAAACCGAGATCGCCGCGATCCTGAGTTGGCCCGAAGCGGCCGCATGGTTGATCACCTGCCGCGCGCTCTCCGCCAACTCGGGGTTCGCCAGCATGAACCAGATCCACACATGCGTGTCCAGCAACAGCAACGGCGGTTCAGACGTTTTCATCATCGCCGGTCCACCCGGCATCCTCGATTGGACTAACGATGTCGCCGCAGATCTTGGCTGTCCCGGCCATGTAGCCAAAGAGGTCCATCGGCGCCTTCTTCTCCACTGGTACCAGCCTGGCTATCGGCTTACCCCGTTTGGTAATGATAATCGGTCGGCGCTGCTGCGCTACCTCGTCCATCAAGCGCAGACAGTTAGCCTTGAATTCCGCCGCGGCGACATACTTGTCGTCCATGTCTTCTTTCCATAGTCATGTGGATATGACTATATAGGCCCGAGCAGGTCGTGCTCAACCCGATATTGCGGGTCCGCAATATTGGGTTCGTAGACGGCTCGGCGTCCTGTGTTTCTTCTGCAGAAACAGGAGGTGCGGACGGTGCCAGGCGCTTGACTCGCGGCGGCTTAGCTGGCGGGATCGCGTGTTATCGCGAGAACCGAGGAGGAAGACATGGCGCGGCCGAATGGAGTGCGGGAAGCTTGGCAGCAGGGTCGGGCGGTCATCAACAGCTGGCTCGGGATCCCGAGCAGCTTCTCGGCCGAGGTCATGGCCAGCATGGGTTGGGATTCGCTGGTCGTCGACATGCAGCACGGCATGATCGACTACCAGATGATGGTGACGATGCTGCAGGGGATCTCGACCACCAATGTGACGCCGCTCGTACGGGTGCCGTGGAACGACCCGGCGCACATCCAGAAGGCGCTCGACGCAGGCGCCTACGGTATCGTCTGCCCGATGATCAACAACCGCGCCGAAGCTGAGAAGTTTGTCGGCTCGTGCCGCTATGCGCCGCTCGGCTACCGCAGCTCCGGGCCGATCCGCGCCTCGCTCTATGGCGGCGCGGACTACCACGCGAAAGCCAACGACATCGTCGTCGCCTTCGGCATGATCGAGACGCAGGAGGCGCTCGACAATCTCGACGCGATCCTGTCGACGCCGGGGCTCGACGCGATCTATGTCGGCCCCTCGGATTTGTCGATCTCGCTCGGCTACACCCCGGGCGGCGACAAGCCCGACGAGTGGATGATGGCGGCGCTGAAGAAAGTCCTCGACGGCTGCAGGCGGCACAAGGTGCAGCCCGGCATCCATTGCGGCGCCCCGTCCTATGCCAAGAAGATGATCGACATGGGGTTCACCTTCGTCACCGTCGGCGGCGACAACCGCTTCATGACGATGGGCAGTCAGGCAGCGCTGCAGGAAATGCGCTCGGGCGCCGCAGCCCCGGCCCCAAAATCAAGCAGTCCATATTGACCGCTTAGGCGATGTCATTGCGAGGAGCGCCTCGGGCGACGAAGCAATCCCGACCGGAGGAGCGCTCAGCGGCCCGAGATTGCTTCGCTCCACTCGCAATGACAGGCCAAGGCGGTTTCGATCTGACCGAAAGCTGCGCTAGAAGGACCGGTCGAGGACTTCGCGGTGGATCTCGACCGGAAAGCGGACGCGCAACGCCCCAGTGAATTCCTCGGCGAGGTCGATCTGCTGTGCGGTGTCGAGTTCGTGCGACAAGCCTGCCGCCGCGGTCTGCGACACGTCCTCGGGGCGCTGCACCTCGTCGAGCTGCGCGACGTATGACCCGGTCGCATCCGAGGCGGTGACGACTTCGCCAGGCCTTGCCGCGAACAGCTTGCCGACAAGCGGCGGCGGGACTGCAGTGTCGTTCTCGGGATGCCGGGTGAACGGCGGTGAGGTCGTCGCCTTCAGCCCTTTCTCGCCGGCGACCGTTGCCAGGCGCGTCCCGGGGGTGACCGCCGCGGTGAGTTCTTCAGCCTCCTTGGCGACGATCTCGCGCCGCCGATCGGCCTGCCGGGCCGCCATCGCCTTATCCTTCACCTCGTCCAGCGGCTTGACCTGGGGCGGGATGACCTTGTCCACGTGCAGCGCGAAAATCGCGCCGTCCGGCGTCTCGGTGACCCGGCTCGTCTGACCTTGGTCGGTCGCAAACGCGAGCTTCAAAACATCGCCGGCGGACACCGGCAGCTCCACCGGCTTGTCCTGGGGATCGTGCCCGCTATTATCGACCGCCTCGATGGTTGTCGTTTTCAGCCCGAATTTTTCGGCGGCGTCGCTGAGCGTCGCGCCGCCCGCCAAGGCGTCATCGGCGTTGTTCGCAACCTTGTAAATCCGATCGACGGCTTCCTGTCGTGCGAGATCGGCTTCGAGCTCGGGCTTGGCCTCATCGAAGGTTTGCGTGACTGGCGGCTCGATCTTGACGACGCGCAAAATGTGCCACCCTAGCGGGGTCTTGACCGGCTCGCTCGGTTTGTTCAAGGGCAATTCGAAAGCGACCTCACCGAGCGCTTTCGGCATCTCCTCGCGCCGCATCAGGCCGAGATCGATCGTGTCCAGGTCCTGTCCGGCAATCGTGGTTGCGACCTCCCGCCAATCCTTACCGGCGGCCAGCGCCGCCTCGGCCTCCTTCGCCTTGTCCTCGGTCGGGGCCAGGATCTGCTCCACGTCCCGCCGCTCGGGGATCTGCAGCTCGTCCTGCCGCTGGTCGTACTCCTCTTTCAGCTTGGCCTCGGGGATCTCTATGCCCTTGGCGATGTCAGACGGGCTGAGGCTCACAAGGGTGAATCCCCGGTATTCGGGGGCGCGGAACAGATCCTGATGCTTATCGTAGAACGCCTTCAGCTCGTCCTCGCTCGGCTGTCCGACATCGGGAGCGCCGGCGATCGGCAGCGCGACGATGTCGGCGGTCCGCTTCTCGTTGCGATACCGGTAGAGGAGATCGACGACCGGTTGCGGTGCTACCGCCCCGGCTGTCACCGCGTGCAGCAGGTCGTTGCGCGGGATGTCATGGCGAAGCAACGCGACATACTGGTCCTCGGTGAGGTTGTTGCCGGCGAGCACCGCGTTGAACAAACTGCGGTCGAAACGCCCGTCGGAGCCCCTGAAGCTCGGGTTGGCGGTGATCACATTGCGGATCAGATCATCCGAAACATCGAGCCTCAGCCGCGCCGCCTCTTGATCGATCAGGCTGCGGTCGATCAGCTGCGCGAGCGTCTGGTCGACAAGGCCCAATTGTTTGGCCTGCTGCATGTCGATCGCGCTGCCGAATCGGGCGCTCAGCTGTTCGAGCGCCCGGCGCAGCGCCGTTTGCAATTCCTCGGCGGGGATGCTGCGGTCGCCGACCGTAGCCACCGCCGTATCGGTGCCGCGATTGCGGAAAATATCGCCGATGCCCCAGATGCCGAAAGTCAGGATCAGGAGCGCGAAGAGAGCCTTGACGATGAAGGATCCCGCTTTCGAGCGGATCGCTTGAAGCATGGAGGCAGCTGGCCTCTTTCTGTCGGCCCATGCCGGTTGACCCGCCCGAGCGCCGGTGTGATCGTGTCGGCCGGATGATAGGAGCCGGCCAGCGGGATCGCAACATGGCGATAAGGACAAAGCTCGTCGCGGGCAACTGGAAAATGAACGGCTTGCGCCAGGACGGCGCGATGCTCGCCCATGCGCTCAAGGAGCGCGCCACGACGGCGGGCGAAAGGCTGGGCTGCGACATTCTCGTCTGCCCGCCGGCGACGCTGCTTTCGGAGATTGGCCGCATCCTCGCCGGAAGCGGTATCGCACTCGGCGGGCAGGATTGCCATGCCGCGCCCATGGGCGCCTATACCGGCGACATCAGCGCCCAGATGCTGGCGGATCTCGGCTGCGAGCATGTGATCCTCGGTCACTCCGAGCGCCGCCAAGGCCACAGGGAAACCGACCCCGAGATTCGTGGCAAGATCAGCGCCGCGTGGCGGGCTGGTCTCACCGCCATCCTTTGCGTTGGCGAAACACAGGCACAGCGTCAAGGCGGGGACGCACTCGATGTCGTATCGTCCCAGCTCGCCGGCTCGATCCCGGAGGGTGCCGGCGCCGCCAGGCTCGTCATTGCCTATGAACCGGTTTGGGCGATCGGTACGGGGCTGACGCCGACGACAGACGACATCACGGCTATGCACGTCGAGATCCGCAGCCACATACCTACGGGCACTCGCGTACTATATGGGGGCTCGGTCAATCCAAAGAACGCCGATGCGATCCTCAACCTTCCTGAGGTCGACGGCGCGCTCGTCGGCGGCGCCAGCCTCATCGCCGAAGACTTCTGGACAATCGTGCAGAGCTGCCCCGCGGCATAGGCCGGGTCCTGGTCAGCCGGGCCCTGGTCAGCCGGGTCCTGGTCAGCCGGGTCCTGGTCAGCCGGGTTGGGAATGACTAGATAGAGCCGATGCTGATCCTGCTTCTCTCCATCCACATCCTTGTCGCTATTGCCCTTGTCGGGGTGGTTCTGTTGCAGAAGAGCGAGGGGGGTGCGCTCGGCATGGGCGGGGGCGGCATGTCGGGCTTCATGACGGGGCGATCCACATCCAACCTGCTGACCCGGGCAACCGCGATTCTCGCCGCCACATTCATGACGACCAGCGTGCTGCTCGTCGTGATGCACAATCGGGAGCGGGCGCCGCGCTCGATTCTCGAACAAGGCGCGCCTGCGCCAGCGTCGCCGGCGATTCCGGCACCACAGCCGTCAGCTCCCTCGCCAGCGCCCCCGGGGGAACCAGCGCAGCCGAGCGCGCCGCTCGCGCGTTGAGCGAACGCGCATCCCCGGGCTGTTATTAACCATGTCCTGCTGTTTACCATATAATGCAGGCCGCTGATGCTGTAGACTGGAGTTCCATGACGCGGTTCATTTTTATCACCGGCGGCGTGGTCTCCTCTCTCGGCAAGGGTCTCTCGGCAGCAGCGCTCGGTGCGCTGCTGCAGGCGCGGGGGTTTAAGGTCAGGCTGCGCAAGCTCGATCCCTACCTCAATGTCGACCCCGGCACGATGAGCCCCTACCAGCACGGGGAGGTCTACGTTACCGATGACGGCGCCGAGACGGATCTCGATCTCGGCCATTACGAGCGCTACGTGGGCGTCGCTGCGCGGCGCAGCGATTCGGTCACCACCGGCCGGATCTATTCGACGGTGATTGGCCGCGAACGGCGCGGCGAGTATCTTGGGGCGACGGTGCAGGTGATCCCCCACATCACCGATGCGATCAAAGAGTTCATCCTGGCCGACCTCTGTGGCGAGGATTTTGTGATTTGCGAGATCGGCGGCACGGTGGGCGACATCGAGAGCCTGCCGTTTCTCGAGGCGATTCGGCAACTCGGCAACGAATTGGGACGCGAGCGGGTTCTGTTCGTGCATTTGACCTTGGTGCCGTGGATCGCGTCGGCCGGGGAGCTAAAGACCAAACCGACTCAACATTCCGCGAAGGAGCTGCTCGGCCTCGGGATTCAGCCCGATATCCTGTTGTGCCGCTGCGAGCGGCCGATCCCTCCTGACGCACGCAAGAAGATCGCCCTGTTCTGCAATCTGCGGGAAAGCCGAGTAATTCCGGCGCTCGATGTCGAAACGATCTATGCCGTGCCCGGCGCCTACCATACGGAGGGGCTCGACCGCGAGGTGTGCAATCATTTCGGGCTGGACGCTCCTGAGCCCGACCTCGACCGCTGGCGCGAAATCGTCGACTTGATTCACAAGCCCGAGGGGCGGGTGACAATCGCTGTCGTCGGCAAATACATGCATCTGCCGGACAGCTATAAATCATTGGCGGAGGCGATGACCCATGGCGGGATCGCCAACCATGTCGGGGTGGATCTCGACTGGATCGACTCGGAGGTGTTCGAGACCGAAATCGAGGCGGTCCACAAGCTCGAGGGGGTTCACGGCATTCTGGTGCCCGGCGGGTTTGGCGTACGCGGCACTCACGGCATGATCGAAGCCGCGCGATTCGCGCGCGAACGCCGAGTGCCGTATTTCGGCATCTGCTTTGGCATGCACATGGCGATCATCGAGGCGGCGCGCGACCTCGCCGACCTGCCCGGCGCCGGCTCGACCGAATTCGGCCCATGCCGTCACCCGGTGGTCGGGCTGATGACCGAATGGACACGCGGCAATACCGTCGAGCGACGAAATTCGACCGACGATCTCGGCGGCACGATGCGGCTCGGCGCGTATCCGGCGCTTCTGACCCCGGGGAGCAGGGTCGCCGAGATCTATCGCGCCGAGCGAATCAGCGAGCGCCATCGCCACCGTTATGAAGTCAATGTCGGCTACAAGGAGACGCTCGAAGCCACCGGCTTGCGGTTTTCCGGCATGTCGCCCGACGGCATGCTGCCGGAGATCGTCGAGATTCCGGATCATCCCTGGTATATCGGCGTGCAATTCCACCCGGAACTCAAGTCGAAACCGTTCGAGCCGCACCCCCTATTCACCTCATTCATCCGCGCCGCCCTCGATCAGTCCCGGCTGGTTTAGGATGCCGTTGAAATGCCCTCCTCACTCACTTCGTCATGCCCGCGAAAGCGGGAATCCAGACGCTGCGAGCCGGCCTGGACCCCCGCTTTCGCGAGGGCGACGAACACGTGGTCGGTGAGCTCATGACCGGTTCTGTGCCGCGGCACGTCCGGATCGGCGATCTCACGCTTGGCAACGATCTGCCGCTGGTGTTCATCGTCGGGCCGAACACGTTGGAATCGCGGGCGCATGCGCTGGAGATGAGCGCGGCGCTGGCCGAGATCGCCGGCAAGCTCGAGGTCGGATTGATCTACAAGACCTCGTTCGACAAGGCGAACCGCTCTTCCGTTCAGTCAGAGCGCGGCACTGGGCTGAAGGCCGGGTTGCCGATCCTCGCCGAGGTGCGTGAGACAACCGGGCTGCCGGTGCTGACCGACGTGCACGAACGCCAACAATGCGCCCCGGTGGCGGAGGTCGTCGACATTTTGCAGATCCCGGCATTTCTGTGCCGCCAGACCGATCTTTTGCTGGCGGCGGGGGAAACTGGAAAGCCGATCAATATCAAAAAAGGCCAGTTCCTGGCGCCGTGGGACATGAAGAACGCCGCCGCAAAGATCGCCTCGACCGGCAACGAGCAGATCCTGTTGTGCGAGCGCGGCACGAGCTTCGGCTACAACACTCTCGTCGTCGATATGCGCGCGCTGCCGATCATGGCGCGAACTGGCTACCCGGTGGTCTTCGATGCGACACATGCCGTGGCGCAGCCCGGCGGCCTCGGCGACCGGTCGGGTGGTGAGCGCGAATTTGCTCCGGTTCTCGCGCGCGCTGCAGCAGCAGTGGGTGTCGCCGCAATGTTTATCGAGACGCACCAGAATCCGGACCGGGCTCCCTGCGAGGGTCCGACGATGTTGCCGCTCAAGTCTCTCCCGGCGATTCTCGAACAGTTGATCGCCTTTGACCGTATCGCCAAGGCGCACCCCGTAGGGCTGCGCCTTTGATCGTATCGCCAAGGCGCACCCCGTAGGGCTGGGGAGTTGAGGAGCGAAACATGACCGCGATCGCCGACATCCATGGGCGCGAGATCCTCGACAGCCGAGGCAATCCGACCGTCGAGGTCGAGGTGACCTTGGAGACCGGGGTGATCGGCAGAGCGGCGGTTCCGTCCGGTGCGTCGACCGGTGCGCACGAGGCGATCGAAAAACGCGATGGCGGGCCGCGGTTCGGTGGCAGGGGGGTGCTGCAGGCCGTCGAGGCGGTGAACGGCGAGATCTTCGATGCCCTTTCCGGTTTCGACGCCGAGGACCAGCTGGCCATCGACCGCGTGCTGATCGGGCTCGACGGCACGCCGAACAAGTCCCGGCTCGGGGCCAACGCGATTCTCGGGGTCAGTCTCGCTTCTGCGAAGGCCGCCGCGGCCGAGGCCGCCGTGTCGTTATACCGCTATGTCGGCGGCGTATTCGCCCGCACCATGCCGGTGCCGATGATGAATATCATCAACGGCGGTGTTCATGCCGACAACCCGATCGACATCCAGGAATTCATGGTGATGCCGGTGGGCGCAGAGTCGTGCACCGAAGCAATTCGCGCCGGCGCCGAAATCTTCCACGCGTTGCGCAAGAAGCTGGCCGATGCCGGGCACAACACCAACGTCGGAGACGAGGGCGGGTTTGCGCCGAACCTTGCCTCAGCCGATGCGGCGCTGGGCATGATCATGCAGGCGATCGAGGCCGCCGGCTACCACGCCGGCGACGACGTCGTGCTGGCGCTCGACCCGGCCGCCAGCGAATTCTACCGCGATGGCGCCTATCGTCTCGCCGGAGAAGGCAAGACCCTCGATGCCGCCGGGCTCGTCGCCTATTGGGCCGATCTCGTAGGCCGCTATCCGATCGTCTCGATCGAGGACGGAATGGCCGAGGACGATTGGGAAGGCTGGGCTCAGCTGACGCGCGAACTCGGAGGCAAAGTCCAGCTCGTCGGGGACGATTTGTTCGTCACCAACCCGCGGCGGCTGCGCGACGGGATCGGGCGCGGCGTCGCCAATGCGCTGCTCGTCAAGGTCAACCAGATCGGCACCCTTTCGGAGACGCTCGAGGCGGTCGAAATTGCCCAAAGAGCGGGCTGGGGGATCGTGTTTTCGCATCGCTCCGGAGAAACCGAGGACACCACGATCGCCGATCTGGCGGTCGCGACCAATTGCGGTCAAATCAAGACGGGATCGCTGTCGCGCTCGGACCGACTGGCGAAATACAACCAGCTGATCCGCATAGGGGAACAACTCGGCGACTCGGCGCTCTACGCCGGCCGCTCGGTGTTGCGGCGATAGCGCATTCGGAGAAGATCTTCGGCCGCACCGATTGCGCCGGTTGACCGCTCCGGCCTGCCATGATCCTTTTTGCTCCATGAGGATCGTGCGTGCAATGCGGCGGCGCGCCCATTTGGTTGTCGGTCCGGTTCTCGGGATCGCGCTGACCGGATATTTCGCCTACCATCTTGTCGAGGGTGAGCGCGGTTTTAAGGCATGGCTGCGCTTGAACGGAGAAATTCGCACGGCCACCGCCAACCTGGAGGCGGTTCGAGCACAGCGTGCAGCCCTCGAGGTCAAGGTTTCGAACCTCCGGCCGGAACATGTCGACCCGGACCTGCTCGACGAACGCATCCGCGCAACCCTGAACCTCGTCTCGCCGGACGACGTCGTCCTTATGCAGCCGACGACCGCGCGCTAGAGCCTCGTCCGATCGGGTTGCGCGACCCTCGTCGCCCCCGCAAAAGCGGGGGTCCAGGGGGTAATTGTGAGGTCACTGCCCTGAGTTCCCGCTTTCGCGGGAATGACGATCTAATATCAACGGAGACCGCTCTAGCGCTCTTCGGCGTGTGGGTTCGGCAGCGCCGGCGGCCCGCCAGCCGCGGTTAAATTGTTTGCTCCTAAGGATTTGAACCGGCCGAGGTTGCAACGGCGCGGATTTGTCACCATGCTCCGACAAAGTCTCGCGGTCGCGCTTTTTGCGAGCGTGTGGAGGGAGCGATCATGGCGGTCAAGCGCAAATCCGATTCGGTCAAGTTCGCCGATCTGGGCGTCTCGCGGGAAGAGCTACTCCGTTACTACCGGGACATGCTGTCGATAAGGCGCTTCGAAGAAAGAGCCGGACAGCTGTACGGCATGGGACTGATCGGCGGCTTCTGTCACCTCTATATCGGGCAGGAGGCGGTCGTCGTCGGCATGCAGGCGGCGCTCAAGGAGGGCGACACGATCGTCACCTCCTATCGCGACCATGGGCACATGCTGGCCGCCGGGATCGATCCCAAGGGGGTGATGGCCGAGTTGACCGGGCGGCGGAGCGGCTACTCGCACGGCAAGGGCGGCTCGATGCACATGTTCAGCCGCGAAAAAAACTTCTTCGGAGGCCACGGCATTGTCGGTGCCCAAGTGCCGATCGGCACTGGTCTCGCCTTCGCGCATCATTACCGCGGGAACGGCCTGATTTGCGTTACCTATCTCGGCGACGGCGCGATCAACCAGGGGCAGGTTTACGAGAGCTTCAACATGGCGGCCTTGTGGAAGCTGCCGATAGTCTACGCGATCGAAAACAATCGGTACGGGATGGGAACGTCGATAGACCGCGCGTCAGCCCGCACCGACCTGTTCCACCGCGGGATGGCCTACGGCATCCCGGGCGAGCAGGTCGATGGAATGAACGTGTTGGCGGTCTATGAAGCCGGGCTCGCCGCCGCCGAGCACGCCCGTTCGGGTCAAGGGCCGATTATCTTGGAGATGATGACCTACCGGTATCGCGGGCATTCGATGTCCGACCCCGCCAAGTACCGCACCCGGGACGAGGTCAACAAGATGCGTACCGAGCACGATCCGATCGAGCAGGTGCGGCACCGGTTGCTGGAGGACGGCGCGGACGAGGCTCGGCTCAAGCAAATCGAGAGCGAGGTCAGGGATCGGGTCGCCGAAGCGGCGCAATTCGCGCAGGACAGCCCCGAGCCGGACCCGGCCGAGCTGTGGACGGACGTGCTGGCCGAAGCCTGATTGCTTGGACATTTGTAATGGCTACCGAAGTCTTGATGCCAGCCCTGTCGCCGACCATGACCGAGGGCAAGATTGCTCGCTGGCTGAAGAGCGAAGGAGAGCCGGTCCGGGCCGGCGATGTGCTCGCCGAAATCGAGACCGACAAGGCCACGATGGAGGTCGAAGCGATCGACGAAGGCGTGCTCAGTAAAATCGTGATCCCGGAAGGTACCGAGCACGTTGCGGTCAATACGCCCATCGCGGTCATCGCCGGGAATGGCGAAGAAGCCGGCGCCGCTGAAGCGATTACTCCGGCCGCCAAGGCGCCTGAAAAAGCCCCCGCTGAGACGCCGCCCCGGTCCGCACCGCCGCCAGCGCCCTCAACCGTCGCGCAGCGTGCTGTACCGGCAGAGAGCGAGTACACCGGCAAGACCACGACGATGACCGCGCGCGAGGCGTTGCGCGACGCGATGGCCGAGGAGATGCGGCGCGACGACTCGGTCTTTCTGATCGGCGAAGAGGTGGCCGAGTACCAGGGAGCTTACAAAGTCAGCCAGGGCCTGTTGCAGGAGTTCGGGGCGCGCCGCGTCATCGACACGCCGATCACCGAGCAGGGCTTTACCGGGCTCGGCGTCGGCGCCGGCTTTGCCGGCCTGCGCCCGATCGTCGAATTCATGACCTTCAACTTTGCTATGCAGGCAATCGACCAGATCATCAATTCGGCCGGCAAGACGCGGTACATGTCGGGCGGCCAGATGAGCTGTCCGATTGTTTTCCGCGGACCGAACGGCATCGCCGCGCGCGTCGCGGCACAGCATTCGCAATGCTATGCGAGCTGGTATGCCCATGTGCCCGGCCTCAGGGTCGTCGCCCCCTATACCGGGGCCGACCACAAGGGGTTGCTGAAATCAGCGATCCGCGACCCGAACCCGGTTGTCTTTCTCGAGCACGAGCTGGTCTACGGCGAAAGCTTCGCCGTGCCGGACGATC
This sequence comes from uncultured Alphaproteobacteria bacterium, assembly GCA_963700185.1. Taxonomy (GTDB): domain Bacteria; phylum Pseudomonadota; class Alphaproteobacteria; order ATCC43930; family CGMCC-115725; genus AP-15. Next base: position 679,606 of record CAVOWP010000030.1, read on the forward strand.
CCGAGTTCATCGTCCCGATCGGCCGGGCGCGGATCGCTCGGGCCGGCGAGCACGTCACGATCACAGCATTTTCGCGCATGGTGAAACTGGCGATGCAGGCCGCCGAAGAGCTGGAGAAGGCCGGCATTTCCGCCGAAATCATCGATCTGCGCACATTGCGGCCGTTCGACATCGAGACAGTCGTCGCCTCGGTCAAGAAGACTAACCGAATTGTCGCGGTCGAGGAGGGGTGGCCCTTTGCCGGCATCGGCTCGGAACTTGCCGCGATCATGATGGAGGAGTGCTTTGACTGGCTCGATGCCCCGGTGAAGCGGGTCGCCGGCAAGGATGTTCCGCTGCCTTACGCGGCCAATCTCGAGCGGCTCGCGGTGCCCCAGGTCGAGGATATCGTCGCTGCGGCGCGCGAGGTCGCCTACCGCTGATCGGGCGGCCACGGGGGAGGGGACATGCCGATCGAAATCCTGATGCCGGCTCTATCGCCGACGATGACTGAAGGCAACGTCACGAAATGGCTGAAAAAAGAAGGTGACGAGGTCCATTCGGGCGATGTGCTCGCCGAGATCGAGACCGACAAGGCAACGATGGAGTTCGAAGCCGTCGACGATGGTCGCCTCGGCAAGATCCTCGTCCCGGAAGGGACGCAGGGGATCAAGGTCAATCAGCCGATCGCTGTACTGCTCGGGGAGGGTGAGGACCCTTCCGCCCTTGAAAGGCTCGCCGAGAAGCCAGCCACGCCCGCCGCTGCGGTCCCGGCCGTGGGGGCGGCCGAACCCCAGCCGGCGGCTCAGCCAATCCCAGCAAAGGGCGGCAACGGAAAGGGCCGCATCTTTGCCAGTCCCCTGGCGCGCCGCATGGCGCAACAGGCTGGTCTCGACCTCGCTGCAATCACCGGTTCCGGTCCACAAGGCCGCATCGTCAAGGCCGATATCGAAGCAGCGCTTTCTGCCGAACGGCCTGAAGCGGCTCCGGCACGACCGATGGCACGACCCACGGCCCAGCCGCAAGCCGCTCCTCCGGCAACACCGGCGCCGGTGCCGGCTCTATCCAAGGAGCGCGTGCTGGCGCTGGCCGGCAATCCACCCTATACCGAGCGACCTCTCACGGCGATGCGCCGCGTCATCGCCCGGCGGCTGACAGAATCAAAACAAACGGTTCCGCATTTCTATCTGACTGTCGATTGCGAGATCGACGAGCTGCTGAAATTCCGCACCGAACTCAACGGGAAATCGGAGGCCTACCGGATTTCGGTCAACGATTTCGTGATCCGCGCTGCGGCGCTCGCCTTGCGACAGGTGCCTGCGGCCAACGCCTCGTGGAGCGACGAAGCGATCCTGCTGTGGGACACGGTCGACATCGCCGTGGCCGTCGCGCTCGAAGACGGGCTGATCACGCCGATCGTCAAGAATGCCGACCGCAAGGGATTGGCGACAATCGCCAGCGAGACCAAAGATCTCGCCGCGCGCTCTCGGGCAGGCAAACTGAAGCTCGAGGAGTTCCAGGGCGGCACGTTTTCGATTTCGAACCTTGGCATGTTCGGTGTCCGCGATTTCGCCGCGGTAATCAATCCGCCGCATGGCGGCATCCTGGCGGTCGGCGCCGGCGAGCAGCGGCCGGTTGTCAAAAACGGCGCGCTGGCGATCGCAACCGCGATGAGCTGCACGTTGTCATGCGATCACCGGGCCGTCGACGGCGCCATCGGCGCGCAATTCCTCGCCGCCTTCAAGAGGCTGGTGGAAGATCCACTGACGATGCTGCTCTGACGAGAAACGGGAACACCGATGGCCGAGAGTTCTTTCGACCTGATCGTTGTGGGTGGCGGGCCGGGCGGCTATGTCGCGGCGATCCGGGCGGCGCAGCTGGGAATGAAGGCGGCGGTGGTCGAGCGCGAGCATCTGGGCGGCATTTGTCTCAACTGGGGCTGCATTCCGACCAAGGCGCTGCTGCGCAGCTCCGAAATTTACCACCTGCTCAACCGCCTCGACGATTTCGGGTTCTCCGCCAAGGACATCAGCTTCGATGCCGGGAAGGTGGTGGCGCGATCGCGCGCTGTCGCCAAGCAACTGTCGAATGGCGTCGCCTATCTGTTGCGGAAGAACAAGGTCATGGTTTTCGACGGCCAGGGACGCCTGGTAGCAAAGGGCCGGCTCACGGTGACAAAGGACGGCAATCCGGTCGCCGAACTCACCGCGGAGCACATCGTGCTGGCCACCGGGGCGCGGGCGCGCAGCTTGCCGGGACTCGAGCCTGACGGCGAGCGGGTGTGGACCTACAAGGAAGCGATGGTGCCGCCGGCGATCCCCAAATCGCTCCTCGTCGTGGGCTCAGGCGCGATCGGGATCGAATTCGCCAGCTTCTATAACGACATGGGCGCCGAGGTGACGGTCGTCGAAGTGCTCGACCGCGTGCTGCCGGTTGAGGACGAAGAGATCTCGGCGTTTGCCCGCAAGGCCTTCGAGAAGCAGGGGATCAAAATCCATACCGCGGCGACCGTGGCGACCCTCGAGCGGGGCGGGGAGGGGGTGACCGCGCGGATCGAGGCGGACGGCAAAGGGTTCGACGCCGATGTCGAGCGCGTGATCCTGGCCGTCGGCATCGTCGGCAATGTCGAAGACATCGGACTGGAAAACACCGGTGTGGTCGTTAAGCGGACCCGCATTGTCGTCGATGAGTGGCTGCGTACCGGGGAGCCGGGGATCTATGCGATCGGTGATGTTGTCGGGCCGCCGTGGCTGGCTCATAAAGCCAGCCACGAGGGGGTGATCTGTGTCGAGCACATCGCCGGGCTCAACGACGTACACCCCCTCGATGTCCGCAACATCCCCGCCTGCACCTATTGTCGGCCGCAGGTCGCCAGCGTTGGCCTCACCGAAAAGGCTGCGCGCGATGCCGGCTACGAAGTCAAGGTCGGCCACTTCCCGTTCATCGGCAACGGCAAGGCGATCGCGCTCGGCGAGCCCGAAGGAATGGTCAAGACGATCTTCGACAGCAAGACCGGCGAGCTGTTGGGCGCCCATATGATCGGCGCCGAGGTCACCGAGCTGATCCAGGGCTACACGATCGCCAAGACCCTCGAAACCACCGAGACCGACCTGATCCGCACGATCTTCCCGCACCCGACCCTGTCGGAGACGATGCACGAGGCCGTGCTCGACGCATACGGGCGCGCGATCCATTTCTAGCCGAAACCAGTGCAGGCGGCGATCATCGTCCGTGCCGCAGGATTTGTTCACCGTGCGTGAGCACCGTCGGCGGCCCATGCTTCGGCTGCAATGTGCCGTCCCTCAGCTTTGCTGACTTACCGCATTCCCCGCTGAGGTCCCCTTAGGGTGGCGAGCTGACCATCTGCGGCCGCGCGTGGATGACGCTTTAGCGCCAATTCCGGCCGTTCGTGGACCGAGGTGGAGCCGGTGAGCTCGGCCGAAAGCGGTCATTCGCCGACGCTACGCTGATCGCCCGATCGACAACCTGTGGTAGCCCGTGTCAATCACGGTATGATCTGCCCGGAAGGTCGGTCCCGACGAGGTCCGCAAATGAGCGCGACGCGCGACAGCATATTAGCCGATCCCGAGCAGCTCATAGCCGATCTGCAACGGCAGCTTGCCGAGTGCAGAACCGAGCGTGACGAAGCGCTCCAGCGGGAGACCGCGACCGCCGAGGTGTTGCAGGTCATCAATTCCTCGCCCGGCGACCTCGCGCCGGTATTCGATGCAATGCTGGAGAAAATGGTGCGGCTTTGCCAAGCTGCTCACGGCCATTTTCTCCCTTACGACGGCGAATTCTTCCATCCGGCCGCGGTCCGCGGCGAGGCCCGCTTTGCCGAATTCTGGCGTCAGGGACCTCCGTTTCGCCCGTCGCATGACAACAATCCGCTGGCTCAGCTGGTGCGTGGCGAGCGATTCGTCCACGACGCCGATGCCCGCGAGGGCGACGCCTATCGCGATGTCCCGGAATATCGGCGGATAATCGACTTAGGTGGAATTCGGACTTCGCTGACCGTGCCGCTGCGCAAAGAGGGTGCGCTGCTTGGCGCCGTCAGATTGTACCGCCAGGAGGTCCGGCCGTTCACCGACAAGCAGATTGCTCTAGTGCAGAACTTCGCGGCGCAGGCGGTGACGCAATGGAGAATGCGCGGCTCCTGACCGAGACGCGCGAAGCATTGGAGCAGCAAACCGCGACCGCCGAGGTGCTGCAGGTCATCAATTCGTCGCCCGGCGATCTCGTCCCAGTTTTCGACGCGATATTGGAAAAGGCGCATGCCCTGTGCGGAGCCCCCCTCGGGTCGTTAGTGCTGCGTGACGGCGAACAGTTGCGCGCGGTCGCCACGAGAGGATATCCGCAAGAATACGACGCGATGGCGCGCCAAGGATTCTGGCCAACTCCCCCCTTTAGGCGGCTGTTGAGCGGCGAGTTGTTCGTTCACGTCCGCGACCTCGCGACGCCCCCGGCGCCTGACGAAGAAGACCACCCGACGCGGCGCGCTGCTGTCGAGATCGCCGACGTGCACACTGCGCTGTTTGTTCCGTTGCGCAAGGATGCGGCAGTGCTCGGCTATATCAGCGCCCAGAGGCAGGAGGTGCGGCCGTTCTCCGACAAGCAGATTGCGCTGTTGCAGAACTTCTCTGCGCAGGCCGTCATCGCAATCGAGAACGCGCGGCTCTTGACCGAGACGCGCGAGGCCTTGGAGCAGCAGACCGCGACCGCCGAGGTATTGCAGGTCATAAATGCTTCCCCCGGCAACCTCACGCCGGTGTTCGAGGCGATACTGGAAAAGGCGCACACGCTCTGTGGAGCGGCGCACGGTGCCTTGCTAACATTCGATGGCGAGAGCTTCCGTTTCCTTGCTCGTAAGGTACCACCAGACCTTGCGGAAGTTGTCGGTCGGCCGGTCAAACCAGGGCCGCAAAATCGCTTGAACGACCTAATACGAGGCGAACCTCTCCTGCACATTTTAGACGCAAGGGAAGTTCTCGCATTAGCGCCAGAGGACCCGCAGCTGCGCGCGACTGTTGAACTAGGAGGAATGCGCACCTTCCTCGCTGTGCCGCTGCGAAAAGACGATCGGCTGATCGGGGCCATTACGGCCGCTCGGCAGGAGGTTCGGCCGTTCTCGGACAAGCAGCTTGCACTGCTGCAGAATTTCGCCGCCCAGGCGGTCATCGCAATGGAAAACGCGCGGTTGCTCGGCGAATTGCGGCAGCGGACCGAAGAAGTGGCGGAATTGAATCGCGGTCTCGAAGCGCGGGTCGCCGAACAGGTCGAGGAACTGGGGCGGGTCGGGCGGCTGAAGCGGTTTCTCGCGCCGCAGCTCGCCGAGTTGATCGTCTCGCACGGGGATGAAAAGATCCTTGAAAGCCATCGCCGCGAGATCGTCGTGGTGTTCTGCGATCTGCGCGGCTACACCGCCTTCACCGAAACCGCCGAGCCTGAGGAGGTTCTCGACTTCCTGCGCCAATACCACGGCGCGCTGGGGCCACTGGTCAGTCAATTTGAAGGGACGCTTGACCAGTTCTCGGGCGACGGCATCATGGTGTTTTTCAACGATCCGGTTCCATGCCCCGATCCGGCCGAACGCGCAGTGAAGATGGCGATGGCGATGCGCGAAGCGGCGGGCAACCTGATCGCTGCCTGGCACCGCCACGGCTGCGAACTTGGTTTTGGCGCCGGCATCGCCCAGGGCTACGCGACCCTGGGCCAGATCGGGTTTTCCGAACGCTCCGGCTACACCGCCATCGGTACAGTATGCAATCTCGCCGCCCGGCTTTGTGCCGAAGCCAAGGACGGGCAGATACTGATTAGCAGCCGTGTCGCTGGCGCGGTCGAAGCGGTCGTGAGGCTCGAAGACCTCGGCAACTTGGAGCTAAAAGGTCTTCGCCGGCCAATCGCGGCATTCAATGTGACAGCGCCGGTCGCCGACGTACCGACACGCGTGTAATTCAAGGTGCGGCACCAATTCGGTCAACGACCGCTCACCACTCTACTGAGCCGATCCCGACGGCTATTTCGAACGGCAGGTATGGGGCAGGAAGAGCCATTCCCAGCGCGAAACCTGAGCGGCGGAGGAGGGGTCGAAAGCGGCCATTGCGCGACAGGGTTCGGACCCCTGATCCGCCTTGACCATGCTCACGCGTCGCCGCGTGTCACCAGCGGCGGAAGCGGGTCGCCGACAACGACGCAGGCGCTGCCGTCTGCGGCTCGGGAAGTGCCCCGCCGCTTCCCTGCAAGTCGCCCGGCAGGGAAACGATTTTCCCTGCCGGCCAGCGCCGGGAAAGCGGACGCAAGTCTCTGGCTCAACTGGCTTTTGCGGCTCTGGACGGGCGGTTTTCGGCGCCGAGAATGTTTTTTCCCGCGTTTCCGCGCGCAGCAGGGAAATACCGCTAGGCCGCGGCACGGATCGCGACTTGCTTGATCTCGCTGCCGACGAAGGGCTCGTATTCGCGGAAGTTGGTTTCGAAGCGTTGGGTCAGGCCGCGGGCGGTCTCATCATAGGCTTGCTTGTCGGACCAGGTGCCGCGCGGGTCGAGCACCTCGTTCGGTACCTCGGGGCAGCTTTCCGGCACGAAGAGGCCGAAATTCGCCTCCTTGCGCACCGGCGCGGCGGCGAGCCGGCCATCGAGCGCGGCGCGCAAGAGGGCGCGGGTGTGGGCGATCGGCATGCGCCGGCCGACCCCGTAGGTGCCGCCCGACCAGCCGGTGTTGACAAGCCAGCACTGCGCGCCGTGCTCCTGGATCAGGGCGCCCAGCATCTTGGCGTAGACTGCCGGATGACGCGGCATGAAGGGGGCGCCGAAGCAGGTCGAAAAGGTTGCTTCGGGGGCGTTGCCGAGCCCCTTCTCGGTGCCCGCGACGCGCGCCGTATAGCCCGACAGGAAATGATACATCGCCTGCTCGGCGGTCAATTTGGCGATCGGCGGCATGACCCCGAAGGCGTCCGCGGTCAGCATCACGACGTTCTTCGGATGCGGCGCCAGACCTCTGGGATCGGCGTTCGGGATAAAGTCGATCGGATAGCAGGCCCGCGTGTTCTCGGTCAGGCTCTGGTCGTCGACGTCGGGCATGCGCGTTTCCGGATCCAGCACGACGTTTTCGAGCACGGTGCCGAAGCGGGTGATCGTCGCGTAGATCTCCGGTTCGGCGGTCGGCGAGAGGTTGATCACCTTGGCGTAGCAGCCGCCCTCGAAATTGAAGATGCCCTGGGGGCTCCAGCCGTGCTCGTCGTCGCCGATCAGGGTGCGCGAATTGTCGGCCGAGAGTGTCGTCTTGCCGGTCCCCGAGAGCCCGAAAAAGATCGCGCAGTCGCCTTTCGGGCCGACATTGGCCGAAGCGTGCATCGGCAATACGCCGCGCGCCGGCAACACGAAATTGAGATAGCCGAACACCGATTTCTTGATCTCGCCAGCGTATTGGGTGCCGCCGATCAGCACCAGCTTTTCGGCGAAATTGACAAAGATGAAGGTCTCGGAGTTGATCCCGTCGATTTCGGGGATCGCGAGGAACTTCGGGGCGTGCAGGATCGTAAAGGCCGGCTCGAACCCTGGGAGCTCATCGGCCGGCGGACGAATGAACATGTTGCGCGAAAAGAGGCTGTGCCAGGCGCCGTCGGTCACGACCCGCACCGGCAGCCGGTAGGCCGGATCGGCGCCGGCGTAGAGGTCCTGGACGAACAGCTCGCGGCCCTGCAGGTGGGCGAGCAGCCGCTGGTGCAGGCTGGCGAACTGGTCGGGAGAGACCGGCTGGTTGATCTTGCTCCACGCCACCGTGTCCTTGGTGCCCGGCTCCTCGACGATGTATTTGTCCCGCGGGGTGCGGCCGGTGAAGAGCCCGGTCGAGACCGAGAAGCTGCCGCCTGAGGCGAGTTCGCCCTCGCCCCGCCGCACGGCGTGCTCGTAGAGCACTGGCGCGGACTGGTTCCAGTGCACGGTGCCGAGGTGATGCATACCTTGCCGGTCGAGGCCGAAGCGGCTCTTCTTTCCGGTCATCGGATCGTCTTCTTCATCGAACGCTTCCTCCTCCTGCGACCCGGGCCGCTCGGTATCCAGCGCCGGCCCATGTTAAGCGCCGTACCATAACATGAGCGACCATGTCAAAATTCCCTCAACGGAGGCGCTATTTCCGCGCCTTCTGGGCGAGTTCGACAAGCGCGGCACGCGCCGCCGCGGGGGTCAGCACCGGCACGGCGAAGTCGAGCCGGGCAGTCTCGCCATCGCGCTGCAGATCGGCACCTTCCGGATCGATCCCGGTCATCCGCCAATCGGGCGTGGCGCGGCCGAGCAGACCCCGCGCGTAATCGGCGACCGCGTCGGCATGTTGCTCGTTCATGTGGCTGAGGATCTCCGGCTCTGCCGCAGCGAGAGCGGCGGCGTCCGCGGCAAACAGCAGATCGCGGCCTTCGATCCAGTGAATCCGGCCGAAACCGGCGACGAGGTGCCCGCGTTCGACCGCGACGCGATAGAGGCGGAAATCGGCGAAACCCCGAATAGACGGCACTCGTCGGATGATGCGCGGTGAAGCGGGCGAGACGTCGCGGGTCCGCGACGGCTCTGACCTGTCCGATCACGGTCAGGCGCGGCCCGGTCAGCGGGTCCCGGTAACCCGTCGTGCCATCGATCAATAGCGAGACCCGCGGGTCGAACGCGATGTTCCGGCTATGCTGCGCCAGATCGGACAGCAGCAGAAGCGGGCTCGCATCGAGATCGGCGGCGATCAGGACGAGTGACGCGTAGGGCGCGCCGCGCATGTTGGTGGCCAGGGTTCCGCGCTGCTGCTCGACGCAGCAACCGCCGGCCGATTCTCGCAGGATCGCCGTCCGGCTCTGTTTCACGCATCCCGCAAGTGAGCCGCACCGGCGCGGCTGCGTCAAGCTGCGCCGTGCTACAAAAAGCGCCCGCCGCGATGCGATGAGTAGGTAAACGAAGGCCGCTTGCCGGTAAATATCGCAGGGATAGGACGCCGGCCGCCTGTCTAAAATAGGGATAGTGGGTTTGCCTTTGCCGAATTCGGTCATATTTTACAGTTACGGGGAACGGCTCACCTATCATCCGGCCGCTCAGAAGGATTTTGGGGGAGAAGGTGCCGAACACGATTGCTCTTGTCGACGACGACCGCAACATCCTGGCGTCCGTGTCGATGGCGCTCGAGGCGGAAGGGTTTGCTGTGCGCTGCTACAGCGACGGTACCGAGGCGCTGAAGGGCTTGAGCGCACAACCGGTCGACATCGCGGTGCTCGACATCAAGATGCCGCGCATGGACGGCATGGAGCTTCTCGGCCAGCTGCGGCGGCAGAGCCACATCCCGGTCATTTTCCTGACCTCAAAGGACGACGAGGTCGACGAACTGCTCGGTCTGCGCATGGGCGCCGACGACTACATCAGGAAGCCGTTTTCGCAGCGGCTCTTGATCGAGCGCATCCGGGCGCTGATCCGGCGCGGCGAGCTCGCACGCGAGCGGGAGAACTCGCATGGCGAGCCGGTGATCGTGCGCGGTCAGCTGATCCTCGATCCGGCACGGCATCTGTGCACCTGGAAGGGTGAACATGTCGAGCTGACGGTGACCGAGTTTCTGATCCTCAAATCCCTCGCGCACCGTCCGGGCCACGTCAAAAACCGCGACCAGCTGATGGATGCGGCCTATGGCGAGCACATCTATGTCGACGACCGGACGATCGACAGTCACATCAAGCGTTTGCGCAAGAAATTCAAGAACGTCGATACGGATTTCGCGCAGATCGAAACACTCTATGGCGTCGGGTATCGATACCGCGACCGTTGAGCCCGCCGCCGCGCCTGCGTCGCCTTCGGCGGTAGCCGAGCATCCTTCCGCCCCTCGATCCGCCGCGAGAGCCGCGCCCAGTCTCGGCCCGAGCGCCGATCTGCGGCCGAGAAGCGGAAGGCGCTGGACGGTCTCACCGCTTACGCGGCGCATCCTTGCTGTCAATGTCCTGGCGCTCGCTCTTCTCGCCGGCGGGTTTCTCTACCTCGGGAAATACCAGGCGAGCCTCATCGGCCAACAGATCGAAGCTTTAAAGACCCAGGGCGAGGTGTTTGCCGCTGCGCTCGGTGAGGGCGCGGTTCTCGACTCGGTCGACGAGGGGGAGGTCCTGTTGCCCGACCTGGCTCGCCAGATGATGCGGCGGCTGGTCGAGCCGACGCATACCCGAGCTCGGCTGTTTGACGTGCGGGGCGACATTATTGCCGACAGTCGAATTCTGCGGGGGCCGGGCGATGCCGTGCAGGTCCACGAATTGGAGCCGCAAGAGAGGGAAGGTGCGGTTCTGCGGATTGCCGATCAGATCTACGATTGGATTCTCAACATCCTGCCGCGTCACACCAGCTACGCGGTTTATCGCGAAAGCGCTTCCCCGCGCGCCGAGGATTATGTCGAAGTCATGCGAGCATTGCGCGGCGAGACCGGCTCGGCGATCAGGAGCGACCCGCAAACCGGTGGCTTGGTGTTCAGCGTCGCGATCCCGATCCAGCGCTACAAGCAGGTGCTCGGCGCGGTCATGTTGTCGACCGGCAGCGCCGAGATCGAGGAGGAACTGAGAACCGTTCGCCTCGAGCTGCTGCGCATCTTCGGGGTGGCATTGTTGGTCACCGTGCTGCTGTCATTCTACCTCGCGGGTACGATTGCGCGGCCCATCCGCCGGCTCGCCGCGGCGGCGGAGCGCGCGCGCGGCCGCCGGGCGCGGGTCGAGATACCCGACTTTACCCGGCGGGGTGATGAGATCGGCGATCTCTCCCGGTCGCTGCGCGAGATGACCGACGCGCTGTGGCAGCGCATGAGCGCCATTGAAAGTTTTGCCGCCGATGTTGCGCATGAGATCAAAAACCCGCTCAGCTCGTTGCGCAGCGCGGTCGAGACGGCCGTCCGGATCGACGATGCGGCAAATCAGCGGCGGCTGATGGCGATCATCCTCAATGACGTCCAGCGGCTGGATCGCCTGATCACCGATATTTCCGACGCCTCGCGGCTCGACGCGGAGCTCGGCCGCCTCGAGTTGGAACCGGTCGACATCGCGGCGATGCTGGGTACGCTGGTCGAGGTCTATGAGGCGACCCGGACGGACGACGCGCCTCGTCTGGTGCTCGCGATCGGCAATAGTGACCGTGAGCTCGTCGTGCCCGGGATCGAAACGACGACTGTCCCAGGTGTTCCGCAACATTATCGGGAATGCGGTGTCGTTCAGCCCACCGCTCGGTGAGATCAGGCTGACTGCGCGACATCATGGCCGCGCGGTTGTCGTTACCGTCGAAGATGAGGGACCCGGTATTCCCGAAGAAAAGTTGACGGCGATTTTCGATCGCTTCTACACCGAGCGCCCACTGGGCGAGCAATTCGGGACACATTCCGGCCTTGGACTCTCGATCTCGAAACAGATCGTCGAGGCTCATCGCGGCATGATCTGGGCGGAAAACCGCAAAGACGCGCAAGGCAAAACGATTGGCGCCCGGTTCTCCGTCAGACTGCCGGCTGCTGTGTGACGATAACGATCCCAAGCCGCCTCCATTCTGGTCCACGCCACGGCGATCGCGATCGATGGGCGTGCGGTCCTGCTCCGCGGCCCGTCCGGCGCGGGAAAATCGGATCTCGCTCTGCGGCTGATCGACGGCGGCGCGCGTCTCGTCGCCGACGACCAGGCCGAACTCCGGCGCGCCGGAGAGCGCGTCATGGTCAGGGCTCCGGCTGCGATTGCGGGCCTCATCGAGGTCCGTGGAATTGGGATTCTTGCAGGTCGAGCCCTTGGCAGAGGCGGCGCTCGCAATGTGCGTCGATCTCGTACTGTCGGCCGAGGTCGAGCGTTTTCCCGAAATTCGTCGCGAGGATGTGCTCGGGCTGGCGGTCCCATCGATCGCGCTGTCGCCATTCGAGGCTTCCGCCGCGGCAAAGTTGCGCTTCGCTTTACGCGCGTTTTCAGTCCACTCGGTGCCCGCTATAATCCGGCGATGATGACCGAAGGTGGTCACGCCGAGCGGAGCCCCGCCGGAAGCGCGGCGCCGGCCCGTGTGCTCCTGGTGACCGGAATGTCGGGGGCAGGGCGGTCGACGGCGCTGAAGACGCTCGAAGATATGGGCTATGAAGCCTTCGACAACCTGCCGCTCTCGCTCGTACCCGCTCTGATTGAGAGGATCGCAGCCGATGCGCGCGCGATTGCCGTCGGTGCCGATCTGCGCACCCGGGGCTTTGCTATCGAAAGCATGCTCGAACCCCTCGACGCGGTCGTTGGCCGGACCGGCCGCGAGCTCAAGGTGTTATTTTTCGATTGTGATGACGAACCGCTGCAACGGCGCTATACCGAGACGCGCCGGCCTCACCCCCTCGCCGGCGACCGACCCGTAACGGACGGTATTCGGCTCGAACGCCGAGTGGTTTCTGCCCTGCGCGACCGTGCTGATCTGGTGATCGATACCTCCAACCTGAGCGCAGCCGATTTGAAACGGCTGTTGACCGGCCATTTTGCCCTAGCGGCCGGCGGTCTTCGCGTTTTCGTCACTTCTTTCGCGTATCGCCACGGCATACCGCGAGATGCCGATCTGATCTTCGACGTGCGTTTCCTCGACAACCCGCATTATGCCCCCGAGCTTCGCCAGCTGACCGGGCGCGATCTTGCGGTCGCCGCGCAAATCGAGCGGGATCCGGACCTTGCGCCCTTTCTCGTCGGGTTGTGGCGGCTTTTGGAGCCGCTGCTGCCGCGCTACGAACAGGAAGGCAAGACCTATCTGACGATCGCCATCGGCTGCACGGGCGGACGCCATCGCTCCGTTTACGTGGCGGAGCGGCTGGCCGCGCAACTCGGCGCCGCCGGGCTGCGGGTGGAGCTAGCGCACCGCGATCTTGTTCAATCCGGCTCTCCCGCCTCGCTCGCGCCGGCCGCGCCTCTCACCGCGAGCTGAACGGCAGCGGTCGTTCCATCAGAGGGAATCGATGATCGGCATGGTTTTGGTGACCCACGGGCGGCTCGCGGCGGAATTCGTCGCGGCGCTCGAGCATGTCGTAGGGCCGCAGTCGCAAATCGAGGCTGTGTGCATTGGCCCCGATGACGACATGGAAAAGCGCCGCCAGGATATCCTGCGCTCAATTGCCGCAGTCGATACCGGCGAGGGCGCTGTCTTGCTGACCGACATGTTCGGGGGCACCCCATCGAACCTTGCGATCTCGGTCATGGACCGCGCCAGAATCGAGGTGATTGCTGGCGTCAACCTGCCGATGCTCATCAAACTGGCGAGCCTGCGTCAGACCGAGAGCCTCGAACGGACCGTGCTAGGCGCCCAAGAGGCCGGGCGCAAATACATCAACGTCGCTTCTCAGCTGCTCAGCGACGCCCGCCGATGAGCGATCGGTCGGCCGACCAACGACCGACGCAGGATTCGAGCCCGCCGGCCGGGGCGGTCTTCCGGATTGCGACGATCTGCAACCAGCGCGGGCTTCACGCGCGCGCCGCTGCCAGGTTTGTCAAGACCGCCGGGCTCTTCAATGCCGAGGTGTGGGTGCGCAAGAACGGCACCGAAGTCTCCGGCCGCTCGATCATGGGCCTGATGATGCTGGCCGCCGCGCCCGGCACGGTCATCCGGCTCGCCGCCACCGGGCCCGAAGCCGAGGCGGCGGTGACGGCGCTCGCCAAGCTCGTCGAATGCAAGTTTGATGAGGATTGAGGAGGTCACCGGCTCTGCGCCGCAAAGCGCCGGCGCCGAACAGCGACTGCAGGGCCTCGCCGTTTCTCCCGGAATTGCCATCGGCCCGGCTCATATCGTCGAGAGTGGCGATCTTCCGGTAGCTGAGAACCACATCCCGCAGAGCGAAATCGAAGCCGAACGACACCGCTTCGCGGAAGCTGTGGCGACCTCGCTGAAACAGCTTCAAAAGGTGAAGGCGAAAGCCGCGGGGCTGCCCAGCTCCGCCGCCGAGGAAGTCGGCTACCTTCTCGATGCCCACCTTGCCATGCTGTCGAACTCGCGCCTTGTTCGCGGCGTCGACGAGCGCATTGCCCGCACGCGGATCAACGCCGAGCGCGCGGTGCAGATCGAGATCGACGAAATCGCCGAGAGCTTCGCTGCGATGCGCGATCCGTACTTGGCGGCGCGGATCGAGGACATCCGGGTCGTTGGAACGCGGCTGATCCGCAACCTGATCAAGAGGCCCTACGCGGCCTATTCCGCCGTGGCGGACGGCGCCGTCATCCTCGCCGAGGAGCTGACCCCGGCCGATACCGCGCTGATCGACCCGGAACGGGTGGCCGGCTTTGCGGCGGTCTCCGGCGGCGCCGAGAGCCATACTGCGATCGTTGCGCGAGCGCTCGGCCTGCCGGCGGTTCTCGCGGTACCCGGTCTGCTCGATCGGGCTCGCGCGGGTGTCACCGTGGTGATCGACGGCATCGACGGCTGCGTGATCGTCGACCCTTCCGACGCGACGATCCGCGACTACGAGACCCGGCGCGACGCGGTGGCGCGCGAACGGCGCGGTCTGGCGCGCCTTCGCAGGCTCCCCGCGATCACCCGCGACGGAGTCGAGATCACCCTCGAAGGCAATCTCGAATTGCCGATCGAGCTGCAGCAGGCGCTGGCCAACGGTGCAATGGGGCTCGGCCTCGTCCGCTCGGAATTCCTTTACATGAACCGCGACGACCTCCCTGGCGAGGAGGAACAATACGCGGTTTTCTCGGCGCTGGTGCGCGGCATGGATGGCAAGCCGGTCACTGTGCGGACCTTCGACCTCGGCGGTGAAAAGATCGCGCGCTCGCTGAGCGGCCATAATGTCCAGCCGGCGAACCCCGCCCTCGGCTTGCGGGCGATCCGCTTGTCATTGCAGGACCGCCGCCTGTTGGATCCGCAGCTGGCGGCGATGCTGCGCGCCGCCACCGAGGGGCCGCTGCGCATCCTGTTGCCGATGATTTCGACGGCCAGTGAGATCCGCCGCGTGCGCGAGGCCGTCGACCAGGTTGCGCGGCGGCTGCGGCGGCGCGGCGTGCGGCTGCCCAAGAACCTGCCGCCATTGGGCGCGATGATCGAGGTGCCCGGCGCGGCGCTCGCTGCCGACGCGCTCGCTGCGGAGGCGGATTTCTTCGCGATCGGCACCAACGATCTGATCCAATACACGCTGGCGATCGATCGCAGCGACGAGCAGGTCGCCCATCTCTACAACCCGCTGCATCCTGCGGTATTGCGGCTGATCCAGTTCGCCGTCGAAGCCGCATTGCGCCGCGGCATGCCGATCAGCGTGTGCGGCGAAATGGCCGGCGAGCCGCGCTTTGCCGCCCTGCTGCTCGGCCTCGGCGTGCGCAATCTCTCGATGGCGCCGCGCAACATCCCGCGGGTCAAGCAGCGCATCCGCAACCTCGACATGATCGCCGCGACGCGCCGCGCGCGGGCCATCATGGACCAGTCCGACACCGGCCGCATCGCTGCCCTCCTCGACGATTTCAACACCGTCGCCTGGCCGCACTAAAGCCCGAACGCCGCCCTCTTCTGGAACGCTTTGGGCGCTTCGGCGGATTCAGCGATGAGCGTATTCCAGGGGAGCGGAATATCTTCGCCACAAAAGGATACGCCGGATGCTGATCGTCGATGGCCAGATTCATCTCTGGGAAAAGGGTACGTCGTCCCCGCCACGTCGTCAGGAGCCGTACTCCGCGGAGCAGGCAATCGCCGCGATGGATGAAGCCGGTGTGGACCGGGCGCTGATCCACCTGGTGCTGTGGGATCCCCATTCGAACGAATTGGCCATCGAAGCGGTGCGGAAATACCCCGACCGCTTCTCCATCATGGGCTGGTTCTTTCTCGACGACCCGAATGGCCGCGAGATCGTCGCGCGTTGGAAAGAGCGGCCGCGCATGCTCGGGCTGCGCTTCTATTTCCCCTGGGCTTTTATTTCAACGAGCGGCACAAGCGGGAATGGATGACCGACGGGAGCCTCGACTGGCTATGGCCCGCGGCCGAACGGGCCGGCGTGCCGGTGGCGCTCGCCGCCGCGTTGTTTCTGCCGACTGTCGGCCAGATCGCCGAGCGTCACCTGGGGCTCAAACTGATCGTCGACCACATGGCCATGCCGCCGGGGAGCCGGGCGAGTCTGCCTATCGCTTCCAGCCCGAGCTGCTGGCCGTCGCCAAATACCCCAACGTCGCGGTCAAGGCGACCGGCCAGCCCGGCTACGCGGAAGACGCCTATCCGTTCCGCAGCTTCCATCAGCACCAGCACCGCTGCTTCGACGCCTTTGGTCCGAACCGAATGTTCTGGGGCACCGACATCACGCGGATGCCTTGTTCCTGGCGACAATGCGTGACGGTGTTCACCGAGGAACTGCCGTGGCTGAAGGGCCGCGATCTCGAGCTGGTCATGGGTGAAGCCCTGTGCAACTGGGTGGGTTGGCGCCTTCCCGGCTGAGCGGCTATCGGCAGGGGTAGTGACTTATTTTCAATCTAAGGTCCATTCTCGGCGGCGGTCATGACGGAAACGGAAAAATTCAGGACCGAGCGCGTTGTGGCGCGGTCATGGCAGATCGAGGATCTGCCCCTTGCGATGGAATTGTGGGGCGATCCCGCCGTCACGGCGCTCATTCACTCCCACGGCAAACTCACCAAGGCCCAAGTGGAAGAGAAGCTCCGCGCCGAGATCGAGCGGGAGGGGTCCGTTGGCGTTCAGTATTGGGCGCTGTTCGATCGCCGCAATGGCGAGTTCGTCGGCTGCGGCGGGCTTCGTCCCTGGGTCTATACGCCCGGCGAGGCGAATTTCGAAGTGGGGTTCCATATCGTGAAGCGCTGTTGGGGCAAAGGCTTCGCAACGGAAGCAGCATTCGGCGCGCTCGAATACGCCTCGGAAAAATTGCGGCTGTCGAAAGTCTACGCCGGGCATCACCCCGACAATCGTGCTTCGGAGAAAATCCTCAAGAAGCTCGGATTCGCGTTCATTGGAAATGTCTTTTACGAGCCAACTGGCTTGATGCATCCGTCTTACGTCTGCAAAGCGCCGACCCCGGCGACGGAAAACTTCGCATCGCCGTAGCGCGGAATTCATCCTGACGGTCGCGACATCAGCTGCGCGCCGGAAGAAGTCGTTCAGGAGGGCGCGACCGATTTAGACTAATATGTCTGATCGGCCACTTACTTCGTCGCCACCAGCCTCTGGTGTCCACTTCCCAACCGACTGAGCAGTTTAGGCTGCGGTCGGGTAATGGCCGGATCGCGGCAGACTGCCCTTCGAAACCGTAACGTTTGGGGCGTCTATAGCGTCGCTTTTTGCCTTCCGACCGGGAGCGGCCGGGCGATCCAGTTGCACAGGGCTTCGCCCCGAAGAGGTAGTGTCCGGGAAGGTTCTGCAAAAGCCGCTGAGGCGGATGGTCATGGTATGCGGGTGATGAAGCAATCACCGGATCCTTTGGCGAGGATGCACACCATGACCAAGCGGCAGGGTAAATCTGGGACGATCGACGTCAAAGCCCTTCTGGCGGAGGACGAGGAGTTTCTGCGGGCGCTGGTGCGGACGGCACTACAGGAGGTGCTCGAAGCGGAGATGACCGAGGCGCTGGGCGCCGAGAAGGGCGAGCGGACGGTGGGCCGGCAAGGCTACCGGTCGGGGCATTACGGCCGGACGCTGATCACGCGGGTCGGCAAGCTCGAGCTGCGGGTGCCGCAGGACCGTGCGGGGCGGTTCTCGACCGAGCTGTTCGAGCGCTATCAACGCTCGGAGCGGGCGCTGGTGGCAGCGCTGGCAGAGATGTATGTGCAAGGGGTATCGACCCGCAAGGTGAAGGCGATCACTGAAGAGCTGTGCGGCCACAGCTTCTCGGCCTCGTCGATTAGTGCGATGAACCAGCGGCTGGATGCGAGCCTGGCGCAATTCGCCAGCCGTCCGCTGGCCGAAGCCTTCCCCTATGTGATCCTCGACGCGCGCTACGAGCGGGTGCGCGAGGCTGGCGTGATCGCTAGCCAGGCGGTACTGATCGCGATCGGTATCGATTGGGACGGTCGCCGCCAGGTGCTGGCGGTCGAGCTCGCCAACCGTGAGAGCCGATCGAGCTGGCGGGATTTCCTGTTGGGGCTCAAGGCGCGCGGTCTGCACGGTGTCGAGTTTGTCGTGGCCGACGATCACGCCGGGCTCCGAGCGGCGCTGCGCGAGGTTCTGGCGGAGGCGGCCTATCAACGCTGCTACGTCCATTTCCTCAGAAACGCGCTCGACTATGTGCCGCGCCGGGTCGACGACGACTGCCTGCAAGAACTGCGTTGGCTGTATGATCGCCGCGATCTCCCCGAGGCGCGCCGCGATCTCGCCGCCTGGCTCGCTAAATGGTCAGGCAAATACCCCAAGCTCACCGGCTGGGTCGAAGAAAGCATCGACGAGACGCTCACCTTTTATCGGCTGCCGCGCCAGCACCATAAGCATCTCAAATCGACCAACATGCTGGAGCGCTTGAACGAGGGGATCAAGCGCCGCACCCACGTCGTGCGCATCGTTCCCAATGGCGAGAGTTGCTTGCGGCTGGTACGGGCGCTGGCGGTCGAGACCCGCGAGAACTGGCTCGAACAGCATCGCTACCTGAACATGGACGATCTGCGCGAGTACAAAAAGGAAGCGCTGCGCCGTGCTGCGTGACCCCCCGACAGGTTCAGCCTAGCACCGTGCTCGCTCTGTCAAGGACGCTGCGCGCCGGCTGCGCCGGTGCCGCCGCAGTCGCGGCGGCATCCTTGACCGCCGCTGCGCTCGGCGCTCTGCCTGCAGGCAGGTCGGGACGAAGGGATGGCCGTTTTCGATCGAACAAAGGGATGTGCTCTTGACCTGAATACAACCAGCCCCGTCACCATGATCAATTTGCTGAACTTGACGCACACAACTCCCTTAAGAGACCTCGCCGGTGGGCTCCCAACCCGCCGATTTGGGGTGGACAGTCCGTCGTTCGCAGGGACAGGTCGGGACGACGACGCTGCGGCCACTAGCAGATCGTCGTATTGGCCGGACTCCAGTTCAGTGGCGGACGTCGCCTGAGCTTCTGATGCGTTGGTTAGGGGCCGGAGAGCGGGTATCTAGTACTTAGCCTCGTCATCGAAAGCGACCGCAAGCCGCCCGGCACGCGCCCCGAGATCGTTGTGGTCTTTGAGAGCACGAATTCTTTGCGTGGCGTTCTCATAATCCATGAAAGGAGCAAGATTTTCTTTCTTCAGAACATCAACCTTGCCTCGGTTGCTGCTGTATATCGTGCTGGCTAGGTGCTCAAGCGTCTCGACGAGGCCTTCATCTGAAACGATGTTCGCCTCGACAAGCCGACGCGGCCCTTGTTCATCTCCCCCCTGCCGCCAGGCAAAAAGAAGGTGGATTGGGTCAGAGCAACCAAACACGTCACTTGCGGACATCGCCCGATAGCGACCGAGCATTAGTTTGGTGATCCGGTCCAACTCGGCGTTCGTGAAAAGCCACTCGTCTTCTGGACGCAGCCTATCGCCATATCGGCCATGTGCGAACGTCTCGTGCCGGAACAGCGATGTCAGCCAACCGATGGCCGCGCCTTCGCTAAACATGGTTGTGACCACGGCAGCACGGGCCGCGGGCTCAAGACGGGAGAGGAGCAATGGTATTAGCCGTTCCGCTCGGTCCCACAACGAACTGACCCAAAACCGATCGAATGAGTGGCGTCGGTATGCTTCGTCTATAACCTGCGAGAGCGCGACCAGTAGGTTCTCGCATTGCCCCGGCGCCAAGACTTCGTAAGCACCGCTCTTAATGCGCTCTAGCAAGAGATCGGCTTTGGTGAGCGACCCCGCCGCATGTTCGTCGTGAAGATGCAGTAGCGCCGTCCCCGCTTCTTCCGCGCCGACCTCGGCGGCGGCCCACATTGACGTAAAGTCGTCTCGGGTAAGTGCGTGCGATGGACCAGCTAGCGCGAAATAAAGGCGATAGTGATCGGGGCTGGCGAGACGTCTTTTTTGAATAGCCTCGTCGCGGTCGCGGTCACTGACATGCTCAAATATTTTGAACTTGGTGCCGCCTTGGGAATGGTCGAGTTCGACACCTGGGAGCTGCTCTGCAAAATTGTGTCGACACGTCAAGTCGTCAAAGTGCCCGCCAGGCACCGTTGCGAGCAGCGCGCGGAGTTCCCGCGTCTTTTCGGCGTCGTCAACGCGCGCGGTGCCCAGTGAAAGGGCGGCAGCGGTACCGCAGTACTCCTCGATCCAGCGGTAGAGTGCCGGATTTCCGTCCTTAATAAGCTGAAGCCAAACAAGGTCGGCGAGATCGGCCTTAGCCTCGCGTAACGGCGGCCAGAAGAACCGAACCGCATCCAGCGCGCGTACGACTGACCTTGGTGTCCGCAGCTGTCGGCCACCCTCGTAGTCGATGACGAGCTTTAGCCTCGAAAGTTCATCTTCATCCTTTGCCGATGCTATCAGATGTAATTCGTCGGAAAACCATTGGCGTAGCTGCAACGGCTCCGGCTTAGGAACCATCACAGTCAGCTGCACGATCTTCTCCAGGTATGAATGCCCGCTCTTTACGCTGGCTGCTCGTTCGATGCTGTGCGCTAGGGTATCGCTATCGTAGCACAGCAAATAGATCAGTTTGGGAAGGTCAACGACCGAGCGCACGAGCCGCAAGATCTCAATGACCTCCGCGGGCTCAAGCCGATCCACATCGTCTATGGTAATGACGAACCGGTGCGCGAGCTCTCGGAGCGATGTCACCAGCTTGTCCTTCAGCTCAGAGAGGGGAGGTGGGGCTGGCTCTTTGCCGGCCGCGTCCGCAGCTGCTTTTGCTCCCTTCCCAGCCAGTTTAAGCACGCCAATCCCTGACGCCTCGCCGACAAACTCAATCACAGAGCCCGCTCGGCCCAATCCATTCATGAAGCCCCGGAGCGCTTCGCCGGCCTCCTTGGCCTTGGTAACAGATATCCGAGTTGCGTCACCTGCATTCAAGGCAACTTGATCAAGCTGCCTGGAGAGTTCGCCGAACAGGCTGGTGATCAGGGCGTCTCGATTGCCGATCAACCACGGCCGGAAATTGATAACAGTTGGCTGCCGATCCTCAGGGAGCTTCCCAAGCTCATCGCCAATTAGGAATAGAAGGCTCGACTTTCCTGAACCCCAGGCTCCCTCGACCCCAATAACCAAACCATCTTCCGATGCGCGATCCACGAGCGAAGTCGCGATTTGCTTAGCAACCTCACGAAATCCAAGCTTATCCTCGTCACCCGAGCTGAGCGCTCGGTCTCCCTTCACCGAATAATTTTGATCCCCTGCCATCCTATCTCTTTTTACTCGATGACCGGCGCGTCTCAAACCAGATACCTGGTTTTACGCGAGTACAGGTGAGCGCGAGTGACCGAAATGAGTTCGAGCTTCGCTCACCACCCCCGCGGAGCCGAGCGGCAGCTTACGGCGCGAAGCTGCCGATGGCGTACGGCTTTGTAGACGGCAAGCCTGGGCGGATTCAGTCCTCATGGATCAAGCCGGTGTGGACCGGGCGCTGATTCACCCGGTGCTGTGGGATCCCCACTCGAATGAATTGGCCGTCGAAGCGGTGCGGAAATACCCCGACCGCTTCGCCATCATGGGGTGGTTCTATCTCGACGACCCGAATGGCCGCGACCTCGTCGCGCGTCGGAAAGAGCGGCCGGGCATGCTCGGCCTGCGCTTCTATTTCAACGAGCGGCACAAGCGGGAATGGATGACCGACGGGAGCCTCGACTGGCTATGGCCCGCGGCTGAACGGGCCGGTGTGCCGGTGGCGCTCGCCGCCGCATTGTTCCTGCCGACTGTCGGCCAGATCGCCGAGCGTCACCCGGGGCTCAAACTGATCGTCGACCACATGGCCGTGCCGCCAGGGAGCCGCGGCGAGCCTGCCTATCGCTTCCAGCCCGAGCTGCTGGCCCTCGCCAAATACCCCAACGTCGCGGTCAAGGCGACAGGTCAGCCCGGCTACGCGGAAGACGCCTATCCGTTCCGCAGCTTCCACGAGCACCTGCACCGCTGCTTCGACGCGTTCGGTGCGGATCGGATGTTCTGGGGCACCGACATCACGCGGATGCCCTATTCCTGGCCGCAATGCGTGACGGTGTTCACCGAGGAACTGCCGTGGCTCCAGGGCCGTGATCTCGAGCTGTTCATGGGCGAAGCCTTGTGCAACTGGGTGGGCTGGCGCCTTCCCGGCTGAGCGCGGCTGTCGGGCAGGAGTTCCGTGGATCGAGATTGCCGTGTCGCCTTCGGCTCCTCGCAATGACAGCCCCGAATTGTCATTGCGAGCGGAGCGAAGCAATCGCGCGACGGGAGACGCAAACATGAAGCCTTATGTCATCTGCCACATGAACGCGAGCGTCGACGGCCGCATTCTCGGCAGCCGGTGGCGGCCCGCCGAGAACCGCATGCCGGGGCTGTTCGAGCGCCTGCACGAGCAGCTCGGCGGCGGCTCCTGGCTGATCGGCCGGGTGACCGGCAGCGAATACGCCAAGGCCGAGGCGTACCCCGATCACACCGACCAGACCTATCCGCGGGAACCTTGGTTCACCCGGCGGGATGCCGCCGCGTACGGCATCGCGCTCGATGCGCAGGGCAAGATCGCCTGGGGACGGTCCGACATCGGCGGCGACCCGATCGTCGTGGTGC
The DNA here is from genome assembly GCA_963700185.1 of uncultured Alphaproteobacteria bacterium. Lineage (GTDB taxonomy): Bacteria > Pseudomonadota > Alphaproteobacteria > ATCC43930 > CGMCC-115725 > AP-15. Next base: position 702,176 of record CAVOWP010000030.1, read on the forward strand.
TGACGGAGCGGGTCTCCGACGCGCATCTGGCGGGCCTGCGCCAGGACGGCGTCTCCTACGTCTTCGCCGGCGAGCAGGAGCTCGATCTGGGATTGGCGCTGGAGATCCTGAACCGCGAGCTGGGGCTCGAACGCCTGCTGCTCGAAGGTGGCGGCGGCTCGAACGGGGCCTTTCTGCGGGCCGGCCTGATCGACGAGATCAGCCTTGCGATCTGCCCCGCCGTCGATGGAGCGAAGGGCGCGCCGAGCATCTTCAACTCCAGGCGACAAGGATGCCGGCATCGCAGCGCCGATCCGCTCAATGACGCTGGCGAGCACCGAGGTGCTGGACGGCGGCGTGGTCTGGCTCCGCTATCGGCTCCAAAACCGCTGATGCGCAGCGTGAGGGCCGCCCGGAAAGGGCAGCCCTCTTCAGTGCTGGTCTGCGATAATTCAGGCAGCCGGCATGCGATAAACCCCGACCAGCTTGTTGCCGTCGGGATCGCGAAGGTAAGCGAGGTACATCTGGCCAGCGGCCCCTTGGCGCACGCCAGGCGGGTCTTCAATCGACGTTCCGCCATTCGCGACGCCGGCTTTGTGCCATGCCTCGGCCTGTTTGGCATCGCTCATCGTGAAGCCGATCGTGCCGCCATTGGCCTGGCTGGCCGGCGTGCCGTCGATCGGCTTGGACACCATGAAACGCCCGCCACTGTGCGTGTAACTCACGCGGCCCCTGGCATCCTCGACGCCGGGCTGAGCGCCCATCGCCACAAACAGCGCGTCGTAGAATTTCTTCGACCGCGCGATGTCGTTACTCCCGACCATGATATGGCTGAACATTCCGTTCTCTCCTCATCAGCATCACATGCGCCCGCCGTCTCCGCCCCACGAGCAGAACAGGGTTTGCAGGCTGGGGTCTGTACGACGAGGCGATGATCGGCGAAAGAGAAAAATCTCTCCCCTCCCCATCACGTCGCTGAGAAGGCGCGGTCAGGTGATCGTAAACAGCAGAAGTTCCCTGCGGCATCCTACATTACCCAGCGAAGGCGGTCATCAGCTCCCGTGCGTCCGGCAGCGTTTCCAATCGTTCGATTGCCGCCAGCAGCCGGTGTACACTGGCATTCGACCGCGGCTGCACCGCATTTCGCCCGAAGTCGCGGAACTTATGAGGTAATCTATTGATGGCATTAAGGAAATTTCCTCATCCTGAGGAAGCTGGGAAGCAGCTGTCTCGAAGGACGGCTGTTGCTGACCCAGCCGATCGTCAATTTCCTCACAGGCTCTTTCGCGGGAAAGACGAAGAGAACCGTCAACAGATTGAAACTGGCGGATGCATTATCAGTCGGGCGGTAAGCCGGCTGTTATACATAACTTGACCCCGATTACGTCGCATGGTGAAACGCCCCGGCCGTCGCCGGCGCACTGAGCGCTGTCCATGGTCGATGGAAGGACGAACGCATGTTCAGACTTTATTACGCCCCCGGTACGTGTGCGCTTGCGACGCATATCGCGCTCGAAGAAGCGGGCGCGCCGTACGAGGCGGTCCTAGTCGATTTTCGCTCCCAGAGCCAGCGGAGCCCCGAATATCTGGCGGTAAACCCCAAAGGGCGCGTACCTGCACTGGTAACCGAAAGCGGCACGCTCACCGAAACCCCCGCACTCCTGTGCTTTGTGGCACAGCGTTTTCCGGAGGCCCAACTCGCTCCCCTCGCCGATCCCTTCGCCCTGGCGCGGGTTCAAGAGTTCAACAGTTACTTTTGTTCGACGGTGCATGTCGCGCATGCACACCGCATGCGGGGCACCCGATGGGCGGATGATCCTGCAGCGGTCGAGGCAATGAAGCGCAAAGTGCCGTCAAACGTGACGGAATGCTTTGAGCTGATCGAGCATAAGCTCATGAAGGGTCCGTGGGTGATGGGTGAGAAGTACACGATCTGCGATCCGTACCTGTTCACTATCGCTTCCTGGATAGAGGGTGACGGCGTCGACACCACCAAACTACCCCGCGTCATGGAACATCGCGCACGCATGCTGGCGCGTCCCGCTGTCGAAAAGGCTGTGGCTGCCGAAGGCGCGCAAATTCCCTGACGGTGGCCCCACTGCATCTGACGCATATTCTGGTCGTCGGCGCGGGTGCTGCGGGGTTGATGACGGCCCGCGAGCTCGTGCGCGCGGGCAAACGAGTGACGATCCTCGAGGCGCGAGAGCGATGCGGCGGCCGCATCTACCCGCTCTCCGCCGAGGAATTTGGCTACCCGGCTGAAGGCGGACCCGAATTTGTCCACGGCGCCGCGCCGGTGACGCGAGCTCTGATGCGCGAAGCGCAACTGTCGCTCTTGCCGCGCGGTGGCACACGATGGAGCGCCCGCACGGGCACGTTGTCGCCCAACGAGCCTTCGCCGCCTCATATGGGTCGGTTCTACCGAGCCCTGAGCGAGGTGAAAGCCGATCTGCCCATCGCCGAATTCCTGGAGACGCAGTTTGCCGATCGGCGATACGACGAAATGCGGCGGTCAGTGACCCGAACGGTCGAGGGTTACGACGCCGCTGACCCGTGCCGCGCCAGCACTCTCGCGCTTCGCGACGAATGGCTGGCCCGGGACGACGGTCCGCACGGGCGGATCGCGAAAGGCTACGGCGCGCTCATCGAGTATCTTTCATCCGAGTGCCGCAGGAACGGGGCCGCGCTCCATCTCGGCGCGGCGGTAACGGCGATCGACGAGGCCCGCGGGCGGGTTGCCGCGCATTGTCAGCACGGCGCCACATTCGAGGCTGATGCCGCGATCCTTACCGTGCCACCCCCGCTCCTACCCGAAATCGCGCTTCCGTCGGCGGCGCGCGAACGCGTAAAAGCCACGGCCAATATCGGCTTCGGTAATGTCGTCAAAATTCTATTTCGCTTCGCCTTGAAGTGGTGGGCCAATCATGGCGGGCGTGATCTCGCCGACCTGTCCTTCCTGATTTCCGACGCGAAGGTCCCGACCTGGTGGACGCAGTATCCAGATGAGTATCCGGTGCTGACGGGCTGGTTGGCGGGACCCAAGGCCGACAGGGTGTCGTCACTTGCCGAGGCTGAACTCACCGACATGGGGCTCGCCTCGCTCGGCGAGATTTTCGATCTACCTGCGGACCGCATCAGGAGGGACCTGGTCGCGGCGCGAGCGATCAACTGGGGGAACGATCCGTTCGCGCGCGGCGCCTATTCCTACGCCACGCCAAGAACACGCGAGGTGCAAGCGGTGCTGAGAAAACCGAACGGTGACGGCATATTCTTTTCCGGCGAGGCGCTCTATGCCGGTCCGGATATGGGCACGGTCGAGGCGGCGCTGGCCAGCGGCCAGGAAACAGCACAGACGATCCTGATGGGGTGACCCAACAAAGAGAGCGCCTTTCGATTGGCCAGGGCGTACCGATTCGCACTGTGCGCAGGGTGTCGCGGAGCGGCGGGGCCTTGTGCCCCAGTTCCAGGCTACAGAGCAGTGGCTTCCTACCATCCCCCACCGGCCTCTGCTAAAGCGGAGCTCGAATGGCGGGGCTGGTCATCACGATCGCACAGCGCAAGGGCGGCGCCGGCAAAACGACGCTTGCCACCCAGCTCGCGGTAGCCTGGGCACGATGCGGCGCACGGGTGGCGGCTCTTGATATCGATCCGCAACGCAGCTTCTCGGCCTGGGTCGAGCTGCGGCGAGCGCGGCTCGGGGTAAAGGCGATCGGTTTTGACTTTGCGGCGCTACCTGGCTGGCGTGCGGCAAAATGGGTCGAGGATCGCGTAGGTGAGGCGGACCTGGTCGTGATCGACGCCCCGCCGCATGTTGAAACCGAGGCCCGGATTGCGGTGCGCGCAGCAGGGCTGGTCGTCGTCCCGGTTCAGCCCTCGCCGCTCGATTTGTGGGCGACGACGGAGACGCTCAAAATGGCGCATGCCGAGCAGCGCCGCTCGCTCATCGTGCTAAATCGGGTGCCGCCGCGCTCCGGCTTGATCGATGAAATCGCGGCCCAGCTCGGCCGTATCGGCCCGCCGATCGCCGCGACCCGCATCGGCAATCGTGTCGTGCTGGCTCGGGCGATGGCGCTGGGGCTCGGCGTCGTTGAAACCGCCAATACCACCCCGGCCGCTGCCGAGATAACCGCGCTCGCCGAAGAGGTTCGCTTGATTTCGTCGGCTGGGCGGTTACGCTCAGGCCCAGTGGAAAGCGCCGCGAGCCCTTTCACCTGAGGAAGTTGAGATGGCCGAACCCGAACGCATCGATCGGCGCCGGGCGGCACTGATCGCCTACGACGTCTGCCGGCGCGCGCTCGCCCCGTCGGATGCCGCACGGAGGGCCGCGATACGCCCTGTCCTCGATGCCTGGGTGCAGATGATCGCGACCGCTCGGGCAGCGAGCGTGCCGGTGATCTACACGACACCGGTCAGCCGCTCCGATGGCGCCGATGTCGTCATGCTGCCGACCGACCTTTCGGCGGAGACCGGCGTGCCGCCGCTCACCAACGCTGTCGAGGGCACGGCAGAGGCCGGCTTCCCCGACGAAATCGCGCCGCGGCCCGAGGATTACGTCTTCCTCAAGCGCCGGCCGAGCGCGTTCTACGGGACAGGCGTCGCCGAGCTCCTGCACATGCTGCGGCGAGACACCATCATCATCGGCGGCGGCGCCACCAATCGCGGCGTCGAGACGAGCGTCCGCGAGGCCTTCAACTTCGACCTCGCGTCTGTCGTCGTGCGCGAATGCTGCTGGAGCAGCGACCCGGCCGCCCACGCCTACAGCCTCGACAAGGCGATGAAAATGTACGCACGCATCCGGCGCTTCGACCAGGTCGCGGCGATGCTGCGCGAATGAGCGGTCACCGCACGATGTCACGACCCCGAGCAGCCGACGATTTCAAAACGATCCGGACCCGCATGGAGGAGTTGCGGCGGGAGAGGCTGCCCGATTGGCCCACCCCGACAACCGATGCCAGCATCGCGTTTCATCGTGGACCCTGTGCCTGTGGCAGGAGCCTGTTCCCCGACGAGTGCGACGGCTCATGCAAGGCGCTTTAACAGCGAGCCGCCGTGGGGTTAAGCTGCCGGAGAGCCAGTAGAGGAAACCGCCATGACCATGATCGACATGCATGCCCATTGGAGGCCCGCCGAAGTAGCCGACGCGCTGCGCGCCCGTACCAGGGAACCGCGCATCGCGCGCAATCCGGATGGCGTCGAGGTGCTGAAGACCTCACGGATGAGCGAGGAGCCGGTCGCCAAGGCCTTCGATGACGTCGATTTCCACCTCGCTCGGATGGACCGCCAAGGAGTAGAGACGAGTGTGCTGTCGCTCATCGGCGCGTTCTGCTGGATCGAGGCTCAGCCGCCGGAAGTGGCCGGGCCGATGTGCCGGAGCGTCAATGACGGGCTTTCCGCGATTTGCCAGAAGCATCCCGGGCGCTTCGCCGCCTATGCCGCGCTGCCGTTGACGGACATTGCCGCCGCCGCAGCCGAGCTCGAGCGGGCCCTTGGGCTGCCGGGCATGATCGGCGCGCAGATACCGGGCAACTTCTTCCTGACGCGCAAGGACGCCGAAGCGATGCGGCCGCTGCTGGAAGTCGCGAACCGCCACCGCGCAGTTCTGTTCATCCATAACGGGCCGCGGCCGGGCGACGTCTACCCCAAGGTCGCGAGCGAGACGGACAACGCGCGCCGCCGCAACGGCACGCTCGACATGCAGGCGAGCCTGTCCTCGGTGATGGTGACATTGTCTCTCACCGACTACCTCGCGGACTACCCGGACGCGATGGTCCACGTCCACAATTTGGGCGGCAACATTCCATACGAGGTCGAGCGCATGGACCACCGCTGCCTGCTCGACACGCCGAATGAGGAATTGCCGTCGTCGCGCTTCCGCAGGGCGAAGGTCTACGTGGATTGCAACTCGTTCGGCCCGCGCGCGATCGAGGCGGCCGTAAACCTGTACGGCGCCGAACGCATCGTGTGCGGCACCGACGGCACCGAGTTCGGCTGCGACTGGACCCGGAAGGCGCTGGCGGAAGCGCAGATCGGCGAGGAAGCGCGCGAGCAGATCCTGCACCGCAATGCCGCTGCGATGCTCGCCCGCGTCGCAAGGACCGCGCAGCCCGAAAGCGTCGCCGCCTAACCCTCCTGCGGATCCGGGTATGGGCGCCGCTCGGAAATACCTCGTCGTCGACCCCGCCACCGGCAAGCTCGATCGCCGCATCTTCAGCGACCAGGCGATCTACGACGACGAAATGGAGAAGATCTTCGGCCGCGCCTGGCTGATGATCGGGCACGAGAGCCTGGTGCCCGCGGCCGACGATTTCTTCCACACCTATATGGGCGAAGACCCGGTCATCCTGACCCGCGACGGTGAGGGCCGGCTGCACGCGCTCCTAAACATGTGCCGCCACCGCGGAAATCGCGTGGTGCGCTGCGACGACGGCAACGCCAAGCGGTTCATGTGCACCTATCACGGCTGGACCTACCGCAACGACGGCGCTCTCGAGCACGTCCCCGGCGAGTCCGAGGCCTATTACGACGCGCTCGACAGGCCGTCCCTCGGTCTGATCGAGGCCCGCGTCGAGACCTATGCGGGTATCGTCTTCGCGACCTGGGCCAAGGACGCGCCGAGCCTCGAGGCCTATCTGGGCGACGCGCGGTGGTATCTCGACACCGTGTTCAATCGGCGGGACGGCGGCATGCAGGCCCTGGGCCCGATGAAATGGCTCGAGCCCGTCAACTGGAAGACGATGGTCGACAACTGCTCGGACAACTACCACGTCCCGACCAGCCATCTCTCCAGCGCCCGGGTCCAGACCCGCTACCTCGGCCGCCCGCGGCTGTCCCATGAGGACCAGTTCGCGAGCCCAAACAAGCACGCCTTTGTCAACGGGCACGCGATCACCTTTCGCGACGCGGATGACAACACCCCCCGCTTCGTGCACGGCATGTCGAGCGAGACGTTGCGGCTGTTCCAGGAGTACCATGACACGACAATGCCCGAGGTCGAGCGGCGCCTCGGCACATTCCGCGCGCGCCTGGTGCAGCTCGGCAACCACTCGATCTTCCCGAACGGGATCCTCGGGCTGCGGCTGGCCCTGCCGCGCGGCCCGCTCAAGACCGAGTTCTGGCACTTCGTGCTGCTGGACCGGGATATGCCCGAGGAGATCAAGCGCGCGATCCGTATTGGGAGCCAGGCCAACAACGGTGCCGCCGGCATGTTCGAGCAGGACGACGTCGACAACTGGCGTCAGGTGACCCAAGCGAGCACGAGCCACTTCGGCCGCCGGCACCCCCAGGATCTGTCGATGGGTGTGGGGCACGCGGGTCTGCATCCGGATTATCCGGGGCTCGTCTCCGAGCGGTACATCTCGGAGAACAACCAGCGCCTCTTTTATATGCGCTGGGAAGAGTTCATGAGCGCGGAGAGCTGGGCCAACATCCCGCTCGACCCGATCAAGGCCCGCTTCGACGGCACCGCAACGATGCGGGGGAGCCCTCCCCCTTGATGGGGGAGGGTTGGGAGGGGGTGATGTTTCCCGCCGCACAAAGCGAGACATGAAGAAGCATCCCGTCGACGGCGCACGCGCGCGAGCTAGCATTTTGCGGCAGAACATGACTGAGGCGGAAAAGCGGGTCCGGCGAATACTGCGCTCGCAGCAAATAAAGGGGTACAAGTTCCGCCGCCAAGTGCCGATCGGCTGTTATCTTGCCGACTTTGCGTGCCACGAGGCCCGGTTGATCGTGGAAATCGACGGCGGCCAACACGCTCTCTCATCGCCGCGGGAAGCCGAGCGGAATGCGTTTCTGCAGAACGAAGGCTATCGCATTGTGCGGTTTTGGAACAACGAGGTCCTGGCAAATCTCGACGGCGTCTATGCAACGATCGCCGAGCAGCTGGGCCGGATCACCCCCACCCAAACCCTCCCCCATCGAGGGGGAGGGCTTTTGTGATCTGGTGAAGACGAAGCGCGCGGAGAAGGCGGTGGCGCCGGCGGTGGAGCTGACGGCGCCGCAGGCGCTGTGGCTCGACCTCATGCAATTCTACATCCGCGAGGCGTGGCTGCTCGACGAGCGCAAGCTCACGGAGTGGCTCGATCTCTTCACCGATGACGTCCTCTACTTCATGCCCCGCCGCAAGAACGTCCCGCGCCGGGAGGCGCACCGTGAGCTGACGCCGCTCGGCGATCTGGCGATCCTCGAGGAAGACAAGCGCTATCTCGAGATGCGGGTGGCCCGGCTCGACACCGGGATGGCCTGGGCCGAGGATCCCCCATCGCGCACCCGTCACCTGATCGGCAATCTCGAGGCGGCGCCGCTGGAGAACGGCGAGGTCGAGGCCAAGACCGCGTTTCTGGTGTACCGCTCGCACCTGGAGACGGATCATCAGCTCCTCTCCGGCTGCCGCGAGGATGTGCTGCGCAAGGTGAACGGCGCGTGGAAGGTGGCCAGGCGCACGATCGTGCTCGACGCCAACGTCCTGCTCGATAAGAACCTCAGCATCTTCCTATAAGGCTCGAACCCAAAGCAGCGGCTCGCGGAAATCGATCACGACGGCGGGTTATTGCCCCGAAGCGGTCACTTCTCTGATATTGGCTCTCTTATAGAGTCAACGGAGGCAGCAGTGGTCACAGAAATCTAAAAGAGCCTGTGGCGGGCCGCCTGGCCCTTTGTTCCCGGCGAGATGAGGTCAGCTAAGGAACCTCTGCACAAGTCAGCTGCAGTGATTGTGGTATAATGCTGGCGGGGTGGATTGGCGCGCAGGGTTGGGGGATGAAGCAGTTGACGCTGGCGGCAGTGGGGTTTGACCGCTACGCCAAGACGACGCGGCGGGCAGCGTTTCTTGGCGAGATGGAGCGGGTGGTGCCGTGGTCGGCGCTGTGTGCGCTGATCGAGCCATTCTATCCGAAGCCGGGCAATGGCCGGCGGCCGATCGGGGTCGAGCGGATGCTGCGCATCTATTTCCTACAGCAGTGGTTCAACCTGTCGGACCCGGCGGCTGAGGAGGCGCTCTACGATTCGTCTGCGATGTGCCGCTTTGTCGGTATCGATCTCGGCTGCGAGCCGGTGCCCGACGAGACGACGGTGTGCCGCTTTCGTCACCTGCTCGAGGAGCACGATCTGGGCCAGCCGTTGTTCGACGAAGTGCAGCAACACTTGGCGGCGAAGGGACTGAAGGTGGCCACGGGCACGATTGTCGATGCGACAATCATCAATGCGCCGTCGTCGACCAAGAATGCCGACAAGGCACGCGATCCCGAGATGCACCAGACGAAGAAGGGCAACCAGTGGTATTTCGGGATGAAGGCGCATTTCGGGGTCGACAGCCGCACCAAGCTGATCCACGCGGCGGTGGCGACGCCTGCCAATGTCGCCGACAGCACGGTGCTGCCCGATCTGCTGCACGGCAATGAGACCCGGGTGTGGGGTGATCAGGCTTACCGCGGCCAGCGAGCGGTAATCCGGGAGAGCGCGCCCAAGGCCCGGGATTTCACCAATCGCCGCTACCGCCACCGCGGTGTAGTCGATGAGGTCGAGCGGACGAAAAACCGCACCAAGTCCAAAGTGCGGGCTCGGGTTGAACATGTGATCGGGGTCATCAAGCGGGTGTTCGGCTTTGCCAAGGTGCGCTATCGCGGGCTGAAGAAGAACACCCACCGCCTCCTCGTGACCTGTGCGCTGGCCAATCTGTTCATGGTGCGCCGCCATCTATTGCGTTGCCAAGGCGCGTAATGTGTCCGCAACCAGGCCGCTAAACCGTGCGGACGCCCAATACGGCCCCAGCAAGCCCAACTGTCCCGTACAGTGGCCGGTAAAGCAAATCGAAATGCCCCTCGCCCATGCTCCAGCCCCTTATTCAGACGTTCCCTAGTTCTTCAAGAAGTGCCTGCAACTTAGCGTGATCTACGTGCGCCATCGTGCGCTCGATTGCCGATCCCCAATGCCCTTCTCTGTACAGGCTTTGGGCGCGGCCCCGAATCTCACGTGCTGCATGATCGGTTGCGGATTGGTCGGGAAGCTCGCCAGCCGCAACGCGCTTCGCCACTTCTGCCTTAAGCCGAGGGATCGCGGCGTCCGCCTCGGCCAACAATGCGAGGGTTGCTACTCCATAGACCGCCTTTTCGAGTATTCCCCAGCCGGTCGGATACCGGCCCGCCATGAACAGCCAAGAAACGAGGAGGCGAGTTATGTCGGCCGCCAACTCCGGACAGTCCCGATAATGAGCGTCGTGAGCGGCCTCAAAGAACGTTTCAGTCAGTTGGAAATTCTCGACGAACTCCACCGTCTCTTTGTCTCCCGGTATGAACGAGAGTACCGAGATCAGCCACAGAGCGTGCCTCCGAAGCTCTTCTTGCGTGCGCTCCTCGCAAGCGGGAGCGTTAGAGACGAACACCAGTACGGCCGTTACCTGCTTTATCCAATGGATGACATCGAAAGTGAATTGCGACCGCTGTTTAATGGCCTCTAGCAGTAGCTCCTTCTCTATCGCATGGCGACCTTCCGCCCAGTCCTCCAGGTTGTCGATGACCCGACGAGCGTCCTTGTCCTCCGGTCCTCGCTGCGCAACCGCATTACCAAGGGTGACAAGCCGCTGAAGAAATGACTGCGGGCTTGTGACTGAGTAGTACGGGCCAAGAAAGGAGCTGTGGATCGACGTGAGCGGTGAATCTGGCAGGGCTAAAAAGAATTTCGCGATGAAGCCGACGTTGTCGCGCACCTGCTTGACCGCAAAGCCGATATCGCCCGATTGGGTCCGCAGCAGATTGAAGTCGAGTCCCGCAAGCTGTTCCATACAACTCGACGTTACGGGGCGGTAATCCTCTTTTGCGATCCCCGAGCCGCCAATTAGCGGCATCTACTCGATCACCTTCCAAATCTCGCCGATCGTCACCGCGTGCAATACCGAATGGAATTGCTGCGCTACCTCGTTTTGCGCTGAGCGGCGTAGGGCGGGTGAGCGAAGCGTAACCCGCCAAAATCTTCGCTGGCTTCGGCGGGTTGCGCTACGCCCCACCGGCCCTACTGATCGAACCTGCTCCAATGCTGCTCTCACTGGCCCTCTCAGTAGCCGCACAGCAACGCGAGGACCTGCGCGGTCCATTCGGCCGGCTTCTCGAACGGCGGCCAGTGCCCGCAGTTGTTGAGAAGCACGAGGCGCGAGTTGGCAATGTGGTTGAGGATCGCGATGCTGACCTCGAATACCGCCCGTGGATCAGCAGCACGGACGCCTTCTTGAAGCGGTTAGTGGTCTATTACCCCACTGGCGACGGGTCGAGCGCGGCAAGCTCCTGAGTGATTACCGCGCGCAGCGGCGGCAAGTCGATTTGTACCGCGTCCCACACATGCTGCGCGGTCACGTCCTCATAGTCGTGGCGATAGATGTTGCCTGCGCCGGCCATGTCCCTCCATGCGATTGACGGATGCCGCGCCTTCAAATCGTCGGGCAGGCGCCGCGAGGCTTCGGAGATGATCTCAAGACAGCGCGTCACGGCATAGAACGTGCGCGGGTCGGCCACGAACGCCTCGTAATCGAAACCCGCCGTAAAGCTCAAAGCAAGATCGATGTGATGCGCGATGTCGCGCAGCGCAGCAATCGCGCCATCAGAACGCATAAATGGCGTCGGTTATTACGGCGGGGCGAACGTAAGGCTTCAACCCCTCGCGGCTAACAACATCGACCGGGCCGTCGAACAAACCGGCGATGTAGTCTTTTAAACCGGCGTAGTTGAAAACCGTGACATGCGCGGCCGGATCAAATTCCACCATGATATCGATGTCACTGTCGGGGCGGGCGTCGCCACGGGCGCGCGAACCGAACAATGCCGCGTGACTGACGCCGCGCGCATGCAAGGCGGCTTCATTGTCCCGCAGCTTGGCAAGGATTTCCTGACGGCTCATCATTCTCAGATAACAGCCGTGGAAGGGCTTTACTAGATCTTGTATTTTTCCGCTCCGACCGGATCCAACGGGGGTGCCCGAGCCGCGGCTCTTGTCGAGAACATATCGTGAACTGATATAGGTTGGCCTCGTTCGCCGCGGAGCCCCGCTGATGCCGGAAAACGTTGCCGATCCGCCTTCGCCCTCCTGTTTTCACCTGCTTCCCTATTCGGGAATCCAGGAACTTCAATGGCTTGGTCCTGATCCCTTTTTGCTTCGCGCGCGATGAGGCCGAATGCTGGCTCTCCATCCGTGGCGCCTGCTATCATGACCGCGAGAGGGAGGATCCGGGTATGGGCATCACTCGGAAGTACGCCGTCATCGACCCCGAAACCGGCAAAATCGACCGCCGCATCTTCAGCGATCAGGCGATCTACGACACGATATGGAGAAGATCTTCGGGCGCGCCTGGTTGATGATCGGGCACGAGAGCCTGGTGCCCACGGTAGACGATTTCTTCCACACCTACATGGGCGAAGACCCGGTCATCCTGACCCGTGACGGGCAAGGCGGGCTCCACGCGCTTCTAAACATGTGCCGCCACCGCGGCAACCGCGTGGTGCGCTGCGACGACGGCAACGCCAAGCGCTTCATGTGCACCTATCACGGCTGGACCTACCGCAACGACGGCGCTCTCGAGCACGTCCCCGGCGAGTCCGAGGCCTATTACGACGCGCTCGACAGGCCGTCCCTCGGTCTGATCGAGGCCCGCGTCGAGACTTATGCCGGGATCGTCTTCGCGACCTGGGCCAAGGACGCGCCGAGCCTCGAGGCCTATCTGGGCGACGCGCGGTGGTATCTCGACACCGTGTTCAATCGGCGGGAATGCGGCATGCAGGCGCTCGGCCCGATGAAATGGCTCGAGCCCGTCAACTGGAAGACGATGGTGGACAACTGCTCGGACAACTACCACGTCCCCACCGCCCATCTCTCCAGCGCCCGGGTCCAGACCCGTTATCTCGGCCGCCCGCCTCTGTCGCATGAGGACCAGTTCGCGAGCCCCAACAGGCACGCCTTTGTCAACGGGCACTCGATCACGTTCCGCGATGCGGACGACAACACCCCCCGTTTCGTGCACGGCATGTCGAGCGAGCCGTTGCGGCTGTTCCAGGAGTACCACGAAGCGACGATGCCCGAGATCGAGCGGCGCCTCGGCACCTTCCGCGCGCGCCTGGTGCAGCTCGGCAACCACTCGATCTTCCCGAACGGCATCCTCGGGCTGCGGCTGGCTCTGCCCCGTGGTCCGCTCAAGACCGAGTTCTGGCATTTTGTGCTGCTCGACCGGGATATGCCCGAGGATTTGAAGCGCGCGATCCGCATCGGCAGCCAGGCCAACAACGGTGCCGCCGGCATGTTCGAGCAGGACGACGTCGACAACTGGCGTCAGGTGAGCCAAGCGAGTACGAGCCGCTCCGGGCGCCGGCACCCCCAGGATCTGTCGATGGGTTTGGGGCACGCGGGCCCGCATCCCGATTATCCCGGGCTCGTCTCCGAACGTTACATCTCGGAGAACAACCAGCGCCTCTTCTATCGCCGCTGGGAAGAGTTCATGAACGCGGAGAGCTGGGCCGACATCCGGCTCGACCCGATCACCGCCCGCTTCGACGGCACCGCGAGGATGCGGAGGAGCCCTCCCCCTTGATGGGGGAGGGTTGGGAGGGGGTGATGTATGCCGCCGACAGCGCACGCACTCGCAGATTACGGCAGAACCTGCGGTTGCCAAACGGAGGCCGTTGCATTCTTCGGTTTTGCAACAGCGACGTGCTAGCAAATCTCGACGGCGTCCATGAGACGATCGTCGGCGAGCTGGGGAGCCGCATCACCCCCACCCAAACCCTCCCCCATCAAGGGGGAGGGCTTTCGTCAGAGATCTGACAATGGCGCTCACAGCGCAGCAGGCGCTGTGGCTCGAGCTGATGCAATTCTACATCCGCGAGGCTTGGCTGCTCGACGAGCGCAAGCTCAAGGAGTGGCTCGATCTCTTCACCGACGATGTCCTCTACTTCATGCCGCGCCGCAAGAATGTCCACCGCCGGGAGTTGCACCGTGAGCTGACCCCGCACGGCGATCTGGCGATCCTCGAGGAGGACAAGCGCTATCTCGAGATGCGGGTGGCCCGGCTCGACACCGGGATGGCCTGGGCTGAGGATCCGCCGTCGCGCACCCGTCACCTGATCGGCAATCTCGAGGCGGCGCCGTTGGAGAATGGCGAGGTCGAGGCCAAGACCGCGTTTCTGGTGTACCGCTCGCACCTGGAGACGGATCATCAGCTCCTCTCCGGCTGCCGCGAGGATGTGCTGCGCAAGGTGGGGGGCGCGTGGAAGGTGGCCCGGCGCACGATCGTCCTCGACGCCAACGTCCTGCTCGACAAGAACCTCAGCGTCTTCCTCTAAGGGTCATAGCCAATCAGTCTGCTGCGATTTTGTCTTTGCAGCGCCGGTCAGATGGGCGAAGCTGCGGCATAAGCACCCGTAATGGGGGAATGTCGGCCCAAGCCTCGGATTGGGTCGGTGGATTGAACAGGTAGCGCCGAACGAGGTCTGGGAGGCCCAGCATGACCGCAGATACAGCGCACGTCGCGCCGCATTCACAGCCGCCCTCGCTGCGCCGCATGATCGTCGCGGCGACGATCGGTAATGTTTTGGAATGGTTCGACTTTGTCGTTTACGGCTTCTTTGCCGTGACGATCGCGGAAGTGTTCTTTCCCGCTGGCACCCCGACCGGGTCGCTGTTGATCACGTTCGGCGCCTTCGGCCTCGCCTATTTCGTGCGGCCATTGGGCGCGATCGTCATCGGGGGCTTTACCGACCGCGCCGGCCGCAAAGCTGGCCTCTTGCTGTCGATCGCGCTGATGATGATCGGCACGACTTTGATGGCGGTGACGCCGGGTTACGCGACGATCGGCGTTGCCGCGCCGATCATCCTCACACTCTCGCGGCTGTTGCAGGGGTTTTCGGTCGGCGGCGAGTACGGCAGCGCCGTCAGCTTCCTGGCCGAGCATGGCGGCGGCCGGCGCGGCTTCGCCGCGAGCTGGCAATTTGCCACCGGCGGCATGATTACGGTCCTCGCCTCGCTGTTCGGCGTCACTTTGACAACGCTATTGACCCACCAACAGCTCGTCGATTGGGGTTGGCGGATCCCTTATTTCTTCGGGATGCTGGTCGGCCCGGCCGGGCTCTATATCCGCGCGAAAATCATCGAGACGCCGGAATTCGTCACGGCCGAACTCCCGCCCACGACTCCGATCAGCGATCTGCTGCGCCGGCACCCGTTGCCAGTGCTGCTGGCGCTCGGCATATCGATCATCTCGAACAGCTCATTCTACATCCTGGCCTACATTCCGACCTACGGCCAGAAGACATTGCACCTGCCGGCATCGACCGGGTTCACGGCGACCTTGATCGGGGGTGCCATTCTGGCGATCGGTTGCCCCCTCGCCGGTCACTGGTCCGACAAGATTTCGCGGCCGCTGCTCATGGTGATCACGTGCTGCCTGTTCGTGCTCACCCCCTATCCGGTGTTCTATCTGATGACCGCCTGGCCGTCGCTGGCGGCCTGCATTGTCGCCGTCGCCTGGCTCAACCTTATCAAGGCCGGGTACAGCGGAGTGCTGCCGTCGCTGATGTCCGAGCAATTTCCGGTCGATACTCGGGCGATCGGTGTGTCTCTGGGTTACAGCATTTCGGTGTCGATCTTCGGTGGTCTGGCGCCGCTAGTCGCGACTTGGCTCATCGTGCAGACCGGCGACCCGTTGTCGCCGAGCTATTACCTGATATTCACCGCGATGCTCAGCCTCGTCGCGCTGCTCGCGATCCAGTGGCGCCGTCGCCGCGTGCCCCAACCCATACCGGCACCCGTGACGGCGTAGGTCCGCCTTGCATTGCACCACGCCTGTCACCTGATCGGCAGTCTCGAGCCGGCACCGTTGGAGAACGGCGAGATCGAGGCCAAGACCGCGTTTCTGGTACTACCGCTCACACCTGGAGACGAACCATCAGCTCCTCACCGGTTGCCGCGACGACGTGCTGCGCAACGTGAACGGCGCGTGGAAGGTATCGAGGCGTACGATCGACCTTGACGCCAACGTCCCGCTCGCAGGCGGTCGGGCAAGGTGCCTCTCCTCGGAGCCCTCCCCCTTTGATGGGGGAGGGTTGGGAGGGGGTGATGCCTCCCGCTGCCTCAGTCAAGAAATGAAGAAGCATCCCCTCTCGGCGTACATGAGCACTCTCGCGCTTTGCGGCACGAATAACCGATGCCGAGAGGGAGATAGTGCGTGGCCGTTCTTCTCAGCAGCCATTGAGGAACGCGAGGGCCTGTCCGGTCCACTCGGCCGGCTTCTTATATGGCGGCCAGTGCCCGCACTTGTTCACCAGCACGAGGCGCGAGTTGGCAATATTATGGTTCCGGATCGCGATGCTGACCTCGACGCGCGTACCTTGCCGTGAACAAGCCATAAACGTATATGAGAGGCTCCTTGCGCTGGGAGCCTTGCCTGTGCATGAAGCAGTTGCCGAGCCGCCTGACCGCTCCTGTTATCTCCTGTTTTCCGAAGCTGGAATCGAGGTAAATCAATGACTTGCTCCTGATCTCTTTTCGCCTCTCGCGCGACGCGCGAGCGCTTCGGGACGGAAGCTCCGGGAACCCGCGCGGCCCCCGGCCCCGACAGCGCGTGCCCGCGATTGGGTTTGCTTCTGGCCGCCCGCTTAGTAGCCCTTGAGGAACGCGAGGACCTGCGCGGTCCACTCGGCCGGCTTTTCGAAGGGCGGCCAGTGGCCGCAGTTGTTGAGCAGCACGAGGCGGGAGTTGGCGATGTGGTTCAGGATTGCGATGCTGACCTCGAACGGCACCATACGGTCGTATCGCCCGTGGATCAGGAGGACCGGCGCCTGAATGCCGGCGAGGTCGGGGGTGTAGTCGTGCGGCAGGCTCACCGATTGCCGGCGCGCCTCGATGAACTCGGGCGACCAATTGTGCGCGCGGTGGATGTAGTCCACCAACTCGTCGGTCGCCAGGCTCGCGTCGTCGATGTGCACGCGCAGGTAATGCCGGATGTTGTCGCGGCTCGGGTCGTCGAGGGCCTGGCGGGTAGCCCGGCTGCCCTCCGAGGGGCGATTGGCCATCAGGTAGCGATCGCCGCCGGTGCCGATGTGCGAGCCGCCCATCACGAACTTGCCGACCCGCTCGGGGTAGGTGATGGCCGCCACCATCGCCGACTGCCCGCCCTGCGAGTTGCCGACCCAATATGCCCGCTGGATGCCGAGGGTGTCGAGCAACGCGACCGCGGTCCGCGCGTGGACGGCGTGCACCCCCTCTCGGTAGACGATCGGGCCCGTCTTCGAAAAGTTCGGCAGGTCCATCAGGATGCAGCGGAAGTGCTGCGACAGGGCGCCGACAATCTTGTGAAACGTGATCCAGGCGGTGGTGCCGGGACCGTAGGAGTGGAGGAACAAAACTGGCTCGCTCTCGCCGATATCGTGGTAGTGCACATTCATGCCGGCGGCAGCGATGGTCTTGCTTGTGCCGGCCTCGGTGAGGCCATTCGACGCGATGAACGGCATGTCTTCCTCCTTTTGTACGTTGACAGGGAAGCTCTCCGCTCCCCAAGCTGCCGCCGGCTTCAGGGAGGCTCGCAGGCCAATGCCGATCATCAATCGCATTGCAGATTTTCATCCCGAGATGACGCAATGGCGCCATCAGATCCACGCCCACCCCGAGACCGCGTTCGAGGAGCATAAAACGGCTGCGTTCGTCGCCGAACGCCTGGAATCGTTCGGTATCACCGTCGAATGCGGAATTGCGGGCACGGGCGTCATCGGCACCCTGAGGGGATCGGTGGAGGGTCGGCGCGCGATTGCGCTGCGCGCTGATATGGATGCACTGCACATCGACGAGCAGAACGCATTCTCCCATGCTTCGCAGGAGCGCGGGCGGATGCATGCCTGCGGTCACGATGGCCATACCGCGATGCTGCTCGGCGCCGCAAAGCATCTCGCGGAGACGCGTAATTTTGCCGGGACGATCCATTTCATCTTCCAGCCGGCCGAGGAGAACGAAGGCGGGGCGCGGGTCATGATCGAGGAAGGCGTCCTCGAAAAGTATCCGGTCGACGCCGTCTATGGCATGCACAATTGGCCGGAGCTGCCGGTCGGGCGGTTCGCGATCCAGTCCGGACCGATGATGGCCGCCTTCGACATTTTCGAGATCACGATCAAAGGCCGCGGGGGCCATGCGGCGATGCCGCATCTCGCGGTCGATCCGGTCGTTGCCGCGGCGCAGGTCGTGAACGGTCTTCAGACGATTGCCAGCCGCAACACCCATCCGCTTGAAAGTGCGGTGGTCAGCGTCACGCAGATTCACGGCGGCGATACCTGGAACGTTATTCCCGAGACCGTGGTGCTGCGGGGAACGACGCGCTCGTTCAGCCCGGCGGTGCGCGATCAGATGGAGCCTCGGATCCGCCGCATCGCCGACGGCGCGTGCCGCAGCTATGGCGCCGAAATGGAGCTGACCTACGAGCGGCGGTATCCGCCGACTTTAAACGCGGCAGCCGAAACCGAAATTGCCGCCGCTGCCGCCGCCTCGATTGTCGGCGAGAGCAATGTTGCGCGCGAGCTGTTGCCGAGCATGGGGGCAGAAGATTTTGCGTTCTTCCTCGAGCGGAAGCCGGGGGCGTATATCTGGATCGGCAACGGCACCGGCGAAACCGGCGGAATGCTCCACAGCCCGCATTACGACTTCAACGATGCGGTCTTGCCGCTGGGTGCGAGCTATTGGGTGCGGCTCGCCGAATCAGCGCTTGCCAAAGAGGGGGCGTGAGAAGCAACGACAGGTCTCATCGCGCCTTCGCCTGCGCTTCGATACGGTACGCGGTCTTGACGAGTTTCGCGCCGGACGGCGGTGTCGGGTTCTCGATTATGACAATCCGTATCCCGTCGCGCTCGCGCCAAAGGATGTCTGCGCCCTCCCTGACGTCCGGCTTCACAGGCGTAAGGAGGACACGTTCGAATGCCTCCGGAGAGATATTGTCCTCCTCCATGCGCTTCTGCGCATGCCGGCTGACGGCCACATGGCCGAGTTTCGGGACATTGCGGTAAAAATGGGTCAAAGGCGTAGCTATTGCTCTACATACCGCGCGTCTGTTCCTGAACTGCAGTAACGCCTTGCACTGCGCGGACATGGGAGGCAAGCAGCGAAGACAGCCGGGCCGGGTCGCCGCGCGCCATGCCGCATTCGGTCGCGACTCCGCCGATGCGGGCATGGCGCCTCGCCGCGGCGATCCGCGCTGCGTCGCCTTCCGGGTCATTGTA
This sequence comes from uncultured Alphaproteobacteria bacterium, assembly GCA_963700185.1. GTDB lineage: Bacteria > Pseudomonadota > Alphaproteobacteria > ATCC43930 > CGMCC-115725 > AP-15. The sequence continues at coordinate 721,384 of CAVOWP010000030.1, forward strand.
ATGGATCAGGCCGAGATAGAGCTCGGTCTCTGCGGCGGAGGGAGAGATTGTCGAGGGGGGCGAAATAGGTATCATCGGTGCGGCTCTTTGGCACCGGCATGTGGAAAAACTGGATCGACCGCGCGACGCCGCCGCTGATCGCATTCGCCATTTCGACCATGATCGCCGTGTCCTTGGGCTGCACGAGGTGCTCGTCGGCCGGGCTGCCGTAGCAAAGGTGGTAGCCGAGCTCGATCGAGGCGGGCACCGCCTCCCCGATCCTCGTCAACACCTCGATCGTTTCGGTTCTAAAGTCGACCGGCCCCTTTTCGTAATAGCCTTCCCAGGCCAGCACTTCCTGGCAGACATCCCATTGCACAGCTACCCGGTCGCTCGGGAGCGCCGCGGCGATCTTGGCGACCTCGCCGATCAAATGATGCGTGAGCGCGGGCAGAAGCAATGGCCGGTCTGACGGCACCATGTTGTTGTAGGTCGGCGCAATCGGCGTCGGCAGCGATATTTGGAATTTTACTGCAGCCGGAATCACACCTTCTTCTTGCAGCCGTTCGAAGAGTGACCACGATGCGATCGCCATCTCGGCGTAACCGGTCGCGAATGTGTCGGGGTCCGGGTTGACGCCGGGTTTGATGCGCAAGCGCGGGATTTCACGAATGACCTTGCCGTCCCATTGCGTGAACTTTAAGGGCGGCACGTCGTGGGCCGGCTCGATTGCCGGGTTTTGCGCGAGGACTTCCTGCAAGTATCGAATCCAGGTCTTGCGGATGCCGGTTTCACCATCGGGCAGCCGTCGCAGATTCGGCCCAGCCGTTTCGGCCAGCGTGCGGAACACGGTTTCGGCGTCTGGCAGTGGTATGCTGCCGACAAAATGAACAATCAGGTGTTCGGTGCGGCCTTCGGCCACGGCGTCCTCCGGCGAATGTTGGTAACCTTCGTTGACGTCCCCGGATCGGCTAATGGATTGATTTCGTTGGCGTCCCCAAGGGGGATTCGAACCCCTGTTACCGCCGTGAAAGGGCATCTCAAGTAGATCGCGCCCGTCCATCAGTGTCCCGTCATGTCCGGTAAGATAAGGAATTTCTTAATCCTATGTCCACCGCCGTCTAGTATCATCCGCGACCGTCGCCGGGACACTTCCGGGACACTACTGATTGAGGATGAGGGTGGCACGAAGATCTCGAGCAACCAAGCTGGAGGTCGCGGGGAGCAAGGCTGAAGCTACCGGTGGCAAAGAAGCCGTTTTCGCAAAAATCGGCCCAGGAGTCGGGTTGGGATACCGTCGTAATGCGACGGCGGGGACATGGGTGATTCGGGCCGCCGACGGCCAAGGCGGCAACTGGACCAGGCGATCGGTACCGCCGATGATTTCGATGAGGCTGACGGCAAGACCGTTCTCGACTTCTGGCAGGCGCAGGATCGCGCTCGCGTCATTGCGCGCGCCGGCGGCTATGGTGGTGGAGATAGCAAAAGGCCTGCGACCGTCGCCGAGGCACTCGACCGGTACGAGGCCGATCTCAAGACCCGTGGAGGTGAGGTGGACCCCGAACGTGAGACAGCTGGAGCCGCTTGTTAAGGTGTAGCCCTGCGGATTTCGATGTCGGCTCCGATCGCCGTTGAGGCGCTGGTCACTGTCCTTCAAAACCCTTTTGATCAATCTTTCTGTTGGCGGTTGTGCCTGTGGGGATGTGGGCGAAGGCGAGCATTTCCCCGCTTTCCGAGCGTGCTCGGGAAGCGGGGGAAGCGCAGCCGGTCGGCGAAGCCGATCGTCCACATACCCACAGGCCCTTCTCGTAGACTTGCCGTGGCGTGCGATAACCGTGGCTCTGGTGTTGGCGCTCCTCGTTGTAAAAGACCAGCCAAGCGCCGATGCCGGCCTTGGCCTCGGCGACGCTGCCATAGGCATGCAGGTAGACCTGCTCGTATTTGAGGCTGCGCCACAGCCGTTCGATGAAGATGTTGTCCATGCAGCGCCCTTTGCCATCCATGCTGATCGCGACCTCGTGCCGTTTCAGCGCGCCGGTGAAGTCGTCGCCGGTGAACTGGCTTCCCTGGTCGGTGTTGAAGATCTCCGGCCGACCAAAGCGAGCGAGCGCCTCCTCCAGCGCCTCGACGCAAAAGTCGGCGCCGAGCGTGTTCGACAGCCGCCACGCCAGTACCGCGCGGCTGTGCCAGTCCATGACCGCCACCAGGTACAGAAAGCCCTTGGCCATCGGGATATAGGTGACGTCGGCGCACCACACCTGATTGACCCGCTCGATCGGCAGCCCGCCGAGCAGGTAGGGATAGGTCTTGTGTGCGGCCGCCGCCTTGCTCGTGTTCGGCCGTTGGTAGACGGCGACCAACCCGAGCAGGCGCATCAGCCGCTGCACCCGCTTGCGGTTGACCGAGTGGCCCTGGGTCGCCAGCCATGCCGCCATTCGACGCGAGCCGTAATACGGCCGCGCCAGATATTGGCGATCGATCAGCGCCATAAGCGCGAGATCTTCCTTGCTGATCTCGATCGGCCGCCGATAGACCGAAGAGCGTGACACCGTCAACAACCGGCATTGCTGGGATACCGGCAGTGCCCGGCCCTCGCGTTCGACCAGCCCGCGACGTTGAGCCCGACTCATTTGCCGAGCCTTCGTGACAAAAAATCGTTCTCGACCTTCAGCTGGCCGATCTGCCGATACAGAACATCAACCCCCGCTTTCGCGAGGGCAGGCTCTGCGCCTCGCTGGCCGTACCCGCCGCCGCCGCGTGGCCGCCCTCGAAAACACCCGCCGCGCCATCCAGCAGCTGCTTCTTCCAATTGGAACTGCTGGCCGAGCGCGGTCTCGACGTTTCCTATGAAACGGTGCGGCGCTCGGTGCTGAAATTCGGCCCGCTGATCGCGCGCAAGCTGCGGCAAGGCCGCCCCGCCCGAGCGCGCGATGGTACCTCGACGAGATGGTCGTCCGGATCACCGGGAAGCGGATATACTTGTGGCGCGCCGTCGACCACGAGGGCGAGGTCCTCGACATGCTCGTTCAGCGTCGGCGAGATACACAGGCGGCACTCCGGCTGATGCGCAAGCTGCTCAAGAAACAGGGCTTCGCACCGAAGTTGCTGGTCACCGACAAGCTGGGCTCCTACGGCTCGGCTTTCCGGCAACTGCGCCTCACCTGCGCTCATGATCGAGGCCCCAGAAAAAACAATCGTGCTGAAAACTCCCATCAAATCGTGCGGCGACGACAGCGCAAGATACAGCGGTTCAAGTCTCCTCGATCCGCGCAGCGTTTTCTCAATATCCATTCCGCCGTTCACAACACCTTCAACCATCAACGACATCTCGTCTCTCGGTCGACACTTCGGATCTTCAGAGCCGAAGCAGCGCCCGGTGGCAAGATGCGCTTGCCGTCGCATGAAACAGGGTTCGACCTCGCCAACTCTCTGCACACCGCCCGTTACCCTGACAATGCCCTCGCGCGCCTCAAGGGCCTGCCCCAATCGCTGGTGATCGCCAAGCACGCCTTCAAGAACCGGCGTTCGGCGCGTCGGCCCAACCAATGATTCCGGAAATCAGGTTCGCACTAGACTTGTATCTTGTATGGGGCTTTCCCCTGTCAAGGGGCTTTTCGCCCTGGCTGGGCAGTTGATTTGTGATTGTTGTTTGTTTCGCTGACAGTTCTTTGTTCGGAGCGGGGAAGGCCGTTCTTCGTCCCGTCGCCTGCGATCAGGTTCGCGGAGCGCGCGGAAGGGGTCAAGGGACCGCAACGCTAGCAAAGCTTGGCGGCTTGCCGCCTAGCGTTGCTTGTGTTTCGCAGCGCCCCCTGTTCAAGCCAGGGGCAGGCTTTGACGCCTGAGCACGCGGAGGGACGATGAACAGCGAGAGGGCATCTCGGCGAAGGTCCGGCGTCTGACGAGGCCGGTTAAAAATCTGCGTAAAGATCCGAGGGGAGTTCGCCATTGCGGCGCATCTTCACGCCACAACCTTGTATTCGGTAGGTCCGTTCGGATCCTGACCATGATGCAGTCATGCGCATCGGCGGCAAAGCTCCGGGGCGGCGGGCCCCATTCTCGCCGTCGGCATCTGTGCCAGGTCACGTGCCGGTTCCCGCCACCTCGGATCGTCAATCGGCAGTCCGCGCTGAACCCTCGCGCGCGCGCCGAATAGGTAAGGAGATGCTCTTCCCCGAGGCCTTCAGCCTGCCGGACGCAAGATGACGCCCTCCAATGTCTCGCCGGTGGTGACAAAGCGCCAGAGCGCGATGAGCAGCTTGCGTGCCAGCGCGACAATCATCGTCTTGCGCGTGCCGGCTCGGCTGTCGGCCGTGCGGGCCTGGTACCACCGGGCCAGTGCGCTCTCCTTCTGAAACCACAGAAAGCGCCAGGCGAGTTGGATCATGCCACGGCGGACCCGGGCGTTGCCGGCTCTGGCGAGTCCTTGTTCTCGCCGCTTCGCGCCGCTCCTGACGAGCCTCCTCGATCTCCTTGATCTGGCTAATGACGAACCCAGCCGCGCTATATCGCGCTGCAACTCGGCCGAGACATTCGGCGGCAGCGCCGAGCCCTCCGGTGTGTGTAGTGTTGCAAGAGGCTCCGCCGCCCCCCGCCTTCGCGGGGGCAGGCCCGCGCAGGGTTGGTTTGAAGTTGCGAAGGCCCAGCCGGGCGAGGGTCCCCTTCATTCGGTTGACGATGCGCGTGCGTTCCCCGACCAGGCACTCGCGCTCCCGATTAGGCCGCTTGGCGTCCTCTTCGGCAATGGTCGGGACGCGCGCATGGTGCAGTGGCCCCGTTCCCCGCGCAGCCACCCCAAGAACCCCCGCTTCAGCAACTCGGTGTCGAGCCGGTCGGTCTTGGCCCGGCGATGTTCCCGCGATACGGCGACACTCGAGGGATGGATCACATGCGCCTCCACCCCACGCGCCCGAAGCCAGCGCGCCAACCAGAAGCCATCGCGCCGGCTTCGAAGGCCAGCGCAATCCGCGTGATCTTGCGGCCGGCCTTGACCGCCTCGTTGCGCCAGCGATGCAGCAGGCCAAGCAGCCTTTCTGCACTCGGCTCCAGCTTCTTGCGCGGTTGCCGCTCAATGCCGGGAAGCATACCGGCAATCAGCCAACTCGACTGGCTCATCTCGACGACGGCAATGATCGTGCTATCTTGGTCCAAGGCGACGAGGGACCTGCTCAAGTCGTTCGGCTGGGGCATCAGGGCACTCCATCGGTTAGCTACAGCGACGATGGTGCCATCTCCTCGCCGTCTGCCCCATACCATCTCCCCGCTGGAGGAAAGAGGATTCGAACCCTCGGTCCCTCTCGGGCCGGAGTAGATCTGTGTCGAGGCAGCCCGGAAGGGACCGGTTGTCAATCCGTCATCCTTTGCCGATGGCCGACAATCTCGCCACCGCGAATGCGGAAGGGAAAGCGCGGGTCTGCCGCTTTGATTAGATCGCGCGCCCAAAACGGCAGTAAGAGCGCATAATCCCAGGCGTGATCTATGGTCTTGAATTTATGCTAGCCAGATTCGCCAATGAAGAGCTTCTCTCTCGTTCCTATCTCCGAAGGTCCGCGGCGCGAGTTCAAGATTACTTGGGGCTTGCGCGCTGGCTTTGGCCCATCGGGCAGGATCTATGATCTCGAAGAAGCGATCCGGGCGGCCCACCGCTGGATGAGAGAGCGCGATGCTCGTGCTGAACCGTTTCTCTCGGGCATGTTTACCCGCGGTGAAGTTCTGGAGCGGATCTGGCTCTGCTATTGCGCGGCAACGCGGTCAACTATCTAATGCAGCGCCAGGATGCCGCCGACCTCGCCTTTGGCGACTGGCAGCAGACGCAGCCGCCTCGCATAGCCTCCGACCTCGCCGCGCTCGCCGCCAAGGGCGTCGACATCTGCTACGTTGCCGAGGATGTGGCCGAGTGCGGCATCGAGCGCAACGAGCTAATAAATGGCGCTCAGCCCGTTGCGCGCGAGGCAGTAGCTGAGATGCTCGGCCGCTACGGCAGGGTCTGGTATTGGTAAGCAGCCCGTCGTGACGGGCTCGCCTGGCCGCTAACGAGCGGGTGCCCCTGATCTCGTTGGCATCTGCGAGCCGAAGCGGGGGCGTTTTCGCACAACAAAGGCCAGTCGCGTCCACTTGACGATGTCCGTGACGTGTCTGCTTAGCCTTTCGACTGTGGTCGAACAGGTGAAGCCCGGCGAACCGACGAGACGTGCCAATAACCGCCTTCGTCGGGAAATCCGGCCGGCTGGTGGCGCGACCCCGGCGGAGTGCTCGCGCTGCGCCCTAATGACGGACTTACGAAGCTCACTCCGGTCGGCTCGACCAGTGCGCGGCGACTGGTAGCGGCAAACGCGCCCCGCGCGCGGCTTGACAATCGCGAACAACGTTCTCATTACGTTCTCGCAGTTGAGAAGCTCCTCGAAACCTCACGAGTGAACGGTAGGGATGGAAACGACGGCCACCATCCTCCATGCAGACTTGGATGCGTTTTATGCCTCGGTCGAGCAACTGCTCGACCCTTCGTTGCGCGGCAAGCCCGTCGCCGTCGGTGGTGGGGTTGTGCTTGCCGCTTCTTACGAAGCCAAGGCCTTCGGGGTCCGCGGCGGCATGCCGGGACGGCAGGCGCGCGAGCTCTGTCCGCAACTCATTTTTGTCAATGGCCATTTCAAGGACTACCAGCGGCTGGGCGATGCCGCCATCAAGGTGGTCAACGATTTCACGCCACTCGTCGAGCGGCTTTCCATCGACGAGGCCTTTGCCGACGTCGCGGGCTGCACCCATCTCTTCGGTCCGCCCGCCGAAATCGCGAGGGCGATCCGGCGCCGCGTGCGGGCGGAGCTTGGCCTTCCGATCTCGGTCGGCGTGGCGCGCACCAAGCATCTGGCGAAAATTGCCTCGCAAGTGGCCAAGCCCGATGGGCTGGTGGTTGTCGATCCCGACACCGAACTGGAATTCCTTCACCACTTGCCCGTCGGGCTGATGTGGGGAGTGGGCCCGGTCACCGAGGCGCGTCTGGCCGAGATCGGCGTGCTTACCATCGGGCAGCTGGCAGAGACACCGGGATGGTCGCTCGAGCGGTTGCTCGGTCCCGCGGCGGGAGAGAAACTGGCGGCGCTGGCGTGGAATCGCGATCCACGGCAAATCAAGCCTTACCGACGGGCCGGATCAGTAGGAGCGCAGTTGGCGATCGGCAGGAAGCCTGCCGAAGAGCGAGTTTTCCGCCCGACCCTGCTGCATCTTGCAGACAGAATCGGCACCCGCCTCCGGGCGACGTCGAGGCCCGGTCGAACCGTGACGGTCCGCGTTCGCTTCGCCAACATGGACTCAGCCACTCGCTCGGTAACGCTCGGCGCGCCAATCTCCGCGACTATGATTCTTGCCGAGACAGCCGAGGAGCTGGTGCGCGCGGTCCTCGCGGATCACCCTGATGAGAAAACCATCTCGCTCCTGGCGATCTCCGTGTCGCGTCTCGAGGATCACTGGGATGTGCAGCTGGAACTCCCGCTTGGACTTAAGGATGAGGCGCGCCGCCCCGGCACCAAGAAAGGCATGGCGCGTTGGGTGGCCGACTGCGCTGTTGATAGTATCCGCGATCGCTTCGGATGGGATGCTGTCGGATATGCGTCGGTGGCACTGGGGATTTCCCGTTCCGTTCCCGACGAGTTTCGCAAACTCGCCGAAAGGGACCTGTGACTATCACCGGTCACGGGAAAAACACGGGTGTTTGTGGAGTCGGTCTCCGCCCATTCCACACTTTCACCGACCCATCCTGCTACCCCTGCCGTTAGCCGGGCGCTGGCCAATTGGTATGGCAGTGCGCGCCGAGACAGACTCGAGCGCGGCTGGGGGTGATGCGGGCACAGCCGACGTCTTCACCGAAATCTCGCAGGCGACGGACAAAGCAGCTGTGGCCCATCGAAGCCCATCTCTCCGGGTCTCGATAAGGCTTGATGCCTGTGCAGCCGCTTCCGGAGTGGCGTAGAACGTCGAAATTTCGGCTTTGGGTCAGCGGCGGCGGTGTCGTACTTGCGCAAAAGCGTCAGCTTCACCCCAGCAAACCGAAGATCCGCGGGCTGAATCGATCATCTCTTCGGTGCCAATTGCCGACATGCGGGACCGACCAATCAATTATTGATGTCCACCTTCTCGACCACTCAGCCTTGCCGCCAGGAATGGCTCTTCCTGCCCCATTTCCGCCATTGACTAAAGCCGGCCCGCGGGTCTCGGCGGAAAGCGGTTACCCCGTTCTGCGCTGGGACCTCGGCGATCAACTCTTGGATGTGCGGGACGCCCGACGGCCTAGTGATAGATCCATTTGTTGTGGTAGGGTCACGCAAAGTACAATGTTTCCCGCTTGCGGGGTGACGCAGGGACCGAGACGAAGCGAGGCAGCGTATGCCAGCGGACTACAGTATATGTCTTGGAACGGCTGGCTGGGGCGTATGGCACAGTCCGGATGCTGGAAAGTCGTGGTTACGGCATCACGCCCCGTTTCCGCTCAATAGCCGTATACAGGCGTTAGTGGCCCAACCCACACAGGCACATACCGTTCTCGCAGGTGGCGACGCGGGGCTGTTCGTGAGCCACGATGGTGGAGCGCGGTGGGAGCGCGTCAGAGCAATGGGGCTGTGCCAACGATTTGGTCGCTGACCATCGACCCGGTTCATCCCCGTGTTCTCTTTGCCGGCACGCGACCGGCTGGGATCTATCGCTCGCGGGATGGTGGACTGCAGTGGGAGAAATTAGCCGCGGATATCGCCCGAGAATGTTCCATTGGCATACCCTTCGTGACCAGCGTCATCGTGGACCCTGACGATCATCGTATTGTCTGGGCAGGGGTAGAAATCGATGGCGTCTTCCGCAGCCTCGACGGAGGTGACACTTGGACGCACCTTGAGACGGGTTTGTATGATCCGGACATTCACGCGGTGACGATCGCGGCGACGCAGCCAAAGCGCCTATATGCCAGCACAGCACGCGAAGTGTTCAGCAGCAACGATCTCGGCGAGACCTGGCAGCCCATGGGTATCAAGCAGAAATGGCCGCTGCCCTATGCCCGCGGCATGGTGGTCAAGGCCGATGATCCTGGCGTGCTGTTCGCCGGGTGCGGAGAGACCACGACGGGTGAAAAGGGGCACGTGCTCCGCACCACAAACTTCGGGGAGAGTTGGGAGATCCTGCCGCTCCCCACCCAGCCCAATGCCACTGTGTGGGGCCTTGCTACGCATCCCGCTGACGCCGACCGTATTGTGGCGTTCAGCCTGTTCGGTGAGGTCTACGTCAGTGAGGATGCCGGCGCGTCCTGGCGCAAGATCGCGCGCGAATTCGGCGAGATCAGGGCCGCCGTCTGGGTGCCAAGCTAACCCCGACCGCTGGACCGATGATGAAATCCACACATGACAGCCCAATCCTCGTGACCGGAGCCGCCGGCGCCGTCGGCGCCATCGGCCGCAACCTCACCGCAATGCTGCTCGCCAAGGGCCACAAGGTACGCGCCCTGGTCCGGCGGGAGGACGAGCGCGCCGGCGCCCTGCGCCGGCTCGGCGCCGAGGTCGTGCAGGGCGACCTGACGGATCTCGCCTCGATGCACCGCGCCATTGAAAGCTGCGCGCGCATCTATTTCGGCATGTCGGTCTCGGCGGCCTATCTGGAGGCCACGGTCAATACCGCCGCGTGGCGCGCCATCACGGCGTCGAGGCCTTCGTCAACATGTCGCAGATGACGGTGACGCAGATGAGTACCACCGAGACCACCGGCAGCCCGCAGCAAAAGCTGCACTGGCTGGCGGAGCAGGCGCTGTCATGGTCGGGGCTGCCGGTCGTCATGGTGCGGCCGACGGTCTTCCTGGAAGGCTTATTCCTGCTTTTCGCCGCTGCGAGTGTGCGCGACGCCGACGAGCTGGCGCTGCCGCTGGGCGCCGGCAAGACCTCGCCCGTCTCGTCGGTCGACGTCGCGCGCGCCGTCGCGGCAATCCTCGACGACCCGGCGGCGCACATCGGTCAGATCTACAATCTGACCGGGCCTGAATTGGCCGACCTGGACCACTATGCGCGCGTCTTCTCCGAGGCGCTCGGCCGGACGATCCGCTATCGCGACGCGCCGACTTCCGAGTGGAGCGAGAAGCTTCGGGCGGCGGGTCTGCCGGAGCATGTCGTCCACCACCTCACTGTGATGACCGAGCTCCACAAGCAGGGGCGCTATGACCGGATGAGCGAGGACTACCTCAAGCTCACCGGCGAGACGCCGACGAGCATGTTCGACTTCGTGAAATTGCGCGCTACTGAATTCACGCGGAGTGAAACCACGGTGTGATCCTTTCTCGTGGGGTGCACCGATGAAAGCTAACACATCAGCCAGGGCTGGAAGCGCGCGGCCTCTGTGAGCAACGCGGGCACGCCGAGTTCGTCAATCCGCAGAGAGGTTGGGTCTTCAGGCAGGGACGGTCAGCCTCGCCACGTCAAAATTGTACACGCGGTTATGGCCGCATGCTCCTCGCATCTGAGCCGGCCCGACAGCCGTCAACTGCTTCGTCGACTAATTAGGGTCGGGAGCGGAAATTCGCGATCGTCAGCTTCGCGCCGGTTGACGTGGTTTCTGCCACTGGGGCTATCTGGAATGCGAATGGAGGAGGCCAAGCAGCTGCGGTGACAGCATTGCCTGGCGGTCTTTACGGCCTTTGCCCTGCTCGACCCGCAGCAACATGCGCTCGGAGTCGACATCGCCGACCCTTGAGCGCGACGACCTTCAGAGACGCGCAGCCCCGCGCCATAGGCAGTGGCGAATGCCGCCTTATACTTCGGCCCCGGCGCCGCCTGAAGCAGCAGCGTGACCTCCTCGACACTGAGCGCGGCCGGCAGCCGGCGCGGTTTGCGGACGACCGTGAGCCGCCGCGCAAGGTCGGGCCGGTCGAGCGTCACGGTGAAGAAGAAACGCAAGGCTGCGACCGCGCTGTTGATGATTGGCGGCCGCACGCCGATCTGCGCTTGGTGGCGCTGGAAACGGCGCAAATCCTCCGCCGTCGCTGTGTCGGGAGACCGGCCGACAAAGGCCGCGAACGCGCGGACGTTGCGAATGTAGTTGTTGCGCGTTCTCGCTAAAGCCGCGCAGGTTCATGTCCTCGATCAGGCGCGCCCGCAGCGCGCTGACGGACCGGTGGGAAGGATGGGAGGTCATCGCGGGATCCTTTCTCGAGCCTAAGGTTGCTGGACCTTCGATGCTCGGGACCGGTGCCCCGGTCGTCACGCCTTACCGCTTACCCCGCTGAGAACCCGCGGACCGTGACGCGCCGCCCTCCCGCGAGAGCGGTTTCGTTGTGTGCCGGGCATGCTCAATAGCTCGGAGGTGAAAGTCCTCTACCCAACCTGATGGAGGTGAAGGGTTAGTGATGCGCAAGGGCTATCGCCGCGAGGCGGGGTCTGAAGGAAGCGCGAAGCAAAGGTGCGAGCCGATGGACAAAAACCGGATACGAGGCGCAAGCGCCGGACGAGCGGGCAACGTATCGCGAAGTCCATATCCATCAACGGCGCGAAGCGTAGATCCGGCGGTTGTGCACCGAAGGCGATTGAGCTTACCCCGGGAGATCTGCCCCGTGTCGCCTTTGCGGCGACTGAGACGGCCGAGAGACCGTCTGACCGCGGGTCAGAAGTCAGCAGACGGCATAGTAGGCCAAGCCGTCGGCAAGGCTAGTGAGGCACTCCAAAGCCGAAAGGCGGAGCAACAGATAGGCCGAGCCGGAAACGATGGCCGAAGGCCCGAACGATTGGGAGTGGCAAGTAGGACTAGGAACTCATGAATGGAATGCGGCAGAAGATTCAGTACTCACTGGCTTTGGAGCTGGTGGTCCAGGGTGAAACCCCGGTCAGCAGTTACCAAGGGGCCGAACCATTCGTGGCGAAGCTAGCACCCGAAAGCCCGGCTTTGACGGAACAATTAATGGAGGAGGTATGTGAGCGAGGGAATCTCGTAAGAGCGTGGAAACGCGTTCGAAGGAACAAGGGTAGTCCTGGCGTGGATGGGATGACCATCGACGACGCTAAGGACCACCTGCGTGAGCACTGGCCGAGCATCCGGTCTCAAATGCTCGAGGGAACCTACCAGCCGCAGCCGGTCAAGCGGGTCGAAATCCCCAAGCCGGACGGCGGGGTCAGAAAGCTCGGCGTGCCTTGCGTCGTCGACAGACTGATCCAACAAGCCGTGCTGCAGGTTCTCCAGGAGCGATGGGACCCGACGTTTTCCAAGCACAGTTACGGCTTCCGACCGGGACGCTCCGCCCATCAGGCGGTGGCCCAAGCGCAACGATACGTTGCCGCGGGCTACAGTGTCGTGGTTGACATTGATCTCGAAAAATTTTTCGACCGGGTCAATCATGACAGCTTGATGGCGCGCGTCGCCGCGCGGGTGACCGATAAACGTGTGCTCAAGCTCATCCGGGCGTTTCTCAAGTCCGGAGTGATGGAAGACGGCTTGGTCAGCCCGGTGGACGAGGGGACCCCGCAAGGCGGCCCGCTCTCGCCCCTCCTGAGCAATCTCGTGCTCGACGATCTCGACAAGGAGCTGGCCCGACGGGGTCACCGCTTTTGCCGCTATGCGGACGACTGCAATATCTATGTTCGCAGCTGCCGCGCCGGTGAACGGGTCATGGCCTCGGTGAGCCGGTTCCTGACCAGGAAGCTGCGGCTGAAGGTCAACGAGGCGAAAAGCGCGGTGGCGCGACCGGAGGAGCGCAAGTTCCTGGGGTTCAGCATCTCGAATGACGGGAGCGAGCGGCGCGTCGCGCCAAAAGCCTTCGACAAATTCAAGGCGCAGATCCGGGACATGACCCGCCGGACACGGGGGATCAGCCTACAGCAGCTGATCGAAGACCTCACGCCATACCTCATCGGATGGCGCGGCTACTTCGGCTTCTGCCAGACCCCGCGTGTGCTCACCAACCTGGAAGCGTGGATTCGCCGAAGACTACGTTCCTATCTTTGGCGGCAGTGGCAGAACGGGCACAACCGCTTCAACGAACTGCGCCGTCGCGGCGTACCGAAGTTCAATGCAGCGGTCGCCGCCGGTTCGCCGACGGGGTTCTGGCGCATGTCAGGACACCCCGCGGTCCAACAAGCCCTGCGCAACCGCTACTTCGACTCACTCGGTCTCCCCCGACTGCATGTCTCTGCTCAAGCTTAACCCGGTCGAACCGCCGTGGTACGTGACCCGTATGCCCGGTGGTGTGGGAGGGGTGGCACCGCGAGGCGTCCCCCTATCCCGATCCAGGGTGGACAGCTGCACTTGGTAAGACCTGGAACTTACGCCTTTGTCGCCAAGGCACAGAACCCTTTGTTCAACTCCACCAAACGGGCCTGTTTGAAGCCAGCGGCAGTTAGCGCTTCTACCAACCCTTTGTTCGGCTGCCCCGAATAGGGAGTAAAGCCAAGCGCGATACTACCTCCAGCTTTCATCACCCGCCGTATTTCGCGCAGTCCGGCGATGGCTTGCGGCCAGACCTGCATAGAGTTGATCGCCAGCGCCTTGTCGAAGCTGTCCCCAAATGGCAGGTTTTCCACAGAACCGCGCCGGAGTCCCAGGCGACCATCCTGGAAGGCGGTCGCGTTGCGAGCGCGAGCCTGCTCGACCATCTCTCGGGACTGATCTATGCCCGCGACGTACCCGGCGGCCGCCAGCTTCGTCAGACGTTGAATAACCACTCCTGGTCCGAAGCCCACTTCCAAACACCCGGTCATTTGGTGTGACTTCAAGAAGGTCGGCGACCTAGGCGCCGCAATCGGCATTCGTGCAGGCCATGGCATCCTATCGGGACAAGTCGGACCTCCGATGGTGATCCTTATCATGGCCGGCTTAGGGCTCTGTGGATTAAGCCTAGTCTGGAGGAAACTGATCAAGGTGCAGGCCGGCCGATAGCCACGGCGCTGACGATTTGCATGCCCGAGGGGAACAATCCGGCCTATCATTCCCTAGGTAAACCTGCCCCATAGCATCTCTCGGTCCCCTCAGCCAGAAACAGGATTTGTCCGGATCGAGAAAGTCGGGTTCGCAATGGACTCGCCGCTGGAGGAGGCAGTCCCGAGCGACCCCGTCTTTGAAGTCAAATTCCCTGCTAGCTGGGAAAATACAGGGAATTTTGCTCGTCTAGGCCCCCCGGGCCGGTCACTGACGCGAGATTCATGATCTAGTTCAAATACTTATGAGGCAATTCCCTACGCATTGGGAACAGGGAATTTATTTCGGCCTATCAGGGAATTAAATCGGGCCATCAGGGAATTAAATCGGGCCATCAGGGAATTAAATCGGGCCATCAGGGAATTAAATCGGGCCATCAGGGAATTAAATCGGGCCATCAGGGAAATTATTCGGCTGATCAGGGAATCCGGAGCTGGTCGCCCTTTCACCTGCGACGCGAGGTTAAACCGAGTGTACGAGCAGTGGTGCGCGATAAGCAGGGTGCCGGACAGAGAAGAGCTTCGGATGCGCTGGCTCACCGACCTGCCCGAAACGTGACCGAGGACCGCTTGACCCTAGGATCTGCCGCCCCGGGGAGACCCGAGGTCACGGTTATATCGTGGGATCGAGCCTGACTTCGTAGAGCGGTAGCAGGCGACCGGGCACCGCGTCCGAGGGTGCTTTGCCGATCCGCACCGCACCGTCGCGCTCATAGAAGCCCGCTGGGTTCGGGTCGGCTAGCTAGGATCGTCAGCCGCTCGGCGCCGCGCCGGCGCGCCCTCGGGGATCCCGCGGCCGCGAGTAGCGCACGGCCGAGCGGGATCAAGGGAAGGAGGCCTTTGGTCCGCCTTGGGGGCCGGAGTCCGACACGAAGGCCCGCCTGCGCTATTGCCGCCCTGGGATCTTACCCGTCAATCCCGCTCGCCGAAACGCCTCGGCCATCGCGTCGCCGCTGGCGGGCGCGGGATTGCTTCGGCCCGCTTTCGTCTCAGCGGGTCGAAGAGGTTTCTCCGCTCTCGTTGGGGCGATCTCGGCGGGTGCTGTGGTCGGCCGCTCTTGCGGGGCTTCATCGACCCGCATCGTCAGCGAGATCCGACGGCGTTTTGTGTCGACCTCCAACACCTTGACACGGACGACATCGCCGGGCTTCGCAACCTTGCGTGGGTCCTTGACGTAAGCATTGGCCATCGCGGAGATGTGCACCAACCCATCCTGGTGCACTCCCACATCGATGAAGGCGCCGAACGCCGCGACGTTAGTTACGACACCTTCGAGAACCATGCCGGGCTTCAGATCCTCGAGCTTTTCCACTCCCTCGCGAAAGCTTGCCGTCTTGAAAACCGGGCGCGGATCGCGACCGGGCTTCTCGAGTTCCCGCAAGATGTCGGTGACAGTCGGCACCCCGCACACTGCATCGGTGAACGCCTCCGGCTCGAGCTGCCGTAGTACTGATGTATTGCCGATCAGCCTCTTCAATTGGCTTTTGGTCGCCGCGAGAACTCGCTGCACTATAGGGTAGGATTCGGGGTGTACGCCTGATGCATCGAGCGGGTCGTCGCCGTTGCGGATGCGCAGAAATCCTGCTGAAAGCTCAAAAGCCTTGGGCCCGAGCCGCGGCACTTTTTTGAGGACCGCGCGGGTACGAAAAGGACCGTGCGCTTCACGGTAATCGACAATGCTGCGCGCCAGACCTTCGCCGATACCGGAGACTCGCGACAGCAACGGCGTGGACGCCGTGTTGACGTCAACGCCCACGGCATTGACGCAATCCTCGACCACCGCATCGAGGGAACGCGAAAGTTTTTGTTCGCTGAGATCGTGCTGATATTGGCCCACGCCGATCGATTGGGGATCAATCTTGACCAGCTCGGCGAGCGGGTCCTGAAGCCGCCGTGCGATCGAGACGGCTCCGCGCAAGGACACGTCTAGCCTCGGCAACTCCTGCGAGGCAAAAGCCGAAGCGGAGTAGATCGAGGCGCCAGATTCGGAAACCATCACCTTGGTCAACTTGAGCTCGGGGTGGAACCGAATGAGCTCTGCAGCGAGCCGGTCAGTTTCGCGTGAGGCGGTGCCGTTGCCGATCGCGATCAGCTCCACCCGATGCTCTCGGGCAAGCCGCGCCAGCTGAGCAATCAACTCGTCCCAACGACGCTGTGGCTCATGCGGGTAGATTGTGGTCGTCGCCAGGACTTGCCCGGTCTCGCTGACCACAGCGACCTTGACGCCGGTCCGATACCCCGGATCGAGCCCCATCGTCGGACGTGCGCCCACCGGGGCCGCGAGCAGCAGGTCGCGCAAGTTCCCGGCGAACACCTCCACTGCGGTATCTTCCGCGGCTTGCCAGAGCCGAAGGCGCAGGTCGCTTTCGATGCGAACTAGGATCCTCGTCCGCCAGGCCAAGCGCACCGTATCGATCAGCCAGCGGTCGCCGGGCCGACCTTGATCGGCGATCTTGAACCGGTTCGCGATCTGCCGCTCGAAACCGCCTGGCTCGCCTCGATCCAGCGCGGCCGGATCAGGCACCAGCTCCAGGGTGAGCACATCCTCCTTCTCGCCGCGGAACAGCGCCAGGATGCGGTGCGACGGCAATTTGGCCAAGGGTTCGCTGAACTCGAAATAGTCGGCGAACTTGGCACCGGCCTCCGCCTTGCCGGCACGAACTCGCGAACACAGACGGGCGCGCGACCACACTTCCTGGCGCAGGGTCCCGATCAGCGTGGCGTCTTCGGTAAAACGCTCAACGAGGATCGCGCGGGCGCCTTCGAGAGCGGCAGTCGAATCACTCACCCCCTTACTCGCTTCGACGTACCGGCGAGCCACCTGCTCCGGGCTTTGGTCGGGCCTCGCGAGAAGTGCCTCTGCCAGGGGCGCGAGGCCGGCCTCGCGCGCGATTTGAGCTTTCGTCCGCCGTTTCGGCCGATAGGGCAAATAGAAATCCTCGAGACGCGCCTTGCTGTCCGCCGCGTCGATCGCATGCTTGAGCGCGGCATCGAGCTTTCCTTGCTGACTGATGCTATCGAGGATGGCAGCCCGACGCTCGTCCAGCTCTCGCAGATACCTTAGCCGCTCCTCAAGCGTACGCAGCTGGGCGTCATCGAGCGCCCCGGTCGCCTCCTTCCGATAGCGGGCAACAAAAGGTACGGTCGCTCCGCCATCGAGCAACGAGATGGCGGCAGCGACCTGCTGCTCGCGGACGCCTAGTTCCTCGGCGATGCGTAGGTTGATCGGCTTCATCGATCCTGAGCTATGAGCTATGAGCTAGATCGTAGTGGAACTGTCTGAGCGGCCGTTCTAACTACCCTACGAGAACGGGTCAAAAGCGACGCGCGTGGGCAAGGCAGATCCTGTGCGGAGCGAGAGACATTCGGACCATCAGTCTGTTTCGGGAAGGAGCCGGGCCGAGAGCTCGAACGAAAACCATCGTCCCTGTCGCGGGGGACCGAGAGTTCGAAATCCGTCTTCCTCCAGCAGCCAGTCTGTCTTAGCGGTGAACCGCGAGGCTGTAGGCGAAAAGCCCCGCACTTTGGCGGCATTCTGCAGGTGGCTGGGGACGTGAGACGGGACGTGCAGGCTGCGAACCGGGACCCCTTCGCCGTTTCTCTCTGACGGGCATTGATGCAGTCCCACCTCCCGAAAGTTCTGACCCTTTGCAAATGACGCGCGGCCACGGTGGGGCCCGCAGCCTGGGGCACATCTGTCCGGGGTTGCGGTTTAGCTTGCGAGCAGTTTGTGCTGCTCGGTCCAGTCCAGCGGCAGGTCGAGCTCGGTCAGCCGCGTCGCGGTGAGCTCGATGGATTGCCGGCCCTGCAGGATCGCCTCGACCAGCTGCGGGCTCAAGAAGGCGAGGCCAACGAGACGGCGAATGTAGCGCCGGGAAATGCCGTCACGCTTGGCCAACACCTGAAGCGATCGGGCGCGGCCGGTGGCGAGCTCCTCAAACCACGCGCGCCCTCGCGCAATCGCCTTGATCAGGGCCGGATCACATCTCGAGCTGTGCTTATGCTGTGCTAATCCGGGCAGAACCAATTTGGTTTCGGCACCGCGCCGCGTGAAGGTGGCTGCCGCCGTCAATTCGACAGCGCTGTCACTCGCGGCCTCCGATGCGGATAACGGGACATCCCCGCCCAACAGAAGGCCGCGCCGCAGCTTGATGATGATCGTCTTCTCATCGACGATGATCTTCTCCACGAGCTCGCCAACGAGCTTTGCTCGTTCGCCCGGTGAGCCACCGAGCGCTGCTGCCATGCGGGCCGCCCGACTGAGCAGTTTCCGAATCTGGTCGCCGGGCATGCCGGCCGCACCAAACCGCTCGACCAATCTCGCCGGGCTGGTCAGCGCGTCGGCCAGGATCCTGATCACGGCCTCCTCGATCTCCCTGGCGGCGAGCCGCCAGCCTTGCGCGCGATCCGTTCCGGCATCGGTGATCAGTGCAGCGGAGAGGTAATAGCGATAGCGTCGGCCCTTCTTGACGGCGTGTGATGGCGTGAGCCGCTCCCCCCGAGCATCGACCAGCAGGCCGGCCAGCAGGCTCGGCTCGGCTGCTTTAGTCCTGCGCCGATGGTCGCTCGTGTTCACTGCGAGCTGGTCCCGAACAGCGGACCAGCTCTCATCGTCGATTAGCGCCGGCTGCTGTCCGGGGTGGAGCTCACCCTTGTGCGCATCTGGCCGGTGTAAATCGGGTTAGAGAGCAGTGTATAGAGATGACCGCGCGAGAAGGGTTTGCCACCGCGCTCCGTGCCATTCGCCGTTGTGGTGCGTTTCGTCCGAAGCCCGAGGCGGTCGACCTCCTCCTTGACCCGGCGCACGCAGCCGAGCTCACGATAGAGCGCGAAGATGCGGCGCACGGTCTCGGCCTCGGCCGGGTTGATGACGAGCGTGCGCTCGTTGGCGTCATAGCCCAGCGGGACATTGCCGCCCATCCACATGCCCTTCTTCTTCGATGCAGCGATCTTGTCGCGGATGCGTTCGCCGGTAACCTCCCGCTCGAACTGGGCAAAGGACAACAGCACATTGAGGGTCAGGCGTCCCATCGAGCTCGTGGTATTGAACTGCTGCGTCACGGAGACGAATGACACAACCTCGGCGTCGAAGATCTCGACCAGCCGCGCAAAATCGGCGAGCGATCGCGGTCAGCCGGTCGACCTTGTAGACGACCACGATATCGATCCGGCGGGTCCTGATATCGGCGAGCAGGCGTTGCAGCGCGGGCCGCTCCAGACTGCCGCCGGAGAGCCCGCCATCATCATAGCGGGTTCTGACCAATACCCAGCCCTCATTTCTCTGGCTGCGGATGAAGGCCTCGCAGGCTTCGCGCTGCGCGGCGAGCGAATTGAATTCCTGCTCGAGCCCTTCCTCGGAGGATTTGCGGCTGTAGATCGCGCAGCGCCTGCGGTTCGCGTCAGCTCGCGGCATCGCCGTCTACTCCGGCTGAACCTGGTCCCCGCGAGGGTTTAAGAGCGGCAGTGCGGTTCGGCTTCAACCCGAAGAAGAGCGGTCCCGACCACGCTGTGCCGGTGATCTTTCTCGCGAGGGCGGAAAGCGAGCGGTAGCTCGTGCCCTGCCAGGAGAGGCCGTCATCAACCACCAGCACCTCATAGGTTCGACCCTGCCATTCTCGAACCAGCCGGGTTCCAGGCTTCAGCTCGGGACGAGGACGTACCCGCCCCTCTCGGCTGTCGTTGAGTTGGCGAGCAAATTGACGGAGCTGGCGCTGCCGCTGCGGACGGAGGCCGCCGAGAACGACCTCCTGCATCCGGTATGCGACAGCTCGCAGCAGCAGCTCGCGGCTGAGGTGCGGCGACGCCTCCGCCTTGTAGAGAACGCGCCAATGCTGACGAAGCTCGCGGAGGCCGAGCTTAGGGAGGCGCGCAAGCGCCTCCCGGCAACCCGTTGCATCTTGGATCGCGCGGCTCATGCCTGCTCCGGCACGGCGATGCGATAGACCCGACCGCGCTCCTCCGTCGCCGAGGCGAGGGTCAGCCCGAGCTTCTTCTTCAGAGTTCCGGAGAAGAGCCCCCGGACCGTGTGCCGCTGCCAACCCATTACGCTTGCGACCTCGTCGACGGTTGCGCCCTCGGGGCGCTGCAGCATCGCAATCACCGCCTCCTGCTTTGACGGGCGCTTCGTGTCAGATTGACGGTCCGGGTCCGGCAACGCCTCGATCGCCGACCACAGCTGATCGATCAGCGTATCGCGGTCGCCGACCTTCGTCTGCTTCTCGACACCGGGGAGTGCATTCCACAGCGCCAGCAGGCGCTTGCCGCTGAGCCGGGCGGCGTGCAACTCCGCCCTCGAGGCAACCGCAATTTCGCCCTTATTCACGGTGGCTGGAGGCTCGCGGCACAGGGTGATTCCGTCATTGCCGATAATGTAAATGCGCATGGGTGGGTCTCCTGATTGACCTGACGCGGTCGCGCCGGTGACCCCACTCACGCTCTGTTCGGCGGCCAACGCCACTCTATTCGGGATAATGTCATGGCGTTGTTGGGCGCAAGCCGAGCATGGAATTGCTCAGCCGCGAACTGTGGCTCGTACTGGGCGGATTTCGTCAATATAGAACTAAATCCCAAGAGAACCGATGCCCTGGTCAGCTGGGTGTCTGCTATCCATTCACATGCTGACCAGGACTCAGTGGTAAAACAGGTCTCAGTTTGACCCTAAGCGGACCAGAAAGGGCTTATAATTATGTCGCCGTCAACGCCCGCGCGATTCTGGGCAGAGGCCGTCGCGCGCCACCTGGGTCAACGGCAGCGTCGTTGCTCAGCCTGGCGTAAGCGGTACATGCAGCCGCGTTCCCTTACAGACGATGCCGCCGCGATCGCCGATCGTGACGCCGCCGTAGCATTCTGCAAAAACCGGCGGCAGCGGCCGGGCGCCGGGCGGGGACAGCCACAGGCGCAACAGGTGCCGCTTGCGCTCGGCCTCGGGCCAGTCCTCGTAGGCCGAGCGGGCATGCAGGATCGTATGGTTGTGCAGGAACTGGATATCGCCCGGAATGAAATTCATATCGAGCCGCAAGTCGGAGTCGCCCGCCAATTCGGTTAACATGTCGAGCGCTTCGATGTCTTCGGCCGTGAGCCGCCGCGCCTCGGGAAACCGTTGCGCCGAACCGATATGCAGTCGGGAATACAGCACCGAGACATAGCCGGCATGCTCGTTGAACACCGGCGCTTCGTAGAACGGCGCCTTACCCTCCGGCACCTCGCCGCGCCGGTCAACGGGAAACGGCTGATACAGCCGGTCCAGCAGATCGGGCCGGCGCTCCGCCATGACATTGTGCACCGCCATCGAACTGACGATCGTCGACAGCCCGCCCGACTTCGCGCGGCGCAGGCACAACAGCGCGACGACGTCGCAACGGTCGATATGGAAATTCTGGCGTTCGGCGGTCGCATAGCTGCGCAGATTGGGATTGGTCGCGCTGAGCCCTTTACCGAGGTCGTAAACATGCCCCAGTAGATGCCCCTGCGCGTTCTGCGAGCGGGCGCTGCCGAAATAAGTGCCGACGCCCCAATAGGCCGTCGCGCTCTCGGCGATCGGCCGATCTTCGACCGGCATGCCGCGCAACAGCGCAAAGCCGCGGCCCTTCAGCACCTCGGCGCGCAGCCGATCCAGCACCGGGCCGAGTGTCGGCAACGGAAAGTCCTCGCGGCGAATATCGGCGATATCGAGCCGCGCGCCTGCACCGCCTTGACTGCCGTTTCGATCTCCGCAATCTCCGGCGGCGACAGGCGGTAGGTCCACTCCGCCTCACGTCCGCGCATATCCACGCCGACCCAGGCGGATGGGCCCTCGATCGGCGGCCTCGGCGGAGCGGGTTGCGCCGACGTCGCGACTTTTGTTTCGGAAGCGGGCATAAGGCACAACTCCGGGTGTCAGTCTAACGGCCGGAGCTTAGTCTGCGACCGGGCGCTTCGCCAAACCACACCTCATCGGCCGCAACTTCGTCAAGAGATGGTCACCCCGCTGTCGACCGGCAGGACTTGGCCGGTGACCATGCGGGATTCGTCACTGGCGAGATAAAGCGCCGTGCTGGCGATGTCGTTCGGCTCGATCAGGCCGAGCAGATGAGAGTTGGCCAGCCGCGTCAGCGCGGCGTTTCCCGCAACCAGTTTTTTGACCCGCTCAGTCATCGTCGCCGACGGCGCAATCGCGTTGACGCGAACTCTTTGCGGGGCGTAAGCGACAGCAAGCGAACGGGTGATTGCGGCGATTCCACCCTTTGCTGCGGTGTAGCAATCGCGACCGGCGACCCCCATCAACGCGACGTTTGAGCTCATGTTGATCACCGAGCCTCCACCGGCCTTGATCAGTTCTGGGATGCCGAACCGGCATCCGAGAAACGTGCCGTAAAGATCGAGCTTGATCGCCCGCCAAAATTCATCGAGCGGCGCGTTGACCGCGGTGTCGTCCTGTGCGGTAGAGCCGCCGGCATTGTTGTGGAGCACGTCGAGGCGGCCGAACTTGTCGACGGTGGCGCGGATCGCCGATTGCAGGCTGTCGGGGTCGGTCACGTCGGCGCGGATCGCGATCGTTTCGTTTCCAGCGAGGTGAGCGGTTTCCTCGCCGGCCTGAGCATCGATCTCAGCAATGGCGACTTGGGCGCCCTCGCGGGCGAACAGGATTGCGGTGGCGCGGCCGATCCCGTTACCGGCGCCGGTGATGAAGGCTACCCTGCCAGCGAGCCTTGGCATCGATCTCTCCTCCGCGATTGCAAATTCAAAAACAGCCGGACGTCGGCGGTTCACCATGCGATATCGTAGCGCTCTCAACAGCGGGGGAGAATGCCATGGCCGACGCAGCGACCGTTCGATCCAGTCTTGTTCGCCGACGCGGCGATAGATGCTGAGACGGCGAAGCTGAATTCGGACATGATCCAGATGCTGACCGGCCAGCCCGAATGGTGGATCGTCGGCGCCGCGGCCATGCGGGCCGCACGCCGACGCGGCGAAGGGCCGTTTCCGGCTCCCGTTATGTCGAGTCGCGCACGAACCTTGACCATTACTGGCAAGGACGGCAACGAAATCCCGTTGCGCGTGATCGCACCGGCGCAACCCCGAGGGATTTATCTGCACCTCCACGGCGGGCGGTTGGGTGCTCGGCGGCGCGGACATGCAGGATCCGATGCTCGAGCGGATCGCCGACAACACGGGTCAGGCGGTTATCGCCGTGGAGTACCGGCTGGCGCCGGAGCACCCCTATCCGGCGGGTCCGGACGATTGCGAGGCCGCCGCCGCTTGGCTGGTACAGAACGGCAAGAAAGAATTCGGCACCGGCGTTCTGACGATAGGCGGTGAGTTGGCAGGCGGGCACTTGACGGCGGTGACCATTCTGCGCATGCGGGATCGTCACGGCTATACCGGGTTTCGCGGCGCCAATATCGTGTATGGGGCCTTCGATCTCAGCATGACGCCTAGCCAGCGTCAGTTCGGCAATACACGGCTGGTGCTGCGGACGATCGACATGCAGCAGTTCTACAATGCGTTCCTGCCGACGATCATCGACCGGCGCCTGCCGGATATTTCCCCGCTCTACGCTGATCTAAAGGGCTTGTGCCCTGCTCTCTTCAGCGTTGGAACCAAGGACGCGCTGCTCGATGACACGTTGTTTATGCACGCGCGCTGGGTCGTTGCGGGAAACGGAGCCGAGCTGGCGGTCTACCCCGGCGGAGCGCACGGCTTCACACTGTTCCCGAACAATCTCTCAAGGGCAGCGACAACAAAGATGGACGCCTTCCTGAACCGCGTCCTCGATTGACCACGCAAAACGGATCGAGCGCGCTGAACGGCTGAAGGATCGGTCCAGCCACATGATCAGGTGAATTTCTCGGCTGTGTGATCCAGTCGTCAACCCATCGCTTTGCCGACGTGAGGTCGAGGCGCGTAGACTGTGGCGGTTCGGGCAACAATCACAGGAGCGAATGATGGCCTACGACTACTCCCAATATGGCGGTGTACTCGTTGCGCTACAGGACAAGGTGCTCACGATAACCTTGAACGCGCCCGAGACCCTCAACGCGTTCACCGGGCCGATGCACACCGCGATGTCCCGCATCTGGGACGATGTCAACGACGATCCCGATGTGCATGTTGTCGTCCTGACCGGAGCGGGTCGAGCGTTTTCGGCCGGCGGGAACGTGATCGCCATGCAGAAAAAGATCGACGATCCGGACGCGTGGGAGGCCGGTATGCCCGAAGCGAGGCGGATCGTGTTCCGCATGCTGGACCGCCTCGTCTAAGCGGTGAGCTCGCGGCGCGCCAAGTCATACCATTTTCGCTGCTCATGATATTGGAAGCGTGGCCCATAGTCGATTGCCTGGCAGATATCCTCCAGGAACTTCCGAGCCTCTGCACTCCGACCCGTCTTCTTGAGCAGGAGAGCGTAGCGGTAACGTGCTTCCTGACCGGGGTAATAACCCACTAGGGCCGCGTATTCGTATAGTGCGGCATCAGATTTGTCCTGCAACTCAAGGCTACGCGCATATAGCAAATGACCTTCGGCAGAGGTGTGATCCGGATTGGCGGCGCGCAGACGTTCCAGCGCGACCTGGGCCTGCATTGCCTCGCCCTGGGCGAACAACGCGCGGGCAAGCCCCAGCATCAGGCCAGGGTCGGTCGAGTGAACGCCGGTCAACGCCTCGCGGTAGAGCGATGCGGAACAGGCGGGCTGGCCTGCTGCGAGATATGCTTCGGCGAGTGCTGCTTTGTTTTGGACGGTCGGCGCGATTTCCTTTTGGCGCATCGCGTCGCGCAATTCGCGGCCCGGATCGAGGAAGCTGGTCACGCCCGAGACTGCCTGTCGGGCACAACCATTGCCGATCAACTCGGGCAGGATCTCGGCCACTAGATAGACCATCATCCCTACCAATGGCACGAAAACGATCAGGAAGATCCACCAGTAAGGGCGACCCGTGCGTATAACATGAACTGCACACAACACTTGAGCCGCGAGCATCAGCAGTCCTAGAGCGGGCATCTTCAGTTCTCCGCAAGGCTGAGTATTAGAGCCCAGCGGCATGACACATCGAGGTGCACGTCACGTTAAAATTAATAAACTCGACCAACAAGTTAGTCGCCTGATACCTGTGGCTATCGAAATCGTATCCGGGCTGGCGTAGATGCCGCGCGACGCCGCGCATAGCGAGAAGAGCGGGATAAATGATGGAGCTGTACTCCCGGCCTCCCGGCCTCCCGGCCTCGCGCGCGTTCATTGTGCCCGCGATTTTGAACTCGTCCCTAACCGTGTCATTCAGAACCATCACTGCAGTGCCATAGTGCGCTGAAGCTGGCCAGGCGGTGCGATCGAGGAGCGTGATCGGCGCCCCATTCCCGATTCATCTCACAAACGTAGTAAATGCCAAATAAACACTAGCCATTGCTTGGCAATTCGGTATTGTCGGAATATGGACCAATGGAGATTTCAAATGATACAACGTTCGTTGCTGCTGATGGTTTTCGTCCTACTGTTCAGCAGAGCCGTCCCATTGTTTGACGCTATAAACGCGCGCGCGTCGCGCGCGCGAATAATCGGCAGTTTTCCTCGGTTTTTCGCGAATTGCTCCAGGAAAGAATTCGAGGGCTGCGCAACCCGTAAGTCCTTGTTCTGACTTCGTAAAGTGCAGATTTCCGCCATTTGATCGCCGGCTCATTTGATCGTCTGAACGTAGTCCCCCGGCTCGGCAGTCGGGATACCCGGCGGCAGGCAAGGTGCCTAAGCCGGTCGCGACGGACTTGATCGCGGCCACAATGACCTGCCCACGCTGCTGGTCGGCAAGGTCGCGCAGGCGTCGCCGTCGCAGAGCGGGTGCTGAACGACCTGTGCATTTCCGTCCGCACCGGAATTGCCGCAGGGTCCCGGTCCGATGCTGTTTCACAGTTCGCACCAGACTCACCGCTGGAGGAAGCCGGATTCGAACCCTCAGTCCCGCTCTCGAAAAGTCCGCATCTGCGGCCGAGGAATAACAAAATTATACCCTGCGAGCTTGACGCCCTCGGGTCATCGCGGCCACGCTTACAGAAGCGGCAAAGTAAAGGAATGAGCCATGGAATTTGGCATCTTCAATCTGATGGGATCGCGCGACCCCGAAAAGCCGACAGCAGAAGTTTTTGCCGAGGTCGCGGAGCAGACCGGGCTCGCTGACGAGGTCGGCTATGCGATTGCCTGGTTCGCCGAGCACCATTTCTCCAATTACTGACAAGATTGCCGCACCCGTCGCCAACAAAATGTTCGAATGCGGCATGTTCCCGTGAACCGGACGAAGGAGATCGCCCGTGAGTCAGAACCATTTAACCGTGAGCTTTCCCTTGAAGTCGCCCGCGGACGCCGAGGCGTTGCCGGAGATACTGCAGCCGATGATGCCCAAGCTGTTCAAAGCGGAAGACGCCATCGGCACGGTCCATTACTCCCGCTTCACGGCGGCGCTCGATTGAGGCTGAGCTATCACCTGTTGCGACCCACTTGGCTCAGGCCTGCAGTGCCGCTGGCTGCCATGACAACACCGCCAAAATACCTCTGGACCAGGAAATGGGTTACTCGTCTGCGCTGGCGCAACCGGGATCGTGAAGGACAGCAAAGATCTGGAAGCTCGGCCGCCGGTAAACTTTCGCGAGACATCGGTTCGGTGGCACATCGACCGGTCCGCCACCGGTCAACGCGACATAATCGTATTCTTGCAGCACCGGAAGGAGCTGCTTTATCTCAGCGGTATCGCCGCCGATCGAGACAGCCCGGAAAAGCTGCGGCGGCGCCGCATCGGCAAGCGCGGCGTAGGACGTCTGCAGTGCAATGGGCTGCTGACCC